>CALKXJ010000019.1 GCA_938003835.1 uncultured Bryobacteraceae bacterium | reverse complement strand
GTAATCCTTGAGCGGCTCCTGCCGGTCGGCGTGCCCGGCGGCTTTAGCCAAGCCTTCCAAGTATGCCGCCAGGCGCTTCTCCTGCGGGCTTGGCCCGGAATGGGCGGATGGCACGCAACAAGTCTACCACAAAATGTTTCGATTGTGACCCAGTAGTATTAGGTAGCTCTATTGCAGTGCCGTCGGGCGGGTTCCACACCACGCTGACCAGCCGTCCGGCGCGAAACTGGAAAGACCACTGGGGCTGGGCGTTGCAGGCGTCATGATCCGCTCTATCGCTGTGCGAGCCCTCGGCATGGGGTGACAAGCCGGGTGAATCGCTAAAGCTCAGGATGGTGATCGAGCCGGCGTGCTGCACGCTCGGCGGATGGCCGAACCAGGATGCCACTTGGCGCTGGGTCTCCTCAAGGGTCAGCGTTTCGACTAACCATGTCAGGGGGGAGGCGTTGTCTTCGCCTTCCCCCCGAGCGAGTTCCTCCGCGCCCGCCGGCACACCGACCAGCAACAGAGCAAGCCAGACAGTGAACATCACGGCGTCTTAGCGGATCCCGATGGTCCGCGGGCACCGCGGATGGCGCAGCAGCGGCACGAGCCGGTCGCCCTCTTCCGTGTCTCCCGTGAGGGTGACGGCCATCTTGAAGAAGATGTCGGTTTGATCCATCACGCCCGTGAAGAGGAAGGCCCCCGGACCCTCGGCAGAGATGGGAACGCTATCTGCCGTGTGACTTCCGGTGCGAAAGCCGACGCTGAGGCGGACTTTGCCTTTTTCGCCCACCTGGCGATTCTCGGGGTAGCCGTCGCCATTTTCGTCCTGATAGTCCGGGAACTCATAGGCGCCGAGCGAGCCGTAGCCCAGCGCGGCTACGAGAGGTGATCTCTGGTGCGCGGGCGGACCGCCGGGGCCGGTCTGGTTTGGATCGATGTCGTTGAACGGATAGATTGCCCGGATGTTGGAATGGACATCGCGGTAGACCTTCGCCGTCTGCGTCCCCACGGCGGCGCTGTTCTGCGCCGTGTAAACGGGGGTCCGGTCGAACAGCTTGTCATCGCCGATCACAACCGTCCCGTTCATAATCATCGACTGGGCGTGGTCGGCAGTGACCAGCAGTAGCGTGTCTGGTTGCCTCCGCTGTGCCGCCCAGCGGCGGGCCCAGCCGACGGCGAGATCCAGCTCGATGGTGTCCCAGATGGCGCCGGCAGCATGGTTGACGTGCGACTGCTTGTCGATGGAGGCTGCCTCCACCATCAGGATGAACGGCCGCGTTCGGTCGGGTCCGGCAAGCACCTCCACCGCCTTTTGCGTCATCAAGTCGAGGAAAGGTTGGTCCGCGTAGTTGCCCAGATTTGCTTCCGGCTCACTGTGCCAAGCCGCCGCAGCCGGAGCTTGTCGTAGGCGACACTCATGTTGGGATCGACGGCCGCGCGGATGCCGTCGGAGGCGCGCCGTGGGTTGGCGCTCTGGAAGAACAGGCCGAGCAGACGATCCGTGGAGGCGGTAACGCTGCGCAGCTCCGTCGCCGTGGAGACGAACCGGTAGGCCGCATTGCGAAATTCGGCCACCAGATCGCGCCCGTCCGAACGCACTGACGGCAGGAACTGATCCCAGCCGCCGCCCAGAATGACACCGAAGGCCGGCCGGTTGCCAAGGAAAGGATTTTCCCAATGTTGCCGGATCACCTCAAAGCGCGCCTGGCGGAAGGCGACGTGGGCGGCCTCACCGGCGGGCGTGGCATCGGCGATGTCCGCCGTCGAGACGATGCCGGTGCGGTAGTTGAACCGCCGCTTCAGATACTCCCAGAGCGTCTCCACCTTCGGGTTGTCGGTGATCGCCTCGAGCGTCGCCGCGTTGGCGCCGCCCAACCTCCATCGACAGTCCGTCCCGTCCGGAAAAACGCCCAGGCCGTTGGTCTGGATCTTGTTGCCGGTAGCCCAAGCCGAGGCGGTGTTGGCCGAATCAGGCACGACGCGATCCAAGCTGTGTGTGATCACCCATCCGACGATTGGCATCTGATCCATCTCGAGCAGATCATCGAAAAACCCTTCGCGCAACCTCGGAACGCCCTTCGGGTGCGGGGTGCTACGCGCCACCAGCCGGGCAGCGTCGCGGTAGGGCTGGCTCATGCCGTCGCCAATGAACAGGATAATGTTGCGAGCGGGTTGGCCGAGCTGAAATGGATAGACCAGGACGTCCTGAATCGCCGAGACCGGTCCGAGCGGCGTCGAGGCGCTCGCCTGCAAGCGGATGTGCCCTGCGGGGAACCCTACGGCGTCTGCGCGGAAGACCACATCCGGCGTCTCGTCACAGTCGAGCTGCGCCGGCAACGGACCGCGAAACTGCGAGGTCAGGTCCCGGCCCGCGGCGGTGACGCGGAAACCGGCGACGCTCGAGACGTGGCGAATCTCGATGACCAGATCGACGCGCTGATCTTCGAGCAGGCGGGTGCGCTCGGGCCAGGCGATTACCATCGTGGCCTGTGCGAGTGCGGGCGCATTCGCCAGGAGCCCGAAGACAGGCAAACCAAGCAAGCCTCGAATGTGCGACCAGAAGCGAGTCGACAAGTTGTTTACCCTCAAAGTGGTTTTCTCTTCTCGGTACGAGCTTGAAGAGGGAAAGTCGAACGGCCTTCGGGGAAGAGAGGATTTCAACGAAGCGAAAATTGCACGAACTCGCCGAGGGGCGCCCCCAGTTGTCCCTCGGGCGCAGCCCGCGGCAACATAGGGGCATGCGTCTCGAGCGCCGTCGTTTCGTTCAGTTGCTCGGCGCGGCCGCCTTGGCTGGTGCGCAGCCGGGGCCGCGTTACGCGCTGGTGATCAAGAACGGTGAGGTCTTCGATCCCTCGCGCGGTTTCCGCGCGAAGGCCGATGTGGCCGTCACCGCAGGCCGCATCGCCGCCATCGAGCCGGAGATTCCGGCGGAGCAGGCGCTGGAGACAATCGAGGCGAAGGGCCTGTATGTTGCGCCGGGGCTGGTGGACCTGCACACGCACTGCTATCATTCAGCAACCGGGCTCAGCGTGGAGGCCGACCCGATCGCCGCCCGCTCCGGCGTCACCACCTGGGCCGATGCGGGAAGCTTTGCGCACGATCAGGTGGCCGGCTTCCGGCGCTTCATCGTCGAGCCGGCTCAGGCGCGCATTTTCGGCTATGTGTACCTGTACCCGAGCAGCCGGAATCCGGACATCGACCCGATCGATTACGCCCGGCGACAGATGCGCGCTACCGGGCAGGCGGTGCTCCACAACCGGGACATCCTGCTCGGGGTTAAGGTGCAGATCGGCTCGAACATGAACGGCCGCTACAGCTACGACCTGCTCAAGGTGGCGCGCGAGCTGTGCGATGAGTACAAAGTGCCGCTCATGACCCACATCAGTTTCGCGCCGCCTGAAACCGAGCAGGTGATGGAGCTGATGCGGCCGGGCGACATCGTCACGCATTGCTACAACGGCCATACGCTTTCCATCACGGATCCGAACGGCAAGCTCAAACCAGGCGTGGCCGAGGCGCGGGCGCGCGGCGTCATCTTCGATGTCGGGCACGGCCTGGGCAGCTTCAACTTTGCTGCGGCGCGGCGGGCGCTCGACGCCGGCTTCCCGCCGGACACCATCTCGACGGACCTCTACAACCTCAACGTGAACGGTCCGGTCTACGACATGCCGACGACGATGTCGAAGTTCCTCTATCTGGGCATGAGCTTCGAGGAGGTGCTCCGGCGCTCGACCTGGATTCCGGCGCGCGTAATCAATCGCCTCGAGGGCATGGGGACGCTTGCGCCAGGCGCGCCGGCCGACATCGCGCTGCTCGAGCTGGAGGAGGGCGAGTTTCGTCTCGTCGATTCCCAGCGCAATGCCGTCACGGCCCGGCAGCGCATCGTGAGCCGGGTGACGATCGTGCGCGGCCGGCGACTGCGCGCGACCTGAAGCGGGGCGAGCCTGCGGGACTGTAAGCCGGTTTCTGTACCCCCGAGGGGGCGGCAGCCATTCCTCTAGGCCGGCCATTGCTGGCCGGCTCAAGCGACCTACCCGGGAGTCATAGCGGAGCGGGCCACTCCATGCTCCCCTATTTGGTCTTGCTCCGCGTGGGGTTTACCCTGCCGGCCGGATTGCTCCGACCGCGGTGCGCTCTTACCGCACCTTTTCACCCTTACCGGACCTGCGCCCGGCGGTATGTTTTCTGTGGCACTTTCCGTGACCCTCATCGGGCCCCCGGCCGTTAGCCGGCACGCTGCCCTGTGGAGACCGGACTTTCCTCCCGCCGCAGCGGGCGGCTGCCCGTCACGCAGGCTCCATAACCATTATACGGAGAACCTGGTGCGGTGCTGTAGTATCATGAAAGGTCTGCCCGCGCCAATTGGAGAGAGGAGCAAGGAGCTCTCGAAGAGGAGGATCGCCTTGAACATGTTCCAGAGGCTTCTCAGCGCAACTGTCGTGTACGTCGCCCTAAGCGGGCTCGCCTTCGCTCAATGGGTCAACGTCTCGGCATCCAAGGACGACTGGGAGGAGATCAACTTCGAATTCGATTCCCACATTCTGACCGACGGCTTCCCCAGCCTCCTGCGGCTGGCCGAGTTGCTTAGTCAAAATCCGGACTATAAGGTACGGCTGGTCGGTCACGCGGACTTCATCGGTTCGGCGCAGTACAACGACCGGCTGGCCCTCCGCCGAGCCAACGCGGTCAAAGCGTTTCTGGAGAAATACGGCGCGCGTCCGGGCCAGATCACGGCCGAGGGCCGCGGCAAAAGCGCACCTAAGCTGGCGGAAAAGACCGATGAGGCGCGGTTTGTCAACCGGCGCGTCGAGATCACGGTGACCGACGCCCAGGGACGCGTCATCGGCGCCGGCGGCGTCGGCGACGCCATCCGCTTGCTCGAGCAGATCGCCAAGAAGCAGGAAGAGTGCTGCGACGCGATCCTTAAGAAGCTTGACAAGCTCGATGAGATCCTGGCGGCTCTGAACGACCTGCGAAAGGAGAACGCTCGCCTGCGCGGCGATGTCGAGGCGCTCAAGGCGGCTCAGGAGGGCTTAAAGAAAGAGGTCGCCGAAGTGCCGAAGGCGCCGCCTGTCTCCGAGGCGCAGATCGCCCGTGCGGCGGAAGAGGCGGCGCGCAAAGCCATCGGACCGCAGTATCCGAGATTTTCGATCGTAGGAGCCAATGTGGGCGCCGACGATTCCGGGCACGTCTTCTTCAGCGGACGGGGCCGCTTCTTCCAGCCGTTCTGGGAGAAGCTCGCCGTCCAGGCCGAGGCCGAATACATGGGTTGGCGTGATCGCAAGGAAGGCCAGTTTGACATCGGCATCGTGGGCCGCCACAGCGACTTCCAGCTCGGCCTGTTTTCGAGCTTCAAGCACGTGACGCTGGCCGAGTTCGCCCACGGCGGCACGCTGGCGCAGGGCTCCTTGACGGCTGACTACATCTTTTCGCGCGGCAAGGTGGGACTGTTCGGAGCTAAGGGCTTCATGAACCGCTCCCTCATCGACACGCGCTTCATCAGCCGCAACCTCATCGAGAACATCTACCTGAGCACGGTGGACCAGATCGGCGTGAGCGCGACGGTGGGCCTCAAAGGCCGCTCTTGGGCAGAGGGCAACCTCGGCTATCTGCGCGGCCGTGTGGCGCCGAACCGCGCCGGCGGCACCGTACGTCTCGTCTTCCCGTTCCACCCGAACTGGGCCTTCACGGCCGAGGGCGGCGTCAACGAGACGCTGCTTTCGCCCCAGACCTACGGGCGCTTCGCGCTCGGCTTGATGTTCGGCAACTTCCTCGAGCCGAAGCGATTTGCCGAGGTGACGCATCCGGTGCCGGCCGACATTCCGCGCCTGCGGTATGAGATTGTCAAAGAGCGGGTGCGGACGGGCAACGACGCACCGGTGGCGAATGCGGGCCCCGACCTGATCGGCATCCCGGCGGGTACGGTGACGCTCGACGGCTCGGCCAGCTACGATCCGGACGGCGATCCGATCACCTACCGCTGGATCCAGGTGGGCGGCCCGCCCGTGGCGTTGACGGGAGCCACCTCCGCGATTGCGACCTTCCGGGCGGAGGACGGGCAGGTTTACGGCTTCCGCCTGGAGGTCACCGACAGCCATGGCCTAAAGGGCATCGACACCGTGAGCGTCACGGTGAAGGAGGCCCCGAGGGTGCGCATCATCAGCTTCTCGGCGACGCCGCCGCAGATCAGTCTGGGCGGCAGCGCGACGCTTACCTGGAACGTCGAGAACGCCGATGAGGTGACCATCAGCAACATCGGAAGCGTGGACAAGCAGACCGGTACGCGCACGGTCCAACCCAGGGAGACGACCATCTACACGCTGACGGCGCGCAACGCCGTGAGCACGGCGACCGCGAGCGTCATCGTCGTGGTGGAGCGGCCGGAGCCGAGCTTCATCCGTTGCTTTGTCACGCCGGCCAATATCCTCGAAGGCGAGAGTGCGAGCCTGTCCTGGGAGACCCGCTATGCCGACTCGGTCTCGATTAGCGGCATCGGGCCGGTGCCTGTGACGGGCAACCGTGCGGTGTCGCCCGTGACCAATACCACCTACACGCTGACCGCCACCAACGCGATCGGCTCGACAAGCTGCCAGGTGACGGTGCAGGTGACGCGCGGCTCCGTGCCGCGGATCATCAGCTTCCAGGCCAATCCGGTGGAAATCCTGGCCGGAGGCAGCTCGACGTTGAGCTGGCAGGTGGAGAACGCCCAGAACGTGACCATCGAGGGCATCGGGCCGGTCAATCCGCGTGCGGGTTCGGTCCCGGTGGCTCCCTCGACCACGACGCAGTATGTGCTGACCGCCTCGAACGGCTACGGCGCAGTTTCGGCGACCGTCCTGGTGGAGGTCATCCAGCCGGCGCGGGTCACCAGCTTCACCGTCCAGCCGGCCGAAGTGGCGCCGAACGAGCCGTTCCGCCTCTCCTGGACCACGGAGAACGCCACGCAGGTGGTGATCTCGCAGGGTCTCGGCACGCGGCCGCTCAGCGGTTCGGTGACGCTCTACGTGCCAGTCGAGACGACGTACACGATCGTGGCGACGAACAAGCTGTCCACCGACACCGCGACGGTGACGATTCGGATTCGGCCCGGCCCGAGCAATCGCAATCCGATCGCCAACGCCGGCCCGGACTTCGAGACGACCGCCTTCGAGGTGATGCTGGATGGCAGCACCTCCAACGATCCGGACAATGACCCGCTGAGCTTCAGTTGGCGGCAGGTGAGCGGTCCTCCCGCCGCCATCTCGGGCGCGAACACGGCCCGGCCGCGGGTGCAGTTCCCCGCGCCCGGCACCTATGAGTTCGAGCTCACGGTGACCGATCCGGGCGGGTTGACCTCGACCGACCGGGTCCGCGTCACCTACCGGCGGATCTAACAGGAACGCCGGGCATCGACCGGCAAGTCTCGGGATCCCCGCTGCCCGAACGGGGCGGGGATCCCTTTCTTTTTGGCTGGAACGAGGGCGCCGGGGCGCACTCAGATCTTTACGATCCGGTGCTCGACGGCGGCCTCCTCGGCTGCCAGGGTGATCTCGCTCACGCGGAAGACGTCGTCCATGGAAAGCGCCGCCGGCTTGCCGAGATAGACAGCCTCGAGGAAATCGACGAAGACCGAGCCCGGCGGCGGCAGGTCGGTGACGGCGTGAGGCTCCCGCTTGCCGGTCACGAGCGTCACGCCGGTGGCCGCCTGGTATTCGGCGATGCCTTCCAGTCCCGCCAGGCGCAATCGGTCGTCGCCGTGCGTCGGTGCGGTCTCCGGGCGCAGGTAGTCCATCCGCAGCACGGCGATTCCCCCGTTGTCGAGTGCGAACAGGCTTCCCGTGACGTTCTCCATCTCGCCGAGCTGCGGAAAGCCGATCCGCGCCTTGAGCGAGAAGACCTCGCGGAACTCCCGCCCGCTGGTGAACCGCATCAGGTCGATCATGTGGATGCCGATCCAGGGAATGGTTCCGCCGTAGGTGGCGCGGCGGCGCATCCACTCGGGGCGCTCTCCGGCCTTGTAGGATTTCTGCGAAGCGATCTGTACGACCTCGCCGATCTGACCGCTTTCCACGATGCGCCGGAGCGCCAAGTAGGGGCTGGCGAAGCGCATCGGCAGCAGCATCGACAAGTGGAGCTTTCCGCCGGCGACCGCCGCCCGGATGCGCGCCAGCTCGCCGCGTGTCAGCGCGATCGGCTTTTCGGCGATGACATGCAGCCCGCGCCCGAGGCACGCCAGGATTCGTTCGGCGCGCCCTCCGTTTGGACCACAAACGGCGGCCACGTCGAGCGATTCGGTCTCGAGCAGCCGCTCGATATCGGTGTAGCGGCGCACCTCGGGGCGCCGCGCGGCGAAGGTGCGCTCCAGGCGCGTGCCGTCGGGATCGCAGACGGCGACGAGCTCGACCTCCGGCAGACGCGCAAGCGGCTGGAGAATTTCGCCGGTGTGTCCCTCCAGGCCGATAAGCGCCAGACGAACCTTTCGGGGCAGGCGCACGGTTCGGCCGGGCTCCTGAGCCAGAGCGGCCGACGCGGCTGAGGCCAGCCACGACCGCCGACTGAGGCGGGAAGAGGAAGGGCGTCGCATGAGCCGATTTTCTCACGCCCGCAGGCCCTGCGATACACTGTGTGGCTGATGCACCACCGACGCCTCGCCACCCTGCTGCTCGGCGCCTGGCTCGCCGGAAGCCTTTTCATGGCCGCCGTGGCGACGGGAAATTTCCGGGCGATTGATGAGGTTCTGGATTCGCCCGCCCCGCCGGTGGCCGAATCGATCGAGACTTTACAGGCGGAAAAAGTGAGAATTCTGCTGCGGGTGCTGGCCTCGGAGCAGAACCGCCGTCATTTTGAGCTGTGGGAATGGGCCCAGCTTGGCCTCGGCCTGGCGCTGGCGCTCACGCTTGTTTTCGGGACGCATTCCAGCCGCATCACCCTGGCGGTTTGCGGCCTTCTCGTACTTCTGGTGGCCGTTCAGCGCTGGGTGCTGACGCCGGAGCTGGTGGCTACCGGAAAAGCGCTGGAGCTGATTTATCCCGGCGAAGCGGCCGCCGAACGAGCGCGATTCGAGATCTACCATCGCATCTACTCCGGCCTGGAGCTGCCGAAAATCGCGCTCGCCGCCGGCCTTTCCGCGCGGCTGCTACTCTACCGGAGCCGGCGGCGGCCCGTCTCCAAGCAGGTCGACGCGGTCCACCACGCCAATCACAGCGGCGTCAATCGGTGATTGGGTTCCTCGTCCGACGCTGGTCATCGCGCTGAAACCTTCCGTGGTGACCAGAACCCGATCGCCGATGCCCGCTTCGACGGCATCGAGCGCCACCAGCACCGGGCCGAAATTCGAGCCGTCGAGCGCCAGCGGTTGCACGAGCAAAGCCTTGCGCGCTTCGTGCGCGGGATGCTTGCGCGTGGAGACGACCTCGCCGACGACGCGCGCGATCAGCATCAGGACTGCCCCCCGCCGGGCCCTGCCAGGTGCATCTCATCAATGATGGCGACAATCGTGTTGTCGGTGACCACCTCTTGCGGCAGGAAGGCGAAACTGGCCTCGCGGCCCCGGCACCAATAGATCAGCTCTCCTGCGCCGGCGGAGCCGGTTCCGTCAGCGCAGACAATGGGATTCCCGCTCGGAGAGCCGTCGGCGTGGCAGGGCTGGACCAGCAGGAGGCGCTGCCCCTCGAGACTGGCGTTCTTGACGGTGGACCAGACGCGCCCGATCACACGTCCGAGCTGCATAGACTCGCGCCGCTAGCCCTCATCGAGGCTCAGACTGTCGACAATGCCCACGATGGCGGTGTCCACCGGCCGGTCCCTGCATCCTTCGGCCATACGCGCCGAGCTGCCCGAGACGGCAATCACCGTCTCGCGGTAGCCTGCGCTGACCGTATCGACCGCCACGACATACCCCGGCTGATCCTCGCCTTTGGGCGAAACCGGCTTGAGGATCAGCAGCTTCTTGCCCTCCAGGCGAGGGTCCTTGCGCGTGGCCACCACGCTGCCCACTACGCGGGCGAGTATCATGCGGCAACCCTCGGGCGAAGCGCCATCTCAGGCGCCTTCGGGCTGAGACTTGCCGATCGGGAGCACGTCCTCCAGGCTCGGGTGCGGGCGGGGGATCACGTGGACCGCGACCAGCTCGCCTACCCGTCGCGCCGCGGCCGCCCCGGCGTCAGTGGCGGCGCGGACGGCAGCCACGTCGCCACGCACCAGCGCCGTCACGTAACCGGAGCCGATCTTCTGCCAGCCCACCAGGGTCACCTTGGCCGCCTTCACCATCGCGTCGGAGGCCTCGATCATGGCCACCAAACCGCGCGTTTCGATCATTCCTAACGCTTCACCCATTCAACCTCCAAGCAACCCTCTTCCTCAAAATTGTCGCAACTCAGGCGATGCCCGTGGCGCGAAGCGCCTCGCTGACCAGGCTGATCAGTTCCTCCCGCGTCACCCAGAGGCGCTCGCCGGCGCCCAGTTCTTCGGCCGAAACGGGGCAGCCCGGCTCGCCCCCCGCCCGCGCCCGAACGCCGTAGCGGGTGCGAGACTCGAGCAGCTTTTCCACCTCGGTCTTCGGCAAGACCTTGGCTCCGCCGAGCAGCTCGGCCACGAAAGCGATTCGGGCGTAATGCTCCACGGTCTCCATCTTGAAGAAGGCTTTGTAGACGTCCTCGCCGTAGCAGACCGCGCCGTGATTCGCCATCAGGATGGCGTCATACTTCGGGATCAGCGGCAGCATGGGTTCGGTGAGCGCCGGGGTGCCGGGAAGCCCGTAGGACGCCAACGGAACGCAGCCCAGGCCGATGATCACCTCCGGCAGCAGGGCCTCATTCAGCGCCCGGCCCGCGGCGGCAAAACCGGTGGCTACCGGCGGGTGTGCGTGCACCACGGCTCGGACATCGGGGCGGAGATTGTATACCGTAAGGTGCATGGCGATCTCCGAGGTGCGCTCTTTGCGGCCCTGGAGCTTGTTGCCCTGCATGTCGCAGACGATCAGGTCGTCCGGGGCCATCATGCCCTTGCTGACGCCCGTCGGCGTGCACAGCACCCGTTCGGCATCGAGGCGAACACTGATGTTGCCGTCGTTGGCGGCCACCCATCCCTTCTGATAGATCAGCCGGCCGACGTCGACGATGTCCTGGCGCAGCTCGCGCTCCGTCTTCATCCGAACCCATGATTGTACCAGACGGTGCGCGCCGCCCCGGCCGGAACTGTGATGAAGCCCGGCCGGGCGCGGCCACGTCTAACACCACGGGATGTCATTGCACGACGGAGATTTCTGCACCGGCGAGCCCGGCACGCTGCGATATACTAAGAAGAAGCATCCTGTGGAGAGGAAGGGAATGACCCGAAACTGGCGGTCGGCGCTGTTCGTTTGTCTGATGATCGTGGCCGGTACGCTGGCCGGGGGCCTGTTTGGCCCGGCTTTGCCCGGCGTGGCCGCCACGAGCGGCGAGGACGAAATCAAGCGCAGCTTGAGGACGTTCACACGGATCTACGACGTCGTCGAGCGCAACTTCGCCGACCCGGTCAATCCCGACACCGCCATTTACAATGGCGCCATCCCCGGGATGCTGCGCAGCCTGGACCCGCACTCGAGTTTCTTCGATCCGCGGGAGTTCCAGCTTCTCCGCGAGGACCAGAAGGGCCATTACTACGGAGTCGGCATGTGGGTGGCAGGCCGCGGCGGCAAGACCGTAGTCATCATGCCGTTCACCGGCTCACCGGCCTACAAGGCGGGTATCCGCCCGGGTGACGTGATTCTCGAGGTGGACGGCAAGAGCACCGAAGGGCTCAACACCAACCAGGTGGCCGACATGCTCAAAGGGCCCAAGGGAACGGCAGTGCGGGTCACCATCGGCCGCGAAGGCCGTCCCGATCCCCTGGTTTTCGACATCGTCCGCGACGAAATCTCCCGCAAGAGCGTCAGTCAGGCCTTCTTCCTCAAGGATGGCATTGCCTACCTGGGTATCGAGCAGTTCAATGAGAACACCTCCCAGGAGGTCGAGGCTGCTCTCGAGAAGCTCGGCGAGGACAACATCCGGGGCATGATTCTCGACCTGCGGCAGAATCCGGGTGGTCTGCTCAACGAGGGTGTCGCGGTGGCCGGGCGGTTTCTGCGCAAAGGACAGGTGGTGGTCAAGCACCGCGGCCGGACTTCGCCGGAGAAGCCCTACACGGCGCGGCGCGGCAACGGCGGCCGTGAATACCCGATGGTGGTCCTGGTGGACCGTTACTCGGCTTCGGCGGCGGAGATCGTCGCCGGCGCGCTTCAGGACCATGACCGGGCCTGGATCCTGGGCGAGAATACCTTCGGCAAAGGGCTCGTGCAGACGGTCTATCCGCTGTCGGAAAACACCGGTTTGGCGCTGACCACCGCCCGCTACTACACGCCGAGCGGCCGGCTCATTCAGCGCGATTACGCCAACAGGTCCTTCTTCGATTACTACTTCCGCAAGGACCTGGACGGCAAGAACCCGCTCGACGTCAAGATGACCGACAGCGGGCGCACTGTCTACGGCGGCGGCGGCATCGCTCCGGACGAGAAATTCACCGAACCGCCGGCCAACGACTTCCAACGCCGACTGAACCGCCGCTTCGCCTTCTTCAACTTCACGGCAAAGTATTTCGGCAGCCACAGCACGTCGCTGCCGAAGGGTTGGGTTCCGGATGAAGCGGTGCTGAACGAATTCCGGAGCTTTCTCCGGCGCGAGGGCATCGAGTACACTGAGGCCGAGTTCACCGACAACGTGGAGTGGATCCGGCGGCAGTTGCGCGAGTACATGTACACGACCGCCTTCGGGGTCGACGAATCACGCCGGATGGCCATCGAAACCGACCCGGCAGTGCTCAAAGCCATCGATTCCCTGCCCAAGGCCCAGCAGTTGCTCGAAAACGCCAAGAAGGTTCTCGCCCAGCGCAAGAGCGAGGACGGAGAATAGAACGGCTGATTGAATCCCGCTGAAAGATCCCGCACGCAGATCGCCGTCCTGGACACCGGCGGTCAGTATTGCCATCTCATCGCGCGCCGCATCCGGGAGCAGGGCGTCTCCGCCGAGGTGCTTCCCTCCGCCACTCCAGCCGAGCAGCTCCGGGCCTTCAAGGGAGTCGTCATCTCGGGTGGACCGAGCAGCGTCTACGAGCCGGGCACTCCGACGGTCGATCCGGCGCTGTTCTCGCGCGGCCTCGCGGTCCTGGGCATCTGCTACGGCATGCACCTGATGGCGCAGCTCAACGGCGGCCGCGTCGAACGCGGCGAACGCGGCGAGTTCGGTCCGGCCTGGCTGGAGATAGACGATCCGGATGTGCTGTTTTCTGGCCTGGAGAGGCGCCAGCCCATCTGGATGAGTCACCGCGATGCGGTCACTTCCCTGCCGCCTGGATTCCGCCGCCTCGGGCACACCGACACTTGTCCCGTGGCGGCGATGGCCGATGAGGCTCGGCGGTTGTATGGCGTCCAGTTCCACCCCGAAGTGGTTCACACCCGGCGCGGGGCGGAGCTGCTTGCCAACTTCCTGTTCCGGGTCTGCGGCTGCGAGCGCGACTGGGACCCGAAGCGCCAGCTCGAAGCCCTCAAACAGCGCATCCGCGAGGCCGTGGGCGACCGCAACGTGCTGTTCTTCCTGAGCGGCGGCGTCGATTCCACGGTCGCCTACACCGTCACGATCCGCGCGCTTGGCCCGGAGCGTGTCCATGGCGTCTATGTCGACACCGGGCTGATGCGCGAAGGCGAGACCGAGTTCGTCGCCGCCGTCTTCGAGTCCCTGGCGGCCGGGAACTTTTTCATCGAGCACGCCGCCGAGGAGTTCCTGAGCGCTCTGGCCGGCGTGCGCGATCCCGAGCAGAAGCGGGTGATCATCGGCGAGAAGTTCGTCGATATCCAGGAGCGGATCCTCGAGCGCGGCCATTATCTGGACGGGCACTGGATCCTGGGGCAGGGCACCATCTACCCGGACACGATCGAATCCGGCGGCACGGCGCACGCCGACGTGATCAAGACCCATCACAACCGCGTCGCGGGCATCCAGCGGCTGATCGAGGCCAACCGCATCGTCGAGCCCCTGACTTCGTTTTACAAGGATGAGGTGCGCGAGCTCGGCCGCGCGCTGGGGCTTCCCGAAACGATCCTCAGCCGCCACCCGTTTCCGGGGCCGGCCCTTGCCATCCGGTGCCTCTGCACCGACTCGTCCGAGCCGGTGCGGCGCCTCGAGGACGGCTGGATCCTGCCGGTGCGCTCCGTCGGCGTGCAGGGCGATTCGCGAAGCTACCGGCCGGTGCTCGCGCTGGAAGAGTTTCCCGCGCCCGGCGAGGAGCTTCACGACGAGGCCACCGTGCTCATCAACCGCAACGCGGGCATCAACCGCGTCGTGGCGCTCGTCGCCTCTCATACGGCGCTCGGCCGGATGAGCACCCACCCTAGCGAGATCTCGCCGGAACGCCTTGCACGCCTTCGCCGCGCGGACGCGATCGTCCGGCGCCTGGCGCATGAGTCCAGCTTCGACCGCAGGATCTGGCAGTTCCCCGTGGTGCTGATTCCGGTCGGCGACGCGGGCCGGCCGGATTCTGTCGTGCTCCGGCCGGTCGACTCCGTCGACGGCATGACGGCCAACGCGGTGCTCATGGAGCGAGGGCTCCTCGATACAATGAGCGGCGAGCTTCTGTCGCTCGACGGCGTCGCGGCGGTCTTCTATGATCTGACGCACAAGCCGCCGGCGACCATTGAATGGGAGTGACGAGCATGGATTCACAGCCGACTCATCGGAGAGCCTTCATGAAGTGGGCGGCCGCCGCGCCGGTTTTTGCCTTGATCGCCACGCGCGGAGCGGCCGAGAAACTCTCGGCCGCCGTCTGGCGGGGCAGCCGCAACGACGTCTACCGGCGCCTGGGCGTGCGGCCTCTGATCAACTGCCGCGGCACCTGGACCTATCTGAGCGGATCGCTCCAGTTGCCCGAGGTGCGCCGCGCCCAGGACGCCGCCGCACAGAACTTTGTCGACATGTACGAGCTGGCCCAGGGCGTCTCGCGCCGCCTGGCCGAGCTTTCCGGCGCCGAGGCCGGCATGGTCACCGCCGGGGCGGCCGCAGCCATGGCCGCAGCCACCGCAGGCTGCATGGCCGGGACCGATCCCGCCAAAGTCTGGCAACTGCCGGATACCACCGGCATGAAGAACGAAGTGGTGATGCTCGGCGGGCGCAACGCCTTCGATAGCGCCATCCGGCTTACCGGCGCAAGGCTCGTCGTCGCCAACACGCTTGAGGAGCTCAAAGAGGCCCTCAACGAGCGCACGGCGATGGTCTACACCACCTGGATCGGCGAACGGCTCGAGCGGGCGCTCGAGATCACCAGGAAGGCCGGCGTTCCGCTCCTGCTCGATGACGCCGCCGGGATCCCGCCCATCGAGAACGTCCGCCTCTACGCGAAGATGGGTGTGGATCTGTACTGTTTCAGCGGCGGCAAGGGCTTGTGGGGACCGCAATGCTCCGGGCTGCTGTTCGGCCGCAAGGATCTGATCGACGCGGCGCTGGCCAACTACAGCCCGTGGGAGGGCGCCATCTGCCGGCCCATGAAGGTTGGCAAGGAAGAGGTGATCGGCGTTCTCACCGCGCTCGAGCTCTGGATGAAGATGGACCTTGAGAAGTTCTACCGCGAGTGGGGCAAGCGCGTGGACCGCATCGCGAAACTGGTGGAGACGGTGCCCGGCGTCACCACCGAGGTCACCATTCCCAAGGGCGGCAACCGTTACCCCACGCTGACCGTCAAGTGGGACGAAGAAGCCTTTGGGCTCACCGTCGAGGAGTGCGACCGCCAGCTTCGCGACGGCGACCCGCGCATCGAGGTGCTCACGGCCGCCAATCCCAGCCTCGTCCCGGCGGTCCACGAGGAAGGGCCGAAAGATTCCAAGGGCGCCCCGCGGCGCCCCAACCGCCTTCAGATCGTCTCTTCGACCATTCAGGAGGGCGAGGAGCTCATCGTCGGGCAGCGTCTGCGTGAGATCCTCGGTAACGCGCGCAAGCAGGCTCTGCGGCGGCGTGCGCGGGCCGTCCACGCCTGAGCGGCGCCGGGCCCGATACCCCCTCGCTAGCAGATGCGGGGCAACTGCTCCCCGCTCAGCAGGTCCAGCACGCGGTTGGCGCCAATGCGGCTTCGCAGGATGACCGTGCCGGCCGGCGCCTCTTCCACCCGGCCGGCGATCTCCGCCGCGGCCGAGACCGGGAAGCGGCGCAGGACTTCGACGGCGCGCTCCGCCTGTTCGCCGGGCACGAAGGCCGCGAAACGTCCCTCGCAGGCGACATAAAGCGGATCGAGTCCGAGCAGCTCGCAGGCGCCGCGCACGGCTTCGCGAACCGGGACTTTCGCTTCCTCGATCCGGATGGCGAGCTGCGCTGCCGTGGCGATCTCGTTCAGCGCGGCGCTCAGGCCGCCCCGGGTCAGATCGCGCAGGCAGTGCAGCTCGACCCCTGCCTGAATCAGCGCCTGGACGGGCGCCCAGAGCGGGGCCGAGTCGCTTTCCACTGGGGCGTCGAACTCGAGGCCCTCGCGCACGGAGAGGACGGCGATGCCGTGGGCGCCGAGGTCTCCGCTGAGGATGACGGCATCACCAGGACGTACCTGCCGGGGGCCGATGGGTTGCGACGCCTCCACCAGGCCGATTCCGGCCGTGTTGATGAAGATGCCGTCGCCCTTGCCCTTGTCCACCACCTTCGTGTCGCCGGTCACCAGGGCCACCCCGGCGGCGAGCGCCGCCTCGCGCATCGAGCCGACGACGCGCTCGAGCGTCGCCACCGGCAGGCCCTCCTCCAGAATGAACCCGGCGCTCAGGAAGAGCGGCCGCGCGCCGCACATCGCCAAATCGTTGACGGTGCCGTGGATGGCGAGCGAGCCGATGTCGCCGCCCGGGAACACGAGCGGGCGGACGACATAGGAGTCCGTGGTAAAGGCCAGACGCAGCCCGCCAACTTCCACCACTGCACCGTCGTGACGGCGCTCGAGAGCGTCATTGGCGAACGCCGGCAGAAAGAGCTTCTCCAGGAGCTGCTGCATCAGCCGGCCGCCGCCGCCGTGCGCCAGCAGAATCCGGTCGGAGTCGCGGAAGAGCGGCGGGCAGCTCCAGGTGAACGCTCGGCTACTGTCTTCGGCCATAGCGGTAGTAGGCGGCGCAGGCGCCTTCGGAAGAGACCATTGGCGCGCCGAGCGGGGACTCGGGCGTACAGCGCACGGCAAAGGCGGGGCACTCGTACGGCCTTTTGAGCCCCTGTAGCACCGCTCCGGCGATGCACTCTTCGCTTTCGGCGGCTTCGATGCCCGTGATCGGGAACCGCAGCTCCGCGTCAAAGGCGCGGTAGCGTTCCCGCAACCGCAGGCCGCTCGAGGCGATCTCGCCGATGCCCCGCCAGGAGCGGGGAGAGATTTCGAAGACCTCAGCGATCAGCTCTTGCGCCCGGCGGTTGCCCTCGCGCCGCACGGCGCGCGCGTACTGATTCTCCACCTCGGCGCGGCCGCTTTCGAGTTGCGCCACCGCCATTCGCACGCCTTCGAGCAAATCGAGCGGCTCGAAGCCCGTCACCACGATCGGCACCCGATAGTCGCGCGCGATCGCTTCGTAATCCTCGTAGCCCATTACGGTGCAGACATGGCCGGGGGCCAGGAAGGCCTGCACGCGGCAATTCGGCGAGTCGAGAATGGCGCGGATGGCGGGCGGCACCAGCACATGGGCGACAAGAATCGAAAAGTTGGCGATGCCCTCTCGGGCGGCCTGCCAGACCGCCATGGCGTTGGCCGGGGCGGTGGTCTCGAAGCCGACAGCGAAAAAGACCACCTCGCGCGTGGGATTGGCCTTGGCCAGCCGCAGGGCGTCGAGCGGTGAGTAGAGGATTCGCACGTCGGCTCCGGCGGCCTTGGCGTCGAAGAGGCTCCGGGAGCTGCCGGGCACCCGCAACATGTCCCCGAACGAGCAGAAGATGACCTCCGGACGCGCGGCAATGGCGACGGCCTTGTCGATGAGCGCAAGCGGCGTGACGCAGACCGGACAGCCCGGACCGTGCACGAGATTGATTTCCGGCGGCAGCAGCTCTTCGAGTCCGGTCTTGAGAATCGTGTGCGTCTGCCCGCCGCAGATCTCCATCAGGGTCCAGGGACGTCGAACCAGGCGGCGGACAGCGGCGGCCAAGCGCGCCGCCGCCGCCTCGTCACGGTATTCGTCGACGTATTTCACCGAGCCGGCTCCTCGAGTTCGCCGAGCTCGCCCAGGCGCTCGAGTTCGGCGAAGATCCGCTGCGCTTCGGCCTCGTCCACCACGTTCAAAGCAAAGCCCACGTGCACCAGCACGTAGTCCCCAGGAGCGGCCTCTGGCGTAAAGGCGAGGCTCACCTCCTTTTGCACTCCGCCGAAATCGACCTTGCCGCGGCGAAGCATCGGCTCGGAGCCTTCTTCGATACTGACGATCCTACCCGGAACGGCCAGGCACATATGAGTATCCTCGCGCGGCTAGCACCGCCTGTCCCAGAGCGATCCCGCCGTCGTTGGCGGGCACGCGCTGATGAGTGTAAACGGCGAATCCCAGCGCCTCCAGGCGTGCCGCTGCGTGCTCGGTCAGGTAACGGTTCTGGAAAACACCGCCACTCATTATTATCTGACGCACGCCGGAGGCTCTGGCGACTTCAACGATCCACTCGACAAGGGCATTGTGAAAACGGGCTGCCACCGGTGGAGCCGGCACGCCCGCTTCGATGTCGGCGCGGAGGCGGCGGATGAGCTCGGCCCAGTCGCCTGCCGGTAACGGATAGGCCTCCTCGGTCCTCCCGCCGCCGATGGCTGCCTCGAGCTCCATGGCCGCCTGACCCTCGAAGTGGTTGAAGTGGGCCACGCCGGCGAGCGAGGCCACGGCATCGAACAGGCGTCCGACGCTGGTCGTCGACGGCGAGTTCACGTTGCGCTCGAGCATCCGGGCGATATGCGGGTTGCCTTCGAGGGGCAGTCCGGCTTCGAAGGAGACGCCCATCGCCGCGCGGCGGCACTCCCGAATGGCCGCCTCGCCTCCCGGCAGACGAAATGGGCGCAGGTGGGCGATGCGCTCGATGCGGCCGTCCTCGACCAGGAAGATCTCGCCACCCCAGATGGCGCCGTCCAGCCCGTAGCCGGTCCCGTCCCAGGCGATGCCGAGATACGGCGGGCGGACATCGTTCTCGGCGGCGCAGGAGGCCACGTGGGCGTGATGGTGCTGTATGGCGATGACAGGCAAGCCGGAGCGGTGCGCCCAGAGCGTGGAGGCGTAGTCCGGATGCATGTCGCAGGCCACGAGCTCCGGCCGGAACCGGTAGAGCCGGCAGAGGTCGTCGATCGTGCGCTCGAAGTTCTGGCGCGCCTCCAGCGTGTCGAGGTCACCGATGTGCTGGCTCACGAAGACCTGGCGTCCGACGGCGATGGCGACGGTGTTCTTAAGATGCGCCCCCACGGCCAGCACCGGCGGCAGGCTCGAGCGCACCGGGATCGGCAAAGGCGCGTAGCCCCGGGCGCGGCGCAGCACGCTCTCGCGCCTGCGCGCCAGGCGCACCACCGAATCGTCGACCGGGCGCGCGATCGGGCGGTTGTGCGCGAGGAAGAAGTCGGCGATCGGGCCGAGCCGGTCACGAGCCTCGGCGTCGTCGATGGCGATCGGCTCGTCACTGCGATTGCCGCTGGTGGCGACCAGGGGACGCGGAAACTCCCGCGCGAGCAGATGATGGAGCGGCGAATAGGGCAGCATGACGCCGAGGTAGGGTGAACGGCGCGCGACACTTGGCGCAATCCCGTGGCCGGGACGAGGCTCGAGCAGCACGATCGGGGCCGCCGGGGACTCGAGCAGCGCCGCCTCCTCTTTCGAAACCAGGCAGTAGCGCCGCACCGTCTCGAGATCCCGCATCAAGAGCGCAAACGGCTTCTCCTCGCGCTGCTTGCGCCTCCGCAGGCGCACGACGGCCTCCTCGTTGAGCGCGTCAACCAGGAGCTGGTAGCCGCCGATGCCCTTCAAGGCGACGATGAAGCCGGCTTCGAGAACCTGGGCGGCCTGCTCGATTGGTGCGTCGAGCTGCGGTCCGCAGGCGGGGCAGGCGACCGGTTGGGCGTGAAAGCGCCGGTCGGCGGGATCATGATATTCGCGCGCGCAGTTCGGGCAGAGCGGAAAGCCCTGCATCGTGGTATTCGGTCTGTCATACGGGATCTCGCGGATGATGCTGTAACGCGGCCCGCACAGCGTGCAGTTGGTGAACGGGTAGCGGTAACGCCGGTCCGCGGGATCGAACAATTCGGCCAGACATTCGCGGCATGTGGCCAGGTCCGGTAACACGGCCGCCGTGCGAGTCTCCTCGCCGTCGCTCGAGAGGATTTCGAAGCGCTCGAAGCCGGCAGGCGCCAGGCGCGAGACCTCCCTGGCCAGCACGACTGCCGGCGGGGGCTTTTCCCGCTCGAGCCGCTCGAGAAACGCCTCTAAGCTCCTAACGGCGCCCTCGACCTCGATGTCGAGTCCGGTCGAAGTGTTTCGCACCCAGCCGTTCAGGCCCAGCTCCGTGGCCAAGCGATAGACGAACGGCCGAAAGCCGACGCCCTGCACGGCGCCGTGCAGCGTGAGCCGGAGACGGGAATTCTGGTTAGCGCGGCCTATAACTCCAGTATCTTCGATCGCATAAGGTTCAATCGCCCATTCCAACGCCGGCCGGCGCCTGGGGGCGCGAGGCGGCGAGGGCAGCCAGGCTCACATGGATCTCGGGCATCGCGCCCTGATCGAAACTGGCGCGGATGAGCCGTTCCTGCTCCTCTCGGAGCCGGCGCCGGAGGCGCGCCTCGAACTCCCTGAGCCGCTCCTCGATCGACTTCTCCTTGCCCTTGTTGGCGATCAGATCCTCGCGGTAGCGCTTCAGGAAATAGCCGATCGTCTCCACGCGAATTTTGATCGAGCCGGCCGGCTTGTTCTCGTCGATGTCCTTGAAGCAGAAGTAGGGCGTGCCGGAGTGTTCGATGATCTCCTCGACCACCGTGTAGATCGGCGCGTCATGGCCGCACTTGAAGCTCGACAGCTCCAGGGCCACGAGATTCGGGTGGCGCGCCACGAACTTCGCCGCCCAGATCTTGCGCGAGGTGTTCTCCGAATAGGAGTTCTTCCAGACGTCGGTGATGGCCATCGGATGCGGGATCTCGCCGGCGCGCACCTCCTCGCCGAACAGCCGCCAGATGATGTCGTCATCGATCGGCAGCGAATCCTGGGTGAAGATCGGATAGCCGAGCTTCTGGAACTCCTCGAGAATCTCGTGGTTGATGCCCGGATCGTTGTGATAGGGCCGGCCGAGCACCACGATGCCGATGCGATCCTCGCGCTCGAGCTGCTCCAGCGTCTCGCGCGCGGCGGCGCGAAGGACGACGTTGTTGAAGTAGTCCAGGCACCGGTAACCCTCGCGCACCGCGCGGGCGTTCTCCTCGGGCGAGAGGCCGAAGAGGTCCTTGAACTGGTTGTACATCTGCCGCTCGAACAGCTCCGGCCGGCTCAGGTTGACGAACGTATCGAGGAACAGAACGCCGAGCTCGGCAAACAGATCGCCTTCCTTGGTGAACGCCGCCTTGACGGCCTCGGGCGTCGTGGCCACGGTTGGGCAGGCGCGGCTCGCCTGGGTTGCGGCCAGATCGCTCGGCAGGCAGTCGATCATCGGGAAGAAGATGGCATCGAGCGGTTTGCGCCGGTGATGCACGTACAGCAGATTGTGCACGTGCGGGATGCCGAGCTTGGAGGGGAAGCACGGATCGATGGCCCCGCGCTTGGCGCCCTCTTTATAGAGCTGCTCGCTGGTGTAGTCGGAGAAGACGATGTTCTCCGGTTTGATGCCGAGTGCGGCGAAGTAGCCGGTGAACAGCGGCGCCGTCGAATACAGATTCAGCACGCGCGGAATGCCGATGCGGAGACTCTCCCGGCGCTTCATTCGCTCGGCGCGTCGCCTTTGCGCCGGCGTGATCTGGATGCGCGGCAAAGGATCGGCCACCACGGGCACATCCTGGACGCGGAAAACCTGCCGCGCGGCGATCTCGGCGAAGTTCGGATTCGCCTTCTTGATCTTGTCGAGGCTGCCCTTGATCTGGCGCATCTCGCCGACGTCCTCCACCGTGCCCTTCTCGCAGGTGGCGATGATGACGCGCTGGGCGCCCTCTTCGAGCGGCACCTTGGAGTTTTTCGGCCGGTAGGCCGTCTCGCTGAGGATGTGCGTCTTGACGTCGATGAAGGTGCGCAGGCACTTGTTCTTGCAGAAGTAGCAGCGCGTGGCCTCGCTCCGCGTTGTCTTGTACTGGATCTTCTGAACCGCTTCGAGACCGATGAAAGTCGTCTTGCGGCCGAGATCGTAGAGCCGGCCCGCCTCGAGCGCCGCGCCGATCGCCCCGGCTTCGCCACAGTGCTCGTGGACGATTACCTCCGGTTTGACGTCCTTGCCCTTGAAGCGCGATTCGATGAAATCGACCTGGGCCTTGACGGCCGCCAGGTTGTACTGCGTGCCGCCCTGGAGCAGGAAACGCCGGCCGATGGCCGCCAGGTTCGGGATCTGCGAGACGTACAGCCAGACGTTTTTCGGCAGCACGTTGCACAGGCCCGCCATGATCTCCTCAGGCTTCCAGCCCTGCCGCTGGAAGTCGACGATGTCGGACTGCATGAAGACCGCGCAGCCGTAGCCGAACTGCGGAAACGACTGGGCGCTGAAAGCAACGTCGGCGAACTGCTCGACCGCGTATCCGAAGCTCTGCGCCGTGGACTGGAGGAAGTAACCGTTGCCGGCCGAGCACTGCGTGTTGAGCTTGAAATCCTTCACGCGCCCGTCGCGCAGGATGATGATCTTGATGTCCTGACCGCCGATGTCGCAGATAACGTCGATGTCCTTGTAGAAATGCAGGCCCGCTTGCGTGTGGGCCACCGTCTCCACGATGGCGGCATCGGCGCCGATGACGTCGCGCAGAATGTCCTTGGCGTAGCCGGTGGTGCCGACGCCGAGGACGCGCAGCTCGGCCCCCTGGCTGGCGACCTGCTGTTCGAGCTTGGCGAAGATCTCCATCGTGTCTTCGATGGGGTTACCTTTGGAGAGCTGGTAGGCCTTGGCGAGGACGCGGCGCGCCGGATCCCTCGACAAGAGCACGGCCTTCGTGGAGGTCGAGCCGCCGTCGATGCCGATAAAGCCCTCCACAAGCTCGCCGGGCGAGAAGCGCGCCGGCTCAAACTTCTTCGGCCGGTATCGCCTCTTGAACGCTTCCAGCTCCTCGGCGCTCTTGGCCAAGCCGCCTTTGCCGCCCCGCTTTTGCTTTTCCTGTTCGCGGCCCTCGCGGATGTACCAGTCCAGTTTCTCCCAGCCGAGGTAACGTCCGGCATCGGGGCTTTCGGCTTTGCCGAACTCTACCGCTCCGATCGCGGCAAAGTACTGTGCGTTGGCGGGCGTCTTGATGAGATCCTCCGGCGGCACTCCCTCCGGAAGCGGGTACTTGCGTTCCTCCCAGATCTTCGGGATGTTGTGTTTCCAGCACTCCCGCATGCCGCGGATGTAGGTGTTGGGTCCGCCGAGCAGCAGCACTTCGGGCCGCAGCGTGTTGCCCCGCGTGAGCACGGAGAGGTTCTGCATGACGATGGCTTCGAAAAGCGAAGCCATAAGCTCCTCGTTCGGCACGCCGCTCTTTTGCAGGCCGTTGATGTCGGTCTCAGCAAAGACACCGCACTTGCCCGCTACCGGATGGAGCTTGAGGCCGGTGTAGCCCATTTCGCAGAGCTTCTCCGGCGGAATGCGCAGCTTGGCGTTGATCTTGTCGATCACCGCGCCCGTGCCCCCGGCGCACTTGTCGTTCATCGAGGGGATCTTCTTCTTGCGGCCGGTCTCGGGGTCTTCCTTGAAGATGATGATCTTGGCGTCCTGGCCGCCCAGCTCGATCACCGAGCCGCACTCCGGATGGAGCTTCTCCACTGCGAGCGAGACGGCGTTGACCTCCTGGACGAATTTCGCACCCAGAAACTTGGCCAAGGTCGAGCCGCCCGAGCCGGTCATGAAGATTCGCGTCCGCGCCGGCTCGAAGCCGGGGATTTCGCCTTCAAAACGCTGGAGAAATTCGAGGACCTTCTCCGGCTGCTTGGTTTCGTGCCGCTGGTAATCCTGCCAGAGCACCTCGTCGGTTCGGGCGTCGACGACCACGGCCTTCACCGTGGTCGAGCCCACGTCCATGCCGATCAAAAGTTCGCGCACCATCGCGTCAATGCCTCCGCCGGGCGCGAAGATCGGCGATGTGGTAGACCATGTTGGCGGCGACGCCGACCACACCGCTGCGCTGCGGTAGGCGGTAGAAAGGCCGCCGGAGTTCCGGGTGCTCGTCGACAAAGGCGTAGCAGTCTTCCACCGTCAAACCGGTCGCCTCCAGCGCCTCCTGAAACTCGCGCTTGGCGCGAACCTTGGCCTCTCCGAGCGCCATCTGCACCCGGCTGTGCGCGTTGATCTCGCCCTCGCCCGAAGTCTCGATCGGCAGGTAGATCATGTCCTTGTAATGAGCCACGACGGCGGCCTGCGCCCCGTCGGACTGGGTCGATGGCATGCAGCCGAACGGCTTCAGGCTCAGCACCATATGGGCGAGGCCTTTGTTGGAGTAGTAAATGTTCTTGGCCACCTCGAGATGGCCCTCGCCGCCGCCGGCCCGCGAGTTGTAGTAGGGATGGCCGAGCCGCTGGAGCTCGTACTGGTCGGTGAGATGGTGCGGCAGATCGCCGAGGGCCCTCACTAGCCGGTGATACTCGCGACGGAAGATCGCCTCGGCCAGCTTCAGCTTCGCCAGCCTGTTGCGATAGTTCCACTCGATGCGGGCACGCCGGCCGAGCTGCCACCAGGGCGGAAGCACGGCGCCTTCCTCGAGTCCCTTGTGGTCCCGATACTTCTGCACCACCTGGTGGATCATGTAGGTGATCCAGGTGCCCACCGGTTCGACCAGCACCTGGGCGCCCTCCCGCTCCAGGAAACGGAACATGTTGAAGTTGCCGTCTCCCTCGGTGGTCTGCGCCCAGAATTCGCCGGTGATCTTCACGATCGGCTTCACGCGCAGCCGGTCCACCTCGATCCGGTCGAACATCTCGCGGCAGTGCCCGAGCGCCCTCGGGATCTTGTCAC
This sequence comes from uncultured Bryobacteraceae bacterium, assembly GCA_938003835.1. Taxonomy (GTDB): domain Bacteria; phylum Acidobacteriota; class Terriglobia; order Bryobacterales; family Bryobacteraceae; genus CALKXJ01. The sequence goes on along the minus strand of CALKXJ010000019.1, from coordinate 92,376 downwards.
CGGCGAGCTGCTTGAGGAATTTGCCGGCGTACTCGAGCGTCTCTTTGGAGCCTCCGAGCCAGGCGCCGAGCCGACCGTTGAGTCGCCACGGACGATTTTCGACGAAGACGTCGTGCATGTAGTCCATGACCTGCTCGAGCGTCCGGTCGGTCTCGCCTGCGCGCACCTCGTAAGGCCGGATCTGATAGGCCACGTCGTTGAGGACGTCGCCGCAGTTCAGGGCATTGAGGATGCCCAGGAAGAAGTCCAGGTTCATCTCCAGGCCCTGTTCCACATCGGCCTGATTCAGCCCGCCCGACTGCTGGAACAGGAGCACCCGGAAGCCGTCAAATCCCGCGTTTCTAAGCGCCAGGCGGTACTCGGCCTCGTACATGCCGAAGCGGCAGGGACCGCAGGCGCCGGCGGTGAAGAAGACGTACTTGTCGATGATCTCCTGGCGGCTCAGCCCCCTCTCCTCCAGGCTCTGTAGATACTGCACGAGATTCCCGACGGTGAAATAGGTGGGGTTGCACTGGCCGTTGTTGCCGTACTCTTTGCCGATCTGAAACGCGGCGACGTCGGGCGTCGGCAGGGCCTCCGCCTTGTAGCCCAAGCCCTCGAGCACGCCGTGAATAAGCTTTTCGTGTTTCCAGGTCAGGCCGCCGAACAGCAGCGTGGTGTGCGGCCGCTGATCCTTGGTGAACGGCCGTTCCACGGGGCGTTTGAAGTGGTGGACCTGGCGGCGGCCGAGACGCGCTTGCTGCTCCAGGCGCACGCGTTCTTGCTCGACTTGTCGGCGGATCAGCTCCTCAACGGAATCGATCTGGATGAGGCCGGTGCGGGACCGGCCGTCGGCAACCGTCGCGTTCATGCTGCCCTCCGAGTGAACCGTTCGAGGTTCGAGAAGTTACAGTAAGCCCAGCTACTTGCACAGATTGCACTGAAACGACGGCCGCGGGCAAAACCATTTCATTGAACGGTGCGGATCGGCGCTTGGAGGGGGGCGAGCAGCGGTTGGCTGGAGCAGCCCTGCGGCCGCTCAGGCCCGCGGGCGAGCGCGGCGGTCGAAGATGAGCTTGCCGCCCAGCCAGGTCTTCTCCACCTGGATGTCCTTGATCTCTTCGAGAGGGCAGGTCAGGATATCGCGGTCGAGCACGATGAAATCAGCCAGCTTGCCCGGCTCGAGCGATCCCTTCTGCGCCTCCTCGAACGTCAGCCACGCGTTGTTGATCGTGTAGAAGCGGATCGCCTGCTCGCGCGTAATGATCTGCTCCGGATGAAGCGGTTCCTCCATCCAGCGCGCGCGGCGGGTGAGCGTGATCCAGATGCCCAAGAACGGATTGTAGGGGTTGATCGAGCGCATGCTGCCGATCTTCTGCATGTGATCGGAGCCGCCGCCGGCCATGGCGCGGTCCTCGAAGATCGTCTTGTAGGGCTGGAAGAAAGCCAGGCGCTCATAGCCGAAATGCTTCACCAGCGTGGCGGCGTCGAGCCACAGCCAGGCCGGCTGCATGTTGGCTCCCACGCCGAGCTCGGCCATCTTCCGCACCGCCTCCGGGCTCATGAAGTTCGAATGCGTGATCACCGGCCGCTTGTCGTGCAGCGGGAAATCGTTCCGGGCGATCCGCTCGGCCGCCTCCAGAAAGGCGTGGACTGCGCCGTCGCCGACCGAGTGCGCCGTGAACTGAAGCTCGTTGGCCAGCGCCTCGCGCATGATCTGGTAGAGCTTCTCCGGCTCGATGTAGAGCATGCCGCGATAGTTGGGGTCGTCGATCGCATACAGCTTGCTCACACCCCAGGGCTCCCTCATGTAGGCGCTTCCGGTGAGCATCCCGCCGTCGAGGTAACTTTTGGCGCCGCGCAGCCAGAGCATGTCGTCGTATCGGTGAAGGGGCGAGGCGGCCGCCTGTCGCAGCCGCTCGCGGATCTGCTCGATCGGTCTCTGCGCATTGACGCTTAGCGCCAGGAAGGTCCGGCAGCTCAGCTCGCCCCGCTCTTTGAGCGTCTGGTAGAGTTCGACCTCTTCGTCGCTCGTGTCGCCGTCGACGATGCTGGTAATGCCCACCGCGTTGTAATCGGCCAGCAGCATCTTCAGGCGCCGCAGGTAGTCCTCTCGCGTGGGTTCTTTCCCGCTCGGGCGGATCTTGATGAAGCGCGCCGCACTGCGGACGATGCCCGTCGGCTCGCCCGTCTTTGGATCCCGCTCGATGCGCCCCGGCAGGCCGTCCGTAATCTTGAAGTTGCGGTCGATGCCGCTCAACTTGAGCGCCAGCGAATTCAACGAGGCGTCCGGACCGGTGCGGAAGACCACGGGGTTGCGCGGGGCGACGCGGTCGAGCTCTTCGCGCGTGGGATATCGCTGTTCCTTGAGCCGCGTGATAAAAACTTGCGAGACGACGATCCACTCGCCATCTGCGAGCGCATCGGCCCGGCTCTTGATGTAGGCGAGGACGTCGCCGATGGTTTCAAAGTCCGGCACCTCGTGGTCAAACTCGTACAGGGCGGCGCCGACCGGATGCGTGTGCGAGTCGATGAGCCCCGGCAGGACGGTCTTCCCTTCCAGGTCCACGCGCTCGGCGCCTTCGGAGGCGAGCGCCAGAATTTCGCGGCTGGATCCGACGGCGAGGATGCGGCCGGCCCGGACGGCCAGTGCCTCGACGATACGAAATTGGGGGTCGACGGTAACCACCTTGCCGTTGAACAGCACCAGATCGGCCTGTTCGCGAGGACGGCAGGCGCCTCCGGTGAGGAGCAGACTCGCAAGGAGAAGCGTGCGCGCGTGTGCCATGGGCCGCTGCCTTCGTGAGCAAGCATAGCCTGAGATCGCTTCCGACGGCAACCGGCGGGGCTCAGCGCCGCACCGCGATGTACAGGGTTTGCCCGGTCGGCTGGCCGTCCACGCTCAACTCGATCCGCGCGTCCCCGTCGGCGACCTCAGGCACGGTGACATTGAACTGATACAGGCCGAGGAAGCCCGCCACCAGCGCGCCTTGCGCCGGCGCCGCGACTCCGCCAATGCGAAACTCGAACGGCAGCGCCAGAGGCAACGAAACGGCCGGAATCTCTCCCGCGGGGCTGGCCGGATTCGTCGGGCCGCAGCCTACCGCATAGACGATGATCGTCTCGCCGGGCCGCGCCGGGCGGAAGCGCGCCCCGGCCAGGAGATTTTCGGGCCCGACGTAGGTTCGCGTTTCGTTGAAGTCGGGGTAGATGGCCACAGCGTAGCTCCGGCCCCCCGAGGCGAAGCGGGCGTCGGAAAGCATGGCGGGCGAGATGCGCGACTTCTGGACCACCACGGCATTCGAGGTGCCGTCGGCGTTGACGACCTCGAGGCTGACAGGACCGACGGCGTCGTCATCCGGCGCCAGCGCGTTTACCTGGGTCGGGCTGATGTAGCTGATGAAGGCAGGCTTGCCGTTGATGTTGACGCGCACGCCGTCCAGTGCGGTCGGGGCGCGGCCCTGACGGAAGTCGCCCGAACGCCACTCACGGGTCTCCCGAGACAGATTTGCTCCAAAGATCTGGATCCAGGTTCCCGAGGACATGCGCTCGCTGTTGTCGAAGGCCTGGAGGACCGGTTGGCTTGAGCGGATCTGCGGGAGCACGCTCTGCGCCTCGGGCTCCACGGTAATTCGCCGCAAATGAATCCGGTCGCCCGACGCCGAGCCGTTCATGTTGGCGGCATTCGCGGCGACATAGAAGCTGATGGGACCGGCGGCTGTCGCCGGCGGCGTCCAGTGGAACTCGAAGATGCCGTCGCCGACCGGGTTGGTGTGCCCCAGGTAAGAGATGCCTCCGGCGCTTAAGACCTGCGTCCGCGCGTCCACCGGCGCGAGCGTGCCTGCCTGGCGATTCTGTTCGTCACGCACACTGAGCTGGAAGCCGAACCCGCGTCCTTGCGCGTCGCTGATTGTCAGTCTGAGCCGCTGCTCGACGCCGGGCCGGTATCGAGGGCCTGCGGGGAAGGTGATGTCGATCGCATTCGAGTTTTCGATCAAAGCGCCGGTGGGCGACTGGTGGCAGCCGGCAGCCCAACAGCTTCGTTCGCCCGGAGCGCCGGAGACGCCCGCCGGAGGGCCGCTCCGATAGGCCCAGATGAGCAGTGGCACCAGAGCTACCACCACGACCAACTTCGCCGCGAAGACTCGCCTGCGTTGCATGATCCCCGCCTCTCCTTCTTCACGTGCCCGTCATCATAACCGTTTCGCGGATGGTTGGGCGGCGCCTTCCCAAAATGTTACGTCTGTAACAGCGCCCCGCCTCAATCGGTGCTGCCCGCCCGCCAGCGCCGGAGCCGCTCGAAGCGCTCGACAACCCGCTGCACGTAGAGCTGTGTCTCCCGGTAGGGCGGAATCCATCCGTGCCGGTCGACGGCCGCGGGCCCAGCGTTATAGGCCGCGAGCGCCCGGTACAGTCCGTAGTCGTAGCGCTCGAGCAGCTCACGCAGGTAGCGCGCCGCCGCGTCCACGTTCTGCCTCGGGTCCGTGGGATCGGCCTTGAGCTCGGCGGCAGTCTCCGGCATCAACTGCATCAGGCCGATGGCGCCTTTGGGCGAGACGGCGTGGTGGTTGTAGCCCGACTCGACGGCCGCGATGCTGTCGAGCAGCTCGACCGGCAGGCCGTGCCTGCGCGCCGCCTCCTCGATGAGCCGGCGGGGGTCGACCGTTGGCTCGGGCGGTGTCTCTAACCGCCGCTCAGCTTCCGGCTCGAGCTCCTCGACGGCCTCCTCCTGCTCGAGCCGCAGCACGTTCCGGGCAGGAAGCTCGATCACCCCGGCGCCGACGTAAAGGCGCACGAGGTCGTTGGCGCGCTCGGCGCGATCCGCCCGCAACCGGAAACCGGTGTCGAGGACGGCGTATTCGCCGGCAACCGCCGGCCAAGCCAAGCTCAGCAGCAGAAGCAGCCTCACGTTTCCCTACACTTAAGATGACGCCGCGACGCCGGCCGGCGTGGACTTCAGCGGAGCGCGACCACGACGAGACTGTAAAGACCCAGGCGCGGTAGCGCGAACAACACCCGGCCGTTGCGCACGGTCGCCGCCAGTGGCCGCGGCCCGGTCTCCTCGGGCGATAAGGCGAAAACCTGGTCGAGCGATTTGCCGGCAGGCAACCGCACGCTAACCTCGATGCGGCCCGCCTCGGCCCGGCGGGCGACGTCATAGTTGACAAGGTGCACGAGCAGGCGGCCGCGCTCTTTCTGCTCTAGCAGTTCTGCCGTCACCGTCAAGGGCGCTTTGACTTCGAGCGGCAGATCGCCTCCGGCCGCCCAGCGCACCGCGGCAATGAGCTCCTCCCAGTTCCGCGGGAGCTTCCAGTACTGGCTGGTCATCGGCACCGCCGGGGGCTTCTCGATCGCCGCCTGCACTTCGGGAAGGTAGGCGACGCGCCCTTTGCCCTCCTGCCGCCGTTCGGGCCGCGGAGCGGAGGCGCTCACGCCGAAAAGGGACGCCAGGCCGAAGTCCCGCCTTCGTTCGCGCCAGGCGGTATACAGCGACGTGTTCTCCGTTGCCACCAGGGCGCCGCCGTCCCGCACGTATTGCTCGATCCGTTTGATCTGATCGTCGGAGAGCGACTCCTGATCGGCCAGCACCAGCACGCGGTAGCGGCCGAGATCCGCGAGTTGCTGGTCGAAGATGATGTCAAAGGGGATCTTCGCCTGGATGAGAGCCTGCTCGAAAAGCATGAGGCTTTGCCAGGGCCGGTCGTTGTTATAGGCCAGGCTGGCGTAGGAGTGGAGCACCGCGACCTCGGCGCCGCTCGCAACGCCCCGATAGTAGTCGAAATTCCTGCGGTAGAAGTCGATGTAGCGCCGCTCGGCTTCCGTGGCAGTGTAACCGGCCAGGCCGCCGCCGACCATGCCCAGGTTCTGCCGGTTGTAGGCCATCGCCTCGGCCATTGCCAATGGCTCCTGGCGCCGGGCGTCGACGTACTGCGTGCCGGCGGTGTAAGTGAAGATGCTGTTGCCGAGCGAGGCCGCCATCTTGTAGGTGCGGATCTTCGAAACCAGGACGCCCTCGGCGGTGACCCCGGGCTCGTTGCCCTCCTCGCTCCAGACGACGTCGGTGTGCGCCAGCAGCCGGGGATAGTCCACTCCCTGATCCCAGACGGTGTTGCGTCCGGAGATGCCGCTGTGGGGATTGCATTCGACTGCCGTCTCGGGATTGAGACTCCGGATGTAGCGGCCCATCTCGGCGTAATAGGCGGTGAGACGCTCGGCACGGAAGTCGGCCCATTCCTGCCAGAGCGGGTCGTCGATGGTGCTGCGCGGCCGGTCGTCCTGCGGCGGCTCCATGTAGCGCACCTCGGCAAAGCCGAATCTCTCGCGCAGCCCTTCGCGGGTGTACTTGGTGCGCAGGAACTGGCGGAACTCCTCGATCGCCTGCGGATGGAAGAAGATCGGTGGCTGCGCCTGGAGGCTGGTGTTGTCGAAATGAACCAGGTCGGCCCCGAGCTCTTGAACCGCGATCCGAACCACCTCCCTCATATAGCCGCGATAGCCCGGATGCATGAAGTAGACGCGCTTGCGAAAGGTTTGGCCGCCGTAGACGACGGGCCGGCCCAGATAGGGCGGCACGAACCACTCTTCCGCCTCCGGCCGCTCGGCCAGGAAAGTCTCGTATGCGATGGTGCTGCCCACGTAGACGCCGACGCGAATGCCGTGCTTCTTGAGCAGAGCGGCGAGCTTCCGCGCATCGTCCATGTGCTCCTTTTCTGCGGCGAGCCCGAAACCTTTATAGAAGTGGATCACCGCCATGGTGACGCCCAGCTCCTTGAGCTTGATGACGGCTTCCTCGGTATGCTCCCGCCGGTAGTCTTCCTGCTGCCAGGTGGGGTTGCCGCCCACACGCTGGCGAAAGATTCGCATGTCGTCCCAATTACCGACGATGATCAGCGGCTCCTGCCCGAGCCAGGAGGGGCGCCGGGTGCCGGCCGGCGGGCCTTCAGGAACTTCGGCGACAGGTTGCGGGCGCCGGCAGCCTACAGCCGTAATCAGAGCCAGGAGAATGAGTCCGAGCAGGAGATTTCGTTTCAAGGGCCAGACGGAGCGGGCAAACATTGTCCTGCCATTTTACCGCCGCCCGCGCGGAAACAGCCGATGTCGCGACCGCGGGGTCGGAGAACCTGGCAATTCGGCTCAGCGTGGCCTGCCGGGAGTGATGGTCCCCGGCTGCCCCCAGGGTCTGCTGGCGCAAGGAGTGCTGACCGGCTTCGCGCGATCGGCGGCCGAACCGTTCCGGCAGGCGGCCGCCCTCTGATTCGTCCCGAACACGCCGGCAGCGTCCCCCTTAGCTCAGCAGGCGCGCGGCCTCCTTCGCAAAATAGGTGAGGATGATGCTCGCCCCGGCGCGGCGGATTGCCGTCAGCGACTCCAGCACGGCGCGCGGCCGCTCCAGCCAGCCGCGTTCGCAGGCCGCAACGAGCATGCTGAACTCCCCGCTCACCTGGTAGGCGGCCACCGGCACGTCGAAACGGTCCCGCGCCATGCGGATCAGATCGAGATAGGGCATCGCCGGCTTCACCATGACGATGTCGGCGCCCTCTTCGATGTCGAGCTCGATCTCGCGCATCGCCTCGCGCGCGTTGGCGGGGTCCATCTGGTAGCTGCGGCGGTCTCCGAACTTCGGTGCTGACTCGGCGGCCTCGCGGAACGGCCCGTAGAAGACCGAAGCGAACTTCGCCGCATAGGAAAGGATCGGCGTCATGGGAAAGCCCGCGGCATCGAGCGCCCGGCGGATCGCCGCCACGCGCCCGTCCATCATGTCCGAAGGCGCCACGATGTCGGCCCCGGCGCGGGCGTGCGAGACGGCCGTGGCCGCCAGCCATTCGAGCGTGGCGTCGTTATCCACGTCGCCGGCCACGATCTTGCCGCAGTGGCCGTGGCTGGTGTATTCGCAGTTACAAACGTCGGTGATGACTAAGAGGCCGGGCACCTCGCGCTTGATCGCCCGGACCGCGCGCTGCACGATGCCGTCGTCGGCGTAAGCGCCCGAGGCCATCTCGTCCTTCGACTCTGGGATGCCGAAGAGAATCACGCCGCCCAGGCCGAGCGAGCGCGCCTCGAGACACTCCTTGACCAGCTCATCGATCGAAAGCTGGTAGTTGCCGGGCATGGCGCCGATTGCGCGCCGCACGCCTTCCCCCGGTACGACGAACAGCGGCAGAACGAAGCCTGCCGGATCGAGCTGCGTCTCGCGCACCAGGCGGCGCATCGGCTCTGAGCCGCGCAGCCGGCGCATTCGGTGGACCGGGAATGCCATACTGTAGTGGATTGTAGCAGTGCTACCATTTGAGAGCCATGGATCGAGTGGCGCGGCGGTATTTTATCCGCGGACGGGTCCAGGGGGTCGGATTTCGTTTCTTCGTCGAGCGCGTGGCCCACGAACTAGGCATTCGTGGCTACACGCGGAACCTCGACGACGGCCGCGTGGAGGTTTACGCCATCGGCACGCCGGAGCAGCTCGAGGAGCTCCTCGGTTACCTGCGGCGGGGTCCCCGCTGGGCCGACGTTCGCGGCATCGACGAGCAGGAGGCGCCGGTCGAGAAAGTCAGCGGATTCCGCATCGCCTGGTAGGCGCTTACCGCTCATCGCTGTGAAATACTTGAGTCGTCTATGGAGCATCTGAAAAAGCTGATCCGCGAGGTGCCGGACTTCCCCAAGCCGGGAATCCTTTTCTATGACATCACGACGCTGCTCAAGGACCGCGATGGCCTTCGCGAGGTGGTGGCGGCGCTCGAGAAGGCGATCGAGGGCCTGGATTTCGACGTGATCCTCGGCATCGAATCGCGGGGCTTCATCTTTGCGCCGATCCTGGCTCATGCGCTCGGCAAGGGTTTCGTGCCGGTGCGCAAGCCGGGGAAGCTCCCGGCGGCCACCGAGCGCATCGAGTATGCACTCGAGTACGGCACGGACGCACTCGAAATTCACAAGGACGCCATCGGCCCGGGCACGCGCGCCTTGATCGTCGACGACCTGCTGGCTACCGGCGGCACGGCCGCAGCCGTGGCGCGCCTGGTGGAAAAGCTCGGCGGCACGGTGGCCGGGCTCGCTTTCGTCGTCGAATTGGACTTTCTGCGCGGCCGGGAAAGGCTCGCCGACTACGACGTGCGCTCGCTGCTGCACTACGAGAAATGAGCGTCCAGCCCCGCCGGGTCCGTCTGCGGGCGCTGGCCAAGATCAACCTCAGCCTCAAGGTTCTCGGAAAACGCTCGGACGGCTACCACGAGCTCCGCACCATCTTTCAGACCATCTCGCTGGCCGATAGGCTCCAGGTGGAATTTACCCCCGGGCGCGGCACGGAAATCGGCCTGGCGTCGAACGTCGAGATACCGAACAATCTCGTGGTGCGGGCGGCGCGCCTCCTCATGGAGCGGACAAAGATGCGCGGGGCGGTCTCCGTTGTGCTCGAGAAGCGCATCCCGGCGGGCGCGGGGCTGGGCGGGGGGTCGAGCGACGCCGCGGCGGTCTTGCTGGCGCTGCCGGTGCTGGCCGGCGTGAACCTGGAGCTCGACGAACTGGCTGAGCTGGCGGGGGAGCTGGGTAGCGACGTGCCCTTTTTCCTTTACGGAGGAACGGCGCTCGGTCTCGGTCGGGGCACCGAGCTGTACCCTTTGCCTGAGCCGCCGGCCTTCCGCGGCATCGTCGTAGCGCCCGGCATCCCGATTGCCACTGCCGAGGCCTACCAGGCGCTCAAGCGTGAATTGACATCTGCGTTACAGTCGCCTATGATAAATAATTTCCGGGCCCTTTCTTGGTTGCTGCGCCGTGGTATGTCTCGCCAAGAGTGGTCGGCTTTCGGCGAGAATGACTTTGAAGAGTTTGCCTTCCGGCGTTACCCGCCGTTGGCCGCCATCCGGCGCAAACTTTCGAAGGCAGGCGCCCGGCCCGTGATGTTGAGCGGCAGCGGCTCGGCCATCTTCGGTATTTTCCCGCGCGGCCAGGATCTGCGGCGCCTGTGCCGTACCTTCGGCGACGGCTTGGCCGAGCCGTTCAGTTTCGTCAACCGGGCCCGCTACCGGCGCTTGTGGTGGCGGAGCCTCCGCGAGCACCTCCAGGGAGAGACATGGCCGCCCCGAAGCCGGTACGCGTGATGAGTTACGATCACTTCAAAGTTATCTCGGGCAGCGCCAATCGCCCCCTGGCAGAAGAGATCTGTCAGTGGCTGGGCTGTAATCTGGCCGTAATCGATCTGACGACGTTCTCCGATGGCGAAATCCGGGTGCACATCAAGGAGAACGTGCGCGGCTGCGACGTCTTCGTCGTCCAGCCCACCTGCCCCCCGGTGGACCGCAATCTGATGGAGCTGCTCCTGATGATCGACGCGCTCAAGCGCGCCTCGGCGGAGCGGATTACGGCGGTCCTGCCTTACTACGGCTACGCGCGGCAGGACCGCAAGGACCGGCCCCGGGTGCCGATTTCCGCCAAACTGGTCGCTTCGTTGCTCGAGCGCGCCGGGGCCAGCCGCATCCTGGCGCTCGACCTCCACGCCGCCCAGATCCAGGGTTTCTTCGATATCCCCGTGGATCATCTTTTCGCCACTCCGGTGATCCTCGAGTATTTCCGGGACAAGACGGAAAACCTGACCGTGGTTTCCCCCGATGCCGGCGGCGTCGAGCGTGCGCGGGCGGTGGCCAAGCGTCTCGAGGCGCCCCTGGCGATCATCGACAAGCGCCGCCGCGACACCAATGTCGCGGAGGTGTTGCATATCATCGGAGACGTCGAGGGCCGGGATTGCCTGATGATCGACGACCTGATCGACACGGCGGGAACGCTGGTCCGGGGCGCCGACGCGCTGATTCAGAATGGAGCACGCAGCGTCTCCGCCTTCGCCACGCACCCGGTGCTCTCCGGGCCCGCCATTAAGAGCATCGAGGAGTCCGGCCTCCGTGAAGTCGTGGTCACAAATTCGATACCATTGAGGGAAGAGGCCAAGCAATGCTCGCGGCTGCGGGTGCTCTCGGTCGCGAAGCTTTTGGCCCAGGCCATCCAGGCGATTCACGAGGAAACCTCCGTTAGCATTTATTTCGTGTAGGCCGGGCGGAGGCGCCGCGTGTGCGGCGCACCGGCCTGGCGTGAGGAGTTGTCATGAGAAAAGAGATCACGGTTGTCGCCGAACCGCGCGCCATGCGGGGCAAGAATGCTGCCCGCCGCCTCCGCGCGGGGGGCCGCATTCCGGCGGTGCTCTACGGAGCCGGAAAACCAGCGACGCCGATCACCGTCGATCCCAAACAGATCGATCGGATCCTTTTGAGCAGCACCGGGCACAACACCATCTTCGACGTGCAGGTGGACGGGCAGGAGACCTGTCCGGCCATGATCGTCGACTGGCAACACCATCCCGTACACGGGCGCCTGCTGCATGTCGACCTGGAACGGATCGACATGAGCCGGAAGCTGCGCGTGAAAGTTCCGGTCCACATCGAGGGCGAGGCCCGCGGCGTCAAGCAGCAGGGCGGCCTCATGGAGGTGGTGACCCGCGAGATCGAGGTGGAGTGCCTGCCGGACCGCATTCCGGAGCACTTCACCGTCAATGTCCAGCGCCTGCTCATCGGCCAGAATCTCCGTGCCGCCGATGTGCCGCTGGGCGAAGGAATCGAGCTCAAGAGCCCGCCGGACACGGTGATCTGCCACGTCATCGCCTTGCGGACTTCGCAAGTGACCGAGGCGGCGGAGGCCGAAGGGGCGCCCGCTGAACCCGAGGTGGTCAAGAAGGGCAAGGCGGAGGAAAAGGAGAAAGAAGAGTAAGGCAGACGTGTGTGGGCTGGGCTTGCCGGTGCGGAACGTCCTCGTTGGCTGGTGGTCGGCCTGGGAAATCCGGGCGAGCGCTACGCCTACACTCCGCACAACCTGGGATTCCTGGTGGCGGATCGCCTGGCGGCCCGCCACGGCATCCGGATGGCGCGAAAGCAGGCCATGTCGCTCGTAGGGGTGGGCGAGATTGCCTCCGCACAGGTCGTTCTGGCCAAGCCGCAGACCTTCATGAATCGCAGCGGCGCGGCGGTCCGAGCCCTGCTCGAGGCGGAGTCGCTCGGCGCTGACCGGCTGGTGCTCGTCTACGATGAACTGTCGCTGCCATGGGGAAATCTCCGGGTCCGCGCCAGAGGCTCGGCGGGCGGCCATCACGGCGTCGAGTCGGTCATCAGCCAGATCGGCACCACGGAGTTTCCGCGCATCCGGCTGGGCATTCACCCGGGCCGGCCCGTCGAGGACGGCGCCGAGTTTGTGCTGACGCCCTTCCCCCGCGCCCGGCTCGAGGAGCTCAACGAGTTTGTGGACCGCGCCGCCGATGCGGTGGAGGTCCTCATCGCCGAGGGCGTCGATAAGGCCATGGCGAAATTCAATCGCCGCGCCCGAGGCTTGGAGAAAGAGGAAGAATGAGAATCTACGAGGTCATGTTCATCGTCGATCCGAACGCTCCGGAGGAGACGATCGACGCCATCATCGGACAGGTGGAGAGCGTCATCCGCGACGCCGGCGGCACGGTCGACAAGGTCGATAAATGGGGCAAGCGAAAGCTCGCCTACCGCATCCGGCGGCGAGAGGAGGGCTACTACGTCCTGGTGCGCTATTCGGTGGCCAATACCGCCGCCGTCAAGGAGATCGAACGGCGCCTGAAGGTGCAGGAACTCGTGCTCAAATACCTGACCGTACGCATGGACGAGAAGCTTCGCTGGCTCGAGAAACGCCGGAAGGAGCGCGAGAAGCGGGCGGCCAAGAAGCCCGCCGCCGCGGCGGCCGGAGTTCGGATGCCGGGCGAGCCCGCGCCGGTGCTTCCCGGTGAGCCCGTCGAGGAGAGCGAGTAGGAGTAGGAAGGAGTCGAATGACCATGGCGGAAACCAAAGGCGGAAGACCGATCAGCGCTTCGCAGCGCCCCACGGGGGGCGACAAGGCGGTCGTCACTCGCAAGCAATATTTCCGGCGAAAGAAGGTTTGCCGCTTCTGCGTCGAGAAGATCGACGACATCGATTACAAGGACGTGCGGCTGCTTTCGGCCTTCATCACCGAGCGCGGCAGAATCATCCCCCGCCGGATCTCGGGCGTCTGCACGCCCTGTCAGCGGCGGCTGACGACGGCCATCAAGCAGGCACGCAACATCGCCCTGCTGCCGTTCACGACGACGCCGTAGCGGCGCGCGCGGCCACGACGAGATTTAAGGAGTCAAGCCCATGGAAGTGATTCTCAGGCAGGACGTCGAGAAGCTGGGCACGCGGGGCCAGGTGGTCAAAGTGGCCGACGGCTACGCCCGCAACTACCTGCTGCCGAAGCGCCTGGCCGTCCCGGCGACGCCGGCCAACAAGAAGATCGTCGAGCAGGAGCGCCAGGCGCACCTCAGGCGCGAGGCCCGCGAGAAGGCCGACGCGGAGGAGCTGGCAAAGCTGCTGGCCGGCGTCGTGGTGACGATCGCCCGCAAGGCCGGCGAGCAGGACCAGTTGTTCGGCTCCGTGACGCCGCAGGACATCTCCGACGCGCTGGCGCAGCAGAATTTCAGCATTGACCGGCGCAAGATCCACCTGGAGGACCCGATCAAGCAACTGGGCGAATACCAAGTCCCCATCCGGCTTCACCGCGAAGTGACGGTGACCATCGGGGTGAACGTCGTCCGGGAGTAGTACACTCTGTCGATATGGCCTATTTCGACCTGAGCGGGCAGACGGCGGTGGTCACCGGCGCGGCCACTGGAATCGGCGAAGCGATCGCGCGGCGCCTCGCCGGAGCGGGAGCCACCGTCGCGGTTGCCGACATCCACTTCGAAGGCGCCGAGCGCGTGGCCGCCTCCATCGCCGCCGAACACGACGGGCGGGCCTTCGCGGTGGCGCTCGACGTCACCGATCCGGCTTCGGCGAACGCGGCGGTGGCGGCGGTGCTCGCCCGAACCGGGCGTATCGACATCTGGGTGAACAACGCGGGAATCGCCGGCAAGGCCGCGCCGCTGTGGGAGCAAACCGACGAGGACTGGCACAGGGTGATGCGCGTCAACCTGGACGGGGTCTTCTACTGCTCGCGCGCGGTCATCACCCACATGCGCGAGCGCAAGTACGGCCGCATCGTCAACATCGCCTCGATCGCCGGCAAGGAAGGCAATCCGAACATGACGGCCTACTCGGCCAGCAAGGCGGCCGTGATCGCCTTCACCAAGTCGCTGGCCAAGGAGGTCGCTCTCGACGGCATTTGCGTCAATTCGGTGGCGCCGGCGGTAGTGCGGACCCAGATCCTCGAGCAGCTCACCCCGGAGCAGATCGATTACATGACCCAGCGCATCCCCATGCGCCGGACGGGCACCCCGGAAGAGATCGCCGCGGTGGTGCACTATTTGGCCAGCCCGGACTGTTCCTTCGTCACCGGCCAGTGCCACGACGCCAGCGGCGGCCGGGCCACGTATTGACTTGATTCTCACGCCTGAACAGTACTCCCCGCTGTCCCCGTACGAACTTCTCGAAGCGGCCGCTCGCGGCCACGCGGCAATCGACCATCGATTGCTCGAGGCGCTGCTCGCCGACCGGGCGCGTCTGGTCGAGGACTTGGTCCGTTTTCTGGCCGAGGACCATAGCCGGCGGCGGCTCGATCTGCGCCTTGACCTGTTGCCGCTTATCCGGCACCTTCGCGCCCCGGAGACGCTACCGTTCCTGATCGAGCTCGTCGAGCTCTGGTCCGTCGATGCGCCTGACACCCTGGTGGAAACCATTTGCGATTTCGGCCAGGCGGCGGTGGAGCCGCTCCTGGATCTCTACCGCCGTTTGGGCTCGGACAGCGCCTCGGTGGTGCCTTTTCTGCTGGCTTCGCTCGGGGTGAAGGACCAGCGCATCGAGCAGGTCCTCGCGGAGGTCGAGGCCGCCGATCCCGAGGAGGGCGCCTTCTGCCGCGAGATTTACGAGCGAACGCGGGACGGCGAGAGCGGCGAGCCATTCGATCTTTGGAAGGAATATCCGCAGAGAAGCGAACCACCCCTGGACCTGTTGCCGGAAGAGGAGGTGCTCGGGTTCCTGGCCAGCCCCTCGACGGAACACCGGGCTGCTGCCGCGCGGTATCTCGGCGACCGCACCGAGCTCGACCGCCAGACGCTGGACCGGCTGATCGCGGCCGGCCGCAACGATCCCGACCCGACCGTGCGAGCCGAGGCCTGGCGAGCTCTGGTTGGCCGCGAAGAAGAGGTGGCGAAGATCAAGGAGGAGCTGCTCGCCCGCCTGGATGACGACTCGGTCTCGTCCATCGAGAAGGCCGGCCTGGTCGTCGCCCTGGCGGAGTCGGCTGACCATCCGCTGGTCCGCGCCTGGATCCTCCGTGCCTATGAGCAGCCCGTGACGCGCGCCCGGGCGCTCGAGGCGATGTGGCGCTCGCTCGACCGCGGCTTTGCGCGTTATTTTCCGCCCCATCTGGACGATCCGGACCCGGACGTCGTGGCGGAGGCCATTGCCGGCATCGGCCACCTCAAGATCGTCTCGGCTCTCGGACGGCTGGAGCGCTTCTTCGACGACGACGATCTCCGCCCCCTGGCCCTGATGGCGTACACGCTCGCCATGCCGGGTCCGGTCACCCCCGGCCGGGTCGAGGGCTTGCTCCGGAGGGTCGAGCAACTGGCCGGAGATCTGGACCCGGAGGAGGCCGAGATCGTGCGGCGGTCGCTCGATTCCCGCCTCATGGAAGCGGGCTACGACCCTTACTTCGAACCTCTGGAGGAGTCGGCGGAGGATGAGCCGGCTCGGGCGCCCGGCGGCATCGGCCGCAACGATCCGTGCCCGTGCGGCAGCGGCAAGAAGTATAAGAAGTGCTGCGGCGCTGCCCGCTGAACCGACTCAGGAGCCCGAGGACTGATTCCTCAGGCGGGCCGCCACCACATCGATGGCGAAGGTCGCTTCGAGCGAGGGCAGCCCCTCGAACTCGGCCATCGTGGCCGCCGGCGGCCGGCTCTTATCGATGAATTCGAATCCGAGCGTCCAGATCTTCTCAGCCAGCGCCATGGAAATCGGATAGAAGCTGGCCTGCGCCACGCGCTCGTAGGAAGTGCCTGATTCCTGAAGCACCTTTCCGAGCCGCTCAAACGCCAGCCGGACATCGCCATCCTGATGGTGGAAGGCCATCTGCGTCCCGGTCAGCACCACGCGCTCGGCGCTAATCAGCGCGATCTGGGATCGGTGCGGCGATTTCTCGAGCCCGTCGGGATTGAGAAACCGCACCGGTTCGCCCACCGGCGCCGTCAGACGGACCACGGCTTCGCATTCGGCCGACCCGCGCGTATAGGAGCGCCGGAGCTGCATGTAGGCGAGCGCCGCCGAGCGGAATTGCTCGAACATGGCCTGAAAGACCTTTTGCCCGTCGTCGAGCGAACTCAGATAGCAGGTGACCCGGAGCACGTCCGAGGGCGTGGCGCCGAGGCTTTCCACCGCAGTGCGGATCTTCGCCAGCGACTGGGCGGCCAGCGGCGCCACCAGAAGGGTCGGCTCAACGGAGGTCGCCACTTGCCCGGAAATGAAGGCGATGCCATGCGGGTTCTGGGGTTTGCGAGCCTCGGCCACGCTCTCCAGCAGCACCTGGGCGCCGACGGCAGGCAATGCCCCCACCTGGAGGACGCTCAGCGCCGGCAAAGGCAGCCGCTTGTCGGCGAAAGTTTCGGCGACGATCTCCTGCACCCGGCGCAGATCGCCGCTGCCGGCCACAAAGGCGCGGAGCTTCAAGATGCGGGCGCCGCGGGCGTTGCGCAGCAGCGCCCGGACGCTGTCGCGGACCTGCCGGGACAGCAGGCCCTGGGTGGTGAGGGGAGCGACGTCAAACACCAGGCGGGACGTCTCGCCGACGACGGCGGCGGGCAGCTCCGGGGGCAGCTGGAGCGTCTCGGTAACCGGCTCCTTTTCGCGGTCTTTTCGCCGTTGGGAGAAGCTCAGCGCCGAGGCGGCCAGCAGGGCGGCGACGATCAGCGCGATCGTTTGGCTGGTGCGCATCGCTCGCCCATGATTCTACCAAAAGCCCTCCGGGGAACCTCCGGCGGCCGGCGCTCCACCGGTCCAATATGGTATGATTGGACCGTTCCGAGATGTTCCCGCGGCTCGAGCTCGACCCCGCTCGCGAGGTGCCCCTCTACCGCCAGCTCTTCGAGCAGATCCGCGTCGCCATCGAGGACGGGCGCCTCGCGCCCGGGGGGCGCCTGCCGGCGACGCGTCAACTGGCGGAAGAGCTGGGCCTGAACCGCGCCACCGTCATTGCCGCCTACGACCTGCTCGAGGCGGCAGGGCTCATCAGCCGGCACGTCGGCCGGGGAAGTTATGTTGCCGCGGCGCCCGTCCGCTCGCTCGATTGGTCCGCCCTGTTGCGGCGCTTCGAGACCCATTCGACACCCCCGGCGCCCTGGAGTCCGGCCGAGGACGCCATCAGTTTCGCCACCTCACGCCCGTCGCGCGAGCTGTTTCCCATGGAGGACTTCCGGCGAACGGTGGAAGAGGTGATCGACTCGGCCGAGGCCGCGGATTTGTTGCAGCTCGGCTCCCCGTCGGGCCTGGGGGCGCTGCGCCGCTATCTGCTGGAGCGCGCCCAGCGGGAGGGGCTCGCCCGCCCGGGTGACGACGTCATCATCACCAGCGGCTGCCAGCAGGCGCTCGATCTGCTCGGCCGCGTGCTGATCAGCCCGGGCGACGCCGTCGCCGTCGAGGATCCGGTCTATCCCGGCATCCGCTTCTCTCTCGAGCGCGCCGGCGCCCGCCTGCTGGGCGTTCCGGTCGAGACCGAGGGAGTCGACCCGGAGCACCTCGAACGCCTGCTGCGCGAGGAGCATCCCAAGGCGTTAATCCTGACGCCGAACTTTCAGAACCCCACCGGTGCGACGATGCCGCTCGCCTCGCGCATGGCGGCCCTCCAGGCGGCTCGGGCGGCGCGCGTGGTGGTGATCGAAAACGACATTTACCGCGAATTGCGCTATCAGGGCTCGCCCCTGCCCACGCTCAAGCAGTTGGACGAGACCGGCAACGTCGTCGAGTTGCGCAGCTTCTCCAAGGTGGCCTTCCCGGGGCTCCGCGTCGGCTGGGTGATCGGCCCCAAAGCCCTCGTGGCCCGGATGGCCGAAGTCAAGCAATGGACGGACCTGCACACCGACCAGCTCTCGCAGGCTGTGCTGCTGCGCTTCGCTGAATCCGGCCGGCTCGAACGGCATCTGCGCCGCGTCCGGCGCGCCGGCGCCGAGCGGCTGGCGGCGGCGCTTGAGGCCTGCTCGGAGTCGCTGCCGTCCGGAACGCGCTTCACCCGGCCGCACGGGGGCATGAGCCTGTGGGTGGAGCTGCCGGCGCCGCTCGATGCGGCGGAACTGCTCGCCAAAAGCCTCCGCGAAAAGATCAGCTACCTGCCGGGCAGGTACTTCGCGGTCTCGAGATCTCATACGAGAAGCTTGCGGCTGAGCTTTGCCGGCGTGGAGACGGAGAAGATCCGCCGGGGGATCTCGACGCTGGGGAGGCTGTTCACCGAGGAGCTGGAACGGCTGCGGGAGGCGGCCGAGGAGCCGGCGCCGGCGCTGGTCTAGCCATGAGTCCGGCCAAGGCAAGTTTCTGTTTGAATCGAGGGAGGAATCATGTACCTGGATGATGCATTTCGGGTCAAAGTCGGCCTCGCCGAGATGCTCAAAGGCGGGGTCATCATGGATGTCACCAATGCCGAACAGGCGGTGATCGCCGAGAAGGCGGGCGCCGCGGCGGTCATGGCTCTCGAGCGCGTGCCCGCCGACATCCGCAAGGAGGGCGGTGTCGCGCGCATGGCGCCGATCCGCAAGATCCGCGAGATCATGGAGGCGGTCAGCATCCCGGTGATGGCCAAGGCTCGCATCGGCCATTTCATGGAGGCGCGCATCCTCGAGGCTTTGAAGGTCGACTACATCGACGAGAGCGAGGTGCTCACGCCCGCCGACGAGGAGCACCACATCGACAAGCGCGCTTTCACTGTCCCGTTCGTCTGCGGGGCGCGCAACCTGGGCGAGGCGCTGCGCCGGATCGCCGAGGGCGCCGCCATGATCCGCACCAAGGGCGAGGCCGGCTCGGGCAATGTCGTCGAGGCCGTCCGCCACATGCGGACCATCATGCGCGAGATCAAACAGCTCACCGTCCTCGGCAAGGAGGAGCTTGTCGCCGAATCGAAGAAGATGGGCGCGCCGCTCGAGCTGGTGGAGTGGGTGGCTGAGCACGGCAAGCTGCCGGTGCCGAACTTCTCGGCGGGCGGCATCGCCACGCCGGCCGACGCCGCGCTGGTGATGCAGCTTGGCGCCGAGGCTGTCTTCGTCGGCTCGGGCATCTTCAAGTCCGAAGATCCGGAGGCGCGCGCGCGCGCCATCGTCAAGGCCGTCACCTACTACAACGATCCGCAGAAGCTGCTCGAGGCGAGCGAGGAGCTCGGCATGGGAATGCCCGGCATCGACGTGGCCACGCTCGAGGAGTCGCAACTGCTCCAGACGCGAGGGTGGTAGGTGAGCCGCGTCGGCGTTCTGGCGCTTCAGGGAGATTTCGAGGCGCACCAGCGGGCCTTGGCCGACCTCGGCGTCGAGGCTGTCCAGGTCCGCACCGCCCGGGAGCTCGACTCGCTTGACGCCCTGGTGATCCCCGGCGGCGAGAGCACGACGATGCTCAAGCTGCTCGAGTCGGAGAATCTGCTGGAACCGCTGCGGTCCTTCGGGCTGGAGCGTCCGATTTTCGGCACCTGTGCCGGCGCCATTCTGCTGGCGCGCCAGGTCGAGAATCCCGCGCAGCCCTCGCTGGGTCTGATCGACATCTCGGTGGTGCGCAACGCCTACGGCCGGCAGGTGGACAGTCGCGTCGCGCGCATCCGGCTCGAGGGAGAGCTTGCCCGCCGCAGCGGCCGCCAGGAGATCGAAGCCGTCTTCATCCGCGCCCCGATCATTCGCCGCACCGGCGACGGGGTGCGCGTCCTGGCTTCGTATCAGGGCGACCCGGTGCTGATCGAGCAGGGGCGGCATCTGGTGGCGACCTTCCATCCCGAGCTCTCCCCGGACCGGCTCATTCACCGGTATTTCCTCGAGAAGGTGGAGGCGTGCGAAAGCTGAAGGTGCTGTTCGTATGCGTGGGCAACGCTTTCCGCAGCCAGATGGCGGAGGCGTTTGCCCGCGCGCTGGGCGGTGACCTTCTCGAGGTGAAGAGCGCCGGGCTGGCCCCCGTCGCCGCTCTGCCGGCTGTGACCCGAGAGATCCTGCTCGCCCATGGCATCGAAGTCGCGGGACAGTTTCCCAAGGCACTTGACGAGGTCGATTTGGCCAGCTTCGACCTGATCGTCAACATCAGCGGATGTCCGCTGCCGCTCGAGACGCCGCCCCCGGTTCCCGTCCTGGAATGGAAGGTTCCGGACCCGGTGGGCAGGGACTTTGCATTTCACGAGCAGGTCGCCCGGCAGATTGAAGAGCGGGTCCGCGCGCTGTTGATTGAACTGCGCCAGGAGCGCCCCTAGCCCGCCGTTTCATCGAAAGGAAATCTTCGCGCAACCGTTTTGCAACTCGGGCCTGTTAGCCTTTAATCGCGTACTCGCTTTCAACCTCTATCGAGGAGGCCTTTCGATGAGCCATCGAGTTCTTTCCGGTCTGCTGTGTGCAGCCGCGCTCTGGGCGCAGCTTGACACGGCCAGCCTCACCGGCCTGATCACCGACCCGACCGGGGCCGTGATCACCGGCGCCCGCGTCGTGGCGCGGAATCTCGCCACCAACGTCGAGCAGACGGTGGCCACCGGCGCCGCCGGCTACTATCTTCTGCCCGCCCTGCCCGTCGGCCGGTACGAGATCGCCGTCGAAAAGGAAGGTTTCAAGCGTGCGGTGGCCTCCGAGATTGCGCTGGCGGTGGGCCAGAAGGCGCGGCTCGACTTCGTGCTCGAGCTTGGCGCCGTCGCCGAGTCGATTACCGTCGAGGCGGCCCAGCCGCTGCTCAGCACGGAGGACGCCTCCACCGGCGCGGCGGTGGCGAACCAGAAGGTGGTTTTCCTGCCGCTCAGCCAGCGGAACTGGGACGATCTGCTGGGACTGGTGGCGGGCGTGCAAAGCGACCGCTACACCGAGGAGGGCGGCGGCACCGCGGCGGGTCGCACCGGGGGCGCCAACGTTTACGGCGTCCGTTCGCTGCAAAACAATTTCATCCTCGACGGCGTGGACAACAATTCGATCTCGACCAACGTGCAGGAGCTGACGACGCAGGTGGCCCGGCCCTCGGTGGACTCGATCCAGGAGTTCCGCGTCACGACCAACTCCTACTCGGCCGAGCACGGCCGCAGCCCCGGTGCCACCGTCAGTGTAACCACGCGCAGCGGCACCAATGACTTCCATTTCACTCTCTACGAGTTTTTGCGAAATCGACGGTTCGACGCCAACAACTGGGTGCTCAACCGTTCCGGGCAGCGCAAGCCCCAGCATAGCCAGAACCAGTTTGGCGGCAATCTTGGCGGCCCGATCGTGCGCGACCGCGCCTTCTTCTTCGTCAACTACGAGGGCACCCGGATCCGCAAGGGAACCACGCGACTGGGCAGCGTCCCGACCGCCAACGAGCGCATCGGCGATTTCTCGGCCGAGGCGGCCGCGGCCAATCGGACCTCCTACGCCACGATGATCGACCGGGTCGGCGACTGCATGGGGGCGGGCAATCCGTTTCCCGGCAACCGCATCCCTGCTACGTGCCTCGATCCGGTAGCCCGGCGCATTCTGAATGAGTTGCCGGCGCCGAATCTGACGCCTGCCTCCGGCCCGCTCAATCTTTTCAACTTCGTTCGCACGCCGGCGATTGTGGACGACACCGACGCGCTCACCACGCGCGGCGACGTGCAGCTCGCCCCGCGCCACAGCCTGTTCGGCCGTTTCGCCTGGTCGGACCGGTTCCGCTACGTGCCGGGCGTCTTCGGCGGTGTTCTGGACGGTACCTCGACGTCGGCTTTCGGCCGGCTCTTCATGACCGGCTACTCGGCCGTCCTCGGCTTGAACAGTGTGCTCAGCCCGCGGCTGGTCAATGAACTGCGGATCGGCTGGGGACGGAACGTTTCCCGCGGCGTTCAGGATCCCTTCGGTAAGAACACCCTGGCCGACTACGGCATCCGCGGCGTCCCCGAAGACCCGTCCTTTTCCGGCGGACTGCCCGCCCTGCGCATCCAGTCTCGCGGTGGAACGGCGACGATTCCCGGCGGCGCCGGCGGGGGCCTGGATCATATCGGTTCTCCGGTGTTCCTGCCCAAGTGGCAGTTGACCAACCAGTGGCAGTGGTCCAACATGGTCAGCATCGTCGCTGGCCGGCATCAGATAAAAACCGGCGTCGATCTGCGGCTGCCGATGCGGAACATCTACGTGGACATCCCGGCGCCGCGCGGCGACTGGACCTTCGACGGCAATCGCACCGGCATCGGCGTTGCCGACTTCCTGCTCGGCTATCCCTCGGCGGCCCAGCTTTCCAATCTCAACCCCGTCGATCTGCGCATCTGGATGGCCTCCGGCTTCCTTCAGGACGACTGGAAGCTGACGCCGAAGCTCACCCTCAACCTCGGCCTGCGGTACGACTTCGCCACCTGGCCCTACGAAGGCCGTGACCGGTTAACCAACGTCGATCCGGCCAGCGGCGCGCTGTTTACGCCCGCCGACTCGCGCTTCGGCCGCAGCCTGGTGGCCGCCGACAAAAACAACTGGGCTCCGCGCGTCGGCCTGGCTTACCAGTTGGGCCCGAAGACCGTGCTGCGAGCCGGCTACGGCCGCTTCTTCATGCTCTTCGAGCGGGCCGGCAGCGAGGACCAGATGGGTCTGAATCTACCCTGGGTGGTGAATAATGCCGTCGGCGCCGCCAACGATCGGACCACGGCCAACGATATGCGCGTGCGCACCGGCTTCAACCTTTCACTCAACCCGTCGGTCATCCTGAACGATCCGGCCCGGCTCCGCCTGATCCGCTTCCGCGCCGTCAATCCCGATTCGGTGATGCCGGAGCTGGACAAGTGGAGCTTCGGTATCCAGCGGGTGCTGGCGCGTGATCTGGTGTTGAGCGCCAACTACGTCGGCACCAAAGGCACTCACCTTTCTGTGCTGCGCAACCTGAATCAGCAGCGCTTCCTGCCCGACGGATCGCCCGGCGGGCTGGCGACGGTGCGGTTCCCCGGCCTCGGCGCCGTCGAGTACCGCGAGAACAACGGCAACTCGTCCTACCAGGGCTTCGACCTGACGCTCGAGAAGCGCTACAGCCAGGGCTTCGCTTTCAGCCTAGCCTACACCTTCGCCAAGTCGATCGACTACGCGCAAGAGCACCTCTTTAGCGGGGGATCGAGCAGCTTCATGCAGAACGCGCATGATCTGCGCCAGCAGCGCGGCCGGAGCGATTTCGACTATCGCCAGCGCCTGGTGATGAGCTATATCTGGGATTCGCCGGTCGGCAAGGGCCGCTCGCGAGGGATTCCGGCGCCCGCCGCCGCCATCCTCGGCGACTGGCGCCTGGCCGGGCTGACGACGTTACGCACCGGGCGGCCCTTCACGATTTTCTACAGCGCCAACAACGGCCGCGTCGGCGTGCCCGGCGGCTTTGCCAACGCGCTGGCCGATTGCGTGGGCCCGGGGAGCCTGCCTGCCGATCAGCGGACTCCTGACCGCTGGTTCGACACGACCGCCTTCGCTCCTCCCGCTCCGCCGCGTGTGCTCGGCACCTGCGGCCGCAACACGCTCGACGGTCCCGGTCTGGTGAACTTTGACTTCTCGCTGGCGCGGGGCTTCCCCTACTTCGGGGAAGGGCGAAACCTGGAATTCCGCTGGGAGATCTTCAACCTCTTCAACACACCCCAGTTCGGCCTGCCGGACGGGAATCGCTCGAGCGGCTCCTTCGGGCGCATCAGCCGTCTGGCGGGGGATCCGCGGCTGATGCAGTTTGCCCTCAAGCTTTCCTTTTGAGGGTTCACCGGCGGGACCGCGCGGTTTCCCGGTCCCGCCGGCGCACTCCGGCCGTCAGACGGCTGCCATCTGCTGCGGCGTGCCGCGCTTCTCCATCGGCACGAATTCGCGCCGGGAGTGGCCGATATAGATTTGGCGCGGCCGGGCGATCTTCTGCTCCTTGTCCTCGAGCATCTCCTGCCACTGCGCCAGCCAGCCGACCGTACGCGGGATGGCGAACAGCACGGTGAACATCGAGGTCGGGAAGCCCATCGCCTGGTAGATGATGCCGGAGTAAAAGTCCACGTTCGGATAGAGCTTCCGCTTGATGAAGTACTCGTCCTCGAGGGCGATCCGCTCGAGCTCGATGGCGATATCGAGCAGCGGGTTGCGCCCGGTGACCTCGAAGACGGCGTCGGCGGTCTGCTTGATGATCCGGGCCCGCGGGTCGTAGTTCTTGTAAATGCGGTGCCCGAAGCCCATCAGCTTGCCCTTGCCTTCCTTGATCTGCTTGATGTAGGCCGGCACATTGTCTTTGGAACCGATCTCGGCCAGCATGGTCAGCACCGCCTCGTTGGCGCCGCCGTGGAGCGGGCCGCTCAGGGCCGCCGCGGCCGCCGCCACCGTCACGTAGGGATCGGCCTCGGAGCTTCCGACGCAGCGCATCGTGTTGGCGCTGCAATTCTGCTCGTGGTCGGCGTGCAGGATGAACAGGATGTCCAGGGCGCGGGCGAGCACGGGATTGGCCACGTACTTGGACTCGACCTTCCGCCAAAGCATGTTCATGAAGTTCGCCGTGTAAGGCAGATCGTTGTCCGGGTAGACGTAAGGAAGGCCGAGATGATGCCGGTAAGACCAGGCGGCGATCGTCGGAACTTTGGCGATCAGCCGGAAGATGTCCAGCTTCCGCTGCTCGGGGTCGCGGACGCGCCGGGCTTCCGGATAGAAGGTCGAAAGCGCCGCCACCGAGCTGATGAACATCCCCATGGGATGGGCATCGTAGCGAAAGCCCTCCATCAGCTTCTTCACGTTCTCGTGCACCAGCGTGTGCAAGGTGACGTTGCGTTCGAAATCGTGCAGCTGGTCCTGCGTGGGCAGTTCGCCATAGAGAATCAGGTAGGCGACTTCCAGGAAGCTGCAATGTTCGGCCAGTTGCTCGATCGGGTAGCCACGGTACAGAAGAATGCCGCGATCGCCGTCAATGAAGGTGATGGCACTCCGGCATGACGCCGTGTTCATGAACGCCGGGTCATAGCTCATCGTGCCGAATTCATCCGGGGTGACCTTGATCTGCCGCAGGTCCATGGCCCGGATCGTTCCATCCTGGACGGGGATGGTGTAGCTGGCTCCGGTGCGATTGTCGATGATCGTGAAAGTGTTCTTGTTTTCGTTCTCCATCTCAGACTCTCCCGTTTGGGGGATCCTGCCGGATTCCCGTCGCCAACGATGAACCTGGCGTCACACAAGCCCGCTGCGGCTCCACGGAGGCGGGGTGTGCGGTCAGGGGAAAATAAGTGCAGGCTCCGGCCGAGGGCGGCGCGATGCCGGGAGTCGCCATGGGGTGTGGCGGCCGGGACGGCCCGGGCTCCAGTTGCAGACGCAGCCATCGTCGCATCGAAGCTCCGCCGGACGCGCTCACGGGATCCCGTCCTCCCTTGCCGCCGGGCACTGAAATTGGCTCACTCCATGATGCTCTCTGCCGGGCGCCTTTATTCTATCACAGGCAAAGGAATATTGACTCCCGATATCCCGAATAGTATAGTGAGAACGGCAAACCGCCCGCGGCACGGGGCCGGCGGTCAGGCGCCGAGGCCCGAGCGCTGCTATCATACACTCCGGGTTGCGAATCCGGAGCGCGCTCCGGCGCACAAGCGAGAGCTGCCGGCCGGAAGCGCGAAACGGCGGTGAGGCCGGAGGAATCATGGAAGCCTACAACAACATCCCAGTGCCGGCAGAAGGTCAGCCGATCGAAGTCCGCGACGGCAAGTTCGTCGTTCCCGACAAGCCGATCATCGCCTTCATCGAAGGTGACGGCACGGGCCGTGACATCTGGAGAGCGTCCTATGCCGTCTTCAACGCGGCGGTGGAGAGGGCCTACGCGGGCCGCCGCCGCGTGGTCTGGTACGAGGTCTTTGCCGGGGAGAAGGCCTACCAAAAGTTCGGCACGTGGCTGCCGGACGACACCGTCGAGGCCATCCGGCGATTCCGCATCGCCATCAAGGGCCCGCTGACCACACCCGTCGGCGGGGGCCACCGCAGCCTCAACGTGACGCTGCGGCAGGTGCTCGACCTCTATGTCTGTCTGCGGCCCGTGCGCTACTACCCGGGGGTCCCTTCGCCGGTGCGCAATCCCGAGAAGCTTGACGTTGTCATTTTCCGTGAGAACACCGAGGACGTCTATGCCGGCATCGAGTGGAAGCAGGGCTCTCCCGAAGCGCTCAAGGTGATCGAGTTCCTCAACACCGAGATGGGCCGCAACGTGCGGCTGGACTCCGGCATCGGCGTCAAACCCGTTTCCGAGACCGGCTCCAAGCGCCTGGTGCGCCGCGCCATCCGGTACGCGCTGGAGAACGGGCGGCGCAGCGTCACGCTCATGCACAAGGGCAATATCATGAAGTTCACCGAGGGCGCTTTCCGCGACTGGGGCTATGAGGTGGCGCGCCAGGAGTTCGGCGACGTCACCATCCCGGAGTCCGAGCTCACCGGGCCTGCGCCTGAGGGCAAGATCGTCATCAAGGACCGCATCGCCGACTCGATGTTCCAGCAAGTGTTGTTGCGGCCCGACGAATACGATATCATCGCCACGACAAACCTTAACGGCGATTACATTTCCGACGCCTGCGCGGCGCAGGTGGGCGGGCTCGGCATGGCGCCGGGCGGCAATATCGGCGACGAGCACGGCGTCTTCGAGGCCACGCACGGCACCGCGCCCAAGTACGCCGACCAGGACGTCGTCAACCCCTCCAGCGTCATCCTCTCCGGCGCCATGATGTTCCGTTTCATGGGCTGGCGCGAGGCGGCCGATTTGATCGAGGCCGGCATCACCGAGACCATCCGGCAGAAGCGCGTCACCTACGATCTGCACCGGCAGATGGAGGGCGCAACCAAGGTCCGAACCAGCGAGTTTGCCGCGGCCATCATCGAGAATATGACTCTCGCCGCGGCCGCATCCTAAAGGAGACAGCCGATGAGAAAGAAGATCACCGTGATCGGGGCCGGCAATGTGGGCGCAAGTTGCGCCACGCGTCTGGCCGACAAGGAGCTCGGAGACGTCGTCATCGTGGACATCCTGGAAGGCGTTCCCACCGGCAAGGGGCTCGACATCCGCCAGTCCTGTCCGGTGGAGGGCAGCGATGTCAAGGTGGTCGGCACCAACGACTACCAGGAGACGGCCAACTCCGACATCGTCGTGGTCACCGCCGGATTCGCCCGCAAGCCGGGCATGAGCCGTGACGACCTGTTGTGGGCCAATTACGAGGTCGTGGCTTCGACGGTCCGGCAGGCCGTCCAGCACTCCCCTAACGCAATCCTCATCGTGGTCACCAATCCGTTGGACGCCATGTGCCACGTCGCCTGGAAGGTCAGCGGCTTCCCGAAAAACCGGGTGGTCGGCATGGCGGGCATTCTCGACACCGCGCGCTTCCGTGCCTTCCTGGCCGAGGCGCTGGATGTCTCGGTGGAAAGCGTCGTCGCCTTCGTCCTCGGGGGCCACGGCGACACGATGGTTCCGCTGGTGCGCTATACGAGCGTGGCCGGCATTCCGGTCACCGACCTGCTCGATGAGGCGACGCTCCATCAGATCGTCGAACGAACGCGCTTCGGCGGCGGCGAGATCGTCAAGTACCTGAAGACCGGCAGCGCCTACTACGCGCCTTCGGCGGCTACGGTCGAGATGGTCGAATCGATCCTGAAGGACAAGAAGAAGGTGCTGCCCTGCTCGGTGCTGCTCGAGGGTGAATACGGCATCAACGGGCTGTTTGTCGGCGTGCCGGTGAAGCTGGGCGCCTCCGGTGTCGAGAAGATTTACGAGATCAAGCTGACCGAGGAGGAGAGGGCCGCCTTGCACAAGAGCGCCGCGGCGGTCCAGGAGCTCGTCAATGTCATGAAACCGAAGCTCGAGGCCGCCGGCGCCTAAACGGCGCCGCAGGCGCAAGGCGAGCCGACGTTTCGCAGCTTCTGGCGATCGAGCCCGTAACGAAGCAGGGGGCCCCGTCGTCGTTCGAATAATGGGCCGCCGCCGGCCGGCGGCCCGCTGACTTCTGAAGAGCCGTTCGAGGAGATTCACCTCGTGAAGCTGACGAAGATGCTCTCTGCCACCGCCGCCCTGGCGCTGGCCTTGCCCCTGGCGGCGCAGCAGGCTGCCCCGCGCGTCCAGCCGGGTACGCCCCAGACGCCGCCGGAAACTGCGAAACAAGGCCCCACGGCCTTGAAGATCCTTGTCCTGGAGGGCGAGGGCGCCCGCAACGACATCCGCTCCGGAACCGCCGTCGCGCCTAAGGTACAGGTGCTCGACGAGAACGGCCGTCCGGTGGCCGATGCCGAGGTTGTCTTCCGCCTCCCGATGGAAGGGCCGGGCGGCTCGTTTCACGGCTGGGTCAAGACGCAGACGGTTCGCACCAATGTCGAAGGGATCGCTGCTGCCAGCGGGTATATGGCCAACGATTTCGAGGGGCGGTTCAACATCCGCGTAACCGCGAAGGCCGGCACGCAGGAGGCCTCGGCCGTCATTGCGCAAGCCAACGTGCGCGGCGCCGGCGCGAGCGGCCGCAGCCACCGGAGATGGTGGATTCTCGCCGCCGTCGGTGCGGGGGCGGGCGCCGCCATCGCCGCGGCGGCCTCCGGCAACGGTTCCGACGGGGTGGCCGTCACCACTCCGATCACCATCACGGCCGGCCCGGTGACCGTGGCGGGACCCAGATGAGAAGCTTAGGGAGTCGGTCCATGCGAAGCATCTCGCCGGCAATACTTGTCGCGCTTGCCGCCGCGAGCCTCGCCCCAGGCGCCGGGGCGGGCGGAATCGGCGGCCTTGTCTCCGGCGTCGTCTATGACGAGCCGAGCCGCTGCCTCCGCCCGGTCGTAGGGGCGCCCGGTGCGTCCTATCTGGGCGAGCCGATGGCTCAGAACCTGGACGCTGTCTGGCCGGCGCCCGACGGCGATCAGGCCCTCGTGCTGGTTGGGGGCGCGGTCTGGTGGCTCAAGGGGCTTCGGAACGGCACGCTCGAATGGCAGGCCTTGCCGGCTCTCGCCGGGAAGCCCGAACTGGTGGCCTGGGCGCTCGATTCGAGTGCCGCGGCGGTTCATGCCGCCGGCCGCGTGATGCTGGTCGATCCAGCCGGGCGCACCTCAGCGAGCTTTTCCACCAAGGCGCTGGGAGGGCCGATTCTCAGCCTGGCCGTCACCGGCGGCGCCGTGCTGGCCGGAGTCGACGGCGTGGGGCTGTACTGGCTCCACTCCGGCGGCCCGGCGAGGCTCCTCGCCCGCCTGGCGCAACCGGGCCCGCTCGTCGTGACCCGCTCGGGCCGGCTCCTGGTGGCCGACCGCGCGCGCCAGGAGATCCTCGAGGTTCGCAATTGGCCTGACTCGGTCGAGGTTCTCTTGTTTGCCAACGCTTCGGCCGGAGTGACTGAACCGGCGGCCATGGCCGTTTCGGCCGACGGCAAGCTACTGCTGGTGGCGAGCTCCACCGGACGGAAGGTAGCGTTTTTCGATCTGGCCTCCGGCGCATTGCTTCGCTGGGTGCCGCTCGATTTTGAGCCGACGCGGCTTCAGCCGTTGGATGACGGGATGAGCTGGCTGCTCACCGAGCGCCGCCGTGCCGGCGACGTGCTCGAAGTGCTCACGACCGCCGGTGAGGAGACCGCGGTTTTCTTCATTCCGGCCCCCGCCGAGGGTCTCGCCGAAGCCCAGGAGTAGACCATGCCGCGAATCGTTCTCGTTCTCACCTTGCTGGCAGCGCTCGCGGCGCCCCCGGCGCAGCCCCAGACGGCGCTTCCCTTCACCATTCGCGTCGAGCAGGCTGGAAGTGCGCTGGAGATCGCCGACGGCGCGACCGTATTCATGGCCTCCGAGGGCGTCGGACTCCCCGCCACGGCCACGCTCACCATCACTTACCGCGGGACGGATCAGGCGCAGATCACCCAGATCACGCGCACCGGCTCTTTGGAGTTCTCGGTCTGGTCGCCCGAGCTGCCCTTGTTGCTCGCCTCCGGCGGCAGTGTCGCTGTCCCGATCGAGTATCTGCCTGCGAGCGGCGCCGCCCGGAGCGCGCAACTCAGTTTCACCTACGTCGAGCGAGCCCGGACGGCGACTTTCCGCGTGAACCTCAGCGGGACCGCGCCGGACTATGCCTTCGTCTACACACCGCCCGGCGGCAATGCGATCCAGGTGACGCCGGGCGCCAGGCTGGCTTTTCCCGACACGCCGCTCGAAGGCAGCTCCCTCGGCGCCTTCAGCGTCGTCAATCGCGGTTCCGGCGCCGGCCGGATCAACGGTATCAGCGTCACCGGAGAGGCTTTTGAGCTCCGCGGAGCGCCGCTTTTACCCGCTCCGGTCGATGCCGGCCGTGAAGTCCGCTTCAACGTCGCCTTTGTGCCCAAACAGGCAGTGACCGCCTCCGGCGCGCTCTCCCTCGAGCTGCCGCCGGGCAGGGCTCAGTTCATCCTGGAGGGTCTCGGCATCACCCCGGCGTTCGCCTACGAGGTCTTGCGGGACGGTCAAGCTCAGGCCGCGGTCCCCAGTCAAACCATCTCTCTGGGCGAGCCGCCGGTGGGTGAGACAGTGTCGGTGATCCTGCGAGTCACCAACACCGGCAATGCTGAAGGTACGATCTCTCAGATCGCGGTCTCGGGCGACGGGTACCGTCTGGCGAACCTGCCCTTCCTGCCGGCCAGGCTGGCGCCGGGCGCTGCGCTGGAATTCACCCTGACCTTCTCGCCGTCGAAGGTGGGAAGCATGCCCGGGCGCCTGAAGATCGGCGCCGATGAGTTTCCTCTGACCGGCTCGGGCGCGGGTGCCCTGCTCGAGTACCGGGCCACCGTGGCCGGTGCGATCGTCCGCGTGGGCGCCGGCGGCACCCTGGTGTTGACACCCGCCGCCGTTGGTGCAGCCGTTACGGTGAACTTCGAGATCACCAACGTTGGCACCCGCGAGGCCACGATCAAAGCGATTAGCCTCGCCAAAGGCGACGCCTTCACGCTGGCGGATTTGCCCGCCTTCCCGGCCTCCATACCGCCCGGTGGCGCGCTGGGTTTCACGATCCGCTTTGCACCGAAGACAACCGGTTCCCTCGCCGACACGCTCCGGATCGACGACGTCTCGGTTACGCTCTCGGGCGCCGGCACGCCGCCGCCGGCTTTGCCGTCGTACCGGTTCACGGGTCCCGCCGGGGTCCAGCCGCCGCGGGCGCAGCCGGCGATCGGGCTGACGCTCGATGCTCCTTATCCGATTGCCATCAGCGGCACGCTGGCGTTGAGTTTCGCTTCCGATGTCTTTGCGGCCGACCCGGCGGTGCAGTTTGCCACCGGTGGCCGCACGGTCGCATTCACAATCCCGGAGAACTCGATCCGGGCTGTCTTCCCCAATGGCGCCACCGAGATCCGCTTGCAGACGGGCACGGTGGCCGGCGTTATCACCATCACGCCGTCGTTTGCCGCCGAGGGCGGCTTCAACCTGACGCCTGCCAATCCCCGAACCCATCTCATCCAGGTGGAGCGCGGCGCGCCGCAGGTGCTGAACGTCACCTTGTTGCAGACCAGTGCTTCGGCCCTGAGCGTGATCGTCACCGGTTTTTCCACCGCGCGTTCGGTTCGGCAGATCAACCTCGCTTTCGCTCCCGTCGCGGGAGAGACGCTGGCTACGACCAGCCTGACCATCAACGCCGAAACCGCCTTCGACGCTTGGTACGCCAGCAGCCAGTCGGTGGCCTTCGGAAGCCAGTTCAGCGTGACGATCCCGCTTCAGCTTTCCGGCCAGACGCGCAATGTCACGGGCCTGGTCAACGCCATTGAGTCCATTTCGGTTTCCCTGAGTAACGCGATGGGCTCTTCTAGCCAGGTGAGCGTGGCGCCGGCGCGCTAATTCTCGGCGTTGCTGCCGCAGGCCGCCGGTATAATGAGGGAAGCTAACTGTGACCTCTTCAGGCGGCTGGCTGGCTCTCTTGGGTGCGGCGGGGCTGGGACTTCTGCTGCTGACGGCAGCGGATACTGCGCAGGTGCGCGAGGAGCGGCTGGCGCGGCACCGCAACCTGGGCAAGGCTTTCTACGAAAATCCGACCACCAAGAAAGAAGCGGTCGAGGAGCTGCGCAAGGCGCTCGAGCTGGCGCCCGAGTCGGCTCGCGACCGGCTCAATTACGCCCTCGCGCTGCTCGGTGCCGGACAACTCCAGGAGGGGATTGCCGAGCTCGAAAAGGTGCAGAAGCAGGACCCATCGCTGCCGCACACCTGGTTCAACCTCGGCATTCAGTACAAACGCGCCGGGGAATTCGAGCGCGCCATCCATCAGCTCGAGCAGATGGTCAAGCTGGTTCCCGACGAGGCGGTGGCGCATTACAACCTGGGCGTGCTGTATCGGATGGTGGGCCGGAGCGGGGAGGCTCTCCGCAAATTTGAGCTCGCCGCCCGGCTCGACCCCAACATGGCCGCTCCGCACTTCCAGCTTTTCAACGCGTACCGCCAGTCCGGCGACAAGGAGAAGGCCGCTCACCACCTTGAGCAGTTCCGCCGGATCAAAGAGGCGCAGAAGAGCGCCGTCGTGCCCGAGGACGTCGAGTGGAGTTTCTATTCCGAGCTGTACGATCCGATCGATCCCGGCCTGGACCGTGACGAACCCGCGGCGGAGTTGCGCTTCGAGGCTCGTGCCGTCGCCGGCAAGCTCGATCCTCGCGCGGCCGGCTTGCTTGCCTTCGACGCCGATGGAGACGGCCGGCCGGACCTGCTGGCCTGGTCGACCGCCGGCGTCGCGCTCTATCTCGCAGGTGAAAAGGCGGCCAGAATTCCGGCGTTTGCCGGCATCGAAGGCGTTCTGAGCGCCGCAGCAGGCGATTTCGACAACGACGGCCTGGCCGACCTATGCCTTGCCGGGACCGCCGGGGCGGTGCTTCTGCGGAACACCAAAGGCGGTTTCGAAAAGGTGGATCTTCCGGCCCCGCCATCCCGGTATGAGAAGGCCGTCTGGCTCGACTATGACCATGAGAACGACCTCGACCTGATCCTGCTCGGCGAGCGCCCGGTGCTGCTCAGAAACCAGGGCACGGCCGGTTTCGCCGATCGCACGCGGGATTTCCCGTTTACGAGCGGCCGCGCTCTCGACGCGGTGGTCCTTCGAGTCGTCCCGGACACCAAGGCGCTCGACCTGGTAGTGAGCTACGCCGATCGCCCGGCGGTGCTTTACCGTGACCGGTTGGGCGGCGTCTATGAGGCCCAACCGCTCGCCGAGATTCCCGCGGGCGCGCGCGGCCTCATTGCCGCCGACGCGGACAATAACGGTTGGGTCGATCTGGCCTTTCAGGCCGGCGACGAGGTCGGGCTCCGCCTGGCGACCGAGAAAGCCCACTCGATGGTGCGCCTGCGGGCCGCCGGGCCGCCGGCTCTGGCAGATCTCGAGAATCGCGGCCGGCTCGAGGTGATCGCGGCGGGGAGCGTGTTCCGCAATCTCGGGCAGGGCAGATTCTCTGAGCCCTCGCGCCCGGCAGGTCTGGTCTCCGGCACGGCTTGGGCGGTGGCCGATTTC
The DNA here is from genome assembly GCA_938003835.1 of uncultured Bryobacteraceae bacterium. Taxonomy (GTDB): domain Bacteria; phylum Acidobacteriota; class Terriglobia; order Bryobacterales; family Bryobacteraceae; genus CALKXJ01. The sequence continues at coordinate 58,825 of CALKXJ010000019.1, read as the reverse complement.
GATGGCGACGGGCGCGCCGACCTGGCCGCCATCACCCCGGAAGGCGAACTGCGCCTGCTGCGCAATGTCACGCAAACCAGAAACAACTGGCTGCGCGTGGCTTTGAACGGCGTCAAGGCGCCGCGATTGGCGCCGGGCGCCGAGGTCGAAGTCCGCTCGGCTACCCGCTATCAGAAAAAGATCTACGAAGGCCTCCCGCTGCTGTTCGGCGTACGCGCCGACGAGACCGTGGATCTGGTGCGCATCACCTGGCCGAACGGCCTCATTCAGACCGAAACGCGCCAGCCTGTCAACCGGACGCACACCTACAAGGAAGAGGAGCGGCTCACGGGCTCCTGCCCCATGGTCTGGGCCTGGAACGGCCGCGAGTTCGAATTCATCGCCGACGTGCTCGGCGTGGCGCCGCTCGGCGCCAGTGCGGGCGACGGCAAGTACTTCCCCACGGACCATGACGAGTATGTCTGGATTCCGGGCGAGATGCTCGCGGCGCGCAACGGCTTCTACGAGATTCGCATCACCGAGGAACTTGCCGAGGTCTCTTACCTCGACCAGGTGAAATTGATCGCTGTGGATCATCCGCGTGACGTCGAGATCTTTACGAACGAGAAGTTCCAGGGTCCGCCGTTCCCTGAGTTTCGCCTCTTCGGAGTCAGGCACCGCATCCCGCCGCGCGCCGCGTTCGATCACCAGGGGCGAGATGTTCTCTCGCTCGTGGCCGCCCGGGACCGCCGCTATCCGGACCGGTTTCGCCGCACGCGCGCAGGCGCGGCCGAGATGCATGCGCTCGAGCTCGACTTCGGCTCTGCGGCGCCGGACAATGACGCCGTCCTGGTGCTCCACGGCTGGGTGGATTGGGCCAATGGCAGCACCTTTCTGGCCCGGGCTCAGGAGCGTGACGGCGGCCTCGTGATGCCCTACCTCCAGGTGAAGGACGCGCGAGGAGAATGGCGCACGGTCATCGAGGATATGGGCGTGCCGGCGGGCAAGCCCAAGACCATCGTGGTCGATCTGCGGGGCAAGTTCCTCGGTGAGGCGCGAGCCGTGCGGATCGTCACCAACGTGTGCGTTTACTGGGATGAAGCTTTCCTCGCTGCGGGAAATCTGGAGCCGGAGGTTCGCTTGAGCGAGGCGGCGGCGGCAAGCGCCGATCTGCGCTTCCGCGGCTTCTCGCGGGTCAGGATCCACCCGGAGCGCAAGCAGCCGGAATGGTTTCTGTATCCGGACCCAAGGCCGGCGTCGAACTGGAACCCGACGCCGGGATTGTATACCCGCTACGGTGACGTCACCGAACTGCTGCGGGACATCGACGACCGGTTCGTCATCATGGGCTCCGGCGATGAGGTGCGGCTTGTCTTCCAAGCCGCAGCCTTCCCCGCCGTCCCGGAGGGCTGGCGGCGGGACTTCCTGCTGCTGGTGGATGGCTGGGCCAAAGACAGCGACGCGAATACGGCCTTTTCGCAAACGGTCGAGCCACTGCCCTTCCACGCGATGAGCGCATATCCTTATCCGGCCGGGGAGCGCTATCCGGATACCGAGCTGCACCGCCAGTATCTCGAGCAGTACAACACGCGGCCCGCGCTCAGACTGTTGCGGCCGCCGGTTCTGGGCAACCGAAATGAAAAGATGGGGGCTGAATCACTGGGCGGCAGCACTGCTTTTGCTGCTCATCGTCAATAGCGGGTATCTGGCCGCGCTCGCCTCGCCGACCGTCTTCTACATGGCGAACGTGCTGCTGCACGTCGTCGTGGGCGTGGTGCTCGCTCAAATCCTCGTCTGGCACCTGCTGCGCCGGTCCGTCCTGCGCCGCCTGCTCGCCATTCCGGCCGCCTTCCTGCTTCCCTCGGCGGCGCTCGGCCTGTTCCTGTTCCACTTCGGCGCGCTGCGGCAGTACCGTTGGGTGCTGTGGGCGCATATCGCGCTGGCCGTGGCGGGGCTGGCGGCGCTAATTCTCGGGGTCGAACGCCGTGCCGCGGCCGCGCCACAATGGGCCGGGTTCGCGCGCCAGCTGCGCTATGTGGCGGCCGTAGCGCTGCTGGCTGCGGTGGCTGGAAGGCTGCTCGATCCTTTTCACAGCCGCTTCGCCACGATCCGGAACCCCGCCGTGACGCCGCTCACGATGGAAGAAGAGGGCGCCGGGCCGGATTCGCCCTTCTGGCCCTCGGCGGCACGCACCGCCCACGGCGGCCTCATTCCGTCGGATTTCTTTCTCGAGTCGGAGAAGTGCGGCGAGTGCCACAAGGATATCTACGAGCAGTGGCGCAGCTCGGCCCATCACTTCGCCTCGTTCAACAACCAGTTCTATCGGAAGTCGATCGAGCACATGCAGGAGATCGCCGGCACCAAGCCGAGCCGCTGGTGCGCCGGCTGCCACGATCACGCCATGCTCTTTAGCGGGCGCTTCGATGTGCCTGTCAAAGAGCAGCTCGATACGCCGGAAGCGCATGCCGGACTGGCGTGCGTCTCCTGCCACTCGATTGTCCACGTAAACGGCTCCGTGGGCAACGGGGGCTTTACGATCGAATACCCGAGCCTGCACCGCTTGGCGACCAGCTCCAACCCCGTGCTCCGCTATCTGGACCGGAAGCTGACCTTCGCGGAGCCAGAGCCGCACCGGCGCACGTTTCTGAAGCCTTTCATGCGCAATTCGGCCGAATTCTGCTCGGCCTGCCACAAGGTGCACCTCGACGTGCCGGTGAACAACTACCGCTGGTTGCGCGGATTCAATGATTACGACAACTGGCAGGCCAGCGGCGTCTCGGGCCAAGGCGCGCGCTCGTTTTATTATCCGCCGCAGGCGCAGACCTGCGTCGACTGCCACATGCCGCTGGTCCCATCGCGGGATCCCGGGCATCGCAACGGCATGGTGCGCTCCCATCGCTTCCCCGGCGCCAACACCGCTCTGGCGCTCGTCAACCGCGACGCCGAGCAGATGCGCGTCACCGAGGAGTTTTTGAAGTCGGGCTTCATCACCGTGGATATCTTCGCGGCTTCGCCGGCCGAAGACGGCGGCGTGCCGATGATGCGGCGCGCGGGCGAAGGCCAGCAGTTGATGTCCACCTTTGCCGTGGGCGAGGAGGCCGAGCAGGCCCGCCCGGTCTTCATTCGCGAGGTGGGCCGGGTGGCGGCGCCGATCGATCAGGCCGGCGCGGTCTTCCGGCCCGGCAGCACGCTTCGTCTGGACGTGGTCGTGCGGACGCGCAACATCGGCCACTTTTTCCCCGGCGGAACGGTGGACGCCTTCGACGTATGGCTTGAGGTGCAAGCCTGGGACGCCACCGGGCGAACCATCTTCTGGAGTGGCAAAGTCGAGGACGGCGGCAGGGGGCCCGTCGAGCCGGGCGCGCATTTCTATCGCTCCTTCATGCTGGACGGAGCAGGGAATCCCATCGACAAGCGGAACGCCTGGCAGGCGCGCAGCGTGCTCTATGTGCGGCTGATTCCGCCGGGCGCCGCCGACGTGGCGCATTATCGGATGGAGCTGCCCCGCGATGTCCAGGGCCCGGTGAGGGTCCGCGCCCGGCTCCAGCACCGCAAGTTCTCGCACTACTACACGCAGTACGCCTATGCGGGCCGGGCGGAGGGCGATTCGAACGGTGAGCTGGCCAACCTCCATCACGACAGCCGGCCGTACAGCTTCCATAGGGAGAACATTCCGGCCAACGTCTCCGGCAAGGTCAAGGGTGAGATCCCGGTGCTGCCGATCATCACACTGGCCGAGGCCGAGGCGCGTCTCGCCATCGGCGACGCCGGGACCGAGACGGTCTGGCGGCCCGTGGTGCGCAAGGAGGATCGGGAGCGGTGGAACGACTGGGGCATCGGCCTGCTCCTCCAGGGAGACTTGAAAGGCGCGGTCTACGCCTTCGAGCGCGTCATCGAGGCCGATCCCACATACGCCGACGGCTGGCTGAACGTCGCGCGGGCGCTCATCCAGGAGGGCGAGACCGGGGCGGCTCGACCGTACGTTGAGCGGGCGCTGGCGCTCAGGCCGGATCTCGGTCGGAACCATTACTTCTACGCGCTGATCCAGAAGGCCGAGGGCGACTACGAGGGGGCGCTTCGTTCGCTCGAGCGGGTGCGGGCGCAATACCCGCGCGACCGCGTGGTGCTGAACCAGATCGGACGGATTTTGTTTCTCAAGCGCGACTATCGGGCGGCGATTGAAGCCCTCCGGCGCGTCCTCGAGGTCGACTCCGAGGACTTGCAGGCTCACTACACCCTCATGCTCGCCTGGCGCGGGCTCGGCGACCGCGAGCAGGCCGCGCGCGCCGAGAAACTCTTCCGCCGGTTCAAAGCCGACGAATCGGCGCAGACCATCACCCACCGGCGCCGCATGCTCAGCCCCGAGGATAACAACGAGCGGCAACCGATTCACGAGCACGTCAGCGTGCCCCTTTCCCCGGAACCACCAGCGCCCGCTCATCTGACGCGCGGCCGCGCCGTGCAGCCAACTCTCGAGGGAGTCGACTGAAGCGGTGCGACTCTGCTACGCCCTGCTCGCCCTCTGGCTCACCGCCCCGGCAGCCTCCGCCCAGGTCGTTTTTCGCGACGTGACCCAGCAGGCGGGCATCCGCTTCCGCCATAACGCCGGCAAGGCCGGCCAGAAATGGCTCCCCGAGACGATGGGCTCCGGCTGCGCCTTTCTCGATTTCGACGGCGACGGCTGGCTGGACGTCTACCTGGTCAACAGCAAGGACTGGAGACCGCGCGGCCGCCGTTCGCTCCCGGCGCTATATCGAAATAACCGTGACGGCACGTTCACCGACGTCACGGCGGGAAGCGGGCTCGATGTCGAGGCATACGGCCTGGGCGTGGCCGCCGCCGATTTCGACAACGACGGTCGCGTCGATCTCTACCTGACCAACATGGGACCAGACCGCCTGATGCGCAACGAAGGCGGCGGCAAGTTCCGCGACGTCACGCGCCAGGCCGGCATCGACAATCCCGGCTTCGCCTCAAGCGCCGCGTTTGTCGATTACGACCGGGACGGACTGGTCGACCTGTTCGTGGCCAATTACGTCGAGTGGAGTCCGGCCACCGACCTGTGGTGTTCGCTCGATGGCGCCCGCAAATCGTACTGCACGCCGGAGTCCTACCGCGGGCTGGCTTCGAAGCTCTATCGCAACCTGGGCGGCGGCCGGTTCCGGGATGTCAGCCGCGAGAGCGGCATCGCCGACCCCACCAGCAAGTCGCTGGGCGTCGCCATCCTCGATTTCGACTCCGACGGCTGGGTGGACATCTTCGTCGCCAACGACACCGAGCCAAACAAGCTTTACCGGAACAACCGCAACGGCACTTTCACCGAGGAGGGCGTCGGCGCGGGCGTGGCCTTCAGCGAAGACGGCATCGCCCGCGGCGCCATGGGCGTCGATGCGGCCGATTACGACCGCTCCGGCCGCCCACACCTGGTGATCGGCAACTTCTCCAACCAGATGCTGGGCCTGTATCGCAACGAGGGCAACTCGCTGTTCGTCGATGAAGCGCCCCGCTCGAACGTTGGGCGCGACAGCCTGCTGACGCTCGCCTTCGCGACGTTCTTCTTCGATTTCGACCTGGATGGCTGGCTGGACATCTTCGTCGCCAACGGGCACATCGAGGAGGAGATCGAGAGCGTGCAGCCCAAGGTCACCTACCGCCAGCCGCCGCATCTGTTCCGGAATTTGGGGCGCGGCCGCTTCCGGGATGTCGTCCGCGAACTCGGTTCGGATCTGGCGCGGCCGATGGTGGCCCGGGGCGCCGCCTACGGCGACTACGATCGCGATGGGGATCTGGACCTGCTCGTCACCACCAATGACGGCCCGGCGCACCTGTTCCGCAACGACGGAGGCAACGCCAACCACTGGCTGACGGTGCGTCTGGTGGGCGTCAGGTCGAACCGCAGCGCGATCGGGGCCGTCGTGCGCGTTCGAAGCGCCTCTGGCACGCAGTGGCGCATGGTGCACAGCGGCTCCAGCTACTGCTCGCAAAGCCAGCTCGAGCTGACCTTCGGCCTCGGCAAAGATCCGCGGATTGATGAGCTCGTCGTCGAGTGGCCGAGCGGCCTGCGGCAGAGTTTCCGTGGAATCGCCGTGAATCAGTTCCTCGCAATTCAGGAGGGGGCTCAGCAGCCGGTCCGGCTGGATTGACCGGCGAAATCTCAAAGGCACGCCCGCGGCCGTTGCGCCCAGGCGGGGAATCGTCCGGCAAGGAATGGCCGCGGCCGCGACCGCAAGACCTCAGAAATCATCGGATCGGGAACAACGAAGAAATCGAATCGATGCGAGCTCGTGATCGCCGGCGCGGTCGCCATTCGAATTGACGAGCATGTATTGACTCCGGCATGAAGTTGATGTATAAGGAACTCGGTATAGGAATCGGCGCAAAACCGAGGGCTTTTGAGTGGCTGCCCGATCCGAGAAGATCGGATGTGGCCGGAGGAGAAGCCCCACGGTCGGGAGCGCAGGGTCGGCGTCCCTCAGAATGGGGAGCCGAGGTAGAGACAACCTTGTAAGCGGCGAGGCTCGGGCGAGCCGTCGGAAGCCGTGAGAACGGAGGGCGTTATGCACCGCACATTCTCGCTGATCGTGGCGTTCACCGCGGCGTCATCGGTATGGGGCCAGACCACTACTCCTGTGTTGTTCACGACGAACGACGATCCTGTGACCGCATACGGTCCCCATCGCGTTCAGTACATCACGGTTTATGTGGACGGGGTGAAGAGATGCTACACGGAGAGCCATGGAAACTGTACCGCGGTGTTGCAGTTGAGTCCACAACTTCACCGAGTCGATTACGTCTGGGCAGGTTGCAACAATCCCGACGCTTGTGTGAATAAAATCTACGGAAAGGAAACACATTTCGTACTAGTCCCTAATCAAACGCAGACTTTTTACGTCAGAATCCCCACCTTGCGCGTACGCTGGTATACGAAGTACGGCGTAAATGTAAGTCTTAATGGCGGATACACCTCGGATGCAGTGTGGGCGGGCGTCGCCTTGGGTGGGGGGATCCTCACTCGTAATGTCATGGCAGGCTGCTACACCATGAGCTATAAGATGGGTTACTCGCAGCCCATCCCGTCTTGGCCAAGTCCGTTGCCGGGTACGCCCGATCCAAGCCTGAAAGGATTTGACCGAGTCTGCTTCGGCGATCACAAGACGTATCCAACTCCGACGCCGGACGGGGCTGGAGACAACAATCCGCCCCACGTCCGGATCACCGTGCCCGACTATTGGCAGCCTTGAGGCGCGCCCAATATCGGCTCGTCCTGACCCGAAGGGCAAATGGCACTTGTGCTTGAGCGGTAGGGGAGGGTCAGGCCGCCTCGCGCGGTTGAGCCGTGAGAGCATGGAAGGCGGCCGGGTAGCGGTCGTCTCCTGAGCGAACTCACCGGACGGCGCCAACAGGGAAGGTACTTCTGCGATCATAAGGGTCGAGCGCTCGCCAAAGCGCTCCGAACACCAGATGACGCAGGAGTATACGATGACGCCCAAGCTGCCGTTGGCCGCCATCACCGATGAGTTCTGCCCCGACGTCGAGCGCGCCCTGGAGGCGATGGCTGCGATCGGGATGACCGGGGTCGAGCTGCGAATGATCGGCGAGCGAAACATCATGGACGTGCCGGATGAGGAGCTCGACCAAGTGATCAGACAGGTGCGAAAGCGGGGTATGCAGATCGTCTCGATCGCCTCGCCCTTGCTCAAGTGCGTCCTGCCTGGCGCTCCTGAGATCGATCAGCGCTTCCAGCAGGACAGCTTCGCCTCAAAGCACGCTTACGAGGACCAGCCGCGGCTGGCCGAACGCGCCTTCGCGATTGCCGAAAAGTGCGGGGCCCGCATCGTGCGCGTCTTCTCTTACTGGCGAACCGTCGCGCCGGAGAAATGCTTTGACGCCATCGTCCAGGCGCTGACCACCCTGTGCGAGAAGGCGGCCCCACGCGGCCTGATCATCGGCCTGGAGAACGAGCACGCCTGCAACATCTCGACCGGCGCGGAGACGGCGCGGCTGCTCGCCGCACTCGATCATCCCAACCTCAAGGTAGTCTGGGATCCCGGCAACGCCATGGTTTCCGGCGAGGTCCCATTTCCGGACGGCTACCGCAAGCTGCCGCCGGAGCGCATCATCCACGTCCATGCCAAAGATTGCCACATGGAGGGCCACCGGCCGGTCTGGGGCCCGCTCGGTACACGCGCCGTGGACTGGAAGGGTCAGATTCGGGCGCTGCTCGAGGATGGGTATCGCGGCTACCTCAGCCTGGAGACGCACTGGGGCGGGCCGGGCGGCGACAAGTTCCTGGGGAGCGTCATCTGCGGCTGGAACCTCCGGGGTCTGGCTGCGGCCTGAGCCAGAAGAGAAAATTTTTTTGAGCGCCTGTAACCTTTCGGGTGGCGGCGTCGTTTCCTAGGTAGATCCCCGTTACGATAAGACGGGCGCACCCACCCATCCACCCAAAAACGCGCCCGTCTTTTTTTATGTTCCCCTTCGGCGCCGCCTGTCAAACGTTTCCGATTCCCTCGAAGAGCACCGTGCTCAAGTAGCGCTCGCCCGAATCGGGCAGGATCACTACCAGGGTCTTGCCTTCCATCTCCGGTTCCCGCGCCAGGCGCAGCGCGACCGCGGTGGCCGCCCCGCAGGAGATGCCGGAAAGGATTCCCTCCTCCCGCGCCAGCCGGCGGGCCGTTTCGATCGCCTCCTCGTTGGTGACGGTCTCGACGCGGTCGACCAGGGTTAAATCGAGCGTCTCAGGTATGAAACCCGCGCCGATCCCCTGGATTTTGTGCGGCCCCGGCCGCAACGCCTCGCCTCGTAACGTCTGGGTAATCACCGGACTGGCCGCCGGCTCGACGCCCACCGAGAGAATCTTCTTTTGCTTGACGTTCTTGATGTAGCGCGACACGCCCGTGATCGTCCCGCCGGTGCCGATGCCGGCCACCAGCACGTCGATCTTGCCGCCGGTATCCTCCCAGATTTCAGGCCCTGTTGTCCGGAAGTGGATCTCCGGGTTCGCCGGGTTCTTGAATTGCTGTAGCAGGACGTAACGCTCGGGATCAGAGGCGGCGATCCGCTCGGCCTCCGCCACGGCACCCTGCATGCCCTTGGCCCCCTCGGTCAGCACCAGCCTGGCGCCAAAGGCCGCCAGCACCTTGCGCCGCTCGATCGACATCGTCTCCGGCATGGTGAGCGTGATCGGGTAGCCCCGTGCTGCGGCCACGAAAGCCAGCGCGATGCCGGTGTTGCCGCTGGTGGGCTCGATGATCTCCTTGCCGGGACCGAGCAGGCCCCGCTTTTCCGCGTCCCAAACCATCGCGGCGCCGATCCGGCACTTGACCGAATAGGCCGGGTTGCGTCCCTCGATCTTGGCAAGAATGGTCACCGGGGCGCCGCCTGTGATCCGATTCAGCCGCACCAAGGGCGTACGCCCGATGCTCAAGGAATTGTCTTCGAAAACCAAATCTGTCTCTCCCGTGATTTTTCTCGTCGGCGGGCGCCGTCAGATCTCCCAGTTGGGCACCCAGGTGGCCTGTCTCTCTTTCCAGCGAGCCGCCAGGTCGGCGAAGGTGGTCTGGTCCAGCACTTCCGCGATGCACCGCTCCACCCGGCGCCACAACTCGTCGAAAGGCGTTTCAGCGCCCTTCTTCGGCGCGGGGCGCGTCTTGGCGCCTTCGATGAACCGGAGCACCTCGCCGACGGAGATCCGCTCTGGGGGCCGGGCCAGCAGGTAGCCCCCTTCGACGCCGCGCCGGCTCTCCACAAATCCCCCCTGCTTGAGCGTGGCAAGGATCAGTTCCAGGAACTTCTGTGGAATTTGCTGGCGGCGGGCGATCGCAGCGATTTTCACCGGTTGGGCCGGGCCCTGCATGGCAATGTCAAATAGCGCGTGCAGGGCGTATTCCCCTTTGACCGAGATATTCAGCGGTCCCGCCATCGGAATCATCACAATTTTACTTAAGATTGCCCGCCGCCCGGCAAGCGCGGAGTGATCCTTTAGCGAGCCGCTCCGGCAACCGTACGCTACAATGGCGCTAGCGGTGGAACGAGTCGGACGCTATCGGATCCTCGGTGAGCTCGGCCGCGGCGCGATGGGGATCGTCTACCGCGCCGAAGACCCAGCGATCGGCCGCACCGTGGCGGTGAAGACGATCCGGCTCGGCGATTTCAGCGACCCGGCGGAACGGGAACGCCTGCGGGAGCGCCTGTTCCGCGAGGCGCGCTCGGCCGGCGTGCTCTCCCACCCCAACATCGTCACCATCTACGACATCGCCGAGGAGAACGACACCGCCTACGTCTTCATGGAGTTCGTCGACGGCCAACCGCTCGAGCAAATGCTCGTCTCCGGTGCGCCGCTCGATAAGGCGCTGATCCTGGACGTCCTCCGGCAGACGGCGGCCGCGCTCGACTACGCCCACCAGAAAGGCATCGTCCATCGCGACATCAAGCCCGCCAACATCATGGTCAGCGTGGACGGCCAGGCCAAGATCACCGACTTCGGCGTGGCCCGCATCGTCTCGCAGCAGATGACCCAGGCGGGCGCCATTCTGGGAACCCCCAACTACATGTCGCCGGAGCAGATCCAGGGGATCCCCGTGGACGGCCGCTCGGACCAGTATTCGCTGGCGGTCGTCGCCTACGAGATGCTCACCGGGGAGAAACCTCACGCCGCCGATTCTCTCCCCACGCTGCTCTACAAGATCGCCCAGGAGGAGCCCGTGGCGCCGCGGCGGCTGAACCCGACCCTTCCACCGGAGGTTGATGCCGTCTTCGACCGGGCGCTGGCCAAGGAGCCGGCTCGCCGCTACGCGAGTTGCGCGGAATTCGTCGGCGCCTTGACCGCGGCGCTGAACGCCAATCCCGACTGGCAGCCGTTGCGCCTCGGCAGCGCCGCCTCGCTCGAGACGGTGGCCACGGCGCCGGAGGCCCCGGCGCCGACGCTCGTCGAGGCGCCCCGGAGGGCCGAGCCCGTCCTCGCCGCTCCCCTTTCGGCGCGCCCGCGCCGCAGGCCGCTCGAGGAAGAAGAACGCTCCCCGCTTCGCGCCGTGCTCCTGGTCCTGCTGATCGTCGCCGCGGTCGGCCTCGGGGTGCTGGCCTATCGTGAATATGGCGGCCAGGGAACGCCCACCACGGGAGCCGAGGCGAAACAGCCGGCCGCTCCGGCGGCTACCCCGACAGTCTCCCCCACACCTTCTGTTCTGCCGCCTCCGTCCCGTGAGGTTGTCTCCGAACCGCCTGCCGCCGCTGCTGCCAAACCGACGCCCGCTCCCTCCGTGGCCGCTGCACCACCCAAGTTGCAAGCGCCGCGCGCGGAGCCGGCTGCGAAACCTCGCCCGCGGCCCGCACCGGCGCCCTCAGCTCCTCCTGCCGTGGCCTCTCCGGCCGAATACAGCGTTGCCTTACGCTCAAATCCGCCGGGCGCGACCGTGGTAAGCGACCTCGGCTCTTCCTGCCGGACCCCGTGCAGCCTTCTGTTGAGGGAGGGGCGCCGCACCTTGACGGCGACTGCCAGCGGTTACCGCGTCCTTTCGCGCACCGTCGAAGTGCCCGGCGAGCTCGAGGTGAACTTCGAGCTGGAGCGGCTGACAGGCATGCTCGCCGTCGTCTCCAACCCTCCGGGCGCCTCCATTCTGATCAACGGCAGCCTGCGGCCTGAAAAGACGCCCGCCAAGATCGCTCTGCCCGCCGGCACCTATAAGATCACGGTTCAGCTCGAAGGCCGCCCTCCGATGGAAGATACCGTCCGGGTCCGCGAACAGGGGCTCACCACGTTTAAGGTCGACTGGTGAGAAGGCGGGCTTAGTAGTTCAGCAGTCGCTGCGCTTCCCGCTCGATATCGGCCGCCTGAGGCAGGATCGCGTCCTCGAGAATCGGATTGTAGGCGACATACGTATCGAGCGCCCCGATCCGTCCGACCGGAGCATCCAGGTTAGCAAACAGCTCATCGGCAATCCGCGCGGCGATCTCGGCGCCAAATCCCCAGCTACGGTTGTCCTCGTGGACCACCAGCACGCGCGCCGTCTTCAGCACCGACGTGCGAATGGCCTCCCAGTCGTAAGGGGAGAGGCTCCGCAGGTCGATCACCTCGATGGTCCAGTCCGGGAAGCGGGCCTCCAGATTCGAGGCTGCCTGGAGAGACTTCTGCACCAGCGCGCCGTAGGTGATGATGGAGAGGTTCCGCCCCGGTTTGACGAGCCGCGCCCTGCCGAACGGAATCATGAAATCCGGTCCGGGGTAGGGCGAGCGGTTATAGGTCTCCCGATACAGCTTCTTGTGCTCGAGAAACAACACGGGGTCGTCGCAACGAATCGCTGTGCGCAGCAGGCCGCAGGCATCGAGCGCGTTTGAGGGCATCACCACCCGGATGCCGGGAATGTGCGTGAAGATCGATTCGCCTGACTGGCTGTGGTAGATCGCCCCTCCGGAGAGGTATCCTCCGATGGCGGCCCGGATCACCAGCGGGCACGAGAAGCCGTTGTAGCTGCGCCAGCGGATGTTGGCCAGCTCGTCGCGGATCTGCATCATGGCCGGCCAGATGTAGTCGAAAAATTGGATCTCGACCACGGGCTTGAGCCCGCGCATGGCCATGCCGATCGCCCGGCCGACGATGGAGGCTTCCGCCAGCGGCGAGTTGAAGCAACGGTGGCTGCCGAATTCCCGCTGGAGACCGAGCGTGGCCTTGAACACCCCGCCCTTTCCTTTCACCAGCGGCAGCTTGTCCTCGAAGCCGCAGTCGGCCACGTCCTCGCCGAAGACCACCACGCGGGGGTTGTGGCGCATCTCGTCGCGCAGCGTCCGGTTGATGGCGTCCACCATCGTGCGTGACTCGTTGTCGAAGACGGGCTCGGTCTCGAACTCGCTCGAAGTGGGGTCAACCTTGTCCGAGTAGACGTACCTCAGGATCGCTGCCGGGCTGGTGTCCGGCATCCGCGACTTGAGCGCCCGCTCCGTGGCGCGCTGAATCTCCAGGTCGATCTCCCGGACCACCCGCTCGTAGGTCTCCTGATCGAGGATGCCCTCGGCCAGCAGCCACTGGGGGTAGCGCTCGAAGGGATCGCGGCGGCGGTCCTGGGCCCGCTCCTCCTCGGTGCGGTAAAGGCTTTCGTCGTCGGAAAGCGAGTGCGAGTAGGGCCGGATGACATGCGCGTGCACCAGCGCCGGGCCGCGACCGGCGCGCGCGTGCTCCACTGCGGCCTTCATCGCCTCGAGCGAGGCCAGAAAGTCGCATCCGTCGATCTCGAGCACCAGCAGCCCGGGAAAGTCCCTCACCAGCCGCGAAATGCTCCCGCCCGCAGTCTGCCGGGCCACCGGCACCGAGATGGCATAGCCGTTGTCCTCGATCAGGAAGACCACCGGCAGCCGGTCCAGGCAGGCCGCATTCAGCGCCTCCCAGAACTCGCCCTCGCTGGTATGCCCGTCGCCCCCGCACACCAGCGTCACTTCGTCTCCCTGAGGGTTGAGGAGCCGGCTGGCGTGGGCGCAGCCTACGGCCTGGACGAACTGCGTCCCCGTGCAGGAAGAGACGGTGAAGATGTGCAGTTCGGGCGAACTCCAGTGCGAAGGCATCTGGCGCCCGCCTGACTGGGTGTCCTCGGCCGAGCCGACCGCCTGGAGCAACATCATCTCCGGGGTGATGCCGAGGGCGAGGCACAGCGCCCGGTCCCGGTAATATGGGAAGACCCAGTCATAGCCCGGGCGGAGAGCCATGGCCGCGGCCGTTTGCACCGCCTCGTGCCCGGCGCCGCTCACCTGGAAGTAGATCCGCTGCTGGCGTTTCAGCATGATCTCGCGATCGTCCAGCCGCCGCGACATCTGGATGATGCGAAAGGCCCGGACGAGATCTTCGCGTTCGACGCCGATGTGAACTAGCTCCGTAGATAGCGGCCTGCGGGCGGTAGCAGCCATCGGATCGGTCCTCCAGGACAAAGTTTAGCCCACTCCCCGCATGGGGCAAAGCGCACAAGTACCAGTCTACTATGACCCTCCGCCGGCCCGGGCACCAAATCGACACGGGGCTGCTATGATGGCCGGGTGCTGATAGAGAACCCTCGCGGCGGTTACTCCTTCCTGCGTGGCGTTGCCCCCTACTCGGGCGGCGCCATGGCGTCCGCAGGATTCGAGATCGAACACGCTCGCCTGCACCCGGCGTTGCCACTCAAGGCCGGCTTCGAGCGCATCCGGAGCCATTTGGCGGAGCTGGGCCGGCCCCTCCAGGCGCTGTGCGGAATCGAGCTGCGCTCCCCGAAGCCCTTCACCTTCGAGGGCTTCGCCCGCTTCAATGCCGGCTATCTCGACATTCTCAAGAGCTGGGAGATCCTCCTGGACGGCATGAACCCGGTGGCCCGCACGAACGTCGCGCCCGAGTTCGGCGCTCCGGCTGAGCCGTCGCTCTATGGTTTTTCCTACACGGTGGCGCGCAAGTCCTCGAACAAGCGCTGGCCGGCGAGCTTCGTTCTGGCCGGGGCGGGGGAATTGCCGGAAGGCTCGCTCGACCCGGAACAGGTGGTCCGCCGGGGAGAGACCTCGCCGGAGGCGATCGAGGAGAAGGCGCGCTTCGTGGTCGGGATCTTCGACGAGCGCCTGCGCGCCGTGGGCGCCACCTGGAGGGACGCCACCGCCGTCAACGTTTACACCGTTCACGACATCCACCGGCTCCTTGGCCGCTTTCTCCTGGAGCGCACGGCTGCGGCTCCGCATGGACTCACCTGGCACTACGCCCGGCCCCCCATCCTCACCATCGAGTTCGAGATGGACGTGCGCGCCTCGCGGCGCGAGATCGTGCTTTACACCTGAGCGGTGCCGGCCCGCTTCGTGTACACTGGCGCCGTGATGGCGTCCCGTTTCGAGTCGTTCCGCATCACGCGCCGCCGGCTGCTGGCGCTCGCGCCCGCCGCAGGATCCCCGGCGCTACCCAGTGCGGCGGGCCTCGAGCCTGCGTCGCAGGCGCCCGTCGCCCCCGCCGCTCCGCTCAACCGGTTTCCTCGCATGGTGCAGGAGTTCTATGTGGACTGGGTCCGGCGTCTCGAGCGCCGGCGTCTCGAGCGGCTGGCTTCGCTTCGAACTCGCGCGGATGCCGAGGCCTATGTGGCGGAGGTCCGCCAGAAGATCCGCACCGCCTTCGGCCCGTTCCCGGAGCGCACGCCGCTCAAGCCCCGCACGACCGGGGTCATCGAGCGTGACGCTTACAAAATTGAGAAGGTCATCTTCGAGAGCCGGCCGGGCTTTCTCGTCACCGCGAACCTGTATGTTCCGAAAGGCCGCCCCCTGCCGCTGCCCGGCGTGGTGGGCAGTTGCGGTCACTCCGACAACGGCAAGGCCGCCGAAGCCTACCAGTCCTTCAGCCAGGGACTGGCGCGCATGGGCTACGTGGTGCTGATCTTCGACCCGATCGGCCAGGGCGAGCGGATGCAGTACGTCGACGAACGCTACCAGCCGCGCCGCGGCCGCGGCACGCGCGAGCACCTTTACGCCGGCAACCAGCAGTTCCTGGTCGGAGAGTTCTTCGGCGCCTGGCGCGCCTGGGATGGCATCCGCGCCCTGGACTACCTGCTCGGCCGGCCCGAGGTCGATCCGCGGCATGTGGGCATCACCGGGAATTCCGGCGGGGGCACCATGACCACCTGGCTCTGCGGGCTCGATGACCGCTGGACGATGGCCGCGCCCGGCTGCTTCGTGACCACCTTCCGCCGGAACCTCGAAAACGAACTGCCCGCCGACACCGAGCAGTGCCCGCCCGGCGCGCTGGCGCTCGGCCTCGAACACGAGGACTTCCTGGCCGCCCTGGCGCCCAAGCCGGTGCTGATCTTGGCCAAGGAACGCGACTACTTCGACGTGCGTGGCACCGAGGAGGCCTTTGCGCGGCTCAGAAAGCTATGGGCGCTCTTCGGTGCGGAAGACCGGATCGCTCTCTGGGTGGGCCCCAGCTATCACGGCTACACCCAGGAGAACCGCGAGGCGATGTATCGCTGGTTCAACCGGTTCACCCAGGTCTCCGATGCACGATCCGAGCCGGCGCTCACGATCGAAAGCGACGAGACGTTGGCCTGCGCGCCTCATGGTCAGGTAGCGGCACTGGGCAGCCGGCCCATCTACTCCTTCACGGCTGAAAAATCGAAGATGCTTGCCCGGGGCCGTCTGGGACTGGACGGGGCGGCGCTGGAGAGCGCCGTCAGGCACCTGTTGCGCATCCCGCCCCGCACCGGCGAGCCCGAGTACCGCATTCTGCGCCCTCGCCGGGATCGAGGCTACCCGCTGCCTCATGCCAGCACGTATCTCATCGAAACAGAGCCCGGCATCCAGGCCGTCGTCTACCGGTTGTCGAAGGAGCCGATTTATTCGCGGCCGCCGCGAGAGGGCCGCCGTGCGATCCTTTACGTCTCCCACCTCTCGAGCGATGAAGAACTGCGCCTGGAACCCCTGGTGCGCGAACTGCTCGCCGCCGAGCCGGAGACGGCCTTGTTCACCTGCGACGTGCGTGGCATCGGCGAATCGCGGCCCGACACCTGCGATCCGAACAGCTTCTTCGACACGTACGGCAGCGATTATTTCTATGCCGCCCACGGCATCATGCTGGACCGGCCTTATCTGGGTCAGCGGACGTTCGATCTTCTCCGCGTGCTCGACTGGCTCGCCGCCTGCGGGCACACCGAGGTTCACCTGGCAGCGCTCGGCTGGGGCGCGCTTGCGGCGACGTTCGCCGCGCTGCTTGCGCCGCAGGTCGCGCAGGTAACGCTCAAACATGCGCTCGCCTCCTTTGCCGAGGTCGCCGAAGCCGAGGACTACGACTGGCCGCTGGCCGCGCTCGTGCCGAACGCGCTCGCACACTTCGATTTGCCGGACTGCTATCGGCGGCTCCAGGACAAGGGCCTGCGGCAGATCGCGCCGGTTGGGGCGAAGTCGGGCTTCAAGCCGGGGTTGGCCCAGGGGAGCGCAGGGGGCTAGCGGGGCTCTTCCGGATAAAGTTCTTTATACAGCCAAGCTCGCGCCTTCACCCATTCCCGCTCGACAGCCCGCTCCGGCATACCGAGCAGGCTGCCGACCTCGGCCTGCGAGAGCCCGGCAAAAAAGCGGTATTCGACGATCTTCCGCAGCCGCGGGTCGATCCGTTCCAGCCGCTGGAGCGCCTCGTCGAGCGCGGGCAACTCCGCCAGCTCGACACTGAAGCTGACGTTCGCCGCTGTCAGCGTGGTGAGAGCCAGCTCGGCTCCGCGCTTTTCCGCCAGCCGCCGCCGCGCGTAGTCCGTCAACACGCGCCGCAGGGCCACTCCGGCGTATGCGAAGAAGTGCATGCGGCTGCGCGGCTCGATCTCCCGCTCGCCCGCCAGCTTGAGGAAAGCCTCGCCCACCAGCGCCGTCGTATCGAGCGTCTGGCGGTCCCAGCGGTCGCGCAGTTCGCGCTGCGCGATGCGGCGCAGCTCGGCGTAGATCAGCCGGAACAGGCGTTCGCGAACCTGGCGGTCGCCCGTGGGCACCTGGCGCAGGAGCTGGATCACATCCGGGGAGTCGTTGAGGTTCGGCGTGGTTTCCATGATCACCAGCCCGCGGCTCTGACGAAGGCGGCATGTTCCCCCGGTCCGGACGCGCTCGGCCACGATCTGGGGAACATCACCAGTGTAAGAGATTCTGCGAAGCCGGCACCCCGAGCGCCCGCGTAAGGGCGATGCCGGTCCGCTAGCGCGTCGCGCCGAAGCGCGACGGGGGCTGAGCCTGCGCCGGAGGGCCGAACAGCGAGGGCCTGGATTCACCCGGCTGCGGCGCGCCGAGCGGATTCGCCGGGCTGCCCACACCCGCGCCGAGAGCGGCCGAGGCGGCCGCCGCCGACTGTTCCTGGCGGAAGTCGTAGATGAACTCCCACTCGTTGTACTTGGTTCTTTCGCCGAACACCATGATGCTCTCGGCCTCGAGGGTCGAGGCCACTCCGGCGATGCCGCCCGGGATCATGGCGCCGGCGGGAGCGGCCGCGGCGCCTTGCATCCCTGCGGGGCGCGGTGTGGTGAGGATCTGCTGGATGAGCTGCAAAGCGGGGTTCCCCTGAGGCGAGGCGGCTTGAGGTCCGGTCGGAGAGGGCGTGGTTGCGCCGGCCGGACCCCGGCGCGAGCCGGCGCCGAAAGGCCCGGGCAAGCCCGGAATGCCTTGGGCGGGATAGGGCGGTGCGCCGGGGGCCCACGACGGTTGTGGAGCTGAAGCCGGCCCCGGCGGCGGATAAGAAAGCTGAGGCGGCTGGCCCGGCGCCACGTACGGCGTGATGCCCACAGTAATCGCCGGATTGGCTTGTCCAGGCGCCGGCTGTTGTGGGTATGGATATGGATACGGAGCCGCTCCCTGCGGCAACCCGGGCGGCGCCGGTTGCACTCCGGGTGTCTGGATGGGAATCTGCATCGGCGGCTGTCCGGTTACGCTGATCTCAACCTGAGTCGGCGGCGCGGGCACCACGTAGGGCGCAATGCCGATCTGCACCGCCGGGTTGGGCGCGGGCGGCGCCTGACCTACCGCCGCCTGCCCCGGGTAGACCGGCTGCGGCACGGCAACAGGAAACGGCTGCGGCTGGCCGGGTTGCTGAGGATACGGCTGAACCGGCGCGTAGCCGGGCATGGCCACTTGCTGCGGATCAACGGGCGGAGGCGCTGGCGGATCGCCTTGCGGCGCCACGCCGGCGGGAGCGGCTTCCTCGGGAGCAAAAGGATCGGCCGCCTGCGGCTGGCCCTGGAACTGTTCGGCGGTAACCACCGGCCGGTCGCTCGCTCCCCGAATGGCCGCCCCGGTGTGACTCTCGCCGGCGCCCGGAGCAGGCCCCGTCGAGCCGAAAGCCGCACCCTCGGTGATAAAGGTATTTTCGGACTTCTTCTTCTCCTCCTCCTTGGGCTTGTGGATGAGCGAATCGGTGAGCACGCCGGCGTTGTCGATGTGAATGAGCCGCCACTCGCTCTTGCCGGTCATCGGGTCCTTGTACCGGCGCCGGAGATAGCGAATCCCGGTTCCGCGCTCCAGGTCATCGAGCGACTGCGGGTAGCGCTTGTTCTTCCGCACATAGAGCTGGATGGCCCGCCGATACTCGAGCCCGCGATTGATCAGCTCCTGCTCCTTGATGCGCTGCGACTCGAAGACCAGCCGGGGCAGCTCGCGGTACAGCAGGATCGCCACGGCCGCCGCCATGGCGAAGACCAGCAGCATCGCGAAGCCTTCTTGCCGGCGCCTCTTCATCCCTGGCCCCTCTGCTCCACCAGCGGCAAGGTCTGCCGGTGATTGTGCTCGGTGTCCTCGACCACGGCGGAGTTGGTGCCGATCCGGACCACCTTGTATCGTTTCTTGATGAGCTCGCCTTCGCTGGCCACAAAGATCTCCTCGCCGTCGAGGAAAAAAGCCCGCTTATTGGCCGCCTGCACCGGGCTGATGAAGCCGTAGAACTTGAGCGGAATCGGAGGCGGAGGCGCCTTGGCCGGCTTCGCCTCGTCCTCGGCGGACTTCGAATCGTTTTCCGCCATGTCGACCTTCTCGGCGGGCTTCGGGATCACCTTTGGCTCGGGCGTCTTGAGCGGCGGCGGGGGCGGGGCCGAAAAATCGAACAGGCTGCGGCGAGCCCGGTCGGCCTGGACGCTCTGAAGGCGCGCGAGGAGCTCGAGCCGGAGCGTCGGATCCACCGTCATCGGGTCCGGCCGGTCCTCCGGCCGCGCCCGTTTGAGCGAAGGGCGGAACTCGCGCCCGGCCACGGCTCGGCCTTCGGCCCGCGAGACCGGCTTTGGCCGTCCGATTTCCGGTGGCGTGGGCGGCGCCGCCTGCGGCGCCGGCGCCCGCGGCGTCTGGCGTGGCGGCTCCTCGGAGGCGGCGCCCGAAAAATAGAGATAACCCGCCACGGCGAGTAAGCCCGCGAGCACGGCCACTTTCTTCGGTTCGGCGCCAACCTTCATGAACTGTTTGCCTCGGCTTTCGCCTGCGCGGCCTCGGTCCCCTCGCCCCGGTTAATGATGAAGGCGTTCATCTTCAGGTTAACGTTGAGTGCACCCGCCGTGCGCTGCGGCGCTGCCGTCAGCGTGTCGACGATCACCAGCCGCGGCAAGCGGTCGAGCAGATTTACGAGCTGGACCAGATTCTGGTAAGAGCCCTCGTAGTTGCCCGAAATGGTCATCATCTCGAGCTCCTCGGCCCCTTCGATCGGCTCGAATGCGAACGTATGCTCCGCCTGCTTGACGCCGGCGCGGCCGGCGGCCTCGCGCAGCTCCGCGATGATGACCGACGAGGCGGTTCGCCGCGGGATGAAGTATTGATCGATGAACTCATCGCCCTGCGTGCGCGCCTTCTCCACCTTGTCGACGATGGCCTTCAGGCGTTCGACCGATGCTTCGCGCTGCCGGATCTGCTGGCGCAAGGCCGCCAGTTGCTGCTCCATCTGCTCCGGCGAGGCGCTCCACGGCTTCCAGAGCAGGACCGCCGCGACGACGTTTGCCGCCACCAGGACTCCCAGCACCAGCCGGATGAGGGCTCTGGGATCGCGCCGGAGCCGGGCCGCGGCCTGCTCCCAGGCCGGTTTGAGACTAAAGTTGGCGGGCATAGCGGACACTCACGCGGTAACGATAGAGCGGCTCGGTGTCGGTGGGCGGGAAGGCCGCCGACACCGCCGTCTCCCCGAACAGGGGCGAGCTCTCGAGCGCGCGCAGCATCTCGATGACGGGCTCGGCCGACTCCGAAGCCACCACCATCTCGAGCAGCACCTCGTAACGGGCCGGCGCGCCGGCCTGGATCTGCGGCCGGATCTGCACCAGCTTGACGTTGTGCGGCAGCACCTCCTCTAAATCCCGAAAAATCAGGGTCCAACTGATGCCCTTGCGGGCCAGAAGCTCGTTCAGGAACAGGCTGCGGTCGAGCACGGCGGCATTCTCCGGGCGCAGCAGGATCTCGTTCAGGCGCCGCTCCTCGGCGATCAGGGTATTGAGACGCGCCTGGGTCTGCTCGATGGCCAAGGCCGTCTCGCGACCCTCATCCTTTTCCAGCCAGAACAGGTAAAGCTGGACCGCCAGCAGCCCGACAAGGAGCACGGCCAGCGCCATCGATGCCACCAGAATGGGCCGGAAACGCCGGAACGGCTCCGTGGCGAGATTGATCGAGAGCGCTTTCATACGGCGCGGTCCCCCAGCGACTCGAGATAGCCGAACAGCCCCGCGTTCGTTTGATCCGGCGCGCCGAAGCGCGAGCCGAGCAACTCGATCGAGATGCTGAATTCCGTCTCGAGATGCGAGGCCAACTCTTCCGCCATCTCGCCGAAGCCGCACACCAGCAGCCGCTCCGGCCTCGCCGCCAGCTCGTCTTCGATGTAGGCGAATGTCGGATAGAGCACCGCCATCACCTCTTCGATCGTCAGGGCGGGGAGCTCGACCGAGCGCACCAGGCGCAGGTTCTCGCCCTCAAGAACGCTCACCGCGAGCGTTTCCCCGCTCAGCTTCGCCACCACGCGGACACCGCCACGGCCGGCGAGCGGCAACGCCGCCAGGCTCGAGGTGGTCACATAACCCGGCTCGAAGCCTGCCGCCCGGAAGCCGGCCTCGTAGCGGGCCACGATCTCGAGCGCGGCCACCGCGACGACGACCTGATACTTCTTGCCGCCCGCGCCGCCGCTCTGGACCTGGTAGCTCAGGCGCGCCGATTCGAGATCGAACGGAATGCTCTTCCTGATGCGGAACCGCACCAGCGAAGCCTGCTCCTGCGGCTCCGAGGGAAAAGCGTCGAAGTCAAGCACCGCCACCCGGGCGCAGTAATCCGGCAGAATCAGCGCGGCGGTGCGCCGCCGGGGCCGGCCGTTCGGCGGCGCCAGGCTCCGGATGCGCGCCAGGAGTTCCTCGGGCCGCAGGACGTTGTCCTTGAGCGGCGAAACCACCAGCACGCCCGGCTCGAGCGGCTCGAAGCCCAGGCGCAGCCTCTCGCCGTGGCGGGCCCAGGCGATGCCCGCCGGCGAGAGCTCGAAGGCGAACTCGGGCGGCGGATCCTCGATCAGCCGCCGCAGACTGCTCAGAATCCTCATGCCCGCCTCAGCCCTCGATGAAGGTCACCTTGTTGATCTCGCGCAGCGTGGTCACGCCCAGCTTCACCTTTTCGAGCGCCGCCTCGCGCAGGAAACGCATCCCTTCCTCCTTGGCCGCGCGCTTGATCTCCGAACTCGGCCGCTTGTCGAGAATCATCTCCCGAATGCGTTCGCTCAGATCGAGCAGCTCGTGGATGGCCGTGCGGCCGCGGAAGCCCGTACCGCCGCATTCGAAGCAGCCCGCTCCCTCATACATCGGCACCTCGCGCCAGATCTCGGGGTCGAGGCCGCTTTCCATCAGATAGGAGTCCGGGTAGTGCACGCGCCGCTTGCAGTGGGGACAAATCACCCGCACCAGCCGCTGCGCCAGGATGCAGTTGAGCGCCGAAACGAAGTTGTAAGGCTCCACCCCCATGTTCAGGAACCGTCCGATGACGTCCAGCACATTGTTGGCGTGCACGGTGGTGAAGACGAGGTGGCCGGTCAGGGCGGCGTTGATGGCGATCTGCGCCGTCTCCTGGTCGCGGATCTCGCCCACCATGATCTTGTCCGGATCGTGCCGCAGGATCGAACGCAGGCCGCGCGCGAAGGTGAGGCCCTTCTTCTCGTTCACCGGGATCTGGGTGATGCCCTTGATCTGGTACTCGACCGGATCCTCGATGGTGATGATCTTGTCCTCGTCGTTCTGGATCTCGCTCAGCGCGGCATAAAGCGTCGTGGTCTTGCCCGAGCCGGTGGGCCCGGTCACCAGCACCATCCCATAGGGCTCCTTGATATAGCGGCGAAACTTCACCAGGTCCTCGTCGGAGAAGCCCACGACGTCGAGCGAGAGTTTCTTAAACTTCTCGCTCATGGCCTCCTTGTCGAGCACGCGCAGCACGGCATCTTCGCCGTAGATGGTCGGCATGATCGAGACGCGGAAGTCGATCAGGCGGTTCTTGTAACGCACGCGGAAGCGGCCGTCCTGCGGGACGCGCCGCTCAGCGATGTCGAGCTCCGACATGACTTTGATGCGCGAAATGATCGCCGAGTGCCAGTCCTTGGCGATCGGCGGCATGGCATAGTGCAACACGCCGTCGATGCGGTACTTGATGGCCACCTCCTGATCGCGCGTCTCGATGTGGATGTCGCTGGCGCGCCGCTCGAGCGCGTTGAAGATGGTGGTGTCCACCAGCTTGATCACCGGGGCGATGTCGCTGTCGGCGGTGAGCCGCTCGATCGAGAGCGTCTCCTCCTGGCCCTCCTCCTCGGCCACCACGTCGAGCGTGAAGCCCTCGGTCACCTCCTCGAGCACCCGCTGCGACTGCTCGGTCTTCTTGAGCAGGTCGGCGATCTGCGACAGCGTCGCCACCTTCACCTTCAGCCGCTTGCCGAGCAGGATCGACAGCTCGTCGATCAGGTTGAGGTTGCGGGGATCCGCCAGGGCGATCTCGAGCGTCGGACCCGCGGCGCGCAGCGGCACGAAGTTGTAGCGGAACATCAGGTCGACCGGAACGGCCGTGAACAGCTCATGATCGATGTGCACCTGACGCAGATCGACGAACTCCAGCCGGTAGCGGGCCGCCAGCGCCCGCGCCTGTTCGATTTCCTGTTCTGCGTCTTTGGCAGGAGCGTAGTTGGTTGCCATGGCTCACCTCAGCGTGTCGGCCAGAGAAAAGATCGGCAGGTAGAGGGAAATCAGCACGAAGGCGACAAAGCCGCCCATGAAGATCATGATGGCGGGCTCGACGAGCGACAGGGCCGCCTGCATGCGGGTGGAGACGTCGTCTTCGTAGAATTCGGCGACGCTCGCCAGCATCGAAGGCAGCGCGCCGGTGGACTCGCCCACCTCCACCATGTCGATGGCCAGCGGCGGGATCAGCCCGGTCGACTGGAGCGCCGCCGAAAGCGACTGGCCTTCCTTGACCAGGCGGCGGACCTTGTCGAGCGCGCCGCGCAGGAGGCTGGAGCCGAGCGACTGGCCGGCCGTCTCGAGCGCCGCCACCAATGGGATGCCCCCCAGCAGCAAGGTGCTGAGCACGCGCCCCAGTTGCGCCACCTGGTACTTGATCCAGATGTCGCCCAGGATCGGCGTGCGCAGCTTCCAGCGGTCGAGCATCTCGCGCCCGCGCCCGGTCGAGCTCCACCAGCGAAAGGCGACGGCCGCGGCCGCCAGCGCCGCCACGCCCACCAGAATGTAGTTTCGCGCCGTTGTACCCACGGCGATCAGCACCTGCGTGATCATGGGCAGCTCGGTCTCCATCGAGGAATAAAGCTGCGCGAAGTTCGGCACCACGTAGGTGACCAGGAACACGATGAGCGCGATCACCAGCACGATGAGCAGGGAAGGGTAGAGCAGCGACAGCAGGATCTTCTTGCGTACCGCGAGCGCCAGGCGCTGGTAGGCGATGTAGCGTTCGAGGACTTCGGCCAGCGCCCCGCTCTTTTCTCCCGCCATCACCGAGGTGACATAAATGGCCGGAAAGACGCCCTGGGCGGCGAAGGCGTCTGAGAGCGAGGCGCCGGTCTTGACCTCGTCGCGCACGGCGCGGATGTAGCGCGCCAGTTTCGGTTCGGTGAGCCGCTCGGCGAGCAGATCGAGCGATTTCAGAATCGGCAGGCCCGCGCGCACCAGCGTCACAAACTGCTGGTTGAAGATCAGGAACTTCTCCGGATTGAGCTTCCTGGCGCGGCCCGAGATTCGCCGGGCGATAGCCCGCGGCTCGCTCCGCGGGCGGATCGAGTAGATGAGGTAACCCTGCTCGCTGAAACGCTCGCGCAGTTCTTTCTCCGAGGCGGCCTCGGCCACCTGCCGGTGGATCTGGCCGCGGGCGTCGGCATACTTGAGCACGTATTGCGCCATGGCCGGCTCACTCCACCTGAAGCGGGCCGCGAACTTCCACCAGTTCCGCCCCGGGCGGCGGCTCGAAGCGGAACAGCTCGCGCGCCAGCGGCGGGTTCAGTCGCTCCTCGGAAAAGCGGAAGCTCATCGTGGAGCCGTCCTCGCCCTCGATCTCCAGACGCAGGATCTCGAAGCTTTCTCCAACCAGGAAGCTCACGGAATGAAAGGGGGCCCGGTCGCTGCGCGGCAGGGCGGTGATATGCATCCACTCGCCCTCCGGCCGGCTGCGGAACTCGCGGAAATCGCGCCGCAGATCGACCCGGCCGATGAGGAAGGCGAGCGGCGTGCGCAGGTCTCCGCTCTCCTTCATGGACATCTTCTCCACGCGGTTGGCAGCGGGGCTGTAAAGGTAGGCGAACTCGCCGTCGGTGAGGAACAGTTTGCCTGCCGGAACGTGGTACTCCCAGCGCATCCGACCCGGCTTGCGGAGGTAGAGCACGCCGCGCTCGGTCCGGGGCGGCCGGCCCTGGGCCCTGTGGGTTTGCTCGAAGAGGAGCTGCAACGTCTGCGGCCGGTTGTAGCGCGCCTCGATTCCGTCTAGGATTTTGCCGACGTCAACGGCCCATACCGCGGGGACCGACCCCAGACAGACGGCAAGCGCCAGTCTCTTCACATAGAATTTGACGTCGCCGGCGGCCAGGACGTTGATCCCCACACGTGTCCGCGCCTGGCGCGGAACAGGCAGCCGGTTATT
Organism: uncultured Bryobacteraceae bacterium; assembly: GCA_938003835.1. GTDB lineage: Bacteria > Acidobacteriota > Terriglobia > Bryobacterales > Bryobacteraceae > CALKXJ01. The sequence goes on along the minus strand of CALKXJ010000019.1, from coordinate 33,277 downwards.
GGTCCTGCTCCTCGATCGGTTCGGCTCCCACGGCTCCCTGGGGGTTGCTGATCACGGGCATCGGCGGGTTCGGGGGTTTGGGCGGCACCAGCCGCACCGCGCCCGCCTGATTGTACAGAGGCACCAGCTCCATGGCCGCCTCGAGCGCACGGAGCCGGTTGACCTGCTCGGCGTTCAGGGCTTTGCGCAGCTCGGCCCGGAGATTGTCCTCGGCGGCGTTGATCTCACGCCGGATGAGTTCGAGCTCCATGTAACGAAGGCCAAGAGCCATCGGATCGAGCGTTTGCTTGCGAGTTTCGACGGTGATCTCCAAGCGCACCTGCGCCGCCCGGCGGTTCTTCTCCGCCACAAAGCGATTGAACTCCGTGTTCTTCTGCGTGATCAGCCGGACCTGCTCGGGGGTGAGCTGGAGGTACTGCACGAGCGATTGCGGGATCGCCCGACCTGGCGCAGGCTGGCCGGGAGGCGAGGTCTGGGCGAGGAGCGCCGCACACGCGGCGAGCGTTACGATAAGCGGCCTCATGGCCCTAGTGTACTCCGGATGAGGAGATCCGTTGCAGTTTAGCGGCCGCTTCGGCTAGCTTGGAATTGGAGGAATGGCCGAGTGGTCGAAGGCAGCGGTCTTGAAAACCGCAGTGGTCGAAAGGCCACCGGGGGTTCGAATCCCTCTTCCTCCGCCAAGCTCCGCCAGCCTGCCTGAGCTGGCGCCCGGCGCCTGCGCATCCTCCCTCCGATGGAGTACAAGAGTATGAGTATGCGACCCACCAGGCGTGGTTTTCTTCAGGCGACCGCCGCGGCCGCTGCCCCGCCGGCGAGATCCTACGCGGCCAACGACCGTATTCAGATCGCCACCATCGGCGTCGGGGGCATGGGCTCCGGCGATACCCGCATGGCCTTGAGCGTGCCCGGCGTGGAGCTGGTGGCCGTCGCCGACGTCTATGACGGCCGGCTGCGGCGCGCCCGCGAAGTCTGGGGCGACCATATCTTCACGACGCGCGACTACCGCGAGATCCTCGCCCGCAGCGACGTGGACGCGGTCATCATCGCCACGCCGGACCACTGGCACGCGCGGATGATGATCGATGCGCTCGAGGCGGGCAAGGATGTCTACTGCGAAAAGCCGATGGTCCAGAAGGTGGAGCAAGGCCACCCGGTGATCGAGGCGGAAAAGAAATCCGGCCGCATTCTGCTCATCGGGAGCCAGTACGTGAGCTCGGTGATCTATCACAAGACGCGCGAGCTCATCCGCTCAGGCGCCATCGGCCAGCTCAACATGGTTGAGGCCTGGCTCGACCGCAATACGGCGCTCGGCGCCTGGCAGTATTCCCTCCCGCCGGATGCGACGCCGGAGAATATCGATTGGGACCGGTTCCTGGGCGACGCCCCGAAGCGGCCCTTCGAGCCGATCCGCCTGTTTCGCTGGCGCAATTACCGCGATTACGGCACCGGGGTGGCGGGCGATCTGTTCGTGCACCTGCTCTCGGGCCTCCATGTGGCCACGAACTCCATCGGCCCCACACGCGTCTACGCCACCGGCGGCCTGCGCTACTGGAAAGATGGCCGGGACGTCCCCGACGTGATGCTGGCCCTGCTCGACTATCCCGAAACGGCCGAGCATCCGGCCTTCAACCTGGCCCTGCGCGTCAATTTCAAGTGCGGCATGGCGCGGGAGCAGTTCGGATTCCGCTTCGTCGGCAGCGAGGGGACGCTGGCGGCGGGCTCCACCGTGAAGGTGAGCAAGACCGCCCCGGAGGCCGAACCCGGCTACACCATCGGCACTTTTCCCAAGGCCGTGCAGGAGGAGTTCCTGCGCGAGTACCGCAAGAAGTATCCGCCGCGCCCGGTGAGCCCGGAGACGATGCAGCCGGAGGAAGAGATCGTCTACTCGCCGCCTCCCGGCTACAACGCCCACCAGGAGCACATCAACCTCTTCTTCCAGGCGGTGCGCAGCCGCAAGCCGGTTCTCGAGGACGCCACGTTCGGCTTCCGCGCCGCTGGCCCGTCGCTGTTGTGCAACACGAGCTACTTCGAGGAGCGCATCGTGCGGTGGGACCCGAAGACGATGCGGGCGAGCTAACGCCGGATGAAACGCCTCGCTGCTCTGCTGCTGGCCGGCGCTGCGCTCTGGGGCCAGCCCTACGATCTGCTCATTCAGGGCGGGCATGTCATCGATCCGGCCAGCGGGATCGACGGCGTCCGCGACGTGGCGGTGGCGGGCGGCAGGATCGCCCGGGTCGCCTCTTCGATCGACCAGACTCAGGCGCGAAAGCTCATCGACGCCCGCGGCCTCTATGTGACGCCGGGCCTGGTGGACATCCATGCCCACGTCTTCGGCTACTCCGGTTCCCTGCTTGCCGACGACACGGCGCTGCTCACCGGCGCCACCACGATCGTCGATGCCGGCGGCGCCGGATGGCGCACCTTTGACGAGTTCCGCCGCACCGTCATCGAGCGTTCGCGCACGCGCGTGCTGGCGCTGATCAACATCGTCGGCTGGGGCATGCTCGGACCCGAGTATGAGGACAACGTCGACGACATGGATCCGGCCAAAACCGCCGAGGCGATCCGCAAGCACCGCGATGTCATTGTCGGCGTCAAGACGGCCCATTTCTCCGGAACCGGCTGGACGGCCATCCGCCGCGCGATCGAAGCGGGCAAGCTGGCCGGCGTGCCGGTGATGATCGACGACAAGATCTTTACCAACACCGGCCGAACCAGCCGCGAGAAGCTGCTCGACATCATGCGCCCCGGAGACATCCAGACGCACGTCTTCAACGACCGGCAGGTGGAGATCATCAGCCGCTTCGACGGCAAGGTGCAGCCGTATGCTCTCGAAGCGCGCGGGCGCGGCGTCATCTTCGATCTCGGCCACGGCGCGGGCAGCTTCCTCTGGCCGGTGGCAACGCGCGCCATGGCGCAAGGCTTCTATCCCGACACGATCAGCACGGACCTGCACGCCACCAGCATCCTGGCGACCGAGTCCGACATGGCGAACGCGATTTCGAAGATGATGCTGCTCGGCATGAGCCTGCGCGAGGCGATCGAGCGCTCCACCGTCCGGCCGGCGCAGGTCATCGGGCGCTATCCCGAGCTCGGGACCATGAGTGAAGGCCGTGAGGCCGATATCGCGCTGTTCGAGCTGCGGCGGGGCGTCTTCGCCTATAAGGACGCCTGGAAGAAGAAGATGCTCGGCACCCAGCGCCTGGAGTGTATCATGAGCTTGCGCGCCGGCCGGATCGCTTTCGACGCCAAGGGGCTCGCCTTTCCGGACTGGCGCACCGCGGGCGCCTACGAGGTTCTGCCATGACGCGCCTGGCCGCGTTGCTGCTGGCGGCTGCGCTCTCGGGCGGCGCGCAGGAGATCTACGACCTGCTCATCAGGAACGGCCACGTCATCGACCCCGGTAACGGGCGCAGCGAGCGGCTGGATGTGGCCGTCATTGGCGCCCGCATCGCCAAAGTCGGCCGCGATCTGCCGGCGGCCAGGGCCCGTAATGTGATCGACGCCGGCGGCTATTATGTCACGCCCGGCCTGATCGACATCCACGCCTACCTGGACCCGCACGGAGGCGGGATGGGACTCGATCCCGATCACAACACGCTGCGCCACGGCGTCACCACGGCCGTGGACGCCGGAAGCACCGGCTGGAAGACCTTTGAGGCGTTCAAGCAGAAGGTGATCGACCGGGCCCAAGTGCGGCTACTCGCATTCCTGGATATCGCCGCCTCAGCCGGAGCGGGCGGAGAGGCCGGCGAACTGGATGTCGAAGCTGCCGTGGCGATGGCGAAAAAGCATCCGCGGCTGATCGTAGGCTTCAAAGCCGCCGTCTCGGATACCCGCGACCGGCAGGCGGTCGACCGGGCAGTTCAGGCGGCCGAGCGCACCGGAGGCGTGGTGATGGCCGGATGGCAGGGCGCCTCCGGGGTAGACCGGCCGGAATTGGTGCTCGAGAAGCTGCGCCCGGGCGATCTGCTCACTCACGTCTACGGGCGGTTCACCGCGCTGCTCGATCCCGCGGGCAAGCTTCGGCCCTACTACTACGAGGCCCGGCGCCGCGGCGTGCTCTTCGACGTCGGGCACGGCTCGGCGGGCTTCTGGTTTCGCGTCGCTGCGCCGGCGCTCGAGCAGGAGTTTTTGCCGGACACCATCTCGAGCGGGCTCGACCGCGAAGCCGTCATGCTGCCCGGCGCCACGCTGATGAACGTCATGTCGAAGCTGATCAATCTCGGCATGGCGCTCGAACAGGTCATCGAACGGACCACGGTTCGGCCGGCGCGGGCGATTCGACGAACTGAGCTGGGCAAGTTCGACGAGGGTGCGGAGGCCGACATCGCCGTGTTGGCTCTCGAACGCGGCCAGTTCGCCTTCCTCGATTCCGGCCGGGCGAAGCTCACCGGCGGGGTGCGCCTGCGGTGTGCCCTGACCGTTCGAGCGGGAAAGGTGGTCTGGGATCCGGACGGTCTGGATGCGGAAGACTGGCGGGAGGCGGGTCCCTACAGCAACTTCAAGTGAGGCTGACGCGGCTCAGCGCCGCGTGCTCCGTAGCGCGCGCGCCGCGCGCCTGGCGGCACGCTGGCTGATCAGCTCGGCGACCCGGGTGAGCAACCCGGGCAGGTCCTCCCAGGCGATAAACACCGGCTCATCCCGCCGGGCAGGAGGCGCTTGGGCGTCAACCGGATAGGTCGTGATGACCGCGGTTGCGGGGCGGTAGCGCAGATTGCGCGCGTGGGCGAGCAGCCGCAGACCGGCTTGCGGAGACTCGAGCACGGCCTCGCTCAAAACGAGCTCGTATTCGTTATCCTCGAGCTTCCGGATGGCTTCGGCGGCCGAAGCCGCCGCATCGACACGATAGCCGCCTGCCTGGAGAACGGTTTGAAGGGCCAGACGCGAAGCCGGGTCGTTGTCCACCAAAAGCACCCGCGCCAGCGTCAGAGCCGCCCGCCTGGGGTCCGTAGCGCAGCTTGCCATTGCGACTCTACAATCGCCACCTCGAGACCGCCGTACACCCCACCAAATTCCAGTGTACTCCAAAGGTGATGAAATTGATGCCATAAATTTCCCACACGTTACCAGGACCGGGGCCGGCTTGAGCCCGCCCGTACTAGCCCGCCGGCGAGAATCCCGAGCGCTTTGTGGCGCTAACTGCCTGAAAACAAGAGGTGAAGCGCCGTGTGGGCAAATGTCCTAGCAGATTGAAGACGGCCAGCAGGAGCGCGATTGGCCGCTCGGCCCGCCGCTCAAGGAGCCTCCGCAACCCCAGAAAGGCCGCGGTGGATAACCCACGGGGGTTATGGATGAGCCAGGCGTGGTCCTCCACGACCAGGCCCACGGCCCGGAGATCCTTGCAAAGTGTTGCAAAAAAAGGGGAGTAACCGAGCGGGTAGGGGCTCCTCCGCCAGCGGGTGTACCAGCGCAGGGGAGCAAGCAGCGGATTCCACGGATTGTCCAGCGTTAGAATCAGCCGGCCGCCCGGACGGAGCAGCCGCGCCAGTTCCGCGAGTGACGCCACGAACTCCTCGCGCGTGGCGAAGTGGTCGAGCGTCGACGTCGAGATGATAAGGTCAAACGAGTTTTCCCGGAAGGCCGGGCGCCGCACGTCCATCACCACCAAGCCGGAGGCGAGCTCGGGGAAGCGGTGAGCCGCTGCCCGGGCGATGCTGAACGCGGTGTCGCAACCGCAGACACATCGATCTGAGGGAAACAGGCCGGCCAGGAGGTGATCCTCGCCGAAGGCTTCTTCGAACAGATCGGTCTTGAGGATGCGCTGTGGGGTCGAATTGATCCAGCGGCGAATCAGCCGGAGGTGGACCTCCCGTTTTTGCCGTGCAACTTCGGGGATCAGGTACCAGGACGGACGCTCCCTCTCGCCGACCTGCTCCCAGGTCCCGTCGCCCATGATCTCTCAACCGAGGCGCCGCGCAAGCGCGGCCGCAAGGCGCGCCAGATTCCGCTCCGTCAGAGCCCCGCGCGGATCGAAGTCCAGATCTAGGAGTTCAATTCGCGCAAAGAAACCCTGCCAGCCGAGCATCGGCACCGCCGGCCGCCGCCCCGGCAGACGGAACAACAACAGATCGACGGGCAACGGCCGGGGCTGGAACTTCATGACCATTCTGCGGTGCCTCACTGCGGATGTAACAGCCGGTTCGGGCAGTCGCGCCATGAGACTCGTCATGTGGTTTTGCACGAACGCCAGGGAGCGGCGCATCAGGTGGCTCAAAACGGCGGCCGGAGGGCGCCCTTTGAGGAGCTGCCGGTGGCCCCGAAGCTTCTCCCCGATCTGGCCGAGGTAGGCGGAAACGACGGCGCGAGGCGTCAGGTCCCTGCGCCAGCGTGGATTCATGGCGTCGATGATGGCCAGAAACTCGACCAGGTGCCCTCGATTGACGAGTTGCTCGGCCAGCTTGGCAGCGACGTAACCGCCGAAGCAAACCCCGAGGAGCCGATAGGCCCCCCTCTTGTCGGTCTCGAGCATGAGCTCGGCGCAGCGGCCCGCGAGCGCGTCGATGTCCTCCGCCTCCAGGCGATTGATATCGAATGCCCGGAAGGGCTGTTCCGGGCCCAGCTCCCGGGCCAGATTGGCCAGACCGGTGAGCACGCCCTCGTGACCCGGCACGGCATAAAGCGGCGGGCGGCTGCCGCCCGGCGCCAGGCAAACGAGCGGTCCGGCCCTCGGGGCCTGGAGTGCCGCGGCAAGAGCCTCGATCGTGCGCTCGCCGAGGAGCCAGGTTTCCGGAATCCTCTGCCCTTCGCGCGCAGCGACGGCCGCCAGCATGCGCATAGCAAGCAACGAATCGCCACCAAGGTCTTCGAACGGGGTGCGTACGCCCACCGGGCGGCCCGGCAGCAGCTCCCTCCAGACCGCGGCGATCCGTTGCTCGAGCGGGTTACGGGGCGCCACGTAGTGGGCCTCTATGGCCGGGGTGGCACCCAATCCCAGTTGCGCCGCCAGCCCGTTCCGCTGGAGCTTTCCTGTGGGCCCTTTCGGGATCTCGTCGACGATGCGGATCGCGCGCGGGACCTTGAACACCGGCAGCCGGGCCGCCGCCCATTCACGCAGGCTCCTTTCATCGACGTCCGCGCCAGGCCGAAGCTCGACGGCCGCGGCCACCTCCTCGCCCAGTTGTGCGTGGGGGATGGCGAATGCGACCGCCTGGCGCACCGCCGGGTGCTCCATCAATACCTCGTCGATCTCCCGCGGCGAGATTTTCTCCCCGCCGCGGTTGATTAGTTCCTTGAGGCGGCCGGCCAGATTGAGATACCCGTCCTCGTCGAAGCGGCCGAGATCGCCCGTGCGGAACCAACCGTCCACGAAGGCCTCGGCATTCGCCTGATCGTTACCTTCATAGCCTGCGGTGACGTTGGGGCCGCGGATGACCACCTCGCCCGTTTCGCCGGCCGGCAGCAGTTTGCCGTCGGGAGAGAGCACGGCGATGTCCGGCCCGGCGGGCAGGCCCACGGAGCCGAACTTGCGCCGGCCCGGCGGAAGGGGATTGCTGGCGATCTGGTGGGCGGCCTCGGTCATGCCGTAGGCCTCGATCACGGGAGCCTCGAAGGCGTCCTCGAGGGCAGCGGCGACGGCTTTTGGGAGCGGTGCCGACGAGGACCGCACGAAGCGCAGCCGCAGCTCGGCCAGCAGTGCGCGGTGCTCGCCGGCGCGGGCCAGGATCCCCTGGTGCATCGTAGGAACCGCCGTGTACCAGGTGGGCCGGAACTCCTCGAGCCAGTCGAAGAAGCCCGCCGCATAGACACCGTCGGTGAGGACCACGCTTCCGCCCGAGGCCAGCGTTGCCAGAACCGCGGCTGCCAGCCCGTGAATGTGGAACAGGGGCAGGATGTTCAGGCAGCGATCCTCGGGAGAAAGCGCCAAGCTCGCGGCAATATGCCGTGCCGAGGCGCACAGGTTGGCGGCGGAGAGGGGAACCAGCTTCGGCCGCGAGGTGGTACCGGAGGTGTGGAGCAGCAGCGCGGTGCCGTCCGGCGCAGGCCAATCGAGGGCCTCCTCTCCATCCGCGCCGAGAAGCTCGAACCATCCGGCCGGGCCACCCCTGCGCAGGCGCAGAATGCGAACGCCGAGCGCGCGCGCGGCTGCGGCTGCCGGACCATTTGCCCCCTCCTCCTCAACAAGCAGCGCGTCCGCCCGCAGGCTACCGAGCGCGAACTCGAAATCCGCCCGGCGCAGCGCGGGATTGAGCGGGGCGCAGGCGGAGCACGAGGCCAGCGCGAGGAAGGCGGAGGCGAGCTCCGGGCCGTTGGGCAGCACCACCGCGATGCGCGCCCCTGGTCCCAGGCCGAGCGCCCGCAGCCGGCGACCGGTTCGCTCGATGAGGTCGAGCAGCTCGTCGTAGCGAAGCGGTTCGCGACCGGGTGCGAGGAAGGCAGGACGGTTTCCGGAGGCCGCCTTCTGGCGGAGCAATGCACTGAGGGTTTCCATCCACTGGCTCATCCGCAATCAATCGTCAAATCCCGGTTGTCCTCCTCGATCCGGCAGAGGAAAGCGTGAAACTTCAATCCCTCATCGTCGATCCTGTCGAGCACGCGCAACTCGAACCGCATGCCGCAGCCTACCTTTTCCTCGAGGACACACCGGAGTCGCTCCAGCTCATCCCGCCGTGGAGGCGTCTCGTAGACCAGTTGGCCCTCGACGAGATCATAGCGGCGCTGGATGAAACGGTGCTGCCAGACCGACGGCCACTCACGAAGGACGACATTTATCACGGAGGAGTCGATCAGGCGCCCGTCCCGCAGCCGCAGCATCTCTTCGAGGCGGCCGAGCGGGCGGTCGATCAACCGGGTTTGCCATCCGCACCGGCAGACGCCGTTCTTGAACCGGGCGAGATCTCCCAGCTCATACCGGATGAAGGGCATCGCGAGCTGATCCAGGCAGGTGAGCACGACGCTTCCGGCCGCACCCGGCGGCGCCGGCTCGCCGTTTTCGAGCAGCTCGACGATGACGGCGTCTCATCCTCCAGGTGCAGCCCCTGCCGGAGGGGGCACTCGGCGGCGATACGCCCGGATTCATTGGCTGCATAGGCTTCGAGAATCGGCACGCCGGGGAGATCTCGCTCGAGACGGGCTCGTAGGACCGGATCCATGACCGCCGAGGAGCTGATGAGGAAGCGCGGCGGAGCGGTTCGGCGCAGAAGCTCCCGATCCACCGACAGCATGGACCTCAACGTCGCCGGGTAGAACCACAGCACGTCCGCCCTTGTGGCGCGGAAACGCGCGATCTGCTCCTCGACGGGCAACGTCAACGGGATCACCGTGAGGCGGTAAAAGCCGAGCAGCCGGTGCAAGCGAGCCGGGCGGGGGCGCAGCGGGCCGAGCAGAACCAGATGATCCCGCGGCCGCAGGCCCATTCCGAGCAGCATGCGGAATTCGCGCAGGCGCCGGCGCCGGTATTCGGCCGGCGTCAGCTTCACCTCGAACGGCTTACCTGAGAAGCCGGAGGTGTAAAGCGACATCAACGGGCCGGCGCCCTTCGCAAGGCAAGCCTCGCCGGCGCGGCGCAAGTCTTCTTTCCGGGTGATCGGCAGCCGGTGGAGATCCTCCTCGTTCTGGATCTCTCCCGGTTTGACCCTGGCGCGGTCCATGAGAGCCCGGTAGTAAGGGACGTTGCGGTAAGCGTGCTCGACGAGGCGCCGGAGCTTTCTCCGCCGCAGCGCCTCCAGGCGCGCGCGGCTCCATCGCCGGCGCGCCACGAGTGCAGCCAGCTCCAGCGCCTCTCCGATCATGCCGCTCCCATCCGGCAGACCACGCTTTTCACCTTGCCGTTCGGCTCGGCTTCGATCGCCTCCACTCTCTCCACCACCATTCGCACGGCGGGTCCGAAGATCTCCTCCATTTTCGCGCGCAGCTCGGCCGCATCCGGTTCGGTGTGCCGGGCCGGCACGAGGCGAATCAGGAAGGCGTCGAAGTCCTCCTGCACGAGCTGAAGCTGGTGGATGCCGGCGACCGCCTGCAAGCGGGCCAGTACGGCTGAAGCGGCCCATTGGGAACCGTCCCGGCGCCGGATGAGATCTTGCGTGCGGCCCTCGAGGCCGGCGAGCCGCGGCAGAGTGCGGCCGCAAGGGCAGGACCCCGCAGCCCACCTTGCCACATCGCCCAGGCGGTAATTCAGCAGGACGCTGGCGCGGTTGGTCAGATTCGAAATGACCACTTCACCGGGCGTGCCCGCCGGCAGGTCGCAGCCGTTGGCATCGACGATGCGGACGTCCACCTGATCTACAAACAGGTGGAATCCGTCCCGCTGTTCGCACTCGAAGCCCAGACGCAGCGCTTCGACGGCCTGATAGGTGCTGAGCACCGGGATGTTCAGCTCCGTTTCGATCAGGCGCCGGTCGGCGCCGCTCATCGCATCCGCTCCGTAGACGATGGCGCGTGGTTTCTCCAGGCGCTGCCCTTGCCAGGCCACCCACCGAAAGAAGGCGCCAAGATGGGAACCGTAGCCGCGGATCACCTCAGGCCGGAACGCATTGAGCTTCTCGAGCAGGGTCGGATACGGCAGCAACGGGGAGAGCCAGCAGCGCTTGAGTTCGATGCCCGGGGGGCAGATTAGCCGCGCCTCCCACCAGGGCCGGAGCTGCCGGCTTACCGAGCCGTCGCGATGCACCACCGCTTCCCGGTAGCCGCTCTCTTTGCCGACGAACTCTCGCAGCGCCAGTCGCTGGCGCCGCCCGGAAGCGAGCGCCCGAAACAGAGCCTCGGCGTCATAGCGGATGGTGCGGGCCCGGCCGGAGGTGCCGCTGGATTCAATCGCCAGTCCGTCCCGGATCCCGGGATCGACGAAGCGCTCGGGAGCGGCGTCGTAGTCCCGTTTCGAGATGAGCGGCAGGCGACGCAGGTCGTCCACACTCCGGATGTCCTCGGGCGCGGCGCCGGCGGCGCGCAGCCAGTCCCGATAATAGGCGATGTGGCGAGCGGCATGTTGCAGGATCCGGCGGAGGCATGCTGTCTGAGCTTTCTCGATTTCCTCGGCGGATCGCCAGGGAATGGAATGCTCGGGCAGGCTCCACCACGCCGTCCTCGCGGTCCAGGCGAGCCGCTCCAGGCCAAAACTCTTCGGTGGCACCTCGCCCTTCTGCGATTTTATCGCTTGACCGAAATCAGCACGCCATCGCGCAGCGGAACCAGTGTCGTGAGCAGATCTTCGGCGCCGAACGAGCGGCGGTTGAACTCGACCACGGCACGCGACGGGGCGTCGGCCGGCGCGAGCACGCGCTCGTGCCACAGCGCGTTGTCGCTGACCAGCAGGCCGCCGGGCCGGAGGCGGGAGGGTACCGTCTCGAGCACCTGGAGATAGCTCTCTTTATCCAGATCGTTGAAGACCAGGTCGAACTCGCCGCTCGTGGAGCGGAACGCCTCCAGAGCTTCACCCACGTGAATCCGGATGCGGTCGGCCACGCCGGCCCGCTCGAACCAGCCCTGCGCCTCGCGTGCCTTGGCTTCGCTCAGATCGGTGTAGTGCACCTCCGCGCCGGCGCCCGCGGCGCGCGCCAGCCAGATGGTGGAATAGCCGATGGCCGAGCCGAGCTCGAAGATGCGTCTGGAGCCGGAAACCATCACGAGCAGCGCCAGCAAGCGGCCCACCACCGGACCCACGATCGGGATGCCGCGCCGGCCGGCCTCCGCCTCCATCTCCGCCAGCACCGCGTCGGAGGTCGGATGAAGCTCGCGAATATAGCGCTCGATCTCAGGACTCAGAATCATGGAAAACCCGTGCGAAGATCTTGTCGACGTGGCGGAGCTGGCGCTCGAGCGAGAAGCTGTGAGCGATCTGCTCCGGCGTGAGCAACGCGCGGATCTGCGGGTCGTTCTCGATCGCCGCGCGGAAGTCGCCGTCCTGCTCCCAGGCCGCCATGGCGTGCTTCTGCACGATGCGGTAGGCGGTCTCGCGCAGCATGCCGGCGGCGGCCAGATCGAGCAAGAGCTGGCCGGAGAAGATCAATCCCCGCGTCGAAGCGAGGTTCCGCCGCATGCGCTCCGCCGAAACGCGCATGCCGCGCACCAGCCAGATCGTTTTCGCCAGCAGGTAGTCGGTCAGAATGGTGGAATCCGGTAGGATCACGCGCTCCACCGAGGAGTGCGAAATGTCGCGCTCGTGCCACAGGGCGATGTTCTCGAGCGCCGCCTGGAGGTTGGACCGCACCAGCCGGGCCAGGCCGCAGATCTGCTCGGCGGTGACCGGGTTGCGCTTGTGAGGCATGGCCGAGCTTCCTTTCTGGGCGGCGCCGAACGGTTCCTCGGCCTCGCGCACCTCGGTGCGCTGGAGGTGCCGGATCTCGAGCGCGATCTTCTCGAGCGTGGCGCAGGTGACGGCGAGCGCCCCCAGGTACCAGGCATGCAGATCGCGCGAGATGATCTGGCTCGAAATCGGAGCGGGCTTGAGGCCCAGCTTCCGGCAGATGAGCTCCTCGGCTTCCGGCCCGATGTGAGCGAAGGTGCCCACGGCGCCGGAGATCTTTCCCACGGAGACGGCCTCGGTGGCCGAGGCGACGCGCTCGCGGTTGCGCCGCATCTCGTCGTACCACAGCGCCAGCTTCAGGCCGAAGGTGATCGGCTCGGCGTGCATGCCGTGCGTGCGGCCCACCTGGACGGTGTGGCGGAACTCGAAGGCACGCTCGCGGAGCACCCGAACGAGCTCGTCGATCCCGGCCAGGATCAACTCGGAGGCCTGGCGGAGCTGCAAGGCCAGAGCGGTGTCGACGACGTCGTAGGAGGTCAGGCCGTAGTGCAACCAGCGCGAGGCGTCGGCGGCGCCGGCGGCGGCCATCTTCTCGGCCACGGCGGTGGTGAAGGCGATCACGTCGTGCCGGACCTCGCGCTCGATCTGATCGATCCGGGCGACGTCGAAGTCGGCGTGCTGCCGCAGAAGCCGGGCTGCTTCCTCAGGCACCTCTCCGAGTTCGGCGAGAGCTTCGGCGGCGGCCAGCTCCACCCGGAGCCACTGGCGGTATTTGTTTTCGAGCTCCCAGATCCGGCCCATTTCCGGGCGCGTGTAGCGTTCAATCATGGCTTTGCCTCAATTGGCGCTCGCTTCGGCGGTGATGCGCCGCGCCACGGCGCTGACGGTGGGCTCCTCGAAGAAGCGCACCATGCTCAGCTCGCAGCCGGTCTCCTCGCGCAGCCGCTTCAAGAACTGCGCCGCGAGGATCGAATCGCCGCCGAGACGGAAAAAATCGTCCTCGGCGCCGACGCTCCCGACGCCGAGGATCTCCTGCCACATCCGGCAGAGTTTCTCTTCGATCTCGTTCTGCGGGGCGCGGAAGGCGCGCGGTTTGGCCGGCGAGCGTTCGGGTTGGCTGAGGCCCAATCTGGCGGCCAGGCCGATCCTTTGGAGCTTTCCTGTGGGTCCCTTCGGGATCTCGTCCAGAATGAGGAGCCGACGCGGGACCTTGAAGTCGACCAGGCGGCGCGCGGCAAATTCCCGCAGCTCGAGATCCGTGGCCTGAGCGCCGGAGCGGAGCACCACCGCGGCCGCCACCTCCTCGCCCAGTTTCTCGTCCGGCATGGCGAAGGCGACGGCCTGCGCCACCGCCGGGTGCTCCAGCAAGACTTCGTCGATCTCACGGGGCGAGATCTTCTCCCCACCGCGATTGATGATCTCCTTGATGCGCCCGGTCAGGAACAGATAGCCGTCCCCGTCCAGATAGCCCTGATCCCCGGTGCGGAACCAGCCGTCGAAGAAGGCCTTGGCGTTCGCCTCGGGGTTGTTTTCGTAGCCGGACATGACGCTGGGGCCGCGGATGACGACTTCGCCCGCTTCACCCGGGCCCAGCAGCCGGCCCTCCTCGTCGGCAACGGCAATCTCGATTCCGGTGGCGCGACCCACCGAGCCCGGTTTGCGGATACCCGGGGGAAGCGGGTTGCTGGCCATCTGGTGCGACGCCTCGGTCATGCCGTACGCCTCGATCACCGGAACGCCGAAGACCTCCTCGAGCTGGGCCAGCACGCGCGGAGCCAGGGCCGACGAGGAGGAGCGGATGAAGCGCAGGCGGCTGCGGCGCAGGCTTTCGGTGCTTTGGGGGGCGCGCTCCAGAATGGCCTGGTGGATGCTCGGCACGGCGGAGTACCAGGTGGGGGCGAACTCATCGAGCCAGGCGAAAAAACGCGGCGCCTGGAAACCGGGCGCGCAGGCCACGGAGGCGCCCGCAGCCAGCGAGGCCAGCAGAACTCCCACCAGGCCGTGGATGTGAAACAGCGGCATCACGTTCAGACAGCGGTCCTGGGGGGCAAGCCTGAGCGTGCGCCCGATGTTATCGGCCGAGGCGAGCAGGTTCCGGTGGCTGAGCGGGACCAGCTTCGGGCGGGAGGTGGTGCCCGAGGTGTGCAGGAGCAGGGCGATGTCGGATGCCCCGGGAAAGTCGGCTTCCGCGAAGCGGGGCGCCTCGATGGGGAGGTCGAACCAGCCGGCCGGGCGCGCCGCATCGGGCGCGAGTTCGAGCAGGCGGATGCCGCGCGCGGCGGCGACCTGCCGGACCGGCGAGTCCGAGCCCCGCGCCACGATCACCGCCTTGGCCTTCAGATCCGAAAGGTAAAAGTCGAACTCCTCGGCCCGGTAGGCGGGGTTGAGCGGCGCCGAGGAGGCGGCCGCAGCCACCGCCAGGAACGAGGTGGCCATCTCTGGGCCGTTCGGCAGCACCAGTGCCACGCGATCGCTCGGCCCGATGCCGGCGGCGCGCAGCCGGCGCGCCGTCAGGAGAACGAGGTCAGCCAGTTCGCGGTAGGTGAGGGGCGCCCGCCCCAGTCCGAGGATCGCCTCTGCCCCCGGCGACTGTCCGGCCTGCCAGGCCAACAGCTCGAAAAGAGAGGAATGCATCGGCCGAACGCACCATCATAGCAGTCGGCCGCGCCCGGCTCAGGCCCGGGCGAAGAGAGTGGCCGGACCGAGCCGGCCCGTGTGCTTTTCCAGGCGGCTGCGCAGTTCCCGCCGGGCGCGAATCAGCCGGCTCTTGGCTGCGGCGACAGAAATGTTCAACTCGCGCGCCACCTCCTCCATCGGCTTTTGCTGAACATCGCGCAGCAGGAAGACGTTGCGCAGCAGCGGAGGAATGCGGCGGATTTCGGTCTGAAGCCGCTCGGCCACTTCCCGCTCGCCCAGCTCCTCCTCCGGGGTCTTGCGGCGGTCCGGCAGCTCGAGCGTACCGACCTCGTCGCCGATGAGCACGTCGTCCAGATGCAGCAGCTTGGCCCGCTTCTGCCGCCGGATCCGCATGAGGCACTGATTGACCAGGATTCGCGTCAGCCAGGTGGAGAACTGCGCCTCCTGCTGGAACTGGTTGAGGTGCTCGTAGGCCTTCCAGATGGCGTTCTGGGTCTCGTCCTCGGCATCCTCCTTGTTGCGCAGGATCGACAGGGCGAGCTTCAGGCAGGCAGGGCGGTGGCGGCGCACCAGTTCGGCGAATGCGGTATCATCGCCCGCCTGAGCCAGCCGCACGAGCTCGCTGTCGGCGAGTGCGGCGGGCCGGTTCGGCGCCGGAGCGCGATCTTCGAGACGCATCGTTGGGCGATTCACACTTTGACCGTATCAGGGGACGGCGGAGACTTGGGAGGCCGATTGAACTATAATTTAAATAGGCTGAAATTTAGGGGCCTCTGTTCAGTTTGGTTAAAATAAGTTTTGTGATCACCGAAGACAGCGACGCCACGATCCGGAGGGTGCTCGCCTCCTACGAGATCGGCGCCAAGCTCCGCCGCCTCCGCCTGCGCAAGAAGATCGCCCTCGTCGACCTGGGCAAACACACCGGGCTGTCGGCCTCGATGCTCTCGCAGCTGGAAAACGGCCGGGCGATTCCCACCCTGCCCACGCTCGCCCGCATCGCCATGGTCTTCGACGTCGGCCTGGACCACTTCTTTGGCGGCCGCCGCCAGCGCCCGCTCTTCGCCGTCGTCCGGGCAGGCGATCGGATCCGCTTCCCCGACCGTCCGGATGCAACGACGCCGAACTACTATTTCGAGTGCCTGGCCTTCGGTGCGCAGAACAAGAGCCTCCAGGCCTACCTGGCGGAATTCCCCAAGGTGGCCGACGAGCACGTGCGGGAACACTTTCACGAGGGCGCCGAATTCATCCATGTGCTCGAGGGAACGCTTTCGATCCGCTTTGCCGACGAGGAGCATCTGCTGCGGGCCGGTGACAGCGCCTACTTCGACGGCCTGGAGCCGCACGCCTATCGGGGCGTGACAAAAAAGCCGGCACGCGCACTCATTGTCACCACGCCGCCGCGAATCTGAAGGCGGCGCTGCGGGAAAGGGCATAATGGAGGAAGAGCGGAGGAGGCGGCGGTGCGCACGCTGGATGAGTACGCGGCATTGGCCCAGAGGGCGCACGGCCATCTCTGCGCCGGGCAGATCCTGGGGCTGCGCATGGCGCTGTACGGGCTCAGGCTGCTGGGGCTGGAGGATCCGGAGGGCAAAGACCGCAAGCGCCTGATCACCTTCGTCGAGATCGACCGCTGCGCCACCGATGCCATCGCCGTGGTGACCGGCTGCCGCCTGGGCAAGCGCGCCCTCAAGTTCGTCGACTTCGGCAAGATGGCGGCCACGTTCTGTGACCTGGAGACCGGCCGTGCGGTGCGCCTGGTGGCTCGCGAGAGTGCCAAGGAGCGCGCTCGCGAGCTCTACCCGGCGATCTCCGACAAGAACCGCCGCGAGATGGAGGCCTATCGCGAGCTCCCCGACGAGGAGCTGTTTGCGGTGGAGTGGGTTCGCGTCAGGATCGGACCCGAAGACCTGCCCGGCTTTCGCGGTGCTCGGGTGGTCTGTGACAGCTGCGGCGAGGAAGTCAAGTTCCGGCGGGAGGTTCGCCTGGACGGTAAGGTATTGTGCCGGGCCTGCGCGGGGGCCCGCTACTACGAGCCGGTGGAGCCGTGAGGCGCTACTACATCACCGATCGCCACCAGGCCGGAGGCCTTGAGGCTCTGCTGCGGATCATCGAGCGCCGGCTGGCCGAGGGGATCGAAATGATTCAGATCCGCGAGAAGGATCTGAGCGGCAGGGCGCTGGCTGAGCTGGTGGAACGCGTGCTCGCTCTCGAGCGGCCCGGCGGGACCAAGATCCTCGTGAATAGCCGAACCGATGTGGCGCTGGCGCTCGGCGCCGACGGCGTCCACCTGACCGCCGATTCGATTCCGCCCTCGCGGTGGCGGGCGATTGCGCCGCCCGGTTTTCTCATCGGCGTCTCCTGCCATGAGCCGGACGAGGCGCTTCGCGCCGAAGCCGAAGGCGCCGACTTCATCGTTTTCAGCCCGATCTTCGAACCGTTGTCCAAGCCCGGCTATGGCCCCGGCAAAGGGCTTCAGGCTCTCCGGGCGGTGGCGCACGCACTCCGGATCCCGGTCTTCGCCCTGGGCGGCGTCACCTGGGAGAACGCGCGGCTGTGCCTGGAGGCGGGAGCGGCGGGCGTGGCCGGGATTTCGATGTTTCAGAGACAGGCGGGCGCCGGCTGAGGTGGGCGCCCATAGGAGCAATACCAGGGAGGAGCACAATGATGAGATGGATTTTCGCCGTTGCGATGCTTGTGTCGGACGCTCTCGCCCTCAGCGGCCAGCCCTCGATTCAGGCGCAAAGAGCCGAACTGGCGATCCCCTTCGGGGTAGCGCCCGGGACGGTGGTTCTCCTGGAGGATTACCTGGTCTTTGTCGATCAGGAGAACCCCGCCGCCTCGTTCGCGATTGCACGCGCCGACATCAAGGAGATCCGGACGGAAGGCGACGCGGTGATCGTCGAGACGGCGCGGCCCATCCGGGACCGGACAGGTAACCGCTCTCGCGTGATTTTCCGCTTCTCCGGCGAGACCGGCTCGGGCCTTTTGTCGGCCTGGCACGGCGGCCGCGGAGCGGCGGCCGCTCCAGCCGCAGCCGCGGCAAGCCCGGAGCAGGGGCTGACTCTCTCGGCCGCCCACAATCATCGGATCGGCAGTTGCTCCGGCCGGTTGCTGATCCGCGAGGACCGCATCATCTATGAGTCGGTGGACAACGTCGGCCACTCGCGGGAGTGGGCCCTGAGCGACGTACGGAAGATCGAGCAGAGGAATCCTTACGAGCTGAAAGTCGAGCCGTTCCGTGGCGGCGGGTACACCTTCCACCTGCAAGGCGGCGGACTCGAGAGCTCGGAGTTTCAGAGCCTGGTCGATCGCATTGCTCGCGCGCGCGCCGGCCGGCGCGCGCAATGATCCTGTACGCGCTACAATCGCCACGGAAGCTAGTCTTGGCCGGTGCCGGGCCTGGTCTTCAAAACCAGCGTGCGGCCGTGAGGCCGCAGGTGGGTTCGACTCCCACTAGCTTCCGCCAGCTTGAGCTTTCAACTTGTCGGGCCGTCCGTGCCGGGAATCACGCGGGTGAGGTCCGCGCTCAGGATCGACGGGCACCAACGCGCTTCGATATGCTCGATGACCAGCTCGGTGCCACGGGCATGGCTGACGAAGGGGCGCCGGCGCGGGTCGTACATGGCGTCGGTGAGATCGCGCACCAGCACGACGCGGAAGCCGAGCCGCGTCATCTGCCGGATGCCGAAGGAACGGTTGAGAATGCAGAAGTTGGTGTGCACCCCCATCAGCGCGATGTTGGTGATGCCTTCCTGCTTTGAGAAGTTGTAGATCTCCTGGCCGCTCTCGCTGATGCCGTCGAAACCCAGGATTTCGATGGCGGGGTGCTGGCGCGTCCAAGGGTAAGGCGGTCCTTCGAAACGGGCCGGGATCGGATCGTCGCAGCCGCCTTCCTTGTCGTCGATGGGGAACTCGCGCTCTTCATCGGGCTCGCGGCCCAGGCGGGGCAGGATGGGCACGGGCGAGGCTGTCGGCGGAGCGAGCTGCATGCGACGCCGCCAAGGCGTGCCCTCATAAAATCCCGTTGTGTCGCTGGGGGCGTGAATGATCATGACGCCGAGGCTGCGCGCCGCGCTGACCACCTGATTCATCCTCGGCGCCATGGCATTGACTCGCTGGGCTGAGAGGCGGCAGGTATGCGTGTCCCACATGTCGCAGATGATGACGGCCGTCTGAGCAACCTCCCAGCGGAGTTCTTCCTCCCAGACCCGAACTTTGCCCTTGCCCGGCGCCGGAGCGCGCCGGCGGGCGCGGAGCAGGAGCGTACCGGGCACCTTCGGCCGGCGCAGAGCGGCTTCCGAGTCCGGGTCCGCGATTTGCGCGGCGCCTGAGGCCAGGCTGCCGAGAAGCATCCCGAGCGCGGTTCGTCGTCGCATGGGTCGATTGTATGCGAGCGGTTGCGGGTTAGGGTGGCGACAGCAGGCGCACGTACACAGGAGCCCCGGTTGGTCGCAGCCAGCCGGGAGGCGCCGGATCGTCCTCGGTCAGGATGGCGACGGCGGCCTGGCAGCCGGCCGTTTCGAAGGCGCGGAGCACCTCGTGGCCCAGGCTGCGGCCGGCGCTCGTAACCCGCCGGTACTCGGCCAGCGGTAACTCGGCAACGACGCGGACGCGCGCATACCAGGCCCATGGCGAGCTGTTGAGGTCACCGATCGTGCAGATACGCATTCCGGGCCGCACGCCGCCCCGCGCGGCCGCTTCGGCTACCACCGCGGCGGAGCTGGTCCGGCGCGGAACTCCCTGAAAGGCGCTGACTGCCAGCCCCCAGAAGGCGAGTGCGAGCAGCAGCACTGCCAGCGGGGACCGGTGCCGCTCGCGCACGCCACACCACAGCGATAGGCCGCCCAGCGTCACCAGCATGACGAACTGAGCGTAGAAAAACCGCATCTCGGCATGGAGAAACAGAAGGGCGAGAACAGGAAGGCCGGCGAACAACAGGAGGAAGCGCGAGGCGTCGCTGCCGCCGCGGCGCATCAACCACGGCGCCGCACACACCAGCAGGACGAAGAACGGCAGCAAGGTTCGGGAAAGCCACACGTGGAGAATCGCGCGGCTGTTGCGAAGGAAGGCGCGCGCCAATTCGGCTGCCGAAGGGCGCAGCTCGGCTCCGGCTTGCCAGTAGTATGGGTCATACCACAAGGCGTAGGTCGCCTCCGGAAAACGGTCGCCGAAGACGTAGATCTTTGGATCTTCGAGCAGTGCCGGCACGGGATGCCGGACAGGCACGGCAAGCGGCCGCCTGCCGTCGGCGCGTTCCACATAGAAGCTCCCTTGCACATACCAGAGCCAGGCGTGGCGGCCGCTTTCGCCGATCGAGAATTTCCCGGCCGCTCGTGAGGTGATCCCCACCAGTGGCGCTACCAGGACGAACCAGACGAGAACGGCCCAGGCGAGCCGCCGGCGCTCGGCGAGGCGTTTGCGCAGCACCCAGAGAACCAGAAGAAACCACCAGAGAAACAGCGGCAACGCGACGGACTTGAACCAGTAGGCCACACCCAGTGCAGCCCCCGCCAGGGCGCTTCCGGCCGGCGCAGGATTGCGGAGAAAGCCGAGCGTCAGCGCGGCGGAGACAAGCACGAGCAGCGAGACGGCCAGATCGGGCGTCACCAGCGTGGCCCAGCCGAAGCGCACCGTGAGCGTGCAGAAGAGGCTGACGGAGAGGAGCTGGAAGAGCCCGGTCCAGCGGTCGGAGGCCTCCGGCGCGAGCGAATGAAGAAGCTCGCGAGTGAACCCCAGGCAGGCGGCGAGGTTCGCCAGATAGAGCAGCGCATTGAGCGCCTGGACTCCGGCGAGGGGGTGCAGCCCACGCGCCTCGGCTAGCTGAGCGGCCATAGCGGCCACCAGCCCGTAGAGGGGGCTCCAATGCGCACTCCATCCCCGCGCCAGTCCGGAGGCCAGCAGCTCCCGGCCCAGGTCAACGTAGCTCGGACCGTCCGGATTCAGGCGCTGCCAGTTCAGGTAGTAGTGCGCCAGACCGCAGGCTGCGGCGGCCGCGGCGCCCGCGAGCCCCAGCCGGCTCGCGAGGACATGGGCGGAAAGCCCCTGCGGCGCCCGGAGGCGCGCTGCCATCCACTCGCGAATGTAGAGGAGCCGGGGAGGCGGCGTCAAGGCTGCCGGGAGGCCGGCGGCTCACGGGATAGAATCAGGGGGATGGCCTCATATTCCCGTAGAACATTCTTCGGTGTGGCTGGCGCCGGGCTGGCGACAGCGCGCGGGTACGCGCACGCCCAGGGGGCGAACAACCGGCTGCGCGTCGGTGTAATCGGCTGCGGCGGCATGGCGATGGGCCACATCCGCACGCTGCTCAAGATGCGCGAGACCGACCAGGTCGACATCGTTGCGGTCTGCGACGTATACGAGAAGCGGTTGGACCAAGCCGCGGCCCTAACCGGCGCGCGCCGCTACAAAGACTATCGCCGCTTGCTCGAGGATCGCGACATCGACTACGTCTTGATCGCCACTCCGGAGCACTGGCACTACCAGATGATCATGGACGCAGCCGCCGCGGGCAAACACATCTATTGCGAAAAGCCGATGACGCAGACCTCCGAGCAGGCCAAGCGCGTCGTCGAGCAGATCCGGCGCACGGGGGTCAAGTTGCAGGTCGGCGTTCAGGGCATGTCGGACGATTCCTACGAGACGGCCTATCGGTACGTACAGCAGGGGGCTCTGGGCAAGGTCGTGCTGGCGCAGATCGACTACTCGCGCAACTACCGGGATGACTTCTGGGCCTACCCGATCGACGAGGACCTGCGCCCCGGCGTGAACCTCGACTGGAAGGCCTGGCTCGGCCCGGCGCCGAAGCGGCCTTTCGACCCGGACCGCTTCGCGCGCTGGCGCCGCTACTGGGACTATTCGAGCGGCATCGCGAGCGACCTGTTCATTCACCGGGTGACGCGAATCATCAAGTCGCTCGGTCTCAGCTTCCCCTCCTACGGAGTGGGAACGGGCGGCAAGTTCGCCTTCACCGCCTCCAAAGCCGAGATTCCGGACACGATGAACATTTTGCTCGACTACCCGGAGGGCCTGACGGTTCAGCTCATCTCGTCGATGGCCAATGACACCAAGGTGGAGCACATGCTGCGGGGCCAAAAGGCGACACTGGTGTTCACTCCCGAAGGCTTCGAGATCCGGCCGCAGGAGCTTTACAAGGACGAGGTCAAAGCGGTCACGCACCGCAAGACGGGCGGCGAGCAGATCGACCTGCACCACCGGAACTTGATGGATGCGATCCGGCACGGCGCGCCGCTCAAGTGCGATTGTCTGCTGGGCTACTACGGCGTCGTGGCGTGCGAACTCGGCACGCTCTCTTATCGCCGGAGAAAATACATGGCGTGGGACCGCTCCCGGGAGCGGGTGGTGCCGGCCTGAGCGCTGCTCCGGCGGGGTTGGGTCCGGGCGCCGTGCCCGGCAGGAGGGTTCGTGGGGGAGTTCGACGGAAAGGTGGTGCTGGTGACCGGCGGCAGCCGCGGCATCGGCAAGCGCCTGGCGCTCGGCTTTGCGGCCCAGGGCGCGTGCGTGGTTCTGGTGGCACGCAGCCGGCCGGAGCTCGAGCTGACCCATCTGGAGATCGAGCATGCCGGCGGGCGCGTGCTGCGGATCGAAGCCGACGTGCGTAAGTTCGCCGAGGTCGAGCGGGCGGTGCAGCAGGCCGAGGCGCATTTCGGCCCGGTGGCGGTACTCATCTGCGCCGCCGCGATCCAGGGACCGATCGGGCCGCTGGCTGAGGCGGATCCGGCGGCCTGGGCCGAGGCGGTCGAGGTGAATCTGATCGGCGTCTTCCACGCCTGCCGCGCCGTGTTGCCGGGAATGATTGCGCGCCGCGCGGGCAAGATCATCGTGCTGGCGGGCGGGGGCGCCATGCAAGCCCGGCCCCACTTCAGCGCCTACGCCGCCTCGAAGACGGCTCTGGTCAGACTGGTGGAGACCATCGCCGAAGAGGCGGGCGAGTTCAACGTGCAGGCCAACTGCCTGCATCCGGGGCCTACTTACACGCACCTGACCGATGAGATCTTGAGCGCCGGGGAACGCGCCGGCTGGCGCGAAATCGAGCAAGCCAGACGGGCGCGCCTGACCGGCGGTACGGCGCCCGAACGCCAGATCGAGCTCGCCCTGTTTCTGGCTTCCGAGCGCTCCAATCACATCAACGGCAAGCTGATTCACGTCTCCGACGACTGGCGCCGCCTGGTGAGCGGGGAGATTCACCCGGAGCTGTTCACGCTGCGGCGCGTGCGCAAGGTCTAAGCCGGCCGGTTGCAGGCTGCCTTTCAGGGTGCGATGATGGGACCGATCCGGAGGTCTCGATGCGAATTCTGCACCCGGCACTGATCACCGTTCTCGCCCTCGCCGCCGGCTCCGCCGCGCCGGCGCAGCCGCCCGCCAAGGAGAAGAAGCGCCTGCTGGCGATCGCCCAGTCCAAGGGCTTCCAGCATGACGCGATCTCGCACGGCCTGGGAACGATCTGGAAGATCGGTCAGGAGTCCGGCGTCTATGACACGTTCCTGCGCACCGACACCGAGCTCATCACCAAGAAGAAGCTCGGACGCAATGCCAAGAACCTCGACTACTTTGACGCCGTGTTGTTCTACACCACGGGCGAGCTCGAGATGGATGCCGAGCAGAAGGCCGACCTGCTCAGCTTCATCCGCGACGACGGCAAGGGCTTCATCGGCGTGCACAGCGCTCCGGATACCTTTTACGAGTGGCCGGAATACGGCGAGCTCATCGGCGGCTATTTCGACGGCCACCCGTGGAACGTCTTCGACGCGCCGATCATCGTCGAGGACCGCGAGCATCCGGCCACCCGCCACTTTCCGCGAACGCTGATCGTTCGCGACGAGATCTATCAGGTGCGGAACTTCTCGCGCGATCGCGTGCGGGTGCTGATGCGGCTCGACGAGTCCCGGCTCGACTACTCGGCGAAAGGCATCAAGCGCGAGGACAAGGACTTTGCCGTTACCTGGGTGCGGCGCTACGGAAAGGGCCGGGTCTTTTATTCGAGCTTCGGCCACGTCGAGGAAACCTGGGACCGCCCGGACATCCAGAAGATGTGGCTCGAAGGCATACGGTGGGCCATGGGCCTCACCGAGGGCGACGCCACGCCGCGGCCGCGGCCGGCCAACTGAGTCAGCTCAGGCCCAGCAGCTTCAGCGCATCGCGCGCGATCAACTCCTCGATCACCTGCTCGGGAATGCGCGGCAGGCCGGAATTTCCGATCACGTCGTTGACCTTGCGCAAGCGGGCAATCGTCTCGCCGGGCGTGGTGAAGGGATAGTCGGAGCCGAACAGCAGTTTGTGCGTGCACCGGTACTCGAGCGCGAGCATCAGGCCGTTGTAGAACTGCCACGGCCGGTAAAAGAGCGCCGAGATGTCGGCATAGACATTGGGTTGCTTCCGGATCAGCACCACGGTGTCCTCGATGTGAGGGTGGCCCAGGTGGGCGATGTAGAAGCGCAGGTCCGGATACTCGAGCGCGATGTCCTCGAGCTGGGCCGGAAACGAGTACTTCAGCGGGGCGCGCCGGGCGAAGGTGGTTCCCTGATGGAACAGAATCGGCACGCCGCGCTTCTCGCAGTAGGCATAGACCGGTCGCATCCGCCAGTCCATCGGATGGTAGTTCTGGTAGACCGGTCCCAGCTTGAGGCCGCGCAGCTTGAGATCTTCGATCGCGCGGTGAAGTTCCTCGAGGAAGCCTTCCTCCCAGGGATCGACCGAGGCGAAGCCGATCAGCTTCTCCGGGTGCTTGGCGACGTAGCGGGCCACGGCGTCGTTGGGCACGCGGAGGCCCAGGTGGGAGACGCGGAAAGCGACGACGATAGCGCGGTCCACGGGCGCCAACGCCTCCCAGTGCTCCTCCTCAGTGATGTCGATCTTGGGCGGGGAGTTCGTGGCCAGCCAGGCGTCGCGAACCATCTCCTCGGACCAGTCCTGCTTGCGCCAGAAGTGCGTGTGGCAGTCAACCTTCATCGGGCGTCTCCATTTCCGGTTTTCCCCATGATACGCGCAAAGAAGGAATCCCGACGGTCCGCCGCGTCTCGGGTTGGCATATAGTGGCGTTATGTCGGCGAACGCGATTTTCCGGCCGGGAATCACCCGCCGCAGCCTGGTCGCCGCCGGAGGCCTGGCCGGGCTCGCCGCTCTGCCCGAGCGCCTGGCGGGCAGGAGCGAGCGGCTCAGGATCACCCGCATCGAACTGTTCCGCGTAGCCGTCCCCATGCAGGAGGACATCATCAACAGCCCGGAATTCAGTCCCGACGCGCTCACGGAGTTCCCCGGGATCCCGAAGTTCATTCTCAAACTGCACACCGACTCCGGCATCGTCGGCATCGGTGAGACCGCGCGCGGCCTCAAGGAGGAGGGAGTGCGGCGCAATGTCGAGTATCTGGTGGGCAAGAACATCCTGGACCTCAACCTGTCGCGCCTCGCGCTGCCGTACATGGCCGCCTACTCCGGCTTTGAGACCGCGCTTTACGACGCCCTGGGCAAGGCGGTGGGCTGGCCGGTATGGCGACTGCTCGGAGGCATGGCGCAGGAGCGGGTGCTGGTGAACTACTGGTGCGGGCGCAAGAACCCGCAGGACATGCGCCGCGTCGCCGAACGCGCCGTGGCCGGCAAGTTCCGGGGCATCAAGATCAAGGGACGGCCCGGAGATCCGGTGGTCAAGGCCGTGGAGGCGATCGCCGCCGTCTCGCCCGCGCTTAAGGTGACGGTCGACTTCAACGGCTATCACAAAGACGTGGCCGAGTTTCTGCCCATCGGCCGCGCCCTCGATGCGATCGGCAATGTCGAGGTGATCGAAGACCCGATTACGAAGTCGGACCTGGCCGGCTACGCCGCGCTGTGCCGCACGCTGAAATCACCGATCGCCCTGCACCTGGCCAGTCCGAAGGCGATGATCGAGGCCATCGGCGCCAAGGCCTGCTCGGTCTTCAATACCGGCCCCGCGCCCTCGATGGCGAGCTTCATCGCCAACGCGTATCTCGCGGGCGCGGTGGGAATCCCCGTCTGGCACGGCTCGGGCCATGAGCTGGGGATCCTGGATGCCGCCATGGTTCATGCCTGCGCTGCGGCGGCCAACTGCACGCTGCCCAGCGACATCCTGAGCTATCAGCGCGTCGATGACCTGGTGGTGCGCCCCGTGGAGATCCGCGACAGCTTCGCCATCGTCCCCCGGGCGCCCGGCCTGGGGGTGGAACTCGACGAGGACGCCGTGCGCCGCTACCGCGCCTGAAGCCGCGAGAGTGCGCCCGCGGTTCCCTATACTGCGAGAGGGCCATGCGAAACTACCCGCGATCCGCCGCCATCCTGGAACGAAATCGCCGCTTCATTCCGGGCGGCGTCGTCTCGGTGAACCGGGCGGTGACGCCGGAGATCGTCTTTGTCCGCGGTGAGGGCGCCTGGATCTGGGACGCGGAGGGCAACCGGTATTTGGACTATCACGCTGCCTTCGCTCCTCACCTGCTCGGCCACAACGATCCTTACGTCAACGAAGCCGTCCGCCGCACGCTCGAGGCCGGGGCCAGCCTGTTCGGCTCGGGGACCACGGAGCTCGAGGGGCGGCTCGCCGAGCTGATCTGCCGGCACATCGACTTTGTCGACTCGGTCCAGCTCCTTAACACGGGTAGCGAGGCCACGGCCGAGGCCATCCGTCTGGCTCGCGCGGCCACCGGGCGCGACCACATTATCGTCATGCAGGGTGGCTATAACGGCTGGCACAACGACGTCGCCTGCAACCTGATGACGCCGCTCGAGGCGCTCGGGCCGCGGCGCTCGCCGGGCGAGTACCCGTTCGTGCCGATCAGCGCGGGCATCCCGCGGGCGCACCAGGAGCTGGTTCACCCGGTCAACTTCAACGATCTCGACTCGGTGACCTGGGTGGCGGAGCGGTATCCGGTGGCCTGTCTGATCACCGAGCCGATTCTCCAGAACATCGGTGTCGTCCATCCGCTTCCGGGATATCTGGCGGGCTTGCGTGAGCTGGCCGACCGCTACGGGTTCCTGCTCGTCTTCGATGAGGTCAAGACCGGGTTCCGGCACGCGCTCGGCGGTTATGCAGCGATCGCCGGCGTGCGGCCGGATCTGGTGGTGTACGGTAAAGCGGTCGCCAACGGCTACCCGATCGCCATACTCGGAGGCCGTCGCGAGCTGATGGATTACTTCGTTCATCCGGACCCGGCGCGGCGGGTGCTGCTGGCCGGTACCTACAACGCTCACCCGGTGCCGGTGGCGGCCGCCATCGCCACCATCGAGCGCCTGCTCGAGGGGGATGGCGAAATTTACCGGCGCCTGGAGTCGCTGGGCCGGTCGATCGAGGATGGGTTGAACGAGCGGATCGCGGGGCTGGGAGTCCCGGCGGTCGTGGCGCGCCAGGGCTCGGCCTTCTGTCTGTACTTCATGGACCACCGGCCGGTGGACTGGCACGATCTGGCAGCAAACCACGATTTTCGCCTGGACGAGGCGCTGCGCCGGGAACTGATCGAGCAGGGGATCTATGTCTTTCCCCTGGCCACCAAGCAATGGTCGATCTCTGCCGCGCACACGCCAGCGGACATCGAGGCGACGGTCGAAGCGGTGGGAGGGGTTCTGGAGCGGCAGCGAGGAAGCGGCTCGGTGGGTGCAGCCGGTCGCCGGGTCGAGGGAAAAGATTAAGCGCTCGTGAAATCAATCAGTTGTGAAAAACGCGCCAATCTGAAGTTTGATCGCGCGCGGCCGCCTGTGATATGATGAAGAAGCTCGCATGGACCGTCCCGACCGCACGGGTCCCGCAAATTCCCCACGGAGTGATCAGCAGCGAACGTGAGTTATACCGTCTTCCTTGGAAATCTTCCCGCTTGGGTGACCGCCGACGACATCATGTCGTGGCTCCACGCCGAGAACCTCGTTGCCGATTCGGTCAAAGTGATCCGAAATCCGGAGACGCAGGAATCCAAGGGCTTCGCCTTCATCGAGGCGCCAAATGTCGAGGAGATGAATGCGATTATCCGCCGGTTCGACCGGGCGCCTCTGGAGGACCGGATGCTCCGCGCCAATCCCGCGCAGCCGCCGCGATCCAAGGCTCAGGCCAAGGGCACGGACCGGCCGCGCCGCGGGGGCAAGAAGCAGAAGCGCCAGGCCAAGCAGAGCCAGCCTCGAAGCGCCTTTGCGCAGGAGCTGGCCAAGGTTTTATAGACCTCTTTTGCAAACTTCAGCGCTGTGCCAAGCCCGCCGGCGCTGTCCCTCCTCCAGCGTCCCCTCTCTGTCGGCCCCGACATTCCTAAAGAGGGCTTGCCTTTCTCGTCTGGCCCGCCGCACTGGTTCCGCCCGGCCGATGGTATACTCATGGCGGTAGCTTCGCAACGCCGCCGTGTCCGCCCGGGTCCGCCGCGGAGGGTGCAATGTGGAGTGATCTTCTCATCATCCGAGTTCTATTCGTGTTCGCCGTGACCGTAGCGGCGCACTTTCTGAAACCCGCAGGCTTGGGTTTCCCCTGGGCTGACCTGATCGGATTGGCGACCGGGCTGGCGATCGTGCTGTTTGAGATCCGCGTCCGGCGGATCAGTCTGAAGCGCCTGATCGGCGCCGCGATCGGCTCCGTGTTGGGCATAACCGGCGCCTTTCTGATGTCCAAGGTGCTGGCCGAATCCATACCCGGAAACAACACCACCGTTCCCTTCCTCCAACTGGCTCTGCTGCTGCTGATGACCTACGTCGGCCTGGTCGTGGGGGCCAACAAGGGCGACATGCTGAACCTAGCGGCGCTCGGCGGGCTTTTTGGCGGGGAAAAGGCTGCCCGGCAGAGCTTCAAGATTCTGGACACCAGCGTGATCATCGACGGCCGCATCGCCGATGTCGCCGAAACCGGCTTCCTGGAGGGGGCGCTCGTGATCCCGCAGTTCGTGTTGCGCGAGCTTCAGCTCGTGGCCGATTCGGCCGAGGCCACCAAGCGCAACCGGGGCCGGCGCGGGTTGGACATTCTCCAGCGCCTGCAAAAGATTCCGCATTTGAACGTTCAAATCCTCGAGGAGGATTTCCCTCACATCCGCGACGTGGACATGAAACTGGTGGAGCTCGGCAAGCTCTACAACTGCAAGGTGGTCACCAACGACTTCAACCTGAACAAAGTGGCCAATCTCCACGGGGTGGAGGTGCTCAACATCAACGAGCTGGCCAACGCGCTCAAGCCGGTGGTGCTGCCGGGCGAAACGATGCGGGTCTTCATTCTCAAGGAGGGCAAGGAGTATAACCAGGGCGTCGCCTACCTGGATGACGGCACCATGGTCGTCGTGGATAACGCCAAGAAGATGATCTCGAAGACCATCGACATTTCCGTCACCAGCGTCCTTCAGACCACTGCCGGAAAGATGATCTTCGGCCGCTACGACGAGCGGGTGCATGGCGTCTACGACAAGACGCCGGACAAGGCCGAGCGCGCGTCGCGGGAGCGTGCCGGCAGTCCTGCCTGAGACGGCGCCCTGCGAGTTGGGCGGATAGAGTATCATTAAGGTTCTCAGTCGCTTATGAAGGTAGCCGTCATCCTGCCTGCGGCGGGCCTCGGCACTCGCATGCGACCGGCCGCGCCGGAGGGCACCGGCACCAGCCGAAAGCAGTTCATGCTGCTTGAAGGCGCTCCCATCTTGCTGCATACGATCCGCAAGTTCCTGCGCAGCCCGCTGGTGACCGAAATCGTTGTGGCGCTCCGGCGCGAAGACATTGAGTGGGTGGAGGAGATGCTCAAGCGCGAGCAGCCCTCTAAGTCCGTGCGGCTGGTCGAGGGGGGCGAATCGCGCCAGCAGTCGGTGGAAAACGCGCTCGCCGAAGTCTCCGCCGACACGGATCTGGTGGCGGTGCACGACGCCGTCCGGCCGTTCATCGACGAGCAGACGCTGCGCAACGTCATCGAGGAGGCAGCGCGAACGGGGGCGGCGATCGTGGGCATTGTCCCGGTCGATACGGTAAAGCAGGTGCATCGAACGCGGGTCCGCGCCACGCTGCCGCGCGAGCGGCTGATCCTCACGCAGACGCCGCAGGTTTTCCGGCTCGAGCTGCTCAAGGAGGCCTTTGAGAAGGCGCGCCGGGACGGCTTCGTCGGCACCGATGAGTCGAGCCTGGTGGAGCGTCTCGACAAAGTGGAGGTCGCCGTGGTGCCGGGCACGGATTACAACATCAAGATCACCAAACCGGCCGACATGGAGCTGGCACGCTTTATCCTCTCGCGCCAGTCGGCCGAGCAGAAGGCATCCTGAGATGAGCCGTTTCCGGATCGGGCTGGGATGGGACGTACACCGCACCGCTGCCGGCCGGCCCCTGGTGCTCGGCGGGGTCCGCATCGAGGCGGACTTCGGGCTGGAAGGCCATTCCGATGCCGACGTGCTGGCCCACGCCGTCACCGACGCCATTCTCGGGGCGGCGGCGCTGGGCGACATCGGCATGCACTTTCCGGACACCGACCCGGCCTGGAAGGATGCCTCGAGCGAGCGCTTCCTGGTCCACGCCGTCGAGCTTGCCCGGCGCCAGGGTTATCGACTCACGCATGTCGATGCGACCGTAGTCCTCGAGCGCCCGAAGCTGGCCGCCTACCGGCAGGCGATCCGCGAGAACCTCGCGCGGATGCTCGGTATCGACGTCGGGAACGTCTCCGTGAAGTTCAAGACTGCCGAGCGGATGGGGCCGGTTGGCGAGGGACGGACGGCGGAAGCCCAGGCCGTGGTGACGCTCGAGGCGGACTGAGCCGCGCCGTCATTCTCCGTGAAACAGAGCCCGGAGCAGCAGATAGATCAGCCACGCGCTCGCAGCGGAGCAGGGGATAGTCAAAATCCAGGCCACGATGATCTTCTGCGCCATCCGCCACCGCACGGCCCGAACGCGCCGGACGACGCCGACGCCGGCGATTGAGCCCGCGATCGTGTGGGTGGTCGAGACAGGCTGGCCTAAGACGGTGGCGAAAAGCACCGAAATGGCGCCCGCCGTCTCCGCGCAGAATCCCTCGCGTGGTCGCAAGTGCGTGATTCGCGTTCCCATGGTCTCCACCACCCGCCATCCGCCCGCCAGTGTTCCCAGCGCAATGGCCGCGTGAGCGGAGAGGATGACCCATACCGGCACCTCGAATTTCTCTAAAAAACCCCCGGTAAACAGAGCGCCGGTAATGATGCCCATGGTCTTCTGCGCGTCGTTGGTCCCGTGCGAATAGCTGAAGGCCGCGGCGGAGACGAGCTGAAGCCGCCGGAAGTAGACATCCATCTGCTTGGGTGTGGAGCGCTGGAAGATCCAGTAGACCCCAACCATGAGGATGCCCGCCAGAGCCATGCCGAGAAGCGGCGAGAGGACGATGAAGATTAGCGGCTTCACCCAGCCGCTGGCAATGATGGCCTCGCCGGCGCGGCTGAGTCCCGCTTCGGCTGCGGCATGAGCCATGGCCGCCCCCGCGTAGCCGCCCACGAGCGTGTGCGAGGCGCTGACCGGTAAGCCTAACACCGAGGTGCCATAGATCCAGACCGTGGCGCCGATGATGCCGCCCAGGATCACGAAGGGCGTAACGTAGTCCAGGTTCACCATGCCGGAGCCGATGGTCTTGGCGACAGCGGTACCGAAGGTGAACGCGGAGACGAAGTTGAAAAAGGCTGCCCAGGCCACCGCCTGGATCGGCGTCAGCACATGCGTGGCGACGATTGTGGCGATCGAGTTGGCGGCGTCGTTGAAACCATTGAAGAAGTCGAACAGCAATGCCAGAATGACGATGACAACGACGAGCTCTACCGACATTGCCGGACCAGTTAGCTGTTCTTGACGACGACGTTTTGCAGGACGTCGGCAACGTCCTCGGTCCGGTCCATGGTCTCCTCCAGGTATTCGAACAGCTCCTTTTGTTTGATCAACAGGATGACGTCCGTCTGGTGGCGCAGCAACTCGGCCACAGCCTCGCGGTAGATATGGTCGGCTTCGTTCTCCAGGCGGTTAATCTCAATCCAGTGCTCGTTCACTTCGCCGTCTTTCTCCAGCGCCCTTACCGCCTTCTGAATTTGAACGGCGCTTTCGTGCACCAGCTCGCAGAGGCGCAGCGCCGCGGGCGGGATCGGATCCAGCCCGTGAGCCGCGAGTCGGTGAGCGCAGTCCTCGATGCCGTCGATGACGTCGTCGAGCGCAGTGGATAGCCGGTGGATGTCTTCGGGATCGAGCGGCGTGATAAACGTCCGGCTGAGCTTGATGACCAGTTCGTGGATGATCCGGTCAGCTTGGTCTTCGATCTGTTTGATTCGCTCAGCGTACTCGGGCAGATGAGAATTGCCGGCGCGGACCCCTTCGAGCAGCAGACTGGCGGCTTCGAGGATGTGGCCGGCGTGGGCGTTGAAGAATTCGAAGAACTTCTCTTGTCGCGGCAGCAGTCGCATACATTCCCCTTCCAGCATACCTGATGCGCCAAGTAAAGATCTGCTTTGCCATCAATATGTTACAGTCCAGTTACACGAGGCCGGCCGGCCTCGTGCTGCCTTGCTAGAGTGGGAAGGTTCTATGCCGATGTCGTTGGCGCTCTGGGATCTTGAGCGAGGGCTGTGGACGAAGACGGTGCTTTCGGTTCTGGTGCTGGCGGCGGCGCTGGCGCTGCGAGTGGTCATCGTGCGGGCGCTGGCGCGCAGCATCGATCGGCCGGAGCTGCGCCGCCGATGGATTGTCAGCATCCGCAACGGTGTTATCGTGCTGGTCGGCGCCGGGCTGGCGGCGATTTGGGCCGACGCGCTCCGCACGCTCGCTGTCTCGCTTCTGGCCCTGGCGGTGGCGCTGGTGATCGCCACCAAAGAGCTGCTGCAAAGCATTCTCGCCTCGCTGATGAAGGCAGTCATCAACCCCTACTCGCTGGGCGACCGCATCGAGATTGCCGGCTACCGGGGCGACGTCATAGACCAGAGCCTGCTGACGACCACCATCGTGGAGGTCGGGCCGGGCAAGGCCTTCCACATGCGGACCGGCCGAAAGATCACCTTTCCGAACGCCTTGCTGTTGACCACGGGCGTGGTGAACGAGTCCTACACGGAACAGTTCGTGGTGCACTCCTTCTCGATTCCGCTCAAAGCGGAGGAGGACTGGCAGAGGGCCGAGCAAATTCTGCTTGAGGCTGCCGAGGAGCAATGCCGGGATTTCCTCGAAGCGGCGCGGGAGAGCATGAGGAGGCTGGAGGAGACCTACGGACTGGATGGCCTCTCGGTCGATCCACGTGTCCATGTGCAGGTGAGCGATCCCGGGCGCCTGAACCTGCTGGTACGCGTTCCAGCGCCTGTCGGCCGGCAGGGCCGCATCGAGCAGGCCATCGTGCGGCGGTTCCTGACCGACTTCCACGCCAAATAAAAGGGGGACAGTATACTCAATCCCCTTTTTCGGAAATTGGGGAAAGAGTATACTGTCCCCGATTTCGCTCAGTACTCCATGTCGCCGCCGTGGGGCGGGCCGGCCGGCTCCTTCTTCTTCTCCGGGATCTCGCAGACCATCGCC
>CALKXJ010000018.1 GCA_938003835.1 uncultured Bryobacteraceae bacterium | reverse complement strand
TAACTATAGGCGGCAGTAAAGATGTGTCGGCGTACCTGGTCGGAGTTGCCCCGGTCGGCCCGCGCGTTCCAGGGATTCTGCGGCCCGCCCACGATCGGCACGTTGTCCAGCGAGCGGTTCCAGGAGTATTCCAGCTGGAAGGTCAGCCCAGCCCGGTAGCGCTGAATCGCCTCGAGCTGCAACTGGTGGATGTTCGAATCGCCGCCGCCGGCCAGCACCAGCACATTCGACCAGGGCTGGAACGGCCGCTGCGCCTGGAGCGCACCGGGCTGTTGCACCTTCGGCAGATTCCTCTCGTAGTTGTACCAGGGCAGGTGCGTCGACTTGTTGCCGACGTAGGAGGCCCGCACGCCCAGATTCGGCCGCAACTCGCGCTCCAGGGTGAAGTTCCACTGGTAGGACTCGCTGTTGCGAATGTTGCGCTCCACCGCCGTCAGGCTCGGGTTCGGCGAGATCGCCCCGGCCCCCGGAAACGGGCGCGCCAGCGTGAGCGACGGCGTTCGCCCCGCCGCCGATTCGAAACTCTCCGCCAGAAGGAACGGCGGGTTGTTGAAGCCCATCTGGTTGAAGCCGATCCACACCGGCAGGAAGTTATAGTAGACGCCGAAGCCGCCGCGGATCACCGTGCGGCTGTCCCGGAACGGCCGCAGCGCGAAGCCCAGGCGCGGACCCCAGTTGTTCTTGTCGGTCTCGAGCAGGTTCTGGGGCAGCCCGGCGTCCCTGGCCAGCACGATCGGGTAGGCCTGCATGAGCCGGGCTTGCGCCTGCGGTGGCAGCCGGTCCGCCGCGATGAACAGGCGGCTGGAGGCGAAATCGAAGTTCGAGCCCGCCCGGTCGCGCTCTTTCCAGGGCGTCTGCACCATGTAACGGACGCCGTAGTTGAGCGTCAGCAGCGGCGAAACCTGAAAGTCATCCTGGATGTAGACGCTGTAGCGCGTCGAGTACCACAGAAGCGGTGGGCTGGGGGTCGACCGATAGGCGAAGTTCGGATAGCCCAGCAGGAAATCGGCGAAGGCATGGGCGGGTTGCGCCGCCCGCGCCAGGTCGTCGTTGGTGAACCGGCCGTTGAAGTCGAACCGACCCAACGCCGCATTGTTCGCAAGACCGGAGAATCGGCCGGCCATAAAAGGATGACGAGCCACGCGGTTGTTGGCAAAATCGAAGCCCATCTTGATGGTGTGCTTGCCGCGCACCAGAGTCGTGTTATTGATGTACTGGGGCGTCAACATCGGTACGCGCGGGCCGCCGCCGTAATCGCCGATCGAGACATGGGAGCTGATGTTGACATTCGGCAGGCCGCCATAGGTGGGCGCATAGAGATCCGGGAACAGGGAGCGCGGATCGAATTCCCGGTTCATTCCCTCGACGCCGACGATGCTGCGCAGGAAAGCGAAGCGAAACTCGTTCAGCGTCGTCGGGCTGAAATTCTTCATGTAAGTGGCGCTGGCGCTCTGCACCAGGAACCACTGCTGCCAGGAGCCATACCGCGCCGGCGAGGCCGTGGCGATCCAGTAGGGAAAGCCCTTCGACGAGCTGAAGTTCACCCAAATGGCGTCCTGGTCCGTGAAGCGATGATCGAGCCGGACAAAGTAGCGATTGACGTCGCCCACGTTGCTGCTGTTGAAAATGTAGTTGTTCAGGGTGCCCGCCGGGCCGGTCCCGGCGGCGTTCGGCAACGGGACCCAATCGAGCAGCGCCTTCGAGCGCGAGTCGATGCGCGCGGCAGGGACCCGGTTGTTGGGGAACGGCTGCTGGTTCAGCGGATCGATAATCGTCGGAAGCCTCGCGAAGTCGCCCTCTCGCATCGCCGCGGTAGCCACGGACAGCGTGTAGGTGGGCGAGGTCCGCTCACGCAACCCTTCGTAGCTGTGATGGAAGAACGTCCGGTTCCTGACAATCGGCCCGTCCACCGCGTAGCCGAACTCGTTGCGGTTGAACGGCGGCTTCGGCAGATGCGTGGCGAAGAAGTTCTTCGCCGCGTAGGCCTTGTTCCGATTGAACCACAGCAGCGAGCCATGAAACTCGTTGGTGCCGCTTTTGGTGACCACCAGGGCGGAGACGGCGCCCTCGAATTCGGCCTTCTGATTGTTGGAGTCGATCTTGAACTCGCTGATGGAATCCACCGACGGCGTCGTCACCAACCCGTGGCGATACGAGTACACCCCGCCGCCGTTGCCGACGTCGTTGAACGATGCGCCGTCCACGGTGAACTGGATGCCGCCCCAGTAAGCGCTGCCGGCGACACGGGGGTTGGAGGCGCTGTCGGTGGTGACGCCGGCGGAGATGCGCACCAGCCGGTCTAGGCTGCGGCCATTCAACGGAAGGGCCGTGATCACCGAAGACTCGATGATATTGCCGATCGTCGCGCTCTCGGAATTGACCACCGGCGCCGAGGCCTGCACCTCGATGGCCTCGGTCACCGTGCCGGGCTCGAGCGCGAGGTCCACGCGCACCGTGCGGTTGGCCAGCAACCGGACGCTGCGGGCCACGTTCCGCTTGAAGCCGGCGTACTCGGCCGCCACCATGTAGCTGCCTGGCGCCAGATTCGGCGCCACATAAATGCCGGCCTCGTTTGTTTGAGTCCGAAACTCGATACCGGTGGCTTCGTTCGTGACGACGACCGTGGCGCCCACGATCGCCCCGCCCGAGATATCCTGGATCGAACCGGTGATGGTTCCAGCGATGTTCTGCGCCCAAGCCGGAGCCAGACACGCGAGTAAATAGAAAGCGGCAGCGATGATACGCCCAACCATGTTCGAGTTGTTAAACCTCCTGGGGTTATTCTAGCTTGATCTTTCCAATTCCGTGAATAAAACGCTGTCGAATATTGTGCAAATTGCAAAAAAATCGCCCGCGGCTGTAACGGAGCCCGCAGTACTTAAACGCTCTCAAAAAGCGTGAGTTAGCTTTCAGAAACAAATGCCGCCGACGTGACGGTCTCGGCGCGGTGCTTGGATCTCCGCGTCATGGGGCCGCTGGCGTGGTTGACGGCCTTGCGACAGAACCAGTAAGATGAAGGCGTCAAGCTTGGCGAGGCGCACCGTGCCTGTGAGGGGTACAGGGTCTGCGCGGACTCGCCACTGAGGACGGAGCACGCATGGCCAAGGAAAATCAAGGGCAAACTCGCAGGCACTTTGTGGCGGCGGGCGGGGCGGCCGTGGCTGCCGCGGCTTTGCGCCGCGAAACATTGGCGCTAGACGGGGGACCGAAGACGGTCACCTTTCCGATGGACCGGCAGATCGCGCTCTCGCGCTGGCCACGTTACGGCCCGGCGGAGAAGCAGGCGCTGCACGCCTTGATCGATTCCAACCGCTTTTACGAAGAGCTGCCCGCGTTCGAAAAGGAGTGGCAGGAATACACCAAGTCGGCCTTCGTCAAGGCCCACATGAACGGCTCGAGCGCTCTCACCAGCATGTACTTCGCGCTCGATCTGCCCCCGGGCAGCGAGATCATGGTGCCCTCCTACACCTTCTTCTCCACCTGCCTGGCGATGCGCTTCTTCGGCTGCGTGCCGATCTTCATCGACATCGATCCGCGCACGGCCTGCTTCGACCTTGAAGACGCCAAGCGCAAGCTCACCAAGCGCACCCGCGCGGTCTGCGTCATGCACTCCTGGGGCCTGCCCTGCGAGATGGACAAGATCCAGGACTGGTGCAAGGAGAAGGGACTCATTCTGCTCGAGGACGCCGCCCATGCGCACGGCGCCGAGATGCAGGGCAAAAAGATGGGCGTCTGGGGCGTGATGGGCATCTTCAGCTTCCAGACGAGCAAGGTGATGCCGACGGTCGAGGGCGGCATGGGGCTCTATCAAACGCGCGAGTATTTCGAGCGCGCTGCCGCTTTCGGCCACTACGAGGACCCGCCGAAGTTCCCGGCCGATAGCCCGGTCCGGGCCTACGAAGGCACCGGCTTCGGGCAGAAGTACCGCATGCATCCGTTTGCGGCGGCCATCGGGCGCGTCCAGTTGCGGGAGCTCGACGCCCTGAATGCGAAGGTGGAAAAGAACGTCCGCGCGCTCAACGACCGGCTGACGCAGTTGCCCGGCCTGAGCGAGCCGCGGCTGCGGCCAGACCAGAAGCGCGTCTACTATTACGCCAACATGCTGCTGCTCGATGAAAAGAAGGCGGGCTTCCGCCGCGATGCGTTACTCAAGGCGCTCCAGGCCGAGGGCGTGCGCGCCACGATCTGGGACTACCCGGAGCAGCACAAGCTCAAGATCTACTCGGAGGCCAAGTGGTGGCACCATCCGCCCACGATCCCCAAATCGATGCCGGGCAACGAGCAGGTCAACAAGACGCACATCTTCATGCCGCTGCTTTACGAAGATGCACCTGAGCTCGTCGAGCAGTGGGTCCGGGCCTTCGAGAAGGTCTGGGCCCACCGCGAGAGGTTGACCAGCTAGGCCCCCGGATTCGTCCTCGCGGGCTTCAGGCGCGATTTCTCGCGCCGTAAAGCCGCTGGCAGACCACCTCCTGAATCGCTTCCTCGGCGGCGAGAAGGGCCGCGCCGACCGCGGCGATGTCCTTCCGCGCGGGCGCCAGACGAAAGGCGAGCCTTTCAACCAGAGTCGGCACGCACTCCTGCCGGACGATGGCCTCCACGCGCTCGAGCATGGGCCGGCCGCCGCCGCGCGCCACGCGCCCGGCAAGGACCACCAGCGAGGGATTCAGCAGTTGCACGGCGTTGGCGATGCCCGCGCCCAGCGCCCAGGCCGCGCGCCCCATGGCCGCCGCCGCCAGAGGATCTCCGAGACGGGCCGCCTGCGCGACATCGTCGACGGTGCGCTCCGCCTCGGACTCGCCGCCCGGAGACGCCGCCCGCAGAATCGCCGGCGAACCGGCGTAAGCCTGGACACAGCCGTTCCTGCCGCATTCGCAGCGAGGCCCCGACGGATCGACCACGATGTGGCCGATCTCGCTGCCGGAGCCCGACGCGCCGCGATAAAGCCGCCCGTCAATGAAGATGCCGCAGCCGACGCCCGTGCCGGCGATCACGTAGAGCGCGTACGGATGACGGCCGTCGGGAGGTGACGCGCGCCGCTCGGCAAGCGCGTAGGCCCGGGACCGGTCGACGAGGGCGACCTTCCGGGCATACCGGCGCTCGAAAACGGATCGGACCGGCACCCCGGTCCAGGCCGGCGCGCCGGCCCACAGCAGGCACGCCTCGCCTTCCGCATCGAAGGCCCCGGGGTGGCCGATGCCCAGATAGCGGACAGCCCGTGCGTTGATTCCGGCGTCCCGCAGAGCCTCCTCGATCGCCTCGTCACAGGGGCCGAGAACCGCATCGATGCCCTCTTTTGCCTCGCAGCTTCGGGCGCCGCGCCCGAGCAAATTGCCGGCCGCATCGACCACCACCGCCGTCACCCGGTCGAAGTCGATCTCGACACCCAGGAGCCTCACCAGCGACGGATTCACCCGCAGCAGGCCTCGCCGCCGGCCGCGGCCTTCCGGCGCGGAGAGCACCTCCACGACGAGCCCGTGCTCAACCAGAATGGCGACGGCCCGCGAGACCGTGGCGGGGCTCACGCCATGCAGCCGCCGGAGCTCCTCGCGAGAGCACTCCTGGCGGTCGAAAATGGTCCAGAAGAGGCGCTCTTCGAACTCGACGACCCGGCTGCTGGCCCGCACACCCGGCCGCCTCGGCCACCGCGGGCGAGCGACGCCTTGCTTTCCAGTCTCTGCACCGTCAGCCATGTCGGGCCCGAACGCTCGCCGTCAAGCCGCTGGCCCCGGAGCGCTCAGCAGCCCCAGGCGCCAGAGCTCGTGCCCGGCGCAACGGGAGCGCAAATCGATGCTGGCGTCCGCGCCGGCGATTACGAAGATGGGCGGCGGCTTGCCCTCCCGCCAGGGTTGTGCGGCGACCGCTCCGCACAGCCCCGGCAGGAGAACGGCTTTCCGCATGCCGAACGCTAGAAGAGCACCTTCAGGCCGAACTGGATCTGGCGCGGGTCGCCCGCACTGGTGATGCGGCCGACACTGGCCGGCACGGAGATGTTCGCCGCCGGGCCGCCGAAATTGGCGTGGTTCGGCAGGTTGAAGAACTCGGCCCGGAACTGCACCCGGGCCCGCTCGTAGAGGGAGAAGTCCTTGAGCACGCTCACATCAAAGACGATGTCCCCCGGCGCAAACAGCATGTTGCGGGCGGAGTTGCCCCAGGTGTATGGCGCCGGCACCGCGAAGGCGCTCGCGTCGAACCAGCGATAGATCGAGCGCTCCGAGCGCGGCAGCTTCGGATCCCGTAAGACGTCGGCGCGCCCGCCCAGCCAGCCCGGCAGCGTCGCCGAGAAACTCACCGAGAACGGCGGCCCGGTGCGCAGGTAGGTGATGCCGGCGATCTGCCAGCCGCCCACCACCTGCCCTACGGCGCCTCGACGGTTCAGCCACGGCTTGCCCGGCCCGAACGGCAGCTCGTAACTATAGGCGGCAGTAAAGATGTGTCGGCGTACCTGGTCGGAGTTGCCCCGGTCGGCCCGCGCGTTCCAGGGATTCTGCGGCCCGCCCACGATCGGCACGTTGTCCAGCGAGCGGTTCCAGGAGTATTCCAGCTGGAAG
>CALKXJ010000017.1 GCA_938003835.1 uncultured Bryobacteraceae bacterium | reverse complement strand
TTCCCAAGCTGGACGTCGCGGGTTCGAATCCCGTCTCCCGCTCCACCGGATGGTAGCCGGTCCGTAACGTTCCCGGAGGCTCCGGCGAATCCGCTATCGCACCAATACCGCCACCCAGTTGCCCGCGCCGGGCGTCGCGAGAGCGATCTGCCCGCCCTCAACCGCGCTTTTCTCGCCCCAGTCGCCGGTGTCAACGTCGATCCAGTGCAGGCGCCAAGGGCCCGGCTCCGCCTGGAGCTTGACCGAGCCGCCCCGAGTGAAGTAGACCAGATAAGCCTTGCCCGGATTCGCGGCGAGATAGGCTTCGTTCTCCTCGCGCTCGGAGACCAAATCGAGCCTGGGCGCCAGCTCCCAGAAGCGCACCAGCGACTCGGCCTTGCGCACCGCACGTAGGGCGGCCTGCGCTTTCCGGTTGAGCCCCAGGCCGCTCGGCGGGCGGTGGAAGCGCGCCGAGGCGAATCCGGCGAGCAGGTGCCTCCACAGCCGCTCGATGCCGTCCTGGTCCGTGTGGCCGAACTTGTTGTTGTCGGCGCCGTAGGTCTTCACGGTGTTGACGGGCCGGGGCTGCGAGCGCAGGTAGTCGCGGACCCAGAGAGCGTTGCGCCAGTGGCGCTCCCCCTTGTTGTGGTTGTTCTGGGAGACGTCCACGAAGTCGTACAGCTCCGGATGATCGAACGTCCGTTGATGCATCGGGGCCTTGACGTCCCAGGGGTCCCACATCTCGGTGACGAAGGCCCGTACGCCCTTCTCGCGCGCCTTCGTCTTGATGTAGCTTGCCCAGTACCGGCTCCATTCCTCCTCTCCGCTCGTCTCGTTGTCGATGCAGTAAAGCACGTGCGGGTACTCGAGCGCAATCGAAAGCAGCTTGTCCACGAACGCCTGCTGATATCTGAGGACCGTTCGGTTATGGCGCTGCCCGGGCGTGGTGAAGAAAAATGGCTGCCGGTTGCGGCCGGGATGCTCGGGATAGTCGGCTTCGAAGCCGGATTCTTCTGGCGTGTAATTGACGTTATTGGCCGGCTTGTAAGGGTGAGTCCTCCAGTGCTCGCGGCTCAGATCGAAGCGGTCCCAGATCTCGATCTGGACGATAATGTCGCGCTCGGCCGTCCAGCGCAGGAACTGCTCGAGGCGGCTCCAGTACTCCGGATTCCATCGGCTCAGATCGTACTTGCCGCCGGGCAGGGGCAGGAACGGGTAGATTTCGAAGCCTCCATCCCGGCGGTCCGACATGGTGTTGCGGACGTAGTTGCCGCCGGCAGAGAACATGGCGTCGAGGTGGGGGCGCAGCTTCTCCGCCGGCCACTGGAACAGATTGTCGTCGTCGGAGCCACCCACCAGCAGCACCGGCTCGCCCTTGTATTCCCAGTAGAAGGGATTGGCAGGCCACGGCTGAATGCGGCCGCCCTCGAGCCCGGAGGCGGCCACCGGCGGCAAAAGGCCCAGGCGCCCTGCCGCGTACGTGCAAGCCCCTAGAGCGGCACGCCGGCTGAATACGCGGTTCCGCATGTGTGCATCATAATGGAGTCGCTTGTGCCGCGACCGCCCGCAAACAGGTGATTTTCCCGCCTTCCTGCCGATAAGTCACAATAGGAGCAATGCGTTTGCCTTGCCCGATGGGCCGGGCCGGCCGCCTGCTCGGGGCCACGCTGGTAGCGACGCTTCTCGCACCCGGCGTGAGGGCGCTCGATCCGAGCAGGCCCCTGCGCGACTACGGCATGCACCATTTCCAGGAAGAAGACGGCCTCCCGGACTATACCATCACCACCATCACCCAAAGCGCTGACGGCTACCTCTGGTTCGGCACCCTGGCAGGCTTGGTCCGCTTCGACGGCGTGCGTTTCACCCTATATACGAGCGTCAATACGCCCGCACTCAACAGCGATTACGTTTGGGCGCTGGCCGGCGACCGCGAAGGGAATCTTTGGATCGGCACCGGTGGCGGCCTGGTGCGGCTTCGGGACGGGTTCTTCACGGCCTGGAGCTATCCGGAGCATCTGCCGGCCCAGTCGGTCCGCGCTCTCCGTCACGATGCCTCCGGTCGTCTCTGGATCGGACTCCGCCGGGGCGGAGCCGGATGGTGGGAGGGGGAGCGGTTCCACCGCCTGCCCGGCGCCGAAGCGCTCGATGAAGACGACGTGACGGCCATTTGCGTCGACCGGACCGGCGCCGCCTGGCTTGGCACGGATCGGGGCTTGTTTCGGCTGGCCGGCAAAGAGCTCCAGCGGATCGCCGAGGTGCCCGACACGATGGTCCACGCGCTGGTCGAGGATTCGGCCGGCACGCTCTGGGTCGGCACCGAAAAGGGCCTCTACCGATGGGCCGGCGGGCGGATCGAGGCGTTGGGCAAACAATGGGAATGGGCTGCCGTACCGGTCCGCGCGTTGTGGGCTGACCGCGAGGGAACCGTCTGGGCGGGCAGCTTCTCCCGCGGCCTCATCCGCTGGCGCAACGGCCAGACGGAGCTGCTCTCCGAGGCCGACGGCCTGCCTTTCAACAGCGCCATTGCCTTGTATGGGGACACCGAGGGGAGCTTGTGGATCGGCGCCAGCTCCGGCGGCCTGCTCCAGCTTCGTGACCGGCCGATCCGTTCCTTCACCCGGGCCGAGATCCCCGGCGCGGGCTCGGGAACCACGCTGCTCGAAGACCGCGAGGGCAACATCTGGTTCGGCCTGAACTGCGGCGGCGTCGCGCGCCGCAGCCAGAGGCGGCTCGCGCTGTTCGAGGTCAAGGACGGCCTGGCGTACGATTGCATCTCCGCTTTGGGTGAAGACAGGCAAGGAAGGCTCTGGGTGGGAGCCTGGGACGGGTCGGTGAGCTGGCGCAATGGGGAGCGATTCGAGAAGCTGATCGACGGTGAGGTCTTTCGCCGGAACGGCATCATGGCGCTCTATCCGGATCCCGATGGCGGCATGTGGATCGGCTCGCGCGGCGGGGGCTTGGGGTACTGGCGCGACGGCAAACTGACCCTGTACCGCCGCGCCGAGGGCTTGCCGCAGGAGGCGATCCGAGCCCTTCATCGGGACAGCAAAGGCCGGTTGTGGGTCGGCACGTCCGGAGGCCTCGCAGTTCTAGAGAGCGGGCGGTTCCGGCACCTGGACACGGTGCAAGGTCTGACCGACGCCAACATCGTATGGATTTCCGACGATGGCAGGGGAGCCCTGTGGATCGGCACCTACGGGCGGGGGCTGTACTGGCTCCGGGGCGAGCACGCTAGCGCGTTCAACACCGCTGTCGGCTTGCCGGACGATTTCGTGCTGCAAGTCTTTGAGGACCGGCGGGGTTTCCTGTGGCTGGGTACGACGAAAGGCATTGTCCGCGTCGCCCGCGCGCAACTCGAGGCGGTGGCCGGCGGGCGGGCGAGCACGCTCGAGGTCACGGTATTCGGAAAGGCCGACGGCATGCCCAGCCGGCAGTGCGTCGGCGGGTTCCAGTCGTCAGGTCTGAGGGACCGGCGGGGCCGGCTGTGGTTTTCCACGGTTCGCGGCATCGCGCGCGTCGACCCCGCCCGCATTGCCCCGGCGAGCGCGCCGCCGCCGGCCCTCATCGAAGAGATCGCCGCCGACGGCCGCACCTTGCCGGCAGCGGGAAAGATCCGGCTTGCGCCGGGCACCCATCACGTCGAGATCCGCTACACCGCCGTCAGCTTGCGGGATGCCAACAAGCTCCGCTTTCGCTACCGGCTTGAGGGTTTCGACAATGACTGGATCGACGGCGGCTCGCGTCGCGCCGCCTTTTACACCGGTCTGCCTCCGGGCCGGTACGTCTTTCGCGTGCTGGCCTCCGCAGGAGACGGCGTCTGGAGCGGAGAAGGACAGGCGCCCGTGATCGAGGTCGCGCCGCACTTCTGGCAAACCCGGTGGTTCTACGCCCTCGCGGCCTGGATGCTGTTGATGGCCGGCGCCGGCGCCTATCTCTGGCGTGTACGCTCGCTGGTAAAGCGCAACGCCGAGCTGGAACGCACGGTGCGCGAGCGCACGGCGAGCCTGGCGAATGCCAACGACGAGCTGGCCAAGCTGGTGTGCCGCTTGGAAGACCAGTCCGCCGAGCTCGAAGCGGCGCGGCAGCGCGCCGAAGAGGCCAGCCGCGCCAAGAGCGAATTCCTCGCCAATGTCAGCCATGAAATCCGCACCCCGATGAACGCCATCCTGGGCATGACGGCCCTGCTGCTCGAGAGCGACCTCACTCCGGCCCAGCGCGAGGATCTCCGCACGGTGCGCTCCTCGGCGGAAGGGCTTCTTGCGCTGCTCAACCAGGTGCTCGAGTTTTCGCGGATGGAGGCGGGCGGCGTGCGGCTTTCGCCGGCGCCGTTTTCGCTCCGCCGGCTGGTCGAAGAGTGTCTGCGGACGCTGTCGCTCGCGGCAAGGCAGAAAGGGCTCGAACTCGCCGGTGAGGTGTCCACCCCGGCTGACGGCTATGTGGGCGACGAAGCCCGGCTGCGGCAGATCTTGCTGAACCTCATCGGCAACGCCGTGAAATTCACTGAGAGCGGCTGGGTTCACGTGCTGGTGGCCGAGGAGGCCCTCGAAGACGGGCAGTCGTGCCTGCACTTCGTCGTGGCCGACACCGGTATCGGCATCCCACTCGAAAAGCAGCGCATCATCTTCGAGCGGTTCCAGCAGGTGGACGGTTCCGCCAGCCGCGCCCACGGAGGCGCCGGCCTCGGCCTGGCCATCTGCTCCAAGCTCGTCGAGCTGATGGGCGGGCGGATCTGGACAGAAAGCGAGCCGGGCAAAGGGAGCCGGTTTCACGTTCTCGTCCCTTGCGGGCGCGCGCAGGAGCCCGTCGAGGTCCCCTCGCCGAAGGCCGCTTCACCGGCGCTCTCCGTTCGTCCGCTCCGGATCCTGGTGGCCGAAGATAACCGCGTCAACCAGATCCTCATGCGGCGCCTGCTCGAAAAGGAGGGTCACGCCGTGAGCCTCGCTTCCAACGGCGAGGAG
Source organism: uncultured Bryobacteraceae bacterium (assembly GCA_938003835.1). Taxonomy (GTDB): domain Bacteria; phylum Acidobacteriota; class Terriglobia; order Bryobacterales; family Bryobacteraceae; genus CALKXJ01. Next base: position 60,587 of record CALKXJ010000017.1, on the reverse strand, counting down.
GCCGTCTCGGCCTGTCGCGAGCAGGAGTTCGACCTGGTGCTGATGGATCTGCAAATGCCCGGTTTGGACGGCCTGGAGGCAACGCGCCGCATCCGAGAGGGCGAGCACGGCCGCAGGGCGCTGATCGTCGCGCTCACGGCTCACGCGATGGCGGGCGACCGCGAACGATGCGTCGAGGCCGGCATGGACGACTACCTGGCCAAGCCGGTCGACGTCGTCGAGCTGCGGCGCGTGGTGGCGCGAGCGGCCGGCTCCGCGTGTCCGGGAGCGGCGGCCAGGACTCCGCCCACCTCATCGCCCGGCTGACCTCAGGCGCACCTGTTCCGCCCCAGCTCAATGTATGATGGGGAACGACAGGAGGAACCCCGATGCGCTCGCTCACCCGCCGAACCTATTTGCAGTCGTCTCTGGCAGGCCTGGCGGCGGCAAGCTCCGGCAAGCCGGCCTCGCGTGAGCCCCGCGCCGGCGCCATCCAGCTTACCGAGGTTTTTGGACCCGGACAGCACTCCCGGATGCGCCTGGCGGTACAGACGGGCCTGAAGTACGCCATCGCCACCGTGGCCGGGCGGCTTTCGCAGGTGCCGCGCAGCCAATATCTGGACACGCTTGCGGCAATCAAACGTGAGTTTGAATCGCACGGGCTGAAGATTGCCGGCGTCGAAAGCGACCCGGTGCCCACGGGCAAGATCAAGCTGGGCTTGCCCGGGCGCGACGAAGAAATCGAAAACTATATCGCGGCCATCGAAGCCCTCGGCAAGGTGGGCATCCCGCTCGTCTGCTGGAACTTCATGGCGGGGCTCGGCTGGTATCGGACAAACTTCGAGGTAAAGGAACGCGGCGGGGCCCTCACCAGCGAGTTTCGCTACGAGGACGCCGAGAAACAGGGCCTGACCCAGTGGGGCGAGGTGCCGGAGGAGAGGCTCTGGGACAACATCACTTACTTCCTGAAGGCGGTGATTCCGGTGGCCGAGAAGGCGGGCGTCCGAATGGCGCTGCATCCGGACGATCCACCGATTTCGCCCCTGCGCGGCATCGCGCGCATCGTAACGAGCGCTGCGAACTACCGCCGGATCCTCGACATCGTTCCGAGTCCGGTCCACGGCATCACCTTCTGCCAGGCCAACTTCAAGGCCATGGGCGAGGACATCTATGCGCTGGCCGAAACTCTCTGCCGCGAGGGGAAGGTCTTCTTTGTCCACTACCGTGACATCGAGGGGCAAGGTAGGTATTTCCGCGAGACCTTTCATGACAACGGTCCCACCGACATGGTGCGGATGCTCCAGATTTATCATGACGCCGGCTTCCGCGGCCCCATCCGTCCGGATCACGCGCCGACCATGGAGGGCGAGTCCAACGAGAATCCGGGCTACGCCATGATGGGTAAGATCCTCGCCTTCGGCTACATGAAGGGCATCTTGGAGGCGCGGGGGATCCCCTACGAGTAGGCGGTTCTGGCCGCTCCGCCGGGAACTATCCCTTTGGCGTAAGCGGGTCCATTCGGACGGCGATGCCCTTCGGGATTTTGCTGGCGGTAGCCTCCGGCGTGGCGAACGGGCTGTTCACCACGCCGATGAAACTGATCCCACGCTGGAAGTGGGAGAACATCTGGCTTGTCTTCATCCTGACGGCGTGCCCGGCGATGCCGGCCCTGATGGTTTGGGCCACGGCGCCCGGCGCCGGCGCAGTGCTCGACGCCGCGCCCCGGCCCGCATCGGGCCGTCGATCGGCTGGCCGCTGAGCCTGGCGGTGGCGCTCCTGGTGGCCAACCTCATGGGCGTTCGGCTCGGCGAGTGGTGTGCGGCGCCGCCGCTGCGCGGTCCAGCTCATGCGAGGCAGTATCGTCGTGTTGCTGGCGGCCATTGTCCTCTGCGCTCTATCGAGCAGCCTGGGAGACGCCTAACGCCTGCCGGCGATGTCATAAAAAGGCTGCGTCACAGCCTGATCGTCTCCAATTCCGTTCCGGGCTCGGTGTTCCCGTCATGGCCGACGTCGCCACCCTCGAGGATGCGAAAACGGCGAAGGCGGCGGGGGCCGATCTGGTGGTCTCGACCATGCGGGGTTCGACGGCGGAAACCCGGCACCTGGAAAGCTTCGACGAGGAATTCGTGAGTGAACCGAGCGCCGCGCTGCGCGTTCCGCTCGTCGTCGAAGGCCGCCTCAGCAGACCCGAGGAAGCTGCCCGGGCAATCTCCAGGGGCGCCTTTGCGGGGGTGGTGGGTACCGCCATCGCGCGTCCCGAACGGATCGGGCGGCGCGCTCACCTGGAGGCCTACACAAGCGCCGCGGTGCTCCCCCGCTACGGCGCCGGGGCTCAGGCCGGCTCTTGCTTGAAATGCACGAGCTTCTGCTCGACCAGCAGCTCCTCTGCGGGCGGCAGCTCCCCGTCGATGAACCGTTCCAGCTTGTACCCGGAGCCCTCCCGCACGACGCCGACATAAAGCAGCGCGTCGGCCAGCTGGGCGCCGCTCGCCGGCTCGCCGCGCAGCGCCCGGGCCGCCTCGATCATGACCCGCGTTCCCAAGGGCCGCAGGGCGGCGCCACCATAGACGCTTCGCAGCTTCCGATGAAACGCTCCCGTCAGCCGCTCGCCGAACTCGGCCAGGGCGCGCACGGCTTCGGCCGGACGCGCCGATCTGGCGCGGCGGAATGCAGCCATCTTCAGACCCGCCGCGCGGGCCGCCTCGATGATCTCCGCCTCCACAAAAAGCAATCCCTCGAGCAGCACGCGCTTGCCTTTCAGGGCGGCCGCGGTGAGCCGGGCGGCCACATCGGCCTCGGGCCGGTAATCGGCCGCGCGCTTCACATATTCCGGCTCGGGCCGTTCGATCAGCAGGCGGTGAATCTCCTCCAGGCGCCACAGCAAGGCTGCCTGGGTGTGGAGATCGGTCGCGCGGCGCACCTGCTCCTGCCGATCCGGCCAGTCCCAATAGACGTCGGACTTGCCCTTGGTGGCCGGGGGAATCGAGGCCCAGACCAGTAGCGGCGCCACCACGTCAATGCCCTCGAGCCACTTCCTCCGGTCCGCGAAATAGCAGAAAGGAATCACCTGCTTCAGGGCCGCCTGGATGGCGACTGACATGGCCAGATAGGCCGGATCTCTCTTCGAGGCTGGGGCGTCGAGCCAGGCTTCGAGCACCCCGCCCGGCACGCTGACTTCGAGCGCCACCAGCGTGTCGCCGAACGTGTTGACGCCGTTGTGGGCGATCCCTTCGATGTAGTCGTCCAGGTTGCGCAGAAAGGTGCTGAAGGAACGCGCCACGCCGCCGGCCTGCGCCGTGCCGAAATGCTCCGGGAAGTACTCGGCCACCAGCGGCTCGAGCAGCCGCTCGAGCTCCGCCGTCTTCATGTCGTTGTTGGCTTGCCGCAGCGTATACGTCGAACGCAGCGGCGCGCGGTTGTGGATGCGCACCTCGTTGCCGGCCGCCTGCCAGGCGCCGGCGACGGTGAGCGAGCTTTCGCGCGCCGTCCTGCCGCGAACGAGATCGCGCACCGTGTCGGCCGATTCGAGCTCATAGACGAGCAGCCGACCCGTGCCGTCCTCGGTCACGCGCAGCTTGGCGAGCGACCGGGCCAGCGCGACGGACCGCTTCTCGAAGTACGGCAGGGCGATCTCCACGGCGCTATGCCGGCGGATGCCGTGCGTCAGCTCGCCCAGGTTGAGCCGCACGCCCGGCGTCGAGGCCAGCAGCAGCTCATTGAACTCGCCGCCCGCGGCCCGCTGGAACGCCGCCGGAGCTCCCGGCGCCCGGAAATCGAAACTCAAATCGAGAAGAGCGGAGCTCTCCGCGGCGCGCTCGTACGCGAAAGCCACGGCCGCCTCAAACTTGCGCGTCGCCGCCTTGAGCGCAGCCCGGTAAAACTCCTCGCGTCTGGCGAGAAGCTCGCCGAGAGCAGCGCGCAGCTCCTCGAACCGGGCGGCGGTGAGCTTGTCGTCGAGAAAGGCCGCCAGCTTCGCCTGGAGCCACTCATCGAGCTGGGTGAAGTCGCTCCCGGCCAGCTCGTGAACCCTGTCGAGGCTCAGCCGCTGCTCGACGAAACGCTGGAGCCGCTCGAGCACCTCCTCGATCGCGCCGCTGTCCAGAAGGCCGAGGACCGCGGCGGCGCCAGTGCGGATCTGCTCGAGTGCGGCTGTGTCCCGCAGCACGGCGAGCAGGCCCCGCCCGGCGAGCTCCTCGAGGAGCCGGCCTTCGGGCCGGCGGAAGAAATCGAGCTGCCCGAGCAGGCGTCCGAGCTCCTCGCCCAGTTGCTCGTCAGTCGCGCCCGCCAGGCGCGCCGCCAGCTCGCGCACCGGCCGGAGATCCGCCCGTTGCTCGACCAGCCTCCAGAGCAGCGCCGAGACCCGTTGCGGCAGGGCGTCCCAGCGAGCGATGAATTCGAGCAGTCGAGCTCGCGCGCGTTCGAATTCCGCCTCGGGACGGATGCCGGTCAACGCCTCCAGCAGCCGCCGCAGATAGTGCGAGCTCAGGGCCGCGAGCGCCTCTCCGGGGCTTGCCTCCAGACTGGCCCACTTCTCGAGCGCTTTCAGATCCCGGACAACCTGCGCGCCGTGGAGGCCGAAAACGGCGTTGACAAACTCGTCCGCCGTGCCCGGAGCCGGCAGCTCGGCTTGCGCCGCCGCCTTCAGGTCAAAGGCGAACTTCCAGCCGTTCAGGGCGAGCCGGTACAAGCGCAGGCGGAGGACGGGTTCATCCGTCTCGCGGCTGAGCACCAGCGCGTAGCGGCCGGCGGCGGAGAAGGTCCAAGCAGCCTGGACGGCCGCCTCGAGCCGCAGCCCGATGTCGCCGGTGAGGTTACCGAGCTGCGTGCCGCGCACCCAGTGGAAGTCGTAGCCGTAGCCCGCGCCGACTGTGGCCGCGATCGCCCCGTCGAGCTCCGCCACGATCCACGTGCCCGGCTCGAGCGCCTCCGCGGAGTCAATCAACGTGGGAATCGCCCATGCATCGACCACTCCGGCCAGCGCATCGCGTGCTCCAGCCGTGGCTTCTATGCGCCGGATCACCGCGAAGAGGCCCTCCGAACGCCCGTCGGCGCCGAACCGCACGCGCGCGCCCGCGCCGAGCCCGAGCGAGCCCTTGACGTAGCCCGCCAGATCGTAGCCCCAGCGCAAGACGACGTAGCGGTGCTGTGCCTCTTCAGGCAGCGCGATGGCCGGCGCAATGGGTGCGCCCGGACTCAGGTCCCGGAGCGCGGCGGCGCCGCTTGCGTAAACGCCCAGGCTCGAGAACGCGCTGCCGCTCGCCCGGAAGACGACGCTGCCCGACGGTGTAGGGAACTCGACACCGCGGCTCCCGCCCGCCTCGAGCGCAACCGAGCCTAGCCGGATGTCTCGGGCCGGAAACGGCGAATTCGCCACGAGGCTCGCCAGCACATCGGCATCCTGCGCCCCCGCTACCTTCACGTCGAACGGGGTAGCGCCGGAGGGCAGATTTCGTTGCTTGATTACCGCCGGGGCTGTTGCGTCGGGCATAGCGCCATTGTCGCCCGCGGATGCCCTAAAGTCTGAGCCGCCTCAGCCGCAGGGCGTTGCTGATGACGGAGACGGAGCTGAAGGTCATGGCCGCCGCGGCCACCATCGGGCTGAGCAGGATGCCGAAGAAGGGATAGAGCACACCGGCCGCTACCGGCACACCGAGCGTGTTGTAGAGGAAAGCAAAGAGGAGATTCTGGCGGATGTTGCGCATCACGGCCCGGCTGAGCCGCCGGGCGCGCACGACGCCGTTCAGATCGCCCTTCACCAGCGTGATGGCGGCGCTCTCGATCGCCACGTCGGCCCCTGTCCCCATGGCGATTCCCACGTCGGCCTGCGCGAGCGCCGGCGCGTCGTTGATGCCATCGCCCGCCACGGCCACGACGCGGCCTTCCTGCTGGAGCCGCTTGACGAAATTCGCCTTCTCCACGGGCGACAGCTCGGCCTCGAAGCGCTGGATCTTCAGACGGCGCGCCACCGCAGCGGCCGTGCGCCGGCTGTCCCCGGTCAGCAGGATCAGCTCGAGCCCGTCACGGCGCAGTGCATCGACCGCGCGCGGGGAGCTGGCGCGCACGGGATCGGCGATTCCCAGCACGGCCAGGGCGCGCCCGCCTGCGGCGACATAAACCACCGTCATCGCCTCGTCGCCGAGCCGCTCCGCCTGCTTCGCTAAGGCTTCCGTCTCAACACCTCGCTCCCCAAGAAATGAGGCATTGCCGAGCACCACCTCGATGCCGTCGACCCTTCCCGTGACGCCCCGGCCCGCCCAGGCGCGAAATTCGGACACCGGAGCCAGCGCGAGTCCCACCTGCCGCGCAGCGGAGACGATCGCCGACGCCAAGGGATGCTCGCTGGCCTGCTCCAGGCTCGCCGCCAGACGCAGCGCCTCCTCCACGCGGACGCCCGCGGCGGGCACCAGCTCCATCAGCCGCGGCCTGCCCTCAGTCAGCGTACCGGTCTTGTCGGCCACCAGCGTGTCGACCTTTTCAAGGATCTCGAGCGCTTCGGCATTGCGCACCAGCACGCCGGCCAGCGCGCCGCGACCCGTGCCCACCATCACCGACATGGGCGTGGCCAGGCCCAGGGCGCACGGACAGGCGATGATCAGCACGGCGATGGCGTTCACCAGGCCGTGCGTCAGGCGCGGCTCCGGGCCGAGGAACGTCCAGACGAGGAAGGTCACCGCGGCGACGAGCACGACCGCGGGAACAAACCAGGCCGCCACCTGGTCGGCGAGCCGCTGAATCGGGGCCCGGCTGCGCTGCGCCTCGCCGACCAGGCGCACGATCTGCGCCAGGAGCGTATCCGCGCCCACCCGCTCGGCCTTCATAATGAAGCTGCCGGTGGTGTTCACCGTGCCTCCGGTGACGCGGTCCCCGGGGCCTTTCTCCACAGGGATCGGTTCGCCTGTCACCATCGACTCGTTGACCGCGCTGGTGCCCTCCACCACAACTCCATCGACAGGGATCTTCTCGCCCGGCCGCACGCGGAGCCGATCCCCGGCGCGCACCTCCTCGAGCGGCACGTCGCGTTCCCCGCCTGCCTCGATGCGGCGCGCGGTCTTCGGCGCCAGATCGAGCAACGCCCGTATGGCGTCGCCCGTCCGCTCGCGCGCCTTGAGTTCCAGCACCTGTCCCAGCAGCACCAGCGTGATAATGGCCGCGGCCGCTTCGAAATAGACCGCCGCCTGGCCGTGGTGATCTCGCAAGGCGTCGGGCAGCCTTTCGGCGGCGAAGGCTGCGACGAGGCTGTAGCCGTAAGCCACGCCGGTGCCCATCGCGATCAGCGTGAACATGTTGGGCCGCCGGCGCATCAGGCCCGCCCACCCGCGCGCAAAAAACGGCTGGCCGCCCCAGAGCACCACCGGGGTGGCCAGCGCGAGCTGGATCCAGATGCCGTGGGGCACTCGCACGGCTGCCATTTCCGACATGGCCAGAATCATCACGGGAACGGTCAGGGCAAGCGACACCCAGAAGCGCCGGCGCATCTCTGCCAGCTCCGGATTGGGCGCCGGCTCGCGCTGAGCCACCAGCGGCTCGAGCGCCATGCCGCAGTCCGGGCAGCTTCCAGGCCCCCGCTGGATCACCTCGGGATGCATCGGGCAGGTGTAGTCGCCCGCGGGCATCGCCTCCGGCTTCCGGCCGGGCTCGAGATAGCGGCGCGGGTCGGCGCGGAACCGCTCCAGGCAATGGCGGCTGCAAAAGTAATACGTGGTACCCTGATGTTCGAGCTTGCCCGCCGGTCGCTCGCGGTCGACCTCCATGCCGCAGACGGGATCTTTCGCCGTCGTCTTAAGAATCGGAAACGGGTTCATCGAGGAGCATCCGCCGGAAGCTTCGACTCCCGGCTTCTCAGAAACAATGCTAGCTTAGCAGCGGCGGCTAGAATTCGTAGTCGACGCCAAGCCGGAGGAAGCGCGGGGGCTGAATCGCCAGCGGAAGACGCCGGTTGAAATCCGGGCCGCTCCAGTCGCGTTCCCTCGTCGCATGGCTGAGATTCGGCAGGTTGAAAATATCGGCCCAGAGACGCAGGCCCCCTTTCGGCAGCGCCACGCTCCGGCTCAGGCGCAGGTCGACGTTCAGGTTGTACTTGGTCCGGTGCCCTCCCTGGGGGCTGCCGCGAGGCGTGGCCATCACCACCAGCGGGCCCTGCTCCAGACCTTCCACCAACAGCCGCCGCCCGAAGGCCAGCCCGTCCCAGTAGCTCACCACCCAGCCTGCTTGGAGAGCTCCGGCGGCGCGCGGAAGGATCGCCCCGCCGTAAAACCGGGCCAGATACGCGCGATCGAAATAGGTTCGACCGGTGGCGTTGAGGAGCGTGTTGGGATCCGCAAGCAGGGAGCCGACCACGCCGGGGTCGTTCTCCCAGGGCGCATTGCCCGGATTCGTCGTCGCGTACCCCTTCTCGGCGGCGAAAGCCAGCCGCCACCAGTAACGGGAGCGCTCGAGGCTCAGCTCCGCCACCAGGCCCGCCGAGAAGGAGCCTATCCGCGCATTGGTCAGAAGAAACCGGTCCTGCCCGAACGTGCGCGGATCCTGCTCCCAGACGAGCAGCGTCTGATCGTCGAATGTCCCTGGGATCGAGTCCCCGCCGGCGTCAGCAACGGCCACTGCGTGGTAGGCCGAAAAAGGAACCCCGATGTTCATGGCGGCCAGCCGCCTGCGGTCGTCGCGGCGGAACAGGCGCAGGCGACCTCCGAGCGCCCCGGGAAGTTTCGCTTTCGCCTCGGCGCCGAACTCGTCCGTGTACGGCCGGCGAATCTGCGGATCGATTGCGGAGCACTCGCCGCCAAAGCGCCGCAGCACGACCCCGTCCGAGGTGCGGCGCTCGAGCCCGGAGAGGCTGTTTGGGCTGGCATAGTCCAGATATCGCCCGGCCACGGGCTGCAAACTGCGCCGGTAGTGACCGGTCAGGGTCAGGCGATCCCGGAATGGTGTGAGGCGGACTGCGAGCCAGGGCGCTGCGTCGTTCCACGCCAGAACGGCTGGCCGGGCAGGGAAGCGCCGGGCCGGGCGGAAGGTTCCTTCCGGGCTGGACTGCTGCGGCAGCGAACCGCGGGCCAGCCCGACGGCGACGCCTGCGGCGAGTGAAAACCACCGGCGGGCTTCCCAGGAAGCCGCGACAGCGGGCTTCGACTCGGTGAGGACCCCCCGGCTGTCGAGCGGCGTGTTGAACTCGATGAGCGAGACCGGCGCGGCGCCCACAAACAAGCGGTGGCGGTCGCCGGGCACCCTCAGGCGGTTGCGGAACGCGGCGCGCTGCCAGTCGATCTCCGCCGAAACGCGGACCCTGCCGGTCGACTTCGCCAAGCCCTGCCGGCGCAACAGAAGCGCCGCAGCCTGGCGCGAGCGCCCGGCCAACCCGACAAGCGGCGCATCGCCCTCCCCGCGGCCGCTGAGCAGATCGATCCGCGGCCCGTCGCCCCTTCCCGGCGGCGAGGATGTGTTCAAATCTGCGATGCCGTAGCCGTAGCGCAGCTCGAGGCTCGCGGCCGCGCTGAGTTCGCGCGACCAGGCCGCCTGCACCGAGTCCAGGCGGTCATCCTCGCGCGTGAGCGGGTGGAGCTCGAACGGGGGCGGCATGCGCCGCGCCGCCAGCGCTTCGAAGGCCGCTGGGACTCCAAAGCCGGAGAGATGAATGCGCGAGCCGGTGAAGGCGGCGCGGAGGCGGTCTTTCCGCCCCAGGCGGACCCCGCCGCTGGCAGAGCCGGTCAGCAGGCGGCTATCGAGGTTTGCGTGCACCGGCTCGCGCGGCAGGCTTTGACTGGCCCAGCGGCCTGCCGCCGCGACAAACAGATCGGCGGAGGAGCCGAGGCCGCCCCCGAGCTCCAGCCAGTTCTCCGTAAGCCAATGGAACCGCTCCGGCCGCAGCAGTCCGGCTCGCCTGGCCAAAGCCGAAAGGTTGTCGCCGGCCAAGGCCCGGCCTGTGAGCTCGGTTCCGAGGCGCCCACGCCATGCGCTTTCGGCTTCACGCGTCGCCACTCGGACCCAACCGCTGCGCTCGCTGATGCGGCCGACCGAGGCGAGATGCGGAAAAAGGATCGGCCTGCCCGGCTGATAGGGGTCTGCCAGATCGAGCCCGTTCAGCCGGTAGCCGGTTCTGGTCCAGGAGCCCGCCTCGGAGGCATAGTACGGCAGGCGCATGGCGCCGAGCCCGCCAAAATCCGGCGGCTCGGCGGCGCTCGAGGCGCCCAGCGCGCCGAGCAGGCTCCACAGGCTCGAGCTGAGCGGCAGGCGGCGCCACTGGCGAGCCTCGTACTCGGCGGCCGGCTCCTGCTCAGCCGGAGTTGCGGCAGCCAGCTCCAGCGCCACCGCCAGGCAGAAGATGTGTCTTCGATGGCTCACACCCCGCCAGTGAAGCCAGTTTAGCGTTGGCGAGGCCCGCGGCAGCAATGGGCGCTATAATCAAGCCAGAGGTGTCGCCATGACGCTCCGTATGCTCGCCGCCGGCTTGGGAGCGCTTGCGCTCCTCGAAGCGGCCGCTCCGCCGGCCTCCGGCCGCGCAGCCAACGAGAAGATCGAAATACAGGCCACGGTTTACGCCGACAAGACGGCGATCCGCAGCCTGCTCGGCCAGGAGTTGCCCGAGGGCATCGTCGTCGTCGAGGTGCGCCTCACGCCGAAGACCGCCGCAGCGGTGAAGCTCTGGCGTGACGACTTCACGCTGCGCTCGGACAAGGACGGGCAGAAGTCCACCCCGTTTGATCCCAGCCAGATCGCCGGCTCGAGCGTTCTTGCTCTGGTGCGCACCTACGACGCCGGAGGCGTGCTCGTCGAAGACCGCGGTCCGGTCTGGGGCGGCGTGGGCGGCACCCGGCCGCGGCGTATGCCCGGCCCCTCGGGTGGCATCGGCAACGCGGCAAGCCAGGAAGGGACTCAGGCTCAGGTGAGCCAGTCCGGCGAGGCGGACGACAATCCTCTGCTGGCCGTCCTCAAGGCAAGAATTCTCAAGGAAGGCGAACTCTCGGCCCCCGCCGCCGGGCTGCTCTACTTCCCCATGGATGGCAAGCACAAGCCGAAGCAGCTCGAGCTGCACTACCGCGGAGAGGCCGGCCCTCTCGACTTGCGGTTCCGAAAGCCCTGAACAGGTCCCCGAATGCACATCTCCGAGCTCGACACCCCGGCGCTTCTCGTCGATCTGGACGTCATGGAGCGCAATCTCCAGCGCGTGGCAGACTACGCCCGCTCGCATCAGCTCCGCCTGCGGCCCCACACCAAGACCCACAAGATCCCCGCGCTCGGCCGGCGCCAGCTCGACTCCGGAGCCGTCGGCCTGACCGTCGCCAAGGTGGGCGAAGCGGAGGTGATGCTGGGCGCCGAGCCGCCGGACATGCTCGTGGCCTACCCGGTGATCGGCAGGCAGAAGCTCGAGCGGCTCATGGAGGTGGCGCGGCGCACCGAAATGACGGTGGCGCTCGACAGCTTCGAGGCGGCCTCCCAGCTCTCGAGCGCGGCTCAGGCCGCGGGGCTGAAGATCAACGTGCTGGCCGAGATGGACGTGGGCATGGGAAGGGTCGGCGTCCGCCCGGGTCCGGAGCTCCTCGAGCTGGGCCGCGCCATCGACTCGCTTGCCCCCCTGCGCCTGCGCGGCATCGCCTTCTATCCGGGACATATCCGCGGCAACGACGATGGCGCCCGCCAGGCGCTGGCCGAACTGTCAGCGACAGTCCGGGGAGCCGTGGAGGATTTTCGCCGCGCCGGCCTGGCCACCCACGTTGTCAGCGGGGGCTCCACACCCACCCTGTTTCACTCCCACGAAATCGAAGGGCTCAACGAGATTCGTCCCGGCACCTATATTTTCAACGACCGCAACACCGTGGCCTGCGGGGCCTGCGAGCGCCGCGATTGCGCCGTGACCATCCTGGTGACCGTGGTCTCCACCTCGCGCAGGAATGGCCTGATCATCGACGGCGGCTCGAAGACCTTCTCGTCGGACCTCTTGCTGCCGGCCGGCGAGAGGACGTTTGGCGAGATTCTCGAGGCGCCGCGGGCGCGGTTCTTCCAGATGAACGAAGAGCACGGCTACGTCGACCTGGCCGACTCAGGCGCGAGCTTCCGAGTGGGAGACCGCCTCCGTGTGCTGCCCAACCACGTCTGCGTGGCGATGAATCTCCACGAAGTGGTCTACGGCATCCGCGGCGAGCACGTCAAGCAGATCTGGCGGGTGGAAGGCAGGGGCAAGCTCCAGTAGCCTGCCCCGCGAGAACGCAGTGCGACCTACGGAGCGATGTTTTCGACGGCGTCGATGGTAAGCGTGTCACCCTCCAGCTTGCCGGTCACCTTTACCTGGTGGCCAAGATAATCCATCACCTTTTCAGGGTTGGCGATCTTGACGACCTTCCTGTCTTCGGTGACAAAGACCGGCTTCTCGCCGGCCTTGACGCATGCCCGGACGCACTTGATGGAAGCTTCGGAGTGGTCCGAGTGTGCGGCGCCGCACTTGGAATCGGAGATGTGACCGGTCCACTGGCCGGCAGCGACAGCGAAGACCAACGAGAGGCTAGCAACCCCGGCGGCGATGAGCAGCTTCTTCATGGAGACCTCCTCTGAGCGAAACCTGTACCCAGACGTCAAGTTTCTCTTCCCATTGTAACGCAATTTTCCGGAATTCAGACTTCGAGAATTACGGGCAGAATCAGCGGACGACGCGAGGCCTCGCGCGCCAGGAAGCGTTTCAGATCCGTCCGGATCTTCTCCTGCATCAGCCCCCAGTCGGCACGCTCCTCCGGCGTGGACTGGTTCAGGGTGCGCGCCACCACCTCCTTGGCGCGCGCCAGCAGCTCCGCGCCGTCCTTGTCGGAGACGAAACCCCGGCTGACGATCTCCGGCGGCGCCTCGCTCTTGCCGGTGAGTTTGTTGATCGCAATGATGGGGACGACGAAGCCATCTTCAGAGAGATGGCGGCGGTCGCGGATTACCAGATCCTCGACAACCTCATCGAGCGTGCCCGAATCGATGCAGAGCCTGCCGACCGGCACCTTATCTCCGCGCCGGGCGCCCATCGGATCGATCTCGAGCGTCTCGCCTGTCTCGAGCACGAAGACCTCTTCGAGGCCGACATGCCCCATCTGGCGGGCCAGGGCCGCGTGGCGCGCCAGTTGCCGGTACTCACCGTGAATCGGAACGAAATAGCGTGGCCGGACCAGGTTCAGGATGAGCTTTAGCTCTTCAAGGCTTGCATGCCCGGAGACGTGAACCGGCGGGTTCATCGAGCCGTACAAGACTTCGGCGCCCCGGCGGCAGATGTGATCGAGCATCCGCCCAATCGACTTCTCGTTGCCTGGGATGATGCGGGCGCTGAGCACCACGGTGTCACCGCGCTCGAGCGACAGGTGCTTGTGGTTGTCCACCGCGATGCGCGCCAGGGCGGACGTCGGCTCGCCTTGGCTGCCCGAGGCCACCACGACGACCTGAGAGCGTGGAGCCTGCATGATGTCCTGTGGGCGCAATAAGATACCATCAGGAATCTCTAGCAGTTTCTGATCGTGTGCAATCTCAGTCACCTGCACCATGCTCCGCCCCAGCAAACCCAAGCGCCGGCCGTATTCCCCCGCCAGGTCGATGATTTGCTGAAGCCGGTGCACCGAGGAGGCAAAACAGGAGATCACCAGCCTGCCCTGGGCGCGATCGAATGCCTCCTCCAGCCGCGGCCGCACCGCCCGCTCGCTTTCGGTGTAGCCGGGTCGCTCCACGTTCGTCGAATCCGAGAGCAGCAGCAGAACGCCACGCTTGCCGTAATCGGCCAAGGTGTGTAAATCGAATAGCTTATTGTCGGTAGGCGTCGGATCCACTTTAAAATCGCCGGTGTGGATGACGATGCCTAGAGGGGTGGTGATCGCCAGCGCCACCGCGCTCACGATCGAGTGCGTGACGTGAATGAACTCCACCAGGAACGGGCCGATCTCAATCTTCTCGCCGGCCTTTACAGTGTTCAGCCGTGCCTTCTCGGCCAGATCATGTTCCTCCAGCCGCCGCTCCACCAGCGCCAGCGTGAAGGCGGTCCCATAGACCGGAACGTCGAGCTCGGATAGCAGGAACGGCACGGCGCCGATATGATCCTCATGGCCGTGGGTCAGAATCAGCGCCTTAACATGATCTTTATTTTCTTTAAGATAGCCGAAATCAGGGGTAACGATGTCGACACCCAGCAGTTCCGCTTCGGGAAACATCATGCCCGCGTCGATCACCAGGATGTCGTCGCCATAGCGCAGCGCCAGCGAGTTCATGCCGAACTCGCCCAGACCCCCGAGCGGGATCACTTGCAACTTCGGGTGGGCCATTACCCCTCAGCCTAGCACACGGCAAAGGAGCGGCAAGTCCAGAAAAAGAAATGCTCACCGTCCGGGGGAGGTGAGCATTTCTTTCGCCCCTGCCTGAGACAGGGTGATGTTCATTGGGAGAATCAGATCCGACGGAAACGCAACCGCCGAAACCTGTATGTGATTTGGAGTTTATGGCGAGATGCCGCGGATGTCAAGAGGAAAAGAAACCGAAAATCGGATTAGGCAAGTCTCGCGGATTCAATACGTTAGGGTGAAGCTTATTTTTCCACAGCCTGTGGAAAAACCGGAGCCGGCCCTCCACCACGGCCCTGCGTTGACTCTAAGGCGGAGATACCGCGTCATTTATCGGTCTTCGAGATGAAGCAGGATCATCGGGTCCCGCTTCTCGGCCCCTTTTCGCCCGAAGTAGAGGAAACGCCCGCCGCCGATGACGAAGCCCACCGCCAGTGCGGTCAGGAGCAACAGCCCGACCAGCGCACCCACCGTCAGCAGCAGGTCGGCCAGCTTGGCCGCCTCCGATCCGGTGGCCTCATCCCAGACGATCGTAGCCCGGTAGTTGACCTTGGCGAGCAACTGCTGTGCGGCCTCGGCATCCGCGGCGTCGAAAAGGACCACCAGCAGCGGGCCGCTCCGCTTGACAATGGCGCCCGGCAAGGTCCGGAACTGCTCCAGGCGCTCCCGCGCGATCTGCGGCGTCGGATAGGAGAAGACGGCCAGGCTGATGTTTCCCAGGTCGGTCTTGTACTTGGCAAGCTGGGCCTCCGGAGAGTATTGAAAGGCCGCCACCGAGGCCGGTATGCGCGGCTCGAACTTCCGCAAGCTTTCCGGACCGATGACGAAGCGCTCGGAGCGCTCCACGCGGTCGCCTTCCGGCAGATAGGAGGGCAGGGTGGGCAGAGCGGACGTCTCTACCATCGGGAGCACGAGATACAGCCCGGCCAGCTCCTCGATGGTCGGCTTTCTGCCCTCGAAATGGAAGACATAGTTGCCGTGGGCCAGAAACAGCGCTGTCGGCGATTCGACCGACAGCGGCACGATCTCGGCGCGCCGATAGCCCTGCGGTCGCTGCCACTGATAGAAGGCCAGCGCGGAGGTAGAGTCGGCGAAACGCCAGGCAGTCGCCCTCAAGCGCACCCCCTCGCCGCGGTAATCGGCAATTTCGCCCTGCTCGAAGCCGTATTCTTGCCACACCGGGTCCGGGTCGGGTTTCACCGTCTCGAGGGCGACACGTTTGAGCCCGTAAAACTCCTCAGGCCAGATGGCTGCCGCCGCGGGCAGGAACCCGACAAGGCCGGCCGCCGCCAAAAAAGTCAGGCGCCGCAACATTTCTTGTATTTCTTTCCGCTGCCGCACGGGCAAGGATCGTTCCGGCCGACCTTCTTGCCCTTCACCACCGGTTGCTGCCCCGCTGCGCCGCCCGAGCCGACGTACTGGAGCTCGTCGAGCTCCCGCTGCTTCTTCCGCTGAATGTTGCGCGTGAAGTCGGTGAGCGTGGTCGAGGCGGTGCGCAGCGGCTTGGGCGTCGTGGCGGCGACCAGCTCGCCGCTCTCCTCCTCCTCGGGCCACTCCGGCGTGGCGCGCACCGGCCGCGCCGGCTCGGCCGGTTGCAGGAAGTAGAGGATCCGCACCGTCTCGTCCTCGATGCGGTCCATCATCTCCTGGAAGAGAATGAACGACTCTTTTTTGTACTCGACCAGAGGATCCTTCTGTCCGTAGCCGCGCAGGCCGATGCCTTCCTTCAGGTGGTCCATCGACAGCAGGTGGTCCTTCCACTGGCTGTCGATGACGTTGAGCATGACGATCCGCTCGGTCTCGCGCAGCACCTCCGGCGGAATGAGGGCCTCTTTCTCCTCGTAGCGCTTGACCAGCTTCTCGTAGACGATCTCCTCGATCTCGTTGCGTTCCAGATCGGCCAGCTCCTCCGGCACGATCTTGACGCCGAACTGGGTGAGGATATCGGTTTGCAGCCCGGCCAGATCGTAGCTGTAAGGCCTGGCGTCGGGCGGGCAGCGCACTTCGAGGAACGAGCCGAGGATGCCGCGGACCATCTCGAGAATCCGTTCCCGCTGGTCCTTGCCTTCGAGCAGCTGGCGGCGCATCCCGTAGACCGCCTTGCGCTGCTTGTCCATGACGTCGTCATACTCGAGCAGGTGCTTACGGGCGGCGAAATGTTGCGCTTCAACCGCCTTCTGCGCCGCGGCGATCCGCCGGGTGATCAGCTTCGACTCGATGGGCACGTCCTCTTCCATGCCCAGCCGCAGCATCAGATTCTGGATGCGCTCGCCGCCGAAGATCCTCAGCAGGTCGTCCTGAAGCGAGAGGTAGAAGCGCGAGCTGCCCGGGTCGCCCTGACGCCCGGCGCGGCCGCGGAGCTGGTTGTCGATGCGGCGCGCCTCGTGGCGCTCGGTGCCGACGATATGCAGGCCGCCCAAGGCCACCACCTCGTCGTGCTCGCGGTCGCACTGTTCCTTGAGCCTGCGGTAGATCTCCTCCCACTGCTGGCGCGGCACGCGATAGAAGTGGCCGAGCTGCTGGAAGTAATAGAACTGCGCGTCGGGCAGGAAGCTCCACTGCTCTTCGGGAATCTCCTCCGCCAGCCGGTCGCGGAGGCAGACCTCCTTGGCCATGAACTCGGGATTGCCGCCGAGCAGGATGTCGGTGCCGCGACCGGCCATGTTGGTCGAAACCGTCACCGCGCCCTTGCGTCCGGCCTGCGCGATGATGTAGGCCTCGCGCTCATGGTTTTTGGCGTTCAGCACCTCGTGCTTGACGCCCATGCGCTTGAGGATCTTCGAAAGCTGCTCGGACTTCTCCACCGAGATCGTGCCCACCAGCACCGGCCGGCCGGTCTTGTGCTGCGCTTCGATCTCTTTCGCCGCGTTGCGGAACTTCTCCTCCGCCGTCCGGTAGACGATGTCCGGGTACTCGGTGCGGATCAGCGGGCGGTTGGTGGGGATCACCACCACGTCCAGGTTGTAGATCTTGCTGAATTCGGCGGCTTCCGTCTCGGCCGTGCCGGTCATGCCCGCCAGCTTCTGATACATCCGGAAGTAGTTCTGGAAGGTGATGGTGGCCAGCGTCTGGTTCTCGCGCTCGATCTTGACGCCTTCCTTGGCCTCGATGGCCTGATGCAGGCCGTCGCTCCAGCGCCGCCCGGGCATCAGGCGCCCGGTGAACTCGTCGATGATGATCACCTCGCCGTCCTTGACCAGGTAATCGCGGTCGCGCTGGAACAGCACGTGGGCCTTGAGCGCCTGCTCCACATGATGGCGGATGGTCAGCGACTCCCAGTCGCCGCCCTCGTAAATGCCCGGGCGGTTGAGCAGCTTCTCGACCTTCGCCATGCCCTCCTCGGTGAGGGCCACCGTGCGGTGCTTCTCATCGACGGTGTAGTCGCCGGTGGTGTACTTCTCACCCGGTTCCTTGCCGCGAATCTCCTCGCCGCGCACCAGCTTCGGAATGATGGCGTTAATGCGGTAATACTTGTCGGTGGACTCCTCGCTGGGGCCGGAGATGATCAGCGGCGTGCGCGCCTCGTCGATCAGAATCGAGTCGACTTCGTCGACGATGGCGTAGTAGAAATCCCGCTGGACGCAATCCTCCAGCCGGTACTTCATGTTGTCGCGCAGGTAGTCGAAGCCGAACTCGTTGTTGGTGCCGTAGGTGACGTCGCTCGAGTAACTCTGGCGGCGCTCGGCGTCGGTGAGCCCGTGAACAATGACGCCGACGCTCATGCCGAGGAAGCGGTAGATCTTGCCCATCCACTCGGCGTCGCGCTTGGCGAGATAATCGTTCACCGTCACGATGTGCACGCCCTTGCCGAGCAGCGCGTTCAGATAAGCGGGCAGCGTCGCCACCAGCGTCTTGCCCTCGCCGGTCTTCATCTCGGCGATCTTGCCCTGATGCAGGACAATGCCGCCCATCAACTGCACGTCGAAATGGCGCATGTTGAGCGTGCGGCGGGCCACCTCTCTCACCACGGCGAACGCCTCGATCAACAACTCGTCGAGCGTCGCCCCCTGCTCGATCCGCTGCCTGAATTCCTGGGTCTTGCGGGCCAGCTCGTCGTCAGAAAGCCGCTGGACGGCGGGCTCGAGATCGTTGATGGCGGCCACGATCGGGCGCAGTTTTTTGATCTCGCGCTCGTTCTTCGTGCCGAAGATCTTGGCGAGGATGAAGTCCAGCATAGAGCGGCGTAATTCTATTGTACGCCAGGGGGTAAGAGACCACCCGCGAGGATCGTCGCGATGGTGCGCTTCTCAGCGCGCTTTCGGCAGAAGCCGGGCGATGGTGGCGAGCAGCTCCTGCGCCTCGACCGGCTTGGCGAGGAACTCGGCAAAGCCCGCCTGGCGGCAGGCTCGCTTGAACTCCTCCGAGTAGTTGGCTGTGACTGCGACGATGGGCGTCTCGGAGTAACCTTCGAGTTCGCGGATGGCGAGCGTGGCCGTCAGCCCGTCGACGTCGGGCATCTGGATGTCCATCAGGATGAGATCGTACCGGCGGGCCGCCGCCGCCTCGATGCCTTCGCGGCCGCCGGTGGCGCAGTCGGCCCGGTATCCTCCCTGGCGCAGCATATGGGTGAGAATTTTGCGCGCTACCTCGTTGTCCTCGACCAGGAGGATGCGCGCCGGCCGGCCCGCGGCCCCCGCTTCCTCCTCGGTTGCCCCTTTGGCGTCGGCTTCCGCGCCAGGTCGCTCGAGTGGAAGCGTCACCTCGAAGGTGCTGCCCCGGCCGAGCTCACTCGAAACCCGAATCTCGCCTCCCATCCGTCTGGCGAGGCCCCGGGCGATTGTCAAACCCAACCCCAACCCATTGTGGGAGCGCGCCAGGCCGCCGTCGAGCGTGCGGAATGCTCGAAAGATCTCCTCCTGGCTCTCCTCCGGTATGCCGATGCCGGTGTCGCTGATCCGCACCAATAGCCGGAAGGTTCCCCGGTCCGGCTCCTCGTTCGTGGCTGTCGCCCATAGCTCGACGCCGCCCTGGTGAGTGAACTTGATGGCATTCGACAGCAGCGGCGCCAGAACCTGCCGGATGCGATGCGCATCGCCCACGGCCACCTCCGGCAACCGGCTGTCCAGGCGCCAGCGCAGCGAGAGACCTTTCGCGGCTGCTTTCGGCTCAAATTCCGCCGCGAAGGCGGCGAGCGCCTCCGGCAGATTGAACTCGGCCTTTTCGAGCGCCAGCTCACCCGCATTGAGCGCCGTGTAGTCGAGCGCGGAGTTGAGCATCTCCAGCAGCTCGCCGGCACAGAGCCGGAGCGCTTCGACGTACTCGTACTGCTCGGGACTGAGCGGCGTCTCGAACAGCAGGTCCGCCATCCCGATGATGCCCGTCAGGGGCGTGCGGATGCCGTGGTTCAGGCAGGCGAGGAATTGATCCGCCAGACGGCAGACCTGATCGTGACCCAGATCGCGGTCTGGCTCCGTGGCCCCGGCGCCGCTCTCATCCCCAGGCATGCGATTCTCCCATATGGGAAAATCGGACGCTAGCCCGTGCGCTTGTAGTATCCCTTGGCAAGGCAGGGGGATAGGTCCGCGCCGCATTCCCCGCCCGGGTTGGCTCCGGAGGGGGATCCCCCAACAGAACCCGACCGCAGATCAACGGACCGATAACGGCCAGCCCCGGCGCGGCAGGCCTGCCTCGAAGGCTCCCATGGCCGGCGGTGACGCCCAGCAGCGGCCCTCGTAGTCCGGCGGCATCGGAAAACGAACCTGCCGCCCCGCGCCCCGCGCCGGGCTCGCCAGCGGGATGCGGTAATTGCCGCGATCCAAGTCGACAAAACGGGGGTTGACCTGAACCAGCGAACCGGTTTCCGCCGGAATTCCCCCGCCCAGGGTCGGCCCCGGCCAGTCGGCGCCGCCATCCAGCGCATACCAGAGATTCGAGCCGAACGTGAACGTCTCCGGGGCGGTACCGGGGCCGATGTTCACAAATCCCTTCAGGTCCGCGGTTCGCAACACGAGCAGGTTATTGACAAACACACCGTCGCGCGACGGAACGAAGCGCTCCGCTGTCGACTCCTGGAGAATACGCACCAGCCAGGTTTTGGGCTCGACGACGGTGTTATGCGCGAACGCACAGGCGTCGCAGCCGACATAAGCGATGGTGGCGCCGCCTGTCGCTCCGTTGCGCACGAAGACGTTGCCGATGACGCGAATGCGCGCCGCCTCATAGGGGGCATCGAGCGGCCGAAAGAACTTGACTCCGGTCGACCCGCCGGCGTTCACGGCGCGGCCGGGAATGCCGGCAAACAGGTTGCCATGGATGAGAATGTCCGAACTCCCTCCTTTGGCTTGCACCCCGCTGGCCACGGTGTCGTGAAAATAGTTCCCCGAGATGAGGCCGTGATGGCAGCCCACCATGTCGATGATCTCGCCGCGGTTGCAGCCCCAAGCTTCGCTATCGAGCACGAAGAAATGGTCCACGCCGGAAAGCTTGATGCAATCGTGGTTGCCGCCGGAGCCGGCTCCCGCCACGGTGAGGTTGCGGAGTATGAGGTGTTCCGCAGGCGACTCATAGGAGCCGCCGTCATCGATGTTGATGCCGTGCGAAGTGGAGCCTCTGAGGGTGAAACCTTCGATGACGACGTAGCGCAGGTCGCTGCCGGACAATAAGGGCTGAGCGCCGGTCGCCTCCAGCACAACCTCGCCCTCGGCCACGATGGCGATCGGGCGTTCGGGCTCCCCGCGCAGACCCGTCAGCGACGTGCTGCCGGCGTAAGTTCCTGCCTTCACCACGATCCGCGTGCCCGGCGTCGCCCGCGCCACGGCCGCGCGAATTGTCTCGAACGGCGCCTCAGCCGATCCGTCGCCGTCGGGACCACCTTCCGGACTCACATACAAGGTGCGCTCGTAAGTCACCCCCGCATCGAAGGGATCGGGCAACGTTTGCGAGAGTCCGTGACCGGCGCCGAGGGCGAGCAGTGCGGCCAGCACGGCCCCGCCGGCCGATGCCCACCTGACGGCCCGCCTGCCACAGCGCCGCACATTGACGCGAAACGCGAGACCGGTCTCCTCGTCGCCAGCTCCTCGAAAACAGGTGATCTCTGGCGTGCTGGGAATCGTCTCGCTGACGATGGTGCAGCGCCCGCCGAACCAGCGGTTTGGTTGCATAGGCCCTCCTTTCATGTCCGTTGTGGCACGATTCTATCGCGAGGCGCGCTTGGCTGTGCCCTACGAGAATGGGGTCGGCCTCGCCCCGCGTCAGCTTTCCCGCATCGGGCGCCGTCTCGTCGAGCAAAGACCGGCTCGGTTTCGACCTCCGCTCGTCGACCGGCAGCAGGGCGGCAGACCAAGAAAGACAGGTCGAAAACGGTGCTAGCGGTCTTCGTCGCCGAGCAGACCAGTGAGGGCGCCCAAACCGGCTCGCTCATCCCCGCCGCGACGGCTGATCCGCAGGAGGAGCAGAAACCGCCGATTCGTTGAGTGGAGAGCCGCAAGGGGTGCAGTATGGCCTCTCTAGCAGTACTCTAAAATGAAATTTCGGTCGCGTTTTTTGATGTTACGTGCTCTCGCGCTGTTTGTTTCCCTCCTCCTCGTTCGAGTCCCGCTGGGCGCGCGCGAGGAGAAAGGGCTCTGCGGGACGCACCGCGACAGTCGCGAGGAAGAGGTCCAGCTTCACCGGCAGGCGCAGAAGCTACGGGCTTTGCGGGGGTTGCGGCCGCTCAGCCTGGACGTGCGCCAGCGGCCCGCCGCGCGCGACGCCGGCCATATTGCGATCCTCGAAGACACCGGCGACATCGTCTCCCGCCGCAACCCGTTCAATCTCGACCGGCGCACCGTGCGCTTGCTGCCCTCCGACGCCGCTGCGTCGCGCTACCGGTTCGAGGTCGGCGAGGCGAGCTATGACGCCGAGGCGGCCTTCCGCGGCCGCGTGATCGCCGGCTTTGACGACGACGATGCGCGCCTGGTGGAGCTGCCGTTTGTTTTTCCGTTCTTTGGCGCCCGCTACCGTTCCGTCTACGTCAACTCCGACGGTAACCTGACCTTCAACGAGCCGGACACCTCCACCTCGGCCCGCTCGCTCGGGCGCGTCACGGCCGGCCCGCCCAGGATTGCTCCGCTGTTCCGCGATCTGGACCCGTCGCGGGCCGCCGCCGGCGTGCATGTGCTGCTGGAGCCCGACCGCGTGGTGGCGAGCTGGGTTTCCGTGCCCGAGTTCGTCGAATTCGGCACCGGCGCGCGGCAGACCTTTCAGGTGCGCCTCTATGCCGGCGGCCGGATCGAGTTTGCTTACTCGGGCGTCACTTCGAGAACGGCCATCGTCGGCATTGCTCCGGGCGGCCTCCAGGGCTCCACGGCGGTGGTCTCCTTTCTGAGCGGCAGCACGGAAGAGTTTGCCGGCGCCGTAGTGGAGCGCTTCACCGACGTCGAAGAGCTGGACATCGTGCTCGTGGCGCAGAAGTTCTATGAGACGCACGAGGATGCCTACGATTACCTCGTCATTTATAACAACCTCAGCATCGAGGCCTCCTCCGGCGCCGTCGCTTACGAGGTAACCGTGCGCAACAACCGGAGCGGTTACGGTGATCCGCCCGTGGATGCCGCTCGCGAATTCGGCTCGCCGCGGCGCCTTCAGGCCGTGCTCAACATGGGGCACCTCGGCCAGTACCCCGCCGATCCGAACGCCATCCTGTCGGCGCGCAGCCCGGCCCGCGACACGCCGCTTACGGTGCTCGGGCACGAGGCCGGGCACCTGTTCCTGGCCTACGCGAGCGTCCGCGACCCGGCCGATCCGCGCGCCCGGCCGATGCTCGGCCGGCAGTTGGCCCACTGGAACTTCTCGTTCAACTCCGAAGCATCGCTGCTCGAAGGGAACCGGATCTGCGATCGGCAGGTTCAGAGTTGTCCCGGCCCCGCCGAGGCCGGCCGTTTTGTCACCGTCGCGACGGTGGAAGGCTTTTCGCCTCTCGACCAGTACCTGATGGGCCTGCGCCCGCCCTGGGAGGTCCCGGACACCTTCCTGGTGGTCAACTCCTCCATTACCAACCCGGGACGCATGCCCCAGCCTGGCGTCTCCTTCAACGGGACGCGGCGGAACATCTCGATCGAGGAAGTGATTGCCGCAGAGGGACGGCGGACGCCCGATCACACTGTATCGCAGCGGAGGTTCCGCTTCGCCTTCATCCTCGTGACGCGTCCCGGCAGTGCGAACGAGGCCGCGGCGGTCGAGCAGATCGACCGCTACCGGCGCGAGTTTGAGGGATTCTTCGCACGGGCCACAGGCGGCCGGGCTTTCGCAGACACGACTCTGCGCAGGGCGTTGCAGCTTTCGGCCTTTCCGGCAGCGGGCGTCCTACTCGGCGGGGCTGCGCCGGTGACGGTGAGTCTGCAATCGCCTGCGAAAGCCGATCTGACCGTGCTCCTGAACTCGCCGGACGGGGCCCTCGGGCTGCCCGGTTCAGTGATGATCCGCGCCGGAGAATCGAGCACGAGCTTCCTCGTTCGCGGGCTGAGGGCCGGTGTCGGCGAGTTGCAGGCGAGCATACCCGGCGGCGTCTACGAGGAAGCGGCGGCGCGTATCCAGGTGCTTGCCTCGCCGGCCGACCTGCGCCTCCTGGTGGTCTCCGGAGATCGGCAGTCAGCCTCGCCGGGAGTGCCTCTGCGCGAACCAGTGGTCGTTCGCCTCAGCGACGCCAACGAGCTGCCCTATGCGGGCATCCGCCTCAGGGTCGCCATCGAAGGCGGCGGAAGCGTCGAACCGGCTGAGCCGGTCACCGATGAAACCGGCTTGGCCCGCTTTGTCTGGACGCCGGGGCAGGGAAGGAACCTCCTTCGAATCACGGTGGCCGGCGGCGCTCCTGATGTCGCCGCCACGGTGATCGCCGTGACGGCCACGGGCCGGCCCAGTGTGGCAGCCGGAGGCGTGGTGAACGCAGCCGCTTACTCGCCGGAGCTTGCGCCTGGCTCGTTTGCCACTATCTTCGGCGCGAATCTGGCCGGCGGCGTCACGGCCGGCGCGCGGGAGCTTCCGCTGCCCGAGAGGCTCGAGGGAGTGCAGGTGCTGGTCAACGGGCGAAAAGCCAGGCTGCATTACGCCAGCGACTCGCAGATCAATTTTGTCGTGCCGCTCGAAGCGCAGCCGGGTCTCGCCGAGCTGCGTGTCGTGACGCCCTTTGGCGTCTCCGAGCCCGTGTCCCTCCGCCTGTTGGCCGTTGCGCCGGCCATCTTCGTCCTTCCGGACGGCACCGCGGCAGCCACCGTGGCCGGAACTGGACGCTCGACGGCGGAACGACCGGCTGCACCGGGCCAGTGGCTGGAGATCTACGCGACGGGTTTGGGCCCCGTCAGGTTCAACCCGTCCTTAGGACTCGAGGAGACTGTTGAACGGCCACAGGTCACAATCGGAGGTGTGAGCGCGGCAGTAGGTTTCAGCGGCCATGTGCCCGGCTGGACCGGTCTCTATCAGATCAACGTGCAGGTGCCAGTGCAGATCAGCCCCGGCAGGCAACCGGTCGAAGTGCGCCTCGGCGGAGTCTCGTCCAGTCCGGTTTCGGTGCTGGTGCGATAGCGGGCGCCCCCGTCAGCGGCCCTTGTTTCGCACGAAGAGCCGCTTGATGTCAGGCGAAAACTCCCGGATCATGTTGAACAGCCAGGCGGCGGCAACCTGCTGGGCCGCGCCCTGATAGCCGCGCACCTCCCAGCGAACCGCCGGGTTCCAGGAGGCCGAGATGGCTTCGCCGGCGAATGCGCCCGCGAACCGGCTCCAGTAGAACGTCTTTTTCCCCTCGCGGTCGTAGGTGAGCACGGCAAGCTGGGAAGCGTGCAGGAACCGCTTGCCGAAGCCGTCCTCCTTGGAGCGGACATAGCGGGGCTCCAGGCCGGTGGCGGCTGCGCCTGCGTGCTCCAAGGCCTTGGACAGGGTGAACCGGGCAAACCGGTCACCGGCACGCGTGAAGTAGCCGCGCGAGCCTTGTGCCCACTCTTCGGGCCGGTTCTTCAAATGATCGGGCAACGCGGCCCCGAAAGCCCGGAAGTAGGCGCCTCCCCTGAAGTCGAAGTTTTCCTTGAAGAAGAGGCGCCAGCGTTCGTCGCCCGAGAGAGGCCGCCAGGTGGCCTCTTTCGGTACGATCCCGCCGACAAGAAACGACACCGCCGCCGGATCCTCCGCCGCGGCAGACGGCGCAACCGCAGCATCCGTGCCGGGCTCGGCGGCCACGGCCGGAACGAGCAGAAACAGAATTGAA
Organism: uncultured Bryobacteraceae bacterium; assembly: GCA_938003835.1. GTDB lineage: Bacteria > Acidobacteriota > Terriglobia > Bryobacterales > Bryobacteraceae > CALKXJ01. The sequence continues at coordinate 35,153 of CALKXJ010000017.1, read as the reverse complement.
ACAAGCGAGCGCGCTTTCACGCAAGTAGGGATGCGGCGGCTGCGCCCGGCGATCTAAAATTCGCGCTCGCCCGCAGCGGGGCTAGAAGGGGAAGATCTGCTTGAGCTCTTCTTTGTTCGGCCGCCGCCCGTACTCGCAGATCTCGTACGCCTGCGCGTAGCGGACCTGGCTGCCCTGCGTCTTGCCGTACCGATCGATCAGAGCGGTGCGGAAACGGTCGGCCAGGCCGGCGTAGCGCCCGAGGAGGTTCTTGCGCACCTGCTCCTCACGCTGCTTGCGCCCGGCGGGGTCGTCCGGATAGATGCCCGGATAGCCGTTCGCTCCGCCTTCATGAAGCTGGGAGACCATCACCATCAGGGCGTCCACCACGGGCTCGATCACATCGTCGATCGCGATGGCGACGTCGGGCCGGAACGGGTTGGGCCGCTCGAAGCGGTCGGACGAATAAAGAAAGACCGGGTTCTTCTGAAGCGGCGGCACGTCCGGGCAGAAAAAGGGGACCGTCACCATGTAGGCCGAATCCTGCACCAGGATCGAGGTGTAGCGGTGGTCGGGGTGGTAGTCGTTCGGCCGGTGCGTGATGACGACGTCGGCGTTCCATTCCCGTATCAAGCGCGTGATGATCTTGCGGTTTTCGAGTGTCGGCAGGATCTCGCCGTCGTGAATGTCGAGCACCTGCGTGGTGACGCCCAGCCGGCGCGCCACCTCGATGACCTCCCGGGTGCGCCGTTGCGCCAGCGGCCCGCCGGCGATCTGCCAGTGGCCGATGTCGCCGTTGGTGGTGGAGACGAGCTTCACATGGTGTCCCAGGCGGGCCCACTTCATCGCCACGCCGGCGCCCATGAATTCGGCATCGTCCGGGTGAGCGCCGAAGATGATGACTCGCAGCTTGCCGTCCGCGGGCGCCTGCGCTGGTGCTGCGGCCGCTCGCACCGAGCCTTCCGTCCCGCGGAAGCTACCGAGCTCAAAACCGATCAGGCCGGCCGTGATGGCGGCCAGAGCCGGAAGCGCGATTCGCCGTTGCATGGTGTTGCTATCCTCCTTGTCCGGCGCCTTGGCGGCGCTCGAAACGTGTCTTCCCAAGGATAAAGGAAATCCCGGAAGGGCTACAGCGTGCGCAGGTGGAAGCCGCCGTCGGCGTCGATCACCTGCCCGGCGCAGTAATCGAGCAGCCCGTCGGCGATGGCGCGCACGGCGCGGGCCACGTCGGCCGGCTCGCCCATGCGCCGCTGCGGCACCAGTCCGCCGGCGATCCTCTCCTCGTAAAGCTGCTGGACGCGGGCGATCATATCGGTGCGGATGATGCCGGGGCGCACCTCGAAAACGAGCACGCCATGCGGGGCCAGACGCGCCGCCCAGACCGCCGCGCTCATGCTCAGCCCCGCCTTCGAGATGCAGTATTCGGCGCGGTTGACAGAAGCGGTATAGGCGGAGATCGAGGTGACGAAGACGATGCGGCCGCGGCCCTGCTCGAGCATCCAGCGGGCGGCGAGCTGGGTCAGGAAGTGCGGTCCCTTGAGGTTCGTGGCGATCAGCTCGTCGAAGCTCGCCTCGGTGGCCTCCACGACGTCGAGCCGCTCGCGCGGGGCGATGCCGGCGTTATTGACCAGCAGATCGAGCCGGCCGAAACGAGCGCGGGCGAATTCGATCAGCGCCGCCCGGTCCGCCGCTGAGGAGACATCGCACTGAAAGATCTCTACGCCCGTCTCCTCGCGCAGGGATTCGGCCGCATCGCGACGTCCGCGGTAGGTGGCAACTACACGGTGCGTGCGGGCCAGCTCTTGGGCGATGCCCCGGCCGATGCCGCGGCTGGCGCCGGTGACGATGGCCACAGGGGAATCCTTCATGATCTCAAAGAAGCGACGGCCTGCCCGCGGGCGGACCGGTATGCTTCGACCAGGCGCCGCACCAATGCCCGGCCGCGCTCATAGGCCTCCCGGAAGGCCTCGCGGCGCTCCTGGCGCGTATAGCCGTAGCCCAGCCGGTAGTAACGTTCGGCGGAGCTTCCCACCACCCAGGTGCCTGCGTAGGCAATGGCTGCCTTGGGAATCAAACCGGCGCCGAACGGAATCTTGCCCGCCAGCTCCCGCGCCAGGGCACGCCAGCCGAAAGCCCCGGCGATCACCGAGGCGATCTCGGCGCGCTGGGCGCGATAGCCCACCTCGCGGTCACTGGCCGCGGCGAGCAGGAACAGCATCCGGATCTGGTTCACCGTCAGCAGCGCCGTGTCCGAAGTCGCCTCGGTAATGGCCCACGGCACCAGATGCAAACCAGGCGCGATATTCGGCAACGCGCTGGCGACGGCGATGAGAGCGTTTTCTTTCGAGACCGTGGCGATCACCCGGGCCGTCACCCGCCGGCGAAAGGGCGGAAACATGCGCGCCAGCGCCAGCCCCAGCTCCTCGCGGCGCACCAGGATCTCTTCGACCACCCGCTCGGGCCGCTCGGGATCGAACGCGAAGGCGTGGGGGGGCGCCTCCAGTCCCGCCTCGTAGATCTCGAGATCGAAGCGGTCCGGCGAAGCCATGTCGCCGTTGCGGTGCAGCACGAGCGACTGCTCGAGACGCCGCCCTTTAGAAGCGCGGGCGGGCGAGAGGAACTCTTCGATCGCGCGGTAGGACTCCTCACCGGCCGCCACGATGCGGATCGCCAGGTAGCGCTCGGCGGCCGAACGGACGTGGTCCGGATTGAGGTCAGAGATCGCCTTGCGAAGCTGCGGGAACACCCGGGCCGGCATCGGTGCTCACCGTCCGGCGGCCGCCGTCACTGGGATCCGCCTTCGCCTTGGGCCGCCTGATCTTTGAGGAACTGGTCGACGTTGGACCGATCGACGAGGCTCACTCCGGTGTCGACGAACTGCGGCACCGTGGCGAGCGAGCTCGTGGTCTCGAGCTTCGCCGGCGGGTAGTGTTGAAGATCGGCGAGCATCCGCAGGCCCACGTAGGCCATCGTGTACGGCCGCTGGGCGAAGGTCGCCTGGATCATTCCTTTCTGGATCCAGTCGAGCGTCCGCTCGCTCACGTCCATGGCGACCACCACCTTATTGCGCACGTTGTTGCGGCTCAGCACCTCGGCCACCTCGGGACAGGCGATCGCCTCCAGGCAGGCGAAGGCGTCCACCCGGTTGAGCTCCTTGGCCACGATCAGCTTGGTGCGGTCAAAGGCCACCACGGGATCGCCTTTGATGTCGACCGTCTCGATGATGCGAATCGCCGGATAGGTCGCGAAAACGTCCCGATAGCCGCGCAGCCGTTCCTCCAGATTCACCTGGCCGGCAATCGTGAAGATGATCACGTTGCCGGCGCGGTTGAGCCGCTGGGCGACGTATTCGGCCGAACGGGCGCCGACGTCGTAGTTGTCCGTGCCCACAAAGAACAGGCGCTTGCTGCCCGGCGCGTCCGAATCGATGGTGATGACCTTGATGCCTTTGGCGACCGCCTGATCGATGGCATCTTTCATCAGCTCCGCCGAGGCGGGCGACACGAGAATGCCCGCGGGCTGGCGCTCCATGGCGACAAGCTTCAGGAATTCCTCCCGCTGCGCTTTCGGATCGTAGGTCTCCGGCCCCTTCACATCGGCCGAGACGCCGACTTCGGCCGCGGCGCGGAACAGACCGTTCCTGGCGCTCTGCCAGTAAGGCAGATTGATGTTGGCCGCCACCAGGTAGTAGACCTCCTGCTTGCGATACTCTCCGCCGCCGCATCCCAGCGCGAGAAGAAGGCCACCAAGAGCTAGCAGAAACCCGAGCGCGCGTGAATAGCTGGACATGTGTTCGTTTCTCCTAGACTTGCAGTATAAACCACGATCGCGTAGAGGGCGAGGCAAAGCTGGGTGATTCCGTCAAGCCCCTGCGAGCCCGGGCCGGGCGGCGCCGGCCACGCGGAAAACCACATGCAGCCGGCGCCGCCAGTCGGCAGCCAGACCCACGCGCTCCACTGGAATCTCCGGGGCCAGGGCGCGCAACAGGAGCTCGGAGGTGGGGTGGAATTCGAGCGCGGGCGCCACCAGCAGCAGGCGCGGCGCCTGCGGTGAGAGATTCCGTCCCGGGAAATAGCCGCGCGCGCGAAACTCATCCCGCTCGAGGTGCCAGGCGACGCGCATCCAGTAGTCGAGCGCCTGAAGGGGCAGGTGGGGGTCGGCCGTAGCCTTGAGCTCGATCACCGCCAGGCGTCCGGCATAGTCGGCGGCCAGCAGGTCAATGATGCCCCGGTCCACGCCGGCGCGCGCAGGCACATGGCTGTAAACCGGCTCCGGCTCGAGCAGCGGGTCGATCGTGCGCAGCGAGCGCCGCACCTGGCTTTCGAGCCACGCCTCCGGCCGCTGCCGGAACAGCCGGTGATTCGGGTCTGCCGCATCCGGCGAGCGCAGCTGGTCGAGCTCCCGAACGAGGCCCTCGAGTTCCGGCCAGTCGGCAACGCTCGCCGCCCGCCGCGCCGAAAGTCCAAACTCGAGCACCTCACCGGCCAGGCGAGCGAACTCGAGGCCCCGTACGCGGAAACTGAGACTGCCGTCGGCCGCCGCGACTGTCTCGACGGGCGCAAGCGATTGGAGGCGCCGCGCCAGCGGATCGAGAACTTCCGGCGGGCGGGCGCACGGCTGGAGCTCGGTCTCGAGATTGCCGAAATCGCGCGGGTCCACCTGTTGTTCGAAGCCTTCGGGACTCAGGACAAACACGGCAAACCGCGCTAGATGCGGATCGAGGCAGCGAAGACGCAGGCAAGTCGTTGCGGCGCCCTCTTCGGCGACGAACAGCGCCAGGCCTTCGACATGGATCCGCCGCTCGCGGCGCCGCAGATAGTCCAGCCAGATCAGCCCGAACGTGAGCACGGCGGCCGGATCGGCAGCTTCCGGAGGCGAAGCCACCGCCGCCCAGCCCGTGGTGCCGCGGACCAGCAGGGCGCGGGGGAACATGCCCGAGAGAGAATTCTCGAGATCGGCCTCGGCGCTCACGTTCGCCAGGCGCCATCCGGGGAAATTGCGCCGGAGCGAGCGGCGGAACCGTTCGCGAAACATCAGGCGGCGGCCGCGGCGCGTCTCGCTGGCGCCGCCACGCTCCGCGTCGAAGAGCACCAGCGTGCCCTGCCGCTTGCCGAACCGCTCGACGGCGAGCTCCAGCCGTCCGCGCGAGCCGGCCTGTAGCCCGACCACGCGCCGGACGATCATCCTGTGCCGGTCCCAGGCTTCAAACACCAGGCAACCCTGGCGCACTTGCAGGGAAAAATTCTCCGCAGTCAGCGGGAGCGGTTCCTCGCCCGGCTCGATCAGCATGGGGGAACGCGAGGAGGTCAGAAAGGCTCTCGTGACCTCGAGAATCGTGTCCGGAGCCGCTTTGCGCGGCACGGGTCCGCTGGCCGGCATCTTTCCTCTTGAAATGGTGAGGCCGGCCGCGACGCGCTCTCAGCACCGGTCAAAAAGCATCACCACAGCTCGCTGAGGGGCCTCCACGGTCGACCCTGCGATTCGGCCACGCCTGGGTGAGTGATCTCGCCGTGAAAGACGTTCACCCCCTCGGCGATCGCCGGATCGTCCTGGCAAGCCTGGATGACGCCTTTGTCGGCGAGCGCCCGCAGGTAGGGGAACGTCGCGTTGGTCAGCGCGTAGGTCGAGGTGTGGGGCACCGCCGCCGGCATGTTTGCGACGCAATAATGAAGCACTTCATCGACGAAAAAGATCGGATCGGTGTGGGTGGTCGGGCGGCTGGTTTCGAAACAGCCGCCCTGGTCGATGGAAACATCCACCATGACCGCGCCTTTTTTCATCGGACCGAGCATGTCCCGCCGAACCAGCTTCGGAGCGGCGGCGCCGGGAATGAGCACGGCGCCGATCACCAGGTCGGCGTGCCGGATCGACTCGCGGATCGTCCAGATGCTCGAGGCGAGCGTGTTGACCTCGCCGTTGAAGATGTCGTCGATCTGGCGCAGCCGGTTCAGGTTCTTGTCCACGACGGTGACTCGGGCCCCCATGCCGAGCGCCACCTTGGCGGCGTTATGGCCCACCACGCCGCCGCCGAGAATCAGCACGTTGGCCGGCGGCACGCCCGGCACGCCGCCAAGCAAGATGCCGCGCCCCCCATTGGGTGCTTCCAGGTACTTGGCCCCGATCTGCACGGCCATGCGCCCGGCCACTTCGCTCATCGGCGTCAGCAGGGGCAGGGAACCGTCCCGTTCCCGAATGGTCTCGTAGGCGATGGCCGTCACTCCGGAGGCGATCAGCCGCTCGGTCAGGTCGGGCAACGGCGCCAAGTGAAGGTAAGTGAACAGGACCAGGCCGGGCCTCAGGAAGTCGTACTCGGCCGGCTGCGGCTCCTTGACCTTGACGACGAGTTCAGCACGCTGCCAGACTTCGCGCGCCGAGGCCACGATCTCCGCGCCCGCCACCTGATACTCCTGGTCGGAGATGGTCGAGCCGGCGCCCGCGCCCGCCTCCACCAGAACCCGGTGACCGTGCTCGACAAGCTCAGAGACCCCGCTCGGCACGAGCCCGACGCGCGTTTCGTGGTCTTTAATTTCCCGCGGAACTCCGATGATCATGACGCTCTTCCGCCTGGCCTCAAGTCTACCAGAGGAACCGTGCGCTCCCCTTGACACCGACGGTGAGCGGGTCTAAGCTGGCCGTGGGCGTGGGTGGAGGCGATGCTGCGGGCTCCCAAGTGCCGCAGGAGGAATCAGGGTCCGGTCAAAGGCCTTCGAGCGACGGCGCACGGCCGCGCAGCCGGCTTTCACACCACACGTGTCCGGAAAGGAGAAGACTTATGCGCCGATGGCTCCGGTTTTCGGTACTCATGCTCGCCGCTTGGGCGAGTCTCGGGCAGGAGTGGCGTGGCAGCATCACGGGCCGGGTGATCGATCCGCAAGGCGCGGTGGTCCCCGGCGCCAGCGTGTTAATCACCAACATCGAGACCAACACCGCGAGTCGGACCGTAACGAACGAGACCGGCTACTTCGAGATCAACCTGCTCAATCCGGGCCGTTACAGCATCGCCGTGGAGGCGCCCGGCTTCAAACGTGCCCTCCGGAGCGGCCTGGAGCTGAACGTCGCCGGACGCCTGAGCGTCGAGGTGGCGCTCGAGGTCGGACAGATCGCCGAGACGGTGGAAGTCACCGCCGAGGCGCCGCTGCTCGACACCAGCACTGCCAGCGGCGGCCGCGTGCTCGACAACAAGCAGATCATGCAGTTGCCCTTTAACGACCTGAACCCGTTCGCGCTGGCCACGCTCGCCCCGGGCATGCACTGGACGGGTGAGCCGGCCTATCGCCGCCCGTTCGACAACGCCGGGACGTCCGCCTTCAACACCATGGGCGGCGTCGGGCAGAACGAGTACACCATCGACAACGCCCCGGTGACCGGAACCGGCCGACGCGTGGGATTCGTTCCGCCGGCCGACGCCGTCGAGGAGTTCAAGCTCGAGACCACCAGTTTTGACGCCGGCGTCGGCCACACCTCCGGCGCCCTGGTCAATGTGATGACCAAAGCCGGCACGAACGAGTTTCACGGCTCGCTCTACGACCAGCACTGGCAGCAGCGCTGGAACGCTACGCGTCACTTTACGCGGCTTGCCTGGGAGGAACAGGTCCGCCAGGGCAAGATTTCGCCCGACACACCGAAGCAGGCCTCCGGGCGTTCGAACAACTTCGGCGGTACGCTCGGCGGGCCGGTCTTGAAGAACACGCTGTTCTTCTTCTTCAGCTACAACGGCATTTACCAGAAAAAGGCGGAAGACACCGCATCCATCAACCGCACCGTGCCCAAGATGGCCTGGCGGAAGGGCGACTTTTCAGATCTGCTGGCGATCGATCCGGTGCGGTTCACCATCTACGATCCCCGCTCGGCGACGCTCGTCGGCGGCCGCGTGGTGCGGACGCCCTTTCCGCAAAACAAGGGCATTCCCGTACTGAACCCGCTGTATAAGTTTTACGAACCGCTCTACCCGCAGCCGAACGACGTGCCGGGACTGGTTTCGCCGGAAGGCTACAACAACTGGTACGCCGCGGCGATGCCCAAGGACGAGCGCTTCAACTCCATCGTGAACCGCTACGACTACAACCTCTCGGAGCGTCACCGGCTCTTTGGGCGCTGGTACTGGAATCACCGGCTGGCTGACGAATACGACTGGACGTACCCGACCAAGCGCGGCCTGCACACCAACGGCCTGGTGCGCATCAATAAAGGCGGCGGCGCCAACCACGTCTGGACCCTCAGCAGCTCGAGCGTCCTGGATATTGGCGTGAGCTGGACGCGCTTCAACGAGGGCGCCGAAAGGCCCGTGCAGACGCAGTACAAGCCGAGCGACGTCGGGCTGCCCAAGTACCTGGACGAGAAGGTCGGCGATCTGCACACGCTGCCGCGGCTCGACTTCCAGAACATCGAGGATTTCGGTGGAACCTACCCGGCCATCACCATCCGCGGAACCACCGGCCTGGCCCGAGTGCAGATGAACACGGTTCGCGGCAGCCACTCGCTCAAGTACGGCTGGGATGAGCGCCGCTACTGGACCACCACCGCCGGGCCCGGCTACAACAACGGCCGGTTCCAGTTCGACCGGCGCTTCATGATGCAGCGGGACGACACCACCACGGCGGCCCATCACGGGCTGGAATGGGCCTCGTTCATGATGGGGCTGCCCTACAGCATCTCCATCGACACCAACGACAGCGCGCTCTGGTCGAACCGGTACCGCGCGCTCTACCTTCAGGACGACTGGCGCCTGAGCCGCCGCCTGCGCCTGAACCTCGGCCTGCGCTATGAGCGGGAGGCGGGCATAACCGAGCGGTTCAACCGCGGCATCGGCGGCGGCCTCCTGCTCGACTTCAAACCGGCCTTTGCCGAGCTCGCCGAGGCGGCCTATGCGGCCAACCCGATCCCGCAACTGGCGCCGTCGGACTTCAAGGTGCGCGGGGGCGTGGAGTACCTTGGCACCCGCTACAAGACTTACAGCGACGGCACGCACCGCTTCCTGCCGCGCTTGGGCGTGGTCTACCAGATCAATGACAAGACGGTCGTCCGCAGCGGCTACGGCTGGTGGGCCGACACGCTGAACCCGAATAACGACCGGCCCTCGCAGGCCGGTTTCAGCCAGCCGACCTCCACCGTGCTCACTACCGACAACGCGCTCAGCTTCTGCTGTGGCGTCGGCGCCGCGGCCAACCTCTCGGAGACGCGCAACCCTATAATCGACCCGTTCCCAGTGCGCGCCGATGGCACCCGGTTCGATGTGCCCTACGGCAATCGCCTCGGCGGCCACATCCTCCAGGGAAACGGCTCGACCTTCAACCTCCTGCCGAGGAACTACCGCCCGGCCTGGCAGCAGCGGTGGCGCATCGGCCTCCAGCGCGAAATCACGCGCGACATGGTCATCGACGTCTCCTATAACGGAGCCTACGCAAAGATCCCGGTGTTGCAGCGGGTCAACTACCTGCCGCAGCAGTACTGGGCCACGGGCAACGTCCGGGTGCAGGCTGTCGATGACGCCATGAACCGGAGCGTGACGAATCCGTTCAACATCCGGAACCTCGCGCCGCTGGCGCAAAGCAATCCGCTGCTGTACCAGTTCCTGACCACCCAAGGCTTCTTCACCAGCACGACCATCCGCGTCCATCAGTTGCTGAGGCCGTTTCCGAACCTCGGCTCGGGAGCGCTCAACGGCCTGCGACCGGGCGTCGACTTCGCCGATTCGCTAGGCGCCAACCTCTATCACGACCTCCAGGTGGTGTTCAATCGCCGATTCACGAAGGGCTTTCAAACCACGGCGATGTACACCTATTCTTATAGTGAAGAGTCAGATTATTACCACAACGAGTTCGACCGCGAGCCTTCCTGGCGCGTCCAGGACGCCAACCGGCCACACCGCTTCGTCTGGAGCGCCATCTACGAGCTGCCCTTCGGCAAGGATCGCCGCTGGATCCACAGCGGGCCGCTCCAGCATATCGTCGGCGGCTGGCAACTGAGCTGGGTCTACCAGATCCAGAGCGGCCCGCCCACCAACTGGGACAACCGGTTTTTCTACGGCGATCTTGACAGAATCGGCGAACTGTTCAAGCACAACGAGATGCACGACAAGGACATCCACGTCTGGTTCGACCCGAGCATCGCCTACCGGGGGGCGGGAGCAGTTCCGGCCGGCTTTCAGGGTTTCGAGGGCCGGTCCGGCTCGCAGCCCGGCAGCTTCCATGTCCGGGTCTTTCCGACGCGCCTGGCTGCGCTGCGCGCCGACGGCATCCGCAACTGGGACGTGAAGGTCAAGCGCGTTTTCCGCATCACCGAGCGGTTGCGCACGAGCTTCGACGTCGATCTGCTGAATGCGACCAACCACACCAACTTCGGCGCGCCCGTCACCAACCCGACCGACGGCAACTTCGGGCGGGTGACCTCCCAGTACGGGCTGAGCCGGCTGGTGCAGTTCAACGTGCGGGTGGAGTTCTGAGGGCAGGGTCTGGATGATCACGGGCTCGGGACACGGCGGTCCCGGCGAGTTCGAGGACCCAGTTTATGCCAAGGCCAATGGCGCGAGTTGTTTCGTCCCTGTCGCCCTATCGGCGTCGGCTGGCTGTTCGAGCTTCTCGAACTGCTCCAGGATTTGGCGAATTGGGAACGCCGATGACAGTGAGAGCGAATGCCGGGCTGCCACCCGGTGCGGGGCCAGATCCACCCACGCGGCCATCCACGGCGAGACCTAGGATGCTGGGCGGGTGAACGTATTTTCCGATAATGGATATTATGTAAACTAATTCCCCCCAACACCGCATCCCCCGCCCACACACAAAAAAGTGGCCCGCCCGGGCTCTGCCGGCCCGGGCCGGGCCTTGAGGGAAGAAAGATGCAACTTGCTCGGTTAGCGGCCGCGCCGTGAGCCGCCCGAACGCGGCGAGGCCTCTCCGCCGCCGACAGCTCCGCCTGAGCGTTCGGCCCCGCCGCCTCGAGGGCCGCTGAAGACTCCCCCGCCGCGTGCCGGTGGCTCGCTTCCGCCGGCGCCGCCCCAGCGCGGGCTCGGATCGCCTCCGCCGAAGACCCCGCCGGAACGGGAGGATCCGCCCCAGCGCGGGCTCGGCCGCTCGCGAATGATCGGCGGGCTGATGGGCACCGATTCGCGTTCGGCGCCCCGGCTCCCCCGCCAGTACGGCTCCGGTCCGGCTTCCTCGCGGCTCGGACGGCCGCGCTCGGTCTCGCGCGAGGTCCCCGGCCGGCCGAAGGTCTCCCAACGGGCGGATGGCGCGGTCGCCTCCTCTTGCGGCCTCTCGATTCGCGTGCGCTCGCGCGAGCGCGGCGTCCAGTCAGGGCGCGTGCTGTTCCACAGACCGGCAGGCGTGTCAGGGTCACGTTCCGGCATCCGCCGCGTCGGCTCCCCGAATCTCCGCCAGCCGCCGGGCTCCTCGCTGCGGCGGCTCTCCGCCGCCCGGGGAGTGATCGGTTCGAAGCCCCGACTGCGGGGCTCGGCCGTCTCCGGGGCCCCCCGTGGCTGGACCTCGCGGGCCTCGCGCCCAGGACGCGCCGGTTCGCCGAATCGCCTCCAGCCTTCGGCCAGCGCCCCGGCGGCCGGGGCCAGCTCTGGCTCAGAAGGGGAGCGCCAGCCGCGCCGCCCAGTCTCTGGCGGGGCCTGCCCTGCCCCGGGTTCGAGCATCGCTCCCCGCCCGCCGCCGCCGAGGCGTGGATTCCGCTGCTCCTCGGCTACTTGGCGCGCCACGCGCTCCAGGCGCTGCTGGTGTTCGGTGAAAGGAATCCGGTCCGCGGGTTGCGCCTGCTGCCAGCGGCCGGCGAACTGCTCGCGGCTCTGGGCCGGAAGGCTTTCCAGCCGCACCGGCCGGTCGGCAAAGCGCAAGCTCTCGCGCTGCGGCACGACCGGAACTTCGCCCCGGACAAGGCTCACCCGCCGGAGCTCGACCTCCGAGGCCCGGTGCACGTTCGCCACCCGGCCCCGGCCGAACTCGGCCGCATCCACCGCGGTGACGGCGTGCTCGATCCGCGCGTTCCGGTAGACGTTGACAATGTTTACGTTGTTGACGACGTGGACGCTGTTGTCGATGTAGGTGCGGCTGCCCCGCCAGTAACGAGGTCCATACCAGGGATAGTAGGGCTCATAAGGCGCCAGGGGGACCCAGCCGATACGCCCGAAGCCCACGCCAATGCCCACGTGGAAGCCGGAATAGCTGCCCCAGCCGAAAAAGGCCACGAGCGCAGGGCGCCAATAGTGGCGCGTGTAGATCGGGCCGGGCCACCAGCACCAGCCGTAGGGGCCATGGTAGAACCACCGGCCCCAATGATACGGTGCCCAGCCCCAGGGGTCGTAGCCGATCCAGGTCCAGCCGTAGAAATCGATCCAGGCCCAGCGGCCGTAACGATAGGGCGCCCAGCCGGGAGCGGCGTACGGGGCCCAGACCCAGCCATACGGCGGCACATAAACCCAGCGGCCGTAAGCATCGAGGTCCTCGACGCCATAGATGTCGCGGCTGACGTAGCGGTAGGCCGTAGAACGGCGCAGATCGCGGTCACGCTGCTCGTTGAAGCGGTCCCAGTCGTCCTCCGGAAGGGCTGCCGCGAGTTGAAACTCCGGCTCGGAGGCTGTGCCGCGAACCAGCATGGTTCTGCCGGGCCGCAGCAGTTCGCTTCCGCGGGGGGTGAAGATGTCGGCTTCGCCGCTGCGGACGGTGATCTCGGTGGTGCCGTCGTCGCGCACCGTGACCCGATAATTGCCCTTGCGGAGCGGCCTCACCGAGACGTTCGGGGTGCTCAGGTCAACGTCCCGGTCCGAGTCGCGCAGCACGGAAAAGGTGACCGTGCCGCGGGCGACCTGTAGCTGATAGCGGCGCGCCTCGAGCTGGGCGAAGCGAACCTCGGTATTGGCGCCCAGCCGGATGAGGTTGGCGTAGTCCAGTTGCACCTCGGCGCGGGAGCCCCCGCCGACGAAAACGCTGTCGGGCGCGATCACCGGCGAGTTGATCGCTGCGGCCACCCAGTCGCCGGAGTCGCCGCGCCGCACCGAGACGTCGCCGTTGATCAAGCTGATGCGCGCCACGCCCCGCCCGGGAGCCTCGTCCGGCTCGGCCGCAGCGGGCGACGCCGCCCACGCCAGCATTGCGATTGCCAGCAACCCTAACCGCTTCATGGCGACCTCCGCCGCAAGGAGAGGCACGCCACGGGCCAAACGCCGCATGCCTGTTTTGCAGTGAGTTGCCGGGAAAAATCGCCGCTCATCCCGGCCGAATTCGACCAGCGGTGGCTGAAATCGGCCAGGCGCTCATGCAGCGAGCGGCCGCTTGACGCGCCCGCCGCTTTCTTGCGATAATGCGCGTGAACTGTAGTTAACTCCGCCGGGAAATAGAAGTTTACCCGCAGGCCCGATCATGACTGGGTTCCTCTCGCTGCTGTTCCTCCTCGGCGGCCTCATCCTGCTGCTGTTTGCGCCCCGGCTGGGATTGGTGCCGCGCTGGCGGGCCCGCCGGCTCAGACGCGAGCGCGCAGTCACCGAAGATGGCCTCAAGCACCTGCTGCTGTACTCCCTGCGGGGTCAACCTGCGACGCAAGAATCGCTGGCCGGCTCCCTGCGCCTCTCCGCCAGAAAGCTGGTCCGGTTGCTGGCGCGCATGGAGGCCAAAGGCTTGATCCATTCCACGGCGGGGCATATCGAGCTCCAGCCCGACGGCGAGCGCCGGGCGCGCGAAATCGTCCGCGCCCACCGGCTTTGGGAGCGCTACCTCACCGACGAGCTGCGGACCCCGCTCGAGAAGGTTCATAGTGAGGCGGAACGGGCTGAGCACACGCTCTCTCGCGAGCGCCTGGATGCGCTGGAGGCTCATCTTGGCCACCCGCTGCGTGATCCGCACGGCGACCCGATTCCGCTGGCGAACGGCTCGATCACCGAGATTCAAGCCCGCCAGTTAAGTGACTGCTTTGCAGGGGAAAAGATAGAAGTAGTTCATGTGGAAGATGAACCGGAGTTCCTCTTCCGCGAGATCCTCGCACTCGGGCTGAGGCCCGGCCAGCGCCTTCAGGTCTTGGAAAGCTCGCCGGAGGCGGTGGTGGTCTGGGATGGCGAGCGCCGGCTCAGGCTCACCCTGCCCGAAGCGGCCAACATCCATGTCCGCTCCGCGCCCGACCTCGCTGTCCGCCCGCCGGGCACGATTCCGCTCGATCAGCTCCCGGAGCTTCAGCCGGCAGAGGTTGTCGAAATCGACCCCGAGTTTCGAGGACTGGCCCGCCGCCGCCTTTTGGATCTCGGCCTGACCCCATCGGCCACTGTGGTGGCCGAGCTGCGCACGCCATTCGGCGATCCTCGGGCCTATCGAGTGCGCGGAACGCTGGTGGCCTTGCGGAACGACCAGGCAGAGCATGTTTGGGTCCGGCCCAAGGAAGCGCGTGTAGAGACATGAGCAAGCAGGCGGCCTCAACTCCAGACTGCGCCCGGTGCCCGGCGGGGCCGGGCCGACTGCGGCCGCTTGGCGACCGGCGGGCGGCCTTCGACTACCTGGTGGCGCTGGCGGGGAATCCCAACACGGGCAAGTCTTCCATTTTCAACGCGTTGACCGGGCTACGGCAGCATGTGGGCAACTGGCCGGGCAAGACGGTGACCCGGGCCGAAGGGGGCTTTTCCTACGATGGCGTCAGCTTCAAGCTGGTGGACCTGCCCGGAACCTATTCCTTGCTGTCGGCCTCCGAGGACGAGGAGATCGCACGGAACTTCATCCTGTTCGGGCGTCCGGACTGCACGGTGGTGGTGATGGACGCCACGGTCCTCGAAAGGAACTTAAATTTAGCTCTCCAAATCATTGAGATTACGGACAAAGTAGTCCTGTGTGTCAATTTGATGGATGAAGCGGCGCGCAAAGGGCTCGAGGTGGATGTCCGAACGCTGGCGCGAGAGCTGGGCGTGCCGGCGGTCGCGACGGTGGCGCGCACCAAGGCGGGCTTGGGCGGGCTGGTGGCCACGATTGCTGGGGTTTGCCGCGGTGAGATCGTCTGCCGACCGCGACGGCCGGCGGTGGACGGCAAGCTCGAGGAGGCGGTGGCGCAGTTGGTGCCGATGATCGAATCAGTGGCGCCTGGCTTGCCCAATGCACGCTGGGTGGCTTTTCGGCTACTGGACGGAGACCACCGTCTGCGGCGGGCGCTACTCACCGGCGAGCTCAGCCGTCTCGTCAGTGAGCAGGCGGCGCCGGTAGAGCGCGCCGGGCGCCTGATCGCCATCGAGGGGGCCCAATGAGCCCGCAGGAGGTTTTAGACCACGCCGATCAGCTTCGCCGCGGCCTGGGCGTGGATTTTCGCGATCGCATGGTCACGAGCCTGTACGAGGAGTCGCGGCGGATTGCGGCCCGGGTGGTACGACGGCGCGGTGAATCCTCCTGGGACCTGGACCAGCGCATCGACCGCATCGTGACCTCGCCGGTCTGGGGGCTCCCCCTCATGCTGCTCCTGCTGGCGGTGGTTTTCTGGATCACGATCGTCGGCGCCAACTACCCTTCCGAGTGGATCGCGCGCCTGCTGTTTTCGATCGAGCGCGTGGGCGCGGCTTTGTTCGAAGCGCTCGGAGCGCCGGGGTGGCTCACCGGGCTGGTCTGGCACGGCGTCTGGCGGAGTCTGGCCTGGGTGGTGAGCGTGATGCTGCCGCCGATGGCGATCTTCTTCCCGCTGTTTACGATCCTCGAGGACCTGGGCTACCTGCCGCGCGTGGCCTTCAATCTCGACTGGCTGTTTCACAAAGCGGGAGCCCACGGCAAGCAGGCCTTGAGCATGGCGATGGGTTTCGGCTGCAACGCCGCCGGCGTCATCTCGACCCGGATCATCGATTCCCCGCGCGAGCGGCTCATCGCCATCCTGACGAACAACTTCGTGCCGTGCAACGGGCGCTTCCCCACCCTGATCATGCTTGGGATGCTGTTCGTCGGCGCGGCGGTTCCACCGGCCCTCGCCTCGGTGGCGGCCGCTGGCAGCGTGGTGGCCGTGGTGCTGATCGGCGCCGTTTTCACCTTCTTCGTCTCCTGGCTACTGGCCCGGACCGTCTTGCGCGGTCAGGCCTCCGCCTTCACGCTCGAGCTGCCCCCGTACCGGCGCCCGAGCGTCCTGCGCATCCTTTACACGTCGCTGATCGACCGGACCGCTTTCGTGCTGCTTCGCGCGGTGATGATCTCGGCGCCGGCCGGCGCAGTGATCTGGATTCTCGGCAACATCCACGCCTCGGGCGCCAGCCTGGCAGAGCATGTGGCGCGCTCCCTCGATCCGTTCGGCCGCGCGCTCGGGCTCGACGGGGTGATCCTGCTCGCCTACATCATCGCGATTCCCGCCAACGAAATCGTCGTGCCGACAATGTTAATGGTCTACACGGGCGCGGGCATGATGACCGAGGCGGGTTCGCTCGAGGAGTTGCGCAGGATTCTGGTGGACGCTCACGGCTGGAGCCTGCTCACGGCGGTGTGTCTGATGCTGTTTTCGCTTTTGCACAACCCGTGCGGCACCACGATCTTGACCATCTGGAAGGAGACGCGAAGCGCCAGATGGACGGCGCTCGGGGCCCTGATGCCGCTGGGGTTCGCCTTCCTGGTGACATTCCTGGTGGCGAGCGCCGCGCGCTGGTTGGGGTGAGAATATGGGACAGCTTCGCCCGCGGCGTGTCAGCCAGACACAGTCCAGCCCCGCCGGCGCGGCGGAAGTCCTTTATTTGGCCGAAATGCATCTGGCCGCCGACGTGCCAGTGAAAAGGCGGGTGGCCGGCATGCGCCTGCTGAAGCTGCTCATTTCTCAGCTCTGCTTCCTGTTCGTAGCGCTCGCTCCGCTCCATGCCGCCACCCTGGAGCGATTGAGCCTGGAGGAGATGATCCAGAAGTCCACCCAGATCGTGCGCGGGCGCATGGTGAGTTCCCGGACGGCGTTGCGGGGCCCTGTGGTTTACACTTTCGTTCAGGTTCAGGTTGTCGATCGCTGGAAAGGCCCCGCCGCCGACCGGGTAGAGGTGGCGATTCCGGGCGGCGCCTACGGCCGGCTGCAACAAAGCTTTTCGGGAGCGCCGGCGCTCGAGCCGGGCTTGGACTACCTGCTGTTTCTCTGGACGGGCCGTAACGGTATCACGCAGGTCATCGGGCTCTCGCAGGGCGTTTTTCAGGTGCGCACCGGACCTGACGGCGCTCTGCTGGTGGAGCGCGCGGCAAGCCGCGAGGTGATGCTGGACGGGCGCACGGGCCTGCCTGTTCAGGACGTGGCGATCTCCATGCCGCTCGAGGAGCTTCGCAACCAGGTGCGCCGCGCGTTGGCGGAGCGCAAGTAGCGGGACGGATGCGATGAGGTCTTTGTCGGCAGGCTGGCTTCAGGGGCTGGCAGCCGTCTGGACGTCTGTTTTCCCGGCAAGCGCTTACTACCATTTCGTCCACTATCCCGCCGGTCCGCCTTACACGCCCGTTTATGAGAAGTTCGACCTGCGGGCGCTTGCCGACTCCACGGTGCCCTACTATGTGAGCGGAAGCGGCCCGGTGGCGCTGGCGCCCGGGGACTCCCTAGCATCCGTCATCAGCCAGATCCGGCTGGCCGCCGCCGCTTGGAACGAGGTGAAGACGTCGCAGTTGCGGCTGGCCTTTGGCGGAATCCGCAACGGTGAAGTCGGCGCGGGCGGCTCGCCCTACATCGACGTCATCTTCGATGAAATTCCCCCCGGATTGATTGCTCTGGGCGGACCGACGACCCGCGGGGAGCTGACGGCGTCCGAAACGGGCGGCTTTGTGCCGATTCTGCGTTCCGTGGTGGTGCTGAACCGGGACCTGAGCGCCCAGCGCAGCGCCAGCGAAGGGTTCTTTCTTACCCTGGTTCACGAATTCGGGCACGCCCTTGGGCTTCAGCACACGCTCACCTCGTCGGTGATGTCGACCAGCATCACGCGCGCTACCTCCCGTGCCAAGCCCCTGGCCGAGGACGACATCGCCGGGCTCTCGCTGCTTTATCCGACGCCTCAGTTCCGCGAGACGACGGCCATGATCTCGGGCCGGGTCACGCTGGCGGGCGCCGGGGTCAATCTGGCCTCGGTGGTGGCCCTCTCCCCAGCCGGTGTGGCGATCAGCGCCCTGACCAATCCGGATGGCGCCTATCTGATCGCGGGTGTGCCCCCCGGTTCTTATTACATCTACGCGCACCCGTTGCCGCCGCCGCTCTACGGCGAGGTCACGCCGGGCAACGTTGTTCTCCCTCGCTTGCCTGGCGGTGAGCCAATCGGCGCGGGGCCGCTGTTCGAGACCGAGTTCTACCCGGGCGCCAAGTCTGTGGAGGCAGCTCGCGCGGTGGTCGTACGGGCCGGCGACATCCTGAGCGGCATCGATTTTGCCGTGCGCCGGCGAACAAGCCTCGACGTTTACGCAGTCTCCACGTACACGTTCCCGGCGAATGTGGCGGTCTCGCAGGCATTCGTGAGCCCGCTGGCCTCCCGCCGTTTCCTGGTGATGTCGGGAGTCGGCCTTTCTACCGGGACGGCGCCGGCGCCCGGGCTGAGCGTTTCGGTGATCGGCGGCTCCGCAGTAGTGCCGCCCGGCGGGCTTCTTCCCTACGGGCCGGATCCGCGATACGTGCAGCTCAATCTGGAGTTCCACCCCTTTTCCGGCACCGGACCGCGCCACCTGCTGTTTGCGCTCAACAACGACATACACGTCCGGCCCTCCGGACTCCATCTGGTCACCAGCGGCCCGCCGGCCATCACCAGTCTGACAACGATTCCAGGGCCGGAAGGGCGCCCGGCGCTTGCGATCGCCGGAGCCAACCTGCGCCGCGGCACGCGCATCCTTTTTGACGGGGTTCCGGCCGCCATCCTGTCGGCGGAAAACAATGGCGTACTGGTGGTGGAGCCGCCGCCGGCTCCAGACCGGCACCGAGCCACAGTGATTGCGCTCAACGAGGACGGTCAGAGCTCTTGGCACATGCACGGAGTCCAATCTCCGGTTTATGACTACGGACCGAGGGAACCGGCCAGTTTCCTTCTTGACCCGCCAGGGCTCCCCGCCGGAGCCGAGGCCATGATCGAGGTTCTGGGAATCAACACGCAATTCCGCCAGGGACGCACCGAGATCGGTTTCGGCTCGAGCGACATTTCCGTGCGTGGGCTCTGGGTGCTCAGCCCGGGCCGGTTGCTGGCGAACGTCCGGGTGGCTCCGCAGGGGGCGGGGCGTTCGGCGGTGACTTTGGTCGACGGGCTGGAAGCGGTGACCTCGCCCGTTCCGTTCGAGGTACTGCCTCCCAACGGCGTCCGCGTTGCGCTGTCACCGCCCGTGGTGGACGCGGCGACGGGGCGAGAGGGCGGCTATCCCGGTGGGTTGGTCGCCGTGCGGGTCAGCGGCTTGCGCGTGGGCTCGACGCCGACAGATCTCGCCGTGACGGTCAACGAGCAGCCGGCCGCCGTTCGTGCTCTCGAAGGCGACCGGCTGGTGTTCGAGGTACCGCCGGCGGTGACACCCGGAGCCGGCATCTTGCGGGTCCGGACGGCCCAGGGCGAGTCTTACCCGATCGCCTTCACGGTGCAGCCGGCGCCGCCCATCATCGTCTCGCTGCGTGGCACCGGGGGGCAGACCATCGGGCCGAACCGCCCGGCGCGGCTGGGTGAAGTTCTCGCCATCCAGCTTGCCAGATTGGGTGAGCCGGACGAGGCCATCGCAGCCGATCGGGTCAGTGTGGAGGTGGGAGGCGTACGCCATCCCGTCGAGCAGATTAGCGCGGTCGCCGGCCGCCCGGATCTGCGCGAGCTTCTCTTTGTACTCGGGCTGACCGCTCCGACTGGCGACGCGGTCCCGCTGGTTGTGGTCTTTGACGGGCGCGAGTCCCCGTCGGCGCTGATTCCCATCGCCAAATAAATGGCGCTTGAGCGCGCCTCAGCATGCCCGCTCAGCTTTGGGGCCGATACGGATAGCGGCGCACGAACTCTTTGAAATCGACCTCGAGGCCGAGTCCCGGCCCCTCGGTCAGGGCGACTTCCCCGCCCTGCTGTCGCGGATACCTTCCGCCCGTGAGCTCGAAGTAGAGCTGCTCGTCGTCGGCCTCCCATTCGTGAATGACGAGATTGCGCACAACCGACATGGCGTGCAACGAGGCGACATGGGCTATCGGGCCGTAGCACTGATGCGGCGCCACTTCCACCCCATAGGCCTCGGCGAGGTTGGCGATCTTGATGATTTCGGTGATGCCGCCGCACTTGACCACGTCGGGCTGGATGATGGCCGCCCCGCGGGCGTCGAGCAGTTGCTTGAACTCGAAGCGCGAGAGCAGTCCCTCACCCGTGGCGACGGGCACCGGACTCTGGGCGGCGAGTTCCCGGAAAGCTGAAGGGTTTTCACGCTGGATCGGCTCCTCGATGAAAAAGACGTCGTACGGGGCCACCGCGCGGGCCAGGCGCAAGGCGGCGCGCGGTGAGAAGCTTTCGAACAGCTCCAGGCAGATGTCGAAGCCGCGACCCGCCGCTTTGCGCACCGCTTCCACCTGAGCGACCGTCTGGTCGATGCGCTCGCCTTCCGTTCCGGCCCGCGGCACCGCCCATTTCACCGCCGTCCACCCCTTCGCCCTCGTTTCCGCGGCCCAGGCAGCGAATCCGGCAATCGACCGGTCCTTCATCTCATTGGTCCAGTGCGTGAAATAGACGCGGAACTTCCGATGGACCGGTCCTCCGAGCAGGCGCCAGACGGGCACGCCGAGCCGCTTGCCCTCGATGTCCCAAAGCGCGATGTCGACGGCCGAGAGCGCCGTCATCAGCATCGGCCCGGTGCGCCACCGGGTCAGGCCGTAATAGTTGCGGTTCCAGTGGAACTGGGCGCCGGAGGGATCCTGCCCCTTCATGTACGGCTCGAGCCAGCGGATGGCGGCTTCGACGACGTCGACACGATTGTGACAGGTGCCTTCGCCCAGGCCGACGATGCCGGCGTCAGTATGGACCTCCAGGAATAAGAGGTCGCGCCAGCGCAGCGTCGCCTTGTGCAGGACGAAGTGAGTGATCTGGATGCGGCCTTCGGCCCGGGCCTGCGCCGGAATGCGCTTGGCGGCGGCCAGGACCTCGCCTGCGAGCAGGGCCCGTCTGGTGGGCATGGTGGCCATGAGGAGGTGAGGCGGCGAGCCGGGCCCGCCGCCTCCCGCCCCAGCTTACCAGTAAAAGCGCCCGCTGTACTGGAACTCGCGGCCGCGATGCGTGCTGAGCTGGTTAACCACTTGGCCGAAGGTGGCCGAAGTCCGGCTGGTGCTGGGATTAGCGCCCATGAAGCTGTTGCTCACGTTGTAGGCCTCCATGCGGAACTCCCAGCTCACCTTCTCCGTAATCCGGAACATCTTCTGGACAGTGAGATCGAGGTTCTGGTAACGCGGGCCGGTCAGGCCGGGCCACTGGTGCGGATTGCTGCGCCGCGTATAAGCCGGCTGGAGCTGGAAGACCGACGTGTCGAACCACCGGGCACGCGTGGGGTTGGGAATCCGCGGATCCCCGGTGACCAGATCCACGCCGCTGAAGCGCAACAACCAGCCGGAACGCCGTTGGAAGATGCCGCTGACCGACCAGCCGCCGAAGATGCCGTCGAGCACGGGGTGCCAGTTGGCGCCCCATTTCTTGTTTCGCCCGAACGGGAACTCGTAAATGCTGGCAAAGGTCAGCCGCTGCCGCGGCTTGAAGCCGTCGAACCACGAGAGGATGCCGTCAAAGCGATCCTGGTCGTCAAAGTACATCTGCTCGCGCGAGCGGTTGTAATTGTAGCCGAGCAGAAGGTTGAAACCGTTGGAGAACGGCCGCTGCACCTGAAGCTGAAAGGCCTGGTAGCGGCTGGAGATGTTGCCTGCCGGGCTTTCATGCAGGGTCCGGTAATGCGGAAAGGGCGTAAGCAGTTCGCGCACCGTGAGCGTGCTGAGCGAGCGTAGCGGCCCCGGCATCTTCTCCTTGGGTAATAACCCAAGGAACGGGTTGGGAACCCGGGCGTCGACCGCAGCCTTGTGCGTGAACGCATAGCGGGGGTCCATGAGGTTCAGCAGCGTTTCGCTGCCCTCAAGATAATTGGCCTGGTTGTAGCCGAAATTCAAGAACCAGGTGGCGTCGACGACGATGCGGTTCCAGATCTGCCGCTGGAGGCTGAAATTGATCCGCTCGTTGATGCCGACGCGCCAATCCTGCCGGAACCAGTTCAGGGAATCGCCGAGTCCGGTATAGCGGCCGAGCGATTTGCCGACGGCGGGCACCAGCGGGTTGGCGTTGGGTCCGCTGGCCGGGTAAGGATCCGAGAGCCGCGTGCGCGGGATGCCCTGGATCGGCCCGAGCGTATTCGTGGTCGCCTCGAAGCCGGGGTACGGCGTGCTGCCGAGCAGGGCGACGTTGCCATCGCCTTCAATCGTGGGCGGCACGGCAAACCGCGCGTATCCGATTCGCAGCGCCGTGCGGTCGTTGAGCCGATACGCCAAACCGACGCGTGGCAGCAAAAGGTGTGGGGCATCCCATGCTCCCGGAACGTTGTCGTCCGTAAACACCCACGCTCCGTTCCAACGCGGAGCACTCCCACGAATTGCCATGACCTGCGCTGGCAGGCTGGGCGCGCCCGCCCCCTGAAATTCCGGAATCGGCTGCGTTAAATCGAGGTACCGAGACAGCCGCCGCTGCGGGTCCTTGATCGGCGACTCGTACTCGTAGCGCAGCCCGAGGTTCAACGTGATGCGCTGCGTCAGCTTCCAGTCGTCCTGGAAGAACAGGCTGTAGAATTCGTGGCGGGTCAGGTTCAGAGCCACGGTCTGAATCCGTGACGAAGCCACGGGATGACCAAGCAGGAACGTCGCCCAGGCGTTGCCATAGCGCGCCGTGTCCGGGTTGAGGCCGTCGTTAGCTGTGTCGCCCCGCTCAAAATAAAAGCCCATCGGGCGCGGCCGGGCACAGTCGTTCTTGGTCTTGCGGAACTCACCGCCGACTTTGAGGTAATGGCTACCCGCCTGCTTGGAAAGCTTCGACTGAACGTTCCAGCTCATCGGCTGCTGGTACCAGTAACCGTCGCGGCCAAAGGTGCTGGTGGTGGCGTCCCGGACCTGAATCCCCGGGTAGTACAACACTGGAAGCTCTTTGATGTATTCCTGATACCAGGGATTATTCGGCCAGAACTCTTCGTAACCGCTGATGACCATGTCGGCATCGTAAAACGAGTCCGTGAGTTGCTGACCGCCGCCGCGGATATTGAAGAAGGTCGTCGGGTTGATCGTCCAGACGAGGTCGGCTTGACCCTGGAAGGAGTTCCGCTCGCTGCCGGCCTTCTGAAGAGCCGGTGAGCCGACGAAGTTTTTCTCCGTCTGAATTGTTTTGAACATGCTGTAACGGGCGAAGATGCGCACCGCATCGCTCACGTTGTAGTCGACGCGGTCGCTCAAGTTGTAATAGCGGAACTGCATCGGGCCGGTGCGCACGTAGTTGTTGGCGCCCGTGATGTTGTCGCTGTTGTTGGGCTCCCAGATATCTTTCAGGATGCGAAGCGCTGTCGGATCCATGCGGTCCTGGGGAATGCGGTTGCCGGGGAACGGCTGCCGCGGCGCCCGGTTCGTGGCGGGGTTGAATGCACTGGTCAGCGGATCGTAGATGACTCGCATCACGCCGGCGCTCACCCAGGACTGCGAAAAGTCGCCCGCCCGCTGTTCTCGGGTCGGCAGCGTGTACTTCTGAGTCCGGGCGTCGCGCATGTTCGTGCCTTCGTAGGCGAAGAAGTTAAAGATCCTGTTGCGCACGAACGGATTCTGCGAGGTCAGTCCCCAGGTGTGATTCTTAATGGTATTGGGCGTGTGCGTGGTGGAATCGGAAACGGCGTTGAGTTTGGGATGCCGGCCGAAATAGTACGCCGTGCCGTGAAAGTCGTTTGTGCCGCTCTTCATCTGCACGCTGATGATGCCGCCGGCGCTGTGGCCGAACTCGGCGTCGACGGCGTTCTGCTGCACGGAGACCTCGGAGACGGCATCCATCGGCGGCGTGTAGGTGCTCTTGTTGACGACCATGCTGGGGGAGCCGTCCACCAAGATGTCGTTCTTCGTGGAGGTGTTTCCGCCGACGTCCAACTGGCTCGCCGCCCAGTGGTGATACGGACTCGTCTCGACGCCGCCGGTGTAGTTGACCGCCGGATTGAGCTGCGCCAGCAGGAACGGATTGCGATTGATGAGCGGCAGGCTGTTGGTCATCCGGGTGTCGAGCGTCGTCTCCATGGTGGTCCGATTGAAGCTGACCGCCACGGGTGACTCCTCGACGGTCACCGTCTCTGTGACGGCGCCGAGCTCGAGCGTGACGTTCACGGTGACGTCGCCGCGGGTCTGCACCAGGATGTTGCGCTGCGTGAAACCGCGAAAGCCGGCCGCCTCCACCCGCAGGGTGTAGGTGCCCGCAATGACAAAGTCGAACAGATACTGACCGACTTCGTTCGTCTCGCGGTGGATCTCGACGCCGGTGTTGTCGTTGGAGAGCGTGACCTTCGCCCCCGGCACCACGGCGCCGCTTGCATCGGTGACGACGCCGCGGACCGTGCCGCGGACCTCCTGGGCTTCAAGCCCGACCGCGCCAGCCACGAGCAGCAGGCATGCCAGGATGGTCGCAGTCCACCCCGGCCTGGAAAAGGATCCAAAGAGCCGATTTGCCATGTGAGATCCGCTCCTCAGCGGAATGCAGAAACAAATGCCTCAACCGCGAGAGTTGACGGTGGGCCGCCAGCTTCCACCTCGCCGGGTAGTGTTCCGCCCGCCCCAGGGAAACCCACCTCACACTCTCGAAAACCGAGTCGAGTATACACCAGAGGCGGCGGCTTGGCAAGAACTAACCGTTATTTACGTGATGGGGTTCCCCTCCGGTCGGCCACGCGCCCGCCGGGTCCGCCGCGCACCGCCCTAACGCCGTTCGTAGACCTCCGTCCATTCCAGACGCCCGGAGGGTCCCTCCCGCCGGACCGACCTCCGCATGAGCCTGCCGTCGCCCGAAACACTCGTCCGGGCGAACTCCGTCCAGAGACCGTCGTTGGACTTGAATTCCGATTCGAGCGTCCGGGCATCGACCCGCTTCAGCACGATGGTGCCTTGGGCAAATGAGCGGACCAGAGGGTGTTCACGCCCGTCGATAGCGCCGCGGAACTCGAACTCTCGGGCTTCCTCCCCCTCGGCCGAGATCAGGCGTCCTGAGTAGGCCAGATTCGGCTCCTGGTGGTCAATGGTGACGGTGATCGTCAACGGCGGGCGCAGCTTGCCCCAACGCGATTTCTCGACGTTCAGAACCCAGGTGCCGGTGAGATCGACCACCTGGGCCGTTGAGGCGGCCGCCGTTACCACCACGAGAGCCAGCAGCTTGCGACAGCGCCCGAGTGACATTGTCCCCTCCTCTACCGCGTTTCAGTCCCCGTCGTGGCGCTCAGGCGGCTACCGGGCGCCGCTCGGCTGCAAGAACCTCGAAGGTCAGCTTCCCCTCGGCCAGGTGGATCAGCTCCCGGCCCAGCGTGACGTCGATTGAGCGGTCGGTTCCGTAGACCCAGATCCGGACGGTGCCGGTAGCCGGGTCCGGAGTGCTTACGGCATGACCCTGCGCGCGCAGGATCTCCAGGGCTTCCCTCTCCGTCATACGACCCTCCCTGGCCTTATTTTGCGCCTGGCGACGGAAATTGGCGCAGGTTTTTGCCGGCGGTCCCGGATGAAGGCTTTCCTGCCTGGCGCCAGATCTCGAGCGCCACCGGAGGCCGCCCGGCGGGCGGTTTGCCCAGCCAGGCGGTGCCGACAACGATGTCGACGCGTCCGTCACCGTCGAAATCCGCCAGGTCGAGCGTCGGCCGGTCACAGTGGTCCTCGGCCAGCACGTGTGGCTGAAAGACGCCGCCGGAGGTCTGCTCGTACCAGGCGAGACCCGGCAAAGCGTACTTTCTGCGTTCGGCCTCGTCGAGCTCGGGCAGCCACGTCGAGGCCACGACGTCCATATCGCCATCGCCGTCGAGATCGGCCGCCTGGGCGCGCATGACGCCGTAATGTCGCGCAATGCTGTGATGCACCCAGGGAAACGAGCCGCGGTTTTCGAGCCAGGCCACCCCCTGGT
Source organism: uncultured Bryobacteraceae bacterium (assembly GCA_938003835.1). Lineage (GTDB taxonomy): Bacteria > Acidobacteriota > Terriglobia > Bryobacterales > Bryobacteraceae > CALKXJ01. Next base: position 9,154 of record CALKXJ010000017.1, on the reverse strand, counting down.
AGGGCTTGAAGCGGACCATGTCGTCCATGGTGTCGCCGTTGGTGACCAGAGCATCCAGATCGCCATCGCCGTCGAAGTCGATCAACTGAAGGCCGCTGAAGCCCCAGTGAGGATGCGGGGCGGTGAAGATCTCCCGGCGCTCGAATTGGCCTTTGCCGCGGTTGAGGAAGGCCACCACCGTCTCACTCTGCTGGGAGATGAGGGCGACGAAATCGGGCCGGCCGTCTCGATTGAGGTCGGCCACGGGAACATGAATCGAGCCGATCCGATCATCGAGCGTTCTCTGGGCGAACTGGGGCAGCTCTCCCGGTGCCGGCGCGCCTCGATTTTCGAGCAGGAGCACGCGCCCGACGGTGATCCAACCGAACTCCGCGACGACGATATCGAGATCGCCGTCACCGTCGAAGTCCGCTGCCTGAGCATCGGCGACCCGGCCGAGATTGCTCGCAATGCGGATCGGCTCGAAGCGGCGATTCTCCCCTTGGCGCAACCAGACGACACCGCCCAACTTCTTGTCGGAGGGCATCACCTGGCCGAGCTCGGCAATGAGCAAATCCGGGCGGCCGTCCTGGTCCAGGTCAACGGCTTCGGCGTGGTCCGGCGCTGCCAGGCGCGCGATGCCCTGAAGGCTCATTTTCGGGTTGCGCGGGTTCATCCAGGAGACCCAGCCGGAGAGCATGTCGCAGACGACAAGCTCGCTGCCGGCGATATCCGGGAACAGCTCCACCAACCGCACGTTACCCGTCCCGGGGAGATTCTCGCCGGGAGGTACGCCGACAAGCGTGCGGCGCTCGAAGACAAGTTTCGGCTCCGCGGTGGGCGGTCCCCAGGGCGGCGTATCAAGCTCCGCCGGCGCAAGCGTCTGAAAGAAGGCTGTTACCTCTTCGAGACTCAGGTTCCGTATGGGACGGTTGAACTTGGCGAGCAGCCCCACATTGGCCAGGCTGAACATCTTCTCGATCTTGGCGGGCCACTCTCGCTTTGGCAATACCGACGGCCCGGGGAAGCGATGGCACTGCGTGCAGGCCTGGCGGATCTCGGCTTCGCGCGCGGTGGCTGCCACCGGACTCACAGGCGCGGGTGGGGAGGCCGGGCGCGCCGCGCCGCCGGCGTCGGTCCTAGGCCCCAGCACCGCCTCGGCCTGAGCCGGATCGAGCGCATAGATCTGCTCGTAAAGCTGATCGAGGTGCCGCTGGTAGGCCTGCGCAAGATTGGCCAGCGCCTCCGCGCTAGCCGGCTGGGCGGCGAGCGCCTTCTCCCATCTCTCGACCTCAGCCCGGGCGTCGCTCGCCGCCGAATCGCGACGGTTCCGCTCGGTCGCGACGCGCTCGAGCTGGCGCGCCCTGGAGGCATCGATCCGGTAAAGCTGATCGTTGAGTTGACCGATCAGCCCTTCGTAGGCGCGGGCCAGGTACAGCAGCACGCTCAGATCCTTCGGCGAAGCCGTGCGCGCGGCTTCCCACCTCTGCGCCGCGCGGCGATAATCGCCCGCATCGAGATAGGCCAGAGCCAGCCAGGAGCCGATTCGCGGATTCCCAGGGGCTTCCTTCAACGCCTGCTCGAGATAGGGGATGGCCGCCTCAGCCCGCCCGGTCATCAACAAGGCATAGCCGAGCAAGCCCGCCACACCCGGCAGGTTCGGCTTCAGGTCGATCGCGCGCCGGAACGCCTCGGCGGCGGCGGCCATCTGTCCCTGATTTTGGCGCACCACGCCGAGATTCGCCCACACTTCGGCAACCCGAGGGGCCAGCCGGGCCGCGGCCTCGAACTCCCTGGCGGCGTCCTGCCAGCGCTGGTCTTTGCGCGCCTCGAGGCCGGCGCGCATATGCTCAAGAAACCTTGCGTCAGCGGGCGCCTGCGCCGACAGGGCGACAAGCGCCGCGGCCACGGCAGCCAGGCACGACACGATCAGAGCGCGCTGCATGTCATTCACGCTTTGATGATATTCTCGCCAACGGCGGCGGGGCGGCCAAAATCGCGCAGTGGATTCGAGGAGCGCTCGAACCACAAACTTGTGAGGCGTTGACAGCCGCGCCTTGGGATGATACAAATTCCGAAGATCCATGAGCAAAACAGCAAGTCGGCACGGCACGAAGGCGGCAAAACCGCCCCGATTTCAGCGCGCGCAAGGCGCGCAACGCGCAGTCATTTTCACAGGAGGCGGGAGTGCCTCAAGCTTCCGGGTTGGTGGCTGACGAGGAATCAGGCATGAGGCAGTGGCAATATAAGGTTACGTTTCTCACGCCGGCATTTCTCGGTGACGCGCAGCAGAACGGCCGGTGGCGAACGCCGCCCTTCAAGGCGCTGCTCCGGCAATGGTGGCGCGTCGTTTGGGCTGCCGATCACAATTTTCGCGGGAGCTTCGACGCCATGCGCGTCGAAGAGGGACAGTTGTTCGGCAACGCGTGGCTCGTGAACAACTTCCGAAAGAGCCTGGTCCGCCTGCGGCTGGATCGATGGTCGTCGGGAAGCTTGGATGGCCAAAGATGGGGCCTGCGGGAGGCCTCGCCCCCACAAAAGGTGCGCCATCCCGAGGTGAACCAGCCCATCGGACCTCTGCTTTACCTGGGCTACGGTCCCTTGTTGACAAAAAAGGCTACCCAAGGATGGGCGACTGTCCTGAAGAATCTGTTCGCCGTGGCCAGCGGCGAGGCGGCGACCCTGACGCTCGGCATCCCCGAATCGCATCCGAATTCGGAGCCCTCGCGGATCACAGGTGGTCAAAACGACGAATGCTTACGCCGCGCCTTGTCGCTGATTCACCTGTTTGGCACGATCGGCGGGCGCAGCCGAAACGGTTGGGGTTCGCTGGAATTGACGCCGCTCGAGGGCACGCCGGAACTCGACAGCACCTCGCTGCCGCTCCAGGACTGGCGGCAGGCTCTGACAGTCGACTGGCCCCACGCCATAGGAAAGGACGAGAAGGGACCCCTTATCTGGCGCACCCGACAAAGCTACTCCGGATGGGAAGAGGTCCTGAAGGAGCTTGCCGTCATCAAGATCGCCTTGCGGACCCAGTTCGGCTTTCCGACGACCCCGCCGCCGCACGCAAACGTCCAGGAGCGTCACCTGCTAAGCTACCCCATCACGAGGCACACCGCGCGTGCGTGGGGCAACACCTGGCGGCTGCCGAACTCGCTCCGCTTCAAGGTACGGCGCGATCCGGCCAACTCGGAGAAGCTCATCGGCGTCATCTATCACATCCCTTGCTGTCCGCCACCTGCTTTTCGGGCTGATGGCCAACAGCTACAGTCCGTCTGGCAGCGCGTCCATGCGCTGCTCGACGAGCTTTGCAAGCCGGCAGCGCAGCGGAACTACGGCTCGATAGCGAATTCTTCCTGGAAGAATGCCATGCCCAATCAACTGCGAGGCGTGCAGTTAGAACGGCTACCACGTTAGGACGGAGGCGGGATGTTGAACACCGATCTTCTCTGGCGCGTCAAACTCGCCGCGAGGTTGCATGATCCGGCTGAGAAGGCCCTGGTGCTGTTTCGCGACCCAGCGGGTCATGAGGGCGGCACGGTCCGCACGCTCAAGGAGCTACTCGACCTGGAGGCCGAGCCGGAGCAGACCGCTGCACTCGGCAAGCATTGCCTGTTCCGCGATGGTTGGAAAAGCGGCCTCGAGGCCATCGTCAAGCGCGCCGACTGGTGGGCCGCCGCTGCCGACCGGCCGCAATGGCCAACGCGAGTGTCTCTGCGCTGGACCGCCAATCCGGCCCTGGTTCATCCCCTTACCGGCGAGGACCTTCGCTTCCTGACGCTCCGCGACACCGAGATCGGCGATATCAAGGACCGGAGCCTGACTCATTTCGAGCGGCTGCGCCAAGCCGTCTGTCCCGGTCCAGGCGCTGTCGACTACAAAAAACTCCTGCTCGCCTTCTGGCGCTTCGGACCGGAGCTGGTCGAGGAGGAGGATTTCGGCAAACTGGGCGAGCTTTGGAGGCTCTTGCCGGCCGACACGCGGACGCCCGATCACTCCATCTGGGATCATCTGGACCTGGTTTCGGCCTTTGCCGGGGCTTTTGCCGCGGATCCCGAGGGCCGCGCGGCGCTGCTGACATTCACCATCGGCCCCGTGCAGAGCTTTATTGCGGCGGCTCGCAAGATGGAGGACTTGTGGGCCGGCTCCCACTTGTTGGCGCGCCTCGCCTGGGAGGCCATGAAGCCGGTCTGCGAGCGTTTTGGGCCGGACGCCATCCTCTTTCCTCGGCTGCGGGGTGTGGCGCTCACCGACGTCTGGCTCCTGCGGGATCAGGAATTGCCGGAACGCTTGTTCGACGACCTCGACTGGCGCAAGCAACCGCCCGACGCCAACCCGCTGTTCGGGGCGAGCTTGCCCAACCGCTTTGTCGCCATTGTGCCGGCCAGCGAGGTCAGATCGATTGCCAAGGTCTGTTCGTCCAACGTTCGGGATTGGGTGCTCGAGCTGGGTTTTCGGACCGTCGACCGGCTGCTAGAGACTGCGGGATTCAAAGCAGAGAACGAGCAGCGCGATGAGTCAATTCCCGCTTACCAGCAGGTGCGCGATCAGCTCCGCGAGTTCCCCGAGGTTCACTGGGCCAGCGTGCCATTCTCGCTCGCAAGCCCGCAGGATGAGAAGCGGCAGACGGGCGTGGACGTGGCGCCCCTGCGCCGCTTCATGGCCCCGTTTTATGGGGTTGGCGAGCAGCAGGAGGCCGGCTTCCTGGCCAGTCCCGCCTGGAAGGTGCTCTCCCAGCAGATCGAATGGCCCGAGGAGTCAGGGGTTCGCTTCTACGAACCCAATCCCGGTGTCCTGTACCCGGCCTTTTACGACCTTGGGGAGAGATTGCTGGCGGCGGCCAAGAGCCTGCGGCAGTTTTCACAATCGAGGCAGGAAGGCTGGCGTTGCAGCCTCACCGGAGAGGCTGAGTGGCTCACGCATGACCGCGAGCTGCTGCGCCTGCCGCCCGGACAGCGCGGCTCCGGATCCGGTCGCAAGGAGACCCTATGGACGCGGATTGCCGGTCGCCGCCCGGGGTGGGCCCGCGAGGGTGAGCACCTCAGCGCCCTGCCGGCCATCAAACGCCTCTGGCCGTCACTGTTCGTCGAAGAGCTGCGGGAGCTTGCACCGCGAGGCCTGGAGCGTTTTGTCGTCTCCACCCACACCATGGCCCTTGCCCATCAGCTCGAGCGGTGGTTGGAAGCTGGCAAAGCCGTCGATCAGGAGCTCTCGAGCAGGTCCGCAAAGAAGGGCGCGGAGCGCGTCGCTTTGCCCCGTAAACTGATCCAGATGACCGTAGCCGATGAAGAGCGGCGCAATTTCATCAAATTGATTCCGGGTTATCTCGACCGGCTTCGCGAGCTCCAAGGTGAGGTCGAGGAGGATCGGGGCTGCTACGCCCAGGCGCGCCGCGAAATCGCCCGGTTTCTCGCCGGCGACAAGAAGCAGGATCAAGAGGCACAGCTCGAGACGTATTATGCGCTGATTCTGATGGACGGGGACCGGCTCGGCGCCATTTTGTCCGGCGAGGATGGGACCACCGGGGCAAGCTTCCTTCAAAGCTTCCACCCCGAGATTCGGGGCGAAATCGAGAATCTAAAAGCGGCGCCGCTGCTACGGCAATATGCGGCTCAGCAGCGTCCGCCCTCCCCCGCGCGCCATATGAGCATCTCGGGCGCTCTGAACGACTTCTCCCAGGTGCTGGTGCCCTACATCATCGAAGAGGAGCATCTCGGGCGGCTGATTTACTCCGGCGGCGACGACGTCATGGCCATGCTGCCGGTCGCCGACGTCTTTTCCGCGATCAGCAAATTGCGTCAGGCCTATCGCGGCGAAGGCAAGGAGGAGGTTGGAAAGCTCGACGGCTCCGGCAAGTTGCTTTTAGGCCGCGGCTATGCATACCTCGGACGCCGCCTCATGCAGATGATGGGAACTCGGGCCGGCATCTGCTGCGGGGTGGTCATCGCGCATCATATGGCGCCGCTCGGCTTCGTGCTCGACCAGCTCCGGGACGCCGAGCAGGCGGCCAAGCGCTACCGGCGGATCCGAGTTGTCGAAGAGAACGGCAAGAGGCTGCGGCGCGAGCTCGACCGGGACGCATTCCACATCCGCATCATCAAGCGCTCCGGCGGCACGCTGAATCTCTCGGCAGATTGGGGCGAGCCGCTCGAGCTCCTCGTAGGGCTGCGGAAATTTTTGGCCGATCCGGATGTCTCGCGCAGGGCCGTCTATAACACCCTGGAATGGCTCAAAGACCTGCCGGAGCCCGACCAGAGCTCTGCTGACATGCTCCGTACGATGCTGGCTTACCAACTTGCGCGCCAGGCTGGGAATCAGGCCGCCGACAAGGCGCCGAAGCTGGCGGAGGGGCTCACGCAACTGGCTCTCGAGCAGCCCGGCGACCGGCTGGAGTGGCTGGCCCAATTTCTGGGCGTAGCGGAGTTTCTGGCGCGCGAGACACGATCGGCGGGAGACGAGCGATGAATCACGTCCAGATACGCTTTCTCGAAGCTTTCGACATCTTGCTCTTTCGCGGCAACAGGCTGTTTGGCGAGCCGGGCAGCTTTGGCGAAAGCCTGATGCCCCCTTGGCCGAGCCAGGTGGCCGGGGCGCTGCGCTCGCGGCTGCTGGTGGAGAGCAAAGAGGATTTGAACTCGTTCGCCGCCGGAAGGATCAGACATCGGGAGCTCGGCACCCCGGAGGAGCCGGGGCCGTTCACTCTGACGCTCTGTTCCCTGGCCCGGCGCTTCGCGGATGGCCGCACCGAGCTATTGGTGCCCCCGCCGGCCGACGTGGTCATCGAGGCGGCGAAGGCGGAAGCCGTGCCGGCGCCGAACAGTTCGACGGGCCCGCGACTGAACCTCGCGGTCAACCAATTACGCCCAAAGATCTTTGACGGCGCTCCCCCGGGGTGGGTCTGCTCCTACAAGCTCTCGTCACTGCCCGTGCTGCCGCAAGACAAGCGGAGCAAACCGAGCCCCGGCTGGTGGTTCACCGAGTCTGGCTGGAAGAAGTATCTCGCGGGGCGGCGATCCTGGGATCCGGCGCAAGATCTGATTCCAGTCGCCTCGCTCTGGCAGTCGGAGACGCGCGTCGGCGTAGGTCTCAGCCGCGAGACCCGCGCGGCCGCGGAGGGCAGGCTGTTCTCTAACCGGGCCGTCGCCTTCCGTAAACAAGAGCACGGAAACCTGGATGGGGCACATTTCGACGTCGGCCTTTTAGTCGCCTACACGGGCGCGGCGCCTGGCTCGCTTAAAGACGGCGCGCTCCTTCGCCTGGGCGGCGACAACCGCGCCGCCGTCGTAAATGAGGTCAAGGAGTATAAGCTGCCCTCGGTGGACTACGGCCGGCTCTGCGACGCCCGTCGCTGTCGCATGATTCTGGCCTCGCCGGGAATCTTCACCGAAGGCTGGTTGCCCGAAGGTTGCCGCAAGGACGGCAGCTCGATCATTTTCGAACTGCACGGCGTCGAAGCCCGTCTGGTGGCGGCGGCCGTTTCCCGCTTTCAGGTCGTCTCGGGCTGGGACCTGGCCCGCTGGCTGCCCAAAGCGGCTTGCCGGGCTGCGGCGCCGGGGAGCGTCTACTGGCTCGAAGAGCTGAAAGCGACATCCGCCGACTTGGAGAGGCTCGTCCGCTGGGGTTTGTGGACGCAGCCGGAGGCGCCCGAGCCGCGGCGGGCTGAAGGCTTCAATCGCATCTGGCTGGCCGAGTGGCCGGAGGAGTGAGTCAAGGATTTTTCAAGCGAGGAGGATATGTTCGAAGAACGCGCAGCGGTTTTTCTTTATGCCGTGACGCCCGTCCACATGGGCGCCGGCCAAGCCATCGGCGTGGTGGACAACCCCATTCAGAGAGAGAGGCACACCCGGTATCCCTGCTTTGCCGGCTCGGGAATCAAAGGCGCCGTGCGCCATAGCTTCGAGGCGCTCGGCGGAGATCCCGCGCTCGCCGAGGCGCTGTTCGGGCCGGAGCCCGGCGCCGCGGAACTCCACGCCGGCGCGATCAGCTTCGGCGACGCGCAACTGGTGGTCCTCCCGGTGCGGTGTCTCAGAGAGGGTTATGTCTACGCCACCTGCCCGGCCATCGTGGCCCGCACACAGCGGCTACTCGAGCTTTTGGGGTTCAGGCTCGCCTGGCCGGCAGTCGAGGCGATCGAGCCAGGCAAGTGCTGGATCGCCAACCCGGCGCTGCTGAACCAAAACAAGCTCCACCTTGAAGCGTTCGAGTACGATCCGGTGATTCGAGAACAGGTCAGGGAGCTCGCCGAGGCCCTTGCCAAGAAAGCGCTGCCTGAGGGTGAGGGATATCGATATTTCCGGAACAAATTCACCCGAGATCTGGTGATTCTCTCCGACAGCGATTTTAGCTACTTTGCTGAACACGCCATGTTGGTAGAGCCGCACGTGAGGATCAACAACCTGACCGGCACGGCGGAGGAGGGAGGGCTCTTCTACACCGAGAACCTACCGCCGGAATCGATCCTGGTGGCGCCCCTGCTGGCCAGCCGCTCGCGCCGGCGCAACGGCGAGCGGGAAACGAAAGCCCCGGAAGTTCTTGCCAAGTTGCAAACGGCCGTCGATGGCAAGCTCCTTCAAATCGGCGGTGACGCTACGACCGGTCGCGGTCTGGTTACTGCGCGTCTGGTGAAGGGTGTGGAGGGTTAAGATGCAGCTTTCCGGTAGGATCAACACCGCTCGGGGATCAACGAATACCCGCGCGACGCTCGAGCAGCAGCGGGCGCAATATGCCTGGGACAAGTGCGGCAACTACGGCAAAGAGCACGCCAACTTTGCCAAGGGCCTGCCGGCGCTGATCATGAATTCCGGGCTGATGCAGGTGCTGGCCTTTTGCCACGACAAGGGCGGAGCGGCCGAGCTGGTTTCACAGGATCTGCGAAACTGGCTCAAAGACCGCTTTCCGAGAGTTTTTTCCAAGTCCGAGTTCCCGGTTTTCATGGAAGCGCTGATGGGGACAGATCCCGCGACGTATCAGGCGGTGACCGCCGAAGCCTTCGCGCTGCTGCGGTGGCTCCGTCAGATGGCCTCGGCGCGCGTGGGTTGACCCCGGGAGAAAGCAAGATGCCCATTGCCGCAGTCCCCAAATATCTCGGTCGAAACTTTCAGGAAGCCTCGCCCGGTTTGCGCTTCACCATCTTTCTGCCGATCTGGACCGAGCGGGCCGATCAAGAGAGCGA
>CALKXJ010000016.1 GCA_938003835.1 uncultured Bryobacteraceae bacterium | reverse complement strand
GCTTGACGATCACTTTCTTGCGCGACATGTTGACAGCGCCGCGCGCCAAGTTTGCCGTGATGATCATCGGAAGCATTTCGGGCGTCAAGCCCACCGCCACAGAGAGCGCGAAGAAGAACGATTGAGTCCAGTCGCCTTTGGCAAAGCCATTGATGAAAAACACAATGGGAACCATGACGAGGGTGAACCGGATCAGCAGGCGGCTGACGCGGCTGACGCCCCGGTCAAACTCCGTTTCCACCTGTCGTCCGGTGACTTGCCGGGCGAGATCTCCGAAGTAGGTTTGAGGACCCGTCGAAACAACGACGCCAGTTCCCGAGCCGCTGACGACATTCGCGCCCATGAAGCACAAACGCGGATCTTCCAGCAGGCTCCCCGCCACGGCGGGAAGTCCATTCGCGGATTTTTCCACCGGCATCGATTCGCCAGTCAGGGTTGCCTGGCTGACGAACAGGTCTTTGCTGGACAGCAGCCGCAGATCGGCTGGAATCATGTCGCCGGCCGAAAGGTGGACGATATCCCCCGGCACGATCTCATCAACAGGCACTTCCTTTTTCACACCGTCCCGCGTCACCGTTGCGGTGGTTTCGACCATCTCCTTCAGCTTTTCGGCGGCCAGGTTGGAACGGTATTCCTGCGTAAATCGCAGGAAGGCACTGATCAACACCATGGTCGAGATGATGACCGCCGCTTCGAAGTCGCGGGTGAGAGCAGCGACCGTAGCCAGCGCCAGCAGGAGAAGAATGAACGCGTTGTTGAACGCACGAAGCAGATACGTCCACCACCTGGCCGCCTTTTCCTGGACGACCGTATTGCGGCCGAATTGCTCAAGCCGCTGTGCGACAGCGTCGGTATGGAGTCCCGTAACCGTCGTGCCGAACTCGTCCAGGACACGCTGAACGTCCGCGTGGAGCGCTCTCGCCCGAAGCATATCCTCGATCGGAGCTTGGTTGACGATCGGGCGCTTCTTTCTGTTTTCCGCTACCGCCAGCAGGTTGGGCATAGTCGCGCATCTCCTCGCCGTGGCCGCAATTCGCCTCAGAGTGCGCACGGTATCGGCACGACGCCCACACCGCCTGCCTCAGCGCCAGAGAAAACTGCTCGGGCGCCGGGCGGAGGAAGGGCGCGATACACGCGCACTTGATTCAGCTGGAATGAGATTGGGTCGGAGCGGGCCACTGCGCGACGTCGCAACGCCGTCGCGAGCGGCCGGCCTCACTACCCTAACAAGGAAGGGTCAGTAGAACCGGATCGGTGCACGCGTACGGAGCAGACGACGCCAGCAGAGAGCCCACCCGCAACGGCGGCTCATCCCGCTTGGTCAACGAAGTACTGCCACCGGTCGTTTCCATATCCGTCTTTCGGAGCCATCGGCGGCTCCTTTGTCAGTATAGACCTACTGGCGCGAACGGCGCAACCCCGAAAACCAACCGAATGATCAGCCGAACATTCTCCTAGAGTGGGGGGCGGCGCAGAATGAGATGATCCAAGCATTCGGCCATTGCACCTCAGTCAAGCGAAAATATCTGAATGTTCCAGAAAACCGATCTGACTGCCGCCGACGGGCACGCCACCAGAGTTCGAAACGCGTCCTTGCCGGGGAGCCACACCCCAAGGACCGTAACTTCCCGCCGCCCTGTTTTTCTTGCGAGCATCGCCGTTTGCGGCCGCACTGGAGGGCCGTTAGAGATGAGCGGCGCAATGTCGGGCGCCAGGTCGACGAGGATTAAGGAGGCGTGTCGCGCACGGCCCGATTTGTTGCACCGCAGCGGGAGATGCGGCGCCGTCGGTGTCACCACAAACCAGAACGGGACCCTCATGGGGGGCGCAGTCCGGCCTTTCGCGTTCTTTCGCTGACATAGTTTGGGACAAAATGCCAATCGCAGGAGAGACGGCCGGTTCTCGTCGCCGCGGTTGCCCGGCAGATCCGCCCTGTGGTGGCTGCTCTCCGCTTTTGCGGTCTGCGCCGCCGCGACGTCGGCCGCAGCCGCCAAGGTTCCGCTGTATGGCTTCTTGGAAGGCTCAATCGAGCACCGCCGGAGCTACGCCGATCCGTATCGCGACGTCACGCCCCGAGTGCACTACACGCGGCCGGATGGCACGCGCTTAACCTTCTGGGGCTTTCCTGACGGCGGCCGCACGTGGCGTTTCCGCGCCTGTGCCGCCCAGCCCGGCAGATGGAAATTCGAAGTGGAGATGTCGGACGGTAGCTTGTGCCGTCAGGGCGAGTTCCACGTCTCCGGCCATGGCAGGCTGCCGGGAATGATCTGTGTCCACCGTGCCAATCCTGTCTGGTTTGGTTCCGCCGGCGGCAGGCCGCTTCTGGACCGCGGCCTGCACGCCGGCGACCGCTTTTTCGCCGCCAACTGACTGGAAGCGGACTGGTAGCGCTTCCTGGATTGGGCGCAGGCCAACGGCTACAACTTTCTCTCCCTCGCCGGCCATTTCCTGAATCGCGACGAAGAGGGGCGCGGCTGGGAAACGCCGAGACTCTGGCCGCTGAACGCCGCCGAGTACCGGCACGTGGATCCCTCTGGATCCGGCGAAGCGCCGCCTCGTGGTTTGGGGCTTCGCCGGCTTCTTCGGTCAGAAGTCCAACTCCCCGCGGGATCCGCACGATCAGGAGCTTTACATCCGCTACACGCTGGCGCGCCTCGCCTCCATGTGGCATCTGCTGTGGAACGTCGCCGGACCGGAACCGAACCTGGACGGGGACCTGCGGTGGATGAGCGACGAGGAGGTGACGCGCCTCGGCAGGCTCATCGCCTCGCTCGATCCCAGGAAGCACCCGATCATTATCCACAACCGTACCGGAGACGATCCCTTCCCTGACAGCGACTGAACCACCTACGGCGTGCTGCAAGGGCTGAACACCCCGGATCCGGTCCGTCTGAGCCGCGGGCTCCTCGAGAGCCACCATCCGGTAAAGCCGCTGCTGGCGCAGGAGACGCTCTGGTCCCGCAACACCGACCACCTGCGCAGTCTCAACCGCGACGACTCCGATGACGAGATCCGCCAAAACGCCGGGGTAAACCAGATGAGCGCCGCGGGTCTGTTTTCGCCGACAACGACGGCAACTCGTTGACGGGCTTCACCGGGACCCTGAATCCGGCCGACGCTCACCCGAGCCGGCACGCAATTCTGCGGCAGGTCTGGAACTTTATGGAATCGGTTCCGTTCGGCGACATGCGGCTCGCGCCTCCGAAGCCCGCTGGGTGAACGGCCGCGATCCTTCCGCGACACGGCCGGCCGGCCGCGATGCCGGCGGCGCGTTTGCCGCTCCGGACTCCGTCGACTGGCTGCTGCGGTTAAAACAATCGCTCCGATGAGGAAGGACAGTCTGCGGACTGCCGCGCGGCTCGGAGGCCCGCGAACAGCAAAGGGCCCTCTTCCGGGGGGCTCATGCGGCTACTCAAGGCCTCGTCCAACTTGAAGGCGTGTGGCGGTGGAGCCGTTTTTTGCGACGAAGGCCGCCTTTGCATTAAGCCGATCCTAAGGCCCCGCTGGGGCTCCGCAGGCCGTTTGCGAGCCGACGCCGAGGCCCGTAGCCTGCGTCCCAATCAGGCTGGAATCGATCACGAAAGCAAGCCTCTGGCGGCGTTCCAGGAGGCCGAGGACTCCCCGGCGACCTTTCGGTCTGCGCAGGCCGGCCTTCGGCGGATGGTGAGCCTGCCCGAGGCCGGCGGCGGAGTCTTTCTTCTGACAGCCCGGATCGGCGAATCGGCCGCCGGGATTACCGACGAGCGCCGCCCAGAAGCGGATAGCATAGTATGAGTGGGGAGAGGTCTGTTGTCCGTCGCGTGCACAGGAGCCGGTTTAGGAAAAACAGACCTGATGATATGGATTGGAGCGTCTCCTGCACGGAGGAGCCGGTCCATGCCTGCCACAACCGGCAGAGTCTGTCGGCGACGGGCTGAGCGCCGGCCAGGAGGCGCATGGCAGCCGGCGCTGCCGTGCCGGCCGGCTTGGAGAACCGGATCATGTGGATCGTAAAGCTTGCCCTGCGGCGGCCGTATACGTTCATCGCGGCGGCCGTCGTCATTGCCATCCTGGGCGGCATCGCGATTGCCCGGATGCCGACGGATGTTTTACCGAACATCGACATTCCGGTCGTGAGCGCGATCTGGCAGTACCGGGGCCTGGCCGCCGACGAGATGGAAAAGCGCATCACGATGGTGTCCGAGCGCTCCTTCACCACGACCGTCAACGATATCGAGCACATCGAATCGCACACCTTCGCCGGCATGGGCATCATCAAGGTGTTCTTTCATCCCGGCACGCCGGTCGATGCCGCCGTCGCTCAAATGACCGCGATCTCGCAGACGGTGACGCGGCAGATGCCGCCAGGCGCGACCCCGCCGCTCATCCTGCGCTTCAACGCATCCAGCGTCCCGATTCTCCAGTTGGGGCTCGGCGGGCAGGGACTGTCCGAGCAGGCGCTCTACGACATCGGATCGAACTTCCTTCGCACGCAATTGGCGACCGTGCAAGGAGCGTCTGTGCTCCAGCCGTATGGAGGCAAGGCCCGACAGATCATGGTCGATCTCGACCCGCTGGCCTTGTACGCCCGCGGCGTCTCGCCAGCGGACGTCGTCTCCGCCGTCAATTTCCAGAGCCCGATTCTCCCGGCCGGCACGGCCAAGATGGGCGACTGGGAGTACAGCGTCCGCCTGAACAACAGTCCTGCCGTGGTGGAGCTTTTCAACGACATGCCCGTGCGCCAGCAGGGCGGCGCCACCGTTTATCTTCGCGACGTGGCGCAGGTTCGCGACGGCGGAGCCGTGCAGATGAACATCGTTCGCCAGGACGGGCGGCGTGGCGCACTGGTCTCGATTCTCAAGACCGGCACCGCATCGACGCTGGACATCGTGAGCAAGGTCAAGCGGGAACTGCCGCGCATCCTCTCCACCTTGCCGCCCGAGCTCGATGTCCGGCTCCTGCTCGATCAATCCCTGTTTGTGCGCGCCTCAATCCGGGCGGTCCTCTCTGAGGCCATTCTGGCGGCGATCCTCGTCTCGCTGATGATCCTGCTGTTTCTGGGAAGCTGGCGGAGCACGCTGATTGTCTGCACCTCCATCCCGCTCTCGATGTTGACTTCGCTCATTCTGCTCTACGGTCTCGGCCAGACCATCAATGTGATGACGCTGGGCGGGCTGGCGCTGGCGATCGGAATTCTGGTGGACGAAGGTGTCGTCGCCATCGAGAACATTCACCGGCATTTCGCCCAGGGCAAGTCGATGGTGAGAGGGGTGCTTGACGGCGCCGGCGAGATCGCGGTTCCTGCACTGGTTTCGGCGCTTTCCATCTCGATCGTCTTCGCGCCGGTCGTCTTGCTGCGGGGCACGGCCAAGTACCTCTTCCAGCCTCTGGCCATGGCGGTCGTCTTCGCCATGATGGCGTCCTGGGCGCTTTCGCGCACCTTGCTGCCCACCATGGTTTGGTACATGCTCCGCCCGGAACTCCGGCTCTACCGCGGCGGGCCGGGTCACCGCGCGGGCGGATCGGGCCCGCTGTCAAAGGTCCATCATGCCTTCCGGCGACGCTTCGAGCGGTTCCGCGAGACTTACCAAAACGCCTTGGACTGGGCGCTCGCTCATCGGCTGGCAGTGACCGTCCTGTTCGTTCTGTTTTGCGCGACCTCGGGCTTTCTTGCGACGCAACTGGGCCAGGATTTTTTCCCTCAGGTCGACGGAGGGCAGTTGCGGCTCCATGTTCGAGCTCCGGCCGGGACCCGGCTGGAGACTACCGAGGAACTGTTTGCCCGAGTCGAGAACAAGATTCGCGAGATCATCCCACCATCGAAGCTCGAGACGATTCTCGACAACATCGGCCTGCCGGTCCTGCCGCTCAACATGGCTTACACCGACTCGGCGACCATCGGCTCCGGGGATGGCGAGATCCTGATTTCCCTCCGGCGGGAACGCAGGCGAGGCGAGACGTGGGAATACGCGCGGCGCCTCCGGCGAGAGCTGCCCGCCGCCTTTCCCGAAATGACCTTTTTCTTCCGCTCGGCCGACATGGTCAGCCAGATTCTCAACTTTGGCATCCCGGCGCCCATCGACATTCAGGTGATCGGGCGGAATCTTGAGGCCAACTACGGGATCGCCAGGGAGATCGAGAGGCGTCTCCGGCAGGTGCCCGGTGCCGTCGATGTGCGGCTGCACCAGGTTCTGGATGCACCGGAGCTGCGGATTAACGTCGATCGAAGCCGCGCCGGGCAGATGGGGCTCACGCAAAGAGAGATCGCCAACAGCGTCTTGGTGTCGCTCAGCTCCTCCGGCCAGGTCTCTCCAAACTACTGGCTGCATCCTCAGACCGGCGTCAGTTACCTGATTGCGGTTCAGACTCCGGAATACCGGATTAGCGCGATGGACGAAATCCGGAACATCCCACTGGCCTCCGCAAAACCCGGGCCGCCGCAACTGCTGGGCAACCTCGCCGTGGCTGAGCGAACGGTTTCGCCGATGGTGGTCAGCCATTACAACGTGCAGCCGGTGCTGGACGTCTATGCGGCGGTGCAGGATCGCGATTTGGGGAGCGTGGCCAAGGAGGTGGACAAGATCGTGGAGGAGTTTCGCTCCAAGCTGCCGCGCGGATCGTTCCTCCAGGTGCGCGGACAGATCGAAACCATGCGGGAATCTTTCCTGGGGCTTGCGGGCGGCATGGTCTTGGCCGTCGCTTTGGTGTATCTGGTAATGGCGGTCAACTTCCAAAGCTGGCTTGATCCCCTGATCATTTTGATGGCGCTTCCCGGCGCCTTGTCCGGAATTGTCTGGGCGCTGTATGTGACGCAGACCACCATCAACGTCCCTTCGCTCATGGGCGCGATCATGGCGATCGGAGTTGCCACCGCCAACAGCGTCTTGTTGGTGACTTTCGCCAACCAGCGCCGTGCCGAGGGAGTGCCCGTCGCCACGGCCGCACGCCTGGCAGCGGCGACGCGGCTTCGCCCGGTGCTGATGACCGCCGGAGCGATGATTCTGGGCATGCTGCCCATGTCGCTCGGGCTCGGCGAGGGGGGCGAACAGAATGCTCCGATCGGGCGGGCGGTCATTGGTGGTTTGCTGGCGGCGACCCTCGCCACGCTGTTTCTCGTGCCAGTGGCGTACAGCTTCTTCAAGTCGAAGCAGAGCGCCAAGCCTGCGGAGGAAGATGCGGAGATGCTCGAATGAAAAAGTTGGAAACCGAGGCAAATTACGACAGAGCCGACGGCTGTGAACCGCCGAATCGTCGCGGCCGAAAAGGAGTTTTCCTTGCTCTCGTCACCGTCGCGTTCCTCGGCCTTTTGTTCGGACTAGGCTATCTGCCGCGCGCGGCGCGCAGCCGGCAACTGGCCGCAGAGGCCCGAGGCCAGCAACAACAGGTCCCCTCGGTCACCGTCGTGCCCGCCCGAGAAGCTCCCGCGGAGATCAACATCAGCCTGCCCGGCACGATTCAGGCCGAGATCGAGACGCCCATCTTCGCCCGCGCCGACGGCTACATCAAGCGGCGCCTGGTTGACATCGGCGACCGGGTCAGCTCCGGCCAGCTCTTGGCGGAGATCGACTCGCCGGAGCTCGAGCAGCAGATCCGGGAGGCGGAGGCTAGCTTGAGACGCGCGGAATCGGCCTTCCGGCAGGCGCAGGCGGCCCACCAGCAGGCGCTCGCCAACCTGAGCCTGGCGGAGGTCACCGCGAAGCGATGGCAGGTGCTGGTCGAAAAGGGTGTGCTCTCCCAACAGGACGGCGATGAGAAGCGAGCCGCCTACGAGGCGCGCCGTGCCGATGCGGCTGCCGCTGAGGCCAATGTGCAAGCGGCTCGCGACAACATTTTGGCGGCGGAGGCGACGCTCCAGCGCCTGCGGGAGTTACAGTCCTTTCGCCAGGTACGGGCTCCGTTTGCGGGCGTGATTACCACAAGAAACGTCGACGTCGGCACGTTAGTCAGCGCCGGCAGCGCCAGCTCGCTTCGCGAGATGTTCCGGATGGCCCAGATTCAGATGCTGCGCGTCTTTGTCAGTGTGCCTCAGAGCGAAGCTCCTCATATCCGGGCGGGACTGCCATGTAGCGTGGAGGTGGAGGAGTACCGCGGGCGCCGGTTTCCGGGCCGGGTCAGCCGGACCTCGAATTCTCTCGACCCTCAATCGCGCACCCTGCTGACCGAAATTCGGATGCCGAACCCGGCCGGATTGCTCCTGCCGGGAATGTACGCGACGGTCCACTTCCGGCTGCGTCGCGAAAGCCCGCCGCTCGTCATCCCCGCGGGCGCCTTCCGCAATACGTCCAAGGGCCCGATTGTCGCCACGGTGGGCGAAGGCGCCCGGGTTCATCTGATGCCGGTCAAACTGGGTCGGGATTATGGGGCGGAGATCGAGGTGCTGGAAGGCTTGAAGCCCGGACAGAGAGTCATCACGAATCTCACCGACGAGGTGGCCGAGGGCGTCAGGGTCCGGCCGGTCTCGCCGCCGAAGCCGACTGTCGCCAAGGGGGGAGGACCGACCCAATGAGACGCTTCCTCGTGCTTGCCGCAGGGCTTGTGCTGGCCGCTGAAATCCGGGCGCAGCTCGAGGAAGATTCACCGCGGCTGGCGTCGCTGGTACGCGGCGGAAATGCCTATCTCTCCTTGCGCGATGCAATCGCCATCGCGCTGGAGAACACCCTCGACGTCGAGGTGCAGCGCCTCGGCCCGCGCTTTGCTGAAACAGAGCTCGACCGAGCGCAGGCCGGAGCGGTACCGCGCGGAATACCGCTGGCGGTGCGTGAGGGACCGAAGAGCGTCAGCGCGGCGGCCGATGCGCCGGCTCCGGCGCTCGGGCCGGGTCCGGAAACCAACCTCTCCATTGCCGGCCAGATCGTCCTGAGCCCCGGACGCCTTCCGCCTTCACTCGATCCGGTTCTCTTCGCGAAGCTGCGCCGGGATCATTTGACGGCCCCGCAACTGAATTCCTTCCTGGTGGGCACGCCGGCGCTGGTGACCGACGTGGCCACGGCAAATCTCGGGTGGCAGCAGGGCTTCCTCACCGGCGGGGAAATCACCGCCGGTTGGGACAACACCCATCAGTTTCACAACCACCGCCGCTACGATCTGAGGCCCTTCAATGCTTCTTCGTTCGGGATCACCTTCACCCAGCCTTTGCTGCGGGGCTTCGGGCAATCGCTGAACTCGCGTTTCATCCGGATCGCCGCCAACGCCCGCGCTCAATCCGATCTGATCTTCCAACAACAGGTGATCAGTACGGTCACGGCCGTGATCCGCCTGTACTGGGACCTTGCCAGTTTCCAGGCGGATGTGATGGTGCGCCGGCAGGCGCTCCAGCGCGCCGAAAAGCTGCTTGCCGACAATCAGGCCCAGGTGGAAGCAGGCACCCGGGCGCCGATTGACGTCGTCCGGGCTCGCGCGGAAGTGGCCCGCACCCGCCGGGACTTGATCGCCGCCGAGGCCCTCGTGCGGCAACAGGAGACCGTCCTCAAGGATTACCTCACGCGAGGCGCCGTTACGGACCCGGTGCTGGCGAACATCCGGTTTGTCCTCACCGATCCGCTGCGTGTCGACCCGGAGGAAAGAATTCCTCCGGCGGCCGATCTGGCACAGCAAGCGATCGAGCGGAGGCCGGACCTCGCACAGGCCCGCCTTCAGATCGAGAGCACCCGGCAGGCCCTGCGGGGAAGCAAGGATGCCTTGCGGCCCTCGCTCGACCTGGTTGCCGCAGTGCGCAACAACGCCCTGGCCGGCGAAGTGAATCCGCTCACGTCTCCCGGCGGGGCGCCGCATACCCCGGATCCGATCCTGATCGGCGGCTATGGAACTGCCCTGGCGCAGCTTCTCCGGCGCAATTTCCCGGATTACGGCATCGGGGTGCAGCTCACCATCCCCTTGCGGAACCGGGTGGCTGAGGCGGACTACATCCGGGACAGCCTTGCCCTGCGCCAACAAGAGTTGCGCCTGCGGCAGCTCTACAAGCAGGTGCACGTCGAAATCACAAACGCGCTGGTCGCTCTCGAGCAGGCTCGGGCGGCGCTCGCTGCCGCCGCCAGCGAAAGGCAGTTTCAGGAGCAGGCGCTCGCCGCCGAAGAAGAGAAGCTTGCGGTGGGCGCTTCAACAACCTTCCTGGTCATCCAGTACCAGCGCGACCTGGCGCAGGCCAGGGCCGCCGAGGTCGCCGCTCAAGCGGCCTATCTGAAGGCTCGCGCGGCAGTAGACCGTGCTTCGGGGGCGCTCCTCGAAAAATACGGCGTCTCGGTCGCCGGCACCGAAGCCACACTGCGCTGAGGGCAAAGGATGGGACGCCTTCCGCCCCAATTTTTCCGGGCGTGTTTCCCAGTGACGTCTTACGGTCACCCTCAGGGCAAGCCGGTTGGGTGAGCCTGCCGGGAGGATCCAAACTGAAACCTCCCAGGGGGCCGGTGGCCCTTGTGCCGCGCGCACGCCTGCGCGCGAATGCTTCGGCCAGCTTCTCCGACGTGACGGAGCAACACGCCCGTAGGAGCTGCTCCGGGCAGTTCCGCTGTGCCTGAGCTGTCCCGCGCAACGATCCGGGTTGCGATCCGCGCCCGTTCCGGAAGGACTCCAACCGACGGCTTGCTCGGCGTCGCGGCGGTCGGACAATTGACCGCTCCCGGGGGAGGCGGCGCGGCGGAAAAACTATCATGGAAGAGTGTTGGCGCGAACCCTGCTGCTCGGAGCGGCATGTCATCTCCTCTTAGCGGCGCAAGCACCGGTCTCTCTGAAGCAGGCGGTCGAGGAGGCTCTCGAGCGCAACCTGGAGCTGCTGGCCCGGCGCTACGAGATTCCCATCGCCGAGGCGCGCCTGTTGCAGGCGCGGCTGCGCCCGAACCCGCGGCTGAACGTAGAAAACAACCTCCTGGACGTGCTGGGGGCAAACTACGTCGCCGAGCAGGGGCCGGCCGGTCCAGCCGAGACCAACACGGTGTTGTATTGGGAGATCGAGACGGCGGGCAAGCGCCGGCGGCGCATGGAGCTGGCGCGGCAGGCGGTGACGGTGGCGCAAGGGGGGATTCTCGACGCGCAACGGACGCTGACGCTCGAGGTGCAGAACGCCTACCTGGACTTGCTGCTGGCGAAGGCGAACGCACGCACAATCAAAGAGATTCTGGAAACCTTCGAAGCGCTGGTGAAGGTCAACCGAACGCGCTATGAGGCCGGCGAGATTGCGCGGGTCGAGCTGATGCGAAGTGAGGTGGCGGCGTTGCAGTTCCGCACGCAGCTCCTACAGGCGGAGCTGCGCGAACGGCAGGAGCGTGTGCGGCTCCAGCGCCTGATGGGGCGTCCGGCGCCGGTGCCGGGCTTCGACGTCATGGAGGAGATCCGGCGGGATACGGTGACGGAAGGCCTCGAGGAGCTGGCGGCGGCGGCCCTGGCGGCAAGGCCCGATCTGGCGGCGCTGCGGAGCGAGGTGCGGCGCGCCGAGGAGGAGATCCGGCTGCAACGAGCGCTCAGCAAGCCCAATCTCGATGTCGGTCTGTCGCATCACAAGCAGTACGTCGGTCCGTTTCCCGGCCAGACGGCCGGATTCCGCTTCGAAATCCCCTTGCCGCTTCTGAACCGCAACCAGGGCGAAGTCGAGCGGGCGCGCCTGGAGCGGCAGCAGGCGGAGCTGCGGGTGCGCGCGCTGGAGCAGCAGATCCGCGCTGAGGTTGTCTCGGCCTGGGAGCAGGTCCAGACGGCGCGGGGACGGCTGCAAACGATCGAGACCGAGTTGCTGGGGCAGGCGGGCCGGGTGCGGGACACGATCGAGTTCTCCTACCGGCGGGGCGAAGCCTCGTTTCTCGATCTGCTGGACGCGCAGCGGACGTTCAGCGAGACCAGACAGGGATACAACGAGGCGCGGGTGGAATATGCGCGATCGCTGTACGTGCTGGAGGCGACCGTCGGCCGGGAAGTGCGATGAGAGGATGGATGATCTTGGCCCTGGCGGCAGCGATGGCGGGCTGCCGTCAGGGGCCGCCCGCAGAGGCCGAATCGCCGCCGCGGATCGAAGGGGCGGTGGTGATTCCGCTCGATTCACCCAAGCTGCGTCAGATCCGCGTCGAAGCAGTGCGGCTGACGCGGATGCCGGCTGACGAGTTCACGGCGCCGGCAAAACTGGAGTTCAATCCAAACCGGATCTCGCGGGTGGTGCTGCCCGCGCCCGGGCGGGTGGCGGGGGTCTTCGTCTCCTTCGGCGATGCGGTGGAGCGCGGCGCCCCGCTGCTGTTGCTGGAGAGCCCGGAGGCGGACGCGGCAGCCGCCGAATACATGCGCGCCGAGCTCGATCTGACAGTGGCGCGCGCGGCGCTGGCCAAGGCGGAGAAGGACCACGACCGGGTGCTGGACCTGTTCCGGGGCGATGCGATCGCAAAGAAAGAGGTCCTCGTGGCGGAAACGGCGCTGAGTCAGGCAAAGGCGGTCGTCGCACAAGCGGAGGCTTCGCGCCGGCAGGCGCTGGCACGCTTGGAGCTGCTGGGGCTCGAGCCGGGTCAGACGCGGCCGCGGATCACGGTGCGCGCGCCGCTTTCGGGGAAGGTGACCGAGTTCAACGTGGTGGCGGGCGAGTACCGCAACGACATCACGCAGCCGGTGATGACGATCGCCGACCTGAGCACCGTCTGGGTGGCGGCGGATGTGCCGGAGACATACATCCGGCTGGTGCAGCTCCACGAGCGCTTTGAGGTGCGGCTGAACGCATTTCCGGGAGAGACGTTCCTGAGCCGGGTGGCGCGGATTGCCGACAGCGTCGATCCGGCCAACCGCACGATCAAGGTCTGGGCGGAACTGGACAACCGGGAAGGACGTTTCCGCCCGGAAATGTTTGGAACGGTGCGCCACACCGAGGCCGACCGCGAGGTCGTCGTGGCACCCGTGGGCGCGCTGGTCCAAATGGAGGGCCGGCAGGCAGTCTTCCTCGAGGAGGCGCCGGGCCGCTTCCGCGCCGTCGAGGTTCGCACGGGCAAGCGCAGCGGCGACCTTGTCCCGATCCTGGACGGACTGGCGCCGGGAGCGCGGGTGGTGGTGGACGGCGCCATGCTCTTACGGGGGTATTGAGCGGTGGAAAGCGCAAGAATGCTGCTGATCTTCTTCGATGAGAGCGACACCTGGGGCGATCCCCGCATCCCGCTCTATGAGGCCGTGGTGCGGGTGCTGCTGGAGGAGGGCATCGCCGGCGCGACCGTGCTCCGCGGGCTCCTCGGCTTCGGCGCGGCGCACAAGCTGACCCAGGACATCCTGTCCGGTTCGACCGCGGACCGCCCCGTGGTGGTGCTCAGCATCGACCGCGAGGACAAGCTCCGGTCGGTCCTGCCGCGGCTTCAGCCGATGGTCGCCGAGGGCCTCGTGTTTCTCGCCGGCGGCGAGGTGCTGCACTGGGCGGGAGGCGAGGCTGGGGCATGAGACAGCTGCTGCGCTTCGCCCTGGAACAGCGCTTCTTCACGCTGGTCGGGGCGATCCTGCTGGCGGGCGTTGGCATCTGGTCTTTCCAGCAACTCCGGATCGAAGCCTATCCCGACATCTCCGATCCCGGTGTGGACGTGATCACGCTGGCGCCGGGGCTGGCGGCGGAAGAGGTGGAGCAGCAGGTGACCATCCCGGTCGAGCGGGCGCTGAACAACACGCCGGGCGTGCTCAACCGCCGGTCGCGGACCATCTTCGGGCTCTCGCTGGTGCAGTTGACCTTCGAGCACAGCATGGACATCTACCTCGCAAGGCAGCTGGTGCTGGAGCGGCTGCGCGAAGTGGAGCTGCCGGAGGGGCTGAGGCCTGTGCTGGGTCCGATGGCCACACCAATCGGCGAGCTGTTCCGCTATGTGCTCGAAGCAGAGCATCTGGACGAGATGCAGTTGCGCGAATTGCAGGACTGGGTGGTGGCGCCGCGGCTCTTGCAGGTCACTGGGGTCGCCGACGTGGTGCCCTTTGGAGGTCTGGTGAAGCAATACCAGATCCAGGTGGATCCGCTGCTGCTGGAGAAATACCGGCTGACGCCAATCGACATCGCCGATGCAGTGGCCGCCAGCAACCAGAACGCCGGCGGAGCGCTGCTGGATAACCAGCAACAGTCATTGGCAGTGCGCGGCGTGGGGCTGCTCCGCTCGGCCGAGGATATCGAACTCAGCGTGGTGAGCGAAGCGGGCGGCGTCCCGATCTATGTGAAGGACCTGGGGCGGGTGGTGGTGGGGGCAGCGCCGCGCACCGGCATTTTCGGACTGAACGAGCACACGGGAGGCATCGAAGGGATCGTCCTGATGCGGCGCGGCGAAAACCCGAGCCAGGTGCTCCGGCTGGTGCACGAGGCGCTGCGGGATCTCGAGCAGAATCGGCTGCCGGCAGGCGTGCGGATCCGCACCATCTACGACCGTACGGAACTGGTTAACAACACGCTGCGCACCGTGGGGCGGACCCTGGCAGAGGGCCTGGCGGTGGTGACCCTCGTGCTGATCTTTTTTCTCGGCAGCCTGCGCGCCGCCTTCCTGACGGCGCTGACGATCCCGCTGTCGCTGCTGTTTGCCTTCACTGTGATGCACCTCGCCGGCACGCCGGCCAATCTGCTGTCGCTGGGCGCCATCGACTTTGGAATCATCGTCGATGGAACGCTGGTGATGGTGGAGCATATCCTGCACCGCTTACGAGAGCGCAAGGAGGCGCTCCCGGCGCCGCAGCGAATCGGTGAGGCGGCATTCGAGATGGAATCGCCGGTCTTCTATTCGATGTTGATCATCATCTCCGCCTACCTGCCGCTATTCACGCTGGAGCGCGTGGAGCGCCGGTTGTTTACCCCGATGGCGTTCACGGTCTGCGCGGCGCTGGTGGGGGCGTTGCTCATCACCATGACGCTGACGCCGGTGCTGGCGACGTTTCTGTTCCGAAACGGGGCCAAGGCGTGGGACAACCCGGTGGTGACCTTGCTCACCGGGCTCTACCGGAAAACGTTGGAGGCGGCGCTGCCCCGCGCCCGCAGGGTACTGGCCGGGGCGGCGGTGCTGGTCGGGGCAACGGCCACCGTCGCCCTGAAGATGGGGACCGAATTTCTGCCGGTGCTTGACGAGGGAACCGTGTGGGTGCGGCTGAACCTGCCGCCGGGCACCTCGCTCGAAAAATCGGCCAACGTCGCGGAGCTGGTGCGAGGCGAGATCGGCAAGATGGCGGAGGTCCGGGACGTGGCTTCGCAAGCGGGGCGCAACGACTTAGGCACCGACCCGTTCGGGCCAAACCGCATCGAGTTTCTGGTGACCCTGCAACCTTATTCGACTTGGCCGGCGGGCCGCACCAAGGCGATGGTGGTGGAGGAACTGGCGCGGCTGATGCAGGACCAGGTTCCGGGCGCCACCTATAACATCACGCAGCCGATCATCGATACGGTGACCGAGGCAGTGACCGGTTCCAGCGCCGACTTGGCGATCCTGTTCACGGGGCCGGACTTGGACGTGTTGCGCGGACTGGCGAGACAGGCGCTGGCCATCACCCGGCAGGTGCGCGGGGCAGCCGATAGCTCCATCGAACAAGAAGAGCGCCAGCCGCAACTCACCCTCCGGGTGAACCGCCCCGCCATGGCGCGCTACGGTGTTCGCGTGCGCGACTTACAGGAACTGATCGAGCTGGCCATCGGCGGCCGCACGGTCAGCACGCTGTTTGACGGCGACCGGCGTTTTGACATTACCGTGCGTTACCTGCCAGAGGCGCGCGCCGACGCCGGCGCGATCGCCAGCATCCTGGTTCCGACGCGGAGCGGAGCGCGGGTGCCCCTGGGACAGCTCGCCGATGTGCGGGTGACGGATGGAGAGTCGATCATCGCCCGCAGCGAAAACCGGAGAATGGTGTCGGTGAGAACGAACATCCGGGGCCGCGACCAGGGCAGCTTCGCCGCAGAGCTGAGGCGCCGGATCGAGAAGGAAGTGCCGCTCCCGGAAGGCTACGGCATCGAATGGGGCGGGCAGTTTGAAAACATGGCGAGGGCCAAGGCGAGGCTCAGCATCGCGCTGCCCGTGACCGTCTTCCTCATCTTCGTTCTGCTCTTTTTCGCCTTCCGCAGCGTGCGTGACTCGCTGGTGGTGATGCTCACGGTGCCGTTTGCCTTTGTCGGCGGCGTGCTGCTGCTGTGGCTCCGGGGGATCCACTTGAGTGTCTCGGCGGCGGTGGGTTTCGTGAGCCTGTTCGGGGTAGCGGTGATGAGCGGCGTGCTGATTGTGTCGGAGATGAACCGGCGCCGGAGGCAGCCGGGCGCCGACTTGCTGCGGGCGGTTATCGACGGCTCGGTCGCGCAAATGCGCCCCGTGCTGATGATGGTGGTGGTGGCGATGCTCGGCATGGTCCCGGCGGCCACCGCGACGGGAATTGGAAGCGACGTGCAGCGGCCTTTGGCGACCGTGGTCGTGGGCGGATTGGCCTCAAGCCTGTTCTTGACGCTCGTCGGATTGCCGGCGCTGTATTACGCCTCCGCGCGCCGGCGGCTCACGCCAGGCTAGGATGCGCTAGCCCCCTTGTTGCTGCCGTCCGCAGGCTACGGGCTCTTCCGCCTAGCGCCCCGTCCGAACCGCAGCACGGCCGCCGACGGTGAGTCGGCCTCGCCAGCCGAGTCCGCCGGCCGGAGATGGAAAAGCGTCCGAGCGGCTTCCGCGGCCCGTTGGCTCGCTCTGCCGGCAGAGACAACCGCCAGGCGATCGGCCGGCTCCCTGATCAGCTCGGGGCGGACAATCTTTCCCGCAACGCGAGGGCGAGTGGGAGCATCCATGAAACGATGAGAATGATCAGCCGAATTCTGACCATCCTCCCGCTTCTGCAAATCACGATGTTCGCCGCCTCGATCTACGACTACACGCTGCCGGCCATCGACGGCAAGCCGGCGCCGCTTGCGGCCTATAAGGGCAAGGTCGTCTTAATTGTCAACGTCGCCAGCCGGTGCGGCTACACTCCGCAATATGCCGGTCTCCAGAAGCTCTATGAGCGCTATCGGGACCGGGGCTTCGTCGTCCTCGGCTTCCCTGCCAACAACTTCGGCGGCCAGGAGCCCGGCACCAACGAGGAAATCCGCCAGTTTTGCTCCCGCCAGTACGGCGTCACCTTCCCCATGTACGCCAAGATCTCGGTCAAGGGCAACGACCAGGCGCCTCTGTACAGGCACCTGACCGACAAAACCGAATACCCGGCCACGGGCGGCGAGGTGAAATGGAACTTCACGAAGTTTCTCGTCGGCAAGGATGGCCGCGTGATCGCGCGCTTCGAGCCGAACGTCTCTCCGGAAGCTCCGGAGCTCATCGAAGCGATCGAAAAGGCGCTCGGGCGCTGAGGCGCGGATCCCCGGGCGGTTCGTCCGCCTCGCCGGATTTGCCCGGCGTGCCTGCCAAACGGCGCATGATACACTCCCTCCGGTAACCGGAGAGGTGAAGAAAGCGCCAATCCGGCGAAGGGGAGCAGATTCGCAGGCCTCCCGAGCAGGATCTGAATTGCCGAGAATTCCTGACGCCCGCGGCAGCGGGCCTGGCCTTCACCCTTGTCCTCCGCCACGTGCTGGGCGGGTCAGGATATCTCGCTCCCAGCGATAAGATCACCCTCGCTCACATCGGATGCGGGACCCAGTTGATCCGGGAGCTGCTGGGTCGGGTCGACTACCCGGAGGTGCAGATCACTTCCGTGTGCGATCCCGTCAAGGATGGGACCCACTATATCGATTTGGAGCAAGCACGGGCTCCGTGACAGCGTGCGGCAGGCGCTGGAGGACCCCTCCTGGGGGGCAGGGATCACAGGCATCCGGGCGGGCCGCACCATGGCGAAGGAAATCATCGAAACCCATTACGCCAGGAAGCGCTCCTCGGAGAAGTTCAGGGGGCGTGGCCTCCTACGCCGACTTTCGGGAACTGCTCGACAAGGAGAGGGGTCTCGACGCGGTGAAGGTCACGACGCCCCACCACCTGTATGCCACGATTGCAATGGCGGCGATGAAGCGGGGCAAACATGTGCTGATGCACAAGCCCCTGGCCAATCGGGTCGCCGAGGTGCGGATGTGGTCGACACCGCTCGCAAGACCGGCGTCGCCACCCACCTGCTCGCCTGGCGCGGACGGCTGACCACCGTCCGGCAGATGATTCTCGACGGGGTCATCGGCACCCTGAGGGAGATCCACGACTGGACCGATCGGCCTTTCTGGCCCCACGCGCTTTCGCTACCCGCCGACCGGCCGCCCATTCCGCCGGGCTTCGACTGGGGAGTGTGGCTCGTACCCGAACGCGACCAGCCCTACCATCCCAGCTACACGCATGCCGTCTTTTGGGGCTGGTACGACTTCGGCGGGGGCAGCATCGCCGACATGGGCAACGACAGCCTGTGGCCGATCTTCATGGCGAACGACCCCCCGGTTGCTTACAGCTTCGAGGCCCGGTTCAGCTCGAGCTGCGAGATCCACGACCAGGTCAGCACCGTGGCGGTGAACGACTTCGCGTTTCCTTCCGCCAACCGGGTTCTGTTCAAATTTGCCGCCCACGGCCCCTGGCCGGAGATCGAGCTGTACTCGTACGACGGCGGAATGCGCCCGTTTACGCCCGATGAGCTGCTCGAAGACGGGCGGTCGGTGCCGGCAACGGGAACCCTATTCATCGGAGACAGGGGCATGATCCCGAGCAACGAGATCATCCCGGCCAGGAAGATGAAGGAGTGCCGGACCGCCAAGGGCCTTCCGGAGCCGGAGGCGGAGACGCGAGGACGCCCGCGCCGCGGCGGCCGGGGAGATGCCGAGTGGCTGGCGGCGGTCAGGGACGGGCCGCCCTCGGCGGGCAACTTCCTCCACGCGGCCAACTGTTCGGAGGCGATTGCACTGGCCGGAGCGGCGATCCGCGATAGCCGGAAAGTCTTTCGCGCAAACCGATGTGCGCCCGCGTTACTGTGGGACGCCGGGACCATGCGATTCACCAACGCTGCCGAGGCCAACCCGTACCCGGCGCGCGAGTATCGCGAGAGATGGGAGCTTACCGGCGCCTGAGCGGCGGCCCAAGGAGGCGGAAATGCCCGAATTTTCAAGAAGAGAGTTTCTTCAAGGCTCGGCAAGAGGCGCCCTGGCCGCCGGCCTGGGCGCGCCGCGCCCCGGGGTGGCGGTCGGCAAGGGTGGCCTCGACTGGCGCAGAATCTTCGCCGCAGCCCGCACCGGCGGCTTGAAGAACCAATGCGTCGAGCAGAGCTGGGAGCTCACGGTGGAGAGCGTGGCGTCTCTCAAATCGTTCGAAGTGTAAACCGGCGAGCGCGTGCCCGGGGACTCTCCTGCCGCCGATTGCTCGCCCGGCCGAAGAGCCTGAGAGCAACGGGGCGGGGCGGCTCAGGCGCCGCGATAGTGGAGGTGAAGGTCGGGCTGCACAACACCACGTATCTGTGTCTGGTACCGGGGCGCGGCTCTCACCCTCGACGAGTTGATTCAAAGGGCGAAGGAATACGGCTACCAGGAAGTGGAAATCGACGGGAAGCGGCCGCACGGCAACCCTCGGGGTCCCTCGCGAGAGGCCTGCCGGCGGCTGCGGCGGCTGGCCGGCGATCAAGGCATCGAGATTGACGCCGTTGCGGCCGGCAGCGACTTGAGCAGTGCCATTCCCGAACACCGCGAGTGCCAGTTAGTCTACCTGCGAGAGCTCATCAAGATGACGGCGGAGTTGAGCGCCCGCACGCCCCGCGTGTTGCTGGCCTGGCCGGGCGTCACGCTCCGGCCAGAAGGCGGTGCGCGCTATGACATCGCGCAGGCGGTCTGGCGGGAGGCGCATCGGGAGTTCTCCGAGGAGCAGACCTGGGAGTGGTGCCGCCAGGGAATGATCGAGGCGGCGCGCTTTGCCGGCGAGCACGGGGTCACGCTCGCCCTCGAGAACCACGCGCCGGTCATCACCGGTTACCGCGATTGCATGCGGATGATCCGCGCACTGGGTTCCCCTCACCTGAAGATGTGCTTCGATGCGCGCCTGGAAAGAAAGCTGGATGCGGCAGCCATCGAGAAGGCGTTGATCGAGGTGGGGCCTCTCCACGTCCTCTCGCATTTCGGAGGGGAGTATGACAAGGGCGACGACGGCGTGATTCGTGTCACCGGCGGGGAACCGTGCCCGGCCGCCGAGTCCATGAAAGCCGTCTCCGCCGAAGCCAGGAGGCGGCTCCGCCAGACGACGTAGCGCCGATTTCTTCCGGCCCGTGCGGCTGCGCTAGAACTGGATCGTCGCCTTCTTGATGTAATCGAGATTCGGGAAACGCTTGAGCAGATAAGCGTTCCCCTGCGTCCGGATCATGCCCTGATCCGGCGACTCGCCGTAGCCCGAATAGAGGCTGTCGATGACCTCCATGCCCTCCACCACCTGGCCGAAGGGCGCAAAGCCCTGCTGATCGAGGAAGGCGTTCGCGCGCAGGTTGATGAACACCTGTGTCGTGCGCGTGTTCGGGCCCGCGGTGGCGAACGTCACCGCTCCCCTGCGGTTGGTCTTGAGCACCGGATCGTCCTTGATGCGGGCGTCCTCCCAGGCGGCATTCACCGCCGGATCGCCGTTCAAACCGAACTGCACAACGAAGTTCGGCACGATGCGGAAAAACCGGGCCCCGTCGTAAAAACCGTTCTTGACCAGGTTGTAGAAACGGTCCGCTCCGAGCGGCGCCCAGGCACGTTCGACCTGAATCTTGACCGTTCCTTTGCTCGTGTCGAAGACCACCGTATAGGTCTCCGGGGCCTTCTCATTCAGTTTGGCCGGATTGAGCAGCGCGCGCGCCGGTGCGGGCTTGGCGGCTTCAGGTTTGGCTGGTTCCATCGGTTTTTCCTTCGGTTTCTCCTTCGCGGCTTCCGGTGGAGGGGCGGGCGGCGGCGCCTCGGCCGGCTTGGCCGTCTCGGCCGGCTTCTCGGGCGCCCGCGGTTGCTCGCGGCAGCCGGAAGCCAGCAGGGCGGCGGCCACCAGCGCTCCGCTCGCCAGCCAGGCGATCAACGTGCGGTTCCAGGGATTCCTCATGGCTGGTCTCGGTGCCTCCTCCCTATCTTACTCCCTCAGGCCGGACTCCGCCGGAGGGCGCGCCCTCGAGCGGCGAATTTCTTTTGCCAGGCCCGATTTCTGAGCTTAAATCGCATGTAATTTGTTAAGTTGAAAGAGATGACAGCAAAACCGGCCCTTTTGCTGCCACTGCTGGTCGTCGCCTTCCCGCCGGGCGTGCTCGAACCCGCCTCGGCCGACCTGCTCCGCGCCAAGCCCTCCTCCCAGCTCACCCAAAACCAACGCGCTGATGAGGAGAATCTCTCGCGGATCCGGGACCGGGCCATGCTCCGCCGCTTCGTCCGCGCCGGGCTGCTCGAGCCCGTGCCGCCTCGCACCCGTTACTACTACACGCGTTACATTCCGCGCGATTATCACTATCTGCGCCCGTGGAGCAAACTCTTCCTCGACCGGCTTAGCCGCCAGCACTACGCCCGCTTCAAGAAACCGCTGCGCGTCACCAGCATGGTCCGGACCGCCTCCATGCAGGCCCGGCTGGCGGGGCGCAACACCAACGCCGCCGACGCTCACGGGCCGCGGCGGTCCTCGCACCTGACCGGCGCGACGCTCGACATCTCGAAAGCCGGCATGAGCGCCGAGCAGATCGAGTGGATGCGCGGGGTGCTGCACGCGCTCAAGGAGCAGGGCTACCTTTACGCCGTGGAAGAGTTTTCCCAGCCCACCTTCCACATCATGGTGTTCCGCAATTACACCGACTACGTGGCTGCGCGGACCGGCAAGCGGTCGGGCGCAGCGGAGTAGGGCGCGGCCATCTCGAGGCTTTTCGTAACGCTCCGCAGATCTGCGCCGTCTAACAGGTGGAAAACTTGGGCCTGCGGTCCCAAAGGGGGCCCGACTCCGTCACGTGAATGGAGAGTGGGAGTCGGCTGCGGGAACCCAGATAGTAGGTCCCCATGGTGAACCATCAGGTCGACGTCCTGCTTGTCAGCCCTTTCGAGGCAGATCACAGCGCTTTTCAGCAAATTTTCCGCCAGACCAACTGGAGGGTCCGCCACGCCCGCACTCTGGGCGAAGCCCTGACCGAGATCGAGCGCGCTCCGGCTTCGGTGATCGTCTCCGAGACCCGCTTGCCGGATGGCGACTGGCGTGACCTGCTCGAGCGGACGCGTGAACTGCCGCGCGCACCCGTGCTGATCGTCGCCTCCGAACAGGTCGACGCCGCGCTCTGGGCGACGGTGCTCAACCTGGGCGCCTACGATTTCGTTCCCAAGCCGTTCGACCGGGCGGAGATGCTTCGGATCGTCGGTCTCGCCTGGCTGTTCTGGAACGACCAGCGCGGCTGGATGGCGCCGGCGGCGAGGCTGCCACAGCCGGAGCGTCCGCCGCTGAGCTACGCGGCGTGACAGGGTTGGGCGGCTCGCGCGCTAGTCGGTAACCAGCGCGATCCGATATGGCGGCAGGCGAAGACTCCGGCCGCCGGCCAGCCGGACGTGGGCCTCATCGTCCTCGAAATTGAGTAGCGCCAGACGGCCGTTTTCGAGCACGCTCCAGTAGACGAATTCGGGCTTTTCGATCTCGAGCGCCCGGCGGATTTGCGGTCGCAGGGAGCCGAGCCGCCTCAGCTCGCTCCGGATGAAACGGGCGTAATACTCACCTGGCACCGGATCGCCCGGATAGAAAATCACGCTGCCTTTGCCCGTCTCCCCCTGCCGCCACTTTCGCGAGATGTTCTGGTCACCCTCGATGGTCTCGAGCAGGCCGCGCGGCTGCGTCGGATAGATGAGCGTGCCGCCTGCCTGGACCCACCGGTCGATCCGTTCGAGGATCCGCCGCTCGGTCACATACCCCCAGAGGAAGACAAGCACCCGGTAACGATCGAGCGCGCCGTCGTCGATCATCTGCTCGCTCACGAAGTCATAATCGAGAGCCGAACGCAGCGCCTGCGCTTTCACCAGGAAGACGGAACCCCAGCGGAAGCGCAGCGGCTCGTCGTCGAGCTTGATGGTGGTGTCGGGATAGAAGGCCGCCACGTCGATGACGGGCCTGGCGCGCTCGTCGAGCAGCGGCGCCGCCTCGAGCCAGCGGTCGATGGCCTGATCGTTGCCGACGAGGTTCGCGTGGTAGTAGAAAAGGTGCTCGCCGCCGTTGGTCAGCATGTTGTAGAGGCGCGCGATGACGCCGCGCGCGCTGCCGAAGCCGCCGGGCTCGTAGCCGAGCGGAGCTCCGTAGAAACGCGCCGCCGAGGAGGCCATGCGGGTGATGGCGAAGTTATCGGCGAAATTGTCGCTTTCGTTGGTGAGCCGGATGCCGCCGCCGAGCCGCGCCATGCTGCGCGCCTGAAAGCTGTAGTCGGTGCCGATCTCGATGGGTCCCCAGCCGCCGCTCGACTGATCGATCACCGCTTGGGGGAGCGCCTCGCGCGCCCACGCGGCCCATTGCTCGCACCAGAGGCTCATCGAGCCCATGTACCAGTCGGCAAAGTCGACGCGCTTGCGCCGCGCCAGCGCGGTGGCCGGCAGGAAGGTGGTGATCTCTTCGAAGGAGCGGTAGCGCTCGCCCCAGGCCTCGTTGAGCGCCTCGATCGAGCGATAGCGCCGGCGGAGCCATGCGCGAAAATGGCGCTGGGCGCAGGGGTCGGCCGCCCAGTAGCCGATGTGGGTGTGAATCGGTCCCCACTGGTAACCCCAGTCGCCGCGGGCCGGATACTGCGCCTCGCCATAGTTGCCGCTGGGGCCGAGGCGCACGCCGAGAAGCGTTTTCCGCCGGCCGTAGTGGCGGCCGAACTCGGCGAGGAACCGCTTTACATACTTATCCTGGAGGCCGCAAAAGATCGACTGGATGTCATTGCGCATCCCGTGCTCCAGGCACATGAAACCGGCGTTGTCTTCCGAATCGTGAAACCAGGCCGGAAGGGCATAGGCGGAACCGGCGATCAGCAGGGGAAACCAGCCCAGGCCGTGCCGGTCGAGCTCGTCGTTGATGGCGTCGTAAAAGCTCCAGTCGAAGACGCCGGGCGAGCGCTCGACGAAATTCCACTTGACGTAACTCTCGACGCCGTTGAAGCCCAGTGCGCGCATGAGCGGCAGCAGGTTGCGCATGGTGGCGAGCGCCTCTTCGAGGCCTTCCGGCGTGCGCGCGTCGGCGCCCGCGGTGGTGACGAGCTCGACCGGGCGCCGCAGGCGCACTGCCGGCGCTACGTCGGGCATCGGCTCGCGCTCGGGCTCGGTGTCGCTCAGGGTAAGGGCCCGCAGGCGGGTCACGCCATAGAGGCGGATCGAAGCGCCAGGCCCGCCTCCGGCGTAGCCGAAGACGGCGCGGCGGAGCTTGCCCGTTCCCAGGCGCGCCACGCCCCACTGGCGCGCCTGCGGGGCGCCCGGCTCGGTACTGATGAGGCCGAAGCCTTCGTCGACGTACTCCACCACCAGCCACTGCGATCCGGGAAGAGCTTGCAGCAGCTTGACTTGAAACGCGGCGCGGCTGTAGGAATCCCGCGACGGCTCGAGCGCCGCCACCGTCCCGTAGGGGCTCCGCTCGAGCGTCCAGGGCGATGCCGGCCCCCGTTCTAACTCGATCCCGGACGCGGGTCCGCCGGCTTCCCAGCGCGCGACAACGGCGGCTTTTGAGGCAAGGCAGGCGAGCACAAAGATCAATAGCGGTTTCATGAGCCGGCGCCTTTGCGGCAAGAAACCAGGATTATAGACCGACTCGGGCCGCGCCGCGGGCCCTGGGAATTACAGCCGGAACTCCTGGCCGATGTGCTCGAGCGCGATCCGGTCCTCGTGACGGCCCGCCGCCGCGCGCAGGCGCTCGATCGGCTCGTCGAGCGGCTCGCTGCTGAGCGTGAAGGTGCGGTGGTGGACCGGGGCGACGAACTCGGCGCCCGCCTCGTTGGCCATGCGCCAGGCCTGCTCGGGCGTGCAGTGGTAGCGGATCCAGGGATTGTAGGCGCCGATCGGCATCACTGCCAGATCGATGCCGCGCCGGCTGCGAAGCCGGCGAAACAGGTCGGTGTCGGCGGTGTCGCCGGCAAACAGCACGCGCCAGCGGCCTGCTTCGACCAGATAGCCGTTGTAGCCCCGGTACGTGTCCGTGCGCACCCGGGCGCCCCAGTGGTTCACCTGAACCGCGCGGACTACGGCGGGGCCGATGCGGACGGCTTCGCCCCAGCCAAGCTCGTGCACCTGCGGATATCGCTCTGCACGGATCAGGTCGCTCGTCTCCCGGGCGGTCACCACGGGAGCGCGGCCCTCCAGTTGCCGCAGCGTACGGATGTCAAAGTGATCCATGTGGGCGTGCGACAGCAGGATGAGATCCAGTTTGGGCAGCTCTTCGGGGCCGAGCGGCGGCGCCACCAGGCGCTTGATTCCCAGCGTGACGGGTCCCAGATGGATCCCGGCGCGCTCGCTGAAGACCGGGTCGGTGAGGATGGTGAAGCCGTCGAGCTTCAGCAGCAGCGTCGCGTGCCCCAGCCAGGCCGCGTGCAGCCCCGAGTCGGTCCACGCGGCAAGATCCGGCTTGAGCGGGGGCGGGTCCACCGGGCGTCGCATCTCCTTGAAATATTGATGCCAGAATCGAGGAGCGGTGCGGTAAGCCATGGCGGCGAGGATGCCCACGCCACCAATACCGATTCCGGAAAGCCAGGCTCGTCTGGTCCAGCTCATCAACCCAGGGCGTCGCGCTCCGGGGCGCACTTCCTTTCCAATTGTAAGATGCGCCGCCGCGAGGGCCGGACTCAGGTGTTTCTCCGGCTTGCATTCGGCTGAAATTCGGACTAGCATCGTGATGGGAGGTGGTTCGAGATGAGAAGCTCTTTAATCCTGGCAGCGCTGATCCTTCTGATTGCCACCGTCGCTCCCACCCCGGCCGCCGCGCAAGCGGCGTTTCCAAAACTCAACGAAGTCACTCCGGATACCGGCAAGGTGGGGGACGTGCTGACGGTCGCGGGAGAGAACCTCGAGGCCTCCACGGTGAAAGCCCTGTTCCTGACGGACGGCAAGACGGACTATAAGACCGAGATCACCGAGCAGACGGCGACCACCATCAAGTTCAAGATTCCGGCGGATGTGAAGCCGGGCCGGTTCAGCTTGATGATTCTCACTGCCGGCAACGATCCGAAGCTGATCGAGCAGCCTGTCAAAGTAACGGTGGAGTAGGGCCTTGTTCCCGGACGGCCAGGCGAGCGCCGGCAGTGCGGCATCGAAGAGATGAGCCTCGCGGCAGGCACTCTCGCCGCGCTGGCGGCGCTCGAGGCGGCATGGGTGGTTCAGATTCCCGTTGCCAACATGTATGCCCGTCCCTCGGAGGAGGCGGGCGTGGTTTCGCAGGCCCTCTACGGTGTTACTGTTTCCGTCCTCGAGCAAGCCTCAGGTTGGGTCCGGGCCCGCACCCCGGATGATTACACCGGCTGGATCACCGAGGCTTCACTCTGGCGCCGCCAGGAAGGCCCGTATGCGATTGGCGGCCGCGTCGCAACCATAACCAGCCTGTTCGCCAATCTTTACCAGGAGCCGGACATCACGCGCCGCCGGCCCCTGCTCACCGTTCCCTTCGAAACCCGCCTCGAGCTCGAAGCTGCCAGCGAGCTTCCGGCGCCGGGGGAGCGTTGGGTCCAGGTGCGCCTGGTGGACGGGCGCCCGGCGTGGGTGCAGCGCGGCGACGTCTCGCTGAACGAGCGTCCCCTGAGCGTTGACGAAACGATTGCTCTGGCGCGGCGGTTCGTGGGGCTGCCATACTTGTGGGGCGGCACCTCGACCTACGGCTTCGATTGCTCGGGCTTCATGCAGATGCTCGGTCGCCGTCGCGGCGTGCTCATGCCGCGCGATTCGGCGCCGCAGTCCCGCTGGGAGGGCTCCGAGCCGGTGGCGCCCCAGGATTTGCGGCCGGGCGACCTGCTCTACTTCGGGGACACCCCGGAGAAGGTCAACCACACCGGCATGTACATCGGCGGCGGCGAGTTCATCCACGCCACCTCCCACGGGCGGCCGGTGGTCCAGATCAGCCGGCTGGATGAAGCCCCCTGGAACGAGCGGCTGGTCGGCTGCCGCCGGCTGAAGACGGCGGGCGGAAAGTGAGGCGCCGGGACTGGATCCGATCGCTCGGCGCGGCGGCTCTGCCGGTGGAGGCCG
The DNA here is from genome assembly GCA_938003835.1 of uncultured Bryobacteraceae bacterium. Taxonomy (GTDB): domain Bacteria; phylum Acidobacteriota; class Terriglobia; order Bryobacterales; family Bryobacteraceae; genus CALKXJ01. The sequence continues at coordinate 207,517 of CALKXJ010000016.1, read as the reverse complement.
CCGGAGAGGCTGCCGTGATGGACGTCCGCATCGTTCGCCTCCAATTGCGCCACACCTGGACCACCACCATGGCTTCGAGCGAGTTCCGCGACACGGTCCATGTCGCCTACCGGCGCGACGGGATCACCGGACGGGGCGAAGGCGCGCCGATCGTGCGTTACAAGGAGAGTGCCGAAAGCGCCCGGCAGGCACTCGAGTCCCTCCGCCCGCTCGTCGCGGCCGCTGATCCGTGGCGTTTCACCAAGCTCGAAGCGGAGGTTCACCGCCGCATCCGGGGCGAGTACGCCGCCCGCGCGGCGCTCGAAATCGCCCTCTTTGATTGGATCGGCCAGAAGCTCGGCCTGCCGCTCTACCAGTATTTCGGCCTGGATCCGGACGATGCGCCCATCACGAGCTTTTCCATCGGAATCGACACGCCGGAGCTTACGCGCCAGAAAGTGCGCGAGGCCGAGCCCTTCCCGGTGCTCAAGATCAAGGTGGGCCTTGCCACGGACGAACAGACCATCGCCGCCGTGCGGAGCGTCACCGACAAGCCTTTGCGCGTGGACGCCAACGAGGGCTGGAAGACCAAGGAGGAGGCGCTCGAGAAGATCCGGTGGCTCGAAACGCAGGGCGTCGAATTCGTCGAGCAGCCGCTGCCGGCGGCTATGGTGGAGGAGACACGCTGGGTGCGCGAGCGCGTCCGCATGCCGATCATTGCCGACGAAGCCGTCCTGCACCCCTCCGACATCCCCCGGCTGGCGGCGGCCTACGACGGCGTCAACATCAAGCTCGACAAGTGCGGCGGCCTTCTTCCGGCCTGGCGCATGATCCAGATCGCCCGGGCGCTCGGCCTCAAGACGATGCTCGGCTGCATGATCTCGAGCTCGGTCTCGGTGACGGCAGCGGCGCACCTCGCGCCGCTGGTCGACTACGCCGATCTGGACGGCAACCTGCTCATTGCCAACGACCCCTATTCGGGCGTGAAGGTCGAGCGCGGCAAGCTGATCCTGCCGCGGCGAGCCGGACTGGGTCTGATCGAGGCCGCCTAGGCTGCTGGTATCATAGGGAGACGTCCGGAGGGACGCGCCCGATGGCCACCATCCTGCTCGTGAACGACGAACGGATCTCCCGAACGTTGCTCCGGGTGGCCCTCGAACGCCGGCAGCATGAGGTGATCGAGGCGAGCTCGGGCCGGCGCGCCCTCGTGCTCGCCGAGAGGCGGCAACGCCCGGTCGATCTCGTGGTTGCCGAGCTCTCCTCGCTCAAGACCGACGCGCTTCAGCTGGTCCGCTCCCTGCGCCGTTGTTATCCCGCGCTGCGCGCCCTTTTCTTATCGCGGTCGCTTGGGGCGGGCGAGCTCGAGCACCAGGCGCGCGCTACGGGAGCGGCCGTCTTCAAACAGCCGTTCGACATGGCGGCTGTCGTCGCCGCCGCCGAAGCACTCCTGGCCGGGTCCGAGGAGGCTCGCAAGCCGCCGGCGCACTCCGGTGAACCGCCAAGGCTGAGGAAGGCAAACACAGGATGAGGAAGACGGGATCGATTTCTCGGCGGCGATTGTTGGCCGGCGCGGCCGCGGCGCCTGTCATCGTGCCCGGCTCGGTGCTGGGCAAAAACGGTGCGGTGCCTCCGAGCGAGCGCATCACGCTCGGCGGCCTGGGCATCGGAGGGCGTGGTGCGGCGGTGCTGCGCTCGTTCCTCGAGCAACCCGACGTGCAGTTTCTGGCCGTCTGCGACGTGCGAAATGAACGGCGCGAGGCCATCAAGACGATGGCCGATGAAAAGTACGGCAACCGCGACTGCGCCGCCTACCGCGACCAGGAGGAGCTTTTCGCCCGCCGGGACATCGACGCGCTGCTGATCGCCACGGGAGATCGCTGGCATACGCTGCTGTCGGTGCTGGCGGCGCGAGCGGGCAAGGATGTCTATTGCGAGAAGCCCTGTTCGATGACCATCGCCGAGAGCCGGGCGCTAGCCGACACGTTCCAGCGCCTCGGGCGCATCTATCAAGCGGGCACCCAGCGCCGCAACGGCGCCAACTTTGTCTGGGCTTGCGAGATGGCGCGCTCCGGCAAGCTGGGCAAGCTGCGCGCGCTCCATGCCGAAGCCGGCCCGGGCAACCGCTGGCCGCCGCTCACCCGGCACGACTGGCTACCGGCGGAGCCCGAACCTTCGCCTCAGGTGGTCGACTGGGACCGCTGGCTCGGACCCTGTCCCTGGCGGCCCTACAATGCCGAGTACGTCAAGGGTCGCTGGCGCGGCTACTTTGATTTCCACGGGGGCGGCATCCTCGAATGGGGCTCGCACACGGTGGATCTGTGCCAGTGGGCGGCCGGCAAGGATGAGACCGCTCCGGTCGAATACGTGCCGTACGGCATGGGCGCCGACACCCCTTACCGGATCGAATGCCGTTACGCCGACGGCCTGCGCCTCGTCTTGCGCGATAGCGGATTCCTCGGTTTGGGAAGCTGCCATATCCGATTCGAGGGCGACGCGGGCTGGGTGGAGACGGCCGACGGCGGCGAGATCCGGGTCTCGGAAAACCTCCGTCCGCTGGCCCCCTCGATCTCGAAAGAGGAGGCCGGGCGCGCCACGACGAATCACGTCCGCGACTTCCTCGATTGCGTCAAAAGCCGGCGGCAGCCCCGATCCCACGCCCTGGCGGCCGGGCAGGCCCACATCGCCTGCCACGCGGCCTATATCGCCTTCCAGCTCGGCCGGAAGCTCGAATTCGATCCCGCCACCGACAGCTTCGTGGCGGACGAGCAGGCCAACCGCATGCGCTCGCGGGCGATGCGCGAACCGTGGCGGCTGTGAACGGCAAGGAGGCAAGAATGGCCGAATTCATGCGAGATCCTAAATACGGAACGGCGGCCGAGATTATGGCTCTGGACTGGGCGCGTCTGATGGGGATCCTCGAAGACCCCGAAGCGAGTGTTTTCGCCAAGGCCAAGGCCTGCCAGCGGCTGGCTGTTGTCGGCAATCATTTCGCTGTGGACGCGATTGCGCCGCTGCTCGCCGATCCGCAACTGTCCCACTACGCGCGCTTCGCCCTGGAGCCGGCGCCGGCATTCGCCGCCGATCCGGCGCTGCGAGAGGCGGCCGGCAAGCTCAAGGGCAGGCTGCTCGTCGGAGTGATCAATTCGATCGCGGTGCGCCGGGACCCGGAGGCGATCCCGCTGCTCGGCAAACTGGTCAACGACCCAGACCCGGAAGTCGCCCGGGCGGCTTTGGAGGCGCTGGCGCGGATTCGTCCGCCGCTTTGAGGCGTCGAGGGCCGTTCCTTCAAAGGCCGGCCAACGCCGGTGCGGCCGATGCCCTTGAGCTCCGTTCGCAATCTCGCTAAGGTAGTTCGCGGGAGGTGAATGGCTCATGGTTCCGCCGGCAAAATGGATGGCAATTGCGGCTCCGCTCGCGGTAGGGCTGCTGGTGGCGGCTTCCGCTTGTCGGCGCGAGCAGGCTGCGGCAAAAGAGTTCGTTGTCGCCACGGGCTGGGCGCAGGAGCCCGAGCCTGCCGTTGCAGCTCAAAAAGCGACGCGCATGGCGCTGGAGCGCCTCGCGGGCAAGCCGCTCCGCGGCGTGATCTTTTACGAGAATTTTCCCGGCCACCCGAAAGAACGCGAAGTGGGGGCTCTCGTGCGCAAACTAACCGGCGAGGTGCCCAGCATCGGCGTTCGGGCCATTCCTTACTGCGATCAAGGGGCGTTGTGGGAGAATTCGGTCGTCGTGCTGGCCATCGGCGGGCAGGACGCCGCCGTGGAAGCCGTGGCCGAAAAGCTCGAGGACGATCGCCTCGAGCTCGGCCGTCGTGTGGCGAGGCGGCTCGCTCAAGTCCGAGACCTGCGCCTGGTGATGGTGCTCTCCGAGCCGAACCTCTCGTTTGCGCCGGAACATGTCTCCGTGGAGAACTTCCTCGTTGGACTCAAGCAGACCCTCGGCGAGCAGGTGATGGTCTTCGGCGGCAACGGGATGCCGGGTGAAGGAGAACGAAGCGTGCAGTTTCTCGACGGCGAGGCGATGGAGGGTGCGGTCGTCGCCATGGGGGTCGGCGGTCCAGTGCGCTTCATCGGCAGCAACACGAACGAATTCGAACCGGTCGACCGCCTCATCACCGTGACGAAGGCGCGCGGCAAATGGGTGATAGAGTTCGACGGACGTCCCGCGGCCGAGGTCTACCGCCAGCTGAGCGGCAAGAAACCCGGTGAGCCGATCAGCTACGACGACACCGACCCCATTGGCGTCGATTTGGGCGACGGCCAGCTCTACGTGCGGATGGTGCTGTTTGAGAAAAAGGCACACTACACGCCCGAGGAGGCCCAGCGCAAGGACTACATCGAGGAGTCCAAGGATCTGCCGATCGGCTCGCTGCGCTTTGTCGCCGAGGTGCCGGAAGGGACCAAGGCGCGGGTCCTCGTCTATAAAAACGACCCGCAGCGCATCTTGCGCAGCGCCGCGGCCGGCGTCGAGCGGGCGATCGCGCTCATGAAGCCGGGCGAAACTCCTCTGGTAGTTCTGACGAGCTCCTGCTGCGCCCGCCGGTACCGCTTGCGAAAGCTGGACCCGCAAGCCGACGAAGTCCGGCAGGGCATCAGGCTTGCCTCCGGCGCTACCGCCATTGCCGTGTTCGGCCTGGATGCCTGGGGCGAGCTCGGCCCGATCAACGCTCCTTATAAGGGCCTGCCCTATCAGTACCAGCAGCACACATTCGTTTCGGGCCTGCTGGTGCTCACCCGCTGATACAAGGCTGAGCTGCCCGGCGGGCGAGTGGGCCGGGGCAGGGTGGGGGCCGGGCTCGAAAAGGGAAGGCCCGTGAATTCCGCTACGCCCGCATTCGCTGCGTCTTTGGGTCGTACTCGACGCGCCGCCCCTTGCGCAGCGACTCGAGCGCCATGCAGAGGGCGACGTTGGTCCACTGTCCCATCTCGACGGTGGCGTTCGGATCCTCCCGCGTCTTGACGCACTCGAGGAAGTTGCGGATGTGGTCGCGCGTGGCCTGAGCGAAGGTGCCCGGCCGGCGCACCGCCATCGAGGGTTTCATCTCGAGCTCGTTCGACTGCGGATAAAGGTAATAGTGCTCGCGACCCAGATCCAGCCGCGCCCGCGCGCCGTGGTACTGCTGGAGCTGGTCATTGTGCGGGTGGTAGCGCATCGCCTTGTAGCCGAGGGTGAACACCGCCAGGTAGTTCTCCGGGTACTCCACCGCCATGGTGGCCGTCTCTGGGATCTCCGCTCCTTCGAGGTTGATGCGCCCGCCGGTGCAGTTGACGGCCAGCGGAAACGACGAATTCATGTACCAGTTGATGCAGTCGATAATGTGCGCGGCCTGGCCGATCAGCAGCCCGCCGGAGTAATCGTAAAAGTAGTACCAGTTGAAGAAGCGCACGGGATCGAGTTCGCGTTTGGGCGCCGGCCCGAGCCACCTTTGCCAGTCCAGCTCTCCTTCCAGCTTCGCCTGGCGCAGCGATTCCTGGCGGTTCAGCCACCAGGAGTTCACCAGGCGCACCTCTCCCAGCTCACCCATCAGCTTGCGCCCCTCGCGGAACAGCTCGCTCGAGCGCCGCTGGGTTCCCACCTGCACGACGCGGCGGGTCCGGCGGGTGGCCTGAATCATGCGGAAGCCGTCCTCGATGGTGTGCGCCAGCGGCTTCTCCACGTAGACGTCCTTGCCGGCCTCGACGGCGTCGATGGTCATCTGGGCGTGCCAATGGTCCGGCGTGGCGACGATGACGACGTCGATCGATTTGTCTTCGAGCAGGCGGCGGTAGTCGTCATAGCCGCGCGCCCCACTGGAAGCCTGTTTCAATCCGAGCTCCAGATTGGGCTTGTAGACGTCGCAGACGGCCGCCATCTCGACGCCGATCTCCTTGAACTCCGCCGTCAGCAGCCGGCCCCGGCCCCCGCTGCCGATCACGGCGCCGCGCAGGCGCTCGTTGGCGCCCAGCACCCGGGAGGCGGAGGCGGCCGTCGCCGCCAGGAAACTTCTGCGTTTGAGCATGGGTTCAGTCCTCCAGAATCACTCGCCGGCCCTCGATGCGGAACTTGCCCGAGAGCACAATGTTGATGGCCTCCGTGTAGATCCGGTGTTCCTCCTTGAGAATCCTTGCCGAGAGCGTCTCCACCGTGTCGTCGTTCAAGACCGGGACCGCGGCCTGGACAATGATCGGGCCTGCGTCCAGGTTCTCATCGACGAAATGAACCGTGCAACCGCTGATCTTGACGCCGTGCTCCAAGGCCTGATGTTGCGCGTCCAGCCCGGGAAAGGCGGGCAGCAGCGAGGGGTGGATGTTCAGGATCCGGAGGGGGAACTCGCGGACGAACATCGCGCTCAGCAGGCGCATGAAGCCTGCCAGGCAGATCAGGTCCACCCGGTTCTTCTTCAACTCTTCGATCAGCAGCCGGTCGTAGGCCTCCCGTTCCATCCCCTTCGAGGGGATGCAGACGGCGTTCAGGCCCCGCTGGCGGGCCACCTCGAGCCCGCGAGCCTCGGGGCGGTTCGAAATCACCACGGCGATCTCAGCCGGGATCTTGCCCGCGGCGACGTTGTCGGCGATGGCCTCGAAATTCGAGCCACGGCCGGAAAGAAGAATACCCAGGCGCTTCATTCGTAGATCACTCTTGGTGAGGAGCGGCGCCGGGCGCGCACCACCTCCCCGATGCGGAAGAACGGTTCGCGCAGGCGACGGAGGAGTTTCTCCGCCTCGGCCAGCCGCCGCGGCGAGACCACCGCCACGAGCCCGATGCCCAAATTGAAGGTCCTCCGGCACTCTTCCTCGGGAATGTCGGCCAGCCGCCGCAAGAGTCGGAAGACGGGCAACTCCGGCCAGCTCGAGGTGTCGACGCGAGCCGCCAGGCCGCGTGGCAGAATGCGCGGCAGGTTGTCGGTGAGCCCGCCGCCGGTAATGTGCGCCGCGCCCCGCAGCAGGCCGGCTTGGAAAAGCGCCCCAAGGGGCCTGGCGTACGAACGGTGAATCTTGAGCAGCTCCTGCCCCACCGAGCAGCCGAGCTCGGCGACGAAGGTGTCGTGCCGGTATCCGGCGATCTCAAACAGCAGCTTTCGCGCCAGCGAGTAGCCGTTGGTGTGCAAGCCGGTCGAGGGCAGCCCGAGCAGGACGTCGCCGGCCTGGATGCGAGTGCCGGTGACCAGCTTCCGCCGCTCGACCGCGCCCACGATGAAGCCCGCCAGATCGTACTCGCCGGGCGCATAAAGCCCGGGCATCTCGGCCGTCTCGCCGCCGATCAGGGCGCAGCCGTTGGCCTTGCAAGCCCGCGCAATTCCTCGGATCACCTGCTCGGCCACAGCCGGGTCGAGCTTTCCCATGGCCAGATAATCGAGGAAGAACAGCGGCCTGGCGCCTTGCACCATGATGTCGTTGACGCAATGGTTGACCAAGTCCTCGCCGACGGTGTCGTGCCGCCCGGTGAGGAATGCAATTTTCAGTTTTGTGCCGACGCCGTCGGCCGAGCTCACCAGCACGGGCTCGCGAAAATCGGTGAGCCGGTAGCCGGCGCCGAACGCGCCGATCGAAGAGAGGACATTGGCGTTGAGCGTGGCGCGGACATGCCGCCGGATGCGCGCCAGGGCCTGGTCGGCCGCATCGATGTCCACGCCGGCGTCTTTGTAGCGGAGAGTAGGCGCGGCGGGCATTCCGGGCTTCGATATCTCATCATACAGGCTCCGGCCGCCGCGCGCGAGCCGGGCTCCGGCTCAGTCGATGTAACCGCGCCAGGTGGAGCCCGCTTCGTCGCGCAGGACGATGCCGTAGCCGTCGGAGATGCCCGACACCAGGCCGCCGTTCGGAGCGCGAAACACCAGCCGGAGGGAGTTGTCGTCCTGGATCTGCGCCTGCCCGTGCCAGAGATTGCCGTATTCGTCCCGAAGCCGGACGAAGTCCCCCTCCCCGTATCCGCTCACGCTCCGCCGCAGGTGATTCTCGAAGCGGTAATAGCCGCTCGGGAACCGGGAACGTGTGCGCCTCCGGTAAATCATCGCTTAACGGATCGGCCGCGCGGCGGCGGTTTTCTTCAGGCAAAACCCGGAGACGGCATTCAAACTTCTCCGAGCGACGGCCGCCCGAAGCTCCGCTGTCCTAACCTAGGGTATAGGATGCGGTTGCTCGTTGCCCTGCTGGCGGCGGCCGCGGCTTTGCCGGCGGCCGAGCAATGGCTGGTGGCTCGCGCGGGCCCGTTCGAGGTCTACACGAACGCCGGCGCCCGTGCGGCGCGCGAGCTGCTGGCCGACCTGGAGCAGTTTCGAAACGCCTTCCGCCAGGTTACCGGCAAGGAAGAAGTCGTCTCCGTCTGGCCGATCCGCGTCGTCCTGTTCGAATCGGCCCGTCAGGCGCAGGGCTATCGCACCGGCTCGTTCGAACTCCGGCGGGACGGCTGGGCCGGCGGCCTTATCAAAGGGCAGCGCCCGCCCTTCGCCGCGCTCACCCGCATCCTGATCGATTCGAATCTGGGACCGCTGCCCGGCGAGTTCGAGCAGGGCCTCGAGGCCGTCTTTGCGACTCTGGCGATCGACCGGACGCGCGTGGTGCTCGGGGAGCCCCCGCCGGCCTCCGAGCGCACCCCGGCCTGGGCGAAGATGCACCTGCTTGCCGTCACGGCCGAATACGGCGGCCGCGTGCGCGTGCTGTTGTCGAACCTCGAGCAGGGCGCCGATTGCGTGGCGGCTTACAAGAACGCCTTTGCCAGAAGCCCGGAGGAGATCGACCGCGCGGCGGCGGCCTACGCCGAAGGCGGCAAGTTCGAACTGCGCAAACTGAGCGGTGCGCCCATCGATCCGGCGCGGGACTACAGGGTGCGCGAGGTTGCCGGATCCCTGGCAGCGGTGCTGCTCGCCGACTTGCGGGAGCGTGAGGCGGCGCAGGCAGCCTACCGCGACGTTCTGAACCGATACGGCGCCACGCCGGAGGCGCTCGAGGGACTCGGGCTTTATGCCGAGGCGGTGGCCGCCGGAAGCACCAGCGCCCGCTGCCATCTCGAGCACGCGCTCCGGCTCACGGATCAGCAGGGGGCGCGCGCCGCCCTCGAGAAAGCCGCCGCCCTCAACCCGCGATGGGCCGAGCCGGTCTTCCGCCTGGCGTCGCTCACCCCGGACGCTGCCGAGAAGCTGCGGTACTTGAGGAAAGCCACACAGCTTGCGCCTCGCAACAGCTCTTACTGGGAGGCGCTGGCCGAGGCGGCTCTGGCAGCCAAGGAGTTCACCGAGGCGGGCAAGGCCTGGGCCGCGGCGGAGCATGCCGCCACCAGCCCCGAGGAGCGCGAACGCCTGCGGCTGGCCCGCCGCCGCGTCGAGGCCGAGCGCATCGCCCATGCCGAGGAGACCAGGCGGCGGGAGCGCGAGGAGATTACGCGCCTCAAGGAGAAGCTGCTCGAGAACATCCGCGAAGCCGAGGCGCGCGTGGCCCGCAAGAACGCCGAGGCGCCACCCGGCGAGAAGGTCGTCGAGTGGTGGGACGATACCCGGCCGGCGGAGAAATTGACAGGAAAGCTGGCGCAGGTGGATTGTATCGGCGCGCAGGCGCGGCTGATGATCGATTCTTCCGACGGCAAGCGCGTCCAACTCCTGATCCGGGATGCCACCCAGGTGGTGATTCTGGGCGGGGGCGTGCAGACGCTCGGCTGCGGGCCGCAAAAGCCTCCGCGCGAGGTTTCGATCGAGTACGTTCCGCAGGCGGATGCGAAGCTGAAGACGGCCGGTGAGGTCAAGCTGGTCGAATTCCTCCAATGACCTCTCGCGTGCCGGCGCGCTGGATCGCCTTCGGTGTCATCACGCTGGCGACGGCGCTCAATTACCTGGACCGGCAGTTGCTCGCCGCCCTGGCGCCCGCCATTCGCGGCGAGTTCGAGCTTTCCAACGCTCAGTACGGCCTGCTCATTTCGGCCTTCTCGCTCGCCTATGCGCTAGGTTCGCCGGCCGCCGGGCTCCTCATCGACCGCATCGGTCTGAACCTGGGCATCACCCTCTCGGTCGTTCTCTGGTCGATGGCAGCGATGGCCACCGGGCTCGTGGGAACCTTCCCAGCTCTGGTGGCGGTGCGGGCCTGGCTCGGGCTGGCTGAATCGGGTGGCATCCCCGCTTCCGGCAAAGCCAACGCGATTTACCTGCCGCCTCGGGAAAGGGCCCTGGGGGCGGCGCTCAACCAGGTGGGGCTGAGCCTGGGCGCGGCTGGCGCGCCACTCATGGCGGCGTTTCTCGCCCCGGCGTACGGCTGGCGCGCGGCCTTTCTCCTTGCCGGCGCGTTAGGCTTCCTCTGGATCCCGCTGTGGCTGGCCACCGCGCGTGCGATTCCCCCGGGAAGCCAAACGACAGCAGCCCCACAGCCGGTGCGTGATCTCCTCAGCGACACGCGGCTCTGGGGCCTGGCGGCCGCCAATGTGCTGGCGATGGTGCTTTTCAGCTTGTGGTCCAACTGGACCACCCTGTTTCTGGTTTCCGAACATGGGTTGAGCCAGGCCGACGCCAACCGGCGCTTCGCCTGGATTCCGCCGGTTTCGGCGAACCTGGGCGGGCTGGCGGGGGGCTGGGCGGCGCACCGGCTGATCCGCGGCGCCGAAACGCAGTCCGCGCGTCTGCGCGTGTGCCTGTGGAGCGCCCTGGCCCTGCTGGTGACAGCCGCCGTCCCGTTTCTGCCGAAGGCCGGATGGGCGACGCTCGCCATTGCGCTCAGCTTCTTTTTCACCACCGCCATGAGCGTCAACATCTACGCCATGCCGCTCGATCTGTTCGGTGCGACTCGCGCCGCCTTTGCCGTCGCGGTCCTCACGTTCGCCTTCGGCATCATGCAGACCGCCGTCTCGCCGGCCATTGGCGGGCTGATCGATCGTTACGGCTTCGCCCCAGTGTGCCTGGCGGGGTCGGTGGCGCCTCTGGCTGCTTACGCGGTTCTCCGTTCGACGACCGCGGGCGTGAAGATCCGCCGGGCGCGTGAAGCCGACCTGAAGGCAATCGCCCGGATCCAGAGCGCCTCGCCCGAGGCGGCCCAGTGGGAGCCGCGCGCCTACCTGGCCTATGACTGTCGTGTCGCGGTCACCGCGCGCGGTGTGGCGGGCTTCGTTGTCCTGCGCCGTACGGCCGAACAGGAGTATGAGGTTCTCAACCTGGCCGTCGATCCGGCCGAGCGGCGGCGCGGCATCGGCTCGGCGCTGATGCGGAGCGTGTTGCGAGAGCGATCAGGCGAATTCTTTCTCGAGGTCAGGGAATCCAACCGCGAGGCCCAGCAGCTTTACCGAAAGCTGGGATTCCGGGAGGCGGGCCGCCGCCCCGGCTACTACTCGGACCCGGACGAAACGGCTATTGTAATGCGATTTCAATCGTGTTAATGTCACTAGTGGCGGCCTGTGGCGGAAGCCGGGACCGCCCTTGGCATACGATGAAACCCGTTGCGGGGAGCCTCTCTTCGATCATGCATCCAGTCCAAGACAACAACGAGTCAAGGAATCCTCAGGGAGGGATTGTCATGGAGAAATTGAGCCTGGAAGAGCTGAAGTCGCGGTTGATGGAGACCGACGAGGAGTATCGGCGTCTGGCGCTGGCGCACGCTGAATACGCTCGCAAGATTGAAGCTCTCGAGGCCTTACCCTACCTTTCCGAGGAACAGCAGCTCGAGGAGATCAAGCTGAAGAAGCTCAAGCTTCATGCCAAGGACATGATGGCGCAGATTCTGAACCGCTACCGGACTCAGGCTGTCTGAAATCGCGCGGCGGCGCTGCACCGGCGGAGTAGTGTGAGTTTTCCGATTGCGGCGGCACCGGTGTGGTGCTATGCTGGTTACAACGTGGATTGATTTAGGCTCCGCGCAGGCGGAGCCGGCTAATTGCAACCACGTAAAAAAAGTGCTAAAGGCGAATCGGCTCTCCTTCATGGAGCTGTGGGCCCGCCGGAACCGCGCGGGCGCCGTAGGGTTATCAGGGCCGATTACGCTTGAGCCTTGAACAGGCACCCTCAAGAAGGGTGCGGGAGGTGTTATGAGCGTAGGGCCCGGAGTGGTACCCTCTTCCCCCGCCCTCCTTGGCAGCGAAGGCGAACTGGTGAGCGTGCGCGTTTGCGTCGAGCCGCGATCCTTGGAAGCTTTGCTCGATGCGCTGGCCGGCCTCTCCTTCCCCGTCAACCCGCAGATCTACCACCAGGCGGGCGTGGGCTACGTCTATCCGGACGGGCGCGAAGAGACCGTGCCGGTGACGCTGGTGGAATTCCCCGCCTTTTCGGGCCGCGTCGACGAGGTCAGGCAGGTGTTGCGTGCCGGCGGGTTATCGGCTGCGGCAGTCGATGTGCGGAGCATGCTGGATGAGCTGCGTTCGGAGCCGGAAGCCGGGGACGTTCAAGACGGGCAGGGCTGGCGCCGGGTGAAGATCTACCGCCACCTGCCGCGGAGCTAGTGCGCCGCGCTTTGGCCTGAGGATTGCTCCTCGATGGGTGAAGTGCGCGTGCGTTGTGCCGTTCTGCTGTTGGCTGCGCTTGCCCTGGCGAGCAGGCTTGGCGCGGGCGAAGCCGAGGCACTGCGCCTGAGTGAGCGGCTCGCCGCGCTGCACTTGCCTTTCGGCACCGTCCTCGATCCGGTCCTCGAAGACGGCCGGCCGGCGGCTTACACCCGCTGCGGAGACTCGGCGCTCTGGACCGGGCATTATCTGGCCGGTGAGTCGTTTCGCTACAGCGTGACCCGATCCGAGGCGGCGCTTGAGGCCGTCCGCACGGCGCTCGCGGGGCTCCGCGCGCTTGTTGATGTGACCGGGCGGGATTTGCTGGCCCGGTGCCTGATCCCGGAGGACTCCCCCTTCGCCCCCGGCATCCTTTCCGAGGAGGCGACGCACGGTCACTTTTGCGGCGCAGCCGGTGAGCGAGCCTACTTCTGGGTGGGCAACACCTCTCGGGACCAGTACCTTGGGGTGTTCTTCGGCCTGGGCGTGGCGCACGAGCTGGTGGACGTCCCCGACGTCCGGGACGCCGTGCGCCTCCTGGTCGCGCGCCTGCTCGACAGGCTCATGAAGGATAACTGGGCCGTCGTCCTGCCTGACGGCAGGGTCAGCACGGTCTTTTGGGGGCGTGCGGACCAGCAGCTTGGCCTGCTGCAAATCGGCCGGCGCGTGGCGCCGGAGCGCTACGGGTCGGTGTATCGGAACTACCGTTTCTGGTATGCTTCCTCGGTGGCGGCGCCGCTCGCCTGGGAGGCGCTCGATCCGCACAACTCCTACTTCAAGTTCAACCTGGCGGCCATCAACCTTTACCACCTGCTCCGCTGGGAGGACAGTTCTTACTACAAGTGGTGGTACGAGCGGGGCTATGAGGCCTGGCGCCGGGCGACGGCCGGGCACGGCAACGCGCATTTCAACCTGGTCGCACGCGCCGTCGAGGGTCCCCGGGGCGACCGGGACGCCGAGACCCGCCTGCTGCTCGAGGAGTGGCTGAACCGGCCCCTCACCGATGAGTACCTCGATTGGCGCGGGAAATACCCGTCCTGCTTCCAGGAGGATCGGGCCTGCGCGCCGTTGCCGGTTTTAGAGCGCATTCGCACGGACTTCCTCTGGCAACGCAGCCCCTTCCTGCTTTACGGAGGCGGAACCGGACGCATCGAAGGCGCCGGAATCGACTACATCCTTCCCTACTGGATGGCGCGTTATTACGGTGTGTTGTAAGCGGATGCGGGCGCGCGCCGCGGCGATCCTGCTGGTTTGGGGCCTCAGCGCAACCGGACTTTCCGCGCAGGTCTGCCGGCTCTCGGTGGCCGGGCTGAACCGCGAGCGCCGCGTGGTCGGGCCGGTGTCGGCCGAGTGTCCGAACCCCCTGCATTCCTCTCCCTTCGGCAACTGGGGCGCCACGTCCAACTTCGGCGAGAAGCGCAACGGGCGGCAGTTCGAGGGCTGGTGCCGGGAGCAGCGCGTCTGCGACAATGCCGGCTCCTGCTGGACCGCGTGCCGCGACGGCTGGCTCGAGTGGAACAGTTGCACCACGCACTCGCTCTATGCGCCGCCCAACTGCTGGCTGTATAACGCGGCCGAGTGCACCGAGCAGGTGAGCACCTCGGGCGTCAATGTCCTCGGCACGCAGTTCGTGGACCTGGCCGTGAGCTGTCCGCGGGACACCGACGGCGACGGGGTTGCCGACGCGGGCGGCTGCCGGGACCTGCGCTACTACTCGCACGGGGTGAATTTCATGTCGCTCTATGAGCTCGATCCGGGCGGTCGGGACGAGCTAATTCAGACGCTGTACTTTCCCGAGACGCCGGTGCTGCTCGATTGCGGGGTGCTGGAATGTCCGGCGGCAGGGAGCCTCTGGGTAGGGCCGGTGGCCTGGGATCCGCCCGCGCCGCGCCGGGTGTTCGCCGAGATGGCGGCGGTGGTCAACTACGGGATCTTCATGGATACGGCGGGAGCCTGCCGGGGCCCGGTGGCCGCACTTGCGAGCCTGTCGGCGGCGAGCTACCGGCCGGTGCTCGCCCCCGGCTCGCTCGCCTCGTCGTTCGGAAATGGGCTGGCGCCAACCTTCGCCTCGGCCTCCAGCCTTCCGCTGCCGTTCGAGCTGGCGGGGCTCGCCGCCAGTGTGACCGATGTGGCCGGGCGCCGGCACCGCGCACCGTTGATCTATGCCTCGCCATCGCAGGTGAACTGGCTGGTTCCCGAGGAGGTGCATCCGGGTCCGGCGGTGGTTTCGGTCTCGAGCGGCGGAAGGGTTCTGGCGGCGGGCGCCGTCGAGATCGAGCGCCTCGCTCCGGCTCTGTTCACGGCGAACGCCGACGGCGCGGGGGCGCCGGCGGCCATTATCGTCCGGCTAAACGCCCGGGGAGAGCAGAGCGTGGCGGTGGCCTACCGCTGCCGCGACGGCGTCGGCACGTGCGAACCGGCGCCGCTCGAGGCGCCGAGGAGTGACGAGCAGGTCATCCTGTTACTGTTCGGCACGGGTATACGCGGCCGCCGCGACCTGGCGGACGTCCGGGTTGTGATCGGAGGCGTGGCCGCCGAGGTGCATTACGCGGGCGCTCAGCCTCAGTATCCGGGGCTCGATCAGGTCAACGTTCGCCTGCCCGGAGGCCTGGTCGGGCGGGGACCACTCGAACTTGTGCTCTCCGTGGAGGGCGTCCCGGCGAACCCCGTGCGCCTCCAGTTGCGGTGAACGCAGCGGGGCTTGCACGTCAGGCCGCACGCCACTCCTTGATGAGCCCTTTCAGCCGGTGATAGGCCTCCTTGGGGCTGAGATCCGGGCGCAGCAGGCCTCCGTGAGGGATGAAGGCCGGATCGCTGAAATCCCACCATGAAATGGCTTCGATTTGCGGCTTGCTGTAGCAGATCGTGTAGAACTGCTCGAGCCAGTCGGCCTGGATCCGCTCGCTCCACTCCGATCCATGCCAGACTCGACGACCGGGCCGGCGGGTCTCCTCTCCCATGCGGACCGGCTCGTTCGCCGAGGAGATGCCCAGCTCGGTAATGTGGATCGGCTTGCCGAAGACGAAGAACCGCTCGAGCTGCCGCTCGATCTCGAGCATGTCCCGCTGCGGATTGTAAAGCTGCAACCCGATGGCCTCGTAGGGAACCTTCGCCTCTTCGACGGCCCGGTGATATTCGAGCACGCTGCGCACGGGCTTGCGCATTTCGCCCCGGTAGTTGCGGCCCGTGGCCACATACTCGCTCCAGGTGCAGCAGGAGTTCACGATCCGGAAGGCGGTCGGGTCGGCCAGGCGCACCGTCTCGGCCGCCAGCCGTGTCATCTCGAGCAGTTGCTCGTGCGAAAGGTTGAGCTCATTGGCCCAGTCATGCGCCTCGTTGATGACGTCCCAGACGTGAATCCGCGAGCGGAAGCGCAGGACGCTGCCGAGCACGTACTCGCGGCAGCTCCTCTTCAGCTCCTCCCAGGACCTGGTCCTCAGAAACTCGGGGATCCCGGCATAGTGGAACCAGACGAGCGGATGGCCTTTCGTGAGGATCGGCGTACCGGCCATCTTTTCGAGGATCGCTTCCACCCGGGAGTAGTCCGGGCTGCCCTCGACCTTCTCGGTCGAGGCCCGGTAGAAGGGCAGGGTGGCGAAATTGAGCAGTTCGTTATATCGCCTCGCGTACTCTTCTGAGCGCGCATAGCCGAAGGCGTTCGATCCGAACAGGAATCCCGGCCGCGGTCCCTGGCGCCGGATCCGATGGCGAGCTCGCTCCAGAGCCGCCATTTCGCCGGCCCACATCAGATCCGTGAGGGCGTCGTTGGAGAGGCCGGCGCGCTCTTTCTCCTCCCGGGCAGCTTCCGCCCTGGCCAGGACGGCCTCGCCTCGCGAGATCCGTTCTTTCAGGCCCGCGCTGAACTCGACGCCCTCCTGCTGGCCCGCCTTGACGTAGCGCCGGACGAAAGCCCGGCGGCTGCGCGCGAATTCGTAATTGAGCAGCAGATCCGCCGGGGAGGGCGCGTAGAGTGAACCGGCGTTGTCGGCGTAAAGATAGACCTCGCCGAAGTCGCGCACCGGAAGAATCATCATGATCTCGAACGGCTCGCGGGGCAGCCCGAGCTCAGCCCGGCCCTCGGCGCTCGGCTGCGGTCTGCTGTCGAACGGGCGGCCGTTGCGGTCTGTGAGGTAAAGCGTCTGGAACAGTTCGCCGGGGCTGGGTTGCCCGCTGGGATCGAAGGCGCGAATGCGAAGTATCGGGGCCGGTGCGGCTTCAAGGAGACCTCCGGCCGCGGCAGCAACCGCTCCGGCCCATTGCCGGCGATTCAGACCTGTAGGTTTCATGACCCACTCCTACCACGTTCGGCGGCAGGAGGTGAGCCCCCAACCGGGTACTCTCCAACCCCCCTTCCCGTCTCGCTGTCGGGGCCGAGAGCGGCAGCGTTGTTCTCCTAATGGGACTGCTTCGTACTGTCGAAGCCTCGAGTCGCGGAGGAAGGAGAGTTCAACCAGCAATACGTTACGAGTTCTGGCCGGAGGTTCCGCGGGGACCCAGTCAAAATCCGCAGAACAATAGCCGCCTCGTCTCGAGCCCTTTTTCGAGCGGGAAAAACTCTGAGCGGCAACGGGCTGCCTCGGCATCGAGCCTTTCTGCGTTGGCGGAGCTTGTTCATGACATCCTCAGGCGTGGGCAAAAAATCCAGGCGCGAGCGCTGGGGGAGCAGTGTTTGCCCGGTCTGGCCATCAACGCCTTACTAGCCGACAACGCACGACCGCGGTCGTAAACTCGCGGGTGAGCCGGTTATGAAGAAGTCGCAATTTTCGGATCGGGACAAGCTCAAGTGAGGTGAAGCGAAACGGGCTGGTAGCCACCAGCTTCTCAAATCGGCGGATCGTCATCTGGTTCAACCCTCCGGCGACCTCGCTGAAGCGGGTCGCGCCGTCGCTCTTGAAGTTAGATCTCCAAGCGATCAATGCCCGCTCGCTGAACAGCAAGTGGGCCCAGGGGAAGATCGAGAATAGATGGCCGCCGAGCGGGTGGTACCAAGTAGGACCGAAACAGGCAACCACTTTCCCGGAGGGCTGCAGTAGGGAAGCCATGGTCCGAAGAACAGCTGCCGGATCGGCAAAATGCTCGAAGCTGTCCAAAGACAAGATGATATCGGCGCGCTCGTCCGTCTTCACCAAGAAGGCACACTTGTCGTCAACTTTGACTTCTCTCGCTTTCCGTCGAGCGATCTCAAGCAGATCTTCGCGGATGTCGATTCCGATAACCCGCCGTGCACCACGCTGGGCCATCTCGATGGCTTCGCTCCCCTCCCCGCAACCGAAGTCGATGACCGTCTTCCCCTCAATTTCCTGAAAGAAACCGCTCCCGAGGAGCATCGAAAGTTTCGATTTACCTTCATAGGCACTACCATCGCAGTGGGATGGTAACCTGGGGAACACCTTCTTAAGCAGCCAAACTTGGACAGCCGTCAGCACTTGTTGCCCCGCAGCGCGGTCATCGCAAGACCGCCTCTACAACTCCACCTCGCAACAGGTGGAGTTGGTCGATCCGAATTGCATTGTACCACCTGCCATTACTGGTCCCGTGGCGCCCCTGGCATTTCGGTTACCGAAAAGCACACGGCGATGTTGCATGCACTCCCTGCCCCCGGTCCAACCCACGCCGCATCATGAACCAGGGCCGCCGGATCTCGCTTGTCGATCCCCAATCAACGAGGGCGTCCGGCGGCAAAGGTCAATCAACACCGTCGGCTTCCGGCGGCGAGCATGCCTGCACGATGGGAAGCGGCGGGACCGGGTAAGCGGTAGCCAATCCGAGATGGAAGGCGGGCGTCAACCCGTCCTTTGAGGATCCCTTTTGTCTTTGCCCCCCTTTGGCTCTTTGGATGAAAAACCTCACGCGACCGCATGTCGAGCACATCTGTCGACACAGCGCGGCCGCTTTGACTCCGCCGGTCACCTCCGCTGGAAGCCCCATGAATGCTGCGAGGTTTGACTCTGTCGCCGCCGGGGACGCTCCCGGAGTGGAGAGCTGAACAATGTCGCACGAATCTTGTGCGCTCTCCTGAAAACAACCCAGGTTTCGTTTCGCTCCCTGGTGCGGAGGCACGACATTAGCACCGTCGACGTGATCGGCGACGTGTTAGAGAACCGGCGGGTGACACACAACTGTCCCGGGGAACTCCGAAATTCCGATGGCGCGCCCGGAAACTCGTCGACCCGGCTGCCGAGCTCATTTCGCGTCAGTCCCTCCTGCATGACAATCAGGCGGCTAACGGGATGCGGCCAAGCCCGAGACCGCTGATGTTTCGAGAGGCATGGAGGGAGGCAACCAGGCCTTATTTTCAAACTCACCCAAGAGCCTGATTTCTTCAAGCGGGGCAGTTAACACGGACGTGTCCCAAGTCCGAGCGTTCACTCGCGTTGCAAAAGCTTGCAGCGGCTCTGCTGCTCGCAAATCCGGGTACAATGCACTCTGTGGGGGTGATCCTCTCGCGCGAGGCCGTCGTGGCCCTCCGGGGAAAATGGAGGCGCGAAGGCAAGACCGTCGTCTTCACGAACGGCTGCTACGACGTGCTTCACCCGGGCCATATCCGGCTGCTCGAGCGGGCCCGGAGTCTGGGTGATGTGCTGATCCTGGCGCTCAATACCGACGCGAGCGTGCGGCGGCTCAAAGGGCCGGCCCGGCCCCTTCTCGGCGAGATGGAGCGGGCGGAGCTGGCCGCGGCGCTTGAAGCCGTCGACGTCGTCACCTTTTTTGACGAGGACACCCCGACGGCGCTGATCGCCTCTCTGCTGCCCGACGTTCTGGTGAAGGGCGCCGACTGGTCGCACTTCATCGCCGGCAAGGAGGAGGTGGAGGCGGCGGGCGGCAAAGTCTTCGCCTTGCCGCTCGAGCCGGGCTATTCGACCACGGGCATCGTCGACGAGATCCTCGCACGCCAGCCTTGATCCATCCGGCTATCCGCGACCTGTTTCTGGAACTCGCGCGGCATCCTGCCTTCCAGGAGCTCGTGCGGCGTCTCGATGCGCTCGAGGCTTCGCATCGCGTGGAGGCGCTCTCGCTCCGCGGGCTCACCGAGACCGCCAGGGCCTTGTACCTGGTCCTGCTCTGGCAGGTCGCGGGCCGGCCGCTCGTGGTCGTGACCGGCGACTCGCGCCAGGCCGAAGGCCTCACGGAGCTGGTCCGGGCCTTCTTCGAGCTCCTGGTGGCCGATAAGGACACGCCGCGGCCGGTGCTGGTTCCGGCGCTCGACGTGCTGCCCTACCAGAACCTCTCGCCCCACCCGGAAATCGCGGAGCAGCGGGCCGTGGCCCTGTGGCGGCTGGCCGAGGGGCGCGCCTCGATCGCCGTGGCGCCCGCCGCCGCCGCGCTGTTCCGGAATGAACCCGCGGAGCACTACCGCCGGCTGGCTCTGGAGCTTCAGGCGGGCGAAGAGATGCCGCTCGAGCTGCTCGTCGATCACTTGGAGAGCACCGGCTACGCGCGGCGCGATCCGGTGGAGATGGTGGGCGAGTATTCGATCCGGGGCGGAATCGTCGACGTCTATCCGCCCGAGGCCGAGCATCCGGTGCGGATCGAGATGTTCGGCGACACGATCGAATCGATGCGGCGCTTCGAGGTCTCCACGCAGCGGTCGATCTTCCGCATCGAGCGTTGCCTGCTGCTGCCGCTTACGGAGTGGCCGCGCGAGAGGCGGTTGCTGGCCGAGCTGGCCGAACGCGCCGCCCTCGCCCATCCGCCGCCGCCCGGAGAGCCTTTCCCCGGCTGGGAGCTGTACACGCCGCTGGTGCGCCCCCGCAGCTCATGGCTCGGGGCGCTCGATCCGGCTGCGCTGCTGGTGATCTCCGAGCCCGACTCGGTGCGCCGGGCCGCCGAACGGCTCTGGTTGCGGCTCGAGCAGGCGCCGGGCGAGACGTCGCTCGCTCCCGAGGCGAACTTCCTCACCTGGGAGGACTGGCAAAAGGAGATCTCCGGCCGCCTGCGCGTGGAGCTTGAAGAACTGGGGCTCGCGGACGTCCCGGGGGCCTTGCGCATCGCCTCGCGACCTTCGCTCGCCTTTCATGGGAACGTCCCGGTGGCCATCGCCGAGGCCCGTTCGCTGGTGGAGGCGGGCCACCGGGTGGTCTTCTTTGCGCCTTCGGCGGGAGAGGTCGAGCGGCTGGCCGACATCTTTCAGGAGTACGCCCTGCCGTTCCAGCTCGGTCTGGAAGCTGCCGAGGGAACGCCGCCCTATTTGCGCGAACGCGCCTACGTCGCCGGCGCCGTCTCCTCGGTCTACCTGGTGAGGGGCCTCGTGCGGCGCGGCACGGTTCTGCCGGACAGCCAGGTGGCGCTCGTCGGCTCCGAGGACCTGTTCGAGAGCTCGGCGCTGGTGGCTAAACCTGTCGCCCGCCGGCGCGCCGGAGCGGCCTTTGCCGCCGATATCGGCGATCTCAAGCCGGGCGACTATGTCGTCCACGCCACGCACGGCGTGGGCCGGTTCCTCGGCATCAAGGAGCTGGCGCGAGACGGCTATTCGGGCGACTTCATGCTGCTCGAGTACGCGGGCGAAGACCGGCTCTATGTGCCGCTGACACGGCTCGATCTGGTGCAGAAGTACCGCGGCGCCGGCGACGTCACCCCGAAGCTGGACCGGCTGGGCGGCGCCACCTGGAACCGCACCAAGGCCCGGGTCAAGGCCAAGATGCGCGACATGGCCGAGGAGCTGTTGCGCCTCTATGCCGAGCGCCAGCTCGCCCAGGGCCATGCCTTTTCGCCGGACAGCAACTGGCAGCGCGAGTTCGACGAGGCGTTCGAGTACACCGAGACCGAGGACCAGCTCACGGCCATCGAGGAGATCAAGCGCGACATGGAGCGGCCGCAGCCGATGGATCGGCTCCTGTGCGGCGACGTCGGCTACGGCAAGACCGAGGTGGCCATGCGCGCCGCCTTCAAGGCGCTCGGCGACGGCAAGCAGGTGGCCGTGCTGGCGCCGACCACCGTGCTCTGCTTGCAGCACTACGAGACCTTCCGGAACCGGTTTGCCCCGTTTCCGGTGCGGATCGAGATGCTCAGCCGCTTCCGCTCGCCGCGCGAGATCGACGCCGTGCTGGCCGATCTCGCCGCGGGCAAGGTGGATATCGTCATCGGCACCCACCGACTGCTGTCGAAAGACGTGGAGTTCCGCGACCTCGGCCTGCTCATCATCGACGAAGAGCAGCGCTTCGGCGTCCGGCACAAGGAGCGGCTCAAGCAGCTCCGCAAGAACGTCGACGTGCTGACGATGACGGCCACGCCGATTCCGCGCACGCTCCACATGGCGCTGCTCGGTCTGCGCGACCTCTCCGTCATCGAGACGCCGCCCAAGGACCGCCTGGCGATCCAGACCGTGGTGGCGCACTTCGATCCCCAGATCATCAAAGCGGCCATCGAGCTCGAGCTGGCGCGCGGCGGCCAGGTCTACTACATCCACAACCGCGTGGAAACGATCTGGGAGCGCGCGGCGATGATCCAACAGCTTTTGCCGGATTGCCGCGTCGCCGTCGGCCATGGCCAGATGGCCGAGGCGGCGCTCGAGAAGGTATTGCTCGGCTTCATGCGGCACGCCTTCGACGTCTTTGTCAGCACCACCATCGTCGAAAACGGGCTCGATATCCCGCTCGCCAACACCATCATCATCGAGAATGCCGAGCGCTATGGTCTGGCCGAGCTCTATCAGTTGCGCGGGCGCGTGGGGCGCTCCAACCGGCGCGCCTATGCCTATCTGCTGGTGCCGCCCGAGGCCGAGCTGAGCGAGGTGGCGCGCAAGCGCCTGGCGGCGCTCAAGGAGTTCAGTGACCTCGGCTCCGGCTTCAAGATCGCCGCGCTCGATTTAGAGCTGCGCGGCGGCGGCAACCTGCTGGGGGCCGAGCAGCACGGCCACATCAACATGGTGGGCTTCGACACCTACCTCCGGCTGCTCGAGCAGACCGTGCAGGAGCTCAAGGGCGAGGAGGCGCCGCCCGAGATCCATTCCCGGCTGAATCTGGGGCTCGACATCCGGATCCCGCCGGAGTACATCGCCGACGAGCACCAGCGCCTGCGGGCCTACAAGCGCATCGCCGACGCCAGGGACCGCGAGGAGACCGAGCGCGTGCTGGCCGAGCTCGAGGACCGGTACGGGAAAGCTCCTCCGGCGGTGCAGAACTTGCTTCGCTTTACCGTGCTCAAGGGACTCGCCGAGCGGCTGGGCATCGAAGCGATCGAGCGGCGCGCCGGCGCCGTCCACATCAAGTTTCATCCGGAATCGCGCGTCGCACCGGAGCGGCTGATGCGGCTGGTGCGCGAGGTCCGCGGCTCGCAGTTCACGCCGCAGGGCGTCTTGCGGCTGCCGTTGGATGCTGAGCCTGGCGCAGCCGAGCTGCTCGAGCGTCTCGAGGCCCGCCTGCGCGAGCTGGCGTAGCACGATGGCCCGGCCGCCTGTTTTCTGATAAGATTTCAAGGCCGCAGGTCACCGATCACAAGGGAGCAGGCTCATGATCGTTCTCGCTGCCATCCTGGCCATCTTCGTTTACGGCATGATCGCCGCCATGCTCGGCACGATCCTGCCCAACCTGTCCGAGCGCTTCAAGTTGACGCCCCGGCAGAACGGCACCATCGCCATGGCGCAGGCCATCGGGCTGATCATCGCCTCGGTCTCGGCCGGCCCCTTGATCGACAATCAGGGCAAGAAGGTCGGCCTGGTGCTCGGCCTGGCGCTGATCGCCATCGCCTTGTTCCTGCTTCCCAAGGCGTCCGGCTACCGCTGGATCGTGGCGTACCTGTTTCTGCTCGGCCTGGGCGGCGGCATCATCGTCACCGGCGGCAACGCCCTGGTGAGCGACATCGGCGGCGAGCGGCGCGCCACGGTGCTCAACCTGCTGAACCTGTTCTTCGGCCTCGGCGGGCTGGCCACGCCCTTCATCTCCGCCAACCTTCTCAACAAGAACGCCTTCAAGCTCTGCTACCTCACCGCGGTGCTCACCGCCGCGACCCTGATCGTCAACTTCGCCGCGCCAATTCCGCCGCCCACGGGCGAGCGCAGCTTCCAGTTCTCGGAGGCGGGCCTGCTGCTCGGCGACCCGCGGCTGTATCTTTTGGCGCTGCTGCTGTTCCTTTACGTAGCCTGCGAGGTGGGCGTCTGGAACTGGCTGCCGCGTCACCTCATCGCTCAGGGCATCGACGAGGGCCGCGCCCTCAACATCCTCTCGCTCGGCTTCGCCCTGGGCCTGCTCATCGGACGCGTTTTCGGGGCGGGCCTGCTGATGGGCCTGGAGCCGAAGACCGTAACGCTCGGCGCCTCCGTCCTGATGATCGTGACCACCTATCTGGCGCTTCAAACCCGCGATCCCAAGATCTCCTGGATCGCGGTCTTTTGCGCGGGCCTTGCCATGGCGCCGGTCTTTCCCACGACGTTGGCCATGGTAGGCAATCATTTCGATAAGGCGACCGCTACCGCCATGGGCATCGTGATCACCTGCGGCTGGATCGGCCTGGCCGTCAGTTCGAAGATTATCGGGGGTATCGCCGGCGGCGATCCGAAGCGCTTGAAAAAGGCGTTGCTGGTGTTGCCGGCCTTCTCCGTGGCGATGCTTGTGGTGCATCTGGGGCTCTGATGGTCGCCCTCCGGAGCCGGGCGGCGCTGGCGCTCGCGGCGAGGCTCGCCGCCGCCCCGGGTCCCGGCGTTCTGCTCATCCCCATCGATACGCCGCCTGCCATGCAAGACTTCCAAAAGTCCCCGTTAGCCTCGGCGACCTCGAGTAGGAGGCCGCTCAAGGCTCAAGCGGCATGTTGTCGATGAGGCGCGTCGTGCCCACCCAGGCGGCGACGGCAAGGAGCGCTGGGCCGCTTACCATGGCGACCGGCTGCATCTCCGCGTCGACGACTTCCAGATACTCGATCCGCACTTCGCTCCGTGTGGCGAAGATCTCCCGCGCGATCTGCTTGAGCTGATCGGCGTCGCGAAGGCCGCGCGCCCACGCCTGGCGAGCCGCCTCGAGCCCCCGGTAAAGCACCGTGGCGGCCTCGCGCTCCTCGGCGCTGAGCCGCGCATTCCGCGAACTCAGGGCGAGTCCGTCCGGCTCGCGCACCGTGGGCACCGCGACGATCTCCACCGGGATGTTGAGATCCGCCACCATGCGGCGGATGACGGCGAGCTGCTGCGCGTCCTTCCGGCCGAAGTAGGCGCGGTCCGGCTGCACGATCATGAACAGCTTCGTCACGACGGTGGCCACACCGCGGAAGTGGCCCGGCCGGAAGGCGCCGCAAAGGTGGTCCGTGAGATGTTCGATGTTGACGAAGGTGCGCAAGGGGCCCGGATACATCTCGCGTTCGTCGGGGGCGAAGACGAGATCCACCCCGAGCCGCCCGCAGTAGTCCAGGTCGGCTTGGAGCGTCCGCGGATAGCGCTCGAAGTCCTCGGCCTGATTGAACTGGATCGGATTAACGAAGATGCTGACCACCACCGCACCGCACTCGCGCCGGGCGAGCTCGATGAGGCGACCGTGGCCGGCGTGCAGGGCGCCCATGGTGGGAACCAGGCCGATCGTCAAGCCTCGGGCGCGGCGCCCGGCAACGGCGGCGCGCAATGGATCGATCTGATGGATCAGTTCCGGCTTCATCGCGGCGGCGGAAAGGTGCCGTTGCGCACCTCTTCGGCGTAGCGGCGGGCGGCGTCGATGATCTGCTCGCCCAGATTGGCGTACTGGCGGACAAACGGCGGCGTCCATTCTGGCGTCAGACCGAGCACATCGTAGCAAACCAATACCTGCCCATCGCAGTGGGGACCGGCGCCGATGCCGATCGTAGGCACGGTGACCGACTCGGTGACCCGGCGGGCCACCTCATCCGGTATCGATTCGAGCACGATGGCGAACGTGCCGGCCTCTTCGAGCAGCTTGGCATCTTCGATGAGGCGGGCCGCATCTTCCTCCGCGCGAGCCTGCCGGCCAAAGCCTCCCAGCCGGTGGACCGACTGCGGCGTCAAACCGAGATGGCCCATCACCGGTATGCCGCACTCACCCAGGCGCCGCACGGCGTCGATGATCGAACGGCCGCCCTCCATCTTCACCGCCGCAGCGCCGCCCTCCTGAATCAGGCGCCGGGCGCTGTGCACCGCCTCTGCCACACTGGCCTGGTAGGTGAGGAAGGGCATGTCGGCCACCACCAGAGCGCGCCGTGCGGCGCGCGAAACGGCGCGCGTGTGATGCACCATGACATCGAGCGTCACCGGGATCGTCGTCTCCTCGCCCATGATGACCATGCCCAGGGAATCGCCGACGAGGAGAATCTCGATGCCGGCCTCTTCGAGCAGGCGCGCAAAGGAGGCGTCGTAGGCGGTGAGCATGGCGATCTTCTCGCCGCGGCGCTTCTTCTCCTTGATGTCGGTGATGCGCACGCGCCGGGGTCGGTCGCTCATTGCTCGCTCGATCCGTTCAACAATCGCTCGATTTCGAATGCCTTGCACTCGTCAAGGCCGCGCCGGCGGGCCAGATCGATAGTGTATCGCGCCGCCGCCCGGTAAAGCTCTCGCAACGGTGCGGGCGCAGTGGCCAGGGCCGCCCAGTGCGCGCGGGCGCTTCGAACGTCTCCGCGGGCGTACGGGCCGGTGAGGGCTTGTTCCGGGCCCAAGCGCAAGGCGTTGGCGACGCCGGTGGAGACGAGAGGCGTCAGGGCGGCGAGCGCCTGCTCGCGCCCCAGGCCGGCTTGGCCGAACAATCCGACTCCGGCATCGAGCAGCGCGGCGAAGAAGTTGCACGCCATCACCGCGCCGGCGTGGTAAAGCGGCCGGCTCTCCTCGGAGATCTCAAACGGATGTCCCCCAATCAGGTCGACGATGCGCCGTGCCCAGGCCGCGGCAGGCGGATCGCCGCTCACCGCGAACCACGATCCGGGCAGGGCGGCCACGCCATGCGCCGGGCTGGGCACCGTCTGCAACGGATGGAGCGAGCCGCAGGCGACGCCGCTGCGCACCAGCGGCTCGAGCGCCGCCAGGGGCAGGGTTCCGCTCGTGTGCAGCGCAATTCCTTTCAGCCCGTCGGCGGCCAGCGTGGCGGCCACCTCCGTGATGGCGTCGTCAGGAACGGTAAGCAGAACACGACAGGCGTGGCGGGGAAGCTCGTTGTAGGTCGATGCTGCGACGCCGGCGCCGACAAAAGCCGCCGCCGCCCGCGCACGCTCGAGGCGGCGGCAGGCAACAGCGGCGATCGGTTCCCCTTTTTCGCGCAGGAGCCGCCCCAGGGCTTGACCGAGACGGCCACCTCCGGCGATGCCGATGGGGCCGTCAGAGAAGGCGCTCATCAGCTAGAGTGTGGCACAGCGTGCTACAGCCGTGCCGCACTCTAGCGATGGGCTAGATCTGCAACTTCTACCAGTAGAGCTTCAGGCCGAGCTGCATGCGCCGCGGCTCATTCAAGGTGCTGGTCACCTGGCCGAACGTGGGCGCTTGCACGTTCCGGCTGCCGGGGTTAAACCGCGGCGTATTGAAGGCGTTGAACATCTCCCAGCGCAGGTCGAAACGGATCGACTCGGTCACCGGGAAGGTCTTGGCGAGCGAGAGGTTCACCTCGTTTTGCCAGGGCATGCGTGCCTTCGGGTTGTGCCGCGTGGTGTTTCCCGGCCGCGTGTCGGGTTGTGGCCCAAAGTAGGAAGGAGGCTGGAAGTAGCGGTCCTCGCCCAGCCAGTTCGGGTTCTTGTGCTTGACGACCCAGCCTTCGTAGGTGGTGGCGTGCGCCGCATTGCGCCCGTTGAAGATCGGGAACGTCACGCTGTTGTTGAGCTCGAGCGGATAGCCGCTGGCGTAGAAATGGATGCCCGCCACGCGCCAGTTGCCGAGCACCCAGTGCAGCGGATTCGTGCTGAGCCAGCGCCTGCCCTTGCCGATCGGCAGCTCGTAAATATAGGCAAATTTCAGGTTGTGGGTCTGGTCGTATTGGCCGATCGATTTCTCCAGGCGGCGGTTGTAGTGGTCGAGTGCGCTGTTGTCGGCGTCATAGGAGTCGGCGTCGGTGATCAGCTTGGACAGCACATAGGAGCCCTGAAGCGTCAGACCCGCCGAGTAGGCCTTCTCGATCTTCAGCACTAGGGCGTGATAGGTCGAATGGCCGCTCTTGTCGCCGTGGCCCGAGGCGGTGTCGATGTTGAGGTACTGCGGGAAGGGCCGCAGAGCTTGGGCAACGCTAACCGGAGCGCAGGTGCGGCTGAAGTCGCAGTCGATGTTCCGATACGGGCGCGTGATGCCCGCTGCCTTCGCTGCCGCAGAGTCGACGTTGCTGGTCAGCAGGGCCCGCCCGTATTTCTCAAAGAGGCTGAAGGGAAGCTGGTTCATCCGCTTGAGACCGGCCACCAGGTGCGCCCCCATGGTGGCGTTGTAGGCCGCCTCGACGACGACCGAGCTCGACAGTTGCCGTTGCAGCGAGAAGGTCCACTGGTAGTTGGTGGGCAGCCGCACCGCCTCGTTGTCCCAGTAGGCGGTGTTGTTGCCGTTGGAGAAACTCGGATCGATCACCGGGGGCTTGGTATAGGGCGGAAGGCCCTGATCCATCAAAAAGGCCGGCGTAACGCCCAGATCGAGGCTCGACGGGCGGAAGATCAGCACGGCGCCCTCGAAGTGAGTGCTGCCGGTGACCGTCTTGGCCACGCCGTAGCTGATGCCGCCCGAGGCGCGCATGACCGTCTTGGAATCGAGCTGATAGGCCAGGCCCAGCCGCGGCCCGATGCCGCCCCACCAGCCTGGAACCAGCGTCCGCGAGTTCTCCCGGCCCGGACCGAAGCCGGCAAAGCGCAGCGCGCCCGGAAGATTGTCGGCGCGCGGATTGGGCTTGGTTGGCGTGAAATCGCTCCATTTATCTTTCTGCTCGAGCGGAGGCAAGGTGAACTCGTAGCGCACGCCGAGGTTCATCGTCAGCCGCGGCGTGACCTTCCAGTCATCCTGGATGTACCAGGCGTGGCTGCGCCATTGCTGGCCGACGAACCGGTCGTTCTCCGTGCCGCCGGAATAAGCGTGTCCCAGCAGAAAAGCGGCGAAGCTGTTGCCGCCGCCCGTGCTCAGGTTGTTGTTGCCCGGCACGCTCGTGCTCAGCCGGTTGGCTCCCACCATGCCGCCGATGGTCTGCTGGCCAAAGCCGTTATAGTGAATCCGCTCCCAGAGGTAGCCCATCTTGATGGTGTGCCGGCCGCGGATCCAGGTCAGGTCGTTGCCGTAGCTGAAGACGAAGTTCTCTGAGCCGTCATAGGCATTGGCCACCCAGGTGCTGTAGTCGGAGTAGGTGACGATCAGCAGGTTCCGGTTGCAGTCCCAGGCGCCCTCCAGGCAGATGCCTTTCTGCGACCAGTTGCCGTCGAGCGTCAGCGCGTCATGGCGCTCCTTCCAGAAATTGACTCCGCCATATGCGTAGAAGACCAGCGTCGGGCTGATCACCTTGGTGAAAGTGCCGCGATAGACGTCGCTGCGCTGGCGGTCAATGCGATTGGTGTTGAGGATGCCGGGCAGTCCGGGGAAGCCGTCCGGACCCGGAACGCGCTCGTGCAGGCCGTAGTTGTACAGGAAGCTGACCTTGGTGTGGTCGGAAAAGTTATGGTCGCCCTTGACGGAGTACTTCGTCCACGGGTCGAGGGCCGTGCCGGTGTTGTTGATGTAGTTGTTCCGCACGTAGTCGCTGGTTCCCGGGGCCGCGTTGTTGTTGGGGTAGGCCAGATTGCCCACGAGCTTGATGTAATTGGACGCGAGCCGGCTGAAGCGCGCCTGCGGAATCATGTTGCCCGGAAACGGATCCCGGATGAAGCCGCCGCCGGCGGGGTTCGGCCGCGTGGTGGCAGGATCGTAAACCGGCACGAACTTGCCGGTCCCGTCCACCCAGTTACGAAAGTCTCCTTGATACATCTCCGGCGTAGGTACGCTGAATCGGCCGCTCGAGGCGCCCACCCGATTGCGGAACCATTCGCCCGTGGTGAAGAAGAAGCTGCGGTTGCGCCCGTCATAGAGCTTGGGCAGATAGACCGGGCCGCCCAGGCTGTAGCCGAAGTCGTGCTGCTTGTAGACGCCTTTGCGGGCCTCGAAGAAACGCCGCGCATCGAGCGCGTCGTTGCGAAGGAACTCATACACGGTCCCGTGCAGCTCATTGGTGCCCGACTTGGAAGCGAACGTGATCAGGCCGCCCTGGGCGCGGCCGTATTCGGCCTTGAAACCGTTGGTCTCGACCGCAAACTCGGTAATGGCGTCCACCGAGGGCGTGTTGACGTTGGCCCACTCCACCGAGTTGAAGCGCCCGGTGAGGATCGACACGCCGTCGAGCGTGGCGCCGTAGGCGCCTGCCTGGCCGCCGCCCACGTTGAAGGCTTTGTCGCTGTCGATGGCCGGTTTGGAGGCCTCCGGGGCGATGATCGCCAAATCGAAGGCTCCGCGCATCGCTCCGCCCACCACCAGGGGCAGCTCATCCACCATCTTGGTGGAGACCTGCGTAGTCACCTTGGCCGTCTCGGTCTGAATCTGAGCCAGGGTGCTGGTCACCGAAATCGACTCAGTGACCGCGCCCACCTCGAGCGTCGCCGTGATGGGCACGGTGCCGCCGGCGGCGACAACCACGCCCCTCTGCTCGTACGCCTTGAATCCCTGGGCCTCGATCCGCACGGTGTAGGTTCCGGGCGGAAGCGAGGGAACCGTGAAGTTGCCCGTAGCGGTGGTCTCTGTGGAGAAGGAGGCGCCGGTCGCGACATTCGTCACCGTGACGCGCGCCGCCGGCACAACGGCGCCGGAGGCGTCGGTGACCGTCCCGGTCACGATGCCGCGCTCGGTCTGTCCCACGAGAAACCCCGCGCAGAGCAATCCGAGAAGCATGCTCCGCCAATGGTTCATAGGTTTTACCTCACAATCCTGTTTCTTAACCTGCCCGCGGCGGCATCCCCGTTGCCACGTCATGCCGCCGATGAGACGGGCTTGGCTGCTCGAATCGTACCAGGGATCGGAGCCGATTTCAAGCGCGCCGTTGCCGGAGCTTAAAAGCTCAACACCATGTGCCAGATGTAGAGGTAGGCTAGGCCCTCGATCTGGTCCCAGACGCGCCGGGCCAGTTCCTCGTCACCGGTCACTGCCGCCAGTTCGGCGCGCTTGACCTCCCAGGGCAGGCAGACGCCCGGCGGCATCTTCGCCTGAGGCAACTCGAGAGGCGGCGGAGGGCCCGCAGGGGGCTCGACGGGCCGCTTGCGGCCGGCGGCGCTGCCATAGACGCCGTAGTCGCGCGTGAACTCCGTCATCGCCCGGATGTTCTCCACCTGCGCGTCGTTCTGGATGATGGCGCCGGCGTCCATGATGTAGCCGCCGTCGGCGCCGGCGATGTCGATCACCCGCTTGCAGGCCTGCCGCACCTGGTCCGGCGTGCCGTAGGCGAGCAGCGCGTTCGGGATGCCGCCGCTCAGGCAGAACTTGTGACCGAGAGCCTGGTGGACCCGCTCGACATCCCCGCGGTCGATATGGAAGATGATGCTGCCGGCCGGCAGTTCGGCAAAACTCGCCAGGTGAGCGTCCCAGATCCCCTCGGCGTAGAAGAGCACCTGGTTGCCCCGCGCCCAGATCGCCTCGACGATCGGCTTGAGCGTCGGCCAATAGATGGTGTTGAAATCCTCATGCGAGATGAACGGCACGCAGCCGCGGTGCATCCAGATGGGGATGGGCAGCTTGTGCTCCGGGTCGAGGCCGGAGAGGGCGATGTGCGCCAGATGCGGCATCAGGGCGCGGCAGGCCGCCTGAACCTTCTCCGGGCATTCCTTGAGATCGAAGGCCAGGCCGATGTAGCCGCGAAACTTGTCGGCCAGCACGTCGAGCGGCGCCTTCAGCATGCCGGCGATCGCCGAGACCGTGCCCGTCTGGCGCCGCAGGCGCTCGATCTGCGGGCCGAAGGCCGTAAAGTAGTCCAGCATGGCCATGGCGCTTTTCACCAGCGCGAGGTTGTGCCGGTAGGTCACCGGCTCGCCGCGCGCCGCAAGCTCGGTGGACACCCGCGGCAGCCAAACTTCGTACAGAAACCGCACCGGATCATCGATGAACTCGTCGTACTCCTCGCGCCGCATGAAGGCGCGCTCGGGCGGCGGCTCGCAGTACTGAAAACAGTTGTCCGGCTCGACGTCGATGCCGGGCACGCCGTAGTAGCGCAGGCCGGCCGCCTGGGTCAGGCCGGTCCAGACATAGACCATGTTGGGGACGACGGCGTCCCAGTCGAAATCGGCGCAGCACTTGAGCACCGCGTCGAAGGCCTTCTGGTAGTCGTGCGTGACCTCCTGGCAGGTGTAGCCGGCGTACTTGGCGGTGAATTCGGCGACGAAGGGGCGGATGGGAACACGATCCGGCGTGCCGTTGCGCATGGCGGTGACGTAGCGCTCCAGCCGCTGGGCATAGACTTCCTCGGGATGCACGTCGATACCTGAACCTCCACAAGAGTTATATCAGGGATGCCGCGGGGGCGCTTGACACCGGGGGAGACCGGGTTTAAGTTGGAGCCAGAGGGAGGGAGAGTTCGGTGCTGGAAGTGAGTCAGCGCGACCAGCGGGATCCGGACGAAAAGCGGGTGATCGCTCTGGAGTTTGTTGCCGCCGCCTCCATCTTCCTGATCATCGCCCTCGTGCTCTACATGGTCTTCACGTACCGGCCGACCTGAGGCTTCCGTCCGGCGGGGCAAAGAGCGAACGCACCAGCGTCAAGGCATCTTCGCGCGTCTGGATCCGCGATTCGAGCTGGGCGGTTTCCACCTCCTCGAGCATCCGGGCGAAGGCCGGTCCGGGGCGGTAGCCCTCGCGGATCAGGTCATGCCCGGTGATGAGGCGGGGGGGTCTGAGCGTTTCCGCGGGCAAAGCCGCGAGCTTCTCCTTGACGAACTCGTAATGGCTCAGATCGCCGTGGCTTGCCAGGCAATCCAGACGGTGGAGCTCCAGATGCTCTTCGAAGCGCTCCAGCCGGAGGAAGCGCTTGAGCGTGGACTCGCGCATCCGGCGGACTTCGATGAAGCGCAGGTGATTGGCTACTAGCGCCGCCACCTGGCGGATCATCTCCCTCGAGCAGCGCAACCGCTCCAGAATCTCCGCCGCCATGCGGGCGCCGACCTGGGCGTGGTCGTTGAAGCGGATACGGTCGCCTGCCGCCGCAGGCGAGTAGGTCGCGGGCTTGCCGACGTCGTGCAACAGGACGCCGAAAGCGAGCGTGGGCGTCGGCTCCCGCATCGCCTCGAGCATCAGCAGGGTGTGCGTCCAGACGTCGCCCTCCGGGTGGAACTCGGGCGGCTGCTCGACGCCCTTCATCGCGGCGACTTCCGGCAGAATCTCGCCGAGCAGACCGCTTCGATCGAGCAGCTCGAAGCCGTAGCGGGCGCCGCCCTCGGTCAGGATGCGGAGGATCTCATCGCGAATGCGTTCGGCCGAGACGCGCCGGATGAGCGGCGCCAAGCGACGGATCGCCTCGAAGGTGTCCCGCTCGATGTCGAACTCGAGGCGCGCGGCGAACCGGACGGCCCGCAGCATGCGCAGGTGATCTTCCGCAAAGCGCTGCTCAGGATCGCCGACCGAGCGGATGAGGCGCCGATCGAGATCGTCGCGGCCGCCGACGAAGTCGAGCACCTGGTTGCTTTCCGGCTCGAGCAGCAGCGCATTGATGGTGAAATCGCGGCGGAGCACATCCTGCCGGGGGTCGGTTTCGAAGTCGACGCGTTCCGGATGCCGGCCGTCGCGGTAGAAGCGGTCGCTGCGGAAGGTGGCCACTTCCACCTCCGCCGCGTCCTCCCGCACCCGAATGACGCCGAAGTGCGCCCCCACCTGCTCGGCGCCGGGAAAGAGTTCCAGCAGCCGCTCCGGCCGGGCGTCCGTGGCGACGTCGTAGTCCTTCGGCTCCCTGCCGAGCAGCAGATCCCGGACACAGCCGCCGACCAGATAGGCGCGGTAGCCGGCCTCGCGGAGCCGCGCGCTGATTCGCACCGCCAGATCCCGTGCCGCTCGGCTCGAACCGGTCATCGCTCGGAGGCCGTCGGGGCCGGCGGAGTTCTATTTGCGGCGGACCTTCTTGGTCGGCGGCCGCGTCTCGTGCAGGTAGGCATGTTCGCTGTAGCAGGTGCGGCAGCGGACCTTGGCCGGCTCATGCTCGAGGAAGGAGACGATCGAGTGATTGGTGATGCGCTTGCACTTGGCGCAGTAGTCGTCAATGTCGTCGCCGAGGCGGAGGGGGCGCATGGAGGCAGCCCTTGTTTGAGCAGTATAGCGAATTCCTCCGGGCGCGCTCGCCGGCTGTGGGCTCACTCGAGCAGCCGGTACTCGCGCAGCTTGCGGTAGAGCGTGGTGCGTCCGATGCCGAGGAGGCTCGCGGCCATGCCGCGGTCTCCCCGGGTGAATTCGAGTGCGCGCAGGATGGCGCGCTTCTCCAGTTCCGTGAGCGGAAGTACGCCGGCCTCCGGCTCGCCCGTCGAGCCGACGGCAGCCGGCGCCCCGCCGACCGCCGCGGCCATCGCCACGCAGGCGCTCTGGCTGGCGTGGAGGAAGTTGCGGATCGCCGAGGGCAGATCGGTCAGGTGCAGCAGCGGCCCGCTATTGACTGCCACCATGTGCTGGATGCAGTTTTCCAGTTCGCGCACGTTGCCGGGCCAGTGGTAGCGGACGAGCACGTCGAGCACCTCGGAAGTGAGGCGGTGCCCGGAGCCGTAGCGCGCCAGGAAATGCTCGGCCAGCAGCGGGATGTCCTCCACCCGCTCGCGCAGCGGGGCTAGGCGAATCGACAGGACGCTCAGGCGGTAGAAGAGATCGCGGCGGAAGTTGCCCCGTTCGACCTCGCGCGCCAGATCGCGGTTGGTGGCGGCGATGACCCGGAATTCCGAGCGCTTGGGAAAGAGCGAGCCGACCGGCCGGAACTCTTTCTCTTGCAGGACGCGCAGCAGCTTGGCCTGCAAGTCGAGCGGCAGCTCGCCGATCTCGTCGAGGAAGGCCGTGCCCCCGTCGGCCAGCTCGATCAGACCGGTCTTGGCCGAGGTGGCGCCGGTGAAGGCGCCGCGCACGTGCCCGAACAGCTCGCTTTCAAGCAGAGGACCGACCAGCGCCGAGCAGTCGATGGTCACGAAAGGGCCGCCCGGCCCGCCGCGGTGGATGGCGCGCGCCACCAGCTCCTTGCCGGTTCCCGTCTCCCCTTGCAGCAGCACCGGCCAGCGCCCCCGCGCGGCACGCTCGATGAGTTGAAGGAGGCGGCGGACGGCGGGTGTGCGACCGATGATCTGGGGCGGCTGTGGGGCCTCCCTGGCGATCTTCACACGGAACTCTCCTCGTCGCCGGACGCTCCCGGGCCGGCATAAGGATAGTGCGCTGAAGGAAGAGAAAATCGCGGGTCTCTATTGGGCCGGAAAGTCCAGGCGGACGATGAAGGCCTGGCCAAGCTCGCGGCGGAGCGTCTCGGCTAGGGCGGCGGCGCGGCCCGGATCCCCTTCGCGGCCGACCAGCACGCGCCACAGTGGCGGGTTCGCGTCGCGCCGCACGATTTGAATCTCCGGGTGTCGCCGCGCGAGACGCCGGCGCAGGCGCTCGGCATTCTCGCGCTCCCGGAATGCGCCCACCTGCACGGCGTAGAGCGCCGGGCCGGGCGGTTGCTCGAGCACCTCCAGGCGCACGGGCGCCGTCCCGGGCCGGATCAGGTCGATGGCGCGTGCCGCGGCACGCGACAGATCGATGATGCGCCCGTCGATGAAGGGGCCGCGGTCGTTGATGCGCACCTCGACTGCCTTTCCGTTGCTGAGATTCCTCACCCGCACGAGCGTACCGAAGGCGAGCGTGCGATGCGCCGCCGTGAGCTGCTCCATGTCGTAGATCTCGCCGGAGGCGGCGCGCCGGCCGTGATAGGGGTGGCCGTACCAGCTGGCGATGCCGACCTCGACCTCGCCGGGTCGTGGCGCGACGGGAGCGGGGAGGCGCCTCTTCCTCCGGCAGGCGACCGCCGCGGCGGCGAGCGTCGCGACGAGGCCGGCGAGAAGGCTGCGGCGCGTGCGCGCCGGGCTGTCTGGCGGGGTGAGGCGCGCCCAAACCACTAGAACAATTCTACCCGGAAACGTTCCCGCCCCTCCGCCCCCCGGAAATTTGCCCTTCCCGGCGCTCCTCGCTGCATTTTTCTCTTGACTTTCTTCGCAAACAACCTTATATATGAATCACACCGCGATCTTCGGATCGCAATTTTGATGTCTAGGGAGAATCAGTCGATGAAGTACGCAACCAAGAAAGCGGCGAAGAAGACGGCCAAGAAGGCGACCGCCAAGAAGACTGCCAAGAAGAAGTAGCAGCGCGGACACCACCGGCCTTCGCCGCCGGTATGGGCAATGGAAGACGGCCCCGGTTTCGGGGCCGTTTTTTTGTATCCTCTCAGCCTCGCTTCTCGGCCAAGAGCGTGCGGAAGCTTTCACCCATGCCGAACAGCAGTGACTTGAGCTCGAAGCGCCGCCGGAGGGCCTCGGCTTCCGTGGGCGCTTCGAGCACGCGGGCGAACCGGTCCCGCTCACCGATGCGCAACACCAGACTCGCCAGCGACTCCAGGCGCAACGGTTCCAACCCGAACCGGCGCGCGTGGTCCTCGAGGGCGGAGAACGGAACATGGGCGGTGATGTCGCGCTCGCCCGGTTCGGCCAGGACATCCTCGTACGCGCGGTGGCGGCGGTAGCTCATCAGCGTGCCCTCGGGAAAGCGAACCAGCTCCCGGGCCGTATAGCCGTAGTCGACCACCAGCAGCCAGCCCTCGGCCAGCGACCGGGCGATCCGCTCTACCCAGCGAAGCGCCTCCAGGGCAACCTCCACACGAGCGCCCTCCTCAGCGGCGCCGGCATACCGGCGCAAGTACTCATCCTGCTCGGGCGGCACCGGCGGTCCTTCCACCCACACGAAGCCTCCGGCATGCAGTCCCACCTGCACCTGGTGAAACCGCGTGCCGCGCCTCACCGCGACGTCCACCGGAAGCGCGTCGAAGAACTCGTTGGCGAAAATGAGGCCGCGAATTGCGCCGGGCATTGCATCGCCCACCTCGACGGGCAAGTAATGCCACCGCGCCAGGTAGGGCGCCATCTCGGCCCGCCCGGCGCCCAGTTCGACCACCTGAAAGCGGTCCCCCAGGCCGGAGTCCTCGGCGAGCATCTCCGCCAGCGAGTCGATCAGGATGCCGTAGACAGGCTGGATCTGCTCGGCGGTGTAGTAGTCGCCGTGCTTGCCGAAGACGTCGCGGCCACGGGCGTAGTAGCCGCATGCGGGATGGTAGAGGGCCACTTCCATGAAACGGCGAAAGGGGATCGGACCGCTGCGCTCGATCTCGGCGGCGAGCAGCGCGCCGGCTCTGGTCATGACGTGCGCATCTCAGGCGTGCGGGTGAACAGCTCCACCATGTAGTCGTGCAGGCAGTCGTAGAGGAAGCGCTGGAAGCTCCAGGCGAATTGCGGGTGAGCGATGTCGCGCGGATGCACCACTCCCCGCCAGGCGTGTACGTCAGGACGGCCATCCTTGAGTCGGATCACAAGCTCCACACCGGCGTGGGTCTCCTCGGCCGCGAACTCCACGAGTGGGTGTTCATAGCGGAGCAACTCGGCCCGGACCATTTCGAGGGGACTCACTGTCCTGCCATTCTATTATGGAGGCCCGCGACATGGACAAGACGTTTCGGATCGCCCTGCTGCCCGGCGACGGGATCGGCCCGGAGGTGATGAAGGAGGCCGTCAAGCTGCTACGCGTGGTCGAGCCGCGGCTCGACGGGGTACGCTTCGAGCTCGAAGAGTTCTCCGTCGGCGCCGGCGAGTACCTGCGCAGCGGGGATCCGCTGCCTGCCGCCACGCTCGAACGCCTCCGCCAGTTTGATGCGATCCTGCTCGGCGCGATGGGGTTGCCCGCTGTCCGATGGCCCTCGGGCACTGAGATCGCACCCCAGCTCGACTTGCGCGAGCAGCTCGATCTGTACGCCGGTCACCGTCCCGTGCGGCTCTACCACGCCCACGATACGCCGCTCAAAAGATACGAGGCGGGCCAGATCGACTTTGTCATCGTGCGCGAGAGCACCGAAGGCCTGTTCTGGTCACGCAAAGGGAGCTTCGCGCCGGACGCCGCCGAGGTCACCGACACGATGCGCATCAGCCGCGCGGCCTCCGAGCGGCTCTTTCGCTACGCCTTCCGCCTGGCGAGAACGCGCCGGCGCCGGCTGGCGCTGGTGGACAAGGCCAACGTCTTGCCGTCGATGGCCTTCTTTCGCAAAGTCTTCGATGAAGTGGCGCGCGAGTTCCCCGATGTCGAAACCGAACGCATCTACGTCGACGCCGCGAGCCTGTACCTGGTTCAGCGACCGCACAGTTTCGATGTGATCGTCACCGAGAACATCTTCGGCGACATCCTCTCGGACCTAGCGGCGGCGCTAGTGGGCGGCATGGGGATGGCCCCTTCGGGCGACATCGGCGACCGTCACGCCGTCTTTCAACCGGCGCACGGTTCGGCCCCCGACATCGCCGGGCAAGGCAAGGCAAACCCCACGGCGATGCTGCTTTCGGTCGCCATGATGCTCGAATGGCTGGCGCAGCCGGAGACGGTGCGCGGGGCGCGCATCATCTACGATTCCGTCGAGCGCTGCTTCCGCGACCCCGCTCACCGCACGCCGGACCTGGGAGGGCGGCTTTCGACCTCCGAGCTCGGCGACCTCATTGCGGAGGAGGCGGCGCGCGCGGCATGATCGGAAGCGGGCGGCGAGGTTGAGGCCATGGCGCTCCCGGAGTTCGTCCGCGTCAAACTCAGTCCGGAGGACGCCGGCGCCATCACGCTGGCGCCCGTGGTGGCGCAGGAACTCCGACTCGCCGAACTCATCGACATCATCGTGGAGGCCGCCGGCAAGGACCGGGAGCGCCTGGGGCGCATTCTTCGCGCGGGAACGATCCTGAGCTCAGCAACGCGCTATCGGTGGGAGGGTTGGGAAGTCACACCGGAGGAGACCGAGGCGCTGTTGGCCCGCTTTCCCGATCCCGAGCCGGCGCGTCCGTTCGCCGCCGAGCGATGCGTGGCCGCCGTCTTCGAGGAGGTGAGCGGCCGCCGCTTCACGATTCCTTACGCGGTCGGCGCCAGACGGCGGTTCCTGCGCCGGACAGCCTTCTGGGATGCACTCATGGCCGTCGCCCGCGCGGGACCGGTTCGCTACGTCGAATATTCTTACAAGGAAAAGGCCGATTGCTACCGTCTGGAGCTCACGACGCAGGACCTGAGGGAACTTCGTTCCGCCGCCCCCCGCCTCGCCTACCGCACGCTTGCCGCACGGCTGAGGCAGGCCCCCTTGCTGCGAATCGATTTCTACGTTCGGCGGCCCACCTGAGGGGGCAGGATGGCAGCCGCCTTCCTGCGCACCCCGCGCCCCTCGAGCCGGAGAAGGAAGAACGATAGGCGGGCTGGTTACTTCTTCTTCTCTTCTTTCTTGTGCTCCTTCTTCTGTTCCTTCTTCTCCTCTTTCTTCTTCTCCTGCTGCGTCTGCGTCGTCTGGGCCTGCGTGCTCGCGGCGCTCAGGGTGGAAACGGCGCCAACGCCCAGGAACGCAAACAGGGTGAGCAGCGAGAACAGCTTCTTCACGGTTTACCTCCTCGAGTTTGGGTTCACCGTGGCGAGCCACGGTTCAGTTCCATGGTGGGCCGACGGGCCGCTGCGGGGCTATAGCCCACGCGGGCTAAACGGGCATGCCAAATCGGGCTACGGCGATCCCTCCCGACCGGGCTGCCGTACACTGGGACCAGAACGATTCTGCTCGTTGTTGGACTGAAATGCGCCCGCTGTCCCGGCAGATCAGCTCCAGCACCATCCTTCGCGTCCTGTTCGCCGGTTTTGGCCTGGTCTTCATCCTGCTTGCCTTCGCCGGCTTCTTTGGAATCCGGGGAATCCGCTCGATCCAGCAGAACGCCATGACCCTGGTGGAGGAGCAGCGGGAGACGGCGCAACTCATCGAAGAGATTCAGAGCCAGCAGGAGGCGCTAAGCACCATTTTCTCGGGCATGGCGCGGCCGCCGAAGCAGGTGGACCGGACACGGATCCTCGAGCAGTTGGAGGAATCCGAGCAGACCGTGGAGGGAATCGTCGCGCGCACGCGCGAGACCGAGGAGGCGGAATTAGGCCGCAGGTTGAAACAGGCCATGGAGAGATTCACCGCCGAGGCGCGGCGCCTGCTGACGCGAAAGCGCGCTCCCATGCTGCTGTCGCGGGACCTGTTCGAACACCACCTGGAGGCCACCGAGGCCATCGTCGGGCTGGTCGATTCCGGCTACAAGAGATCACAGGCCGCGCAGCAAACCATCACCGCACAGTCGCGGCAATTGCTCGCCCGGTCGCTCGGACTGCTCGGCGCGTGCCTGCTCTCGGCTCTGTTTGTCGGCATCGCCACGGTCAAGCTCACCGGCCGGCTGATTCAGACGATGCAGTGGCAGACGAGCGAGCTCAGTCGTGTCTCCTGGTACCTGCTCGAAAATCAGGAAAGCGTCGCGCGGCGCTTCTCGCACGAGCTGCACGACGAGCTCGGCCAGGCTCTGACGGCTCTGAAGGCGGGCCTCATGGCGCTGGCGCGCCCCGGGGCGAGCGACGGCCGGCTCCAGGACTGTCTCGAACTCGTCGACGGCGCCATCCGCAGCGTTCGGGAGTTGTCCCACCTGTTGCGCCCGACCATTTTGGACGACTTCGGCCTGGACGCCAGCCTTCGCTGGCTCGCCGAGAAATTCACGCAGCGCACGGGTATCGCGGTCGACTACCGATCGAACTTCACGGGCCGGCTGTCGGATGAAACGGAAACCCATCTGTTCCGGATCGCCCAGGAGGCCCTAACGAACGTTGCGCGCCACGCCCGCGCCAGGCGGGTGGAGATCTCGCTGGAGGCAGGGCGCAGCGGCTGGATCGAACTCTCCATCGCGGACGACGGCGTGGGTCTTTCCGCGGGGGCCCTCGAGGAACGCAAGGGGATGGGGATGATCGGCATGCGCGCCAGGGCCCGCAGCGCCGGCGGCGAGCTGAACGTCAGCTCCCGTTCGGGACAAGGCGTAACGGTCCGGGCGCGCGTGCCGGCCCGCAGGGTGAGTCATGTCGAAGAAGATTCGGGTCCTGCTCGTGGATGATCATGCGCTGGTCCGCCGCGGCTTCCAGATGATCCTGGCGGCGGAGGAGGACATGGAGGTCGTCGGCGAAGCGGCCGACGGCAGGGCCGCCATCGAGTTGGCCGAGCAACTTCAACCTGACGTCGTCGTCATGGACGTCGCCATGCCCGGCCTCAACGGCATCGAAGCGACGCGCCGCCTTGTCGAGGCTTTGCCCCGCAGCCGCGTACTGGCGCTCAGCATGCACAAGGACTCCGTCTACGTGCGCGAAATCCTCCGGGCTGGCGCGCGAGGCTACCTGCTCAAGGATGCCTTCGACCGCGATCTGGTGGCCGCGGTGAGAGCGGTGGCGCGCGGGGAAGCCTACCTCAGCCCGTCGGTTTCCGAGGCGGTGCTCTCGGACTATCGCAAGCAAGTGGTCGACCCGGTCGACCTTCTCACCAGCCGCGAGCGCGAAATCCTTCAGATGCTCGCCGAAGGCAAAACCAACAAGGAGATCGCCGCCACGTTGAACCTTAGCGTCTACACCGTCGACGCCCACCGCGGCCGCATCATGGAGAAACTCAACCTCCACAGCATCGGCGAGCTGGTGCGGTTCGCTCTCCGAAAGGGTTTGATCGACTGATCAGCCGCCCTCCGGCAGGGGACCCCTGGCGCGGCGGGCGGCCCTGCTATATGATTGCTTCGGGGGTTGAGGCGATGATCCGAGTCGAGTCGACGAGCCGGTTGGAAGAGATCGAAGGCGCCCTGGCGCGCGCGGCGCAGCGCCACGGGGCGCACCTGCTTTCCGTGACGCCCTTGGGGATTTTGCTCGGCGAGGAGGCCCGGCGCACCCAGGAGGCGCTAAGCTTCACGCTCTGCCATACGGAACTCTACGCGGCGTTGCTGGCCGCGGATATCCGCTTTGCGGCGCTGCTGCCGTGCCGCATCGCCGCCGTCCGCCAGCCCGAGGGTGTGACGCTCGAGGCGCTGCCGCCTCGCCAGTTCTGCGCCTATCTGGACCGGCCGGACCTGGAGCCCCTCGCGGAGCGGCTGGAGAGGCTGCTGGGGGAGCTGATGCGCGAGGCGGCGCAGGCGACGTCGCACGCGCAGGTGCCGGGGCGCTCCCCGGATGCCAGCCTTGGCGCGCACGAAGGCCAGATGAGCGCCCGCCGTGCCATCCCGCCGCGCATCGACTGCCATGGGACGAAGGTCGAAGACATGGCCGGCACGGGCAAGATCGACGCGCCGGGCGGCTGAGGCGAGCCAGGCGACTGGATGAGGAAAAGCCAAGGAGGTGACCGAATGCTTCCGGACTATATCCGCAAAGCGCGGCGCAATCCGGCGGAGAACCGCGCCCCGTGGTACAAGAACACCGCCCCCAGCTACGCCGGCATCTTTCTCTGGGTGGCCTTCTACCAAGCGATCGCGCAGGGCACGCTCGAGCGCGGCGGCCCGTGGGTCTGCCTGGCGGGACTGGTCGTGGCGGCGCTGGCGAGCTTTGCGCTCTATTACTGGGTCCCGGCCACGCTCGGCATGAAAACCGGCTACCCGCTGTACGTCGTCGGCAGCTCGACCTTCGGCACGCAAGGCGGGTACGTGATGCCGGGGCTGCTGATGGGCCTGCTTCAGGTGGGGTGGTTCAGCGTCAGCACCTTCATCGCCGCCCGATTCATCCTCAGCGGCCTGGGCCGGGAGGCGGCGCCGATGACGGCCGGCTTCGCTCTCGCGGCCGTGCTCTGGGGCTATGTCATGGCCTACGTCGGCGTCAAAGGCATCGGCTATGTGGCGCGCATGGCGACCTGGCTGAGCATCGTGCCTTTCGTGATGATCCTCATTGTCTTCGCCAAGACCGCCGGCGGCATCGCCGCCTACACGCCGCCGCGCGCCGAGCCGGCCCTCGCCTTCGCCCTGATCCTGCAAATCGTCATTGGCTTTTTCGCCACCGCAGGAGCGGCCGGCGCCGATTTCGGCATGAACAGCCGCGACGCGCGCGACGTACGCCTGGGCGGGCTGGTGGGCATCGCGGCGGCGATCGTCTATGCCGGCGGCCTGCCTCTTCTGTCCGTGGCAGGGGCGCACGGCATGAACCCGGGCTTTCCAAGCTACACCTATGACGCCGTGCTGGCCAGTCTCGGCGGGTTCCTGGCCTCCTCGATGTTCCTGCTGTTTGCGCTTGCCTCGATTCCATCGGCCTGCTTCTGCGCCTTCATCGCGGGGAACAGCTTCTCGACTATGATTCCCTCGGTGTCGCGCATGGCCTCGACGATGGTGGCCGTGACGGTGGCCATCGCGCTCGCCATCACCGGCGTGGCGGAGAACCTCATCGGCTTCTTTTCGATCGTCGGCGCCTCCTTCGGCCCG
This sequence comes from uncultured Bryobacteraceae bacterium, assembly GCA_938003835.1. Taxonomy (GTDB): domain Bacteria; phylum Acidobacteriota; class Terriglobia; order Bryobacterales; family Bryobacteraceae; genus CALKXJ01. The sequence continues at coordinate 164,744 of CALKXJ010000016.1, read as the reverse complement.
ATCTGCGGCGCCATGGCGGCCGATTACCTGCTGGCGGGCAGAAAGTGGGCCGGCCCGCGCCGGGGCATCAACTGGGCCGGCTACGGCGCCTGGGCCGTGGGCTTCGTCGTGGGCATCCTGCCGTTCCTACCGCTTTCCGAAGAGGCGAAGAATGCCGTGCAGCCGGCGGCGGTCTACAGTTTGATCGCCGGCTTCCTGGTGTACTGGATCCTGGCCAAAGCGGGACTGGAGCCCGAGGTGGTGCCGGTCGAAGAAGGCTCCGCAGGGTAAGATAAGCGCATGCTGGACCGCAGAGAGTGGCTGAAGCTGGCCGGCTTGCCGGTGCTGGCCTGGCCGCTGGCGGCCCGGGCCAGTTTCCCCACTACGGTCGCCGACCGCGTCGAGCGGTTATACGCCAGCCCCGGCCCGCACCCCAACGGTTTGCAGGCTACCAAGGACGGCTTGTGGATCGTCGACCAGCAAACCGGCCGGGCCGCTTTGGTGGAGATCGAGACGGGCAAGGTGATCCGCGAGCTGGCCACAGGCGCTGACCGCCCGAGCGGCATCACCGTGGAAGGCACGGCGCTGTGGATCGCCTCCACGTACAACCGCAAGCTGATCAAGCTCGACGCCGAAACCGGCGCTTTGCTCGGCTCCTACGACAGCCCGGGGTCCGGTGTGGTCAAGTGGGGCGCGCCGAGCCCGAACGCCGTGCCGACGGGCGGGCACGGCCTGGAGTGGAGAGCGGGCGAGCTTTACCTGGCCGTCCCTCCGGCGGTGGCCATCTTCGTGCTCCGGTCGCGCGATGCCACCGTTGTACGGTCGATTCCCGCCCCTGGAATCCGGCCGCACGGTCTCGGCTGGGATCCCGACGGCGCGCTGTGGTGCGCCGAGAGCAACTACCGCGCCTTCTTCAAGCTGGATCCGGCGAGCGGCCGGGTCATCAAGCAGCACATGTTGCCCTTCGAGGGCCCGGAGGTCCATGGAAAGGTGGTGGTGCCGCACGGCATGACCATCTGGCAGCGCCACATCTACTTTTCCTCCGCCGAGACGGCGGAGATCTACCGGACGCCCCTGGTCAGCCGCGCCGGATAGGCGTCCCGGGAGCCCTCCCGGGGCGGCGCGAGGGATTCGAGATGACGTTTCTCATCCTGGTGGTCGCGGCGACGCTGCTGATCTCGGCGGCCTGCTCGCTGTTCGAGGCAACGCTCTATTCCACGCGGATCACCGCGCTCGAGGCAGCCGCCCGGAGCGAAGAGCGCCGCCGGGCGGCGGAGCGGTTTCTCGACATGAAGCGGCACGTCTCGGCGCCCACGGCGGCGATTCTGATTCTGAACACCATCGCCAACACGGCCGGGGCGACCCTGGCCGGCATGCTCGCCGTGCAGGTGCTGGGCGCCCGGTGGGTTCCCGCCTTCACCGTCCTTCTCACTTTCGCGATTCTGACTTTCTCGGAGATCGTGCCGAAGACCTACGGTGCGACGCACTGGCAATGGCTGTGGCCGCACGTGGTCTGGCCGATCGCCTTTATCGAGCGGGTGCTCCGGCCACTGGTTGGCCTCAGCCAACGCCCGGCGGCCGTTTTCGCCGCCGGGCGTCCCCACGCCGGGGTGACCGAGGACGAGATCCTGGCGATGATCCACCTCGGGGCGCGCCACGGGGAACTGTCCGAGGCCGAGCTGCGGATGCTCGATGCCGTGTTCCGGCTCGATAAGGTGCTGTGCCGCCAGGTGATGGTGCCGCGCAGCGAGGTGGTCTTTCTTGACGTGAGCTGGACGGCCCGGCGGTGGCTCACGCTGGTTCGCGAGACCCGCCACACCCGCTACCCGGTCTGCGAGCAGTCGCTCGATCGCGTGCTGGGCATTCTGCACGTCAAAGACCTGCTTGGTCTGGCGCCCGAAGCCGCCCCGGATCTGCGCCCGTTCCTCCGCCCGGCGCGATATGTTCCGGAAACGGCGCGTCTCGATGCGGTGCTTCGCGAGATGCAGCACAGCCGCCAGCACATGGCGGTGGTGGTGGACGAGCATGGGTCGGTTTCCGGCATCGTGACGCTGGAGAATGTGCTCGAGCACCTGGTCGGGGCGCTGCGCGACGAATTCGATGTCGAGGCGCCGGATCTCATCGAGCAGGCCCCGGGCGTCTACCTGGCCCGGGGTTCGCTGCCGCTCGAGCGGCTCAACCGGGAGCTCGGCCTGGACTTGCGGCTGCCCCACGTCAACACCCTCTCCGGGCTCGTGGTGGCCCGGCTGAACAGATTCCCGCAAGTGGGCGATGAGGTCGACCTCGACGGCGTGCACGCCGAGGTGCTGGCGGTGGAGGGCAGCCGTGCCGGCCGGATCCGCCTGCGGCTGGCGCCTCGCCCGCCCCTTTCCGAAGCCTGAGCGCTCGGTTTCCCCCCTGGTAAGGTTTGGCAACCCTGGCAGAATTTTCAGCGTCCAATCTAATGAATCGCGGTGGGAGGTCGATAGCAGAGATGGCGGCGCTGTTGGTGTATCCGCGCGGCGATCGAGGAGTTTCCACCCCACTGGCGGCTTCCCACCCAAGGGTTGTGACGGCCGAGGGCACTTTGGAACTTCATCGGCTTGCAAGTTGAAGGCAGACGTTTATGTTGATCGATCTGGAACCGGCCCGCACGGTCTCTGATCTGGCGCGAACCTGGGAACGCACCCGGGGCTGGGGGGAGAGGCTTGTCCATCGCGTGCCGCCTCCGTTGCGCCGGAAGCGCACCTGGAAGGTCTTTGCCCTGCTGGTGCTGGCGGTGGGTCTGGTGATTCTGGCCGCCGCCGAAATGCGCACCTCACGCCTGCAATCGCTCATTTTCTCCACGATTGCCGCCAAGATCAGCTTTTCCGTAGAACCAGGCTTCAACGAGGAGCTGCGCCATCCCCGCTCCGGGCCTTTTGACATTCGGCTCGGTTACTCCAAGGTCGGGGACTTTGCGCAGCGCCTCGAAGCCAACGGCTATGAGGTGCTGGCCCAGGCGCGGGCGAGCGAAACCTTCAACCGGCTGATGGACTTTGGCCTCTATCCCATCTATTACCGCAAACCCCAGGCCGGAATCACCATCCTCGATCGCGACGGGCGCGAGCTGTTCGCGACGCGCTGGCCGGAGCGCATCTACCCGTCTTTCGAGGCGATCCCGCCCCTGGTGGTCAACTCCCTGCTCTACATTGAGAACCGGGAGATCCTCGACGAGCGGTATCCTTTCAAGAATCCGGCGATCGAGTGGGACCGGCTCGCCTACGCCGGCCTGACGCTGGGTCTCGGCAAGCTGGGCCTGGCGAGCGAGGTCGCCGGGGGCAGCACTCTGGCGACGCAGCTCGAGAAGATGCATCACTCGCCGGACGGCGTTACGGGTTCGGTCGCCGAAAAAGGCCGGCAGATGCTGTCGGCGTCTCTGCGCGCCTACCGGAGCGGGCGCGACACGAGGGAGGCGCGCCGGCGCATCGTGCGCGACTATCTCAATTCGATTCCGCTGACGGCTGCGCCCGGCTATGGCGAGGTCCACGGCCTGGGCGACGGGCTGGCGATCTGGTTCGGGGCGGATTTCGACCAAGTCAACCGCCTGCTCTGGAGGGCCTCGAACGGCCTGGAGGATCCCGAGGAGCTGGCCCAGGCAGCCCGCGCCTACCGGCAGGTGCTGAGTCTGTTGCTAGCGGTCAAGAAGCCGTCCGAATTCCTGTTGGCCAACCGCTCGGCGCTCGAGCGCCGCGTGGACATGTATCTGGAGCTGCTGGCCCGTGAGGGGGTGGTGCCGGCCCGGCTGGCCGCCGAGGCGCGCCGCACGCGCGTCGAATTCCGCGACCGGTTCGATTTCGCCAACCCGGTTCCGTTCTCTCAACGGAAGGGCACGAACCTAGTCCGCGTGGAGCTGATGGAGCAGTTGGGCCTGAGGTCGCTCTACGACCTCGATCGGCTGGATCTCAAAGTGGCCACTAGTCTGGACGGTGACATTCAGCGGGAAGTGGCGGCCTTTCTGGCGCGGCTCAAAGACCCGGAATTCGCCACGGCGGCCGGCTTGAGAGGGCCGCGCCTGCTCGGAGAGAGCGAGGATCCCTCTCGGGTGATCTACAGCGTGACGCTGTATGAGCAGACCCCGGAGGCGAACGTCCTGCGGGTGCATGCCGACAACTACGACCAGCCGCTGGACATCAACGCCCAGACGAAGCTCGAGCTGGGCTCTACCGCGAAGCTCAGGACCCTGGTGCATTACCTTCAGGTGGTGGCCGAGCTTCACGAGCGCTTCTCGGCGATGAGCCGCGAGGAGCTGGCCTCGCTCGAGCTGGCGCGCGAGGACCGGCTCAGCCAGTGGGCCCGCGAATACCTGCTCGCGGCCGAGGACAAGAGCCTGGAGGCGATGCTCGAGGCGGCGATGAACCGCCGGTACTCGGCCAGCCCGGCGGAGACCTTTTTCACCGGGGGTGGCGCGCATCGCTTCTCGAACTTCGATGCCGCCGACAACGGCCGCATCCTGACGGTGCGCGAGGCGTTCCACCGCTCGGTGAACCTGGTCTTCATCCGCCTGATGCGCGATCTCGTCTACTACCACCTGATGCGCCTGCCCGAGGTGACGCCGGCGGTTCTGGACGATCCGGCGCACCCGGCGCGTAAGGAGATCCTGGCCCAGTTCGCCGACTGGGAGGGCAGCATCTTCCTGACCGGCTTTTACCGGAAATATGAGGGGCTCAAGGGCGACGAGGCCCTGCAAAAGCTGGTGAGCGGCCTGCGCAGCAAGACGCCCCGGCGGCTGGCGGTGATCTACCGCTCGGTGCGGCCCGATGTAGGCGTCAATGGTTTTGCCGCCTTCCTGATCGGCAACCTCCTGGATCCGAACCTGAAGGACTCGGTCATTCAGGGTCTGTACGAGGCCTATTCGCCGGAGAAGTTCTCGCTTGCCGACCGGGCGTATCTGGCCGGCGTGCATCCGCTGGAGCTCTGGTTGCTCGAGTACAAGATGCGCCACCCGGATGCGTCTCTGAAGGAGGTGCTCGCCGCCAGCCGGCAGGTGCGCCAGGAAAGTTACGCCTGGCTGTTCCGGGCCAAGGCCAAGCGCGCTCAGGACCGCGCCATCCGCATTATGCTCGAGCGGGAGGCGTTCAAGGAAGTCCACAAGATGTGGAAGCGGACCGGCTTCCCCTTCCCGCGCCTGGTGCCTTCCTACGCCACCTCGATCGGCAGCTCGGGCGACACGCCGGCGGCGCTGGCTGAGCTGATCGGCATCATCGTCAATGACGGCGTGCGCCGGCCGACGATCCGCATTCGCCAGCTTCAATTCGCCGAGAACACTCCATTCGAGACGGTGCTCGCGCCGAAGCTCGAGGCGCGCGAGCAGGTTCTGCCGCCCGCGGTGGCCCGGCAGGTCCGGCAGGAGCTGATCGGGGTGGTCGAGACCGGCACGGCGCGCCGCGCCTGGCGCTCGATCGTGCTGAGCGGCGGCGAGGTAGTGCCTGTGGGGGGCAAGACCGGCACTGGCGACAACCGCTACGAGGCTTACGCTCGCAGCGGCAGCCTGATCTCCTCCCGCGTCGTCAACCGCACGGCCACTTTCGTCTTCGTCATCGGCGACCGCTTCTTCGGCACGGTCACGGCCTTCGTCCCCGGCGAGGCGGCGGCATCCTACCGCTTCACGAGCTCGCTGCCGGTGCAGGTCTTCAAGGATCTGGGCCCGCTGCTGGTCAACCTGATCGAGAAGAAGGAGACCGAGGCCGCCTGGCTCTGGCCGAGGCAGCCCGCCCTGGTGGCGCGGCTCGGCGCGGCGCCGGTGCTAAGATGAACGGTTGCGCGCCTACCCGCTGACGCTGCTGGTTGTCTGGATCACCGGCGCCTGCGGCGCGTACTACTACTCCTCGACGCGAGCGATCCCGGCGGCAGTGGCGCTCCCGGTGAGCGCCGCGCTGCTGGTCGAGCTCTCGCTCTACGCGGCCCTGGCCTTCGAACCGCTGCGGCGGCGGGTGGCCGAGCGGCGCGGGCTGCCCTTCTGGTTGCCCCTGAGCGCGGCCGTCCCGTATCTTGTCTACTGCCTCCCATTAGGGCTGCTCTCATGGAGGTCCCTGTTCGCCCTGGTGTCTCTGGCCGCCCTCGTGGTGGTCTGGTACCGGCTTCTGCCCGCCCGGCCGTTTGCGGATCTGGGGTTTCTGGCCGTCACGGCGGCGCCGGTGCTGGCGAAGCTCTTTCCGCGCCTCTATGCTGCGCCCGTGCCGGAGCTGGATGAGGTTGCCGTCCTCGGCCAGCTCATGTGGATCCGGCTGGGGATCTTCGCCGCGCTCGAGTTGCGTCGCTTCGAGGGGACAGGTTTCGGCTTCGTACCGGATGCGCGCGCCTGGCGCGTGGGCCTGCTCTATTTCATCGGTTTCATGCCGCTTGGCGCGGCTCTCGCCGTCGGGATCGGCTTCGCCCGCTTCGAACCGGCCGCCGACTGGTGGTGGCGGTTCCCCCTCACCTTTCTCGGTGCGCTCTGGGTGGTGGCGCTCTCCGAGGAGTTTTTCTTCCGCGGCATGCTCCAGCAGGTGCTCTCGCGCTGGTGGGGCATCAAGCTCGGGCTGGTGGCGGCGTCGCTGGCCTTTGGCGCCGCCCATCTCGGCTTCCGGCAGTTCCCGAACTGGGAGTTCGCCGCCCTGGCTTCGGTCGCGGGGATCTTCTACGGCCGGGCCTATCTGGCGGGCGGGGGAGTCCGGGCGGCGATGGTCGCTCACGCTCTGGTGGTCGCCACCTGGAGAACCCTGTTCCGCTGAGGACTCAGAAGGTTCGGACGCCGAGCGCGGCGAGGTCGTCCACGCGCAAGGTTTCCTTGATCACGAAGGGCTCGCCGTAGCGGACGCCGATCAGTTGGCCGTAGAAACGGGCGATAGCGGCCAGCCGCTCCCGGATCTCTTCGCGGGCCGGGAACAGCCCGGAGGGGTCGCCGGTCCCGTACTGCGATTCGTAGCAGAACAGCGCCTCCATGCGGCGCTCGAACTGGGCGCTGATATCGACGACGAACGAAGGCGGCACGTTGGCGTAGAGCGACGAATAGACGATCGTCCAGGGCCGGTGGGGCTCGGTCGCTTCATCGAGCTTTTTCAAGCCTGCCAGGAAAGAAGCTTCAAAACCGATCTCTGCGGTGCGGTAGTGGTCCGGGTGGCGGGCCTGCCAGTAGGGTAGAATCACCACGCGCGGCCGGAGCAGGCGGATTTCGGCGGCCAGCGTCATGCGGGCCGAGATCGTGTTTTCGATCCGCGCGTCGGGCAGGCGCAGATTCGAGCGATAGCGCAGGCGGAGCAGCCGCGCCGCCGCCTCGGATTCCTTCAGCCGCGTCCCGGCATTCCCGCGGGTGCCCATCTCCCCGGCGGTCAAGTCGACAGCCCCGGTCCGGTAGCCCATCTCCGCCATGCGCAGCAGCGTGCCGCCGCAGGTCTGCTCGATGTCGTCCGGGTGGGCGGCAATCGCCAGCGCGTCCACGGTGAGATCCGGAGGCGGATCGGTGTACGGATTGCGCACCTTGAGGCTCACCATCTGAGGTCACGCCTCCGCCGGTAGCGTTCCTGCGTTTTCATCAGCGAGATCAGCACCATGCCCGCCACGAACCCCCCTACGTGGGCAAACCAGGCGACGCCGCCCTGGGCCGAGGCCATCTGGCCGACGGCAGCCATGCCGCTAAAGATCTGAATCAGGAACCAGTAAATGAGGATCAGCACGGCGGGAAGCTCGACCGTCGTCAGCAGGAAGAAGATCGGGATCAGGGTGACGATGCGCGAGTGGGGGAACTTCACCAGGTAGGCGCCCATGACGCCGGCGACGGCGCCGCTGGCGCCGATGGTGGGCACCGGAGATCCGATATTGGTAAGCACGTGGGCGAGACCCGCGGCGACGCCGCAGAGCAGGTAAAACACCAGATAGCGCAGCCCGCCCAGAATGTCCTCGACGTTGTCGCCGTAGATCCACAGGAACCACATATTCCCGATCAAGTGCAGCCAGCCGCCGTGCAGGAACATCGAGGTGAATAGCGTCGAGAATTCAAACCGCGCCGGAACGATGGCGTACGTGCGGATGAAATGGTCAAGCGAGAAATGGTCGAGAGAAACCTGATGGAGAAAGACCAGGACGTTGGCCACGATCAGGCCGGCCGTGACGACAGGCGTCGAGTAGCTCGGCTGCGAATCCCGGAGCGGTATCATGCCTCAGGCGTGACGGCGGTAGCGCGCGAAATCCGGGTGGGACCGGCGCTCGGCGCGGCGAGCGAATTCGAGGGCTTCCCGGCGCGTGGCGATGCCGCCGCGCGCGCCGAGGGCCCGGCAGTTCAGCGCGGCCATGGCGTTGGAGAACTCCAGCGTCTCCTCCATGCTCATGCCTTCGAGCACAGCATAACAGAAGGCTCCGTGAAAGACGTCGCCGGCGCCGGTCGTGTCGATGCATTCGACGACGAATCCCGGCGAGTAGTAATAGCGGCCGCAGGTGCGCGCCAGCGCCCCGTGCGCGCCGAGCGTCATCGCCGCCACGCGCATGCCGTACTCGTTCTGGATCAGCTCGAGGGCGCGCAGCGGGTCGCTTTCCGAGGTCCAACTGGCGGGGAATTCGGAACTCGAGACGAGGTAATCGACGTTCGGCAGGACGCGGTCGAAGCCGTGGTAGATGGTGTCCACGTCCACGGTGACGGGCATGCCGGCGCGGCGCGCGATCGCCGCGGCGTGGGCCACGGCCGGCGTGTCGTGCCCGTCGATGTGGAGCAGGCGGCCGCAGGTGATCTGCTCCGGGGCGATCTCGTCCGGGTCGATGCGCAGGCACTCCGGCCGCTTCCAGAGCACCGTGCGCTCCCCCGTCGAGCGGTCGACGAGGATGTAGGCCGATTGGTTGGGGCAGTTGCGCCGGATCTGGACGTGGTCGACGTTGACGCCGGCAGCAAGCAGGCTCTCCATCTGGATGCGGCCGCGCTCGTCATCGCCCACCGAGCCGATATACTTGACGCGCAGGCCGAGGCGGGCGCAGGCCACCAGCGCACTGGCCACCTGGCCGCCGGGGCTCATCACCTCTTCCTGGAACGGGACCTTGCCGCCGTAGGCGGGAAAGCGGGGTAGCAGAATCAGCGTGTCGGTGGCGTTCAAGCCGACGCCGACGACGTCAAACCGAGGCCCGGTGGCGAGCTCCGACATGCCGGGCGCTACTTGGAGACGGGCATCTTGTACACGTAGATGCTGTGCACGCGCCCGTGCGCCTGCGCCAGCACCACGCGGACCGGATTCCAGCCACGTACCTCGAAATCGTGCGAGACGACGCGCGCTCCCGCTTTCAGCGACTTCTCCAGGTTCGGGCGCAGCAGCTCGTTGGAGCTGGTCAGCAGGTAGAGCACGACGACGTCGGCCGGGCTCAGGTCGACCTCGCGCAGGTCACCGTGGATGATCTTGGCGCGGTCCTCGAGCCCTTCCTCCTTGATCCGCTGCATCGCCGTCTCGACCAGCTTCGGCGAGATCTCGACGCCGACGGCCCTGGCCTTGAACTTCTTCGCTGCCGCGATCACCACCCGGCCGTCGCCGGCGCCCAGGTCATAGACCACTTCGTTGGCCTTGACCTCGCCGGCCTCGAGCAGTTTGTCGACGATCTCGGGCGGCGTCGGCACCCACGGCGCCAGGCTCTTGGAGGCCTCTGGAGTCTGGGCGGCGGCCGCCGGCGCCGGCCAGAGGAACCCCGCAAGCAGACACAGTGTGAGAAGCGTGCGCATGCTCACTCCGTCGAGGCTGCCGCCAGCAGCCGGTCCCGTTTCGCTTTGGCGATCTGCGTCACGACGTCGGTGACGGCAAACCACAGATCACGCGGCCGCGTGATCGTGTACTCGACGCCTTTGAGGAACCGGACGGCGTGACCGATGGCATCCCGCCACGGGTTCTCCCGCGGATAAAGGTTGTAATTCATGTAAAAGATCGGGAAGGCCACCTGTCGCAGCACGGCCAGACTTTCCTCCGGCACGTTCTTCTCCAGCAGCACCTTCGGACCGGCGAAGATCACCGCGTCCGGCCCAGGCTCCGTGCTGAGCTCCTGCTGGATCAGCTCGGCGAGAAACTGGGTCTCGCCGTGCTTCTCCGCCAACCGCTTCAGGTCGACCGTGCCCAGGTTCAAGGTCTCGAGTGAGGCCCCGAGCGCCGGGAAGTCGATGCGGCTTACCCCGTCCTGCCGGTGCAGGACCTTTTGTTCCTGAAGGTTGAAGGCAACCAGCGTGAACTTGCCGATGCGCGGCTCCCTGGCGATTGTGCGGAGGATCGCCACTAATGCGGACGTATCGTAAGCCTGCAAGGTTGCCGCCCGGCTGTTCTGCGGCGCGAAGTTGATCAGGATCTTTACGTGCAAACCCTCGCCCCCGCTCAGCCGCACCACCGGAGGCTCCTCGCGGAACTGATCCTGTTCGGGCTCGCTGATCTCGCCCGGATTGATGCGGAGCTGGATCTCCCGGTCGCGGTCGGCGAGCGCCGCCCTCACCTCCCAAAAGGCCGAACAGACCCGCTCGGCGCGGTCCCGCATCAGCCAGTCCACCGTGTAGCTGCCTTCGCCGACGTCGAAGCCGCCCTGGAGGTAGACATCGCCGCGGGCCTCTTCCTCGATCTCAGGCACGCGGATGCGCTGGATGAAGTAGACCGGCTCGTCCGGCCTTTCCTGGGAGCGCACGCGGAACAGCACCGTGAGCAGATTGTCCTTGCCGGCCAGCTCGCGCAGCGGGATGGTGACTTCGTAGCTGGCGTGGAACCGCAGGTCGAAGCCGAGCATCGGCTTGTTCGGGCTCACCGCGCAGGGCAGATCCCGGCGCGGTTCCCTCGCCTCGAAGACCGCCAGATCGGTGTTATGGATGCGCACCACCCCTTCCGGACCGTAGCCCCGCATGATCACTTGTCCGGAGAGGGCGCCGGTCAGGCCAAACAGCAAAGTGCCGGCGGCGGTGAACCGGCACGCCTCGAGGGTTCCAAACAACCGCATAGCCGCGCGACGCGATGCTGCCATACAGTAGTCTATCAGCGAAGCCGGCGCTCCGGGTGAGCCCGGCCTCTCGCCTCAATTCCCTAGTGCGCGCCGCCCGCCGGATAGATCGGAAAAAGGTCCGGTTTTCCGCAGGCCTTCCGCGGAGGGATGTGGTAGAGTGCAGGGTAGTATGGCATCGCGCAGCGTCAACAAGGTGATTCTCATCGGCCACCTGGGCAAGGATGCCGAGACGCGCTTTACCGCCGGCGGCGCCGCACGGACCACCTTTACCCTGGCCACGAGCCGTCGCTGGAAGGATCAGCAGACCGGCGAATGGAAAGAGGAGACGGACTGGCACAACGTCGTGCTCTGGCGGCGGGAGAACGTGGCCAACTATCTGCTCAAAGGCCAGCAGGTCTACGTCGAGGGACGGATCCAGACGCGGGCCTATGACGACAAGGACGGCAACAAGCGCTACGTGACGGAGATCGTGGCCGACGACGTGATTCTGCTCGGCGCGCGCGGCGAGGCGGTCGAGGAGACCCCAGAGGCCCCGGCGAGAGCGCGTCCGGCGGCCGCTCCGCAGCCTTCAGCGCCCTCGCCGTTCGACGCCGGCGTCAGCGACGACGACGTGCCCTTCTAGGCGCGAACCGCATCGCCGCCGCTTGCCCCTCAGCGATTCTCTGCGCGCAGCATCTTCGGAATCGCCAGGTAACCGATGATGGCGTCCTTGCGCACCTCGTTCACCACCAGCTCGTAGGGCTGCCGGTAGCCGGACACATAGAACTGCACCGGTTCGTTCACCGTGCGGTCGCGCTTTTCGATCCGCTTGTCGTCGGCCAGGATGTCGACGGTGAACTTCAGATCTTTGGGTTTCGTCTTGCGCAGAATCATGCTGACGTTGCCAAGCTTGACCGGCTGGCCTTTCTTGCCGATGTCGAATTCGATGTAATGGCGTTCGCCGAGCTCCCTGAGCGCCGCCAGCTCCCGGGCGTTCGTGGCGATCAGGCCGCTCTGGATGCCAAGGTCGCCCTTGACGCTACGCAGCTCCGCCCGTGTTGCCTCGAGGTCCGAGCGCGTCCGCTCGACGGCGGAACGGGTTTCGGCGACCTCGCCCCGCACCGCACCGACATCGCCCAGGACCGCGGTGACCTTCTCGTTGGCCAGGCCGGCCGACTGGCGTACCTGGCCGATCTCACCGGCGATCTGCTCCTGCTGCTTCTGATACTCGGCCGCCAGGCGATTCACCAGTTGCTCGGCGCGGACCTTGGCCTGCCCGGCTGAGGCAGCGGCCAGACGGCGCGCCTCTTCGAGCTCCGCCCGAAGGGCAGCCGCGCGGGCCTCGGCCTCGGTGTCGAGGGCGTGCGCCCGCTCGTCCAGACGCGCCAGGCGCGCCTCGAAGGACTGCTTGAGCGCTGCCATTTGCTCCTTGGTGTGCACGGCTTCGCGGAGCGCGACAAAGTTCAGGGCCGCCAGCACCGCCACCGCAATCCAGAGCACCACCGAGGTGGCATCCGTCTTTCTCGTCGGTTGGTTGTTCTCCATCTCGATTCCTCCTCTGGGCGCTGCGCCTCGAATCCGGGACCGGGCCTTGCGCCCGCGCCTCGCTTGGAGCAAGAGGGGCACCAAATCCTCCAGTCGATTGAAAATGCCGGGGAAAGCGGTGGGACCGGCCCCTGGCGGCCCTCGGGCGCCAGGGTAGGATCGACACGCCGCCCCGGGCGGGGGAAGCCGAAATGACGCGGTGCTAGGATTGAAGGCATGGCGGAGGACCGGCTTCGGGTCCTCGTTGTCGACGACGACCCAGGACAGCGCGAGACGCTGGCCCGGCTCATCCGCGCTTTGGGCTACGCCACCGATACGGCCGCTGACGGCGAGGAGGCTCTCGAGAAGCTCAATGCGCTGCCCGCGCATGTGCTGGTGACCGACCTGGTGATGCCGCGGCTGGACGGGCGCGGCCTGCTCGAGCAGTTGCGCCGCCAGGGAGGCGGCCCGCCGGCCATCGTGCTGACGGCGTATGGAAGCCTGGAGAAGGCTGTCTTGACGGTGAAGGATCTCGGCGCCTTCTGGTACCTGGAGAAGCCGGTGGAGATGGCCCAGTTGGGCGTGCTGCTCGAGCGCGCCGCCGCCCAGAGCCGCTTGCGCGAGGAGACCGAGAGGCTCAACCGGCAGCTCAGCTATCAGGGAGTTCTGGCTGATCTGGTGGGCCGCTCGCCGGCCATGCAGGAGGTCTTCTCGCTCATCCGCCAGGTGGCCCAGCATTCGGCCGGCGTGTTGATCACCGGAGAAAGCGGTACCGGAAAGGAGCTGGCCGCACGCGCCATCCACCGGCTGGGCCCGCGCCGCGACGAGCCCTTCGTGGCCGTCAACTGCGCTGCCCTGCCCGAGGCGCTGATCGAGAGCGAGCTCTTCGGCCACGAGAAGGGCGCCTTTACGGGTGCGCTGGCCAGCCGCGCCGGCTGTTTCGAGCTGGCCCACGGCGGCATGCTCCTGCTCGACGAAATCGGCGACATGCCCGTGGCCACGCAGGCTAAGCTTCTCCGGGTGCTCGAGGACGGCCGTGTTCGGCGCCTCGGGGGGCGGTCCGAGATCCCGGTGGACGTTCAGGTGATCGCCTCGACCAACAAGGACCCGCAGGAGGCGGTGCGCAAAGGCGAGCTGCGAATGGATCTTTACTACCGGCTCAACGTCTTCCACATCCGCATGCCGCCGCTCCGGGAACGCAAGGAGGATCTGCCGCTGCTGGTGGAGGCGCTCATCGCCTCCCTGAATGAAAAGTACGGCTGCCGGGTCACGGAGGTGGAGCCGGAGGCGTTCGCCCTGCTCGAGCGCCACGACTGGCCGGGCAATGTGCGCGAGCTGCGCAACGTGCTGGCTCGGGCGGTGATTCTCGCCGGCGAGGGCGCCATCCGCCGCCAGCACCTGCCGGCGGCCTTGGGCGGTGCGCCGCGGCCGGTCACCGAGCAGCCTTCGGCGCCGCGGGCGGGCATCTACGTGCCGCTCGGCACCCGCCTGCGCGAAGCCGAACGCGAGCTGATCGTGCGCACGCTCGAATTCGCCGGCAACAACAAGACGCGCGCGGCGGCCATTCTGGGCATCGGGCTCAAGACGCTGCACAACAAGCTGAAGCTTTACCGCCTGAGTTCGGCCACCGCCCGGGCGGGCGAGGGCGCGAGCGCCGAGCCGTGAGGTTGCTGCCGTGCGGCCAAGGACGCGCCTGACGCTCGTGATCGTGGCGATGGTCGGAGCGGTGGTGGTTGCGCTCTCGAGCCTCTACCTGCAAGCGTTAATCGGTATCAAGCTCGACGATACGATCGAGATCGCCCGCGTCTCGGCCGAACAGGTGAAGTCGTATGTGCTCGAGCGCGTGCGCCAGGCCGGCCCCGAGGCTCCGGGAGCGAGCCTCGAGGAGGCCAAACGCCGGTGGGTGCGCCTGGTGCGCGAGGATCCCCAGTTGCCCGCCTTCCTGATCCGCACGGTGGCAAGCTCCGCCGCCGTGGTCGAGATCCTGGTCAGCGGCGACGAGGGCCGCGTGATCGCCTCTTCGAATCCGGCGCAGGTGGATGAGCCGGCGCCGCGGATGACGCCGCTGATGGAGTGGTCGCGGATGAGCACATCGAGGAAGCTCTGGCAGGTCCTGGGCCCGCTGCGCGATCTCGAGCTTCGGGTCCCGCTGGGCGCGGCCCCCGCAGGCCAGGCCGTCTTCACGATTCACGTGGTCCTGTCCACTGCCTTGCTCCGCGACGCGATCGTTCCGGAGCTCACCAAGCTCGCGGCGTTGAGCTTGGCTTGCCTGCTGGTGTCGGCCGGCGCGGCCGGCCTACTCGCCCGGCGCGCCGCCCGGCCCCTCGAGCAGGTGGCCGCCATGATCGACCAGCTCGCCAAAGGCGAAGGATTGGCCGAGCCGGCGCCGGCCCGGCAGGATTCCGAACTTGAGGCGCTCCAGTCCAAGCTCGCCCTGCTCGGCCGGCAGATCCGGGGCGCAAGCGAACATGCCGCGGAGATGCGCGGGCGCCTGGAGCAACTGCTCGAGCGGCTGGAGGAGGCCATCCTGCTGTTCGATCGCAACGGCCGGCTGGCGGTCGCCGGCGGCGCCACCGAGCGTTTCCTCGGCCGCGGGCGCTGGGAGATGATCGGTGCGGAGCTCGAGGAGCTGTTTCCCCCCGCGAGCCCGCTCGGCGCGCTGGTGCAAGCCGCCGCGAGCCACCGGCAGCGCTTGCGCAATCACCGCCTGGCGGCCCGCCTTCCGGACGGCTCTGAGACACCCTTGCTCGTCAGCGTCGAGGTGCTCGAGGATTTCCCGGCGCGCGAGCGCCGGGGGCTGGTGGTGACCCTCCGCGACGCCGAGTCCCGCCGCCAGCTCGAATCCGAGATCGATGTCAGCCTGCGCCGCGAGGCGATGGGGCGCCTGTTGAGCGGTGTGGCGCACGAGATCAAGAATCCGCTCAACTCCATCTACACGCACTTGCAGCTTCTCGAGCTGGAGGCGAAGGAGAAGGCGCCGGAGCTCGGCGCCGAGATCGAGACCATCGGAAGCGAGATCAAGCGTCTGGACCGGATGGTGGTGACGTTGCTCGACTTCACGCGGCCGCTCGAGCTGCGCCGGGAGGAAACGGACCTGGTGGCGCTGGCCGAAGAGATCGCCGGGCTGCTGGCGCCGGTAGCGTCGGAGCGCGCCGTACGCCTGGAGGTGGCTGCCGAAACGCCCCGTGCGGTGGTCTCTGCCGACCGGTCCTTGCTGCGCCAGGCGGTGATGAACGTGGTGCTGAACGGCATCGAAGCCATGGAGCAGCCCGGTTCGGTCAAGATCTCGATCGCGCCCGCCGAGAGCGGCTACGAGCTGCGTGTCCGGGATCAGGGGCGCGGCATCCCGCCCGAGATCCGGGACAAGATCTTCAACCTCTACTTCACGACGAAAGGCCGGGGCTCCGGCATCGGCCTCACCATGGCGTGGCGCATCGCGGAGCTGCACGGCGCCCGTCTGGACTTCGACAGCCGCCCCGGAGAAGGCACGACCTTCCGGTTTCTGTTTCCGGCCGCCGCCGCGCGCGCCGGCGCCGCCTGAATCCCATGCCCTCGGCTCCCCGTCCCCTGTCCGAGCCGGAGAAAATCTTCGAGGCGCGCGACGTCGTCAAGATCTACGATATGGGCGAGGTCCAGGTGCACGCGCTGCGCGGCATCCATCTCGAGCTCTACCCCGGCGAGCTGGTGGTCCTGCTCGGGCCTTCGGGCAGCGGCAAGTCGACCTTGCTGAACATCCTGGGCGGGCTGGACCGGCCGACCAGCGGGCAGGTGCTCTACCGGGGCCAGGATCTGGCGCGAGCGAGCGACCGCGAGCTCACCGCCTACCGGCGTCACCACGTGGGCTTCGTCTTCCAGTTCTACAACCTGATTCCCAGCCTCACCGCGCGCGAAAACGTGGCTGCGGTGACCGAGATCGCGCGGAATCCGATGAAGCCCGAAGATGCCCTGGCCCTGGTCGGGCTGGCCGACCGCCTCGATCACTTTCCCTCGCAGCTTTCCGGGGGCCAGCAGCAGCGGGTGGCCATCGCCCGGGCGATCGCCAAAAACCCGGCGGTGCTCTTGTGCGACGAGCCCACGGGGGCGCTCGACTCGGCCACGGGCATTGTGGTGCTCGAGGCGATCGAGCGGGTCAACCAGGAGCTCGGCACCACCACCGCCCTGATCACCCACAACGCCGACATCGCCGCCATGGCCGACCGGGTGATCCATTTAAGCGACGGGCGCATCAGCTTCGTCGAACGCAACGCGCACAAGAAGCGCGCCCGCCAGTTGCACTGGTGAAAGATGCGAGCGCTCGACCGGAAGCTCGTCCGCGATCTCTGGAGCATCAAAGGGCAGGTGCTGGCCATCGGCCTGGTGATCGCCGGCGGTGTGGCCACCTTCATCATGTCGGTGAGCGTGCTCGATTCGCTTAGGGTCACGCAGTCGGTCTTTTACCGCGATTATCGGTTCGCGGACGTCTTTGCCTCGCTCAAGCGGGCGCCGGAAAGCCTGAAAGCGCAGATTCAGGCCATCCCCGGCGTCCAGCATGTCGAGACGCGCGTCTTTGCGCCGGTGCTGCTCGAAGTCCCCGGCTACCCCGATCCGGTCTCCGGACAGATCTGTTCGCTGCCCGATCACGGCGAGCCGCTGCTCAACCGGGTCTATCTGCGCCAGGGCCGGCTCACCGAACCTTACCGGGACGATGAGGTGCTGGTGAGCGAAGCCTTCGCCGAGGCCCACCGCCTGAAGCCGGGCGACGAGCTCGGGGCGACGATTCGCGGCAAGAAGAAGCGCCTGCGGATTGTCGGCGTGGCGCTGTCGCCCGAGTTCATCTACCAGCTTCAGCCGGGTGCGGTGATTCCCGATTTCGAAAGTTACGGCATCCTCTGGATGGGTCGGGCGGCGCTGGCCGCCGCCTTCGAGATGGAGGGCGCTTTCAACACCGTGGCCCTTTCGCTCACCGCCGATGCCCGCGAAGGCGAGGTGATCGACCGCCTGGAGGATATCCTCAAACGCTACGGAAGCCTGGGCGCGCACGGCCGCAAGGACCAGATCTCGCACCGCTACCTCTCCGAGGAGATGCGCCAGCTCCAGAAGATGGCGACGATGTTCCCCATCATCTTCGTCGGCGTGGCGTCGTTTCTGCTCAACGTCGTCATCGGCCGGCTGATGGCCACCGAACGCGAACAGGTGGCGATCTTGAAGGCCTTCGGCTACGGCAATGGCGACATCGTGGCGCATTACCTGAAGTTCGTGCTCCTGATCGTGCTGATCGGTGTGGCCGGGGGCATCGCCGCGGGGGTCTGGCTCGGCCAGGGGCTGGGCCGCATCTATATGGACTTCTACCGGTTCCCGTTCCTGCTCTACCAGCTGCGTCCGGCGGCGGTGGTGACCTCGGTGCTGGTGACCGTGGCCGCGGCCTTCCTGGCCACTCTTTATTCGATCCTGCGCGCCGCCTCGCTGCCGCCCGCGCAGGCGATGCAGCCCGCCGCGCCGGCGCGCTACCGCGCCAGCTTGCTCGAGGCGCTCGGCTTCGGCCGGAGACTGGCCCCACCCACCAAGATGATTCTCCGCTCCATCAGCCGTCGGCCCGTCAAGGCCTTCCTCACCATGATCGGCGTGGCTTTTGCCTGCGCCATTCTCATCGTCGGGCGTTTCTTCAGCGACGCCACCGATTACATCGTGGACATCCAGTTCAAACTGGCCAAGAGGGACGACCTCAATGTCACCTTCATCGAACCGACCTCCGAGCGCGTGCTCTACTCGCTGCGGAGTCTCGAAGGAGTCCGGCATGTGGAGCCCTACCGCTGGGTGCCGGTGCGCCTGCGCCACGAGCATCGAAGCTACCGCACGGCGATCCGCGGCGTGCCCGAGGAGTCGACCTTGTACCGGCTGCTCGATCAGGATCTGCGACCGGTCGCGATTCCCGAGCACGGCTTCCTGCTCACGGATTACCTGGCCCACCTGCTGGGCGTCCGGCCGGGCGACACGCTGACGATCGAGGTGCTCGAAGGCCGCCGGCGGACGCTCGAGGCCCCCATCGTGGGCCTGGTGAGCGAATGGGTGGGGGTGACCGGATATGCGCGCCTGGACTCCCTCAACCGGCTGCTCGGCGACGGCAGGACCGTCTCCGGGGCCTATCTCGAGATCGATCCCCGCCTCGGGCGCGCCATCTACGCCAAACTGAACCAGATGCCGCGCGTCGCCGGCGTGAGCGTGCGCGAAAAGGGTCTGCGGAACTTTTATGAGACACTGGCCAAACAGATGCTGACATTCGCCTTTTTTAACACTCTGCTGGCGTGCAGCATCGCCTTCGGCGTCGTCTACAACAGCGCGCGCATCGCCTTCTCCGAGCGCAACCGCGATCTGGCTACCCTGCGCGTGCTCGGCTTTACGCGCGCCGAGATCGCTTACATCCTGCTCGGCGAGATGGCGCTGCTGGTCGTCGCGGGCATCCCGGCCGGCTTCTTTATCGGCCACTGGCTGTGCGCGCAGATGATCACCGGCCTCCAGACCGACCTGTTCCGCGTCCCCCTGGTGATCGAGCCGTCGAGCTATTCCTTTGCGGCGCTGGTGGTGCTTGTCTCCGGCGTGCTGTCCGGGCTCGTCATCAAGCGCAAGCTCGACCGCCTGGATCTGGTGGCCGTGCTCAAGACCAAGGAGTGAGGCGCGCGTGGCCTGGAAGCGATGGGTGGCGATCGGGCTCGTGGCCCTGGCCATTGGCTTGCTGATCGCCTGGGGCTACCGCCCGCGCCCGGCGCTGGTCGAGGGGGCGCGGGTGACGCGCGGCACGCTCCAGGTCACGGTGGTCGAGGAAGGCAAGACGCGCGTCACGGACCGGTATTTGGTTTCGGCGCCGGTGGCGGGCTACGCGCGCCGCCTGCCGTGGAGGGTGGGTGACGCCGTGCGGCGGGGCCAGGTCCTGCTCGAGCTCGAGCCGCTGCGGCCGCAGACGCTCGACCCGCGCACGCGCGCTGAGGCAGAAGCACGCGTCGCGGCGGCCGAGGCAGCCCTGCGCCAAGCCCAGGAGCGCCGTGCGGCGGCCGAGGTCGACGCCGCATTCTGGGAAGCGGAGCTGGCCCGCGTCCGGCAACTCGCTTCCTCCGGAGACGTCCCCAAGGACCGTCTGGAACGGACCGAGACCGAGGCGCGCCGCTCGGCAGCCTCCCGGCGCGCGGCCGAACACGCCGTTCAGCTCGCCGCCGCCGAACTCGAGGCTGCCCGGGCCGCGCTGGCCTACTCGGCGGCCGCCTCCGCTTCGAATCCCACGGAGCTGGTTCCGGTGCGGGCGCCGGCCGCCGGGCGCGTCCTGAGGATACTGCGCGAAAGCGAAGGCGTCGTTCAGCCCGGCCAGCCGCTGCTGGAGATCGGCGACGCGAGGATGCTCGAAGTGGAGACGGAGGTTCTCTCCGAGGACGCCGTCAAAATCACGCCGGGCATGCGCGTCCTCTATGAGCGCTGGGGTGGACCGGATCTGCTCGAGGGCCGGGTGCGCCGCGTCGAGCCGCAGGCCTTCACCAAGATCTCCGCGCTGGGCGTCGAAGAGCAGCGCGTGCGCGTCATCAGCGACATCACCTCGCCGCCGGAGAAATGGGAGCGGCTGGGCGACGGCTATCGCGTCCAGACCCGCTTCATCCTCTGGGAGGGGAGCGATCTGGTGATCGTGCCGGCGAGCGCGCTGTTTCGCCATGAGGGCGGCTGGGCGGTCTTTGTCGTCGAGCAGGGACAGGCGCGGCGCCGCGCAGTCCGCATAGGCCAGCGCAACGGCCTCGAGGCCGAGGTGCTGGAGGGCCTCCAGGCAGGGCAAACCGTGATCACCCACCCGGACAGCTCCATCAGCGACGGCACGCCGGTTCAGGTGGTACTCGAAGCGCCGGTCGCCCCGGCCGCCTGAGACTCGCTCCTCAGTGGGAGTGGAGCCTGGTCAGGGCCGTCGGCAGCAGGATCGCCGCGAGCAGGCCCACCAGCGCCGCCGCGATGGCCCCCCGCGCGCCGCTCGAGCGAAATTCGGCGTGAACGGCGTGAGCGCCCAGGAAGAGGAAGCTGCCGCCGGCGAGCGCCAGCAGCAGGACAGTGCCCGGCGCCCCCAGCCCCGGCGCAAGCCAAGCTTCCATCAACCCGCCCGCCACCATCGGCGCCTGCGCCGCCACCGACCAGGCCAAAGCTGCCGCCCAGGAGCG
The DNA here is from genome assembly GCA_938003835.1 of uncultured Bryobacteraceae bacterium. Taxonomy (GTDB): domain Bacteria; phylum Acidobacteriota; class Terriglobia; order Bryobacterales; family Bryobacteraceae; genus CALKXJ01. Next base: position 144,162 of record CALKXJ010000016.1, on the reverse strand, counting down.
CACGCTGGCCCGCAGCATCACGCCTATGGCCAGGCCCTCCGGCACCTTATGCAGCGCCATGCCCCAAAATACGGCTTGCCCCATTACGCCATCCGCTGTCGCCTGGGCGGCCGCGACACCAACCCCGTCCAGGAAGCTGTGGATCCACACGGTCAGCACCAGTGGGGCCGCAAAGCCGTGGAGGCGCATCTGGCAGGCGTCGTGATCGTGCGTGTGGGAACAGGCCGGGCATACCGGATAGAGAAAACGGTCGACCGCAAGGAGCAGACCCGCGCCCGCGGCCATGGCCGCGGCCGCCCCAGCCCAGCCGAAACGCTCAGCAATCTCAGGCAATACCCAAAACAGAGACACGCCGACGAGCACGCCGCCGCTGAGCGGCACGAAGCGGATCGAGGCGCCGGGCCGCCCGCCGAACCAGATGCCGGCGGCCGCGCTCGCCAGCACCACGAAGAGGAGCGCTAGTAGCAGTGCCGGAAGAGGAGCTAACACTTCATGGTCCCGTTCGTGCTTCTTCTTAGCGTAGACGGTAGCGCATGGCGCAAGCAATTTTCTGATCTACAGTGGGAAGGAGGCAAGGGGGACCGATGCGGATCTTGAGACGGCGAGATTTCCTGAGTGCGGCCGCGGCCGCGGGCATGGCGCCGGGTTTCGGCGAGGCTGCCGAACGGACGGCGCCCGGCGAGCTGCGGCTGGGAGTGGCGACGTATTCGCTCCGCAAGTTTTCGCGCGCCGAGGCGATCCGGATGCTCACCCGGCTCGGCGTGCGCTACGTCAGCATCAAGAGCTTCCATCTGCCCTACGAGGCGCCTCCCGAGGAGCTCCGGCGCGGCGCGCAGGAGTTCCGCGACGCCGGCCTCGTCATCCTGAGCGGCGGCAACATCGATCTCACCAGGCCGGCCGAGCTGCGCGCCATGTTCGACTACGCCAGAGAGTGCGGGATGCCGATGATGGTCTGCGCGCCGAGCCACGCCACGCTCGATGCGGTCGAAAAGCTCGTCGGCGAATACAACATCAAGACCGCCATCCACAATCACGGGCCGGAGGACCGCCACTTCCCGACCCCGGAGAGCGTCCTCGAAGCCGTCAAGAATCGCGACCCGCGCATGGGGCTGTGTCTCGACGTGGGCCATACGGCGCGCACCGGAGCGAACGTCGTCGAGTGGATCCGCCGGGCGGGCCCGCGCCTGTTGGACGTCCACATCAAGGACCTCAAAGACCTCATGCAGCGGGGCTCGGACTGCCCGGTGGGCGACGGCGCCATGCCCGTGGTGGCGATCCTGCGCGAGCTGCGGGCAATGAACTATCAGGGCGGCGTGATGCTCGAATATGAAATCGACGCCGACGATCCGCTACCGGGCATGATCCGCTCGATCGCTTACATGCGCGGCGTGCTCGACGGGCTGGCGGCCTGAAGCAACAGCCGTACCGCTTGAGCTCCGGCAGGCTTGAAGGGCGCAAACGGGTTGACTCCGAGCTCGGCCAGCACAAGCCAGGCCGTCGCGCCCACATGCAGCCGGTTGTAGTAGTACCAGGGCTCGCCCGTTGCGAGGAAGAATCCCGTGGTCAGCCGGTCGCGGGAGGCGGCGGGAAGTCCGCCGGAGGGATCCCGGGCCGAACGGAGCAGGTTCAAAAGAGCGCGCCACTTCCCCTCCTGCCCGGCGTGGCGGAAAGCGAGCGCAAGCTGGGCGGTCCCCTCGTACCAGACGCCATCGCGGTCCTCGTTGAAGTCGAAACCCTCACCGGCGCGGTGGTGCTTTTCGGCGTAGGCCAGGGCCCGGGCGTAGTGCCGGCCCTCCTCGTCCAGGGCGAGCACGGCCCAGGCCTGTATGTCCAGAGGGATGACCGAGCGATTGATGGTGACGCCGTCATCGCCGGTTCCGGTCCAAAACTTGCCTTCACGCGCATCCCACATGGCGAGCACGAAGCGTTTGGCCCGTTCGGCGCTTTCGCGCCATCGCGGGTCGCGCGTGAGAAGGTGCAGCCGCCGGAAGGCGGCGTACAGATCGATGTTGTGCTCTGTCGCTTTATAGGAAAGCTTCCGCGGCGCCGGCTCCCAGCCTTGATAGCCCGCGGTGTAGCCGCCGGCGCCTCGCGCGTCGCGGCAGTGGCGCTCCACCCATTCCCCCATGCGCTCGGCGGCCTGGAGCACGCGCATCTCGCCGGCGACCTCGAAGTAACTGAGCAGGGCGAGCATCACCCAGGCCACGTTGCCGGCGTGCGTGCTCACCTGGTATTCGTCTTCGAGCCAGCTCCGCCGGCTGGGATCGTACCAGCCGGGGAGCCGCACCGCCTGAGCCGCGCGCTGCGTCCGCCATCCCGGCGGAAGGAGCAGGTCACCCGCCTGGTAGGCATTGCGGATCCGGCCGTCCTCGAAGAAACGGTCGCGGTCGAGCGCCATGAGGAAGGCATCGGCGAGCAGCCGGGCGCGGTCGCGCCGGCCCGCGGCAAGGAATGCCTGAAGCGCCAGGGCATTGTCATAGACGAAGGCGGCGTTGCGCAGCGCGGCGTCGAAGGCTTCGCCCGAAGGGCGGGTCTCATAGCTTGCCAGGAACCGGGGCTCCTCCAGGCGCGGTTTATCGTAGCGGATCTCGTCCAGATAAAACGTTATGCTGCGAGAGCCGTTCGCGCGGGCATTGGTTACCCACCCGAAGCCGCCGACGACATAGCCGAGGTCCGTGCCGGCCAGCGGAATTGAGTACGCCCGCCAGTCTCGGGACAAGGTCACCCAGCCTGTCGAGGCTTTCCTGTCCGAGTCCGGGTTGGGTGCCACCGGCCGGCCGGTTGCCGGATCCCGTCCGACACCCAGACAGAAGAACTCGACGCGCTCGCCGCCGCGCTCTCCCCGCGCGAGAAAGGTGAGCCGGGTGGCGCCGCGCAGATCGACGCCCGCCCCCGGCTCTTTTCCGAAATCCGGCCGCGGCGCCATATCCGGCGGGCGGAGCACGCCATTCAGGAAGTACCAGCCGCCCCAGTTGTCCCCGCGGGCTTCAAAGCGCGCCCGGATCGCGGTCAGGCCTCCGGCCGGCTCGAGCGTCCAGGCTTCGTCCATGGGCGGCACGGCCTCTTCGTGGCCTGGGCCCGACATGCGCCCGCGCGCCAGGAAGTGGTTGCCTGCGGCGAAAGCGTCCGAGTAGACGTCGAAATGCAGGTGGAAACGGTCCATGACGGCGGCCAGGTAGTTCACCGGTGGCAGCGCTTCCCGCGGCAGGATCTGCCCCTGTGCCACGCCGCCTGCCAGCAGGGCCGCGGCCAGGGCGAATCCCCGGACGAGGGCGGATCGTGTTGTGGCAGAATAAGGGCTCATTCGGGAGCTCCGGTAGTTTTGGGAAGCACCTCGAACTCGACCAGGGGGCGGATGCCCTCGAGGCGAATCCGGGTTTCAACCCCGGTCAGCCCTTGTACGCGCGCCGCCCGGAACAGCCGGGCAAGCTCGGGCCGCCACCCGCGAACGTACACCTCTAGGCTCCACTTCGACCCGGAGAAGGTAAGGCGCCCCCCGACAACACGCATCGTAGTCTCCATGCCCGCAGCATGGCCCGAGCCCGGCGCCGAAGTCTTGAGGGAAACTGGAAAGAAATTTTCGGGATGTGCCCCGGGGCCCCCGGGAGGGTACGATGACGCCTGACTCACCTGCGCCACGCAAAGCATACGGCTTCGGGCGGTTCCAATTCGATCCGGCGAGCGGCGAGCTTTTCCGGGGGAGCGAGAGGATCACCCGGCTTCAGCCCAAGCTGGCCGAGACTCTGCGGATCCTGCTCGAGAGACGGGGACAGGTACTCGACAAGGACGAGCTGATGCGGGCCGTCTGGCCCAACGTACATGTGGAAGAGTCCAACCTGTCGCGTGCCATCTCCGAGTTACGGACTCTGATCGGCAAGGAATGGATCGAGACGATCCCGCGGCGTGGCTTCCGGTTCCGGGCCGAGGGAGAACTGGCGCAGCTGCTAGGTGAGGCGCCCGAGCCCGGCGACACGCAGGGTGCCCGGCCAACAACGGAGAAGGAGTCGGCGGAAGAGCAGCCGGCGGACAAGGAGCCAACGGAAGAGGAGCCAGCGGAGGAGAAGGCGGCGAAGCGGTGGCCCCGGTGGCTGGTGGCAGCCCTGGCGACGCTCGGCGCCGTAGCGATTGTCGTCATCGGGGCGGCCTGGCACGTCGATTCCGAAGCCGACCAGGCTCCTTCGCCGGCGGCCCGGACCTTCTACGTTTACCGCGATGCCGCCTCGCCCGAAAACCACTTCCGTCCAACCGGTTACATGGGCGATTGCGGCGACATCGAAATCCAGGAGGCCGACGAAGAGAGGCCGTATGCGGGGCAAACCTCGATTCGCATCCGGTATTCGGCGCAAGGCAAGGGCCCGCACGCCTGCCCGTATCAGCCGCCATGTCGCTGGGCGGGCGTCTACTGGCAACATCCGCCGAACAACTTCGGCACGGAAGCTAGGTTCAAGGATGCCGGCTACAACCTCACCGGCTTCCGGCGCTTGAGGTTCGCGGCGCGCGCCGACCGCCCGGTGCGCGTCGAGTTCACCGTGGGCGGAATCGACGAGCGCTACGGCGACAGCCTGCGCGAGGGGCGCCGCCTCGCCGCCAAAGTCGGCCGCGACTGGCAGGAGTTCGAGGTGGATCTCGCGGGGGCGGACTTGAAGCACATCATCGGCGGCTTCGCTTGGTCCACCAACTGGGCCAACGCCCCGGAGGGAGTCACCCTCTGGCTTGACGAGATCCGCTTCGAGCGGGATTGAGACCCCTCAATGCTCGCCGACGCCGCGCACCGGGCCGCATAGGGCTGCACCATCCTGCAAGAGTTTGGCATTGCAATCGATAACCTTGCAGTCATGGAGGGGCTCGACCTGTGGGAGCGGCTCTATAGTTGGGCTGTTCGGGGAGCAACAAACAAAATCCCGGGCAGGAGGGGCAACCGAAGTGTGGGTGCTGCACCTCGGGACTACCAGAGATGCTCGAGCCTGCGGCACCGCGGCGCCACGGCATGCTTCGCCAATGAGGAGGCGCGTCACATGCCAGAGAAACGAGTCGTCATAGGAGTGTTGGCGGGACTCGCCTGCGCCGGCTGGATAGCCTCGAGCGTGCTCCGGCAAAATGCCTTCGCGGCGAGTCAAGTCGAATTTATCGGTTCGTTCGATCTCAGGCGCGAAAGCAGCGGCCTTGGGCCGCAGGCCCATCTCCAACTGAGCAAGATGCTGGTCAGCTCGGGCAGGCTTTACTCGCTGGTTTTCGCCGGCGGTGGCGACGGGGGACTGGCCGGCCTGATTGCCTCGCGCGCGTTCGAGGGCTCGGGAGCGGCTTTGGTGTCCGTGCCCGGGGGAGCGACGGACTTCACGGTGACAAGCGCCGGGCATGTTGTCGTTCATGCCGTCGATCGGCGCAGCGGGCAAGCCAGCCTGAGGGAAGTCGATCCGGTGACCGGGACCGTGGTGCAGTCCGTGACCCTACCGGCGCCGCTCGTCGCCATCTGGTCCACGGCGCAGGGTGTTGGCGGGCTTAATCGGGATGGCAGGATATACCAGGTCGGCGAGGCGCGACAGTCAACCGGGGCGGTATGGGCCTGCCAGCAGTGTGCAGTTGAGCAACTTCCCCTGAGCGTCGAGGTGCATCGCCTCTCGGAAGACCGCCTCGCCACCGTATGGCTGGAAACGGCGGAGATCGATCTCGTCAGCACCGTAACCGGTTTGGCGAGAAGAGTCCGGGTCACGGCCCCGAGGCGGAGGTGGCCCGGGCGCGGTACCTGGCGGTTTGGGAATCCTGGGAAAGTCACGCGGGTCGGGACACGACTGCCCAACTAGCTCGCGGGCTGGTTGTATTCCCGAGCGCAGCCGAGGAACGTGGCAGGCTCTACCTGGCGATTGGCGCTCACGATTACACCCAGGGGCGGCTTGTCGTCGTGCTCGATGGCGACGGAACCCAGCCAGGAACCCTCCGGGTTCCGGAGTGGCGCCTCCCTTCCAAGAATCGCTTCACGATGGTTACTCTTGCGCTCAGCGAAGGGATGCTGTTCGCGGGCGATCGAGCGGGCCTGGTGGCGGTGTTTCGAATGGGGCAGGAGGCGAGCCCTTCGGAGTGATGCTGAGCGTTCGAGGGATGGACTCTACCCCGGCAGGCCGACCTCCGCTAAGCTGAGGCCGGCCAATCGCGCCACTTTCCGCAGCTCGCCGAGCTTGTGCCCCACGCCCAGCGCGCAGTGGTGCGTCGGCCCCTCGGCACACCAGCGATTGACGAATTCAGCCGGCGGGAGCGCAAAGCGCAGGCGCGAGTTCGTGTTGCCGATACGCAGGATCGGGCCGGCAAGCGACTCGCCTTCGGCCGCGATCATCTTCAGCTTCCCGTCCCGCGTCTGGGTCAGACCGAGAATCGTCACCGGGCCCGTGCGCACGTTGAACTCCACCGACACCCCCCAGCCCCGCTTGCCGTGATAAAGCCCCAGGCCGCGCAGGATGGGCCGGCGGTCGCTGATGGCAATGTGCCCCGGCCCGTCATGGCCCATCAGGAGGAAGCCCTCCCGGAAGTCCATCGCGTAAAACTCCGTATAGGAGCCGCCCGCGCCCAGCCGGTCCATCATCATCATGGCGACGCAATTCTTGAGGTCGCCCTCGCCGCTGGCCGGAATGCCGCGAGCGGTGAGCAGCGAATTGCCCAGAATCATGCCGGCGCCCAGCCGCTCGTATTCGTTACCGTCGAGGCCGCGGTAGTAGTAGGCGAGCCCGTCGAGTGAGAAGTCGGCCACCAGCCGGTCCAGCCCGCAAGCCACCTGTGCCGCCCAGGCAAGCTCCTCTTCGACGACGCTCGAGTCGATTTCGAAAACCGCGCGCGCCTCTTCGAGCTTGCGCTCGACCTCTCCGGGGCCCGCCTCGCGCACCCGCCTGGCCAGGTCGCACATTTCGAGCACTTCGACATGCGCGCCAAGCTGGGCGTGAACCATGGTGAAGTCCGAGTACATGTCGAGCATCCCCGGATAGGTGTGCCCCAGAAAACCGATGCGCGCCCGGCGAAGCGCTCGCACGACCGCGGCAGCCCGGCACCAGGCGCTGATCTCGCCCCAGGCGGCCTCGTCGCCGAACAGCATTCCGGAGACGACCTGGAAGTCGATCCCCGCGCGCACGAAGGCGTTGGAGATCTCGGGCACGCAGCAGACCGAACAGTTAGCCAGCCACTCGCCCGTGTCGGTCCGCTCGTAGTCGAGCGCCGCCGTGGGCTGTAGATTCAGTACCACCACCGGCGCGCCGGCCTGCTGCACGGCGGGCAACACCTGCGACGAGGTCGCATAGGTGCCCACGTAACAGAACACCAGATCGACCTCCTCGCGCCGAAAAAGACTGCCGGCCGCGCGCGCCGCTTCCGCCGTGTCCACCAACTCCGCCGAGACCACCTGCGCCATCTCAGCCAGCCGCCTCTCGAGCTCTTTCTGGTAGCCCGACAGCCGCTCCCGCAGTCCGGGAAACTGCGGCCAGTAGGCGGCCAATCCGATACCGAACACTCCGACCTTCGCCTTCACCTGCATATTCCTACTCTAAACCGAGCTCCCTCAGATGACCCGCTCCGCCGGATCGATCCGCAACCAGAGCAGCGCGCCGCCGAGATAGCTCACCGCCGCAGCGGCGAGCATCGCGTGGAAGGTGCCAAAGGTGGCCGCAAGCCACGGCGCCGCGGTGGCGGAGAGCATCGCGGAGACGCTCGAGGCCATGTTCATGAAGCCGGCGGTGGCGCCGCCGAGCCGCCCGCCGACCTCCACCACCGTGGCCCAGGCCACTGGCAGCGCCAGATCGTGCGCGAGCTGCGCGAAGGCCAGGCACAGCACCGCCGCCAGCGGGTCGCGCGCCAGAGCGGCCAGCGCAAAACCCGCCGCCGCCAGCGCGAAGGCCGCGATGCCGATCGCGCGGCGGGCCCATCGGACGTTGCCCGTTCGCTTAACCAGCCAATCGGAGAGGACGCCTCCGGCCAGGCAGCCCACGGCGCCGAAACCGAGCGGCAGCGTGGCGTAGACGCCGGTGCGCAGCAGTGTCAAGCCATGCTCTTCGGTCAGAAAGGTGGGCAGCCAACTGACGAAGAAATAGAAGCCGAAGGCCGAGCAGAAATACATCCAGAAGAGCGCCCAGAGGTTGACGCTCGAAAAGATCCGCCGCCAGGGGTGAGCGACCGCGGGGGCGGCTATGGGTGCGTCCCGCCGGATCTCGGTCAGCTCGCCGGAGGTCATCTGCGGATGCTCGGCCGGATCGTCGCGGAACCAGGGCCAGAATGCCAGGCACCAGACGATCCCCGTGAGTCCGAAGATGACGAAGCTCATCCGCCAGCCGACGAGCGTGATGAGCCAGGCCGCCAGCACCGGCGCCAGCGAGCCGCCCAGGCGCGCCCCCATCCACATGATCCCGTTGGCCCGCGCGCGCTCCGTGCGCGGGAACCAGCGGTTGAGCGCGCGCGAGAGGTTGGGAAAGGCTCCTGCCTCGGCGGCGCCGAAGAGGAAGCGGGCGGCCACGAGCGCCCCATAGCTGCGCACCAGCCCCGTCAGAATGGTGAAGACCGACCAGCAGGCGACGATGCGCGTCAGCACCCGCCGCTGTCCGATGCGGTCGCCCCACCAGCCCGCCGGAATCTCGAAGATCGCGTAGGCGAGGGCGAAGACCGCGAAGACATAACCCATCTGGGTGCGGCTCAAGTCGAGGTCGCGCGAGATCGAGGGCGCCGCGGCCGCCAGGCACACCCGGTCCAGGTAGGTGATCACGGCCATGAAGAAGCCGAAGACCAGCAACCTGCGGCGCAGCACGGCGCCTTACGCCAGCAGGTGCTTGAGCGCCGGGCCGAGGTCCGGGAAGCTGAACTTGAAGCCGGCCGCCTCGGCGGCTTTGGGCAGCACGCGCTGGCTGGCCAGCATCACCTCGCTCATCTCGCCGAACAGCAGGCGGAGGGCGAACAGGGGCACCGGAAACAGCGTCGGCCTGCGGAGAACGCGGCCGAGCGTCTGGGTGAACTCGGCGTTTCGAACCGGATTGGGCGCGGTGGCGTTGACCGGCCCTTGGAGCGCCGGCGTTTCGATCGCGAACAGGATCAAGTTGACCAGGTCGTCCAGATGAATCCAGCTCATCCACTGGCAGCCGTCGCCGATGCGGCCGCCGAGCCCGGCCTTGAACGGCGGCAGCATCAGGGCGAGTGCCCCGCCCCGACCCAACACCATGCCGATGCGCGGGACGACGACACGCGTGCCGAGCGCCGTTGCCTGGAGCGCTTCCCTTTCCCACGCCACAGCAAGCTCGGCCGGGAAGCCGCTCCCCGGCGGCGACTGCTCGGTGAGAATCTCATCGCCGCGGGAGCCGTAGTAGCCGACCGCCGAGGCCGAAACCAGCACCGGCAACGGTGTCTGGCGGCGAGCCAAAGCCTGAACGAGGTGACGGGTGCCGTCTACGCGGCTCGACCAGATCCGGCGCTTGACCTCGGGCGTCCACCGCTGCGAGACCGGCTCGCCCGCCAGGTGCACGACGGCATCGGCTTCGGCGATGCACTCGGCGGGCGGCTCGCCGGCCGTCGCGTTCCACAGTGAGAATAGAACGTTCGAGGGCAGCGGGGTTCGCGGGGTTCTTCCGACGATGTGCACCGCATGCCCCTGTTCGAGCAGCCGCTCCACCAGCCGCTTGCCGATGAACCCGGTCGCGCCGGTTACTGTGATCTTCATGATCTGCTCCCTCCGCTCAGGCCGGCCCGTCGCCTATTGTATGCGAAGCGGATCGAGCCCCGTCCGCTCCAGCAGCTCGATCTGGCGCACATAGGCGGCGACGTTGGTCTTGCGCCGCATGCCCTCGAGCGACATGTAACGCACCGTGCCGAAAACCGGCCGTTCGGCCCAGGGCCGGTCGTGCAGGCCGAAACACCAGAGAATGTTGGTGTAGGTGTTCGGGTCGCGGCCGTCGAGCGCGTAGCGGTCATGCAGGTAGATCATCGTGGCGAGCGCCTCCCCGTGCGTCGGCGACCACTCGATGATCTTCTTGCCCCAGTACATGCGGTAGTAGCCGTGAATGACGCCGCGCAGCAGCAGCTCTTTCTGCGCGGCGTTCCAGAGCTCATCGTGCGTGGCGGCCTGCTCGAACTGCTCGCGCGAGTAGACGGGATCCCGCCGGTCGCCGGCGTGGCGCTCGAGCGTCCGCCGCGCCCAGTCGGGTAACACCGCCAGGCTCTGGTAGTCATCCGTGTAGCGGGCGAAATTGAAGGCGAGCTCGCGGCGCACGATCAGCTCTTCAAGGAACTCCTCGGCCGAAAGTCCGTGTGCGCGGCCGTAGCCCGAAGCGGCAAGCGCCACCTCGAGCGAGGAGATCTGCCCGAAGTGCAGATACGGGCTCAGGCGCGAGGTGGCGTTCGCGGCCGGCTCGTTGCGCAAACGCCCGTAGTGGCCGAGGTTGGTTTCAAGAAAGTGCTCCAGGCGCTTGAGCGCCTCGGCCCGCCCGCCGCGGAAGGCCGTTGACGGCCTCACGCCGTGATCGATCTCGCAGGAGGCCACGAGCGCCGGAATGGCCCCGGCCTCGACTTCGGTGTGAAACGCCGGAAGCGGCAGGCTCCAACGGCGTCGCAGGCGCACCTCGGGCGCAGGGACCAGACACTCGGCGAGCGCCTTGCGGATCTTGGGCCGGATGGTATAGGCCGCGTACTCGCGCCGCGGGTGGCGGTTCATGGGCACGACGCAGCTCGAGTCCACCACGTAGTAGGCCACGCCGATCTTCGCCGGCACCGAGGCGTTGTACCGCCGCGCAACGAAAGTCGGATAGTCATCGGTGACCACCGCAGAAGCCTCCGCCGCCAGCCGGTAGAGAATGTCGTCGGGGTCGGAATGCCGCCGCCGCAGGTAGAAGATATAGCCGGCGCCGAGCTCGGCGAGCCGCCGCGCCGTCTCCGGCACGCCTTCGAGAATGAAGGTGTGAAGCCGGTCGTTGGCGTAGGGATAGGAACAGGTGAGCCCCTCGTAGACGAGCAGCGGCCGATCGGACCGGTTGGCCAGTTCCGCGGCGAAGGCCAGCGCGTGGTTGGCCTCCGCGCGCCGGTTCATCTGCGACCAGTAAAGCACCCAGCGGCCACCGGGCCGCTCCGGCGCGTCATTGAGCTTCCTCACCCGCTCCTGCATGACGTAAGAAAGATGCCCGGACGGCGCGCGCGGCTACAATGTTAGCAACGTCCATGGGCGCCTGGAACCGGGCCAAACTCCTCTGGGCTTACCTTGCGCGGCGCGAGCGCATCGACGGCCTGCCGGTGGAGTATATCGTCGAGACCACCGCCAAGTGCAACCTCTACTGCCCGATGTGCCCGCGCGAGATCTACATCCAGCCCAAGGAGGACATGACGGACGAGATCTTCACGCGCCTGGTGCGCGAGGCCGCTCCGAGCGCCGAACACATGATGCTGATCGGGCTGGGCGAGCCGTTTCTCGATCCGAAGATCTTCGACCGCATCGAGTATTGCGCCCGGCACAACATCTCGACGCTGCTGTCGACCAACGGGACGCTGCTCGATGAGAAGCTCGCGGAGCGCCTGCTCGCCTCCCCGCTCGAGCACATCACGCTCAGCTTCGACGGCGCCACCAAGGAGTCCTTCGAGTACTACCGCAAGGGGGCGCGCTTCGAGAAGGTGCGTGAGAACTTCGTGCGGTTCGCCCGGATGAAGAAGGAGCGCGGGGCGCCGATTCAGGTGGTGGTGCAGATGGTGCTGCTCGAGCGGAACGCCGGCGAGGTGGAGGATTTCCTGCGGTTCTGGCGTTCGGTGCCGGGGGTGGACCAGGTGCGGATCAAGCAGGACGAGACGACCATGTTGCAGCCCGGCGCCGGCCATCCCCCCGAGCACTGGAAATATCCCTGCCACTACCTCTGGCGCGGCCCCGTCTATGTGAAGTGGAACGGAGACGTCTACCCCTGCTGCCAGAGCTATGCGCTCGACGGCAAACCGGTCGGGCGCGTCGGCGAGCGGACCTTGGGCGAAATCTGGAACTCCGAGCCGATGCGCCGGATGCGCCGACTGCACGCCACCGGCCGCGCCGGCGAGATCGACGTCTGCGCTCGCTGCGTCACTACGATCCCTCACCCGGTGCTCGTCGTCGGCAGCCTCGTCTTCCACGGGCGCTTCGTGCGGCGCCTTCTCCCCATCATCGAGCGGCTGACCTATCGCGCCCGTCTCCCCCGGCGGCTGCTGACGCCTCCCGAACGCCTCAGCGCGCCTGAGCCGCTGGTGCAGATCGGAGCGCCGCGGCAGGAGCGGGACTGAGCGGGTTGGGAAGGTTCCGCGCGGCGTAGTAGCCCGGCTGGACGCGCTCGACCACCTGCGCCACCGGCCGCTCGAGAATGTCGAAGAACGGCTTCGGGTAGAGTCCGATCCAGAACACGCAAGCCAACAGCGGCGCAAAGTAGGCGATCTCGCGCCGGTTCAAGTCCATGAGCGAGCGGTTGGTTTCGGCGACCTCGCCGAGCATCGTGCGCTGGAACAGCCAGATCAGGTAGGCCGCCCCGAGCGCGATGCCGGCGACGCAGGCGAAGGCCCAACCGAGCGACACTTCGTAGACGCCCCGCAGAATCGTAATTTCGCCGATGAAACCGTTGAGCGGAGGCATGCCCATGGAGCTTAGCGCCGTGATGAGGAAGACGACGGTGAAGACCGGCATGACGCGCCACAGGCCGCTGTAGTCGGCGATCATCCGCGTGTGGCGCCGTTCATAGACCACGCCGACGATCAAGAACAGCATCCCGGTCGAGATGCCGTGGTTGACCTGCTGGAGGATCGAGCCGGCCAGGCCCGCCGGGTTCAGCGCGATGATGCCCAGCGTGCAAAAGCCCATGTGGCTCACCGAGGAGTAGGCCACCAGCTTCTTCCAGTCCTTCTGCATCAGGCAGACCAGAGCGCCGTAGACGATGGCGATGATCGACAGCGCGGCCACCGTCTGCACCACCACCGGGTCCTTGGCCGCCTCGGGCAACAGCGGCAGCGAGAAGCGGATGAAGCCGTAGGTGCCCATCTTGAGCAGGATGCTCGCCAGCATCACCGAGCCGGCCGTGGGCGCCTCCGTGTGCGCGTCCGGCAACCAGGTGTGCAGCGGGAACATCGGCACTTTGACGGCGAAACCGAGGAACAGCGCCCAGAAGATCCACCACTGCGCGGCCGGCGCAAGCTGGGTCTTCATCAGCTCCTGAATATCGAAGGTGAGCACCTGGAACTGCTGGTAGTGGAGCCAGTAGAGCGCCAGGATGCCGAGCAGCATCAGCACCGAGCCGAACAGGGTGAAGATGACGAACTTGATCGCTGAATAGACGCGCCGCGCCCCGCCCCAGATGGCGATGATGAAGTACATCGGCACCAGCACCAGTTCCCAGAAGACGAAGAAGAGGAAGAAGTCGAGCGCCATGAACACGCCCAGGCAGGCCGTCTGGAGCAGCAGGAAGTGGGCGTAGTATTCCTTTAACCGCTCGGTGATGGCGCTCCAGCTCGAGAGGATTGAAAGGAATCCAAGCAGCGCCGTCAGCACCACCAGCAGCAGCCCGAAGCCGTCGATGCCCAGATGATAGGAGGCGCCGATCGAGGGGATCCAGTCGTGCTTTTCGACGAACTGGAAGTCCTTGGTGCGGTCGAAGAGGAAGACGAGGGGCAGCGAGACGAGAAAGCCGACGAAGGAGGCGACGTTGGCCCAGATCTTGATGGCGCGCTCGCTCGAGGAGGGAATGAACAGCAAAACGATGAGTCCGGCGAGCGGGGTCCAGAGGACGATCGACAGCAGGTGGTCCATGGGAATCCGGTAGAATTCCTCATCTTAACGGAAAGCGGGAGAAACTGTCCGGCCGTGCCGGCGCGGCCGCGGAACTCGGCTCCCAGGCGCGGAGCGAATCTAAAGCGTTCGCCCGCGCGCCGCGCGAGCATCGTGAAAAGAGCGGCGCTTCACTCTGGTAGGACCACACACGGATGGGGGGACGAGCCCGGTTACTCCGGTCGGACCCGAATGCGATCCGTCCGACCGGACTCGCGGCTGAACCGCGCCGCGGTCTGACCATCGGTACCCGAGAGGCCCTCAGCGCCCACGGTATCCGCTTCCCAGCCCGCGTCATGCCGCAGCGAGGCGCATTCGCCGGGAAGGTCTTCGTCAACCTCGAACCTCACGCCCCCGCTTCCAAAGGCAAATCGACCGTTCCTTCGCGAGCGGGCTCGGCCGCGTAGGCCAAGGCAGCGTCGATGTCCGCGAGCGTTGGGGCGGGATAGCTGCGCAAGATCTCCTCTCTCGGCACGTCGCGGCAAGGTTGTCGAGCACCACCGAAACCGCAATCCGCGTGCCGAGGATGCAGGCCCTGCCATGGCAAATAGCCGAATTCACGCTGATAGGCTCACGCCAGGCCTCGATCGCTTCATGGTTCCTGCCGGCCGCTCCATGCGCCCCTCACGCTGCCCGGATCAGCGCGATCAGCGTCAGGCTGTAGGCCAGCCCGGCTGCCAGGATCACCGCGCCTGCTTTACGCTCGTTGCGCAGCTTCGCCCAGAGGTAAATGCCGGTGATCGCAAGCAGGATCAGCGCCGCGGCGAGGATCGCCACGAAGACGCCCCAGGCCTTGAGCGCCGGGCTTTCGTGCCAGAGGCCCGCCGTATGATGCAGCCGGTTGAGCACGCCGAGCACGCCGCCATCCTCGGTGCGCACGAGCGCCTCGCCCCGGTCGCGGAAATAGGTGATTGAGTATACTGTCCCCAATTTTTCGGCGCGGAGGTGCAGCGTGGCGCCCTCCCAGGCGATCTGGCGCACCAGGCCGCGCAACTTCAGCTCGCGCGCCACCGCACGGGCGTCGTCGAGTCCCGCCGGCAAGCTCACCTTCGCCTCGCTCCGCCGCACCGGAATGTCGAAGTGGCCCATCTGCACCGCGCTCAACGCATAGAGCACCAGGAAGCCGAAGGAGAAAACGCCCAGCGCCAGATGGATCTCCCGCAGCCAACGGTACATCGCTCACCTCACCAGCCAGTAAAGGAACACCAGCGCGCCCGTGCCGGCCCCAAAGCAGACCTGCCCCAGGCGGTGCCGCGGCCGCGAAGCCAGCCACAGGTAGAGGCCGCTCGCGCTCATCAGCAGGAGCGAGAACATCGCCAGCTCGTTGTACAGTACCCAGGCGCGCAGCCGCCAGTCAACGGGGCGATCGCGCAGCGTCGCGGCGTGAATGTTGTTGAGGAACGACGCCGTGCCGGCGCGCTCATGCGCCACGCGCAGCTTGCCCTCTCCCTCGAGCAGGGTCACGCGGGTCACTCCGTTCGGCGTATAGAAGGCAAAGGCCAGGTTGTTCGCGCCGTCGCGGCGCAGGGCCCACTCCGGTACGGGACTCGCGAGCGGCACCCGCAGCCGCTCCCACACGAGATCGGCCACCTGTTTGTCCGTCAGATTGGCGGGCACGCGGAAATCGATCAGCTCGAGGCGCGCTTCGGGCCGCGCGCGCTCCTCGGGCGCGGGCAGCAGGGTCACCGCCAGGCCCGTGACTCCGTAGATCAAAAAGACGGTCAGGTTCGCCAGGCCCAGCCAGATGTGCACCCTCCTGATCAGCCGCTGCACAGGGAAGAAAACCTTCCGACCATGATAACCGCCGCGGGGCTGTTCTACACTTAAGACCGGAAAAGGAACCGACCATGCCCTGTTCCCCTCGCCTGCTCGCCGCCGCGCTCATTCTCGTTGCCGCCTGCCAGCGCGAAAAACCGCCGGCGGCCGAAGCGCCCAAGCCCGAACCCGTCGTCAAGTACGGCGTCCGGGTCCAGGCCGGCCCGATGGATTCGATCCTGCTCAAGGACTACAAGCCCGAGTCTTCGCTCGTGGTGCCCCGCACGCCCATCACGAAAGCGCGCTTCGGCGTCATCGACGTTCACACGCACTCGGACATGAACCGCATCAAGACGCCCGAGGACGTCGACGCCTGGGTCCGGACCATGGACGAGGTCGGGGTGGAGACCTCGATCGTCTTTACGGGCGCCCTAAGCGAGGAGTTCGACCGGCAGGTGGCGCTCTTCCGCTCGCGCTACCCCAAGCGCTTTCAGGTCTATTGCGATCTGCTCACCGAAAACATCGATGCGCCGGACTATCCCGAGCGCGCCGTGCGCGAGCTGGTCCGCTGTTACGAGAAAGGCGCCGCCGGCGTCGGCGAGCTTTCCGATAAAGGCTTCGGTCTTCAGGGCGGCCAGCCGCCGCGCGACAAGCGCCTGCACCTGGACGACCCGCGCCTCGATCCCTTCTGGGAGAAATGCGCCGAGCTGAGGCTGCCCGTCAACATCCACGTCGCCGACCACCCCTCCTGCTGGCGGCCGCTCGGGCCGGCGCAGGAGCGCACGCCCGACTTTCAGCACTTCAACATGGTGGGCAAGGACGTGCCTTCCTATGAGGAGCTGCTCGCCATGCGCGACCGGCTGCTGGCCAAACATCCGCGCACGCTCTTCATCGCCTGCCACCTCTCCAACCAGGGCAACGACCTGGCGGCGCTGGCCCAGGCCCTCGACCGGTTTCCCAACCTGTACCTGGACATCTCCGCGCGCGACTACGAAATCGGCCGCCAGCCGCGCTACGCCGCGCAGTTCCTGGCGCGCTACAGGAACCGTGTGATGTTCGGCACCGACATGGGGCGCGACAAGGAAATGTATCTCGGCTGGTGGCGCCTGCTCGAGACACCCGACGAATACCTGCCGGGCCGCGTCTGGTGGCCGTACTACGGGCTGGCGCTCGCCGAGGACGTTCTCAAGCCGCTCTACCGCGACAACGCGCTAACGCTGCTCACCTGGAGGTAAGCGATGATCAGCCGGCGCGAAGCGATCGGGCATCTGGCGGGCCTGGCCGGCGCCCCTGCCATCCTGCGCGGCGCGCGCCGCCCCGCCGGCGACAAACCCAACCTGCTGCTGGTCTGGACCGACGAGCAACGGGCCGACACGCTCGCCGTCTACGGCAACCCGCGCTACCGCCTGCCGGCGCTCAACCGTCTGGCCGGGGAAAGCATCGTGTTCGAGCGCTGCTATGTGACGCAGCCCGTGTGCACGCCCTCGCGCTCGAGCGTGCTCACGGGTCTGTGGCCGCACACCAACGGATGCATCCAGAACAACATTCCTCTGAAGCCCGAGACCAGGACCCTGCCCGAACTGGTGGCCGATCCCGCTTACCGCACCGGCTACATCGGCAAGTGGCACCTGGGCGACGAGGTCTTCCCTCAGCACGGCTTCGAGCACTGGATCAGTATCGAGGACGTCTATTCGAATTACTTCTCTCCCGGGCGCGACCGCTCGGCGCGCAGCAGCTATCACCATTTCCTGCTCGAACTCGGCTACCGCCCGGACGCGCCCGACAACAAGTTCTCGCGCGATTTCGCCGTGCGCCGACCCGTGGAGCATGCGAAACCCGCCTTTATGGCGCGCGAGGCCGTCCGCTTCCTGCTCGAGCACCGCGACGAACCATGGCTTCTTTCGGTGAACTTCCTCGAGCCGCACATGCCCTTCTACGGTCCTTACAACGATCTGCACAGCGAGGAGGAGGCGCCGGTGCCGGCCAACTACCCCGGCACACCGGTGGAGCGCGAGCCGGAACGCTACCGCGCCATGCGCCGCCGCTACTTCGACAAGGGCTTCGAGGGCCACAACCTGAAGAGCCGCGCCGGCTGGCAGCGGCTGAACCGGAATTATGCCGGTCTGTGCTCGCAGGTCGACGAGGCGGTGGCGCGCATCCTGTGGGCGCTCGAAGCCTCGAGCCAGGCCGAAAACACCATCCTCGTTTTCACCAGCGACCACGGCGAGATGATGGGCAGCCACGGGTTGATCGGCAAGACCGTGGCTTACGAGGAGTCCGTTCGCGTGCCCTTGCTGCTCCGCGTTCCTTTCCGCCGTCACGGCCACCTGCGCGTGCGCGAGCCCGTCAGCCACATCTCGCTGGTTCCGACGCTGCTCGAGCTCATGGGCAGGCCCGTGCCGGAGGACCTGCCCGGCGAAAGTCTCCTCGGGCGGCTCGAGGGTCGCAAACCCGAAGAGGATCACGTCTTCATCGAGTGGCACACGGGAGGCACGCGCCCGACGGGCCGCTACGTCGTCTCGCCCGACGGTTTCAAGCTCGTTCTCTACGACACGGACAACTGCCTGCTCTTCGACCGCGAGCGCGATCCGCTCGAAATGAACAACCTGTATTACACCGAAGAGCACCGCGCCACGGTCCGGCGCCTGCGCGCCCGGATCGAGTCCTGGCAGAAGCGCGTCAGCGACGCGGCGCGCCTGCCGGCCGGCATGTGAGTTTCGCTCAGGAGGCGCGGCCGGAGGCCGGCGGCGGGCCCATTCGCGCCCAGCAGGCCACCGACAACGCGTTGAGCAGAGCCGCCACGGCGAAGTACGCGAAGGCGCTTCCGGTCAGCCCGTACAG
Organism: uncultured Bryobacteraceae bacterium; assembly: GCA_938003835.1. Lineage (GTDB taxonomy): Bacteria > Acidobacteriota > Terriglobia > Bryobacterales > Bryobacteraceae > CALKXJ01. The sequence goes on along the minus strand of CALKXJ010000016.1, from coordinate 125,795 downwards.
GAGAGGGAACGCGTTGGCGCTGACGAAGGAGCCGAAGTTGCCGAGCATGTTCATCGCGCCGGAAACGGCCCCGGAGCTGGTGCCGCCGAGGTCGATGGCGTAGACCCAGCTCGGGCTGATCGTCAGATCCGCGCCGAAGGTGGCCGCCGCGAAGCAGGCCACCGCCCCGGCAGCCGTCTCCATGGAATCCACGGCGGCGATGGCGGCCGCCGCCAGGGCGAAGCCGGCCATCGCGGGCAGCCGCCGCGACCAGGCGCGCCGGCGTGACCGGTAGAGCGCATCGACCAGGAAACCCGAGGTCCACTGCGCCACGCCTCCGGCCGCCAGAGGGATCATGGAGTAGGCCGCCGCCTCGCTGAGCGAGAGCTTGTACCGGCTCTCGAGATACGGCAGCATCCACGAGATGCATAGAAAAAAGGTGAAGTTGCCCGAGAAGTACTGGAACATATTGAGCAGCATCTTCGGGGAGCGCAGCACCTCGCCGAGGCGCGGCCCGGAAGCCGCCGGCGCTTCGCGCTGCGGTCGCGCTCCGGGCGGATGATTGCGGAACAGAAGGGCCCATAGCGCCGCCCAGAGGAGGCCGGGAAGGGCAAGGATGAAGAAGGCGCTGCGCCAACCCCACCGGCCGATGAGCCACGCCATCAGCGGAAAGGCAAGCGCCGCGCCGATGCGCGTGCCGGACATCATGATGCCGTTGGCGCGGCCGCGTTGCCCGGGCGGCAGCCAGTTGTAGATGGCGCGGGCGCCCCCAGGGAAGGCCCCGGCCTCGGCGATTCCGAAAAAGAAGCGCACCGCGAGCAACGCGCCGAAGGTGTGCACCAACCCCGTCACGCCGGTGAACAGGCTCCAGATGCTGACCACTGTGGCCAGGGCCAGGCGCGGCCCCAGCCGGTCGGCAAACCAGCCGGAGGGGATCTGCGCCAGCGCGTAACCCAGCGCAAAGGCGCTGAAGACGGCGCCCATCTGCTGATCCGAGAGCTCGAGCTCGGCCGCCATCGGCGTCTTAGCCGAGGCGATCGCCGCCCGGTCGATGTAAGTGATGAGCGAGAGAACGAACAGCGCGGCGATCAGCGCCACCCGGGCGAGACTCATCCGGAATTCCTCAACGCCAATCTCATGGCCCCCTGCGAGGGCTCACGATCCTCTGAGCCTACCACCGTGGCAGGAAGCGCGGCACGCGCGCGGCGTAGGCCTCCCACGCGGCGCCGAATCGCTCGCGCAGCTCCCGCTCTTCGATCCTCACCACCAGCCACACCCACAGGAGCCCCGTCCCGGCCAGGATATAGGTGGCAAGGTAGTTCGCTATGAGAGCCCAACCGGCCACCGCGAGCAAGATCTGCACATAACGCGGGTGGCGCATTCGGGCGTAGATGCCGTCGGTGATGAGCCGCACGGGGCGCCGGCGCGGGTCGATTTCGGGAATGCCGAGCAGCGTGGTGAGCGGCAGTTTGCGGGCGAGCGGCCGCGTGAGCGCCGCGGCGAGGCCGAGCAAGACGGCGCCCGCGGCGGTCAGCCGCCAGTCGGTTCCCCACTCGACGGCGAGCAGCCATCTCCGCGCCCGCCAGAGCACCACGGCGACAAGCACGATCGGCGTGTAGACGATCGCCATCGTCCAGGCCACGCCCAGACGCCGCCAGAGGCGCACCAGCGGATGAACCAGGAACCAGTACAGGTAGACGCCCGGCATCATCAGCAGCAGGGCCAGCGCGATGGCGTAGCGGAATCCGTCCAAGCCTACCCTTCGGCGTTCACCGCCTGGATGAGCGCCCGGATGTAGCCGTGCGAAAACGACCGGCCCATCTTGCCGCCTGGCAGATCGCCGCTCATCTGCGGCGTATGGTCGGAGACGAGCCCGTGGCGGTAGTCCACCTCCTTGAGCGCGCGCATCGCCGCGAGCATGTCCGTATCGCCCTCGTCGACGAAGGTTTCCACATATTGCGGCACGCGGCCGCGCACGTTGCGGAAGTGCACGTGATGAATGCGCCCGCGGCGGCCGATGCGCCGGATCGCCTCCACGACGTTTACGCCCATCTCGGCCACCGTGCCGAGACACAGCGTGAAGCCGTGCGCCGGACTCGGAGAGAGAGCGAGGAACCTCTCGATGTCCTCGAGATTGGTGAGCAGCCGCGCGACGCCGCGCACCACCGGCTGAGGCGGGTCCTTGGGGTGCAGCGCGAGCTTGACGCCGGCCTGCTCGGCCGCCTCGATGACAGGCTGGAGGAAATACGTCAGCCGTGCGAGCAGTTCCTGGCGGGAGATCGGCCCGATCTTCTCAAATGGCGGCTTGTCCTTGACCAGCTCGAAGTCGAAGGCGGTGTAGGAGGCTCCGCCGCGGCCCTCGACGCGCTTGTAGCCCATCTCCGGGCCCCAGAAGAAGTCGGGCGACCAGCGGTATTGGAGGACGGGGATGCCCGCCTCTCCCACCGCGCGGACGCTCCGCGCGATGCGTTCGATGTCCTCGTCGCGGCCGGCCGCTCCGAGCATGGGGCGCATCTGCCAGGCCAAAGGAATTGTGATGATGGCGATCTCGAGCCCGAAGTCGCGGCAGCGCTGCTGCACGGCGCGCAGATCCTCCGGGCTCCACCAGCCCTTCTTGTCGCGATCCACCATCTCGGCGCCGTGCAAGTCCACCCACTTCAAGCCGAGCTGGGCCAGCCAGCGCAGGGTGGATTCCTCGAGATCATGTATGTTCTCCGCCACCTTGGGCTCCCATCGAAGGCGCCGGCCGGCGGCGTTCACCGACGCCGACACGCCCAGCGCCGCGCCAGCAGCTTGGAGAACCTCGCGGCGTGACAAGCTCTGCTTCATCGCACGTGTTCCTTTCCGTTCGGTTCACACCTCGGGCAGCTCGTAGCCTTTGCGCCGCTTCCGGCTGAGCAGCCGGTCGGCCTCCTCGTCGCCGCGGAAGCGCTCTGCCTCGCCGTCCCATTCGAGGCGCCGCCGCGTGTGGTAGGCGATGTTGCCCAGATGCGCGCAGGCGCTCACCCGGTGGCTGAACTCGAGCTCCACCGGTGGCTGCCGCCTCTGTTTGACGCAATCGAGAAACAGCCGCTGGAAGCTGCCGTCCTGCCCGCCTTCGTGTTCCTTCCCCGGAGGTGAGTACAGCACTCCTGCCATCGTCTCCACCGGCGGCTCGAGCGGGAACTGGTAGAGCTGGTAGGGACGCCGGCTCGTGTTGCTGTAGATCTCGTAGCCGTCTCGGTCGATCACCAGCGTCGCCTCTTTACCGTAGAAGCAGATGCCGTAGTGTTTCGGCCGGCTTTGCAGGTGATGGAAGTTGCTGAACTCGCGCACGCGGTAGGTGAGAAGAAAGCCGGGGAACTCCCAGGCGGCCTCGAGCGTGTCGTAGGTGTCGGCGATGTCGTCGATGACGAACTTGCCGCCGGTGGCGACGACACTTCGCGGCTGGTTGACGCCCATGGCCCAGAAAACGATGTCGAAGTGGTGCGGCCCCCAGTTGCCGAGGGTGCTGCCGCCGTAGTCGAACCACCAGTTGTGATTGAGGCGCGCCTGGTTGAAGGGCACGAGCGGCGCCGGCCCCAGCCACCGCTCCCAGTGAAAGCCGGGCGGAGGGTCGGAATCGGGGTACTTGCCAGCGCGCTCCCCCCGGTCGGAGTAGTTCCAGCACTCCACCAGGCCGATCTTGCCCAGCCTGCCAGAGCGGATGACCTCGACCGCCTTCCGGTAGTGGGCGCCCGCGCGCTGTTGCGTTCCCATCAGCGCGATGACGCCGTACCTGTTGGCCGCCTCGACCATCGCGCGGCCTTCCACCACCGTATGGCCGAGCGGCTTTTCGACGTAGATGTGCTTGCCGGCCTGGCAGGCGTGGATGAAGGGCAAGCCGTGCCAGTGCTGCGTGGTGGCGATGATGACGGCGTCGATGTCCTTGCGCTCCAGGATGCGACGGTAGTCGATCACCCGCTCCGGCGGCCGCGCCAGAAGCTTTGCGGCCTCTTCCATGCGCGGCTCGATGACATCGCTGACCACCGGGATGTCGACGTCCGGGTAGCGAGCCAGGATGCGCATTAGGCTCCGGCCGCGCCCGCCGCAACCGATGATGCCCAGCCGTATCCGGTCACTCGCCGCTAATCTGGGGCACGTCAGGGCGGCGCCGCCCGAGATCGCCCAGGAAAACAACTTACGTCGGGACGGTTCTCGTCTCATCAGCTACCTCTCTCCGGCCGCGACGGGCACAGCCGGGCCTGCGAGTGCAAAGCAAATGGGCGCTGCCGGCTTGAGCCTCTTCCCCGAGAGCGACGACACTCTCGATTCGGCCCCAGAGCTGCTGTTTGTCCTTTTTCCCGGAAGTCAGCTTTTGGAGGCCCGCACAGGTTCCATATATATCGCAACGGCCGAGACGCAGGTTGCGATTCTTGCTCCAGATCGTTTTGCCGTACACTCGGGTGGGCCGCCGTGCGTCGAAGGGAAAGTAAGACAATAGGAGAGAAGGAGGAGTGTACGGAATGCACTTGCTGAATCGATTCGTTGTGCTTGGCTTGGCTCTGGCCGCAATGGCTGCCGCCGACACCCTGAGACTGAAGAGCGGGGCTGTGTTGGAGGGGACGTTCCTCGGCGGCGACGCCCGCACCATCCGCTTCCTCGGCCAGGACGGCTCGACGAAACAGTACGCCCTCACCGACGTGGCCTCGATCGAATTTGGTTCCTCGCCGGCGGCTCCTGCCCCAACCGCGGCGGCCGCCTCCGCCCCTGCGCGAGCCGTTATTCCGGCAGGGACCGTCATCACGGTCCGCATGATCGACAGCATCGACGCCCAGGAGACCGCGGCCGGGACGCTGTATCGGTGCAGCATTGACGATCCGGTGGTAATCGGCAACCAAACCGTTATCCCGCGAGGCGCCGACTGCCAGGTCCAGGTGGCGCGGGCGCAGACCGGCGGTCGTCTGACCGGCAGCACCGAGCTCGAGCTGAAACTGCACAACATCACGGTCGGCGGCCGGGCCTATGACGTGGCCACCGAATCGGCCGAGATCAAGACCGCCGGGGAAGGCCGCAAGACCGCTCAGAAAGCCGGCGGGGGCGCAGCGCTCGGCGCCATTATCGGCGGCATCGCGGGCGGCGGCCGGGGTGCGGCCATTGGAGCCGCGGCAGGCGGTGGCGCCGGCGTAGCGGTCGCCGCGGTGAAAGGGCCGCACCTTCAGATCCCTTCGGAGACGCGCCTGACCTTCCGGTTGCGCGAAGAGCTGCCGATTTCCTGAATCGGCCCGGTTAGGTTTCGCCGCGGGGTATATTGACGGTATGCGCCTGCGGCGTGCGGCCGCGGGCGGCCTGGCGCTGCTGTTGGCAGCCATGGCCGCCTATCTGATCTGGAGCGTGAAGGTCCGGCAGGCGTCCCCGGAGGGGCGGATCGCCGGATCCGGCACGTGTCGCCCCTGCCACGAGGAGTTCTACGCGCGCTGGGCGCCTTCGCGGCACGGGCTGGCGATGCAGCCGTTCACCGCGGAGCTCGCTGCCACGCTTGCTCCACAGCAAGAAGAGATCCTTATCGGGGACCGGCGCTACCGCGTAGAGCTCCGCGGGGCCAAATCCGCGGTCATCGAAGCCGGCCCCGACGGTCGAAAGCGCTACCGGATCGCGCATGCGCTCGGCGGCAAGAACGTCTACTATTTCCTGACGCCGCTTGAGAAAGGCCGCTTGCAGGTGCTGCCCGTGGCCTATGACGTGCGCCGCCGCAGTTGGTACGACACCGCCCTGAGCGGCGTTCGCCATTTCCCCGACCGCGCCGACAGCCCGCTCGACTGGCGCGAGAGGCCCTTCACCTTCAACACCTCCTGCTACAGTTGCCACGTCAGCCAGCTCGTCACCCACTACGACCCCGGGACCGACACGTACCGGACGCGCTGGGCTGAGCCCGGCATCAGTTGCGAAACCTGCCACGGTCCCGGCCTTGAGCACGTCAAGCTGTTCGAGAAGAGCCCGCCCGGCGCCAAGCCGGAAGACCCGCGCATCCTGCGCACCGGCGCTTTTTCGCCAGAGCAGGTCAACAGCCTTTGCGCGCCCTGTCACGCCAAGATGATCCCGCTCAGCGCGGAGTTCCGCCCCGGCGAGCGCTTCTTCGATCACTACGACCTCGTTACGCTCGAGCATCCCGACTACTACCCCGACGGCCGCGACCTGGGCGAGAACTACACCTACACCTCCTGGCGGATGAGCCCGTGTGTCAAGGCCGGCCAGCTCGACTGCCTGCACTGTCACACCTCGAGCGGCCGCTATCGTTTCGAGTCACCGGAAACGGCCAATCAGGCCTGCCTGCCCTGTCACCAGGACAAGGTCGCCGATCCCGCTGCCCACTCGCACCATCCGGCCACCAGCCCCGCCGGCCGCTGCGTCGCCTGTCACATGCCTTCCACCGAGTTCGCCCGCATGCGTCGCAGCGACCATTCGATGCTTCCGCCTGCGCCGGCTGCCACGCTTCGCTTCGGCTCGCCCAACGCCTGCAACTCGTGTCACATCGACAAGGACGCGGCCTGGGCCGACGCCTGGGTGCGCCGCTGGCGAAAGCGTGATTATCAGCGAGAGGTGCTCGAGCGCGCCTCCCTCATCGATGCGGCCCGCAAGAGCGACTGGTCGCGCCTCGATGCCATGCTGGCTTATCTGGCCAGGCCGGAACGCGACGAGATCTTCGCCGCATCCCTGCTGCGCCTGCTCCGCCGCTGTGAACGGGAGGAAAAGTGGCCGGTCGTGCTGGCCGCGCTTGAAGATCCTTCGCCGCTGGTGCGAGCGGCCGCCGCTGAGGCGCTAGCCGGCTTGAACCACCCTCAGCGGCTTCAGGCCCTGTTGCGCTCTGTTGGGGACGAGTTCCGCCTCGTCCGTGTTCGGGCGGCGGCCGCGCTCGGCCGGGTCTCCGAGAGCCGGCTCGAGGCCCTGGACCATCGGCGAGTCGCGCGCGCCGCCGCCGAGTTCGAGGCCTCCATGCGCGTGCGTCCGGACGATCCCGGCTCCCGGGTCAATCTGGGCAACTACTATCTCGGTCAGGGCGATCTCGATCGCGCACTCGCCGAACTCGAAACGGCCTTGAAGATCGACCCCCGCCATGTTCCCGCCCTGGTAAACATCTCGCTGGCCTACAATTTGGCGGGCCGGAACGACCAGGCCGAGAGCGCGCTGCGCGCCGCGCTCCGGATCGAGCCGCAAAGCGCGGCCGCCAACTTCAACCTGGGCCTCTTGCTCGGCGAGCTGGGACGCCACGTCGAGGCCAAACAGGTTCTCGAACGTGCCTGGGCCGCCGACTCGACCCTGGCTGCCGCGGCTTACAACCTCTGTGTACTCGAGGCCCCGGCGAGTCTTGAACGCGCGCTTTTCTGGTGCCGCAAGGCCGCCGAGACGCGGCCGGAAGAGCCCAGATACGCCTATACGTTGGCGTTTTATCTGAGCCGCGGTGGTGCGCTGGACCAGGCCCGGGCGGTGCTGGAGGATCTCACCCGGCGCCATCCCGGTTACGCCGACGGCTTCCGGCTGCTCGCCGAGATCCACGCGGCGCAGGGTAACCAAGCCGCTGCGCGGGAGACGTTGCGCCGGGCCCGCGTCCGCTAGGCCGGCGCCTTTGCTACTTTAGGATTGGGAAACCCTGAAGGAGGAGCCATGAAGCGAAACGCAGATGTGCCGGGTGTGGTTTGGTTCCTGGCGGGTGTGGCGGTGGGCGCCGCCGTCGCCCTGCTCTATGCGCCCGCTTCCGGTGAGCGCACGCGGCGCCGCATCGTCCGCACCGCCGAGGATGTCCAGGAATACCTCGAGGACCTCGGCGAGGATCTGATCGAGAAGGGCCGCGAGTTGATCGAGCGCGGCAAACAGGCCGCCGACAGCACAGTGAAGGAGCTCGGCAAGAAGGTCCGGCCGGCCGCTTCGTAACCATCCGCCGGGCATGGGCGGCCGGGCGCGCAGCCACGCCCCGTCGAGTCGGTTACGCCGCACGAAGTCAGGGGGGCGCTTTTTCCGGCGCCTGCTCGTGGGGCTGGTCGCGGCCGTTGCCGCGTGGCTCATCCTCTCGGTGGCGCTTCTGTTCGCCCTGCGCTCGGTCGATCCCCCGTTCACCGTCGTCCACCTCCAGCGGCGCGTCGAGGCGTTCTGGGAGCGCGAGCCTTACTTCAAGCGTTACCGGTTCGTGCCGCTCGAGCGAATCAGCCCGCACTTGAGGCACGCCGTCATCGCCGCCGAGGACGGCCGCTTCTATCTGCATCGCGGCATCGACTGGGAGGAGATCCGCAAGGTCTGGGAGCAGGAGATCCCGCGGGGCCGCCTCCGCGGCGTCTCCACCATCACCCAGCAGCTCGTCAAGAATCTCTTCCTGACCACCTACCCGATCCGCAAGCCGGCGGAGTTCGTGCTGGCGCCCGCCGCTGAGCGGATCCTTTCCAAGAAGCGTATCCTCGAGCTTTATCTGAACGTCGTCGAATGGGGGCGCGGCATCTACGGCGCGGAGGCGGCCGCCCGGCACTACTACGGCATTCCCGCCGCCAGGCTCGACCGGGAGCAGGCCGCCCGCCTGGCCGCCTGTCTGCCCGCCCCCCGCACGCGCCGCCCTGAGAAAATGGACAGCCTGAGCGCCGAGATCCTGGAGCGGATGAGCCGGATGGGCTGGTAGCGGCAGGCCCGGCGCTCGAGGAGGCTGATCCCGTGAGTGTGAAATACCGTTACGAAGAATTCACCTGGCCCGAGATCCGCGAGGCCGTCGCCCAAAACCGCGTGCCTGTGCTCGCCGTCGGCACGATCGAGCAGCACGGGCCGCACCTGCCGCTCGTGACCGATGTGTTGACTGCGAGCGAAGTCGCCCGCCGCGCCGTCGAGCGCATCCCCGAGCAGGCCGTGCTGATGCCGCCCGTCTATTACGCCTTCAACGAACACCATCTGGACTTCCCCGGCACCATCGCCATTGCCGGGCACACGTTCATCGATTACATCACCGACATCGGCAAGAGCCTCGCCCATCACGGCTTCCGGAGGATCCTGCTGGTGAATGGCCACGGCAGCAACGTGCCGTTTCTCGATATCGCCGCGCGCCTCGTCACCAACCAGACCGAGGCCATCTGCGCCATGGTGCCCTGGTGGAACCTCGTCGACCGCGCGCTTCTTGCCGAACTGCGCGAGTCGGCCTGGCCCGGCGGCATGGCGCACGCCTGCGAGCTCGAGACCTCCGTGCTGCTGTACCTGCGCGGCGACTTGGTCCAGATGGACAAGGCCGAGCCCGACTTCCCGCCCCAGCGCTCCGAGTTCTTCTATTGGGATCTCGAGAAGGCTTCGCCGGTCTACTTCCAGGAGTTTTTCAGCCGCTACTCGCGCACCGGCACGCTCGGCGATCCGACCAAGGCGACGGCGGAGAAAGGTCGCCGGTTCCTCGAAAGCGCCGTCGACGGCCTGGTGCGCGTTATCGAAGACCTGCGCGCCCGCGAGATTCACCCGCGCGTCGATCATCACTGACTCGCGGGCCATCGCGCCGCAGCGGCCGGTGGTACGATGGTGGCCGCTCGTGCCCCTCAGGTTCCTGGTTTTGCTGATCTCGCTGGTCGCGGTGGCTCCTGCGCGCGAGCGGCCGGTGGTGGAGGCAAGCTGGGAGGAGCTCGGGCCGCTCGTCGAGGGCCGCCGAATCGAGAGCGTGCTGCTCGATGGCATCCGGATCAAGGGAATCGTGGTCAAAGTGGCGCCCGACGCGCTGGAGATCGACGTCACGAAGACCTCCGAGCCGGGACGCCGAAAGGGTATTCGCCGCTTCCCAAGAGAACTCTTCGGTCAGATCCAGGTCCGGCTCCACAAAGGTCCGGCGCGGCCGCTCTTGGCCGTCGCCGGCATTGCCGCGCCGTGGGTAATCACGGCAGCGAGGTATCGCGGCGGACTGCCCGAGAGCGTGAACTCGGCGGCTCTTGCCTTTACGGTGGCCGGCTTGCCGATCATCCTAGGCGTTCTCGGCTACCGCCTTGGCGCGAGGCTCGACGATAGATCTTTTGCTGTGAAGATCGTAGCCTCCAATGAAGCCGCGGCCAACCTCTCGCAGGGTCAGGCAGGCGCGGCGATCGAGTCAAGCCCTGAGTGAAGCCCAATTACCCGCCCCGTCCTCACGGCCGGGCGAAATTGGGGATTGCGTATACTGTCACCGATTTTCGAGGAAGCGCACCCCGCAACCTAGCCGAAGGAGCGAGTGCTTCTGAAACTCCGGGCGCTTCTCGGGGTAATCGACGCGGTAGTGCGCGCCGCGGCTTTCCCGTCGCGCCAGCGCGCATTCGGCAATCAGCCGGATCACGGTGTGGATGCTGCGCAACTCGTAAAGCGCCCGCCGCCGCTCCGGCGCGGTGACAAAGGGTCGGGCATTCAGCTCCTCGAGCAGCCGCTCGAGCTCCGGGCCGCTGCGGATGATCCCGCAACGCTCGGTCGCCAGCCGCCGCAGTTCGCTCACCTCGAAGTCCGGAAAACGCGGCTCGGCCGGCGGCTCGCCCTCGAGCCACGGCGCGTCGCAGAATTCCCGCATCGCGCGGCCGGCGCGCGCTCCGTAGACGATGCCCTCGAGCAGCGAGTTGCTCGCCAGCCGGTTGGCGCCGTGCACGCCCGTAGCCGCCACCTCGCCCGCCGCGAACAGCCGCTTCAGGCTCGTCCGCCCGTCCAGATCCGTGCGCACGCCGCCCATGGCGTAATGCGCCGCCGGATGGACCGGCGCCGGCTGCCGCGCCAGATCCACCCCATGCTGCAAGCAGGTCTGATAGATGCGCGGGAACCGGTTGCGGATGAAGTCGCCGTCCAGGTGCGTCAGGTCTAGGTAGACATGCGGCGCCCCCTCGCGGCGCATCTCGCTGACGATCGCGCGCGAGACCACATCGCGCGGCGCCAACTCCGCCATTGGGTGATAGCGCGGCATGAAGCGCTCGCCGGCCGAGTTCCTCAGCAGGGCGCCCTCGCCGCGCAACGCCTCCGAGAGCAGGAACCGCGGCGCTCCCTCCACGTGGAGCGCCGTCGGGTGAAACTGCACGAATTCGATATCGCTGATCTCGGCTCCGGCAAAGTAGGCCGTCGCCACGCCGTCGCCGGTGGCCACGTCCGGGTTGGTGGTATCGGCGTAGACGCAGCCCAGGCCGCCCGTGGCCAGCAGCACCGCCCGCGCGTAGATCGGCACGGCCGTGCGGGCCCGCTCATCGCAAGCCAGCGCGCCGGCCACCTCACCGTCATGCAGCAACAGGTCGGTGACGGCGGAGAAGCTGCGGAAGCTGACGTTGGCGAGCGAAGCGGCCTTCAAGTACAGCGTCCGCGAGATCTCGCGCCCGGTCGAGTCGCCGTGGGCGTGCAGCACGCGCCGCCGGCTGTGCGCGCCCTCGCGGGTGAAAGCCAGACGGGAGCCTTCGCGATCGAACTGGGCGCCCCACTCGATCAGTTCCTGGATGGCGCCCGGGCCTTCTTCGACCAGCACCCGGACCGCCTTCGGATCGCAGAGCCCGTCGCCGGCCGCGAGCGTATCCTGCTCGTGCAGCTCGACACGGTCTTCGTCACTGAGCGCCGCGGCGATCCCTCCTTGCGCGTACTGGGAAGAGGATTCCTCGAGCGCGTCCTTGGCCACCACGAGCACGCGTCCGGCCGCCGCCAGCTCGATGGCGGCCCGCAGGCCGGCGACTCCGGCGCCGACGACGAGGAAGTCCGTTCGAATCGGTTCGGCTTCTGGTCCCGTAATCTTCATGTTACAACGATGGTATGCCCTCCTTCGTCGTGGCGACCCAGCCGCGCTCCTACCCGGTGCTGGTGGCGCCCGGCGCGCTCGGCGCTCTCGCCGAGCACCTGCCGCGCGGCGCCGGCAAGATCTTCGTCGTCACTACCGCCGACGTCTGGGAGCTTCACGGCAGGCGCATCGAGGCCCCGTTGGCCGGCCGCGCCTATGAAGTTCTCCTGTTTCCGGGCGGAGAGGAGCGCAAGCGCCTGGCCGAGCTCGAGGCGCTGGCCGAGCAGATGGCCACGCGCGGCGGCGACCGCACCAGCGTCGTGGTGGCCTTCGGCGGCGGCATCGTCAACGATCTCGGCGGCTTTCTCGCGGCCACCTTCATGCGCGGCATTCCCGTGATCCAGGCGCCCACGACCCTGCTGGCTCAGGTCGACGCCGGCGTGGGCGGCAAGACCGGCGTAAACCTGGAGGCGGGAAAGAACCTCGTCGGCGCTTTCCACCAGCCGCTCGCCGTCCTGATCGATCCGGACGTGCTGGCCACCCTGCCCGAACGCGAGTACCGCGCCGGCCTCTACGAGGTCCTCAAAACCGGCATCATCCGCAGCGAGCGGCTCTTTCGCCTGATGGTCGAGGAGCGCGACCGGATTCTCGACCTCGATCCGGATGTCGTCCCCGAGATGGTGGCGCAGGCGGTGGCGATCAAGGCCGAGGTGGTCAGCGCGGATGAAAGGGAGAGCGACTTGCGCCGCATCCTGAATTTCGGTCACACGCTCGGCCATGCACTCGAAGCCGAGACGGGCTACGCACGCCTGCTCCATGGCGAGGCGGTCGCTTACGGCATGCGCGCGGCCACGCACCTGGCCCACCGCGCCGGGTATCTCGCCGGCGCCGACCGCGACGAGATCCTCCGGGCGATCACCCTCTACGGCCCGATCCCGTCGCTTGGTGGGATCTCCGCGGCGAACCTGGTCGCGCGCCTGGTGCGCGACAAGAAGACCGTGCACGGGCGCATTCATTTCGTGCTGCCGGTGCGCATCGGCGAAGTGAAGGTGGTCTCAGGGTTGGATGAAGCGCTAGTGCTCGAAGCCGCGCAGGCGGCCCTGGACGAACTCGCAGCCGCATGAGCAGCGGCGCGCGGCCTCAGGGCGTCACCGGCGAACGGCAGGCCGCGCGCTGGGTGCGCGAGATGTTCTCGCGCATCGCGCCCCGTTACGACCTGCTCAATCACCTGCTTTCCTTCCAACTGGATCGCACCTGGCGCGCGCGCGCCGTCCGCCGCCTGCGGGCGCGCCTGGCCGTTCCCGGCGCGCGCGTTCTCGACATCTGCTGCGGCAGCGGCGACCTGACGCTGGCGCTGGCCGCAGCCGCCCCTCCGGCGTCGCTGGTCATTGGGAGCGACTTCGCGCGGCCCATGCTCGATGCGGCGCGGCGCAAGAGCGGCCGGCGCCGTGCGCCCATCGTGCTTCTCGAAGCCGACGCGCTCGCGCTGCCCTTCAAGGACGGATCGATCGACGTGCTCACCGTCGCCTTCGGCTTCCGCAACCTCACCAGTTATGAGCGCGGCCTGGCCGAGATGCTGCGCGTGCTGCGCCCCGGGGGGTTGGCCGCCTTGCTCGAGTTCTCGCAGCCGCCCAGTCCGCTCTTTGCGCGGGCTTACCGGCTTTACGCCAACCGCATTCTGCCGGTCCTCGGCGGCTGGATCTCCGGCTCGCGCGAGGCCTACTCCTACCTGCCGGAGTCCGTCAACCGGTTCCCCGAGGCGCCGGAGCTGGCCGAGATGATGCGCCGGGCCGGCTTTCTCGAAGTCCGCTTCGAGCGGATGAGCGGAGGGATCGTCGCCCTGCACACCGGCGTCAAGCCCGATTCACCTGCCCATTTCCCGGGCGGGGATAATAAAAGCGAGTAACCCGCGACGGTGCCCCATCGCCCTAATAGCTAGTGGCGGGCAGGTATCGGGTGTAGCTTGCGCAAAGTCATTCGCATTGGGATTTTCGTATTGGTTGTCGGCGCGATCGCCTTCGGCGCCTGGTATTACAAGCAGTCGGCCCAGCGCGCCAAACAGGCGGCCGCGCCGGCGGGGCCGCGCCCGAGCGGGGGAGGCCCGCCCGGACCCGGCGGCCGGCCCTCCATGATTCCCCGGTCGCAGATTGTCACCGTCAGCGCCGTTCGCGCCGAACTCGGGGCGGTTCGCGAGAAGCTGGCGCTGACCGGCGCGCTCAAACCCAAAGAACAGGTGGACGTGACACCGAAGTCCACCGGGCGCCTCGAAAGGATCCATTTCCACGTGGGCGACGCCGTGCAGGCGGGCGCATTGATTGCCGAGCTCGAACGCGACGAGCTCGAGCAACAGGTGCGCCGCTCGGAGGCAGCCATCGGCGTGGCCCGGGCCGCCCTGAGCCAGCGCACCGCCGAACTCTCGAATGCCGAGGCGCAGCTCGGCCGCGCCGAGCGCCTCCGCGCCGACGGTCTGATCTCGCCGCAGGACTACGAGGCCCAGAAGACCCAGACCGAAGTAATTCGCGCGCAGGTGAAGCTGGCCCAAGCGCAGATGGAGCAGGCCGAAGCCGAGCTGAGGGAGCTCAAGATCCGGCTCGAGCAGACGCGAGTCTACTCCCCCATGAACGGCCACATCGCCGTGCGCTATGTCGATGTGGGCGCCCTGCTCAGCCCGTCGACGCCCATCGTCCGCGTGGTGAATCTCTCCACCATGGTGACGGCCGCCAGCGTCCCTGAGCGTGACGTCGGCAAACTCCGTGTCGGCAACCGGGCCGTCGTCCGCGTGGATGCTTTTGGCGACCGGGAATTCACCGGCCGCGTGGCCCGCATCTCGCCGGTGCTCGATGCCGCCACCCGCACCGCCAACATCGAAATCGAAATCCCGAATCCGAACGGCCTGCTCAAGGCCGAGATGTTCGCCCGCGTCGAACTGGATCTTGAAACCACGCGCCAGGCGGTGCTGATTCCGCGCGAAGCGCTGGTCTACCGGGGCACCCAAGCTGGCGTGTACCTCATCAACAACGACCGGCCGGATTTCCGCCCCATCGAAACCGGCCTGACGCAGGGCGACCGGATCGAAGTACTGGGCAACCTGGCGCCAGGCACGCTGCTCGTCGGCAAGGGAGCCACCATGATCGCCGAGGGAGACCGGATCCGCGTGGCAGCTCAGGGCGCCGAAGGTCCGGCCGACCGGCTGGCCCGCAAGGAGGATGCCCCGGGCGCAGGCGGGCCGCCGCCTGCCGGCTCGCCGAAGCCGAAACCTGTCTCGACCCCGTAGCGCCGTGAAGTTGTGAGGTGCCGATGAATCTGCCCGATTTCTCGATCCGGCGTCCGGTGACGACGCTGATGGTCTGCCTGGTGGCGGTCCTTCTAGGCGCCATTGCCTTCTGGAAGATCCCCGTGGACCTGATGCCTGAGACGGTCTACCCCACCTTGAGCGTCAGCGCCACCTATGCCGGCGTGGCCCCGGAGGAGATGGAAAACCTGGTGACGCGCCCGCTTGAGGAGGCCTTCAGCGCCGCGCCGGGCGTCGAGGAGATTACTTCGACTTCGACCGAGGGCCAGAGCTTCATCCGCGTCAGCTTCGCCTATGGCACGAACCTCGATGAGGCCGCCAACGAACTGCGCTCGCGCCTGGACCGGCGCCGCGCCATGCTCCCGCCGGAGATGGACCCGCCGGTCATCTTCAAGTTCGACGTCTCGCAGTTCCCCATCATGTTCCTGATGGTGGCCGCCGACAACATGGATCCCAAACAGCTCCGCCACTTCGTCGAGAAATACCTCCAGTACCGCATGGAGCGCGTGCCCGGCGTGGCCCAGGTGGCGGTGCGCGGCGGCCTGCGGCGCGAGATTCACGTCGATTTGGACCTGCGCAAGCTCCGCGCGCTCGAGATGAGCGTCGCCGACGTGGTCCGGATCATCCAGCGCGAAAACCTGAACCAGCCGGTCGGCCCTGTGCGCGAAGGCCAGTTCGAGGTCCTGCTCCGCACGCAGGGCGAATTCCTGAATCTCGAGCAGATCCGGGGCATTGTCATCACTACGCGCAACGGCGTGCCCATCTACCTGCGTGACATCGCCACGGTCGAGGATTCGCACGAGGAGATCCGTTACCTGGTGAGCGTCGACGGCCAGCCGGCCATCCGCCTGTTCATCTACAAGCAATCCGGCGCCAACACGGTCGAAGTGTCGAACGCCGTCTGGCGCGAGGTCGACCGGATTCACCGCGACTACCCGAACATCCGCATCAGCGCGACCGGCGACACGGCCGAGTTCATCAAGGCTTCGATCCGGAATCTCGAGCAGGCGGCCGGTTTCGGCTCGCTGCTTGCCGTGGCGATCCTGCTGTTCTTCCTGCGCAGTTTCGCGAGCACGGTGATCATCGGCATCGCCATCCCCATCGCCGTGATCTCCACGTTCGCCTTGATGTACTTCAACGGCTTCACGCTGAACACGATCTCTTTCGGCGGGCTGGCGCTCGGGGTCGGCATGCTGGTGGACAACTCCATCGTGGTGCTCGAAAACATTTACCGGCACCGCGAGGAGGGCCAGAGCCGGCGGGAGGCGGCTTCGCGGGGCAGCCGCGAGGTCGGCACGGCCATCATCGCTTCGACACTCACCACCGTGGCGGTCTTCGTCCCGGTGGTCTTCATCTCCGGCCTCTCGAGCGAGCAGTTCAAGCAACTGGCCTGGGTGGTCTCCTTCGCCCTCATCTGTTCGCTGATCGTGGCGCTGACGGTCGTTCCCATGCTCTGCTCGCGGTACCTGCCGCGCCCGGTGAAGCCGCACGAGCGGAAGGGCTTCTTCGGGCTGCTCGACCGCGGCGCTTTCGGGCTCATCGACGGGCTCACCCGTCTTTATGTGCGCACGCTCGGCTGGGCGATCGAACACCGGGCGATGGTGGTGGGCGGCGCCGTGGTGCTGTTCGCGCTCGCCATCTACCTGATGCCTTTGATCGGCGTCGAGCTCCAGCCGGAGGTCGACGAAGGCGAAGTCCGCGTCCGGGTGGAGCTCGAGCCGGGCACCCGCGTCGAAGTGACCGACGCCGTTCTCCAGCGTTTCGGCATGATCGCCCGCCAACTGGTGCCCGAGACGCGCCACGTGCAGATCGAAAGCGGCCAGTCCAGCCCCTTCCGGCCCGGCGGCCAGCACGTCGGGGAGCTGCGCCTGAGCCTGGTGCCGCAGTCGGAGCGGAAACGCTCCACGGCCGAGATCGCCAACCTGCTGCGGCGCGAGCTTCAGCCGGAGCCGGGCATGAGCGTCTTTGTCCGGGCCGGCGGCGGCATGTTCTCGCGCCTGAGCCGGCTGGGCACCTCCGAAGGCGACCGGCTGGTGGTGGAGATTCGCGGCCATGAGCTCGCCGTGCTCGCCAGGCTGGCCGATCAGGTCCGCGAGCGGATGGCCGCCATCCCCGGCGTCACCGATGCGCAGGTCAGCCGCCGCCCCGGCATGCCCGAGATGCTCCTCCAGGTGGATCGGGCGAAAGCCTCTTCGATGGGCCTGAACGTCTCGGATGTGGCCGACACCATGGAGACGGCCATCGGCGGTCGCCGCGCCTCCTACTACCGCGAGCAGGGCGACGAGTACCAGATCGTCGTGCGGCTTCAGGAGCGTGACCGGATCGATTTGAGCCAGGTGGGCGCCATTCCGATCCGGACCCCCACCGGCCGCACCATTCCGGCCGAGAGTATCGTGCAGATGCGGCGCCAGGAAGGCCCAATCTCGATCTCGCGGGCCGACCAGCAGCGGGTCATCGAGGTAGCAGGCGCCATCGCCAATCGCGACCTGGGCAGCATCGTGCGCGACCTGGATCGCTCGCTGCGGGAGCTTGCCGTGCCCGCCGGCTACGAGCTTTCCTACGGCGGCGAGTGGGAGGAGCAGCAGAAGGCCTTCCGGGAGCTGACCTTCGCCGCCGTCCTGGCCCTGATTCTGGTCTATATGGTGATGGCGTCGCAGTTTGAATCGCTGCGCGATCCGTTCATCATCCTGTTTTCGATTCCGCTGGCCGCCATCGGCGTCACCGCGCTATTGCTCCTCACCGACACCACCTTCAACATCCAGGGCTTCCTGGGCGTGATCATCCTGGTGGGCATCGTGGTGAACAACGCCATCGTGCTAATCGACTACATCAACGTATTGCGGCGAGACTATCGGATGCCGTTGCGGGAAGCCGTGATGACGGGCGGACGCAACCGCCTGCGGCCGATTCTGATGACCGCCTCGACCACCGTGCTCGGCCTGTTGCCGATGTCGCTCGGCATCGGCGAGGGTGGCGAGGTGCAGGCGCCTCTGGCGCGGGTGGTCATCGGAGGGCTGGTGACCTCGACGCTGATCACGCTGGTGGTGATACCCGTGGTCTACCTGCTGCTCGAGGAGCGCACCGAGCGCGTCCGCGTGCTCGCGCCAGCCCCCGAGCCCGCGCCGGGAGACTAGCCGAGCGCGATCGCCAGTTCGGGGGAAACGTGGGAATGGTGGACGGCATGGGATTCGAACCCACGACCCCGGCGTTGCGAACGCCGTGCTCTCCCAGCTGAGCTAGCCGCCCACAGCCACCTGCGGCATTTCTCATAATACCACGCCGCCGGGCCGGGCTGTGCTAGCTTGAGAATCGGTTGCCGAGATGCAGAATCCTTTCTTCCGCGGCGTCATCGCGGCGATGCTGACCCCCCGCGGCCGCGACGGCAGGGTCGATCTCGGTGCGCTGGAACGGAATATCGAATTCGTGCTAGAGCGCGGCGTCGCCGGCGTCACCATCGGCGGCGCCACCGGCGAATATCCGAGCCTGACGCTTGCGGAACGCCGCCAGATCGCCGCCCGCGCGCGCCACATCCTCGGCGGCCGCGGCCGCCTGATCTGCGGCGCCGGTGCGGCCGCGCTCGCGGAAAGCCTTGCGATTGCCGCTCACGCTGCTGAAGTTGGCGCCGACGCCGTTTTGCTTCCGCCCCCGCACTTTTTCCCTTACACCATCGAAGATCTGGAGGCCTTTTACCGTACTGCGGCCGGCGAGATCCGCTTGCCAATCCTGATCTACAACGTTCCCGCATTCACGGCCGCTGTGCCTCCTGCGCTGGCGCTCCGCCTGGTGAGCGGCTGCCCGAGGATAGCCGGTGTCAAGGATTCCAGCGGCTCGCTCGAGACGCTGGCGGCGCTGACACGCCGCTTCCCCGACGGGGCCGCGCGGATCGTGGGCAACGATGCGGCGCTCGAGGCTGCTCTCGCTGCCGGCTGTTGCGACGCCGTCGTCTCGGGCGTGGCGGGTGTGCTCCCCGAGCTGGTTGTTGCCGTGTGGACCAATCGGTCGCCCGTCGCCGGGCGGCGGCTGGCCGAATTCATCGACCGCATCGACGCGTTCCCCGTCCCTTGGGGCCTGAAGCTCGCCGCTGAGCTGCGCGCGCTGTTCGAGGCCTGGTTCCCGCTGCCGGTCTCGGCGACCCGCGCCCGCGAGATCGCCGGGTTCCGCGAGTGGTTTCCCGGCTGGTGGGCGCAAACCGCCGCCGAGCTGGCCCTGCCGGCGGAGCCGCTCAAGGTTTCATGACGGCCGCCATCGTCCTGGTCTTCGCTCAGGCCCTGATGCCCGGCCGCTTCGGTCCCATCGAGGAGTTCTTCCCCGCGGCGGTCTGGTACGGCGGCGGCAAGGCGCGGGCGCCCATGCTCGAGCCCGACCCGGCCTCGAAACGCGAGATCTGGCGCCGGGACCTGCGCGCGATCCGCGAGCTCGGCTTCAACGCCGTGCGCGCCTGGTTGGACTGGGCGAGCGCCGAGCCCGAGCCAGGCAGCTATCGCTTCGACACGCTCGATGTGCTGCTCGAACTCGCCGAGGCGGAGCGCCTCCGCCTGATGCTTCAGGTCTACATGGACTCGGCGCCGGACTGGGTGGGACGCCGCTTCCCCGATTCCCACTATGTGGCCATCGACGGCTATGTGATGAAGCCCGAGGCCGCTCCCGGCTACTGCCGTGACCATCCCGAAGTGCGCGCCGCCGAACTGCGCTTCTTCAGGCGCCTGGCCGAGCGCGCCGCCCGCAGCCCGGCCTTTGCCGGCTGGGATCTGTGGAGCGAGCCGCACGTCATCAACTGGGCCGCCGCGACGTTTCTGACGAACGCCGAGTTCTGCTTCTGCCCCCACACCGTCGCGCGCTACCGGCGCTGGCTTCAGGCCAGGTACGGGACGCTCGAGGCGCTGAACCGTGCCTGGTACCGCCGCTTCAGCTCCTGGGAGGAGGTCGAGCCGAACCGGCTGAGCACCATCCTCTCCTACACCGACTATATCGACTGGCGCCGCTTCATCCAGGAAAAACTTCGCGACGATCTCAGGGACCGCACCGAAGCGGTCAAGAGCATCGCGCCAAGAGCCATCGCGACCAGCCATTCGGCCATCTCGAGCCTGTTCACCTCGCCGACGGCCGGTGACGGCAACCCGGACGATTTTCTCATGGCGCCGGTGGTCGATTTCTACGGCACCTCGTTTTATCCCAAGCATTCCCGGCCGGTGGGGCAGGACGAAGTCTGGCGCGGAGCAGTGCTTGACGCCGCCCGCTCGGCCGGATACTCCGAAGGCGGCCGCGGCTTCTATATCGGCGAGCTTCAGGGCGGCTTCGGTACGGTGGCGCTGAACGTCAGCGCGCACGTCAGCCGGCAGGACCTGCGCATGTGGACCTACAGCGCCCTGGCGCGCGGTGCCAAAGGCATCAACTTCTATGCTTGGTATCCGATGAGCTCGGGATATGAATCGGGAGGCTATGGCCTCATCCATCTGGACGGCACGCTCACGGACCGGGCGCGCGAAGCCGGGCGCATCGCCGGATTCATCGACCGCCATCAGAAGCTTCTGCTCGAAGCGCGCCCCGTCCGCGCCGAGGTGGCCATCATCTACAACCCGCTCTCTTATTTCATCGGCGGCCGGCAGCGCGTGGCCACGGCCGCGGGCCCTCAAAGCGAGGTGGCGGGCATCGAACGCGCCTCATGGCTTGGCATCTATCGCGCGCTTTTCCCGACGAACGTCCCCGTCGATTTCGTTCACGTGAGCCGGCTCGATGCGGCCGCCCTGCGGGATTACAAGCTGATCTTCCTCCCTTATCCGCTGATGTTGCCCGAGAGCGCCGCAGCGCCCTTGCGCCGGTACGTCGAAGAGGGCGGCACGCTCGTCGTCGAAGCGCGCGCCGGCTGGACCAACGACCGCGGTTACGCCTCTGACATCATCCCGGGCCTGGGGTTACACGAGGTGCTCGGCTGCCGGGAAACGCTCGTCGAGACCGTCCCGGGCCTGGCGCCGGAGATGATCTGGAAAGGAGAGCCGTCGCTCCTCGAGCCGGGCACGCGCATCCCGGGCCGCCTCTACCGGGAGGTGCTCGAGCCGCTGGGTCCCAGAGCGCGCGTCCTCGCGCGCTGGAGCGATGAGCGGCCCGCGGCGGTGGCGCACTCCTTCGGCCGGGGCAAGACGCTCACCGTGGGAAGCTACCTCGGCGCTGCTTATGAGCACACGCGCGGGGCGGCGCTCGCCGGGCTGCTTGGGAACCTGCTTGCCTGGGCGGGCGTCTCCGCTCCCATCGCGGTCGAGGGCGGGCCGGTGGAGGTCCGGCTGCTCGAGACCGCCTCCGAGTGGTTGCTGTTCGCCTTTCATCACGGCGAGGCGCCGGTTGCCGCGCGCCTCGTCTGGCGGCTGGCGCGTCCCTCGGCGGCCGAAGAGTTCGAGACCGGCCGCGCGGTGCCTCTCCAAGGGCGCTCCGGGGCAACCGCGCTCGAAAAGACGCTCGGGTCCGAGGACGTCTGGGTAGTGAGGCTAAAACGGTGAGTGCCCGGACGGCACTGGCAGTGGGCTTGGGCGGCACCAAGCTCGCCGCCGCCGTCATCGACGAAGAAGGCG
Organism: uncultured Bryobacteraceae bacterium; assembly: GCA_938003835.1. Lineage (GTDB taxonomy): Bacteria > Acidobacteriota > Terriglobia > Bryobacterales > Bryobacteraceae > CALKXJ01. The sequence goes on along the minus strand of CALKXJ010000016.1, from coordinate 104,293 downwards.
CCATGCTGTGGCGCGCCCGGGCGCCCGTCGCCCGTGAGTCCGTCGCAGCCGTGGCATTTCAAGTCGCGGAGCCGGCTACCGAAGCCCGCCGGATGACCGGCCGGTCGCTGGTGGCCGCCGGATGCATCGTGCCCGGCATCGTGCGCCAGGCTGACGGCGCGGTGTGGGCGCCCAATCTCTGGGGGCCTTGAATTCGTTCCGTTCGGTGAGGCGCTTCGCGGCTGCCTGGACGAGGCGGTCTTGCTCGACAACGACCGCGCCGGGCACCTGCTCGGCGAGCTCTGGCTGGGAGCGGCGCGCGGGGTCTCCGACGCGGTCTTTCTCGCAGTAGGCACAGGCATCGGCGCGGGCATCCTCTCCGGCGGGCGTATCTTGAGAGGGGCGCACGGCATTGCAGGCGCCGCCGGCTGGATGTGCCTGGACGATTCCTGGCGGGAAGAATACGCGCGCGCCGGCTGTTATGAGTGGCTGGCGGCCGGTCCGGCACTGGCCCGGATGGCAGGAGCGGCCACGGGGCTGGCCCTCGAGGCTGAGGCGGTGGTCGCCTCTGCCCGCGCCGGCGAGGAGTGGGCTTGCCGGCTCGTCGACGAGCTTGCGCGAATCCACGGCCGCGCCGTCGCCAACCTGGTCAGCCTGCTCGACCCGGAGGTGGTGGTGCTCGGCGGCCTCTTCTCCGACGCCGCTCGGTTCCTCGAGGGGATCGAGCGCGAGATCGTCCGGCGGCGCAGTCGGTGGCCGCGCGCTCCCTCCGGGTGGCCGCCTCCAAACTCGGCGCCGACGCCGGCCTGTTCGGCGCGGCCCGCCTGGCGGCGAGGAATCATCCGCTCGAGATATTCGTCTCCCCGAACGTCCCCGGCATCGCGCGGGATCACGACGCCAGAGTCTTCGAGGCCTTCGCGGCGGCCCTCTCAAAGCGTGGCTGGCGCCCGTGAGCGCGCAAGCTGCCTCGCCGGCAAAGCTCACCGTCGCCGCTTCGGCCGGCATGCTTCTGTTCGGGCTGGTGGTGGTGCTGATCGGCGCGCTGTTGCCATTCCTCCGTGATGCGCTTGACGTCGCACTCGCCCAGGCCGGCGAGCTGTTCGTATGGATGAACCTCTCGATGCTCTCGGCCGCGTACGTGCTCGGGTGCCTGATGGATCGCGCCGGGCTGAAGGCCCCGATGGCGCTCGGCCCCGCGCTGGTGGCGCTCGCCGCGGCAGTCTACAGCGCGGCTCTCACCTTTCCGCCGCCCAAGCAGCGGGCCAGGTCTGTGCCCGGGCACGTCTCGAAACTGCTGGCCGAGCGGTTCCTGCTCGTCATGGGCCTGCTTCTTTTTTGCCCGTCCGGCTGCGAATTCGGTCTCGGCGGCTTCCTCAGTTGGTTTTTCACTCAGGCCAAGGAGCTTTCTCCTAACGCCGCTCCCTGGCTGCTCGCGCTGCGGCGTCCGGTCGGTTTGCCGGCTCTGATCGCCGGCACGGTTGCTCTGGGGCTCGGCGTCTCCGGAGTCTACCCGACCGCGCTCGGTCTGGCCGGCGCGGCCTACCCGCAGCAGTCCAGGACCGTTTTCGGAATCCTGTTTACGTTCGGGCTCACCCGGTGGAAGGGCGGTGCCCTGGCTGGTGGGCCGTGCCGGCGCGGCGGCCGGAATCGGCGCGGCGCTGCTGGTTCCCGCCGGAGCCTTCCTGCTCATCGTCCTTCTGGCCATCGCTCTGCCGCGCCTGCGGCCGTGGCCCGCTTGAGAGAGAATGAGTCTATGATCCGCGGAATCGAACACGTCGCCATCGCTTCCCCCAATCCGGCCGAGCTCGCTCAGTGGTATGTCGACAAGCTCGGCTTCGTCATCAACTACCAGTCGCCCACCACCGTGTTCGTCAAAGCGCCCGACGGCGCCATGATCGAGATCACCGCCTCGGAAGGCGAACGCGTCGAGCAGACGCTCAAGCAGCCCGGTTTGCGCCATCTGGCGATCACCGTCGACGAATTCGAAACCACCTACAACGAACTCAAAGCCAAGGGCGTGGCTTTTCTCGGCGAGCCTTCCGACAAGAAAGGCGTCAAGACCGTCTTCTTCACGGACCTCGAAGGAAACGTCCTTCATCTGATTCAGCGTGAGACGCCATTGCCCTGAACGGGCGTTTTCTGATCCGGGGTGAAAGGGATGCGCGCGGGGATCCTGCTCGTTGCCTCTTCGCTCGGCCTGCTGGCGGCGGACTGGCCGGGACCGCTGGTTTCGACCGGGTGGCTGGCCGCCCATCTGGGCCGGCCCGAGCTCGTGCTCTTGCATGTGGGCACGGCCGCCGACTTCGCTCAGGGACACATCCCTGGGGCGCAGCTCGTCGAGCTGGCTGACGTCTCTGTCACCACCCAAGACGGTTTGCGCGTCGAGCTGGCGCCCGCCGAGCGCCTGGCGGAGACGCTCCGCCGGCGCGGTGTCAGCGAAACCTCCCGCATTGTCGTCTACGCGGGGGCCGTGCCGCTTCAAGTCGCCACGCGGGTATTTTTCACGCTCGACTACCTCGGCCTCGGCGACCGGACGGCGCTACTCGACGGCGGGCTGGCGTTCTGGCAGGCCGAAGGCCGGCCCGTGAGCCGCAATGCGGCGCCGCCAACACCCGGCAACTTTACGCCGCGGCCCCTTCCGGAACGGGTTGTGGACGCAAGCTGGCTCCGCCTGGATGAGGTCGGGCGCAGCTTCACGCTGCTCGATGCCCGCACACCGGAGTTCTACTCCGGAGCCAAAGCCGCCACTCCGCGCGCCGGCCACATCCCAGGGGCGCGCAACGTTCCCATCGCGACTCTTCTCGACGCGCAGGGTAAGTTCAAGAGCCGCGAGGAGCTGAAGGCGATCCTCGAGGCCGCCGGCGCCCGCCGCAACGCGCCCGTGATCGTCTACTGCCACGTCGGCGTACAAGCCAGCGCGCTTTATTTCGCCGCCCGCTATCTGGGTTACGACGTCCGGCTCTATGACGGCTCCTTCGAGGACTGGAGCCGGCGCGCGGACCTGCCCGTCGCTTCAGCAGCTGCGAACCCGACAAGCAGCCATTAGGCGTTCGCCGGGCTTCAGTCCGGGGTCACGAACCACGCGGGACGTTCGTAACGGGGGCGCGGCGCCCCGTCGATGTAGCCGCGGCTGACCTCACGCACAAGCGCCGTGATCCGCGCCAGCTCGGGATACCGGATCTTCTCGGCGGTGTCGGTCACCTGATGATAGTCCGGGTGCGTCCCGGTAAAGAAGAAGATGCCGGGCACGCCCGAGCGGGCGAAGTGATAGAGATCGGTGAGGTAAATGACGCGCCAGGAGGGCTGCTGGTCCGGGACCACTTCGAGACCGTGGCGCGGGCCGGCGGCAACCGCCTCCTCATAGAGCGAGGGCGCCAGAGGAGCGATGGCCTGAACGCGTCCATCCGAGCGGCCGATCATGTCCAGGTTGAACTGCGCCGCCACCCGGTCCATGGGCACCACCGGCGCGGCAGCGTACCAGGCCGAGCCGAGGATTCCCCGGTCTTCGCCGCTTGTAAAGAACACGAGCACGCTGCGCTTGCCCGGCCGCATCGCCACTCCCCTCGCGATCTCGAGGACTGCCGCCGTGCCCGAGGCGTTGTCGTCGGCGCCGTTCCAGATGCCGTCTTCGCCCTCGCGCACAGGTCGGAATCCGACGTGATCGTAGTGCGCCGAGAAGACCACCCATTCCTCGCTCAGCCCAGGATCGGTCCCCCGGATCAGGCCGAGCACATTGGCCGCCTCGCCCTCTTCGACGCGGGCCTGGATCCTCACCTCGATCTTGTCCCCCGATCGGATCGAGGCGGCTTTCGGCCTTACCACCAGGATGGGGCTGAGCGCCGAGGCATGCCCCGAGCCTGCCGGGCGCAAGAAGGCCACCGGCGCCTGCTTCATTTCGGCGAAAAAGCGGCATTCGGCCTCGTCGCCCCCATCCAGCGCCTCGCTGAGATAGACAAGCATTTCCGCGCCCCGGACGGTGGCGGCCATGACTTTGCCAATCGCCCGATCCGGTCCGAACACCGCCTCCTTTTCGAGCGGCCATGGCGCGCCCTTGCGCACGACGGCGGCTTTGCCTTTGAGGTCCAGGCCCGCCAGCTCGTTCACGTTTCGCTCCTCGTCGACCACGCCCGTGCCCGCGTCGACGGCCACGAGCGAGATGGGCCCGCGATCCGGATCGCGACCAAAGTTGAGCAGCAGGTAGTCGGCAGGATCGAGGCGCTTGCCGTTGATGGTCACGGTGGCGGTTGCCTCGGCGGGACGGTATGAACCGACGCGATAGAGCTGCCGGTAGGAGCCGGAAACCGCGGGCTGGACTCCGGCCGCGCGCAACTGCGTCTCTAGATACAACGCGGCCAGATCCAGGCCCCGGCTCGGCGTACCGCGCCCTTCGAGCTCGTCCGCCGCCAGAAAGGCCACGTCGGCTGCGAGCCTCCGCTCCATTCCCTCGAGATCCCTCGTCCAGGAATCGGACGCGCGTTGCCGGCAGCCGGCGCCGGCGGCTGCGATCACAACGCAGACGGCGAGGGATGCCTCCCGGGCCAGCTTCCGTTGAGCCTTCCTTGTATCGCGCCTCATGGTGGTCCTCCCCGCCACATCCACCCTATTCTGCACCCGCCGCCTGCGCTTCGCCCCGAGCGCCGCCATCAGAGCGGATCGAGGCGACATACATAGCCCGACCACGGGCTGTGGTTGGAGGTTGCGCCGAGGCCGATGCCCGCGTCCGAATAGTAAAGCCTGCCCTGGTGCATGCACAAGCCGTGCGGATCCGGATCGTCGGCCGACAGCTGGATGAACTCGAGCAGGCGCCCGTCGCGCGCATCGAGCCTCTGGATGACGCGGTCGTTCGAGAAGACGCACCAGATGCCCGGCGGATCCCAGGCCAGCCCGTGGGCTCGGCTCAGCTTCACCGGGATCTGATGCAGGAGACGAAAATCCGTGGGATCGACCTGCGAGAGCCTGCCGAGCCGCAAGGAGGTGATCCAGAGCTTGCCTTCGGCGAACTCCAGGCCGTGTACGCCGCCGCCTCCGGGCACCGGATAGCGAGCGAGCGTCTTGCCGGTCGAAGGGTCCAGCTTGAGGATCTCCCCCGTGACGGCGTCGGTCGGCCGGGCGCGGCGCCACAAGGGCCTGCCGTTGGCCGCCATCCAGAGGAAGCCTCCGCCGCAGGCGATCCCGCTGGTGTTCGAGGATTCGGTTTCGAGGCTCCGGAGAACCCTGCCGCTCCAGTCGACAAGATGGGCCCGGTCCGTGATCTGCTCTCCGATCCAAAGGCCTTCCGGGCTGGTTTCCAGGCCGTTCGGGTGGCCGTCCGGGGACTTGAACAGCTTGACCACCCGCACTCGCCGCTCGACAGGCTCGGCCTTGGCCGCCGGGCCTGTGAGACCCGTAGACGCCAGGGCCGTCACGAACTCACGCCGGTTGATCGCGACCGTCCTCGCCCCGGCCCCCGCAAGGTCTGCCGCACCCCGCTCGCTGCGCGCCATAACGCCTGTCTATCACAGCGGCAGGGACGGCACAACTTACCGCGACGTGCAAACTGTCTTGCGCTAGAAATAGCGTTCGTCACCCTTTCGCCGGCAATCTAGGACTGGCAAGAGGATTGTCTCAAAGCTAAGCCTCGCAAAGGACAACAAGGCGCCCGCCATAGTCTTCCGAGAGGAACGAACGCGGCATGGGAGCGCCTGCCCGGCGTGCCGGGGCTACCGGATCGTTGGCGACGGCTCACGGATTGGCCACTGCGCTGAAGCTTTGGGCCGGGCGATACCGTGAGGCTTCGCCGCGCTCTCCGCACTGCGATGGCAACCCCGCGCTTACTCAAGCGGCAGCAGCACGGTGTTGCTGTCAACGCCGGCCACGCGGACCTTCAGCTCCACCGTGGCGCGGCGGGGAAGCTCGTCGGTGATCCGCAGGCGGATGACGTCGCAGCCCGCGTAGCCCGGCGCGCCGCCAGCGAATTCGTGCTTGATCAGGCGATCACCGGCGAAGACCTCGACCAGGTCGGTGAGCCGGTAGGCGGGCGCCTGGGGCAGAGGAAAGCCATAGACGGGCGTCTTCTCGTACGGCCCGAGCCCTGTCGCGTAGATCGAGATACGCTCCCCCCTTCGGGCCGGGCTTTCGGCAAGCACTGGCGAGCCGTCTTCGTGCGCGGCCAGTGCGAAAAGTTTCGATTCGATCGCACGGCTGAACAGCCCCGGGGCGTTGCGTGCCACGCGGAACTCAGCCGTTGCGTCCGGATAGCCCTCGCGGCTCACCACCAGCCTGTGATTGCCCTCCGGCAGCTCGTAGGGCAGCCACGCGTTGATCTGCTCGGGCGCGGCATAGGCGAGCGCGAGCAGCCTGTCTCCCACACGCACCGTGGCGCCGCCGAGCGTCTGCGCCATCGGGTTCGTGGGACCGACTTCCGCGTAAAGCGCCAGGCTCGCTCCATAGATCGAGATGAGCGAGCCCGGCGCCACCGCCCCCGAAGGCGTCTCGCCGGCAGCGCTGCGAACGCCGGCCGGCGCAATGTAAGGCACCTCGTCCAAAAGCGCCACGGCCTGTCGGGGCGCTGAAAGCGTCAGCCCGGTGACCGGATAGGTCCCTTCGAGATCGCCGCCCCAGCGCCGGAAGCGATAACCGCTCGACGCCGTGGCCTTCACCGTCACATATGTGCCGGCGGGGAAAAAGCCGTCGGGCGAGGGGGGATCCGTTTCGAATGTGGCGCCGCCGGCCGGCACGGCCAGTGTCTCGAGTTTGTAGTGCGCCTGATAGCGGACGACGAGATCGCGCCCCTCCTTTCCGCTGAACTTGAGCTGGCGCTCGCGCGGGCCGCCATCGGACCAGCTCTCGAACACCAGCCGGGAGGCGTGATTGATCACCCATTCGCCCGGTACGCTCAGGCGCACCTCGGCCCCCTCGGCGCGATCGAGCACGCAGGGCGTCTGACAGGGTGTCCCGTCGACGTTGACGACGCCTCCGGCGGGCTCGCTGTGAATGACCGCCTGGCTCAGCAACTCGTAGGTCGCGGTGAGCCGGTAGCCATGGTCGACTGCCTCGGCGGGGATCTCGATCTCATGTGTGGCGGCCGCGCCGTTCGACCAGCCCCGGAAGATGTACCGGCGCCCGTCGGAGGAGATCTGTTCGGCCGGCGCCACCACGGAAAACTTCTCGCCCGGCCGCGCCACGAAGTTGTAGGACGGCCAGTTGGAGCGCCCGTTGATTTCGAGCCTGAGCCCGGACGGGTCGGTGAGAAAGCTCACCTGCGCGCCGCGCACGAACCGTGCGACGATCCGTTCGGCAGTGAGCGTCTGGACCGTGTAGGTGGCATGATTCCCCAAGCCGTTGCTGAAAGAGTCGAACACCCAGAGACGACCGCGCGAGTCGGTCTGGGGCGTCGGCGCGCCGATCGTGTGGCGGCTATCGAGCGCCCAGTCGAACTCGCCGACGCACATCGGCGCCATCCCGGCCGGCGCCGCCACCGGCAGCGGCTGGTACTGGTGGCACGGCTCGGCCACCGGGGTCGGCGTCGGTGTCCGGTCGATCAGCAGCGTCAGGCCCGGCGGATCGGTCTTGAAGCTGACGCGCTTGCCCGGCCGGAAGTTCGCCGTTACATCGAGCGGGGACTTGACCTCGAGCGTTCTGAGGAAGGCGCTCCCTCCAGCCGTCGAGACCGACCAGCCGGTGAAGGCGAAGCCGGGGTAGGGAAAGGCGTTCAACACGTGGGGGCCCTCCTGGAGCCACAGCCGCGTGCTGCGCCACAGGCAGCGCTGATCGACAAAGACCACGCCTGGGCGGAGCTCGCCCGGCGCCTCCGGGCCCGGCACGATGCAGCCCTCCTCGGGCGGGTTCGGCGGCATGCCCGGGCCGGGATCGTAAAACTGGATGAAGACCTCGTACTCGGCCGCCACCTCGAGCGTGTAGGAGCTCACGCGCGCGTTCGCCGTCACCACCTGCGTGCGCCGGTTGCCGGGTTGGAGCAGCCCGCCCGAATCACGCCAGCCGCCGAACTGGAAGCGCGTGCGGCCCTCGGGCGTGTACTGGTAAGGCCCGTCGGTCACAAAAAAGTCCAGCACATGGGTGCTTCCTTCGGTCCACAGGAAGGAGGCCGCTCCCGTGTAGACGCGGCCATCCACGCTGAAGCGCGCCTGGGGGTGCGTGGCCCGGATGGTGAACTGGCTCACTTTCTCCTGGGCTGACAGCATGGAAAGGCCCGCTGCCAGAAGCACCGCCCACCTCATCGTTGCTGTTGCGAGTCGGCTCATGCGGGCCACCTCCCGGTTGACATCGCACACTTCGGCCAACACAATAATCGGCTGCGGTCCAAATTCTCTGTAGGAGGTCCACTCAATGAAACGGAGGAAGTTTCTGGCCACGGCGACGGGTGCGGCTTCGGCCCTCTCGGCTCCGCTCGCCGCCTCTCAAGCCAATCCGGTCGCCGGGGTCAAAAGCGGCCTCAAGATCACCGGCGTGCGCATCGTCAAGACCCGTCCGCGCCGCCCGGTGCCCGAATACAAGCCGGCGCCCGGCTCCTGGTCGACCACCGGCGTCGAGGTGGCCAACCCGATGTCGATCTACCCCGAGTACAAGGCCACGCGTTCGCTGTTCATGCCCGATCCGGGCCAGCTCTCGGCCTTCTGGGTTCAGATCACGACCGACAAGGGCGTCAGCGGCCTCGGCCAGGGCGGCATCGGCGGCGCCCACATCGTCGAACGCCACCTCACCAAGCTCCTGCTCAACGAAGACCCCTTCAACGTCGAGCGCATCTGGGACATCCTCTGGCGCTCGACCATGTACTACGGGCGCAAGGGCGCCGTCATCCACGCCATCAGCGGCGTCGACGTCGCCATCTGGGACATCATCGGCAAGGCGACAGGCCTTCCCGTCTATAAGCTACTGGGCGGGGAGACGAAGCCGCGCATCCCGGCCTACTGCACCGGCAACGACATCGAGCAGCATGTCGAGTTCGGCTACAAGAAGCTCAAGCTCGCCATGCCGCACGGCCCCGCCGACGGGCGCGAAGGCCAGCGCAAGAACGTCGAGCTGGTGAAACGCACCCGCGAGCTGCTCGGGCCCGACGGCGAGATCATGCTCGACTGCTGGATGGCCTGGACCGAACGCTACACGCTCGAGATGGCCGAGATGCTCGAGCCGTACCGGGTCTACTGGATGGAGGAAGTGCTGCCGCCGCATGATTACGAGGGCTTCGGCCGGCTGCGCCGCCAGATCACCTCGACGCGGATCGTCACCGGCGAGCATGAATATACGCGCTACGGCTTTCGCCGGCTGCTCGAGCACGATGCGGCCGAGATCTGGCAACCCGACATCCACTGGTGCGGCGGGCTGACCGAGCTCCGGAGGATCGCCGCGCTCGCCGCCGCCTACGACATCCCCGTGATCCCGCACGCGGGCGGCAGCCGCGACTGCGTCCACTTCATCATGGCGACGCCGAACAGCCCCTGGGCCGAGCTGTTCATGCCGCCGCCGGGCGGCCCGCCCGAGGTCTACAAGCGCTACGAAGAGGACAACCTGATCACGCGCGGCCCCGAGGGCATCTACGTGCGGCCGTCGGAGGAGCCGGGCTTCGGCTGGGATCTGGAAGTGGCAAGCTGAGGCGAGCCGCCCGCCAAGGGACGATCCGAAGCCGGGCTGCCAGCGGGCGCCAGCTGTGTCCGCGTAATGCGAGCAATGCCGGATCTGACGATCAGGAACGTGCCGGCAAAGCTGGTTGCCCCGCTCCCGGCGCTCGCCCGCCGGAATCGCCGGTCCATGGAGCAGGAGATTCGAGCGGCGCTTGCCGGATACGCCGAGGCCGCGCGTTTCTGGCGCGCCGCGAGGCGGGCCCTGGCGCCGGCGCATTCCCCTGGTCACTTTCTACGATAGGGTGCTGAGGGTATTTCCTGAACTGGCGTGCCGGCCCGGCAAGCGGGTTGCGAGCCGAGCTGTTTCTAGCGTGGGGATCGAATCAGAGCCGCCTCGGTCCGGGTGAGGGGCCGCAAGCAAGCCGAACCGAGGCGGCGCGCCCTGACTGGGCAGGGATTGGGCGTCGGCCCGTCTCGGCATCCTGTACCCGCTGTCACGTTTCGCCGTGGTGGTTCCCGCGTCCTGTCAATTCCACCACTCAAGAGACGCCGGACGGTCGCCGCTGCCGGAAATCCCGGGCGGGAAGGCATGAATTGAAGCGACTCTCTAAAAAAACCCCTCTGATGCATACCGGCAACCGAAGCAAGGGGCGGCTGTCATGACTTCTCATACACCGGATCCCGCAAGCACGGAGATGATCGGTTCCGCGCTCTTCCTTCGCCTACCTTCTGCATCAGAGGGCAGGTGTCAGGAGTCGTCCATCAATTCGCCCGTAGACGGTGCACGCGCCATGCCAGCCCACAGCGGCGGGTGCGCTGCTGAAAACAAAGGAGAAAACATCGCTCCTGCGCGCCCTGCCGGCGTCCCGGAAGCCACGCGCTGTGTCAGTGTGACACAATCGAAGCGAATGCCGCTCCTGGCCCGCCGCTCGCTCCTTCCTCTGCTGATCCTGCCGGCCGGCGCCGTATTGGTTGGAGCCCAGCCATCGCCGGCGGAGTTCGCCGTCGAGGGGCCCCATCCGCGCCTGCTGGTGCCCGCGCGCCGCCTGCGCCTGCTCGGGCGGGAACGGGAACGCCAGTCGATGCGCTGGTTCCAGCTTCAGGCGGTCCTCGAAGCAGGCGAGGAGCTTCCCGAGCCGGGCTTTGCTTATGCGGTTTCCTATGTCGCCGGCGGGGAGGCAGCTCATGCCCGGCGGGCCATTGCATGGGCTCTCTCCTCGGGCGGAGACCTGCGCCAGCTCGCCCTTGTCTACGATTGGTGTCACAGCCAACTGAGCCCGGAGGAAGCAGCGCGGCTGGCCGCCGCCATACGAGACGGGCTGGAACGCGCCCGGTCCGAGCCGGCAGACGTCGCCCGGGTGCGTGACCGCCTCTTTGCGGCGGTGGCTCTGGCCGAGCTCGAGCCCGAGACGGCGGCGGCCGAGCTGCGCTTCGCGGTCGATGAGTGGTGGGCGGGGCGTATCATCCCGGCCCTGCGCCGCGGCGAGGAGGCGATCGGCCGCCACGAGACCTACCCGCTGCTGGAGATTCTCCATGTTGTCCGCGATCATCTGAGGATCGATCTGCGGGAAAGCCTGAAATCCTGGTTTGCCGTCCTGCCCATCTATCACTTGCTGACCTATTACCCCGCTCCCTACCCGGCCGCGGCCGGCGACTTCCACATCCCTGTTTACGACGGCTCCGGGGAGCCCGACCTGAGGCTGGCGGCGTTCTCCAGGGCGGCCGAGCTGAGCCTGGTGGCCTTCGACCCGAACGCGCTCGAAACACAGTTCGTTCAAGGCTGGTGCATGCAGGACCGCTTCATGATGCGCGATCCGTTCGGCGCCCCCTACGAGTTCTTCTGGGCCAATCCCTACCACCCGGGCCTGAGCTACCACAACGCTCCGCTCATGCTCCACCACCGGGAGCGAGGCCTGCTGGTGGCCCGCACGAGCTGGGATGAGGACGCGGTCTGGTTCTACCACGATGGGCGCCTGATGCAGAGCTTCGCCGGCGGCCGCATCCGGCATCTCACGGCCGCCGATCTCGAGACCCCGCTCGTGCTCGGTCAGTTGACTGTCCGCAGTCTCCCCCCAGGGGGGCGATTCGAAGTGGCAACCGGCGAGGAGACCGCCTGTTACGTCGTCGGGCTCGAGCCGCGCGCGCGGTTCGAGATCGAGGTGGATGACGAGGAGATCTACGAGCTCGAGACGGATGCCGGGGGAATCCTCGTGCTTGAGTTTCCGGCAAACCGAAAAGCGGGTGTGCTGGTTCGGAAGGCGGGCTCAGGCCCGGCCCCGCGCTGAGCAGCCCTACTTCTTGCCGGCCTTGTTCCGGGCCGCCGGCTCGCCATGGATCTCTCGCGCCCGGGCGTACTTCTTCTGGAAGCGGTCGACGCGGCCCTCAGTGTCGACCAGCTTCTGGCGGCCGGTGAAAAAGGGATGGCAGTTCGAGCAGATCTCCACGCGGAGTTCGCCCTGGCGCGTCGAGCGGGTCTTGAAGGTGTTGCCGCAGGCGCAGACCACGGTGACTTCGCCGTAGGCCGGATGAATCCCTGCTTTCATGCGGATGACTGGTTCCTTTCTCTATCGGGGGACATCCGCCAGTATAGCATGCGGGCGCTCGCCAAATGGAAAGCCCTCCTTCCCGCCGGGCCCGTCACCGCCGGCCGGGGAAGGAGGGCTAGGTAGCCTGATGCGGATGGACACTGCGGTGGTCCATCGGACCGTCTCCGCGAGGGGCCGTTCCGCGTGAGCCTTGGCCTCGCCACTGAACGAGGCCACTACTTGAGAGCAACGAAACTAGCCGTCGGCCACCTCACGTGCGGCTTGCATGCTACTACTACCAGAACTCATATTCGACTGGACCACCTCCTTTCTCAGTGATGCTTTTATCCTACGGGGCCGAGCCGGGGTTTGTCAATCGGAAAGTTGAGGCGGGAATAAGGAATGGAGGCCGGCCAAAAGAAAAGCCCCGCCGGGGCGGGGCGCCCTAGGTGTCGAAGAAGGCAACTTCCACAAAAGCGAAATCCAAACCTCGACGAACCCCGCCAATGAGAGAGGCAATCCGGATGCCAGCTCTAAGTGACTGAAAACAGGCCACAGTCTTAGGATCTTCCTACGGATTCCCGTAGCTGGCAGCCGGTAGCATTACAACTTTGTGTAGTCGCCGCCGTAAACCTGCTCAGAACGGTTGCGTACAATACGGAAGTGGCCAACTCGACCCAGGGAGGCGCCCCAGTCTCGGGGGCGCTCCAGGCAAGCGCCGCGCGCAAGACTCTGGCCGGCTTCTTCCTGACCGGGCTCCTCATGTCCTTCCTGGGCCCGATCCTGCCGGCCTGGGGATATCACCTTCGATCCGATTACTCCGCCGCGGGGCTTCACTTTCTGGCGCTGGCCCTGGGAATCATTGCCTCCATGGGACTCTCCCAGCGCCTGCTGCCTCAGAAGGGGGCACAGTTCATGCTGGTCGTTGCCTCCAGCGTAGCCGCCGGTTCGCTCCTGTTTCTGGCGCTGATGTCGCCTCCGGTGGCGCTCGGCTGGAGGCTGGTGGGGGTACTTTTCGTGGGAGCGAGCTCGGGCCTCGTCGCCGCGGCGCTGTTCTCCGGCATCACGGAGATCTACGAGCACGATCCGGCCGCCACCGCCAACCTGGCCGGCCTGTTGTTCGGCTTGGGGAGCCTGGTGACGGCCTTGCTCGTCTCGGGCACTTTTTACATTTACACGGTGCCGGCGATCCTTGTGTTTCTGGCGGTGGTGCCGGCCATCTTTGCCGGCGTCTACGCGCGGGCGGTTTTCCCCGTCGAACGAGTCGCCCTCCAACCCACATGGCGCGAGGCGCTTGCCGATTTCCGCGTTCCTGCTGCCATCCTATTCGCCCTGCTCCTGTTTTTTCAGTCCGCCAACGAATGGTCGCTGGCCGGCTGGCTGGCGATTTACCTGATTCAGAAGATCGGCATCAGCCCCGCCTCGGGACTGTTCCTGCTGGCGTTCTACTGGTTTGTCCTGCTCGTTGGAAGGGTGCTCGCCCAGTTCCTGCTGTCGCGCGTCCGGCACGGACGCCTGCTGAGCTTGAGCGCCTTTTCGGCCCTGTTCGGCTGCACGATTCTCACCTTCACCACCAACCTCTTCGGAGCCGTCATGGGGATTCTCTTCGTCGCCGGGGGCTTCGCTTCTGTCTATCCTCTGGTCGTCGAAAAGATCGGGCACCGCTTCCCGTATTTTCATCCCGGCCTGTTCAACGGAATCTTTTCCCTCGCCATGGCCGGGGGGCTGCTTGCGCCCTGGGCGGTGGGCTATCTGGCCGATCTCTGGGGCATACGCATGATGATGGTGCAGCCGCTGCTCGGGACGTTCATGGTGTTCGGCCTGCTGCTGCTGATCCGGCTGGAGGCGATGTTGACCGGGGCGGAGGCGACTACCTGAGCCGGAGGGTGACGGCGCCGTCCGTTCCCTGGAAGACAAGTTCTAGTTTCCTGATCGATCTGATTTTCTTCGTGTAGGGGAAGTAAAGGTTGCCCGAAACGGGCAGCAGAACGTCCCCCTCGGGCACAGCCGCCTGCGCCAGAACCTCTCCCAGGTCCGGCGTCTCGGCCGGCTCGGGCGCCCCGGCCGGTCGCGATTCCGGCACCCGGGGCAGCGGCGTCGGCGTGCGATCCCCGGGAAAGCGGGGCTCATTTGGCGGGCCGCCGAGAATGACCGGCCCGGCCCGCGCCTGCATCCCCCGGTCCGTCCACCGCCACTTCATCGCATAGGCGACCAGATTGGCCGGCTGGGCCGCCAGCACCTCCTTGCCGCCGTTGACCCGCAAATGGAACTGGTTGGTGCTGAGCTTCAGCCGCTTGGGCGCCGGGCTCGAGAGGGCAACTTCGACAACCAGGTGCTGGTCGAGGAAATAGCTCCGCCCTCCGTGGCTCAAGGAGCGATAGTTCAGCGCGGCCGACAGCTTCACGTCGCCGGCCGGCGCTTCGATCTTCGCTCTCTCCCCGGACGCGTTCTGAGCGCCCGGCCTGCCAGGAATCGCCGCCAGAGCGAGCGCCGCGACGAGAAGAGGCTTCACACCTCGCAGTATAATCCCAAGGGTCGATGCGGTTTCTGGCGCTGGTGCTCGTTCTGCCTTGCCTGGTCCAGGCCCAGCCGCTTGCGGAGCGCATACAGGCTCTCGAGCGGCGCCATCCGGCGATGGCCCGGGCTTTTTGGGGCGCAAAGGTTGTCGACCTCGAGACCGGCGAGACCGTCTATGAGTTCAACGCCCGCCGCCTGTTCGTACCGGCCTCGAACACCAAGCTGTTCTCCACCGCGCTTGCCTTGCGCCGCCTCGGGCCCGACCACCGCTTCTCGACCCTAATCCTCGCCGACGCCGAGCCGGGCGAGGATGGCGTTCTCCGGGGTGATCTGAGGCTGGTGGGCGGGGGTGATCCGACGATGACGGACCGGAAGATCCCGTATGAGAAGGAGTTCCGGCGCGGCGATCCGCTGGCGGCGCTGGAGGAACTGGCCGACCTGCTGATGGCCCGGCCGCTGCGCGCCATCGAAGGAGCTGTCGTCGGCGACGACTCGGCTTACGTCAACGAGCTCTACCCGCCGGGCTGGTCCGCCGACGACCTCGCCTGGGATTACGGCGCTCCGGTGAGCGCTCTCACCGTTCACGACAACGCCTTTCGCCTCATTGTCCGCGGCGCGGCGCAAGCGGGCAGCCCGGCATGGGTCACCGCGGCGCCGCCGATCGAACTTTACCCGGTCGACAATCGAGTCGCCACCGTGGCGTCGAACGCAGCAGGCGTTGTTCTAGACTGGCCGCCGGGCGCTCGCCGCATCGCCCTCTGGGGCAGCCTGCGTCCGGGCCAGGCGCGCGAGTTCTCCCTCGCCGTCCGCGACCCGGCTCTCCATGCCGCCGCCATGTTCGATTCGATCCTGCGCAGGCGCGGCGTCACGGTGCGGGAGCCGCCCCGAACGAAGCACCTCGAGCCCGGCGAGGCCGGCGATTTGACTCAGGCCTCGGCGCCGCGCGCGCCCGAGGGGGTGGAGCTCGCCCGGAGGACCTCGCCGCCGCTGTTCGAAGTCCTGAAAATCATCAACAAGGTCAGCCAGAATCTTTACGCCGAGCTGATGCTGCGTGAAGTGGGCCGCGTGCGGCGCAACATCGGCAGCCGCGCCGCAGGGCTCGTCGAACTGGAAGCCTTTCTCCGCGAAGCCGGCATCAGCCGGGAGGAGTATTACTTCGAGGACGGCTCCGGGCTGTCGCGGCTGAACTTGGTCACACCCGAGGCGGTTGTCAAGCTGCTCGTCTACATGTATCTGTCTCCGGACAGGGATGGCTGGCTCGAGACGCTCCCGATCGGCGGTGAGGACGGCACGCTCAGCCACCGGTTTCGCGGTGCGGGTGTGGCGAGCAAGCTGTTCGCCAAAACCGGCACGCTCACGCACGTGAGCGCGCTCGCCGGCTACCTGGAGACGGCGCCGGGCTCGCACCTGGCTTTCTCGGTTCTCGTGAACAACTCCGGCGTTCCGGCGGCGTCGATGCGCCGCTTCATCGACGAGCTGGTCGGCCTGCTCGGCGAATCGAGCCGGCCCGTCGCGGTTCCAGCACCCGCCCGGGAAGCGCCCCGGTAAGTTTGCCATCCTCGAGCACGGCGATGCCGTTCACCAGCACGAGCTCGATGCCTTCGGGGTGCCGGTGGGGTTCAAAGAAGGTGGCCGTGTCGCGGAGCCGCGCCGGATCGAGCACCACCAGGTCGGCCCAGAAGCCCTCGCGAACGAGGCCGCGGTCGGCCAGGCCCAGGATTTGCGCAGGCAGCGAGGTGGAGGAGCGGATGGCGTCTTCCAGCCGGATGGTGTCGCCCTCGAGCGCATAGCGGCGAAGCTTGCGCGGGTAGGATCCGTAGAAGCGCGCGTGGACCGGCCCGTCCTCCGGGAGCGCGATGCCGGCATCGGTCGAGGTGGCCATCCACGGCTGCCGCATGAGCAGCTTCAAATCCTCCTCCCAGACGGAAAAACCGCGCAGGCGCGCGCCGCCGAGCCGGTCGCGGTAGCCTTCGTACTGAAGCTCGAGCGCCATCTGGACCGGGTCGATGCCGCGCGCGCGAGCCAGCTCATCGAGGGTCTTGCCGATCAGGCGCCTCTCGGGATGGTCGAAGACGACGATGTTCTCCGGCCCGCCACGCCGCGACATCTCGTGGGCGATATCGCGGCGGACCTTGTCGGCAAGCGCGGGGTCTTCCATCGTCTTGCGAACCGCCGCGGCGTAGTCGCGCACGCCCGCGGGCGCACGCTCCGCGAACGGATCGATGCCCGCAGCCCAAGCGGGAATGAGCACCATGCTGCCGTCGCCGCCTGTCGAGTTGTACGGATACTGGTCGGCCCAGATATCGACGCCCCGCCGCCGGGCGCGCTCGATGAGCCGGATGAGGGCGCCGGCGGTGCCCCAGTAATGCGCTCCCATCACCTTGAGGTGAGTGGCGACGACACGGGCGCCAGTTCTTTCGCCGATCTCGATGGTTTCCTGGGTCGCCTGGAGCAACGTGGGCAGGCCCTTGGGATCGCGGCTGGGGACGTACCAGCGGGGCTCGGTCGATTCACTGCGCTGGTGGGCGATGTAGACGCCACCGTAGGGCACGATCTCGCCGACGACTGCGATGAGTTCTTCCGTGGTGCTCCAGATCCCCGGCACGTATTCGAGGCCCGCCGAAAGCCCAAAGGCCCCGGCTTCCATGCCCTCCCGCACCAGCGCGCACATGCGGCCGATCTCTTCCGCGCTCGCGGCCCGGCGATGGTCCTCGCCCAGGACGATGCGCCGGATGGTGTTGTGCCCGACCATGAGCGCAACGTTGGGGCCGGCGCCCGCGCGCTCGAGTTCGGCCCGCTGCCGGGTGAGCGGCCAGGGTCCGAAGCCATCCGGGTTGACCACGACCGTCGTGATGCCCTGCGAGAGGAGGTTCGGCGCCGCGCGGCGGCGGGCGTCCTCCGAGCCGAGCCCTTCCTCGGCGTGCGAGTGCAGATCGATGAATCCCGGGACGACCAGTTTGCCGCGGGCGTCAACAGTGCGCCGGGTCTCGAGGCCTTCCAGGCGGCCGACGGCGACGATGCGTCCGGCGCGAATGCCGACATCGGCCGGGAAGCTGGGATTCCCCGTGCCGTCCAGCACCCAGCCGCCCCGGATGAGCCAGTCCAGGGCTTCGCCCTCCTGCGCGGCCAGAGCGGGCGCCGTGAGCAGCCAGAGGATCGCCGCAGGGTAAAGGAGCCGCATCGCGCTAGGGCTGCGCCGTAACGGGCTCCGGCGCCGCCAGGCCGGCCTCGGCCGCCAGTTCCTTGAGCCGCTGCCAGGTGCTCGGGTCAATGGGCACGCCCTTGCGAAGCCGCTCGGCCTCGGCGCGCCACTCCGGGTCGCCGGCCACGAGCACCTCGTCGTAGCCTGTAGCGGGCGGCGCCGACTTGACCAGCGTGATGAGATGCTCCATCCGCGCCTGAAATTCCTCAAGCGGCATGAAGCGGGCGACGTCGATGGCGAGGAACATCTGCGAGGTGTTCATCATCCGCTCGAGGATATGCAGGCCGCCGACGGCGGTGCTCATCGCCCCGCCGCCGAGCACCGCGCAAAGAATCTCGACCATCATGCCCAGACCGCTGCCTTTGTATCCGCCGAGAGGCATGAGCCAGCCGCGCCGCGCCGCTTGGGTGTCGGTAGTAGGGACGCCGTCGCGGTCCATGGCCCAGCCGGGCGGAATGGTGGGCTCGTTGTTGGCCGCCGCCTGGACGATCTTGTTCATCGCGACGGTGGTGGTGGCCATATCGAGCAGCCAGCCGCCGCGCCCGCTGCTCGGAACGGCCACGCAGATCGGGTTGGTGCCGATACGGCCTTCGCGCCCCTGCCAGGGCGGAACCGAGGGCGAGGCGTTGCACATGACGATGCCGATCATGCCGTGCCGCGCGATGCGCTGGCCCCAGAAGGCCGCGGCGCCGAAATGGTTCGAGTTGCGGGCGATGACCATGCCGAGGCCGTGCTCGCGCGCCAGGCGCACAGCATGGTCCGAGCAGACGGCCGAGACATGCTGTCCCAGGCCGTGCTCGCCGTCATAGACCAGGCAGGCGCCGGATTCGGAGACCACGTGGCCGTCGGCGGCCAGGTCGATGTTGCCTGCCCGGAACTGGCGGATGTAGTGCGGCAGCAGGTGCACACCGTGAGAGTCCACGCCGCGGAGACTGGCCGCAACGAGCGATTCGGCCATTAGGCTGGCCTTGGCGGGTGCGAGCCCCTCGGCAAGGAGAATGCCCTCGACGAGTTGCAGAAGCTCCTCGTGTCGCAGTGTTACTGAGGCGTTCATGGGTGCCGGCGTTTTCTCGGATCGGGGGCGAGCAGGGCTTTCACCTCGGGAAGCTCGAGGTCCGCAGCACGCGCGAGCCGCGCGGGAAGATCCAGGCGCTTGGGCGGCTCAAGGCCTTCGATCTTCTCGGCGGGCGACTTGACGGCTTCGAAGCCCATCCGGAACGGATCCTGAACGACGATGGCGTCGAGCACACCTGTTCTAGGATCCTCGAGCATCGCCTCGCTCCAGTCGAAGCCGACGAAGCGGATGCGCCCGGCCTCGACATTATCGGTGGCGATGAAGCTCATGTGGCGCGTGGAATCGACGCCGGAGTCGAAAACGGTGACCGAGATGCCGGCCGCCACGGCGCGTTCCACGGGATCGACCAAGGCCTTGCGCTCGCAGGCAGCGATAGCGATCCCGTCGACGCGCCGGGCGATGTCGATTTCCGTGGGCGGCCCGTTCCAGACGAGTTCGAGGCCGTACTCGGCTGCGGCCGCCCGGGCGCCGGCCTCGACCGACACCCAATAAACATGGGCGGTCGACTTGGGAATGACGGCCACCGCCTTCGCGGATCGGCCGCGGCAACCGGACGTGCTGCCGGCCACCAGCGCCACGGCGAGCACGAGGTTGCGCCGCTGCCGCAGCATGCGGGAAATTGCCAACCGTTATGCCTCGAGGTCCTTGGCGCGCTTCTTGCGGTTGCGCTTGCGCGCCAGGGCTTGCTTGACGCGGCGCTTCTCGCCGGGCTTCAGGTAGTAGGAGTGACGCTTGATCTCCTTGATGATGTCCTCCTGCTGCACCTTGCGCTTGAAGCGGCGAAGAGCGCTCTCGAGCGTTTCACCTTCCTGAATGATGACCTCAGCCAAACTCGCTCTCACCCCCTCTCCGGGCACAGATTCCTCCTTGCGGAGGATCGCCGACAGCCTTTCTTTCACACTACGGATGAATTCGGGCTGGAGGAACCTTTACCATCATAAAGGGTTTGGCGCGGCCGGTACAAGGGCAGGCGCACGCCGGCCCGCCTTTCGGGAAAGGAATGGCCGATGAGCATGTACTTCAACCTTCCAAGCCTGGTGAGCGCACTGGCCTTTGTCGCCCTGGGGCTTCTCATCTATTTTCTGGCGCTCAGGGTGGTTATCCAGGCGGCGCGCGAGGCGCTCACCGCGGGCGAGCAGGCGCCATCGGAGCTGGCCTTTGCCATACTCGCCGGCGCGCTCGCGCTCGGGGTGAGCATCATCGTCGCCGCGGCGGTACATTAGCGGTTGAGAAAAGGAGCAAAGGATGATGACTTCCCGGGAGCGCGTCCTCGCCGCCATCGCTCACAAGGAGCCGGACCGGGTGCCGATCGACCACGGCGCGATGCGTTCGAGCGGCATCATGGCCATCGCCTACAACCGTCTCAAGCGGCACCTGGGCATCACGGACCCGCCCACGAAGGTCTACGACATGATCCAGCAGCTCGCCCAGCCGGACGAGTGGTATCTCGAGCGCTTCCACATCGACGCCATCGATCTCGGTCGCGGCTTCGATACCCCCGATCTGTGGCAGAGCTGGATGCTGCCGGACGGCTCGGAAGCGCTCGCTCCGGCATGGTTCCGTGCAGAACGAGCGAACGGGGACCTGCTGGTGCGTGACGCCGCCGGCATCGTCATCGGCAAGATGCCCGCGGGAGCGCTTTACATCGACCAGTGCTACTGGCCCGCCTCGGGCCCCGACGGGCTGGACAACTACGAGCCGCTCGAAGAAAAGATGGCGCAGGTGACCTGGGCGGCGATTCCGACGGCGCCGTTCCACCGCCCGCTCACGGAGGACCACCTCGAGGAGATCGCCCGCACGGCGCGCCGGCTCCGCGAGGAGACCGACTACGCCATCCTGCTCCAGGTGGGTTGCAACCTTTTCGAGTGGTCGCAGTTTCTGTTCGGGATGGAGAACCTTTACTATTACCTCGCCGGCGAAAAGAAGAAGCTGGCGAAGTTTCTCGACCGGCTGACCGAACACCACCTGGAGACGCTCGAGCGGCTGCTGCCGAGAGTGCGGGGCCTCATCGACCTGGTAGTGGTGGGCGACGATTTGGGGATGCAAAGCGGCCCGCAGCTCGCGCCTGAAACCTACCGCGAGCTGTTCCTGCCCCGGCACAAGCAGATCTACAGGGCGGTGAAGCGCCTGAGCGGCGCTCACGTCTTCATGCACAACTGCGGCGGCATCTACCAGCTCATTCCCTATCTGATCGAAGCGGGCGTGGAGGTGCTCAATCCGGTGCAGACCTCCGCCCGCTACATGGAACCGGAGCGGCTCAAGCGGGAGTTCGGCCGCGACATCACCTTCTGGGGCGGCGGCTGCGACACGCAGCGGGTGCTGCCGCGCGGCACACCCGAGGAGGTCCGCGAGGACGTGCGGCGCCGGATGGAGATCTTCATGAAGGACGGCGGCTTCGTCTTCACTCAGGTGCACAATGTCATGGCCGACGTGCCGCCGAAGAACGTCATCGCGATGCTCGAGGCGGCCTGGGAATACGGCCGGTACTGACTAGTACCCCCCGAGCTTGTCACCGACCGGGGCACCGCCGGATACTGTGGGGTGATGCTCAACCTGGGGGATTTGGCCTATCTGCTGCTGGTGTTCATCTGCGGCTGGCTGGCCCTGAATCTCGACGGCGACGGCGGGGGCGGGGGCAAACGGGCTCGCGTGCGGATCTAGATGCCGCGCGTCGTCATTGTCGGCGGAGGGCTGGCCGGGCTGGCTGCGGCGGCCGCGCTGGGGCAATCGGGTTTCGAGGTCGAGCTTTTCGAGGCGCGGCCGGTTCTCGGCGGCCGGGCGACTTCGTATCCCTGGACGGGGCCCGATGAGCAGCCCCGGCTCATCGACAACTGCCAGCACATCCTCCTGCGCTGCTGCACGAATCTCCTCGACTTCTACGAACGGCTCGGCGTGGCTGACCGCATCCGGTTTTACCGGGAGTTCTATTTCATCGAGCCGGGCGGGCGCGTCTCGCGTCTTGCGGGTGGCCGGCTGCCTGCGCCGTGGCACTTCACCGGCTCGTTCCTGGGGGTGAAGTTCCTGGCGCTCGCCGACAAGCTGGCCATCCTGCGCGCGCTCGCCGCCGTCCGGCGGGAATATCCGGCCCGCGGCGAGCTCGAGCGGATGACGATGCTCGACTGGCTTGAGGAGAAGCGGCAGCCCGCACGCGCCATCGACCGTTTCTGGCGCCAGGTGCTGGTCAGCGCAGTCAACGAGGAGCTGGACCGCATGGGGGCCCGCCACGGCTTGCAGGTGATCTGGCTCGGATTCCTGGCTTCGGCAAGCGGCTACGAGATGGGCGTGCCCGCCGTGCCGCTGGGCGAACTCTACCGGGCCGAAGCCTGGCAAAGGTGGGAGCGGGTGGAACTGCGGCTGCGGGCTCCGGTGGAGCGCGTTCTCTTCGACGGGAAGCGGGTCGTGGGTGTCGTCTGGCGCGGCGCCACGGCGACGGCCGATTTCTACATTCTGGCCGTGCCGTTCGAACGCCTCCCCGCGCTGGCGCCCGAGCTCGGCATCGACTTCGACGGCTGGCAGCACTCGCCCATCACCGGAATCCATCTCTGGTTCGACCGGGCGGTGACGGAGCTACCCCATGCCACGCTGCTCGACCGCACGATCCAGTGGTTCTTCAACAAGGCGGGAGGCCGCTACCTTCAGGTGGTGGTGAGTGCTTCAAGGAAGCTGATCGAACTGGAGCGAAGCGAGGTGATCGAGCTGGCGCGGCGCGAACTCGAAGAGTTCCTCCCGGGGGTGCGCCGCGCGCGGCTCGAACAGGCGCACGTCGTCAAGGAGCTCCGCGCGACCTTCTCGGCCCTGCCGGGCATCGAGGAGCGCCGCCCGCCGGCGCGCACCGCTTTCGAGAACCTGCTCCTGGCCGGCGACTGGACGCGCACAGGGTGGCCGCCGACGATGGAGGGCGCCGTGCGCGGCGGCTATCTGGCGGCCGAGGAGATCGCGGCCGCCTGCGGGCGCCCGGCGCGATTTCTCCAGCCCGATCTGGGTTGAGCGGACCGGGGGCCGCTGCGGCTCTGCGATACTAGAGACATGCGGAGAAGGGTGGTGCTGACGTTCGTGCTTTCCGCTCTGGCTCTGCCGCTGGCGGGCAAGGACCCGATGACGGCGCTTCGCGTCGAAGTGACCAATCACAAAGAGCAGCCCGTGGCCCGGGCGAGCGTCACGCTGCGGTTCGAAGAAGGCCGCTCGATGAAGAAACTCGGCAAAAAGGTGCGGCGGCACTGGGAGACACGGACGAACCAGCAGGGGGTGGCCATGTTCCCTCCGATTCCTCAGGGCAAGGTGCTGCTGCTGGTGATCGCCGACAACTACCAGACCTACGGGGCGCACCTGGAGCTGGACGAAGAGGAGAAGACCGTCCAGGTGAAGCTGAACCCGCCGCAGCCGCAATACTCGGCGCACTGAAGCGGGCCGGCCTCAGTCGGGCACGGCGGCGATGGCGTCGACCTCGATCCTCACATCGCGGGGCAGGCGGGCCGCTTCGATGGTGGCGCGGGCCGGGGGGTCCTGAGCGAAATACCGGGCAAAGACCTCGTTCATGCTGGCGAACTCGCCCAAGTCGCGCAGGTAGACGGTGACCTTGAGCACGTCGGCGAGCGTAGCGCCGCAGGCCTCGAGCAGTCCTTTCAGGTTCTCGAGCACGCGCTCGGTCTGCGCCTCGATACCGCCCTCGACCACTTGGCCGGTGACAGGGTCAATCGGAATCTGGCCACTCAAATAGGCCGTTCCGCGGTGAACCACCGCCTGGGAGTACGGCCCGATCGCCGCCGGGGCCTTATCGGTTGTGACAATTTTCTTGCTCATCTCTGTTCGGCTCCAGTCGGAGTGTTCCAACAATCTCGCTGACATGCCGGACACCTTGCCCGGCCAGGAAGCGGTCGAGCTGGCGGGCGATCCGGGCGGTGGCGTTCGGGTCCCAGAAGTTCGCCGTGCCGACTTCGACGGCGCGGGCGCCGGCCACCAGGAACTCGGCGGCATCCTCGCCGCTGGCGATCCCGCCGATGCCGACCACGGGGACGCGGACGGCCTGGACCGCCTCCCAGACGAAGCGTAGGGCCACCGGCTTGATAGCCGGGCCGGACAGTCCGCCGAAGCCCGCTCCGAGGCGCGGCCGGCGGCTCCGGGCGTCCACGGCCAGGGCGATGAGGGTATTGATAAGGGAGAGGGCATCGGCGCCGGACTCCTCCGCCGCTTTGGCGAGCGGCGCGATCGAGGCCACGTTGGGCGAGAGTTTCACGATCAGGGGCCGCCGGGCGACGCGCCGGGCCGCGGCGACGAGATTCGCCAGCAGGCCCGGGTCGCTCGAAAAGTAGATGCCGCCGTGCCTGGTGTTCGGGCAGGAGACGTTCAGTTCATAGCCGGCCAGACCTTCGGCGTCTTCGAGAACCCGCAAGACTTCCAGGTAGTCGTCGACGCAGTAGCCGAAGACGTTGGCGAAGGCGGCTACGCCGAGCCTGCGGATGCCGGGAAGCTTGTCGCGCACGAAGGCCCGGACGCCGATATTCTGCAAGCCGACGGAGTTGATCATGCCGGAGGCGGTCTCCCAGAGTCGCGGGGGCGGGTTGCCGGCGATCGGCTCGCGCGAGAGGCCCTTGACCACGAAGCCGCCGATCCAGCGCCAGTCCACCAGATTCTCGAACTCCACGCCGTAGCCGAACGTGCCGCTGGCGGCGAGCACCGGGCTCGGGAGGCTGAGGCCGCAGAGCGTGGTGGTGAGGCGCGCGGTGGCCATCTCGCCGCTGTCGTTTCAGTCTAACGCAGCGCCGGCGGGCCTCCGGCGGCGCCCGGGGCCATACGGAGCGCGCGCAAACCGGTCGATAAGAAAGGACGTGGAGGCGTCCGCGCGCCAAAACCAGAACCCAACGCGGCCCCGCCGCGTCCGCTCGCTTTCGGCCAAGTACTCCGCCTTTACGGCGGCGCTGCTCGGCTACGTCGCCTTCCTCTATATCGCCTACGACGTGGCCCAGGGCAGGTTCGAGCCCGGCAAGGCGTTGCTTCTCGGGCTAGGCACGCTGCTGGTGGCGGGGGCCTTGGCCATGTTCACCAGCCGCGCGCTGGCTCGGCCGCTCCAGCATCTCCGCGAAGGCATCCAGGCGGTTTCGGAAGGGCGCCTAGAGACGATCCAGGTGAGCCGCACCGGCGACGAGATCGAGTGTCTGGGCGAGAGCTTCAACTCGATGATCCGCGCCCTGGCGCAGTCCCGGGAGGAGGTCCGCCAGTATCAGGAGCTGTTAGAGAAGCGCATCCAGGAGCGCACGGCGGCGCTCGAGCGGGCCACCGCGCAGGCGCTGGCGGCCAGCCGCGCCAAGAGCGAATTTCTGGCCAACATGTCCCACGAGCTGCGGACGCCCATGAGCGGCGTGCTGGGCATGCTCGACATGGTTCTGGAAAGCGGCCTCGAGCCCGAGCAGCGCGACCAGTTGCTGACGGCAAAAAACTGCGCCGTCTCCCTGCTGGCTCTGCTCAACGACATCCTGGACCTGTCGAAGATCGAGGCCGGCAAGATGGTCCTCGAAGAGGTGCCTTTCGACGTGCGCCTGGCCGTGGCGGAAAGCATGGACGCGATTCGGCCGCAGGCCCGGGCCAAGAAGCTGGCGCTGCGCATTGTTATCGAACGCGGCGCGCCGGCGTGGATCGTCGGCGACCCGATGCGGTTCCGGCAAATCCTCAACAATCTGCTGAGCAACGCCGTCAAGTTCACGCTCGAGGGCCGTGTCGAGCTGCACCTTCGCCGGGCCGGGGAGGCCGCCTCGCCCCGGCTGATGATCGAAGTTTCCGACACCGGCATCGGGATCCCGGCGGACAAGCTGGGCGCCATCTTCGAGGAGTTCACGCAGGCCGACGGCTCCACCAGCCGCAAGTTCGGCGGCACCGGTCTCGGGCTGGCGATCACGCGGAAGCTGGTGCGGATGATGGGCGGCGAGATCACGGTGGAAAGCGAAGTGGGCAAGGGCAGCACCTTCCGCATCGAGTTGCCTTGCCGGGAGGTGGCGGGCCCGCCGGGAGCGCCGGCGGAGGCGGAGCCCGCCGGGGCCTCTTCTGGTCAGGAACCGAGAAAGGCCACCATCCTGATCGCCGAAGACAACCTGATCAATCAGCGCGTGGTGGCGGCGATGCTCCGGCGCGAGGGCTACCAGGTGGAGACAGCCGCCCACGGCGGGGAGGCGATCGCGGCGCTCGAGCGCCTCCGGCCGGATCTCGTTCTGATGGATATACAGATGCCGGTGGTCGACGGGCTGGAAGCGACGCGGCGCATCCGGGCGAACCCGCGCTGGCGGCGCCTGCCGATCATCGCCTTGACCGCGCACGCCATGGCGGGCGACCGCGATCTTTGCTTGGCCAGCGGCATGGACGATTACCTGACCAAGCCGGTGAACCGGACGCAGCTCGTCGCAGCCATCGAGAAGCACCTGGCCGCGGCGGCTTCACGCTCCTAGCCGGTCCGCTTCCTCCGAAATCGTCTGCCAGGCCGAATCGATATCCTCCTCGGTCGTGGATATGTGGCCCACCGCGAAGCGGATGACGTAGCGCCCGTCGAGCACCGTGTGAGAGAGATAGGCGCGGCCGGAAGCGTTCACCGCCTCGAGCAGGCGCCGGTTGTCCTCATCGGAACCTTTGAGGCGAAAGCAGACCACCGACAGCGGCGCCGGCGCTGCCAACTCGAACCGCCCGTCGGCGAGGAGCCGGCCGGCGAACTCCTGAGCCCAGCGGATATGGCGGCGAATGATCTCGGCCACCGCCTTGCGGCCGAAGTAGCGCATGATGAACCACAGCTTCAGCGCGCGAAACCGCCGTCCGAGCGGGATGCCGAAGTCCATCAGGTTCACCACGCGGCTATCCTCGGCCGTACGCAGGTACTCCGGCACCACGGAGAAGGTGCGCCGCAGCAGGTCCGGGTGGGCCGTGTAAAGCACGCTGAGGTCGAGCGGCGTGAAGAGCCACTTGTGAGGATTGACGACCAGCGAATCGGCCCGCTCGGCCCCGGCCAGCACCCAGCGGAACTCCTCGGCCACCGCCGCCGCGCCGCCGTAGGCGGCATCCACATGGAGCCATAGCCCGTAGCGTTCGGCGACGGAGGCGATCTCGGGCACGGGGTCGACGCTGGTCACCGCGGTCGTCCCCACGGTGGCGCACACGCAGAACGGTTTTCGCCCTTCGGCCAGATCGCGGCGGATGGCCTGCTCGAGCAGATCCACGCGCATGCGCCAGGCCTCGTCGACGCCGATCTTGCGAACGTTGTCCAGGCCGATGCCGAGCACCATCGCGCCCTTCTCGATCGAGGAGTGAGCGAACTCGGAAGTATAGAGGGTGAGAGGCTGGGCGTGACCCCGGCTCCGCACCTCCGGGTCGATGCGAAAACGGGCCGCGGCGATGGCGTGCACGGCGTTGATCGAGGCCGTATCGTGAATGACGCCGAAGAAGCGCTCCGGCAGACCCAGCCAGTCGCGCAGCCAGCCGAGCGTCACCTGCTCGAGCTCGGTCGAGGCCGGCGAGGTCTTCCACAGCATGCCGTTCATGTTCAGGGCGGCAATGAGCGCCTCGGCGAGAATGCCGGGCGGTGAGGCGGAAACCGAGAAATAGGCGTGAAAGCGGGGGTGGTTCCAGTGGGTGACGGCGGGTAGGATCTGGCGCTCGAAGTCGTCGAGGATCGCCTCCATCGGCTCGCCTTCCTCAGGAGCCCTCGCCGGAAGGCGCGCAGCCAGCTCGCCGGGCTCCAGACGCGCCAGCACCGGATAGTCGCGGATGTGCTCCAGGTAATCGGCGATCCAGTCGATGATGCGATGGCCGTAACGGCGGAACTCCTCCGGTGGCATGTTCCATTTCATGACCGTCGTGTCCTCAATTCGCCAGCCCTTCAGGTTATACAATTGGGGGCGCGGAGGAAACCAGCAAGGAGCTTATGGAGACGCAAAGGAAACTCACCCGTAGGGCGCTGTTCCAGGCGGCCGGCGCGGCGCCGGCGGTGCTCAGCGCGCAATCGCGCAATGCCGGAGACCGGCTCAAGGCCGGCGTGGTCGGCTGCGGCGGGCGTGGCACCGGAGCCGTCTTCGATCTGTTGAGCGGCAATCCGAACGTCGAGCTCGTCGCCATGGCCGATATCTTCGAGGACAAGCTCGAGCAGTCGCTTGCCCGGCTGCGCGACCCGCAAGGGCGCTTCGCCGGCATCCAGGACCGGATCAAGGTGCCAGCTGAACACCACTTCGTCGGGTTCGACGCGTACAAGAAATTGCTCGCCACCGACATCGATATCGTGCTGCTCACCACGCCGCCCGGCTACCGGCCGGAGCATTTCGAAGCGGCGGTCGAGGCGGGCAAGCACATCTTTGCCGAAAAGCCGTTTGCGACCGATCCGGCGGGGGTGCGCCGCGTGCTGGCGGCTTCCGAGAAAGCCGCCGAAAAGCGCCTCACCGTGATGTCGGGCGCGCAGAAGCGATCCGATCCGGAAACGCTGGAGGTGATCGACCGGATCCGCAACGGCGAGATCGGCGAGGTGGTGGCGGCCCATGTGCGATACCTGAGCGGGCCGGTGATGCACGCCCGGCGGCGCGAGCCGCACTGGGGCGACATGGAGTGGCAGCATCGCAACTGGTACTCCTTCGTCTGGCTGTGCGGCGACCAGATCGTCGAGCAGCATTTCCACAACATCGACATCGTCAACTTCCTGCTAGGCGCCCATCCGGAGCGCGTGGTGGCGAGCGGGGGAGCGGCCTGGCGGCCGCGCGAGTCGCTCTACGGCAACATTTACGACCACATGAGCTCGGAGTTCGTCTACGCGAACGGCGTGCGCATGTTCAGCCACTGCCGCCAGTATCCGCAGGGTTGCTACCGCGAGGTGAGCGAGGTGATCATCGGCACCAAGGGCATCATCCAGTTGCCGCAGACGCGTCGGCCGGGCGGCGTCAATCCGCAGGTCCAGGAGCATATCAACATGGTGAAGAGCATCCTGGGCACCGGCCCCTATATCAATCACGGCAAGGAAGTGGCCGAGAGCACGCTGACCTGCATCATGGCGCGCGAGTCGGCCTATTCGGGCCTGGAGATCACCTGGGAGATGATCATGGCTTCCAAGCAGGATCTTCAGCCGAAGGCCTTCGGCTACGACCTGAAGATGGACGAGCCGCCGCTGCCGGTTCCGGGCCAGTACAAGTTTGTTTAAGAGCTGCGGCCGGCCGGGGGCAGGCGACCTGCCTCCGGTTCCGCCCCGTCAGGCGCTGGATCGCAGGCCTACCCTTCTCGCGCGTCCCGTCGCCACCACCGATTCCGGTGAGCGGCCCGGCGCCTGCACTCCGCCGTCGATAGAAAGATCCGAGGTGAGCGTTTTCGAAAAAAGCTGCGCGCGTGGGCAGATTTTCGGATAGAATCCCTCTAGCCAGATCTCGATATGTTGTGAGGTCAACCAAGGGGACTGCCATGACGAAGCTGAGGACGCTCTGCCTATCTCTGAGTTTGGCTGCCTTGTTGTTCGCTCAAGGCGAGCGGGCAACCATCACCGGCACGGTGACCGACTCCACGCAGGCGGTGGTGCCGGGCGCGACGGTCATTGCGCGAAACGTCGCCACGAACGTGACCAACCGGACACAGACCAACACGGCCGGTATCTATGTGATCGCCGCGCTGCCGCCCGGCATTTACGACCTGACGGTGGAGAAAGCCGGCTTCCGCACATTCCGCACGACGAATATTCCGCTGTCGGTCGGCCTGACGGCGAAGGTGGATGTCCAGCTCGAGCTAGGCGCGGTTACTGAAACGGTTCAGATCACGGCTACGGCCGTGCAACTGGAGACCCAGAGCGCCGGGCTGGGCAAGACCGTGGAGACGCGCCGGGTGGTCGAGCTGCCGCTGCTCGGGCGCGATCCGCGCCAGTTGGCGGCACTGGCGCCGGGCGTCATCCCCACCCGCGGCCAGGTGGGCGCCGGCGGAGACGCCATCGGCTCGGCAGGCAACGCCCGGATCTCGGGAGGCCTGGCGATGCAGAACGCCATCCTCATGGACGGCGGCGATTCGCGCGGCTTCACCTCCGGCGGCCAGTCCTACGCCTTTCCGCTCGAATCGGTGGCGGAGTTCAAGATCGAAACGGCCACCTATTCCTCGGAGTTCGGCCGCGCCGGCGGCGGCGTCATCAACGTCGCCTCCAAGAGCGGCACCAACGAATTCCACGGCGTCATCTACGAGTTCCTGCGCAGCGACAAGCTGAATGCCAACTCCTGGTCGAACAACCGGAACCGCGTGGCGCGCCTGCCCTTCCAGTACAACCAGTTCGGCGCGGCCGGCGGCGGCCGCATCATCCGGGACCGGACGTTTTTCTTTGGCAACTATGAGGGCATTCGCCAGGGCTCGCCGCAGTCGTTCCTGAGCACGGTGCCTTTGCCCGAGTGGAAGCAGGGCGACTTCAGCAACGCGCGCGACCGCAACGGCAACCAGATCGTCATCTATGACTACCTGACGACGCGGCCGAATCCGGCCGCCCCGGGCACCTACCTCCGCGATCCGTTCCCGAACAACCGCATTCCGGCGGGCCGCATTCACCCGATTTCGACGAACGTGGCCAAGTATTGGCCGGCGCCCAACCGGGCGGGCGAGCAGTTCGGGCAGGTCAACAACTATTTCCGGTCGGGCAAAAATGTCAATAACTCCAACATTTGGTTCACCCGGATCGATCACGTCTTCAGCGACAAACATCGCATGTTCGGCCGCTTCGGCGGCTCGCAGCAGGAGGGCTATCTGAAGGGCTTGATCGACATCGCATTTCCGGGCGGCACCTGGAGCTCGAACCCGACGCGCAACGCAGGCATCAGTCTGACGTCCGCCTTCAGCCCCGCCGTGCTCGGCGAATTTCGCATCTCTTACACGCGGCTGAATTACAACCGGTACCCGGTGAGCGAAGGTTTCGACCTGACGACGCTGGGATTTCCGGCCAGCCTGGCCAATGCGGTCACCTACCGGCAGTTTCCGGAAATCCTGGTGCAGCAGTACGCCACCGGCACAGGTCTTGCCGTGGCCACATTCGGCGCCAATGAGGTCGGCAATCTGGGCGTAGGGCAGAGCGGCGGCAACAGCAAAAATCAGAGTCCGCAGGACACCTGGCATGCCCTTTATCACGTCACCTGGGTGCGCGGTCGGCACAACGTCAAGGTCGGCGTCGATCTACAGCGGATGAAGATGGCCGCGTTTCTGTCGCGCAACTCCGGCGGGCAGTTCGTCTTCGATCGCGTCTACACCCAGGGGCCGAATCCCGCGGTCACCGCGATCAACTCCGGGCACGGCTTCGCCAGCTTTCTGCTGGGCGTGCCGATTTCGGGCAGCATCGAGACGACACCTTACATGTACCTGTTTCAGCGCTACAACTCGGCCTACATTCAGGACGACTGGCGCATCACGCCGCGGCTGACGCTGAACCTCGGCTTCCGCTACGAATACATCTCGCCCTATGGGGAGAAGTTCGGCGCCATCGGCTACTTCGACCCGGAGGCGATCGAACCGCAGACGGGGCTTAAAGGGATTTTTAAATGGGTGCCGCCGGGCGGCTATCACCGCGACCCGCAGTACTGGACTCCGGCGCCGCGCTTGGGCATCGCCTATCAGTTTGATCCGAGGACGGTGATCCGCATCGGGGCGGCAATCCTCAATGCGGCCAACAACGGCTTGAACGCCGCAGCGACGGACTTCGGGACCGGGCTGTTCACCACGAACGCGCTCTCGCTCGGGCCGCCCAATCCGATTCCGTTCACGCCGCCGGTCGGGGGCTCCTGGTCGAATCCTTTCGCAGCCGGCTTTGTCTTTCCGGAGAAAGGGAAGACGACTTTCGTCGGCCAGAACATTCGCGTGGACTTCCGCGATAGTCCGCACGCCTATCTCGGCAGCTGGAGCCTGTCCATTCAGCGGCAGCTCAACGCGGAAACGCTCGCCGAAGTCGGTTACGTGGGAACCAAGACGACACATCTGTTCTGGAATCGCATGGAGAACGCCAACGATCCGCTGCTGCTCGAGCAGTGGGGACGCGGCCTGCTGGAGGTGGTGCCCAACCCCTTCTTCGGAAAGTTTCCGGGCGGCATCGGGGCCTTCCGCACCATTCAACGCCGCCAACTGCTGCGGCCGTTCCCTCAGTACCAGCAGATCCTGGCGGTGCGGCGGCCTTACGGCGACGCGCACTATCACAGCATGATCGCGCGCCTGGAGAAGTCCTACAGCAACGGCTACACCATCTCGTTCGCCTACACGATGTCGAAGCTGATCGCCTCAACGGCGGAATCCAACTCCTGGGTGATCGGTCCTTCGAACGCGCTCTATAACCCGAAGTACAACCGGGGGCTCGACGCCAACGACACGCCGCATCGGCTGGTCTTTAGCCATCTGTGGGAGCTACCGTTCGGCATCGGCAAGTCGCGCCTCTCGCGCGGTGTCGTGGCTCGCCTGCTCGGCAACTGGCAATTCTCCGGCATCACCGTGCTCCAGGCCGGCCGGCCGATCTTGATCAGCGCGCCGGACAACACCGGGCTGCTCGAGTTTTCCTACACGAACGGCCGCGCCGACCGGCTCAAGAGCGGGGTTCTGGAGAATCCCACGAAGACGAAGTGGTTTGACACGAGCGCCTTCCGGCCGGCGGCGGCCTTCACGGTTCCGACCGACAGCCTCAGCCAGCCGGATCTGCGCACGCCGTGGCGGTATGCCTGGAACTGGTCCTTCTTCAAGAACAATCCGATCGGCGAGCGCTACAACGTGCAGTTCCGCGCCGAGTTCTACAACATCTTCAACCAGCCGCAGTTCGATGTCCGCGGCGCAGCGACGGACGTCACCAACCCGCTGTTCGGCCAGATCATCGAAGGCGGCGGGCAGCGCAATATCCAGCTCGGCCTTCGCGTGGTCTTCTGAACCGGCGCGTGGATCAAAACTCGCCGGCGAGGTGCGCGTAGGCCTCAGCGGTCTCCAGGCGCGGGTCTTCGAGCGCGCCGCCCAGCGTGAAGTGGTAGAGGCTCTGCCAGCTCGTCTCAGCGATGCCGGCCAGCTCGTGGAGAGCGTCGTCGAAGAAGCAGCCGATGCCGGTGGCCCGGATCCCCGCCGCCTCAGCTTCGAGATAGAGCACCTGGCCGACGAGGCCTGCCTCCCAGAACAGGCGCCGGTACATTGCTGCGCCGCCTGAGGCGAGCGCGGCATCGAAGGCCGCCAGCATCGCCACGGCGAAGACGCCGTCGGAGGCGATCTCCTGATGACAAGCGATGGTCCGCGCCACCCCTCGCGCGTCGCCCGCCTGCAAGAGATAGAGGGGAAGGGCGTCGGGGCAGCCTTCGGGTCGGCGCCAGAGGAAATCCGGCCGCAGCGAGCGGCGAAGGCTTCCATCATGAGCCGGATGGCGCACCAGCGCATAGATTCCCCGTTCGAGCCCCTCGACGCGGTGGACGAACAGCAGGAGCGAGACCCACGGCCTCCAGGGCAGGGTATCGAACGGCGCAGGGGTGGCTGCCGGAACCACGCGCAGAAGGAGACGAAAGAAGGCGTCGCGGCTGATATGCGTCATCGCATCCATCGCGACGGCGCTGCGCCGCCGGCGGATGATGCGCCAGGCGGACAGGCCACGGTCGCCGAGGCGCGGGGCTGGGCCAGAGACGGACGGCTCCGGGTGGATGAGGCCCGGGCTCTCGGTCGCTTCCTCCACCTCATCGATCACCGGCCAGGGGTGGTGATCGGGGCTGAGACGGTTTGGCTCGCCGCGCCAGCCCGAGCCGGCCAGTGCCGCCAGATCCACGCCCAGGCTGCCGGTGCGGTCCGGCGGGGTGAGCACGAGCAGGCACCCGGCCCGCTCGGCTTCGACGCCGTGCTGGCGATCGATGCCCAAGAGCTTCGCGAGCGTCCGCGTGCTGGCGGAGTCATCGAGGCGCGCCCTCCAGCCGAGGCTCCTGGCGGCCAGCGCGACGGCGCCGACGGCGTGCCCGAGATCGAGCTGCGAATACCGGAAGGCGCGCTCGCCGTACTTCCAGGCTTCGCGCCAGTGGATCGAGGTCAGCCCGAGAAGGACACAGTCCGGAGGAGGCCCTAGGCTGAGCGTGCGCAGTTGTTCGAGCCCGTGAATCTCCGGCGCGTAATGCCAGACGCCGCCTTCTTCGGAAAGCCCGGGCACGGCGCCGGCGATCAGGTACGCCTCGGTCGGGTGGAGGTTGCCGCTCGACGGGTTGACGCGCAGCGACCAGCGATCGAGCACGCGCCCCTGCCGGTCGCGAATCCGCTTCCAGGCCGAGAGCGCCAGGCTGTAGTAAAAGAGCCGGCTCACCCAATCGGCATCGAGCGGCTCGGGCGGCGGGGGCGCCTCGAACAGCGCGTCGTAACTCGGCCCGCCTTCTTCACTCGGAAGGGGGAGGCGGCTGATCGGGGCGCCCTCGTAGCGCCGGAACGGATCCGGCTGGTTGGCCCAGTCCAGATAGCCGAGCGAGCGCGCGTAGCGGTCCAGGTGGTGCTTGGTCCGCTCGTGGTAGGCGCGGATCGTCCGTTGGCGGCCGTCGTGATGGCCAGAGCCTTGAGAGCTCACCGTGGAAACCACTCCCGAAGCAGCTTGCGCAATTTCACGAAGGCAGGATCCTGGCAATGGCTGACGGGAGCCCGCCGGGCCAGTTCCTGGTAGAGGCTCGAAGAGCGCGTAACGCGGACGGCTTCGAGGGCAGCCTCCATCGCCTCTTTAGGCCGTGCGGGCTTTCGTCCCCGGCGCCAGTCGAAGCCCCGATGGCCAAGAAACCCTATCAACTCGGTGAGGCGATCTTCCCAGCCCAACACTGTAACGACCTCGGGGAAATCGCCCCATATCCAGGCCTCCAGTTCCGGATCGATCACTACGACCCCGGAGCGGCCTCCCCGACCGTTGGCGTCCAGGTTGGCCTCGACACGCGCTTCGAGTTGAGTGCGCGACGCGGTGTCGCCGCAACCCTCGCGGTCAAACACCACCAGCGCGTATCGGGCTCGGCGGAGAAAAACCCGGGGGAATTGATGCGCTTCGCGGAGGAGGGCGGGGTCTCTGCGCGGGTGCACGACGACTTCATCGGTCACATGGTCAATTCGGAGATCCGCCGGCCGGGCGAGCAACGCCTTGAGCCCGAGCTGTGTATTCTTGTCGGCCGTCAGGACCACTGGGTCGAGCACGGCGCTACCGGGACTCATCCGAGAAGGCCGGCTGCGAAGAGATGTCCCAGGGTCACTTCGCGCCGCGAATCGCGCAGGACCGGGTGTTCATCCCCGCGCACGATGCCGGTGCCGCCTGTGGGAGTCTTGGCGAAACACAGGAGCTGATCCACTTGCGCTACTGCCAGCAACACCGGCGAGTGCGTCGCAACCAGTACTTGCCCCTCATAGACAGAGGCCAGCGCCTGGTAAAGCGATTCGATCGCAGTGGGGTGCATTCCGTTCTCCGGTTCTTCGATGAGATCGATGCCGGTAGCATCCGGAAGGAAGGCAAGGACGCTTAGAGCCAAGAACCGCAGGGTGCCGTCGGAAACCGTCCAGGAAGGGGTCTTCAGTCCGCTCGCGTAGTCGACAACCAGGTAGGCGTGGCGGTCGTCCCCCCGCTCGATGACGTGAACTCCGGCAAGTTCACGGATGGCGGTCGCGACATGCTTGAGCCACCTTTCAAACCGCTGCGGAGCTTCCCGTTGCAGGCGCGCGATTACCCAGGGAAGGTTCGAGCCGTCGGGAAGATATCGGCGACCTGTTCCCGGCGGGCTGGCCTGGCGGAGCAGAAGACTGTTCAATGTCAAGCGCCGCACGCCCTCTCGCAGGAGCGACTTGAGCCAAGTGGTTTCCGGGAATCGCGTCTCGTCTTCGAGCGGGTTGGCGAAGGTGGAACGATCGGGACCAAGCCGGATGGAGGGCATCCAACCCTTGCCGGCAGCAATAAGTACGCTCTTCGGCGGGGTGCGCATCTCGGGAAATAGCTCTCGAGCTCCTCCACACGGTTGGGTCTCTTTGAGCAACAGCGCCGTCTCTTCGCGGATCTCGGGTGTGTAGGAGTGCTTGTCGAGAACCAATTGGATCCCGTAACGGACTAATCTGAAACCCTTTTTCCCGAACTTCGCAACTAGCCGGGAAGGCACTTGGACTTCGATGGCGAGTTCGACGGTGAGATCCGGATTGCGGTTCCAGACCAGGTCCACCGGGTTGCTCGTACGCTCCTCAAAGGCCGCCTTCAAACCATCGCGGACTAAGGTACTAAGGAATGCCAGCGCGTCAAGAAATGTCGTCTTGCCGCTGCCGTTGGGCCCGATCGGGATCTGCATCCGCCCCAGCGGCCGCTGAATGTAACGCAAACAGCGATCATTCAGCGCTTCGACAAGGGCAATCACAGCCTGACTTCCTGTCTCCGGCCCCGGTGCCTCGCCAGACCTTCAGGGCTCGATCTTCGTTCCCAGAACCTCCAGAAACTTCCGGAGCCAAGCCGGATGGGCGGGCCAGGCGGGTGCGGTCACCAGCGTTCCGTCCACGTAGGCCTCATCGATCGGAATGTCGGCGTAGCGGCCGCCGGCGCGCTCGACCTCGGGCGCCACCGCAGGATAGCAACTGCACGTTCTGCCTTGGAGAACCCCGGCGGCAGCAAGGACCTGGATGCCGTGGCAGATCGCTGCGATGGGCTTGCCCGCTCCCGCAAAATGGCGCACGATCTCGAGTACTCGCGGGTTCAACCGAATGTATTCCGGCGCCCGGCCGCCGGGGATCACCAGCGCGTCGTAGGAGCCCGGAGCGATCTCCTCGAAGGCGGCGTTGAGGGTGAAGTCGTGCCCGCGCTTCTCGGTGTAGGTCTGATCCCCCTCGAAGTCGTGAACGGCAGTCCGCACCTTCTCGCCGGCCTTCTTGTTGGGGCAGACCGCATGCACGGTGTGGCCGACGGCGACAAGCGCCTGGAACGGCACCATTACCTCGTAGTCCTCGACGAAATCGCCGACAAGCATCAGGATTTTCTTGGCTGCCATCTTTGCTCCTCCTTATCGCCAGTAGTGGGGCTCGTTGCCCGGCTTCCACTTGATGTTACAGCCGATACTGGGCTTCTGCACGGCCGGCGCGGGCCTTCCCTCGAGCACGGCATCGATGGCGGCCCTCAGGTCGCGCCCGGTGACCGGGATGCCGTTGCCCGGCCGGCTGTCGTCGAGCTGGCCCCGGTAGACGAGCTTGCGGTTCTCATCGAAAACATAGAAGTCCGGCGTGCAGGCGGCCGCGTAAGCCTTGGCCGTCTCCTGGGTCTCGTCGTAGCAGAAGGGGAAGTTGAAGCCGAGCTCCTCGGCCATCTGCTTGAGGCTCGCCGGCGCGTCCATCGGGTAGGCCTGCGCGTCGTTGGAGGAGATCGCCACGATCCCCACACTCTTGCCGGCGTAGTCCCGGCCCAAACGGGCGAGCTCTTCCTTCACGTGGACCACATAGGGGCAATGCCGGCAGATGAACATCACCACCAGGGCTTTCTTGCCGGCGAAGGTTTCGAGCGAGATCCTCTTGCCGGAGACCACATCCGGCAGATGAAACTCGGGCGCGGGCGCCCCCAACTCGAGCATCATCGTCGATGGAGTCAGTGCCATTGCTCCTCTCCTGGGTTGCCTACGGCCGGCGTTTCCCGCTGGTTGTTGACGCCGGGCCCCGCGCGGCCGTATGTTCGACCTTACCATTGTTGCACTGGGAAAGGAGGTGCTTCTTATGACCGCCCTCGGGCGCCGGGATCTGGTGCGCGGCGCTGCGGCCTCCTACGGTCGCATCCTCGGCGCCAACGACCGGATCGGTCTCGGCGTCGTCGGCTGTGGCGGCCGTGGCCGCCACATCATGAAGGTGTTTCAGGCAACCGGGCAGGTCGAGGTCCGCGCGCTGTGCGACGTCTACGGGGCGCGGATCGACGAGGCCCGGGCCGGCGCGCCCGCAGCGCGGGATTTCTATGACCACCGCAAGCTCGTCGAGCTCGGTGAAGTGGATGCGGTGCTGGTGGCCACGCCGGACCACTGGCACGCGGCCATCACCATCGACGCCCTCAATGCCGGCAAGGACGTCTATGTCGAGAAGCCGCTCACGCGCGGGATCTGGGAAGGGCCGGCTATCGTCCGCGCCGCCCGCGTCAACCAGCGAGTCTGTCAGGTGGGTATGCAGCAGCGCTCGGGCATGCACTACTGGAAGGCCAAAGCCGAATACCTCGACACCGGCCGGCTGGGCAAGGTTACCGTGATACAGACGATCTGGCACACTGCGGTCGAGCGCGGCGGCCGCCGCGCCGAATATCCGCGCCAAAAGCCGTCCAATCTCGACTGGGCGCGCTATCTGGGCCCGGTGAAGTGGCGCGACTGGGACCCGCCGCAGTATTTTCACTACCGCCGGTATCTGGATTTCGGCGGCGGCAAGCTGACGGACTTCTTTGCGCACTGGGGCGACGTGGTGCACATGTTCATGGGCCAGGACGATCCCACCGCCGCGGTGGCCGCCGGCGGGATCTACTACCACCGGGACGGCCGCACCGCGCCGGACACCATCTACATGCTGCTCGAGTACCGCGGCGGCTTCACGGTGACGTTCGAGTCGGCCACCGGGGCTCGCCTAGCCCCGTACGGGATCCATTTCTGTGGCACGGAAGGCCGGCTGTTCATCGACCGCCAGAGGTACGAGTTCTATCCGGCGGAGAAGGACGCCCCGCCCGAGGTCTTCCGCACCGGCGAGAATCTGGACGAGGCACACGTGAGCAATTTTCTGGAATGCTGCCGTACGCGCCGGCGACCCAATGGCGACGTCTGGTACGGGCATCGCGCGGCGATGGCGGCTCATCTGGGCAACATCGCTTACATGGAGAAGCGCCGCATCCGCTTCGATCCGGACCGCGAGGAGATTCTGCCGGCGTGAAGCTGGAGCCTTGCCTATGAGGGTTGCCGCGCTGATCGTGCGGAGCATGCGCCCCAAGCAGTGGGTGAAGAACGTCTTCGTGCTGGCGCCGCTGGTTTTCGGCCGGCGGCTGACCGAGCCCGAGGCGCTCACCGCGAGCCTGCTCGCGCTCGTCTCCTTTTGCCTGCTGGCCGGAGCGCTCTATCTGGTCAACGACGTCTTCGACGCCGGGCAGGACCGCCTGCATCCGGAGAAACGGCGGCGTCCGGTCGCTTCGGGAGCGTTGCCCGTTCCTTTCGCCCTGGCCGGCGCCGCGGTGGCGGCTCTGATGGCAGCGGCCATAGCCTTCCGGCTCGGCCCCGGCTTTGTCACCATTGCCGGCGCTTATGCTGTCCTGACGGCCGCCTACAGCGCCCTGCTCAAGCGCGTGGTGATCCTCGACGTCATGACCATCGCCGCCGGCTTCGTCCTGCGTGTGGTGGGGGGCGCCGCTGCGATTCAAGTGGAGGCCTCGCACTGGCTGATCATCTGCTCCTTCGTGCTGGCGCTCTACCTTGGCTTTTCCAAGCGCCGGCAGGAGCTGCTGCGGGCGGAAGAGAACGCCGGCCTCCAGCGGCCCGTGCTCGGCCAGTATTCGGTGCGCCTGCTCGAGCAAATCAACCTGGTTCTCATGGGCGTCGCCGTGGTCTGCTATATGCTCTACGCCGTCGCGCCGGAGACCATAGCCCGCTTCGGCACCGACAAGCTGCTCTACGGCGCGGGCTTCGTCTTCTATGGGCTGATGCGCTACCTGCTGATTCTCGAGCGGCCGGGCTCCGAGGAAAATCCGAGCGATCTGCTGCTGGCCGACAAGCCGCTGGTGGCGAGCGTCATCGGCTGGGGGCTCTATAACGTCGCGGTGATCTACTGGGACTCTCTGCGTTCGGCGGCGGAGCGCTGGTTTGCCGGCGGCCGGTGAAAGCTCCCAGTCCGTTAAGATGGCAGAAAGCGAGCGGGCCCGCCGGGTCCGCCACCATCCGATGACCACGCCTGCCTCCACCGCCGCCGGCCCATCCTGCCGAACGCGCTCGATCGCGATCCGGCTCTTGCTGACTTGCTGGATCGTCTACACGCTCCATTTCGCTTCCAACACGGTGCGGGAGATCTATCTGGCTTTGGCCCTGGGTGACCACTTCTCCTTCCGCGTCGACGAGTATCAGGGGCTGCATCCGGATCTGTTCGAGAAGCCCGGCTACGGCTGGCACATCAATGCCAACCCTGGTGTTTCCATGGTGGCGGCGATCCCGTATGCGCTGGCCCGGCCGCTCATCGACCCCGTCGTGGCGGCGGTCAATCGGAGGCGCTCCCAGGGCGGCGAGCCCCCACGCTATGAATCGCCGTGGCCGATGGCGCGCGAATTCTACGCCGAAGCCTGGCGGCGCGGCCTCGACGTCAAGTTCGGCCTGGGCGCCTTCGTCATGCAGGCGCTGGCCATGGCGCCGAGCTCCGCCCTGGGCGCGGTCCTCGTGTTCCTGGCCTTGCGTCGTCTATTCGGCTCAGACCGGACCGCCCTGTGGCTGGCCCTGCTGTACGCCTTCGGGACGCCCGTCTTCTTCCGGACCGGACATCTCAACCACAACATGATGCTCGGCCACATCGTCTTCTTCGGATTCCTCTGTCTGTGGAATCCCGGCGGCCTGTTCCCGTGGAGCCGCGCCGCGCGGGTGTTTCTGGCCGGGCTCTCGGGCGGAGCGGCGCTGCTGTTCGATTACTCGGGCGTGGTTTTCCTCGCCGGCCTTTTTCTCTATGCCTGTTACGGCGACCTGCGGGCCGGAGGTTGGCGCGGGGCCCGGGCCGCCGCGCTGCGTTACGTGGCCGGCTCGCTCGGCCCCATTCTGCTGCTGTGGTTCTACCAGTGGCGGAGCTTCGGACATCCCTTCTATCCGCCGCAACATTGGATGCCTCCCGTGCCGGGGATCGAGCAGGGCTACCAGGGCTTCAGCGCGCCCCGCTGGGATCTCTTCGTGGCTCTGGGCATCGATTTTCGTTACGGCCTGTTTGTCTCGTGCCCGTTGTTCCTGCTGGCGCTGGCCGTGCCCTGGGTCAATCGGGGCGCGCGCCGGCGCCTGGCCTCGCCGGAGCTGTTCGCCCTCGCCGGGCTTTCGCTCGGTCTGTGGCTGTTTGCCAGCGGCATTCATTACGCCCGGATTCAATACAACACCGGCATCCGATATCTGGCG
Organism: uncultured Bryobacteraceae bacterium; assembly: GCA_938003835.1. Lineage (GTDB taxonomy): Bacteria > Acidobacteriota > Terriglobia > Bryobacterales > Bryobacteraceae > CALKXJ01. The sequence continues at coordinate 63,407 of CALKXJ010000016.1, read as the reverse complement.
CCCGCTTTCCCGTTTCTATTCCTACTCGTCGCGCCGGTTCTGGCCCGGTTGCCCCGGCTCGCGTTCTATCTCATTGCCGTCGCCGCCGTCACGCAGTCCTGGTGTCTGGCGATGTACCGTGACGTCGAGCGCGGCTTCGGCCTCGCCGAGCCTTTGCTGCATGTGTTCACCAGCGGCTTCCAGCTCCCGTTCCTGACGGTGCTTTCCCGGATGGAGGCCTTTCGCGAGTACTTTCCGCACGGAGCCTCCCCCCTTGCGCTGATGCTGCTCGCCGGCGCGGTTATCTACGGCATCTGGCGCTGGCCGCCCTCGGCGCCGCCGCTCGACTCTTGAGACAAACCGGCGGGGCGCCTTTGCTAGGATAATCGGTAACCCCGTTGCGCATCGGCATCCACACCTCCATTCAGGGATCGCTCGACAAATCGGCGTTGCGGGCCCACGAGCTGGGCGCCAACACCTTCCAGATCTTCTCTGCCAGCCCGCGGATGTGGCGGGCGCGGACGCCCTCAGCGGAGGAGATCCGGCGCCTGAAGGAGGCGCGCGAGCGACTGGATCTTGCGCCGCTGGTCGTGCACGACAATTACCTGATCAACCTGGCGGCGGCCGATCCGGCGCTGCGGCGGCGCTCGGTGGCGGCCTTTCGCGGGGAGCTCGAACGCGCTGCGGCGATCGGCGCCGAGTATCTGGTGGCGCACCCGGGAAGCTCGGCCGGCCAGTCCGTCGAGGAAGCGATCGACCGGGTCGCGGAATCGATCGCCGAGGCGGCGCGCGGTTTGGCGCTCGACGGCCTCGTGCTCCTGCTCGAAAACACGGCCGGCTCGGGCGCGGCGCTCGGCAGCCGGTTCGAGGAGCTGGCCGAGATTCGCCGCCGCGCCGCCGCCCGGGTCGATTTCGAGATCGCCTACTGCCTGGATACGGCCCACTGCCTGGCCGCCGGCTACGATGTGGCCACGGCGGCGGGCCTGAAGAAGACCCTCGCCGAGGCCGAGCGCGTGCTCGGGCTGGAGCGCGTCCGCGTCATCCACAGCAACGACTCGAAGGCGCCGCTCGGCTCCCGCGTCGACCGTCACGCCCACATCGGCGAGGGCCACATCGGCGCCGAGGGTTTCCGCCGCATCCTCGCCCACCCGCGCCTGCGGACGAAGCCGTTCATCCTCGAGACGCCCGTCAAAGAGGAGGGTGACGACCGGCGCAACGTCGAAATGCTCAAACAGCTATGCCCGAAAAGGTCTACGACCACCAAACGATCGAGCTGAAATGGCAGCAGCGCTTCGACGGCGCTGACCATTTCCGGACGGAGGACGATCCGTCGAAGCCCAAATACTACGTGCTCGAGATGCTGCCCTATCCGAGCGGCACCCTCCACGTCGGGCACATCCGCAACTACACCATCGGCGACGCCCTGGCGCGCTACAAGTGGATGCGCGGCTACAACGTCCTCCACCCGATGGGCTGGGACTCCTTCGGCCTGCCCGCCGAGAACGCCGCCATTGCCAACAACCGGCATCCGCGGGACTGGACGCTGGACAACATCGCCTACATGAAGCAGCAGCACCGGCGCTACGGCTTCAGCTACGACTGGTCGCGCGAGATCTCCACCTGCGAGCCGGAGTATTACCGCTGGAACCAGTGGTTCTTCCTGAAGATGCTCGAGCGGGGCCTGGCTTATCGCAAGGAGGCGCTGGTGAACTGGTGCCCGGAGTGCGCCACGGTGCTCGCCAATGAGCAGGTGGTGGGCGGCTGCTGCTGGCGGCACGAGTCCACCCCCGTGGAGCAGCGCGCGCTCGAGCAGTGGTTCCTGCGCATCACCGCCTACGCCGAGGAACTGCTCCGCGACATCGACAAGCTCGAGGAAGGCTGGCCCGAACGCGTGCTCACCATGCAGCGCAACTGGATCGGCCGCTCCGAGGGCACCGAGGTCGACTTCCCGCTCGAGGGCGCCGGCGCGAAGATCCGCATCTTCACCACGCGCGTCGACACGATCTTCGGCGCCACCTGCGTGATTCTGGCGCCCGAGCACCCGCTGGTGGCCGAGCTGGCCCCTGCCGAGAGGCGCGCCGACGTCAAGCGCATGATCGACAGCCGCGCCACCCAGGATCCGGGCGAAATGGAGAAGGAGGGCTTCTTCACCGGCCGCTTCGCCATCAATCCTTACAACGGCGAGCGGTTGCCGGTCTGGGTCGGCAACTTCGTGCTGATGACCTACGGCACGGGCGCGATCATGGCCGTGCCGGCGCATGACCAGCGCGATTTCGAGTTCTGCAAGAAGTACGGTATTCCCATCCGCCCGGTGATCCGCCCGGTGGACGGCGAGCTGGCCGAGGAGGCCTCCATGGCTCAGGCCTTCGAAGACGATGGCGTCTGCGAGAATTCGGGCGAATTCTCGGGCCTGGCGAGCGCCGAGGCGCGCCGCCGGATGACGGAGAAGGCCGAGCGGGAAGGATTCGGCAAGGGCGCGGTCACTTACCGCATCAAGGACTGGGGCATCTCGCGCCAGCGCTACTGGGGCACGCCCATCCCCGTCGTCCACTGTCCGGCCTGCGGCATCGTGCCCGTGCCCGAAAGTGAGCTGCCGGTGAAGCTGCCGCTCAACGTGACGATCACCGGCCGCGGCCGCTCCCCGCTAGAGAACGTTCCCGAGTTCGTCAACGTGCGCTGCTACCGTTGCGGCGGGGCGGCGCGCCGCGAGACGGACACGATGGACACCTTCGTCGATTCCTCCTGGTACTTCTACCGCTACTGCGATCCCCACAACGACAAGGCGCCCTTCGATCCGGAGAAGATCGCCTACTGGTTCCCCATCGACCAGTACATCGGGGGCGTCGAGCACGCCATCCTGCACCTGATCTACTCGCGCTTTTTCACCAAGGTGATGCGCGACCTGGGCTTGGTGCGCAACGATGAGCCGGCGGCGCGCCTGTTTACGCAGGGGATGGTGATCAAAGACGGCGCCAAGATGTCGAAATCCAAGGGCAACGTGGTGAGCGCCGACGAGCTGGCGGAGAGGTACGGCACCGACACCGGCCGGCTGTTTGCGCTCTTCGCCGCGCCGCCGGAGAAGGACCTGGACTGGCAGGACGCCGGCGTCGAGGGGATGCACCGCTTCCTCGGACGTCTTTACCGGTTCGTGACGCGCAATGCCGGCCGCAAGCCGGCAGTGAATGGGACGCCCGGACCCGCCGATCGCCGCGCCCTGCGCAAGCTCCACCAGACCATCCGCAAGATCACGGACGACTTCGAGACGCGCTGGCACTTCAACACCTCGATCGCCGCCATCATGGAGCTGGTCAACGAGGTCACCGCGCATGAGGCCGACATCTCCGACGCCGCCATGGCGGAGATCCTCGAAAAACTGGTGCTGCTGCTCGGGCCGTTCGCGCCGTACGTGGCCGAGGAGCTGTGGGAGGAGCTGGGCCGCACGGGGCCGGTTTTCCGCCAAGCCTGGCCCGCCTATGACCCGGAGCTGGCCCGCGAGGAGGATATCGAGGTCGTCATTCAGATCAACGGCAAGGTGCGCAGCCGCGTGCTGGTGCCCAACGGCACCGCGGCCGAGGAGCTGAAAGCGCGGGCGCTGGCCGATCCGCGCGTGCGCCAGCTCACCGACGGCCGCCAGGTGCTGCGCGTGGTCGTCGTGCCGGACAAGCTGGTGAATATCGTCGTGCGCTAGCCGAGCCGTGCCTGCCCCTCGCGCAGGATCTCCTCGACCGGGCGGTCCGTGTTGATCGTCTCGAGCACCACCTGATCGATGACGTGCGCGATGCGGGCCCAGTCCGCGCGGCGGGGCAAGGTCCGCGCGTAGCGGTGCACCTCCTCCAGCCGCCAGTAGTAGGGCACGCTCTGGTTGATGCCCGCGTCGCGCCAGGTGGACTTGCGGCAGCCGATCGCGCCCTCGCGCGTCAGCAGCAGGTCGCTTTCCCGGCTCACCGCAAACCGCAGGAACTCCCAGGCAACCTCCTTGTGCGGGCTGCCGCTGGCGATGCCGTACAGCCAGTAGCAGTTGAGCGAAACCAGCGGCGCGCCCGGCGCGTGCGGCACCGGGGCGATGTCCACCTTGCCCTTCACCTTCGACTCGGCGATGAACTCGCACATCGCGGCAAAGCCGAACCAGTTGACCATCAGCGCCACCTCGCCGGCGGCAAAGGCGAGGCCGGACTTCACCGAATCGAAGTCCCGGCAGCGGGGATGGACGGCCGAGGCGTCCTTCAGCAGCGTGCGGTAGAACTCCATGCCGCGGCGCGCGCCGTCGCTTGCCAGCACCACGCGGCCCGCTTCGTCCACCAGCTCGCCGCCGTGCGTCCAGGTCTGAAGCGCGAAGTCGTAGACGGTGTTGTGGCCGTCCGGATAGGCGGCGAAGACGGTCCCGTAGAGGTTTCGCTCCGGCCGGTGGAAGAACCGGGCCGCATCGACGAACTCCTCCCAGGTCTGGGGCACGGTGAGCTCGCGCCCGTAGCAGGCCCGGAAGGCCTCGCGCTCCCCCGGATCCTCGAAGAGGTCGCGGCGCCAGATGAGCATCTCCGGCCCGTCATGGTAAGGCAGGCCGATGACGGCATCGCCGAAGTCCTGGAGGCCCAGCAGCGACGGCGCCCAGCCCTCCGGGTAGTCCTCCGGCGGATTGCGCTCGAGCAAGGGCTTGAGATTCTCGAGCGCTTTCGCCTCGTAGGCCTCGGCCAGCCAGTCGGTGATGATTTGCGCGACGTCCCAGGCCCCGTTTCTGAGACCGCCTGATTCGAACAGCGCCTCGTGCAGCGGCTCGAGATCCATCGGCACGGCCTCCAGACGCAGGCCCGGCGCGTAGCGCCGCTCGAACTCCGCCCAGATCTTCCGGATCGCGGATTCGAACGGAGGGAACTTGCGCACCGCGATGCGAAACGTTTCGTTTCTGCTCATGGTTCTCCTTCCAGCTTGAACTCCTCGATGATGGCGGCGGTGTGTTCGCCGACGGCGGGCGAGCCGCGCTCGGAGTACAGCCGCTCGCCGTCGACGCGGATGGGGCAGCGCAAGGTCCGGTAGGCGAAACCGCTCGAGCGCCGCACGGTCTGGATCATGCCGAGCACGTGGAAGGCGTCATGGGCGAGCAGGCGGCGCCAGTCGAGCACGTCGGCGCACCAGATGTCGGCCGGCTCGAGCACGGCCAGCCACTCGGCTGTCGTTCGCGTCTTGAGATGGTCCGCGAGCACGCGTTTGATCTCGTCGCGGCGGTCGAACCACTCGCGCGGTTCCGTGTACGGCTCGAGCGCGGCGCAGCCGAGCAGGCGGCCGAGCACCGGCACCTGCCCCATCGCCAGCGCCAGCCAGCCGTCGGCGGTCTGATAGATCCCGTAGGGCGCCCCTAGATAGGCGTGCGCGTTGGCCACAGCGCTGCGGCGCACCGGTTCGCCTCCGTCCTGGAAGAAGGTCGTCAGCACCTCGAACTGAAGGTCGAGGACCGACTCGAGCATGCTCACCTGGACGCGCGCACCCTCGCCGGTGATGGCCCTTCGCACCAGGCACGCCAGGATGCCGTGCGTGAGGTGAATGCCGCTCAGGATGTCGGCGATCGCCAGGCCCATCGGGACCGGCGGGTCGCCGTCGTTGCCGCTCAACCACATTAGGCCGGAGAGGGCCTGCGCCAGCAGATCCTGGCCCGGTTTGGCGCGCCAGGGACCTTCGGCGCCGTAACCGGAGATCTCCCCGTAGACGACGGCCGGGTTCAGGCGGCGCACGCTTTCGTAGTCGAAGCCGAGCCGCTCGATGACGCCCGGCCGGAAGTTGTGCATCACCACATCGGCATGCCGGATCAAGCGCCGGAGGCGTTCGGCGTCACGCGGGTTTTTCAAATCCGCGGCGAAGCTCTCCTTGTTGCGGTTGATGGCGTGGAAGACCGTGGACTCGCCGTCGAGCACGACGTTGGAGACATACAGCTGCCGGCAGATGTCGCCCGTCACCGGACGCTCGATCTTAATTACCCGTGCGCCGAGATCGGCCAGCCGCAAACTCGCCGAGGGCGCCGAGAGGAACTGTCCGAAATCGAGCACCAGGATGCCTTCGAGCGGCCTCACTTTTTCTCCACCTGGTCCTGCCAGAGCTCGGGGTGGCGATACCGTACCGTCTGGAGATGCTCGCAGTAGAGCACCAGCTCGCCGGGCACTTTGAAGACCTCGTAGCTGACGCGCACCAGGCCCATCTCGCGCGAACGCGGCCGTTTCTCGAGGTTCGTGCGGATCGTGTAGATGGTGTCGCCGATGAAGACGGGACGGATGAAGCGCAGCCGGTCGTAGCCGTAGCTGAACGTGTGGATATTGTTGTGCGCCATCAGGCCCAGGCCGTAGCTGAAGACCATGGCGCCGGCCACGAGGCGCCGTCCGAAGGCGCCCTGCTCGCGAGCGAAGACTTCGTCGGCCACGTAGGGGTGCAGGTCGTGGACGAGGGCGTTGAACAGCATTGCCTCGCCTTCGGAGATCGTGCGGCGGATCGAGCGGACCTTCTGGCCGATCTCGAACTCCTCGTACATCCAGTCTTCGGTCTGAAACAGCGGCAGCTTGTCGTGCAGCTCCACCGGCGTCGATTCCGGTTTCTCAGGCATCGAGCAACTCCTTATCGATGATTTCGTTGTGCTCGCCGGCGGCCGGCGCCGGCCGGGGCGAGGTCAGGCGCTCGCCGTCGATGCGGATGGGACAGCGCAGCGTGCGGATCTTCGAGCCGCCGGCCAGCTCCACCTGCTGATCCATCTTGAGCACGCGAAAGCCTTCATGCGCCACAAGGCGCGGGTAATCGAGCACCTCGGCGCACCAGACGTCGGCCGGCTCGAGCAGGGCCAGCCACTCGGCGGTGGTGCGCTGCGCCAGGTGCCGCGCCAGAATCTCCATGATCTCGTCGCGGTGCGCGAAGCCGTCCTCGCTCCCGGTGAAGCGCTCGAGTTCCTCGCAGTCGATCAGCTTCGCCAGCCGATCGAGCGAACCCATCGCCAGCGCCAGATAGCCGTCGGCGGTGGCATAAACGCCGTAAGGGGCGGCCAGGTAGGCGTGGGCGTTGCCCCGCCGCGCCCGCTGCGGCGGCCGGCCGCCGTCGTTTAGATGCGTCGTCAAGACCTCGAACTGGAAATCGAGCACGGACTCGAGCAGGCTCACCTCGACATGGGCGCCGCGGCCCGTCTTGCTCCGCCGGAGGAGCGCCGCCAGGATCCCCTGCAACAGGTGGGATCCGCAAAGGATGTCGGCCACGGCGATCCCCATCGGGGTCGGCGGCGCGCCGGCGTCGCCGCTCAGCCAGGTCAGGCCGGAGACCGACTGCGCGAGCAGGTCCTGGCCGGGCTTGTTGCGCCACGGGCCTTCGGCGCCGTAGCCGGAGATCTCGGCATAGACGAGGCGCGGGTTGAGCTGGCGCACCTCGTTCCAGCCGAGTCCGAACTTTTCCATGGTGCCCGGCCGGAAGTTGTGCGTCAGCACGTCGGCGCGCGCCAACAGCCGCTTGACTTTCTCGAGATCGCCGGGATCCTTCAGATTGGCGGCGTAGGACTCCTTGTTGCGGTTGATGGTGTGAAACAGCAGGCTGTCGCGCCCGACGAACAGGTGCTTGATGGCCAGATGCCGGCAGGGCTCTCCCCGGCCGGGTGGTTCGATCTTGATGACGCGCGCGCCGAGATCGGCCAGCTTCAGCCCCGCCGAGGGCGCCGCCAGATAGATGCCGAACTCGACCACCAGGAGCCCTTCGAGCGGCTTCATCTCTCACCTGCCTCGAGCGACTCGCGATAGAGCCGGTCGAGCGCGGCCAGTAGCTCGCGCTCGTCGCCGCCTTCCATCAGGTAGGCGCGAACGGGGTCGCCGGCGCGATCCTGAAAATGCATGTAGCCATGATATCGGGGCCTTAGGTAGGCGCGATCGAGCGCCGGAAGGGTGTTGCGGAAGTAATCTCCCGTGTTGCGGTTGACCCGGTCGTCCGTCCAGGCGGCGCGGTGGCCGGGCTGCCCGCCCGAATCGACGTAGAGCGTCCGCTGGATTTCACCCGAGGCGACGAAGCGGGCGTAGTCGGCGGCGATCTCCGGATGGCGGCAGCGCGCCGAGATCGCCAGCCCCGTGCCGCCGAGCGTCGAACGCAGGCGTTTCCCCTCGAGCGACACCAGGTCGGAGAAGACCAGCTCGCGGCGCGCGTAACCGGGGCGGGCATAGTTCGAGTAGCCGTAGGCGAACGGGCAGTAGAGGAACTCGTCGGTGGCCGTCATCGCCTCATAGACACGAATCGGGTTCAGATTGAAGACGCGCGGGTCGAGCCGCCGAACGAGATCGCGCAGCAACTGAAGCGCCCGCACGCCAACCTCGGGCGAGACCACGCGCTCGGCGCCCTGGCAGACCTCTGCGCCGAGCGTGGCGCACAGCATGAAGAAATTCATGAGCGTGTCGATGGCGATGGCGGGCACGAGCACGCCGCCGGCCGCCGCCAGTTCAAGCAGCTCCTCCCAGGTCTCGGGCGGGCGCAGGCCGCGCGCGGTGAGGAGATCCGCGCGGAAGGAGGCCACCGGCGTGGCCGCGTCGATCGCCAGCGCCCACTGGTGACCCTCCTGGGTGTAGCTCGGATAGGAAGCGCCCACGGAATTCACCCGCTGGTCATGGAGGAACTCCGCCTCCAGCCACTCGTCGAGCGGCAGCAGGACCCGCGTCCGGGCGGCGAAGCCCGCCCAGGGGTGATCGAGCACTAGCAGGTCATAGGCTTCGGCCAGCGCGTCGATCGGCTCATCGGCGAAAGCCTGAAGCGATCGTTTCTCCCAGACGATCTCCACGCCCGGGTGGAGCTCGGAGTAGCGCTGTGCGGTTGCCGCCATCGGCGTGTAGCCGCGGCTGTGATTCCAGGTGATGCCTCGCAGCAGAATCGAATTGGTCATGACACGGTGAGAATCGCGAGCGGATCCTTCAGCGGCGAGCGGCGGCGGTCCTCCTTCGAACCTGTTCGAGGGCGTATTCGATGTCGCGGTCCTCGCGGTCGAGCGCATGAGCCGCCTCGAGCTCGGCCACCGCGCCTGCGTCATCGCCGGACTGGGCCAGAATCAAACCCAGGTTCTTGCGCAACCGGGCGGCGAGACCGCAGTCCCCGCAAACCGCCACAGCCTCTCGCAGGCGGCCGACCGCCAGCGGCCAATCGCCCTGCCTGGCCGCTTCGAGCCCTTGGTTGGAAAGTACGCGGGCCCGCGCCGCGGCCGCCTCGCGCTGTTTGATCTCGCGGAGCTGCTCGCCGTACTGGCGGGAAATCGCCCGGTCGCGCGCGGCATAGACCCGCATGAGTTGAAAGACGGCCTGTTGATGGCCCGCGTCGAGCGCGACGGCGGCCTTCAGGTGCTCGATGCCGCGCTCGGTCTCGCCCAGATCGACGAGCGCCTTGCCCAGCCGGTAGCGCGCCGTGGGGTTCGAGGGCGCCAGGGTGACCGATTCCGTCAGCAGCGGAATCGCCGCCTGAGTCCGGCCCAGGTCGGCCTCGATCATGCCCAGGAACATGAGCGTCTCAGGATGCCTGGGCCGGAGGGTCCGCGCCTGCTCGAGCGCCAGGCGCGCCTCCTCGAGCTTCCCCATCTCGTAGAGGGCGCGGCCACGGCCGTAGTGGGCTTCAGCCAGCTTCGGATCCAGGCGCAGGGCTTCGTCGAACTCCTTAACGGCCCGGTCGTGCCAGCCGAGGTCGGCGAGCGCGAGGCCGACGTTCAGGCGCGCCACCGCCGAGCGGGGCTGAAGTTCGGCAGCCCGCCGGAGGCTCGGTAGCGCCTCCTCCGGTCGTCGCTGGCGCACCAGCACCATACCGAGCGCGGTGAGCAGCGCCGGATTGTCAGGCTCGAATTTCTGCGCGGCGCGCAGCGCCGTTTCCGCTTCGCCATGGCGTGCCTGCGCAGTGAGCGTGAGGCCCAAGTTCAGGTAACCGAGGACAAACTTCGGGTCGGCGGCCACAGCGCGCCGGAAAAACTCTTCCGCCTCCCGGCTGCGGCCCGCCTGTTGATGGAGAACCCCGAGATTGACCAGTGCGGCTGCGTTGTCCGGCTCCAGCTCGACGGCCTGCTCGAGTTCCCACCTGGCTTCCTCGGTTCGGCCGAGCTTCAACATCGCCAGAGCATGGGCGTGCCGTGCTGCGGCAGACCGCGGGTTGCGCTTCACCGCTTCGCCGAATGCCTCAGCAGCACAGAGGGCCTGATTTCGCGCCGCATGCCACTGGCCGAGGGCCAGCCAGGGCTTTTCCGTCGGGTCAGCGGCGGCCGCCGCCTCGAGCTCTTGCGGGCCTTTGCACGGGGGCTCTTTCGGGGCTGCTAGGGTGGCGGCAAGACACACCGAAAGAACCACCCGCGCGAGCATCCATTCCAGTTTAACGACCGGGCTTAGGCGGCTCGCGAAGCACGCCTGCTCCCGAAGCCGCCCGCCCACCGCCTTAGAAGTTGATCTTGGCTCCGAGCTGCACCTGCCGCGGCGGCACCTGAACGCCGGTGACCAGGCCGAAGTTGCGGCTGGCCAGGTTGGCGTCCGGCGTGCCGAAGATCGGCGTGTTGAAGGCGTTGAACGCCTCGAGCCGCAGCTCCAGGTTCACCCGGTCGCCCGAGATCGGGAAGCGCCGGAACAGCGACAGATCGAAACGCCGCACCCAATCCGGCCGCAGCGTGTTGCGTCCCAGGTTGCCGAAGGTGAACGGCGCGGGCGCCTGGAAGGCCGCGGTGTTGAACCAGCGCTCCGGAGTCGGGTTCGAGAGCTTGTGGTCGCCGACGAGATTCGCCCGGAGGTATGTTCCGCTGTTGAAGATGTTGGCGATGTCGCCGGGCACCGTCACGTGGTACGGAATGCCGTTACGCAGGTTGGCGATGCCATTGAACTGCCAGCCGCCGAAGATGTAGTCGAGCGGGGTGTTCGAGCTCCAGCGCTTGCCGCGGCCGAAGGGCAGATCCCAGACCCAGCTCACCACCAGATTGTGTGGGATGTCGAAGGCCGAAACGCTCCGGTCGGCGTTCAGGTTGTACTCGTTCTGCACCGAGCAGGCCTCGGCGCCGAAGAAGCCCGAGCAGGCTACGTCGATCGATTTCGACCAGGTATAAGCGAGCGTCATCGCCAGCCCGCGGTGGAAGCTGCGCTTTAAAGCCACCTGCAAGCTGTTGTAGTTGCTGCGGCCGATCGATTTCTCAAAGAAGGTGGGCCGCATATAGGGGAAGCGCATCCGCTCGCGCGGATCGCCCGGCCCCGGCCGCACGGCAGTGTTGAACCGGCCGCCGACCGACAGGTCTCGGCTGCCAGAGCCCACGTAGTTCACTTCGAGGATCGTCGCCTGAGCGAGCTCGTGCTGGATGCCGAAGTTCCACTGCATCGAGTAGGCCTGCTTGAAGTCCGGGTCGACAAACCACCACTCCTGGTTGAAGGGATCCGGCGCGGGCAGACCGGTGGCTCCGAGCGAAGGGTCCTGCCCGGTAATGCCGGGGAAGGGCTTGCTCGGCGTCGGCTCGTTGAGGTTCCCCAGGCGCGTCACCGAGACGTCCGGCCAAGTGCCTCCGATGCCGCGCGAGCTCTGGTAGATGCCGGCGAAGTTGTCATAGAAGATGCCACCGGAGACCCGCAGGGCGGTCCGTTCCGTTAGCCGGTAGGCCAGACCCAACCGCGGGCCGAACATCGACCCGCGGCCCGGAATCAGCGGCGCGCCGTCGAGCGAACGCACATGCTGCGGCAGCCTGCCGTCGGGAGTGGGGATGCACGGCGCCCGTCCCTTGGAGGCGCACGGCGGCGGGGTCATGAGGATCAGGTACTCGCCTGTGTCCGTGTTGGCGTTGCCCGTATAGATGTTTTCCTCCTCCACCGTGCCATACTGAGGCACCCAGGCGTGATCGAAGCGCAGGCCCATGTTCACGGTGAGCTTTGGGCCGAGCTTCCAGGTGTCCTGGATGAACAGGCCGAGATTGCCGCCGAAGCGTAGCGACTCGACGATGTTGCGCCGGGTGGAGAAGTTGGCCACGTTGAGCAGCATCGAGGCCATGGCGTCGCCGGTCACGGCCGAGCGGGCTAAATCGGCCGTCTCGCGCCGGGTGAAATCCACGCCGTGTGAGGCCTGCTGCCGCCGCATGGTGGCGCTGATGAAATCGCCGCCCCATTTGAGCGTGTGCCGTCCGACGATCCGGGTGTAGTTGCCCTTGAGCTGCCAGTTGTCCGCCGGACGGTTGGGCGCGATGATCGGCGTGCCGCCAAAATAGCCGGCGGGGTTGAATCCCGAAATGACCGTGCCCAGCCGGTACTGAACGAGCTCCGGCCCGAGTCCCACCTTCTGCACCAAGTCCTTCGGCACGTCCTCGAAACGCGTTTCTGTCGGAATGTCGCTGACTGAACGGCCGAACTGCACCTGCATCGTCGAGGTGGGGCCGAAGATGTGCACCCAGCTCCCCGCCATGTTGTAGGAGGTCTGCTTGTTCTCGGTGATGAGGTTGTGCCGGCCCGGGGAGGTGTCGGTCATATCCAGTGCGTTGTAGCGGAACCAGACCATATCCGTACTGGAGAAGTGATGATCACCCTTGATCTGCCACTCGTCCTGTCCGATGATGCGCGGCCGCGAGTTCACTTGGTTGAACTGGGGCCGGTCGGTTACGGTGGGCAGCGGGACCTTGGTGCCGCTCAGATACTCGAGCATGCGGCGATCGATGCGCGCCCCGGGGATCCGGTTGCCCGGGAACGGATCGCGGGTGTAAAGACCGGTGGCCGGGTTGTAGCGCGTCGTGAGCGGGTCGAAGAGGTCGCCGCCCTGCTTCTCCGGCCCGCTGAAATCCCCGTTCAGCATCGCCTGGCTCGGCACGTTGTAGTAGACCAGCGCCGGGCTCCGGTACCGGTAGCCCTGATAGGCGCCGAAATAGAACGTCTTGTTGCGGATGATCGGCCCGCCCGCGGTGCCGCCGAACTGGTGGAGCTTGTAGGCCGGCACGCGCGCCACGTTGAACTGCCGGGCGTTGAGGGCGTCATTCTGGCCGAAATAGAACAGCGTGCCGTGCAGTTCGTTGGTTCCCGAGCGGGTCACCACATTCACGGTGCCGCCCGAGCCCATGCCGAACTCCGCCGAGTCGTTGTGCGACTGCACCTTGAACTCCTGGATGGCGTCGATGATCGGCGGCACGGCCCAGGCGTTGCCGAAGGTCTCGAAGTTCACCACCCCGTCGAGCATGTACACGTTGGTACGGTTGTTCTGGCCGTTGACCGAGGGATTGGTGGCCTCGCCGATCGGCCGGGTGTAGCTGAGCGACTGGCTCCCCGGTGGAAGCACCGTCACCACGCCCGGTTGCAGCATCATGAGCTGGCTGAAGTTGCGGCCCCGGAGCGGCAGGTCGAGCACCTGCTTTTGCTCGATCACCTGGCCGAGCTCCGCCGAGGCGCTCTGCACCTGGGCGCCGATGGCCTCCACCGTGACCGTCTCGGCGACGGTGCCGACCTCGAGAGTGAAGTCGAGCGTGACCGTCTGGTTCACCGTGAGCGTGAACGGCTCGATCCGTTTCGTGGAGAAGCCCTCGGCGGAGGCCGAAAGCGTGTAGGTGCCCACCTGAAGGTTCTGGAACCGGTAGTTGCCTGTGGGCGTGGTCTGGGTCCGGAGGCGTACCCCCGTGGCCACGTTGACCAGCTCCAGGTTCGCGCCGGGGATCACCGCCCCCTGCGGGTCGGTCACCGTACCGATGATCGTCGCCGTCGAAATCTGCGCGCCGGCCGGCGGCGCGACAACAAGCAGCACGGCCGCAGCCATCCCCGCCGACAGAATGGATCGAATCGCTTTTAACATTCGCACACACCCTCCCCGAGTAAATCTCGCCGGGAGGACTCTCCGCAAACCGGCTTTTCCCCGGTGGGCGCAGCGTCTAGCAGTGCTGATGCAGCTTCCCAGAGTGCCCCCGAGCGCGATCACTCGACGCAAAAGCTACGCATACTACAGGTATCACAGGATCCGGCGCGAAGGAATTCGAAACTTTCTAATCAATGCTTAAGGTGACATTAATCAATGCCCGCGCCGCCGGCGGCCGCGCCCGGCGGTTTCAGCGCTTCCGAATCCCGGGTTAAGCAACTTGAAATCCGGCCTCCGGGTTTTGCGGTGTAGTCTTAAGAAGGCCCCGCCCGGACTTCCGCCGGGCGGATACCGCCGGAAGGAGCGCCTCCCATGCGGGTCATTTGCCTGGTCTTCGCGGCCGCTGCCCTTGCTCCGGGCCAGACCGGAGCCAACCGCGCTGCCTTTTACGAGCCGCCTCAGTTGTTCGTCATGACCGGTTTCATCGCCAACACCACCAGCGGCACCTGGGGCACGGACTTCATCGTGGCCGGCCCCTGGACGCCGGAGAAGCAGCGCGCGGCGCTCGCCGCCTGGAACAAGGGGCTCGGCGCCTCTTACGATGCGGACCGGACGGTGAAGGCCTTCAAGGAGGCCGGAGCGACGGGACTGATCTTCTATGACAAGTGGCACGACGGGCTGGTGCCCCACGCCACCCGGCTGACCACCTACCGGACCGAACGTGATCTGGTGGGGCCGACCATCGCCGCCGCGCGCCGGCACGGCCTGAAGATCGTCGTCTACTATTCGGTCGGCTACGATTACAATCCCGAGCCGCGCTTTCTCGAGTGGGCCTGCCGCGATCGAGAGGGTAAACCCATAGGCCGGCCTTTCCCCGGTGACTGGATGTCGTTTCATTCTCCCTACCGGCAGTACGTCATCGATCACCTGGTCGAGATCATGAAGCTCTACGGGCGGCTCGACGGGCTATGGCTGGACATCTTCAATCAGCCTCCGGGCCTCTCGCACGACACGTACACCCGGAGGGCGTTCGAGGCCCGCTACGGCAAGCCGATCGGGCAGGCTACGGTCGCCGAGGCGGCGGAGTTCACCCTCGAAACCCGCCGCAATTTTCTGCTGGACATCCGCAGGGCCGTCGCGGCAGTGCAGCCGGACATCGCGCTGACCTTCAACGGGGCCGGCATGGCCGACATTGTCGCGCCGAAGACCGCCGCCCAGGTGGACGCGCTGGCAGACTTCTTTTCCATGGAAGGCCACCGGGTGGAGAACATCGACCGCGGCGCGCGCGTGGGCCACCACATGGACCGCCCGTTCGAGGTCGGCATGCTGATCAACTCCTCCTGGTACGTTCCCATGGAAGACAAGGCGCCGCCGCCGGCCATGTCGGCCGAGGAAGCGATCGTCTCGGCGGCCACCGCCTGGACGCAGGGTGCCAACGTCTACGCGGCGATGGCGCCGGGCCACTCGGGCGTCTTCGACGAAAACGGCGATCTCGCCGTGCTCGGCGCCATCGGCGCCTGGCTGCGGGACCACAAACCGTTTCTCGAAGGCGGTTCCCCGTATGCGGATGCGGCCATCGTGCGAGGAAATCCTTCCCCGGAACTGGCGGCGCCGCCCTCGCTTCAAGACCTCTGGGAGAACTGGCACCGGCGCACCGAGCCCGTCACCGCCCGGCCGGGTGAGCCTGCCGATCGCGCCCTGCGCAGCGCCGGCTACTTTACCGAGTTCACCGGAACGGCCTTTCCGCGGCGCAAAGTGAACTGGCGCGAGTTCCGGCTGGTCGTCATCCCGGAGAACGCTGTTCTGGACGCGACGCTTTGCGCCGAGATCCGCGACTACGTGTCGGCGGGCGGCAAGCTGCTCGCCGTCGGTCATGCCGGTCTGTTCGACCAGGCGGGGAAGCGGCTCCCGGACTTCGCCCTGGCGGATGTCTACGGCGTCCGCTACGCCGGCGAGCTTGCCGGCTACAAGCAGTTCGCCGCCCTGCCGGAGGCCGGCCTAGCGGCCCGTCTGCGCCTGAACGCGGCCGCGCTCGGGGTGAGGCAGACCACGGGAAAGGTGCTCGCCGTCTGGGAAGGCGCGGGCGGCGCCCCGGCGGTGGTCGAAAACCGCTTCGGCAAGGGACAGGCAATCTACGCGAGCGCCGGCGAAATCCCCGCGGCAGAGGGCCTGCTCCAGGAGCTCGCCGCCCGGCTGATCGGTCCCCCGCCGGTTCAGGTTCGGGCGCGGCGTAGCTATTCGATGGTGATGAACCGCAAGGACGGTAGCCTGCTGCTGTTCCTCATGAACCGCGACACGGGCTCGCGCGCGTTTCGAGAATCCGGAATGGCCCCGGATCCGACGCGGCGCATCGGCCCCGAACAGATCGAGCTCACGCTCGAGGCCGTGCTGGGCCAGGTCGCCCGAATCGAACTGCTGCCTGAGGCAACTCCCATCAGGATCAGCCGCCGGCCGGGGTCGGTCCGGGCGGAGTTGAGCGCTTCGCCCTCGGTGACGGCGTTGCGAATCGTGCGCTGAGCGCCGCGCGCTACTCCAGCACGATCGTCAGTTCGGGATCCGGGAACAGCTCGATCACCTTCCAGATCCCGTCGGAGGAGAGCTGGAGCGGCCGCCCTGAGGGCACGAGCGTGGCCTTGTCGAACTTCGGCAGAACCTGGCTGTTCAGCGCGAGTCTCGTATAAAGCGGCCGGTAGCGCCGCATGGGCCCTTCCGTCACACCGGGAGAATCGATCAGGTGGACGATCAGCCGCCGCTCCTGGCGCCGGATGCGCACCGTGTAGCGTTCGGGATTCGCGAGCAGGCGCGTCACCGGTTCGCCGATGGCCGCCTTCCAGACGAAATCGAGCACCTCGGCCCGCTCGAGCAGCGTCCCTTCCGGCGAGCCGACCAGATACGCCCGGCCGGCGCCGACCCGATTGACCGTGAGGAACGGCGCCTCCCCGGCGCGGCGGTGACGGGCATAGAGGATCGGTGTCGCCGATTGCGCCTTGATGTGCAACAAGGGTCCGCGCAGGCTGACTTCGGTGTCCTTGTCGAGAATCGCGGTGAACTCTCCATTCGCCGTGTATCCGGCGCCGGTGACGCCGAAGAGCGCATCCGCCCGGCCGGGTTCGTCGAAGGTGACGGCGCGCAGGGTCCCTCCGCGGCCCAGCGCGATGAGGCTTCCGCCGCCGCGAACGAACTGTTCCACCATCTGGCGGTCCGCCGCGGACAACTGCGCCCGGTCCGGCACGAGGACCGCGCGCACGCTGCGTGGAAGGCCCGTGTAAGTGCGTAGCGGCGGGAGGTTGATCAGGCGCTCGGGGTGGTAGCCGCTGCGGATGAGGTGCTGCTCCAGCTTCATGAGCTGGTCGTTGTAGTCGGCCGCAATCGCGGAAGTCGCGCGCTCGCTCACGCCCGGGCCGCCAGGCCAGGCGTCCGCTTTCGGCTCCGGCGTGCCGAGCAGGATCGCCACGTCGCTCACGGCCTCGGCGCCGGCAAGATACGGCCGGCGCTCTCTCAGCCACTCTCCCGCCAAATCGATCAGCTTGAGGGTGTACTCATCGACGGAGCCGTCGTGGGCCAGCGTCACTGCCAGATACAGGTTCAGTCCGGCCGACAAGACGCTGGCGCACTCGACGTGAATCGCGTTGGCGCTTTTCGAACTTTTCAGCGGGCCGCTGGCGAGCGGCGTGAACCAGTCGTCGGAGAGCAGCGTGCCAGCCTCGAACGGCTTCATCGTGTTGCGCAGATACTGGGTGCGGCTCAGTTGCAGTTCCTGCGTGTGTAGCTCCGTGCTGAAATAGTCGACCACGGCGGCCATGCCCGCGGCCCTTGCCGGACCCTCGAGCACCGGGTCCACCGCTTCGTTGGTCGTCACCGTGACCCCGGGGTTCAGCTTGCGGACGAACTCGGCCACCTGCCGGTTCCACTCGACCGCCGATTCGCTGGCGAACCGCCAGCGCTCGGCCATCGTCGCCTCATCCATGTCCTTGCCGTACTTTTTGCGGAAGGCCTCGCGCGTCCAGGCGTCGTGCGAGATGATGGCGTAGCCCGGCACGTCCAGCCAGATGCCGTCGACGCCGTAGTCCACCACCAGCTCGCGGATCTGTTCGAGCGCTTTCTCGCGGAACGGCGAGTACATGCTCAGCAGGTTCTCCGGCCAGAAGGGCGAAAACGGAATAGGCTTGCCGCGCTGGTCCAGGGCGGCCCACGGCGCGAACTCGGGATTGCCGTCATAGAAGGTGTTGAAGTAGGTGACGAGCTTGACGCCGTGCCGTTTGCACTCGGCCGCGAGCGGCGCCAGAAAGTCTCGCTCTGTGGTGTAAGTGGTCGTCTTCGTTTTGCGGAAGACGAGCCCGTCGATCCATTTGTCGTACCAGATGATCTGCACCACGCCAGCGCGCTTGAGGCGCGCCACCAGGGTCGCCGCATCGAAGTTGGCGCCGATGTCCTTCGCCCATTCCCTGACGCTGTAGTGCTTGTGTTGCGGGTCCTTGATGAAGCCGACCATCACGCTCAACTGCGGCGGCCGGTACCATTCCGCCGCGCCGAGGTTTTCCGCCAGTTGCGCCGTCAACGGCAGGCAGCAGGCCAAGCCGGCCGAAACGAGGATCTTCGTCATCGTGCGACACCTTCCCCGTCGAAACCTATCACGGGATCGGGCGGAGCGGGATTCAAAAGTTTCTACTCGGCGTTTCGCCCGGAACGAATCACCGGGCGCCCGTCTCGATCGCGCCCTTGCGCCTCGCCTCGTCCGGTCCGTTGCCGGAAACGGGTTCCACATGGGCCGCCAGGGGCCACCACTCCCGCCACTGGTCGGCCACGGCGAGCAGATCACGCAGCATGCGCGGCCGGTACCCTTGCCTGCGGTAGGCCAGCCCGACCAGATGCGAGCTCCGCGTCGCCGGGCGGATCACCCGCACGCGCCGGGCCCGATGGTCCGCGGCGACCGTGTAGTAGGGCAGGATGGCGAAGCCGAGGCCGCGTTTGACGAACTCCAGGATGGCCGCCGGGTTGTCGTGCTCGACCACGGTGCGCGGCTCGAACCCCACCTCGCAGCTCAGCTTCTCGAGCACCGCGTCCACCAGCACCGGGCGGCGCCAGCGAACGTAGGGCATGCCGACCAGCTCGGCGGGCTTCACCGGCCGCTGCGGAGAGCCGGAAGCGGCAGGCACGACAAAGACCATTTCGTAGGCGAACAGGGGATGCTCCTCGAGGTCCACCTTATCGAGCGGCAGGTGAATGAGAATCGCATCGAGCAGCCCGGTTCTGACGCCATGCAGGAGGAAGTCGTCGCCGCCGGTGAGGATCCGGATCTCTACGGCCGGGTTCCGGTCGAAGAAGCGCTCGATGAGCGGCGGCATGATGTAGACGCCGCTGTGGGGCCCGCAGCCGATGCGCAGCAGGGCCCCGGCGCCGGCCCTCAGCTCGCGCAGCTCGGCCAGCGTGGCATCGTGCGCCCTCAGGATTTCGCGGGCCCGCTCGGCCAGCCGCTTGCCATGCCCGGTCAGCTCCAGGCGGTTGCCTACCCGCTCGTAGAGCTTGGCGCCCACTTCGTTTTCGAGGTTGCGGATTTGTGAGAAGACGGCCGGCGGCGTCAGGTGCAGCGCCTCGGCGACCTTGGAGATATTCCCCAGCTCGCCCAGCGTGACGATGGCCCGCAACTGGCTGACGTCCATTCCCGTTGCGCATCGCAATTGTATCACGCCGGTCTCGCGCGCGGGCTTCAGGCCCTCTTAATCGCTGATTAATCGATTTCAAATTGGATTTGGCCGCTTCCTCACGTTACATCTGAAGGAAGGACTTTCCGAATGAGTACACTCGCTACGCCGATTGAGTTGATTGACCGCCTGGCCGCCATCCCCTACGCCGGCGCCGTCGCCGACGTGCTCGATGAGATGGGTCTCACCCGCCAGGTGCTTCCCCACACCATTCGCCCGCTCGTCGAGGGCTGGAAGGTCGCCGGCCGCGCCCTGACGATTCTCGGCCGGCCGTCCTCGAAGGCCGATCCCGACGAGGTCTTCCCGCCCCTGCTGACGATGCTCGGCGACGTCAAGCCGGGCGATGTCCTCCTGAGCCAGGCCAACGACGACGTGGCGGCGCATATCGGGGAGCTTTCGGCCGAAACCGCCAAGTACCGCGGCGCGCGGGGCGCGGTGATCGACGGCGGCGCGCGGGACACCGACTACATCTTCCGGCTCGGCTTTCCCGTTTTCTGCCGCTACACGACGCCGAAGGACGTTCTCGGCCGCTGGGAACTCGAGGCCTACAACGTGCCCATCACCGTCGGGGACGTGACGATCGAGCCTGGTGACTATGTGCTGGGGGACCGGGACGGCGTGGTGGTGATCCCGGCGGCGCTGGCCGAGGAGGTCATCGGCAAAGCCGAGGAGGTCGTTTCAACGGAAAACCTTGTTCGGAAGGCGATCCTTCAGGGCGTGCACCCGCTCGAGGCCTACCGGCGCTACGGCCGATTCTGAGGCCCGGCGACTCCGCGTATGCGCGCATCACACGGGCACCGCCACGCCGCCGCGGGCGTTGCTTTCGTAGCAGGCCTCGACGACGGCCATCGTCTTGTAGGCGTCCTCGACGCGGGTGTGGAGAACCGGGTCCTCGCCCGCGGCGTAGCGCTGCAAGTTCGCCATCGGCCCGATGAAGGCGTCCGGAAACCAGCGCCCGATGAGCGCCACCGGCGTCCAGTCGTAACCGTCGGCGATGATCTCGAGCGTTTCCGGCTCGCCGGTCGGATAGTTGAGCAACAGGCCGAGCTCGACGACGGCGGCGCCCCGGCTGCCGGTTACGGTGACGGTGGCGTTCTGGTGCCGGCGTTCTGGCCGAAAGTTGTGATTGATCGACAGACAGGCGCGCGTTTGCTCGCCGTAGTCGAGAATGATGCTCGAGCGGGTGCTTTTCAGTTGCGGGTGCGCCGGGTGACCCACCGTGCGCGCATAGACGGCCCTCGGCTCGCCGAGCATCGAGCGGATCCAATCCAGGTAATGCACCGAGTGCACCAGAATCTCCACCCGTTCAAGCTGGGCCAGGTAGGGGAACAGGTGCCAGGGCGTGAACACGCGCAGGTGGAAGTCCACGTCGAGGATCTCGCCGAGGAGGCCCTGCCCGACGGCGCTGCGCAGGGCCAGCATCATCGGGCTGAAGCGGAGCTGAAAGTTGACTGCCGCGCACAGCCGCCTGGCTTGCGCCATCGCGCGAATGGCGGCGGCCTGCGCCAGGTCGAGCCCCAAGGGCTTCTGGATCAGCACGGTCCGGCCTTCGGGCATCGCCTCGAGGATCTCGAGCACGTTCTGCGGCGGCACGGCGATGTCGATCACCGTTTCCGGGTCCTCGAAGCACTCCTCGAGGCGCGCGAAGACGCGGCCGATCGAGAACCGCTGGGCGGTGGCGCGGGCGCGCTCGGCGTCGATGTCGTAAATGCCGGCGACGGGCAGCCCGGCTTTGGCGTAAGCGGGCAGGTGCGCGTCATTGACGATGCCTCCGGCGCCGATGATCACGATCGGGCGAGGCCGCGCCGGCAGGGGCCAGCTCTGCTCGAGCGACGAGACATCGAGCAAGGGCTTGTTCTCCACGGGGGTGTCTTCAGCGTTTGCCATGGCGTAAATAGCTTTCCTAAAACAGTGCGGGTCATTTGTCAACTCCGGAGGATTCCGTGACCAGGCTGCGATATTTCGAGGATTATTCGATCGGCGAGGCGCGCGAGACGACCGGCCGCACCATTACCGAGGCCGACCTGGTGCTCCATGCCGGGCAGACGGGCGACTTCTACCCCCATCACATGGATGCGGAGTTCGCCCGCTCCACGCCGTTCGGCCAGCGCATCGCCCACGGCACGCTGGTCTTCTCGGTCGGCATCGGGCTGACGGCGGGCGAGATCAACCCGGCCGCCTTCAGCTACGGTTATGACCGGCTGCGCTTCATCAAGCCGGTCTTCCTCGGCGACACCTTGCGCAGCCGCGTGACCATTGCGGCCAAACAAGAGGATCCGAAGCGGCCCGGGCTCGGCCGTGTCGTCGAGAAGGTGGAGGTGCTCAACCAGCGGGGCGAGCTGGTGCTGGCCTGCGAGCATATCCTGCTGGTTGAGAGGCGAAAAGCGTGACGAAGGGAGGCGCTCCGCGAATGTGCAAGCCGTTGACGAGAACTCTTTTCCTGCTGTGCCTGCTCGCGGCGCTCGCCCGGGCGCAGGCGAGCGTGCCCAAGCTGAGCGAGGCCTACCGGCATTACTGTTTCGACTTCAACTGGGTGGACAAGCTCGACCGCGAGGGCCGGCCGCTGGCCGACTACAGCCGCATGCGCGCCGAGGATCACATCCGGCATCTGGTGGAGATGAAGGCCAACGCGCTCATGGTCTTCACCATGTCGATCTCCGGCTACATGTTCTATGACAGCAAGGTCGGCGAGCGCCATCCGACGCTCCACTACGACTATTTGCGCGAAATGGTGCGATTGGGCCACGAACGCGGCATCGCGATGGAGCTCTACGTGCCCACCATCTGGGCGGACCGGCTGATTCAGAAAAATCCATCCTGGGGGGTTCGCAATCCCGACGGGACGCTCTATACCGGCAGCTACGGCGGCTACCACCCGGATCCCAACTCCCCCGCGGCGGACTGGTTCGTCGAGGTGATCCGGGAGCTGATTCCGGCCTATCACGGCCAGGCCTTTTTCGCCGACGGGCTCAGTTTCCTGCGCTACGGGCAGTCGGAATATACGGTGAAGAAGTTCCGCGAGGAGATGGGCCGGCCCTATCCGCGTTCGCTCGAAGAGGACCCGGACTGGCGAGCCACGCTGCGCTGGGAGGTTGCCCAGATCGAGAAGTTTTGGCGCAAGCTCCGCGACGCGGTCAAGCAGCAGGACCCGCGCGTCGAGGTGACCTTCAACGGCCCGGGGCCCAACATCCAGATGCCGGGGCAGACCGGCTACCGGAAGTTCGTGCCCACGCCGCCCTCGCTCAACCAGCTCACCGATTACGTCTTCACCGAGGCGGGCAGCACGGGCGAGTTCGCCACCTGGACCCGCGGCGTGGCCTGGCCGAAGCCTTTCAAGGTGACCTTCCTGAACCGCCACTCGGTGCTCGATCCGTTTGGCGCCGACGAAATCCGCGCCAGGATCGGACGCACGCTCGCCGCCGGCGGCCAGCCTTACCGCTACGACCGAACCTCGGTCAACGGCGACCCCAACGAGCATTTCACGCGGAGCTGGGCCGTGATCTTCGACGAGGTAATGCGCAAGGAGCCGTACGTGAAGGGCGCCGAGCCGGTGCCCTACGTCGCGGTGCTGACCAGCGAGCCCACCATGCTCTACCGCGGCCGCTCGGACGCCAGCAGTCACGCCAACGAGCTGATCGCCGCGCTCAAGGTGCTCGACGCCTTGCACATCCAGCACGACGTCGTCGCCGACTGGAACCTGCGCGCCGAGGTCCTCAAACCGTATCAGCTCCTGATCCTGCCCAACGCCGCCTGCATGAGCGACGCGCAGGTCCAGGCGGTCCGCGACTGGGTGGCCCAGGGCGGATCGCTGCTGGCCACGGCGGAGTCCTCGCTGATGGATGAGCACTGTGCGCCGCGCCCGGACTTTGCGCTCGGCGACGTCTTCGGCGTGCGCGTGGACGAGCCGGTGAGCAATGCCGTGCAGGAGGCGGACCGCAAGGGCCCGACTTACATCCATCCCGGCATGGATCGCCACGCGCTGCTCGAAGGGTTGCCCGGGACGGAGCTGATCTTTCCCGGCGACGCGGTCGCGGCGCGGCCGCGCGAGGGGCGGCCCCTGGCGCGCCAGATCAGCGACGCGGGCACGCCGATGCACGCACCCTGGAGGCCGACCGAGCGGGCGGCGATTCATCTGAACGGTTTCGGCAAAGGCCGTGCCGTTTGGGTCGCGGCGTCGCTCTTCGCGCGTTCGCGGCACCACGACCTGGTCTTCGGCGTGCGCTGGACCGACGGCCTCATCCGGAACCTGGTGCGCGCGCTAGCGCCCGAGGCGCCCTGGCAGCTCGAAGCCTCTGAGCGCATCTGGGCGGGCTTGAACCGGCAACAGGACGAGCGCCGTCACGTGCTCCATCTGGTGAACTGGCAGACCGATCTGGTGGCCAGGGATGTGCCGGTGCGCATCGCGCGGCGCCTGATGCCGGCCCGCCGCGCGAGGCTCATCTGGCCGGAGCAGCGCGACCTGCCCACGGCCGCCGAGGGGGCCTGGATCCGCCTCACGGTGCCGCGCGTCGGCCCCCACGTCATGGTCACCCTCGAATAAAAATCGAAAATCGGAAAATCGGTGACAGGATACTCAATCCCCTAAAAGGCGCTCGCCACGGCCCGCGCGCCCACGCCGGCGATCGCCAGGCAGCTCGTCCAGAGCAGCAGGTCGTAGGCCAAGCCGGGGCGCAGGGCCGGGCTCAGGCGCCGGTAGCGAAATACCAGCGCGGTGAAGACGATCAGGCCGAGCAGGCAGGCCATGGCGAGGCCGCCCACCATGATCATGGCCACCGGTTCGCGCGCCGCCAGAAACAGCGCCGTCCACAGGGCGGGCAGAAGCCAGGCGAGCGATCGGATCCAGCGCGCGCGGCGGGCCGGATCCTGGAAGTCCGCCCAGCCGATCTGTGTAAAAGCGTCGGTGAAGGTGCGGGTGGCCGAGGCGCAAGCGACGAACACGGTGGAGTAGAGCACGACGACCGCCCCGGCCAGAAAGATCACCATCGCCCAGGGGCCGACCGATTCGGTGTACAGCCGCGAGAGCGTGCGCAGCGTCTCGTAGCCCTGGGGAACCTCGCCGCGGCGGTGAAGAATCGCCGCACCCAGGATGTAGAAGGCCGCCGTGGTCACGGTGTAGATGATCATCGAAACAAAGGCGTCCAGGTACATGACCCGGATCCAGCCCCGGGCGCGGCGCACCCAGCCGGGCGAGCCGTCGTTCGGCCCGGTGAAGCGCGCGTAACCTTTCTCCAGACACCAGTAAGGGTAGGTGGTGATCTCGTCGGCGCTCACGCCGGTGATGGCGAAGGCGGCGACGGCGACGCCGACCGCCTCCGGCGGCAGGTGAAAGCTCAACCCGCTCGAGAGCTCTGCCCAGGAGAACCGGTAGGGGGTCCCGGCCAACACGGCGACACAGACGATGGTGAAGAGGCTGAAGGCCGCAATCAAGCCGACCGAGATCCGCTCGATCCAGCGGTACTGGCCCCGGGAGACCAGCAGCGCGGTCACCAGTCCGGTGAGCGTGGCCCAATGCCAGACGGCGATCGTGGGGACGGCGATATGCAGGGCCAGCGCGACGCCTCCGAGGATGCCACCATACTGGATGGCCTGGGCGCTCTTGGCTGCCAGCCACAGCCAGACGCTCCAGCGCACCCGGCCTAGCCGCGGTCCGGGCAGGTTCTGAAAGGCCCGCAGGCTGGTTTCACCCGCGTCGATGGCGTGCTTGCCGAACTCGAGCTGCACCGCCACCTTGAAGAAGCAGCTCACCAGGATGACCCACAGCGCAACGAAGCCGGCGCGCGCGCCGAGCGTTGTCGTCATGATGAGCTCGCCGGAGCCGACCACGTTGGCCGTCACGATCAGCGACGGCCCCAGATAGCGCAACCTGCCCCAAGTGGTGCCGGGCGGCTCGCGCACCGCCTCGGCTCGTCGCGCGTAAAGGTCTTCCATGGCGTTTCTATGATTCAACCAAAGCTCGCGGCAGCGGGTGCCCTGCATGGCACAATGCGAATGTCATGACCGCGCGCGCCATCTGGCTGGTGCTTCCATTCGTTTTCGCCGGTTGCCGCAGCGCACCGCGGCCAGCCGGCTTCGACCAGCTCGTCGAGGAGTTCGTCTACGGTTCGCTGGCGCTCTCTCCGGTGTCTGCCACGGGCGCAGGCTACCACGTGCACGAAGGCGTGCGGCTGGATGAGCGGCTCGATGACTACTCGCCCGCCGGCATCGAGCGCCGCCGGAGTTTCTATCGCCGCTTCGCGGAGCGGCTGCGCGCCGAGGTCGACCTCGCGTCGCTTTCGCCCCAGCAGCAGGCCGACTACGAGATCCTGCGGAATCAGATCGCGCTCGCGCTGCTCGAGCTCGATACGATCCGCGAATGGCGGCACAACCCGACGCTTTACGTCGAGCTGGTCGGCACCGCCCTGTTCGATCCCTTCGTCCGCGAGTACGCTTCCAAGCGCGAGCGCTTCCGTCATATCGTCTCGCGCCTCGAGCGCGTTCCCGCACTGCTCGAGCAGGCCAAGGCGAACCTCGAGAGCGCTCCCGAGATCTGGGTCGAGGTGGCGCGCGAGGAGAACGAAGGCAACATCAGCCTGATCGACCGCACGCTGCGCGAGCAGGCGCCGGCCGAGCTTCGCTCGCTTTACGACCAGACAGCCATCAATGCGGTGGCTGCGCTCAAGGACTTCAGCCGGTGGCTCGAGAGCGATCTCGCCCGGCGCGGGCGTGACTGGCGGCTGGGCAAGGAAAACTATGCGCTCAAGTTCCGGCACGCGCTCGCCACCGACGCCCCGCCGGAGGCCGTTCTCGCCGAGGCCGAGAAGGCGCTCGGCGAGGTCCGGGAGCAGATGCTCGAGATCGCGCTCAAGCTCGCTCCGGGCCAAAGCCCGCCTCCCCGGGGCGACCGGGCGGCGCTCAACCGCATCGTGATGCGGGCTCTTGAAAGGATCGCCGCGCGGCGCTCGACGCGCGAGAGCTACTTTGCCGACGCCCGGCGCGACCTCGAAGAGGCCACGCGCTTCGTCCGCGAGCGCAACCTCGTGCCCCTGCCCGGGCGCGAGAATCTCCAGCTCATCGAGACGCCGGAATTCATGCGCGGCATCTACGCCGTCGGGGGCTTCAACCCGGCGCCGGCGCTCGAGCCGCACCTGGGGGCCTACTATTGGCTGACACCGATCCCGGCCGACTGGCCCAAGGAGCGCGTCGACTCGAAACTGCGCGAGTACAACTTCTATGGCCTGAAGCTGCTGACCATTCACGAGGCGATGCCCGGCCACTGGGTCCAGTTCGAGTACGCCAACCAGATCCGGCCCGAGGCGCGGCGCCTGCTCCGGGGAATCTTCGGCAACGGGCCCTACATCGAAGGATGGGCGGTTTATGCCACCGAGGCGACGCTCGACGCCGGCTATCTGGACGGCAGCCCCGAGTTGCGGCTCACGTTCCTCAAGCAGCAATTGCGGATGATCGCCAACGCCATCCTGGACATCCGCCTGCACACCCTGGGGATGACGGATCAGGAAGCGCTCGATCTGATGATGCAGGATACCTTCCAGGAGAAGGAGGAGGCCACCGCCAAGCTGCGGCGCGCCAAGCTCAGCTCCTGCCAGCTTGCGACCTATTTCGTCGGATGGCGCGACTGGCGCCGGCTCCGGGAACACTACCGGCGCGCAAAAGGTGATGCATTCGAGGCGTCCGAGTTTCACCGCGCGGCGCTCGAGCAGGGCGCGGCGCCGGTTGTCGTCGTCGCCCGGCTCCTCACCGGCGAGCCGCTCGGAGCCCGCTAGCCGGCGCCCGCGCTCCGCCGGCGCATATCGGCTACGATAAAGGTAAGCTTTGCTGGGAGCGCCCATGGACGAGCTCGGCCACCGTGAACCTCTCCGGGCCAGACCCGCCTTGCTCCGCTCCACGCTCTCCTGGGGCCGCGACCTGGTGCTCTCGCTCGCCATAGCGCTCGTCGTCATCCTGTTCCTCTATCAACCGGTGAAGGTGGAGGGGACCAGCATGATGCCCTCGCTCGTGGACCAGGAGCGGATTTTCATCAACAAGTTCATTTACCGCTTCGGTCTGGGCAGCATCGAGCGCGGCGACCTGGTGGTCTTCTGGTTTCCCGGCGACCAAAGTAAGTCCTACATCAAACGCGTGATCGGACTTCCCGGCGACACGATCGCCATCGAGGAGGGCGTCGTCTTTGTCAACGGGCAGCCCTTGAGCGAACCCTATGTACCGGAGGAGTTTCGCGACCGGCAGAGCCGTCTGGCGCCCTTCAAGATCCCGCCGGATCAGTACTTTGTCCTGGGCGACCACCGCAGTTCCTCCAACGACAGCCGCAACTGGGGGCCGGTGCACCGCCGCTACATTTACGGCAAGGCGGTGTTCGTTTACTGGCCGCCGGAGAAGATGGGCCTGCTTTACTAACGCCGGCTGAAGAGCCAGAGCACCAGCGTAAGCACGAGGCTCAGCAGCAGGCTGGTGGCCAGCGGAAAGTAAAAGACCGAATTCTTTCCGCGGAGCACGATGTCGCCC
The DNA here is from genome assembly GCA_938003835.1 of uncultured Bryobacteraceae bacterium. Lineage (GTDB taxonomy): Bacteria > Acidobacteriota > Terriglobia > Bryobacterales > Bryobacteraceae > CALKXJ01. Next base: position 35,475 of record CALKXJ010000016.1, on the reverse strand, counting down.
GGCAGGCGCCCAAGGCGAATCGGCAGGCGGTCGAGAACCGTCACCAGGAGCCCGGCGGCCACCAGGATCAGCCCGAAGAGGATCAGCAACCGGCCGATGCTCATACTTCCAACTTAGAGGACGTAATGCCGGCCGCGGTGCTGGCCCCAAAGGATCTGGACCAGGCGATGCGCGATCAGCTCGTGCAGGTTCAGTAACTCCTTGTTGGCTTCCGCGATCGCTTCCGCGTCGAGGGCGCCGGCCGGCTCCCCGCCCGCCTTCAGCGCTTCGGTCGCCTCCTGGATGACCGGATCGGAGATTACGTCGCCTGCCATCTCCCACAAGGTGATGAACCGGTCGACCGCGGTGGGAAAACTGACCGCGAAGACGCCCCAGTTGCTGGTGGTGCGCGGCGGCTTGTAATCCAGGTTGAACGGCCCGTTGTAGCCGTGGCTGCGCAGCAGCACGAGCACGTTGAGCCAGTCGAGCGGATTGACCAGCCCGACGGCGATGTCCACATCGTGCTTGAGGCGGTAGCCGTCGTTGATATCGAAGTGCCAGAGCTTGCCCCGCAAAAGTACGCGCGCCAGCGCGGCCCGCGGCGCCGCTCCCCACATGAGCTCGTGCAGGTATTCGGGGTTCAACCCCACCATTTCCGGGTGCTCGAGCAGCCCGGAGTCGATGAAGGCCAGCATGGCGTCGCTGGTGGGCAGCAGGATCTCCCCCTGCGGCTCGAACGGCTTTGCCTCCAGGCAATGCTTCAGTGTCGGGCGGCCGCGCTTGGCCGCGATTTCGATGTCGGCGCGGCAGGCGGCGTTGAGCGCCTCCGCATACCAGCGCAGGGTCTGGGTCTCTTCCACCGCGCCCTGCACGAGGTAGCCGAGCGAGCCCGGCCAGTAGACGGCGTAAGAGGCGCCGAGTTCGTGCCCGATCTTGACGGTGTTCTTGAGACGCCAGGCGGCGTAGTCGCGCACCTGGGGAGACTCGGCGGCCGGCCCGGCCGCCCAAACCCTGTGGAAAAAGGTCTCCGTGGTGACCATGGAGCAGGCGACGCCCGCCTCGGCGAGCGCCTTCCTGATGCGCTCGAGGATCTCCCACTGCTCGTCGGTGCCAAGCGCCCGGGTCGGGATCACGTCGGTGTCATGGGTGCTCCACCAGCCGATGCCGATCTCGCCATAGCGCCGGATGACCTCCTCGAAACTCACCGGCGCGCGGGTCGGCGCGTGGAATAGCGCCTGGCCCTCGTAGGCTGCGGCCCATTGCGGCCCGGAAATGAAATATCGCCGGCGCACCTCGGGCGGGTAGGCGCCCCCGCAGGCCTTCATCAGCCGCTCCACAACCTTCCGCTGTTCGCTCGCCGGTATCGGTTTCATGGCAGGTCCCGGAGAAACATCATATCAGGGCAGCGCGCGGTAGACTCCGGATCTGACCGGTCGAGTGGCAGCCGGCCGGGTCAGTGTCGAACCGTATCTCTCCGCCCCGGCCTTCGAGCGGCTGGAGCATGTCGACGGGGAGCTGGTGGAGCGGCGCGGGGCGGCGAACTGCTCGCCGGCCTGCACATCCGGCTCGAAGAGCTGTTTGCCGAACTTTGATAAAATCACTGTTTTATTCACTCAGGAGGGCATCCCGCAGTGCTCGAAGACCGTGTCTATCCGCCGCATCCCGACTTTGTCGCCCGGGCCAACGTCTCCGGGATGGAAGCCTATCAGGCCCTCTATCGCCGCTCGATCGAAACCCCAGAGGAGTTCTGGGGTGAGCTGGCTGAAAAGGAGCTGGCTTGGTTCGAGAAGTGGTCGCACGTCTTTGAGTGGCACCCCCCGTTCGTGAAGTGGTTCGTCGGGGGGAAGATCAACGCCTCCTACAACTGCCTGGACCGGCACCTGGCGACGCATCGCGCCGACAAGGTCGCTTTCTACTGGGAAGGCGAGCCGGGCGACGAGCGCCGGATCACCTATCGCGAGCTGCACGCCATGGTCTCGCGCTTCGCCAACGTGCTTAAGGCGCGGGGCTTCACAAGCGCGGACCGCGCCATCATCTACATGCCGATGATCCCCGAGCTGCCCGTGGCCATGCTGGCCTGTGCGCGCCTCGGGATCATGCACAGCGTCGTCTTCGGCGGCTTCTCGGCCGAGGCGCTGAAGACCCGCATCCAGGATCTGGACGCGCGGCTGGTGATTACTGCCGACGGCGGCTGGCGCCGCGCCCGGGAGGTGCGCCTGAAGGATGCCGCCGACGAGGCGCTCAAAGACTGCCCCGGCGTGCGCGAGGTGATCGTCTGCCGGCGGACGGGCTCCTCGGTGAACATGCAGCCGGGCCGCGACTCCTGGTGGCACGAGCTCGAAGAAGGCGTGAGCGCCGACTGCCCGGCCCTACCGCTCGACGCCGAGCACCCGCTGTTTGCCCTCTACACCTCCGGAACCACCGGGAAGCCCAAAGGCATTCTCCACACCACCGGCGGCTACCTGCTCGGCGCCACCATGACCATGAAGTGGGTCTTCGACCTCAAGGATGAGGATGTCTACTGGTGCGCCGCCGACATTGGCTGGGTGACCGGCCACAGCTACATCGTCTACGGGCCGCTTTCGGCCGGCGCCACCAGCGTCCTATATGAAGGCGCGCCCGACACCCCCGCCTGGGACCGCTGGTGGCGCATCGTGTCCAAATACAGGGTGAACATTCTTTATACCTCGCCCACGGCCATCCGGGCGCTGATCCGCCAGGGGGAGGAGTGGCCGAACAGGCATGATCTGTCCAGCCTGCGCCTGCTCGGCTCCGTCGGCGAGCCGATCAATCCGGCCGCCTGGGAATGGTATTACCGCGTCATCGGCAAGGAGCGGTGCCCGATCGTCGACACCTGGTGGCAGACCGAGACCGGCTCGATCCTCATCGCCCCCATGCCCGGAGCGACGCCGCTCAAACCGGGCTCGGCGACCTTTCCCCTGCCCGGCGTCGTGCCCGAAGTGGTGGATTTCACCGGCCGGCCCGTCGAGGCCGGCAAGGAGGGTTACCTGGTCATCCGCCGGCCCTGGCCGAGCATGATGCGGACGATCTGGGGCGATCCGAAACGCTACGAGGAGCAGTACTGGAGCCGCGTGCCGGGCTCCTACTTCACCGGCGACGCCGCGCGCCGCGACGTCGACGGCTATTTCTGGATCCTCGGCCGCGTCGATGACGTCATGAACGTCAGCGGCCATCGCCTCTCGACCATGGAGGTCGAGTCTGCCCTGGTGAAGCATCCGGCCGTCGCCGAGGCCGCCGTGGTCGGTCGGCCGGACGAAATCACCGGCCAGGCCGTGTGCGCCTTCGTGACCCTCAAGCAGGGGACCTGGGACCACGACCACCTCGCCGACGAGTTGCGCGAATTCGTGGCCCGGGAGATCGGCAAGTTCGCTCGCCCGGCCGAGATCCGGTTCGCCGAGGCGCTGCCGAAGACGCGCAGCGGCAAGATCATGCGCCGCCTGCTGCGCGAGATCGTCACCACGCACACGGTCACCGGCGACGTGACCACGCTTGAAGATTTCACCGTGGTCACGCGCCTGGCGGCGGAAGAGGACTGATCGCCTCGCTGGCGCGGCTCCCTCGCCCGCCAGAATTGGCGAGATCGGTGTCGCCATGCGCGTCATCGCCACGTAGACGAGCCCGAAGGGTCTCGAACTGCTCTCGATCAACGGGCACGAGTCCCCCCGGATCGGCTCGATGTCGTCTTCTGCCGGCGCTCGCCGGACAATGGCCGCACCTGGAGCGAGCACTGAAACAAGCACCACCCAGGAGCGGCGAGAAGGCCGCACCGTGCGCCCTTTCTACCATCCCGGCTGGGTCAATCCGGCTACCGGCCGCTACATCGAGTTCCGGATCCGGGGTGTGTTGCCGAACGACGATCCGCTTGACGGGATGCGGCGCGATCGCCTCTCCTATCGCTATTCCGAGGACGGCGGGCGAAACTGGTCTGCCGCCGAACCCGTGGTGCACGAAGGCGCCGAGTACTCGGCGGAGCACCCCCTGCCCTGGGTCTACATCGGCAAGAACGGCTTCATGCTCGGCGACGCCACCGGCCAGCCGATCCGCGTGGACGAGGAAATCCTGCTGCCCATCGTGATCGCGCCGCTCGCGCCGGACGGCTCTCTCTACAACCCGACCGGCGGCTACACCTACCACGACGCCTAGATCTTGATCGGCCGCTGGCGCGGGAGGCGGCTCGAGGGGCGGAGGAGCGAGCCGATCAAGGCAGATCCGGCGCGGACGACGCGGAGCATGGATGAGCCGACCCCGGGGCCGGCTGGCAGACGGCAGCATCCTCTGCGTCTTGCGCGGCTCCAACGACGTTCGCCCGCAGCTGCCGGGCTACAAATGGGTCTCGTTCTCGACCGACGGAGCCGCCGCCGAAGCCGGCCCGAGCCGTGGACCTACTCGAATGGCGAGCCGTTTTATTCGCCGGCCTGCTGCTCGCAACTCCTCTCGCATTCCTCCGGGCGGCTGTTCGGGCTGGGCGACATCACCCCGGAGAACCCGCGCGGTAACCTTTCGCGCTATCTCTTCGCCATCGGCGAGCTGGACCGCAAGAGGGGCCTGCTCATCCGCGCCAGCGTCCGCCCCGTCGACGACCGCGGCCCGGGCGAAGACGCCTCGCTTCAGCGTTCGAATTTCTACGCCCGCGAGGACCGGGAAACCGGCGAGATCGCCTTCACATGTCGCGGTTCTTCGTCACCGGTGAGGGCTTCGCCGCCGACGCGTACCTCTACCAGGTTCCGGTCTAGCGAAACGCGGAACCGGTCGGGCCTTACGGCCGCATCACCGCGATGTAGGGCAGGTTCCGGTAGAGCTGGCGGTAGTCCAGCCCGAAGCCGACCACGAAACGGTCCGGGATCTCGAAGCAGCGGAACTCCACCGGCACCTGCACCAGCCGGCGGCAGGTGCGGTCAAGCAGCGTACAGATGGCGAGCGAGTTCGGCCCGCGACCGGCGAGCGTCTGGAGCAGATAGCGCGCCGTCAGGCCGGTGTCGACAATGTCCTCCACCAGCAGCACGTCCTCGCCTTCGATCGGCTCGTCCAGGTCCTTGGCGATGCGAACCACCCCCGTTGGCTTCCCGCTCGAAGCGAAGCTCGAGATGGCCAGGAAGTCGATCTTGAGCGGAACCTCGATCCGCTGCGCGAGCGCCGCCAGAAAGAAGACCGAACCCTTCAACACGGCTATGAGCTTGAGCTGGCGGCCGCGGTAGCGCTCGGAGACCTCGGCGGCCACCGCGGCGATCCGCTGCGCGATCTCCCCCTCGGTGAACAGAATCCGCTCGATCTCGGGAGGCTGGGCCGGGCTCATACGGCGACGGGCCGCTCGGCCAGGCCGTACTTGAAGATCAGGTTCTGGAAGTCCTTCTCATAGAAGACCTGGATGTTGATGCCCGGATAGAGCTCCCTCAGGCGGCGAATCTTCCGGTTCTTCTTGGTTACCAGAGCCTGTTTCAGGGTTGTCAGTTCGACGTAGAGGTCGAACTCGGGCAGATAGAAGTCCGGCGTGAAGGCTTCCCTCACCCGGCCGTTGTCGTCCCATTCGAGCGGGAAGCTGCGCGGCTCGTACTCCCAGGCGATCCGGTAGAAGTCCAGCAGGTTGGCGAAGATCTCCTCGCTCGGATGGACAAACGGCTTCGCCGCCAGCCGGACGTTGCCCGGTGGAGCGATCCGGTAGCGGGCAAGCTGAAGCCGGACCTGAAACTGAAGATGGGCCTCGACTGGTGCGGGCAGCAGGCCGCGTTGCGCCAGGGAGCGTTGCTCGGCCGCGGTGGCGATCAGCTCGGCCATCGCCTCCGGCTCGGTGGTCCCGGCGTTCAGCACCAGGTCGAACAGGTGCGGCGGAACCCTCGCGCGGCCGAACTTGCGCCGCCGGTCCTCCTTGAGGTCGCTCTCGAGCTTGGCCAGCAGCTCGAGCGCTTCGGGCCGCTCCAGGCGGTGTTCGAGCATCAGCGCGCCTACGCGGTGGGTTTCCGCGGCGCCAATCCAGACTCGCAGCACCGCGTCGAAATCCCGCAGCAGGAACTCCGCGCCGGGAATCGAAGCCACCAGGTGATGCTCGTGCGCCAGCCTGGCCAGTACCGAGGTCAGCAGGTGCGGAAAGGCGCGGTCCGGCAACAGGCGCTCCGGCCCGAACTCCTCTTCGATGAGCCGCCGCAGGGCGCGTTCCGTGAATAGCTCGAAGCCCAGGCGCCGGGCTGCCAGGCGGGCCGTTTCCTCGATGCGGCAGCCGGGCTCACCCGAAACGGTGACAACCGCCATTTGCGAGTATGATAGCGCAGCCGGATGAACGTTTCGTGAGAAAGCGGTCGCAACGTGCGATAATGAGGCTGCCGCGAGAGAGGGGAAGGGGGGCATGTGGGTCAAGACGCGCCGGCCCGCCGTCTGGCCGTGATCGGACCCGACGGCAGCCGCAGATCTCTTGAAGTCGCCTTCGACCGGCTCACCGTCGGACGCGCGCTCGATAACGATCTCGCCTATCCGGAGGACTCCGGCCTTTCGCGCCATCACCTGGTGCTCGAACAGGTAGCCGGGCGGTGGCTCGTCCGGGATCTCAACAGCAAGAACGGCACGCATCTCAATGGGGCGCGGTTTTCCGGCGCCCGGCCGCTCCAGGCGGGCGACCGCATCGCCGCCGGCCGGATCCTGATGATCTGGGATGAGAACGAGCCGGTCCCCGCCGCCACGGTCATCTTCGAAGCGCCGGCCTGGAGCGAGCAGCCCGCCACGCATACCGTCTCACTCGAGGAGCTGCTCCCCAAGGAGGATACACAGGCCACGCAACCAGGTCTCGCCGCCCGGGATTGGTCCGACCCGGTGAGCGTGCTCGTGCGCGCCGGGCGGCGGTTGATGGCGCGCAAGGGCCCGGCACATCTGTATGAGGACACACTCAGCCTGTGCATGGAAGCAGTGGGCGCCACGCGCGGTGTGCTGCTGCTCGAGGAGGACGGCGGCCTGAAGGTGGCGGCCTCGCGCGGCGAGCAGTTCCACATCTCCACGGCCGTGCGCGACCGGGTGCTCGAGCGGCGTACCTCGCTGCTGGTGAGCGACGCCATGCTGGATGAGGCTCTCCGGCTCCGCCAGAGCATCGTTTGCCAGCAGGTCCGTTCGCTGATGGCCGTGCCGCTCCAGACCGAGGACCAGGTGCTGGGTCTCGTCTATGTCGACTCCCCGCATCTGTGGCGCGAGTTCACCCCGCAGGAGCTCAACCTGCTGACCGTGATCGCCAACGTCGCCGCGCTGCGGATCGAGCGCGAGCGTCTGTTCGCCGTCGAGGAACAGCAGCGCATCATGGAGGCGGAACTCGAGCGGGCCGCCGAAATCCAGCGGCAGATCCTGCCGGCCGCGTTTCCCGCGGCGGAGGGACTCGAGCTGGCCGGACACAACGCTCCCTGCCAGACGGTGGGGGGCGACTACTATGACTTCCTGCGCCGGCCCGACGGCCGGATCGTGGTGGCGGTGGCGGATGTGGCGGGCAAGGGCATGTCGGCCGCCCTGCTGATGGTCAATCTCCAGGCTCGCGTGCAGATGCTCGCCGAGCACTGTCGCGGCCCGGCGGAAATGGCGGCACAGCTCAATCGGGCCATGAACAGGGTCTGCCCCGGCAACCGGTTCGTCACGCTGTTTCTCTGCCTGATCGATCCGGCCACCGGCGAGTGCGCCTACACCAACGCGGGTCACAACCCGCCGCTTCTGGCCGGCCCCGGAGGGCGCATTGGAACGCTCGAAGGCGGCGGGCCTGTGCTCGGCCTTCTCTCCGGCGTGCCTTACGAACAACGCGAGCTGCGGCTCGAGCCCGGCCAGTCGCTTGTTATTTACAGCGACGGCGTCACCGAGGCCACCAATGTCTCCGGCGAGGAATTCGGCGACGACCGTCTAGTCGAGGCCGTGCGGGCCGCCTCAGGCCTCACGGCCGGGGATCTCGTGGCGAGACTCAGGCAAGCCATCGAGGAGTTTGCCGCCGGCAGCCCGCCGACGGACGACCTCACGCTCGTGGTGGCGCGATGGACGCCTCCGCAGGAGAGCCCGATCCGCGTCTGATCCTGCGTCGCGCTCGCCTGGGACGCTCCGCCGCTTCCATGTATTCTTGATTTGAGAATTTGAGCGGAGGTCCTCCTTATGCGTCGCAGAGAGTTCCTGGGCGCCGCCGCAGCGCCTCTGATGCCCATGCCGCCTCAGGTCGGCACGCGGCCGGCCATGAAGATCACCGACATCAAGACCTTCCTGGTAGGCACGACTCCCGTCAGCCGGAACCAGCCGGGAGGCCGCAACTGGTGCTTCGTCAAGGTCGAAACCGACCAAGGCATACACGGCATCGGGGAAGCCTACTCGGTCGGGCCCGACGAAGCCACCGTGAAGGTGATCGAGGATTTCAAGTCCTGGCTTGTCGGACAGGATCCGCGCAACATCGAGTACCTGTGGGCGATGATGTACAACTTCACGCGCTTCCCGGGCGGCTCGGTCATCAACGCGGCCATCAGCGGCATCGAACATGCCCTCTGGGACATTTCCGGCAAAGCCGCCGGCTTGCCCGTCTACATGCTGCTGGGCGGCAAGGCGCGCGAAAAGATCCGCGTCTATCAGAGCGCCGGCGGCCGCGAGCCGTCCGAAGTCGCCGAGCACGCCAAGCGCCTGGTGGAAAAGTACGGCTACACGGCCATCAAGATGGCGCCGCACACCGTAGGCGACACCCGCATGCCGTACAACCAGGTGACGCGCATCGCCGGCCAGCGGGTGCGCGCCGTCCGCGAGGCGCTCGGCCCCGACGTCGATATCGGCGTCGACATCCATGCCCGCTTCTTCGAAGTCCACCGCGCCATCCGCCTGGCCAAGGAGATCGAGCCGTACAACCCGATGTGGCTCGAGGAGCCGATCCGGCCGGAGAACACCGACGCGATGCGCAAGCTCGCCGAGCATGTGGACATTCCGCTCGCCAGCGGCGAGTGCAACTACACGAAGTTCGAGTTCCGCGAAATCCTGGCCGCGCAGTGCCTGGACATCATCCAGCCGGATATCTGCGTCTGCGGCGGCCTGATGGAGATGAAGAAGATCGCCGCCATGGCCGAAGCCCATTACGTCGTGGTGGCGCCGCACAATCCGATGGGCCCGGTGGCCACGGCCGTGAACGTGCACTTTGCCGCTTCCACGCCCAACTTCAAGATCCTCGAGTACAATCCCGACGACGCTTCCCCGCGCAAGGACGTGCTGCTCGAGCCGCTGATGGTCAAGGACGGCTACATCCCGGTGCCGAACAAGCCCGGGCTCGGCATCGAACTCAACGAAGAGGCGATCAAGAAATATCCGCCACGGCCGTGGCGGCGCGGCTTCGAGTTCCGCGAGGACGGCTCAGTGGCTTTCATCTGAAGCCTGGGGAAGGAAATAGCCGGCGCGCGCGCGGATCTGGGCGCGCGGATACCGCCGGCGCGCCTCATCGCTCAGGAGGACTTCGAGCCGCCGCCAGGCGCCCGGGGCGCCTCCAGCGGCGGGACAGTGCAGGCTGTAGCGCGCCCAGATGCTCTGGATCATGGCGCGGAACGCCTCGCCGGCGTTCGACGCCCGGAGCACCTCGCCGCCGGTCGCGCGCGCCAGCGAGAAGACGTCGGGCGGAGTGAAATCGGGATTGAGTTCGCGTCCCGGAGGGGGCGCCGGGGGCGGTTTCGCCGCCGGTGTGACAATCGCGTTGAGCACGGCGTCGGCGTCGTAGAGAGCGCGGAGAACCACCTCGTCGGGCGCCTGATAGTTCAGCCCGGCATTGTCGGTCAGGATGAGGACGGCGCGGCGGCCGGCCTCCCCGGCGGCCGCCCGGGCCAGATAGCGCGCCGCTTCGAGTATCGAGAGGTTGATCGCGGTGCCCGAACCCAGACCCCCCTCGCCCACCGCAGCGCCGATCCGGGCAGCGACGCTTTCCCGATCGGCAGTGAAGGGAAGCTCGAGCGCCACGTTGCGGCTGAACAGCATCAGGGCGACGCGGTCGCCGGGGCCGAGGGCCGCCAGAGCCTCTCGTGACGCCCTGGCCATCTGGTCGAGATAACGCCGCATGCTGCCGCTCACGTCCACCAGCAGGACGACCCACAGCGGCTCCTGCTCTTGGCCGAAGTAAACGATTCGCGAAGGCGTCCCCTCGTCGAGCACGGTGAAATCCTCCGCCCGGAGCCCGCTGACGGGCCGGCCGCCATCGACCACTTGGACATCCAGCCTGACCAGGGTGACGCCGGCGCGGAAGACCGCTTCCTGCCCGGCGAGCCCGAATGCGGCCGGTAGTAGCATGAGTAGCAGCCGCATGCGCAACATTATTGCAGGCACGGCCGGCCACATCGATCACGGCAAGACCGCGCTCGTGCGGGCGCTCACCGGAATCGACACGGACCGGCTGCCGGAGGAGAAACGCCGCGGCATCTCAATCGAGTTGGGCTTTGCCCACCTGGAATTGCCCGGCGGCCTGTGCATTGGCTTCGTCGACGTTCCCGGACACGAGCGGTTCGTCAGGACCATGCTGGCCGGCTCGACCGGCATCGACCTGGTGCTGCTCGTTGTCGCCGCCGACGAATCGATCAAGCCACAGACGCGGGAGCACTTCGAGATCTGCCGCCTGCTCGGGATTCCGCGCGGTCTGGTGGCGCTCACCAAGGCGGACCTGGTGGAGCCGGAGATCCTGGAACTGGTGCGCCTGGAGATCGAGGAGTTCGTTGCGGGCTCGTTTCTAGCCGGGGCCCCTGTCGTGGCGGTTAGCGCCGTTTCGGGACAGGGGCTCGGCGAGCTCAAGGCCGCGCTGGCGCGCGTGGCGGCCGAGGTTCCGGTGAAGGACGCTTCGCGCCATTTCCGCCTTCCGGTGGACCGCGTTTTCTCCATGCGAGGTTTTGGCACCGTTGTGACCGGCACCCTGGTGAGCGGGCGCGTCCGCCTGGAAGACGAGGTCGAGCTACAGCCGGGCGGCAGGCGCTTCCGGGTGCGCGGCATACAGGTGTACAACCAGCCGGTGGCGGAAGCGGTGGCGGGCCAGCGCACGGCGCTGAACCTGGCCGGGGCCGAAATCAAGGAGCTGGCGCGGGGGGTGAGCCTCGTCGCGCCCGGCCTTTTCTCACCCGCCCGCGTCTTCGACGCCGAGTTCGAGCTGCTGGCCTCGGCCCGGCCGCTCAAGGACCGCGCGCCGGTCCACCTGCATGCCGGGACCGCGGGAGTCATCGCGGAGGCGCGCCTGCTCGATCGGGCGACCTCGCTTGCCCCCGGCGAACGCGGCCTGGTGCGGTTCCACCTGCGCGAGCCGGCGCTGGTCCTTCCGGGTGACCGGTTCATCGTCCGGATGTTCTCGCCCGTGGTGACGATCGGCGGCGGCGCGGTCATCGAAATTGATCCGCCGGAGCGCCTGAGGCGCGCAGAGGCGGCAGAACGGCTCCGGAGGCTGGCCGCTTCGGAGCCTGGCGGCCGCCTGGCGCTGTGGGTGAAGGAAGCGCCGTACGGCTTGACTCTGCCCGAGTTGATCGCCAGGACCGGCCTCACGCCTGCCGAGATCGACGCGGCCGGCCGCTCGGGCGCTTTCGTCCGGATCGAGGGGCCGCCGGCGAGGATGATCGATCGCGCCGTGTTCGACCGGCTGCGCGAGCGAATCGAGGCGACCGTGGAACGCTTTCACCAGGAGCAACCGCTGGCGGCCGGCATGCCGCGAGAGGCGCTCCGGGCGGAGGCGCTCCCCGCGAGCGAGCCGTCTTTGCTCGAGGCGTTACTCGAAGCCTCGGCGCGCCTGGTGGCCGAGGGCGACACGGTGCGCCTGGCCGAACACCGGCTTGTACTGAACCAGGAAGACGAGGAGGCGCTCGCGCGGATCGAGAGTGCGTTCGAGCGGGCGGCTCTGGCGGCGCCGCGGGCTGAGGAGGTGCTCGCAGGCTCGGGAGTCGAAGCGGGCCGGGCGCGCAAGCTGCTCGAGATCCTGCTTCGCCAGGGCCGGCTGGTGCGGGTCGGAAACGAGTTGATCGTCCATGCATGCGCCCTGGAGGCGCTCCGGCAACTTCTGGCGGGCCGCCGCGGCGAGCGCTTCACCGTCTCGCAGTTCAAGGACTGGACGGGCATCTCGCGCAAGTACGCCGTCCCGCTTCTCGAGTATCTGGACCGCGCGCGCCTGACGCGCCGGGAGGGGGACTGGCGCGTGGTTCTCTAACGAACCTGCAAGGGATCTGCCTGCCGCCGCTCGAAACTCACCCGGGCGTGCAGATTGGCGACGCCGGCGGTGGGCCGGGCGTCGGTGACGCGAAACGAGAGGGCCTCCTCGAGCCAGTCGTGCCAGACGCCGTCGGGATCGTGCGAGGCAGCGGTGAGGGTATACTCCTGCGGGCACAGTTGGCAGGCAAAGGCAAAGGTCACTGCGATCGTGTCCCCGGCACGGCACGGGCCAAGCCGCAGTCTCTCCAGCTCCGTGTTCGTCCCGTAGACCTCGAACCCGATCCGGGTGCGGATCAGGATGCCAATGACGGGGTCGGCGACCTCCCGGTGGAAACGAACCGTGACTCGGACGGCCATTCCGGCGCCGCTTTCGAAGACCCAGGCCGGGCGGCCCTCGGCGTCCAGCGTTTCGAGCCTCACCAGTTCGGCGCGGCCGTCACCGCGGCGCAGCGAGGGCGCCAGCGGCTGGGAGATCGTCGCCGCCCATTCGCGCAACCGGGCGGCGACGTGGCGGTTGTAGCGCTCGAGCACGTCGGCAGGGTCGCCTTTCAGAACCAGCCGCCCGCCGTCGATCCACCAGATCTCGTCGGCGACGCCACGCAGCAGCTCCTGTTCGTGGGTGAGCAGAAAGATGGTGGCGCCGGCCCGCCGCAGCCGCTCGAGCCCGGTGAGCGCCCGGGCGCGGACAAGCGCGTCGCGCAACGCCAGGCTGTGTTCCAGGGCGAGCGTGCCCGCCGGAGCCAAATTGAGAGGCCCGTCCGGGCCGAGCCAGCGGCGCGGCAGGGAGGCTTCCACCGCTCCCGAGGACGGCTGCTCGAGACCGCCGATGAGGCGAAGCAAGGTCCGGGCGCCGCCGTCGTCCTCTCCGATGACGCCCACCAGGGCGCCGTCGGGCGCCGAGGCGGTGATGCCAGTCAAGGGCCCGAGTGCGGCCTGGCGAAGAGTGACCGCCATGGCAGATAGAATAGCGAATGGATGCTGGGGCGCCTGGCAGTCGGCTTGTGGCTGGGGGCGGCGGGCGTCTGTGCGGGTGGTTTCGAGCAGCTCGCCCATCAAACTACGGGAGTAGTAGAACTGCCGCCCGGCATCCTCCTGATCGACGACGCCCTTAGTATCCCCGCCGGCGCCCATGACCTGGAAATCCGCGGCCACCCAACAGGCACCCTCCTCCGCGCCGCCCCAGGCTTCCGCGCCCGAGCCATCCTCTCCCTCCGCCACGCCAGCCGCGTCCGCCTCACGGGCTTCGCTATCGAGGGCAACCGCAGCGCCTTCGAGGGCCGCTGGCCCGTTCCCCCACACGACGCCATCGTTGCCACCTGCTACGACGGCCACGGGATCCTGCTCGAAGACGTGCGCGAGGTCAGCCTCTCGAATCTAACCTTCCGCGAGATCGCCGGCTTCGCCGTCACGGCCGTCCGTTCCGCCGACGTCACGCTCGAGGGCGTCACCGTCGAGGACTCGGGCACGCTTGGGCCATCGGGCCGCAACAACACCACCGGCGGCGTGCTCTTCTCCGAAGGCACGCTGGGCTTTGCGGTGCGATCCAGCCGCTTCCGCCGCATCCGCGGCAACGCCGTCTGGACGCACTCCGTCTACATGTCTCCCCGGAGCCGCGACGGCCGGATCGAAGAGAACTGGTTCGAGGAGATCGGCCGCGACGCCATTCAGGTCGGCCATGCCAGCCAGGTCCGCGTGGTGGGCAATCGCGGCCAGCGCATCGGATTCCCCATCGAGGTCGTAGACGCCGAGGGCGGCGGAACCCCCGTGGCGATCGACACTGCGGGCGAGGTGGATCTCTCGCTCTACGCCGGCAACCGCTTCGAGGAGATCAACGGCAAGTGCATCGACCTCGATGGATTCCATCACGGCGAGGTGGCCGGCAACTCCTGCGTCAACGGCGGCCGCGCCGAAGACTATCCGCACGGCCACTTCGGCATCGTGGTGAACAACTGGAACCCGGACATGCGCTCGGAGGCGATCCTCATCCGCGACAATCTGATCGACGGCTTCAAGTTCGGCGGCCTGTTCCTGATCGGTCGCCGCCACACCGTGGAGGGCAACCGCTTCCTGCGCCTCAACCAAGCGGGCTGCAACGAAAGCGCGGCCCGCTTCGGCTGTGTGGCGATTGCCGGCGAGCCGGACGTGCTCCAGGCCGGCATCTATCTGGGCCGCCTGGCCGCCGAGTGGGCCGGCCGGCGCGCCGACCCCTCGCGGGAGCACCTGATTCGCGACAACGTCATCACCGGTCACAGGATGAGCGAGCGCTGCATCCTGGCGGCGCCGGGGGTCTCGCTCCAGGCGAGCGTCATCGAGAACAACCGCTGCGAGGATGCCCTGTGAGCCGGCAGGAGCTCATTGAGCAGATGCGCCGAGACTGGGATGCGCGCGCCCGCGAGGACGCGCATTACTATGTCGCCTTCGGCCGGCGCGGGCAGAGCGAGGAGGAGTTTCAGGCTACGGCCCGGGAGATCGCCCGCAGTCTCGAGATGGAGCTGAAGCGCTTGCCTGCGGCCTCGGCTCCACGCCGGGCGCTCGAGATCGGTTGCGGGCCGGGCCGGCTGATGTTGCCGCTCGCATCGCACTTTGCGGAGATCCACGGCGTCGACATCTCCGAAGAGATGGTCCGCCTGGCGCGCCGGCGCCTGAGCGGGCTCGCCAATGCCTTCGCGCACCATGCGCCGGAGTCGGACCTGCGCGCGTTCCCCGATGAGTCCTTCGACTTCGTCTATTCCTACGCCGTCTTCCAGCACATTCCGGCCCGGGAGGTTGTTTTTCGATATTTCGCGGAGACGCGGCGCGTGCTCAAGACGGGCGGCATCGCCCGCTTCCAGGTGAACGGATTGCCCGAGACCGCACCGCGCTACGACACCTGGTGCGGGGTTCGCATCAGCGCGGCGGAGCTCGCCGCCTTCGCCCGGGCGCATGATTTTCAGCTTCTGGCGCTCGAGGGCCCCGAGACCCAGTATCTGTGGACAACTTGGAGGAAACGGCCCGCCGGCTGGGGGGCGGCCCTGGCGACGGTCGAACCGCCGCCGGCCGTCATCCGCCGCATCACGAACGCCTTCAGTGGCGAACCCTTGGCGCCCGTGCGCGGCCGCTTCGCTTCCGTCTCGCTCTGGGTGAGCGGGCTTACCGATGAAGCCGACCTGAACGCCCTGCGCGTGCGGATCGGTGGCCGCCAAGGCGTTGTCACTTACATCGGCCCGCCCGCCTCCGACGGGGTCGCGCAGGTGAACGTGCTGCTGCCGGAAGGGCTCGACACCGGCCTCCAGCCGGTGGAGTTGCTCTGGTTCGAGCGGCCGCTGTGCCGGCCCGCGACGCTGCGGCTCACGCGCCCAGCGCCGGCCATTCCGCACGTGGTGCGCATCACCGACGGGGTGGACCTGTTATCGGCG
Source organism: uncultured Bryobacteraceae bacterium (assembly GCA_938003835.1). Classification (GTDB taxonomy): domain Bacteria; phylum Acidobacteriota; class Terriglobia; order Bryobacterales; family Bryobacteraceae; genus CALKXJ01. Next base: position 19,945 of record CALKXJ010000016.1, on the reverse strand, counting down.
GAGGTGATCTCGAGCGGGGTGATCAAAGCCGCCGTCGAGGAGGTGGCCGAACCCGGCGAGGTGGTGGCGTGGCTCGACGGGAGGCGGCTGGAAGCGGTGGAGTGGTTTCTCACCGATCCGCGGCTGCCGAAATGGGAGGTCAACTACCGGGTGCCGGCCGATCTCGGCGGCGGGCGGGTCCGCTTCGAGCTCCGCATGGGCAGGCGTGTGCTTGGGGTGAAGGAGCTGGAGCTTGTAAAGGCAAGCGGATGAGCAAGCTATGCCGTATATAGAAAAAATCCTTGACGGGCCACTATATCTTGTGGCATCATTGCAGATGGCCCCTAGATGTTCCGCTCCCCGCGGAGCATCCCAAGGCCGATCAAGCCGGAAAGGATTCCTGCGATGGGACATCTAACGATCGATCTCGGTGTCAAGGTTGCCACCCCCAAGCTCGCCCTCCCCGTGGCTGAACGGAGAGGCGTGGTCTTTCCCCGGTATTTCACTGCCAGACTGGAAGCCGGCAAGACCCCCTACGACGAACTCCGCTGGGAGCTCCGAACCGCCTTCATCACCAACGAGAAGGGCGAGGTCATCTTCGAGCAGCGCGATGTGGAGGTGCCCGTGGACTGGTCGCAGACGGCCACCAACATCGTCGCCAGCAAGTACTTCCACGGCAAGGTCGGCACGGCTGAGCGCGAGCGCAGCGTCGCCCAACTGGTGCGCCGCGTCGTCGACACCATCACCGAGTGGGGCAGGCAGGGCAACTATTTCCGCACCCCCCAGGATGCGGAGAACTTTCGCGCTGATCTGGCCCATCTGATGCTCCATCAGAAGGCGAGCTTCAACTCGCCGGTCTGGTTCAACGTCGGCGTGCCCGAGGCTCGCGGCTATGGCTGGTACTACGACGAAGAGACCCAGTCGGTCCAGCGGGTGAGCAAGGCTGCGCCCCGGCCGCAGTGCTCGGCCTGCTTCATCAACTCGGTGGCCGATTCGCTCGAGTCGATTCTGGAGCTGGCCAAGACCGAGGGCATGCTCTTCAAGTGGGGCTCGGGCACCGGCACCAACCTGTCCACCCTGCGCGAGGAGAACGCCATCCTCTCCGGCGGCGGCCGCGCCTCCGGCCCGCTGAGCTTCATGAAGGGTCTGGACGCTTTCGCCGGCGTCATCAAGAGCGGGGGCAAGACCCGCCGCGCGGCCAAGATGGTCATCCTCAACGCCGACCACCCCGACATCGAGGCCTTCATCTGGTGCAAGGCCAAAGAGGAGAAGAAGGCGCACACGCTCATCGACGCCGGCTACGACGCCAGCCTCGACGGCGAGGCCTACAGCTCGATCTTCTTCCAGAACGCCAACAACTCGGTCCGGGTGACCGACGAGTTCATGCGGGCCGTCCTTGAAGACGGCGATTGGTGGACCCGTTCGGTGCTCTCCGGCCAGCCGGTGAAGCGCTACAAGGCGCGCGATCTGCTGCGACAGATCGCCGAGGCGGCGCACCAGTGCGGCGATCCGGGCATGCAGTTCGACACGACCATCAACCGCTGGCACACCTCGAAGGCGAGCGGGCGGATCAACGCCTCTAACCCCTGCTCTGAGTACATGTTCCTGGACGATTCGGCCTGCAACCTCGCCTCGCTCAACCTGATGAAGTTCCTCGGGCCGGACGGCGCCTTTGACGTCGAGGCGTTCCGCCGCGCCGTCGACACGATGATCCTGGCGCAGGAGATCATCGTCGACAACGCCAGCTATCCCACGGAGAAGGTTGCCAGAAACTCGCGCGATTTCCGGCCGCTCGGGCTGGGCTACGCCAACCTGGGTGCGCTGCTGATGGCCATGGGCCTGGCCTATGACAGCGACGAGGGCCGGGCGCTGGCCGCCTCGATCACCGCGCTCATGTGCGGCCAGGCCTATCTGACGAGCGCCCGGATCGCCGAGGTGACCGGCCCGTTCCCGCAGTACGCGCCCAACGAGGAGTCGTTCCTCGAGGTCATACGGATGCACAGCGAGGCGGTCAATGCGATCGACAGCCGGCTGGCGCCGCCGGAGGTGCTCGAGGCGGCGCGTAACTGCTGGCGCGACGCCTTCGAGCTCGGCCGCCGGACCGGCTTCCGCAACGCCCAGGTCACGGTGATTGCGCCCACCGGAACCATCGGCTTCATGATGGACTGCGATACGACGGGAATCGAGCCCGAGCTCGCTCTCATCAAGTACAAGAAGCTGGTGGGCGGCGGCGTCCTCAAGATCGTCAACACCACCGTGCCGCAGGCGCTCATTCGGTTGGGTTACAGCACCAAGCAGGTCGACGAGATCGTCAACCACATCGACGCCACCGGAACCATCGAGGGGGCGCCGCACCTGAAGCCCGAGCACCTGCCCGTCTTCGACACCAGCTTCCGCCCGGTCAACGGCACCCGCTTCATCCACCACATGGGCCACATCCGCATGATGGCGGCCGTACAGCCGTTCATCTCGGGGGCGATCTCGAAAACGATCAACATGCCCGAGGAGTCCACGGTCGAGGATGTCATGAACGCCTACATCGAGAGCTGGCGGCTGGGGCTGAAGGCGGTGGCGATTTATCGCGACGGCTCCAAGCGCGTGCAGCCGCTCAGCACGGCGGCCGCGGCAGAGAAAAAAGCCGGCGCCCCGGCCGTTGCCGAGAAGATCGTCTACCGCCCGGTGCGGCGGAAGCTCCCGGACGAGCGGCAGTCGATCACCCACAAGTTCTCGATCGGCGGCCACGAGGGCTACCTCACGGTGGGCCTCTACGAGGACGGCACGCCCGGCGAGCTGTTCATCACCATGGCCAAGGAGGGTTCGACCATCTCCGGGCTGATGGACAGCTTCGCCACGGCTGTCAGCTACGGGCTCCAGTATGGGGTGCCGCTCAAGTTCTTCGTCGACAAGTTCTCCCACGTGCGCTTCGAGCCGAGCGGCTGGACGGGCAACCCGCAGGTGCCCTACGCCAAGTCGATCATGGACTACATCTTCCGTTGGCTCGCCCTGAAGTTCCTCGGGCCGGAGTACGCGCAGACGGAGGCGGGCGAGACGCCCAAGCTGCGGCCCACCGAGCCGGAGCCGCAACAGGTGCTGCCCTTCAGCCCCGTGGTGGCTGACGCGCCGGTGTGCGCCGAATGCGGCGGCCTGATGAAGCGTTCCGGCTCCTGCTATAGCTGCGACAACTGCGGCACCACGAGCGGCTGCGGATAGGAAGGATAGTTCGGCGGGATCGAGGGAGCCGGGCGCGTGCCCGGCTCCCTTTTGTTTTGCGCCTTACCGCTGGCAGGAGCCCGCGCCGCAGTCGCAGGCCTGGCAGGTGCACTGGGCGCAGGTGCATCCGGCGGCTGCCTGCTGGCCGGAGTTGGCGGCGAGGTAGCCGCCTCCCACTGCCAGACCAATGACGAGGGCGGCGCCGGCGATCATCATCTTCAAACGAGTCATTTCACGTTCTCCTTTCCTTAATTTTTCCCTTGTTTGCGCACACTTCGAGCGCAGTTGAGCCTGCGCGGCGCCGGGTCTAGATCAGGAGAACACGGATCCGCAGATAGAGATCGGTCTTGAGCGGAACGAGGCCATCGCGCCGAAGCGACCGGTCGATGCGCACCCGCAGCGGCGTGATGATGGCTGAAGCTTCGCCTGCGTCCAAAGCAACGTGAGCCGAGGCCACCGTCGGGACGGACCTTTCCGGAGCCTTGCAGCAGACGTCAATCCCCTCGGGACAACAGCAGTCCGGCTGGGGCGCGGACTCTTCCGGGCAGCAGCCTCGCTTTTCCAGAGGAGCACAGAAACCGAAGCAGGGTCCGCTGGGCAGCAGGGCGAGTGCTGCCACAAGCACCAAAGTTAACAGCTCCCGCGGCAGCATCTGCACAACACAAAGGATACCACAAGGTATGACAGGCACGCACATTAAATTTCGTGTTGAGGGCTAAGGGGACCAGGCGGACGTAGCTCGCTGCGCCCGCCTGGTCTGAGAGCGGTCAGAAGTTGACTACGACCGTCGGATTGAAGTCGCAGGTGGAGACATCGAAGGCGACGGTCTTATTCTGGCGCTTGCCGTTGACGATCGCCGTCACGGTGACCCGGTAGGAGCCCGGCATCAGCATCGACGGGTTGGCCACGGTGCCATATTCGCGGTGGTATTGGAAGCCGCCGCAGGCGCCGCTCGCCGGAACGGTGACCAGCGGCAGATCCCTGGCCACGCTCACCGTGTCCACGATCTGGCTGTTCTTGTTGCCGGACATGCGCGCCAGTTGCAGCTTCTCGACGGTGCCGGTAGGCGCCGGTGCGCCGTTGATGGTGACCAGCACCCGGGCGCCGGTCCGCACGCCTTCGCCGCAGACCGCGGTGTTCGAGGTGGTCGTGGTGCCGAGAATCGGGTCGGTCTTCCAGGTGACGCTGAGCACCCCGGCGCGCTGCCGGGCAAGCTCGGTCGGCCCGAACGACGACCGCAGATCGCCCTGGCCGAGCTGCTGGCCCGGCTTGACCGAGATCGGCGTCGAGGGCAGGCCGGCAAGCGAGTAGTCGCTCGCGAGCGTGCTAACCGCCGCCGCCGTCACCTCCACCGGGCAGGCGCCGGTGTTGGCCACCGGCCAGGCCTTCGAAGTGGTGCAGGCACCCACGCTCTGGATGACCTCGGGCAGGTAACTGATCGAGGCCGGCACCGAGAGCTGCGGCGCCGGCAGCGTGCCCGTCACCGGAAGGGTCACCACCGGGGTGTCCGGATCATCAGTGACGATCCGCAGGGTGCACTGCTTGGCCCCCACCGAGCTCGGCGTGAAGCGAATGGTGATCGGAGCGCAGAAGTCCTTGCTGATCGGGGCCGGTGCGGCGAACGGGTTGTTGACGATCACGAAGTCGTTGCAGGCGCCGCCGGCCGAGCCCTCGAGCGCAACCGAGGCCACGTTGATGTTGCACAGGCCGAGATTGCACAGGCTGACCTGCTTTTCCGCGCCCCCCGAGCAGACGTTGCCGAAGGCGGTGGAGCCAGAAACCTGGAGGTCGCCCGGAGGCGTTGTGCCGGAGACCGAAACGGTTCGTGTCGCCGCGTTGCTGGTCACGGTGATGGTGCCGGTGTCCGGGCCCAGATCGGCGGACTGGTATCGGATGGGCACCTGGAGCGAGTCGCCGGGGCCGACGCTGACCGGGTAGCTGACCGTGGTGGCCACCTTGAAGTCGGCCGAGTTCGACGTGATGTTGCTGAGGCTCAACGTGCAGCTTCCGGAGTTGACGATGGTGAGCGTCAAATCTTGGAACGACTCGCGGCAGACGTTGCCGAACTGGCCGCCCGAGGCGATCAGCGTGTCGATCTGCGGCGCACCGCTCGAGCCGGAGAGCGCAATCACCACCGAGCCTTCGTCGGCGTCGTTACTCAGGATGGTCAGCGTGGCGCCGTAGGCCATGGTCTGCTGGGTCGGCGCAAAGCGGATGGTCAGCTCCACGTGGGCGCCCGGAAGAATGAGGAAGGGCGCCGTGGGGCCCGAGAGAATGGTGAAGGTCGGCGAGCCCGCCAGCACGATGCTCGAGATCTGGAGCACGCCGCCGCCCGTGTTGAAGATCGAAACCGTCCGGTCCTCCCTCTGGCCGACGCAGAGTTGATTGAAGTCGAGCGGAGCGTTCACCTCGATCTCCGGCTGGCCGGGGAGGCTGAAGGAGACGTTCGAGACCAGGGCGTAGTTCTGGGGGCCGTCAGGCACGCTCCGGCCGCGGACGCGCGCCTTCCAGAAGCCCTGCTGCGGATTGGCGACGACGGCCTGCTCGAGGGTGTCCCTGAAGTTCGGGGCGATGTTGCTGGCGTTGCCCGTCGGGTTGCCCCGACCCGGCCCGCTGAACGGGTAGCGCAGGCTGTTATCGGGCGCCACCAGGACGAGATCGAGATCATTGACGAGATCCAGATCGGTGTCATTGTCGGACGTGCTGGGGCTGCCCGGCGGGTCGATCCAGTTCAGCGTCACCCGCAACTGGGGTGTCCCCGCTGGCACGGGCAGCAGATATTCGTCCGTGTCTCCCTCGTCGACGGTGCCGGTCAGGATGCGGACCGGACCCGCGTCGATGGTCTGCGCCGCCCCCAGAGCGTCTACCCGGCCGAAGCCGAACTGGTAGTCCGGTCCCGGCCGCCCGAGGTCCTCGGCGGTGTTGGCGAGCAGCGCCTTCATGCTAGCTGCCGAGGGGGCGGCGGTGACCCCGTAGCGATTCTGGTAATGCTCGATCATCAGCGCCACCGTGCCGGTGACGACGGGGCTGGACATCGAGGTCCCGCTCTTGGAGCAGTAGTCGGAGTCGCTGTCGGCGCAGGTGGAGGTCAGGCTCACGCCGTTGGCCACCACGTCGGGCTTGATCCGGCTATCGTCGGCCGGGCCCGTGCCGCTGAAACCGGCCTTGGTGGTTCCGTCGTCGTTGATGGCGCCGACGGTGATGATGTTCTTGGCGTTGCCGAAGGTGCCGATCAGGTCGTAGCTCTCACCCCCGAAGTTGAACCCGTCGCAATCGCCCGGCGAGCCGCAGTCCCCGTCGTCGTTGCCGGCGCTCTTGACCACGGTGAGCGTGGAACGGTCGCGCACCAGTTGATCCCAATCGACGGCGTCGCCCTCGTAAGCTCCGAACAGATTGTTGCCGCCCGTCTGCGTCCACGTGCGTGCCGTGATCCTGGCTGGCGAAGTTGTCGGAGCCGCCCTCCACCTGTTGGAAGCGTGAGCCGAGATCCTGATGGGAGGTGCGGATCGGGCCGCCGTCCCAGATGCCCACGTTGACGGCCGTGCCCCTCAGATTATAGGGCGCCGCCTGCACCAGATCGGCCCGGGAAAGTTGCGCGGCGGTGGCGTTGTGGAGCTTCGCCGGCGGGGCCACCTCCTGGATCCAGCGCACGTAAGGGGTGTCAGCCAGCGCCAGGACCTGCGCTGCCGTGGCCTAGGCGCTGATCTGATTGCCCCGGCTGAAGGCCGTTACGCCCGCCTCCGGCTCCAGACCGTGGCGCCGCACCAGCGTGAGCGCATGGTCGAACTCCACATCGGGATAGAAGCGCACGCGCACCTGAATCCGGCCGCTTTCCAGTCGCGCATGCTGTGCGGGATTGCCGGCGCGGAGGGTGGCGGAAACTTTGCGCTCCAGCCCGACCGGTGTCAGGCGCGAAAACTGCGGATTCCGCTGGAGCGCTTCCAGCGTCCTTCGGTTGACGCGCACCAGGAACCGGTTGGGGCCGACCGCCTCATAGATGCGCAAGCCCTGGGCCTGGAACTGGACCCGCTCGTTGCCCCGCAGCGGACGCTGGAGCTCGAGAATGGCGTCCGCGCGATCGTTCCGGAACGCGATGCCCGGTGGTGGTCGTCCTTGTTGGCCTTGCAAGTGGGCTACGCCCAGCGAAGCCATGAGCAAGGCAAAAACGGAAACAGAGACTCGCCTCATCGGTGGCGACTCCTCCTATGTCTCGGAAGTTTGTCTTACAGCCCGAAAAGGCCCCCACCCAGACACGACGGCATTCCCGTCGTCGGACAGATGTAATGCATGCCCAGTTTGGCGCCCCCCAGATCCTTCGAGTATACAGGTTCGGGCTCACCGCGACAAGAAATTTCTTCAGGGTCGCCTTCGATTCCGAGTACTGAAGGTTCTATAACCTGCCTGCATACCGCGCGCCCGGCGCGGCGTCAGAAGCCCAGTTTCAGCGCCGCCTGGAACAGGCGCGGCGGCGCCGCCTCGAGGATCCGGCCGAAGTTCGGCGAGACCAGGTCGTTCACCGGCAGGCCCAGGTTGGTGAAATTGCCCGCGTTGAAACACTCCAGCCGCAGTTGCAACCGGGCGCGCTCGCTCAGGGTGAACCAGCGGGTAAGCGAGACATCGAGATTCACCAGGCCGGGCCCGCGAACAATGTTGCGGCCGGCGTTGCCGAAACGGCCAGCCTCGGTCACCGGATCGAGACACCGGATGGCGGAACGCGACACCCATTCCTCACGCGTGCGCGGGCCGCCGTTGGGATTGGCGATCGCGTCCGGCCGGCTGGCGAAGGCCACGGACAGCGGCGGGTGCGGGGCCTGGAGCGATACGTTGCGGCTGTCGTAGACCGTGAACGGCGTGGCGCTCGAGGTCACCAGGATCCCGTGCAGTTGCCAGCCGCCGGCCACGGCCCGCACCCAATCCGGTGCGCCGCTCATCGCCGGCACCTGGTAGCTGAAGTTCACCACCAGCCGGTGCCGCGCGTCGAAGAGCGATGGGCCGTGCTCGCCGCGCAGGTTGAACGGGTTCTGCGCCACGTCGTTCTCGCCGGAGATCAGCAGCGGAGCGGGACTGGCCACCTGCAGGCTCGAGACCTAATCGAGGAGCTTCGAAAAGGTGTAGGAGATCTGCACCCAGAACGGCGCGATCTCTCTTTGAAAGCCCACCTGCGCGGCATGGTAGGTGGAGTTCGTGGATCCGGTCACCAGACCCATGTGCCCGAACGTACAGGGGCCCCGTCAGCCGGGCAGCCCGCGTAAATGCGGAGGCGCTCGGCGTCGGCGGCGGTCGCGCCGGGCTGGTAGACGGCCGGATTGCCCTCGACGAAGCGCGGCAGCCGCGTGCCTTTGGTGCCCACCTGACGCACCTCGAGCGTATTGCCCACGATCCGCGGCTCGAGGCCGAAGTTTCAGTTCATCACGTAGGGAGGCAGCAGGCGGTTCTCGAATGGTGAACGTGGAAAGCGGCTTGATGAATTCGCCCGGACGGTCCGGCCCGAACGGCTGGGTGAAGTCGATCCCGGGGGCCGGTGATCGTGCGCACCTGGATCCACGGCACCGACTGCGTGGCCACCCGCAGCGGCCCGCCGACGCCGTTGGCGAGCTGGTCGTAGAAGATGCCGAAGCCGGCGCGGACGACCATCGCGCCGGGCCCGCCGATCCCCCAGGCAACGCCCACGCGCGGCCCGAAGGCCTTCTTGTAAATCGGGGCAATACGCGTGGTGATGCCTTCATCCCCGGGAAACAGCAGGCCGCGAGGCGCCTGCGGGAACCGGCTGGACTGCATCCCGGGAGAGAAACTGGTCAGTTTCCCGCTCCGCTCGGCGAAGGGAGTGTTGATTTCATGGCGCAGGCCCCGGTGGAGCGTCACATTTCGGTTCAGGCGCCAATCGTCCTGCACGAAAAGCGTCGAGTCCCCGCCGCGCAGGGCCCGGTGGAAGTCTCCGCCCGCCTGCGTGAAGACGAAGAGCCGTCCAAGCAGCAGGTTCGCCAGGCTGTTGTTTGTGGGGGAGCTCGAAAACTGGAAGACGCCGTTGCTGAAATGCCCCTGCACGGCGCTGAGCTGGATCCGGCGGAATTCTCCCCCGAAGCGGAAGATGTGCGCCCCCGAGGTGATCGTTATCGTCTCGCCGACTTCGTCGTTGTTCTGTACGGTGTCGCGCGGGCCGATGGCCGGGTCTCCCATGCTCGAATAACCGTGCACGAGCATCAACGGCGCACCCTTGGCGGCCTCGGGCGACGTGTCGTAGCCGAAGCCGAGGCCGGGCGGCGACAGCCCGCTGAGACGCTTCTCCATCAGGAAATCGTGGCGGAAGAAGCTTGCCCGCAAATTGTGAACCACCTGCGGCGACACCGTTCGGACATGGGAGACGGCCGCCAGGTGCGACGTCGGGTAATCGCCCACGGGGAAGCTCGGAATGTCAGCGCCCAGGATGGAGATCGGCACGACATTGTCCGAGGTTGACCAGGAATACCGCAGCGCGACGGTGTCCTTGCCCGTGAGCATCTAGTCGCCCTTCGCTCCCCATTGATGGGCGGTGTTCTTGAGCATCACCACGCGGGAGGAAAACGCCGGCGTTACGTTCGGCTCGGGGTAGAAGACCACATACCGCTTGCCGAGAGGATGGAGGCGGCTTTCCGGAAGGATGCCGCCCGGCAAAGGCTGCCCGGACTCCAGGTCGATGAGCCCGCCGGCCAGTTCGTTGAAGTCGCCCCGGCGCTGCTTCAGATCGGGGATGCTCGAGCCGCGGGTCAATCCCTGAGGGTTTTCGAAGCCCTCGTAGTAGGCGAAAAAGAACAGGCGGTTTTCGATCACCGGTCCGCCGAGCGTTCCGCCGAACTGATGCTGCTCGAGCGGCTGCTTGGCCGGGGCGAGGGTGTTTCGCGCGTCCATGACGTCGTTGCGCACACACTCGAAGAGACTTCCGTGGAGTTCGTTCGATCCGGACCGGGTGATCAGTGAGGATCTTGAACTCCTCGATCGCGTCCACCGGGAGCCGGATGGCGAAGCCGCCGTCGACGCGATGGACCATTCGCGCCCCGTGTAGGCCTGCCCGCTTCGCCGCACGCCCCCGTGCGTCGCCACGCCCACCGTCAGCGGCACGACGCCGAGCTGCAACAGCCCGAGTTGAGCGAAGTTCCGTCCATTCAGGGCAGCTCGACCGCTTGCCGTTGCCCCACGGCGCTGCCGTGCGCCACCGACATCGTCTGCACTTCCGCCGCCCCCTCGGCGGAGACGGTGACCACCTCGGTGTGCGCAGCCAGTTCCAAGCGGATGTCCAGGCGAATCGTCAGGTCCACGCTCAGGTTCACGGAGGGCAGCGTCCAGCGCGCAAAGGCTGGTGCTTCCGCCTCCACCGAGTACGATCCCACGGCCCGCGCCGGAAACCGGAACAAGCCATCTACCGCGACTGCCTGCTCTTGCACCTGCCCGGTGACCAGATTCCGCACGGTGACTCGCGCCAAGGCGACGGGAAGCTCCGTGGCGTCCTTCACGATCCCTTCGATCATTCCCACCGGCTGCTGCGCACTAGCTACGGGGACCGGGATCCCCCACAGGGCAAAGATGCCAACCCACCACCAAACTCGCATGGGCGAGAACGTCTCGAGCTAATTTTCATCTCTACAGGTCCTGAGCTCTTCAAAAAACCGTGGTCTTGATCCACGTCCTTGCGCCGGATACCCTTAAGAGAGATGGTCGGGGGGCGCCTCCGTCGTTGGAAATACCGGCTGGTTCGCAGTTTCCTCTACAACCTGCCCCTGGCCCTTGCCGCCGCCCTCTGGAGGCGGCTGCTTCTCCGCACCACGTTCGTCGCCATCACAGGCTCCAACGGCAAGACCACGGCCAAGGAGCTGTTGGCTGCCATCCTGGCGTCGCGGTACTGTGTTCACAAGACCCGCTCATCGCACAACGGCCGGCAAGGGTTGATCCGTACGATTCTCGGCGCGCGGCCCTGGCATCGCTATGCAGTCGTGGAAATCGGCATCGAGGCCCCGGGTCAGATGTGGCGCGCCGCCTGGCTCGCGCGGCCCGACCTCGTCATCATTACCGGCGTCGCCCGTGAACACAGCGAGAACTTCCCCACGCTCGAGTCCACGGCCGCCGAGAAGGCGAGGCTGCTGGGCGGTTTGAGGCGTAACGGCGCCGCCATCCTCAACGGGGATGATCCCCACGTGCGTCTCATGGGCAACTCGGGCAAGTAGCGGGGCGGTTACTTCTACGGCTCGGATCCCTCCTTTGACCTGTGGGCCGACAACATTTCCGGCGCCTGGCCCGAGCGGATGCGGCTCCGCGTGCACTCGGGCGAGCAATCCTACCGGGTCACCACCCGATTCGTGGGCGCGCACTGGGCGTCGCCAGTGCTGGCGGCGTTGCTGGCCGGACGAGTCTGCGGCGTGGATCTGAAACGATCTCTTTCCGTCATCGCGCATCTCGAGCCCTTTGCCGCGCGTCTGGAGCCGGTGGAGCTGGCCGGCGGCGCCGTGCTGATCCGGGATGAGTTCAACGGCTCGGCCGGCACCACGCGCGTCGCGCTCGAGGTCCTCCGCCAGGCCCGCGCGCGGCGCCGCATCGCCATCCTCCGCGACGTGACCGACGACGACCGGCCGGCGCCGGAGCGGCTCTTCGAGCTGGGCAGGCTTGCCGCGGCCTCCGCCGACATGGTGATTCTCATCGGCCCGGAGGCCCATTATGCGGCCCGGGGCGCGCACGCAGGGGGCCTTGATTCGGGCGCAGTTCTGAGCTTCGAGCACGCCCGCGCGGCGGCCTCCTGGCTCCGGACGAACACGGTTTCGGGCGACCTCATCCTGCTCAAGGGGCGAAACCGTGACCACCTGTCGCGGATTTATCTGGACCTGGTAACCGAGGTTCGTTGCTGGTTGGACACCTGCGAATACCGGCACTTGTGCGACGAGTGCTCCGAGCTCGGCCCGCGTGCGCCGCGGGGTTCCCAAGCCGGACGTCCTGAGCCGGCAGGAGGGCGAGCTTGAGATACCGGCTCCGGGACGCCCATCATGTCTTGCGGACTCCCATCGGCCGTTCCCAGGTGCTGAGCGGAATGCTTCACCGCGCCTGGCCCCTGATGTCACGGCTGGCCGGTGCCTGGCGCCGCACCGCCCTCCGGCGCACCCGGCTTGTCGCCGTCATCGGCAGCTACGGCAAGACCACCACGACGCGCGCCGTCACCCAGGTTCTCGGCCGGCCGGTCGCGCCGCAAATCGAACTCAATGACAAGAGCTTCATACCGCTGGCGCTGCTCAGGACCAAAGCGGGGGCGCCGGGCGCCGTCATCGAAGTGGGCATCGATCACCCGGGGCAGATGCGCGAGTTTGCCGCGGTCATCCGGCCGGTCGCCTGCGTTGTCACTTCGGTCGGCAGCGAGCACAACCGCAGCCTGGGCAGTCTCGAGGTGACCCGCCGCGAGAAGGCGGAAATGCTCCGGCGTCTGCCGCCGGACGGATTCGTCGTCGTGAATCACGACGATGAGAACGCGCTCTGGATGGCCGCCCAGACGCCGGCGCGCCGGCTGAGCTTCGGCTTCGACGAACGAAGCGACTTCCAAGCCTTGGAGTCGCGGCTGGTATGGCCGCACGGGACCGAGTTCACGCTCCGCCATCCCGGCGGAACCGCGACGGTGCGAACCCGGCTGTTCGGCCGCCACATGGTCTATCCTGCGCTGGCCGCGCTGGCGGTCGCCGCCGAGCTGGGGGTCGATCTCGAGACGGCGATCGGGCGGTTGGCCGGGCTGCCGCCGACCCCGGGCCGGATGGAGTTGATCCCGCTCGAGGACGGGGTGACGATTCTGGGGGACTTCTATAAGTCTGGCCTCGAGACGATTCACTCCGCCCTGGATTTCCTGGCGCAAGTTCCGGCGAAGCGAAAGATCGTCGTACTGGGCGATGTCAGCGAGCCGCCGGGTCCTCAGGGGCCGATCTACCGGGCGATCGGCACGCGGGTCGCGCGAGTGGCGGACCTTGCTTTGTTCTCGAGTTCACAAAACCAGGCCTACAGCGCGGGCGCCGCGAGTGCGGGCATGCCGCGCGCGGCGATCATACAGATGCCGGGCGATATCGCCGCGGTGACCGCGCGGTTGCGGGAGCTGCTGGAGGCGGGCGATGTGGTGTTGATCAAGGGGCGCGACACCCAGCGGCTGGACCGCATCGCCCTCGCCTTGGCGGGCCGGCGGGTGCGCTGCAACCTCGACTTCTGCCGCGCCATGCCCACCCGCTGCGCCACCTGCGGGATGCTCGAACGCGGCTGGGACGGGCTGAAGGTAATATTCTGAGCGATCGTTTTCCGGTGCGCCCAGTACATCGGCCTGTTAGCAGGCCAGACCCGGCGCGAAGGGCTCGTGGCGGCGCACTAAGCCGGGAGCATCTCCGGCAGCTGCGCCGCCAGCTCGACGCGAATGCCGAAATGCTCACTCAACGAATCCCGCGCCCAAAGGTTCCTCGCGAACATTTGTGCGATCAGCCATGGCAGCTGATGGGGCTGGGCGATGGCTGCCGGGACGAATGCGTGAAACTCGAGCCCGCCGTCGTCGCCCGGCTCGATGTTCCAGGCGCCGAATTGACTGAACCCGAGCGGTTCGGTCGCCGCGGCGCGATTGAGCTTTCGAACCAGTTCCAAGCCAGGCTCGAGTTTCGCATCCACCGGCAACCGCGGCAGCAGGAAGAGCCCGTTCCCCCACCGAGGGTGCGGTACCTGCGCAGATACCTCGAGCTGAGAGGTCATCCTCTGGATGATTCTGCCGTGCGCTCGCATCTGTTTGCCGGTCGGAATGTCGGCCCAGAAAGGCAGCTCGGCGGTCAGGCTTGCCCCCTCTATCCGCATCGCGACGGTGCCTACACGGTCCCGACGAAGCAAGCCCTCGAGTAGGGCCGCTGCAGAGCGGATGTGCTCCTCCTTGACCGGAGACGGGTCGATCCCGCGCGGTGCGATAAGCTCCTCGCGGACTCTCAGCAGCTTGTCGAGCGTCGGGCGGGGCCCATTCCGGGGATGACAAGAGGTGCCAGGCTTGCATCCCGGCTTCCCGGCGGCCTGCTCCGCCACGGCGTGCGCATCCGCGCACTGGATCGCCATCGCTGCGGCGAGCAGACTCCCGAGGTTCTGAACATTCTCCTCCTCGCAAACCATCGAGCAGGCCAACTTCACCGTGCCTTGTGCTCTATCGAAGATGAAGCCGCTCAGCGTGGTGAGGCGATTCCAAAGTTCAACTGCGCAAGCGATCGCGTCCAGATCCGTCACTTCCCGGAACACGTCGGTCTGAATCCGGAAAGACACGACCTTGCCGCCATCTATTTCTATGGGCGGTTCGGCCCAGACCCGCTGGGCGAGGTTGTAGGCCCACCAGGTAAACCCCCTTGCTTCCCGAACGCTCCAAGCCTCGTCGATCTGCATCACGCGATACAGGTAATCGAGCATCTCCCCAATCCTTCATGTCGACGCGTTTTCCTTCTGTGATGGCTACGCTGGCCGGGTTAGAGTTGGGTGCAGAACCTAGACGGGAGCCTTGTCACGGGGCCGGGAAAGACGCTTGCGGGGACCCCTACGAGCTGGGCGGCGAAGACCAGTGCAGGCGATCCTGAAACGAGCCTGGTCTGGCACCATGAACGCTTGAGCGCCCGCGGGGTGCCAAGCAAGCGATCCGGGGCAATTGGTCGGGCCGCCGGGATTTGAACCCGGGACCTCTTGCACCCCAAGGAAAAAATATCAATCACTTACAGACACCCCTGTTTGAAAACAAAAGACTTAGCCGCGATGGTTTTGGACCTAAATTGGACCTAAACCCGGCATGCCACGCCAGTGTGGACCTGCACTGGACCTGAAAAGAGCGCTTGGTACATCACGTGCTTCGCGCGCGATTCTACGCCGACGGCCGTGAAAACTCAGTTTGCGAAACAGGAGACGAAGAATTCCCTCGCCTATATATGGATGACCCCAGAGACCCCACGGCCCCGTGCCCTTCCCCTACGTAAGGCTCGAGGGACAACCGCCGAAGACGACCGCGCGCGTTCTTGTCCGCTGAACCCGTTGATCCGACGTGTGAGATAATCCAGGCGTATCGCATCGCGAAGGGCGGAGAGGCTGAATCGGCGAGCGGCCCGACAGGAGAATGAGTCATGGAAGTTCGCTAGATTGAGATTGACAAAGTCGTCGTTTCCGCTCAAAACACCCGGAAAAGGCTGGAAGCCGGTCAGGAAGACAGTTCGCTCGAGGACTTGGCCGCGAGCATCCGAGAGAAGGGGCTACTTCAGCCGATTATCGTGCGCGCGGTGGGGAAGGGTTATGAACTGATCTCTGGGCAGCGCCGCTTGCTGGCCTGCTAGAAGATCGGGATGCGGTCAATCCCTGCGATCGTTCGAAGCGGCCTGGATGACACAGATGCAACGGCAATATCGCTCATCGAGAACGTCCACCGGGCGGACATGGACCCCATGGACAAGGCTCGCGCCTTCCAACAGTTGAGCCAGCACCATGGCTCAGACTTCAGCCGCGTCTCGAAAGAGACGGGCGTGAGTGTCGGCACGATCCGGAAATATCTCAGCTTGCTGGCCCTGCCGCCGCAACTCCAGCAGCGCCTCTCCACCAGCGAGGGCCCCGCCAAGATCGAGGCACTCTACACCCTCACGCGGACCTTCCCCGACCCGGGGGTGATGGCCGAGGTGTACGAGCAGATCGGCGGCTTTAAACAGGACATCCAAGTAGCCATCCTGCGGGAAAGTGGTGGTGATCCGTCCAGAATTCCGGAACTGGTTACAGAAGCGATGGAGGGCGCATTCAGTACGAGAACCTGCCGAGGCCTGAGGGGAAAGTTCATGTGCGAGTACATCCCCGATGAGCTCGCGGACATGGTGATCGACCTCGTTGAGCGGTATAAGACGGGGAAAATGTCGCTAAAGGAGCTTGTGAAGAGCCTCAAGTAAAGGCCGCTTGTGGCAGCCAAAGAGGCGCCTGGGGGGACAGCTAGGGTGGTGCGAAGTACAGGCCCCATGCACCCCGGCGGGCATTGTCCACCCGATAGTGCACGCTGCACTCACTGCACAACGCTGGTACCTGGCACGACGCGAGCAACATCAAGTCTGCTGGGGGGGTCGGCATTCTCACGCAGCGCGGATGCTAAAGGGGACTGTTCCCACTGGCAACTGCTTGCGTGTCCCGCGGCCGCCAGCTTCTCCTGAATTCTCCTGGTGAGTTCGTTCTGCCGCTCCGGCGGGACGAAGGTATACTCGCCGGTCATCACCAGGGTGCTGTGGCCGGCGATCTTGGAGGCTTCAATGGCGCTGCCGCCGACTTGCTGCCGCCAGGTGATGTTGGCGCGGCGGAAGGAGTGCGGGCCCAGGCCGGGAAAGTCGCAGCCTTCGGCCTGGGCGGCTTGGTGCAGGGCGTCGCGCACACCGGAGTCCCAGAGCGGCTTCGACGGGTCGCGCTTCTGGGAGAACACCCAGGAGTCGAGTTGGGCTCCCTCCTCGGCAGCCTTGGCCCGAAAGCGCGCCACCAGATCCCCGATCCCTAGAATCCTGCGGCTGCCTTCGCTCTTGGGCGCACCCACGTCCTGGTGCCAGACCCGCTGTTCGACCCGGATCGTGCCGGCCTCCAGATCCACATGCTTCCACTTGAGGCCGAGTACTTCGGAGATCCGGGCGCCGGTGGCGATGCAGGTCTCGATGATCAGGCGGTAGGGTTCCTTCAGGCGAGCGAGCACACGGGCCGTCTCGTCGAACGAGAGAATCCGGCGCTCGTACTTGTAGCGCCGCTTGCCGAGCTTCGCCTTGCTGGTGGGACTGCGCCTGCCTTCTTCCCACAGTCCGTGACCTTCGGCATAGTAGTAGATCCGGCTCATGATGGCCCGCACGCCGTGCATGGTCCACCAAGAGTCAAAGGTCGTGTGAAGCCAGTCCTCGACCGCCTTCGGCTGAATTTGGTTTAGGCGCAGGGCGCCCCACCTCGGCAGGATGTACCGGTGGAGGTAGAACTTCTCCTTCACGCGCGTCGGCTTGGCGATCTGCTTTTCGCGGGCCAGGTAGCCCTCCTCGTACATCCGGGCGACCTCACCGAACAGGGCGACACCCATGGTTGCCGCCTGCTGTACGGCGGTCTCAACCGTCGGGGCGTTCAGCTTGGCCAGAAACTTGTCGCGCTCGATCTCGGCTTCCTTCTTCGAGATCTTCTTCTCGCCCCGGCTCGGGCCGAGCCACTGGCGCTTGCGGACCGTCTGCGCCGTCCCGTCTGAGCGGATTTGGTCGGCCCAGTACCGGAAGAACCACCACCATCCGTCCTGGCGGCTCTTGATCGCCTCGTGAACTCTCGGATGCTGGACTCTCGCCTTCACGCGTAAGCCTCCGGTCAGCGAGGGGAAGTTACCTTCAGGCCGCATAATCAATCAAGCCGGATCACACGGGAAGTGTTGCCGCCATGGCCGAGGCTTTCTCGGCGATGTAGAGGACCTCGCGTGCCCGCGTCATGCCCACGTAGAAGGTTCGGATTACGGCATCCCGCGGCGGCCCAAACCGCTGATAGGCCGTATCGCCGGCCTGACTGAGGTCCGGGAACAAAAACACGACGTCCGCCTCACCGCCTTTGACCGAATGAATCGTTCCAACGATGACGCGCGGCGTCTCCAGGAGCGCTTGCGGACCGCGCGCCATGGCGATATCGGCTGGGAACTCAACCCGCTTGGCCACCGACGCGTTGAGGCGCCGGAGCCACCAGTCGAGCAGCCTTCGGTAGTCGCCCTCGAAGCAGCTCAGAAGCTCTTCGAGCGCGCCGGCCTCGAACACCTGATCGAGCGTCTCGATGGTTACCGCCTCCGCCGGATTGGCCCCCTGGAGTCCAAGCTTGACTCCCCGCTTCAGAATGCCTTTCGAGCACAGCCACTCCGCCCACAGAGCCAAATCGCCGTGCGTCCAGGGCCGGTATCCCTCCCCGAACTCCGGGTGCGCCACAAGCAGCGCGAGGATTCGGCTGGCGGCCGATCCGCGGCGACTCATGCGGAGCGGGTTCCAGAAGCCGTTCGCCTTCCGGTACGGGTTGTGAAACGCGATGCCGTTCTTGCGGAGCACCTGGATCACCGGGCGGAGCATATACGAGCAGCTCGCCAGGAACATGACCGTCTGGCCGCGCTCGAGGTGCTGGATGGCGGCCTTGAGAATCGCGTATTCCGGCAAGCGCCAAGTGCCGCCCGCGTAGGTTGAGACGCCATCGGCGGGCCGCGGCAGGTAGGGCTTCTCCTGCCTTCGCGTAACCTGCCGGATGAGCCTGTTCGCGGCGGCGTGCACAGCGCGGGGTACCCGGTAGCTCTGCTTGAGGATGATCTTGTGGTCGGCGGGGATGTCGGGGTCGAGGACTGCGTCCGGCGATGCGCCCGTCCAACCGTAGATGCAGTTGTGGGTTGCAATGCCGTCCGCGACGTAGGAGTGGTACTTTTCGACCTCCAGCGAGTAGACCGGCCCTCTGTAGCGCTCGACCTCGGTGCGGATTGGAACCCAATCCACACGATTCCGGACATTGGCTACGGGCACCGCCATGATGTCCGGCAGGAGATTGGAAGCTTCTGTTAGGAAGGTCGTACTACCGCCTCGTTTCGCCGCGGCGCGGTCAGGGGTGTAGAGCGGAAAGCGTGGGTCTCGGTGATGGTCGAGCAGGCACTGGATCGCACGCAGCGGGAGGTCATCGCTGAGCATGTGAAATAGCTGGTCAAGGGATTCTCTGGTGTAGTGGATAGCGCCTTTGTCCGATTCGAAGGGGACGAGGGGGAGTCCGTACTTGGCCGCTATGTAGGATTCGTAAATACTGGCTTCTGTACGGTCGAAGAACACCTTCAGAACCCAAGCTGCGTCTGCGTGTTCCAGCCTGGCGCGAGTGCCGAGGTGAAAGATGCCATCCGTTCGGATCAGCTTGCACCAGCCGACGCGGAACCGCCGGCCTTGCTGCATCAGATACACCACGTGCGCGCGGTCCAACAGCTCATTCTTCACCCACCGGACAAAGAACTTGTGCTCCGGTGTACAGCGGGTCAACCGGTCGCCGGCGGCAACTGTATGCAGCACCCAGTCGTATGAGCGACACGCTTTTCTGAAGCCGTACTCCCGGCACTGGGCGCCGTAGATCCGCCCTTCGAAGGGGGAATAGACAAGCAGCGAATGGTGCTCGGGGTCCAAGTGCTCGATCGGCATCTCGCCGGTCCTGGTCCCCACCATGGTCCCAGGTGGCTGACACTGATCGTCGTCGGCCGCCACGATGAAGTAGTTCGCCCGCTCGCCCCATCTCCGGATCAGCGTCAACTGCATCTTGTTGAGATCCTGGGCCTCGTCGGCAAAGATCACGGAAGGGCGCTTCGGCGCGAAGGGGATGTCGCGGAGGGCGGTCTCGATCAAGTCGCAGAAGTCCAGGAGGCCGTGGGCTTCCTTGTACTGCTGCCAGCGGGAGGCGAAGTGGCGCACGTTCACCGGCCACCATTCCGGCGGGATCATCATCCCGCGAAAGCGGTTCAACTCCCGTAGCCAGTGATCTCCATCCTTTTGTTCCTCGTCGTCCTCGGTTCCTTCTTCCCCGTCCAGTCTGCCTTGCTTCTTGACCGGCGTGATCGCAAGATGCGGATTCTCGCGGTTCCACTCCTCGACGTTCGCCTCAGCGATCGCGGGTGCGCCCAGCGCGTGGTAGCAGTGCGAGTGCAGGGTGCCAATCTGCTCTGCGCTGATCGGCAGGTCCCGACCGGCCAGCTCCGCGGCAGCCGCCCTGGAGAAGCTCGTCACCAGCACGGAAT
>CALKXJ010000015.1 GCA_938003835.1 uncultured Bryobacteraceae bacterium | reverse complement strand
CAGTTGCCGGTGCGCGCAGCCTCCAGTTTGTCGTTGGTCAGGATTTCGAAGGGGAGCTGGAATCGGCGGTATAACTCATCTTGCCACTGCTCCACCAAGTTCCCTGGGCAGACAACCAGGCAACGCTGCAAGTCCCCGCGGACGAGAAGCTCCTTGATGAGCAGGCCCGCCATGATTGTCTTCCCCGCTCCGGGGTCATCGGCGAGCAGGAAACGCAGAGGCTGGCGCGGCAGCATCGCCTCATAGACCGCTGTGATTTGGTGGGGCAGAGGATCGATCAGCGAGGTGTGGACAGCGAGGACGGGGTCGAATAGGTGAGCCAAGCGGATCCGATGCGCCTCCGAGACAAGCCGGAAAAGCGCGCCATCGCCATCGAAGCTCCAAGGGCGGCCTGCCTCGATAATTTCCAGAGATGGCTCCCGATCGCGGAACAGAAGCTCGACACCGGGTTTGCCCGCGGGGTCTTTATACGTGAGTTCGACGGCCTCCGAACCAAACCACTGGACGTCCACAACCGTCACCAGGCGGTCCGGCAAAATGCCTTTGACGGACGCTCCGCGCCTAAGGTCCTCCAACCTCACCATCCCGCTCCGTAGGGGACTGCCGAATCATTGCTTATCATAGCCGAAGGGCATCAGGCATCGCGAATGCCAACACGCAGCCTGAGCTCCTCTCGCTCAGCGTCACGAGATGACGCCTGTCACGGCTTTCGAGGGGGCTGCCCGTGACAGGCAAGCGGTGGAGAGAGGGCGGGTTGCCGCGTCTGTCACAGGTGACACAGGTGTCACGGGTTTCTGTGTAGGCATGCGCGCGTGCGTAGTGGACCGCAGATTCCGGAGCCGATTGGGGTCGAGAACGCTCGGATCTCAGCGGGTCACACCCTAACGATATACTGGGTCGCGCATGCTTGCAGGATGCCCCAACTCCACCCTCGAGGAGGTGCCTGGATCGTTCCATCTCGCGAGGAGGCCTGGCGGGGGAGAGGGAGGGGGGCGGTATCTGTGTATAAGCCGCCACCACCAGCCGCTCGACGACGCCTGCTTTCGTCTCCGCGCCGGCCGGCGCTGACGAGGGGTGCACTGCACCTCCTCCAGGCTTGGCGGTTCCATCTCAAGAGCACGCCGAACGGAAGGCGATCTATTCTCCGCGAGCAGGACCCCGCGGGCAAGAAAGTGCAGTCGCCGTGTTCGGGGGAACCCGCGTTTCCTCCTGTCGCGGAGCGCCCCGATTAACCTGCTCAAGGCGAGAGCTCCGCTATGCCCAATAGTATGCCCACCCCCTGCATAGACGTGATGTTACCGATTGCTATGCACTGTTGGCTACACCTGTGTTAAGATCCACGAAGATGACAACTTATAGCATTCGGTAGCATCCCGTGCAACTTGCTGAAAACTCGAGCGCACACGGCTTCGAACCAGTAGGCCGGGGGTTCGAGTCCCTCCGGGCGCGCCAGCGTCATGCGAGCGAACAGGGCGCGCGAGGTCGCCGGAGGTCCGCGTCACGGAGACAACGCCTGGAAGCACGCCGGCGAGAAGGGGCTCCGCGGCGCCGGCGGCTCGCCGCGATCGATTTCGGTCGCCGCCATCACCCCCTCGTAAGTGGTCAACGGTGTCACGCGCGGCAACCCCTTGGCGGTTGCGGCACCGTAACCGGCTCGGGGAGGAAACTGTTCCCTGCTGCCGAAGTGTATCTTGGCTGCCGTCTTTTGATTCTCACCGTTCCTGCAAGACGCGCTTCTTAGACCCACCCCAGTCAGCTTCGGAGCTCCGTCCTATATGCTATACGTGACATAGAAAATCACTGATGCAATGAACTGGCCAATGTGGATAACGGCCAGCCTTTGCGCTCACGACGAGCTTGAAGGCACAGGGGGAAGTTGACAGGCGCAGGGGCGCCCGATCGCCCGTCGTCAACCCCTTCCCTTGAAGACCTCCGCGATTATGTTTCGAGCGAGGCGAGACGGTCAATTGGGGAGATGTAGCATTTCGCGACCTCCCCGGGCGACCACCGGCGCACGTCTAGCTCGCCCGCGATATGATGCTCCTGCGGCCCGGCGCGGCCGCGGGGAGGCATCATGTCGTTCACCCGCAGATGGTTCTTGGAATCGGCCGCCGCTGCGGCGGCCTTCGCGCAGCAGGCAGGCGCTTCGGCGGTCGACGGCCCAGCCTCAGCCAACTTTGAGCCGCTCGCGCTCGCCGGCAACACCAGTTTCGAATCGCTGGCGGGCGTCTCCGAGGCGATGAAGCAGGCGGCGGCGCAGGCGCCCCGCGGGGAGCTTGTGGTCTGGGGAATCCCGTTTCGCGTCGCGCGCCCGGTGCTGCTTGCAGGCCAGCCTGTGATCGAACGGATTCCGGGGGTGCGAGCCCAGTGGCTCGTCTTCCTGCACACCACCGACACCAAGCCGCTTACCCCCGATGCCAACGGCCTGATCCGGCCGATGGCCGGCGAGGGGTTCCTGGGCGAGCACGTGGCCGACTACGTTCTCGTCTATGCCGACGGCACCGAGGCGCGGCAGGAGATTCGCCGGCGCCATCAGATCGGCATGTTCCGCCGGAGATGGGGCGAGAACTGCTTCCAGGCCGTGGCGCAACGCAAGCCGCATCCAGTGCGGCCCGTGCATGAGCAGCCCTCGATTCTGGTCGATCTCGGCCCGGGGCTCGGCTGGGGCCAGGCAGAGACGCGCACCCGCAACCCGGACCAGGCGCCGTGGATGAACTGGCTGTGGGCGTGGGAGAATCCGCACCCGGACAAACCCATCACGGCCATCCGGTTCGAGCCCACGCAGCCGGGTGTCGTGATTTCGGCCGCCTCCGCCGGGCGCGCCGGCGCGCACCCGCTGCGCTGGAGGATGCGCCGCAAGGCGATCCTCGAGCTCGGCGAAGGCGTTGAGTTCGATTTCCGCCTGGACCGCAGCGGCCAGTGGCGGCAAATCCGGCTCGACATGGGTCAGATCATTTCCGTCCAGCCCCGGCCGCTGTATCCGAACGACTCCTGGGCACAGACGGCAAACAACGAGCCGCCGGAATTATCGAGGAGCGAGCTGCTGGTCGAGTACACCTGCCATGCCGACGCGCGGTTTCATCTGGAAGGCCGCGCGCCGGTGCCCGTCTCCGATGTGGAGCAGGGTCGCGCGGGCCCGCTCGTGGCGGTGAAGCCGGCGACGCGCCGCGTGCGGCTGCGCGTCCTCGACCGCGCCCGACGCACGCCGGTGGCGGTGAAACTCCACGTGCACGGGGAAAGCGGCGAATACCTGGCGCCGCTCGATCGCCACCGCCAGCCGAATCCCGCCTGGTTCGAGGACTATTCGCCGGAGTTCCAGCACCTCGGACGCCATCGTTCGGTTTACATCGACGGTGAGACGGTCCTCGATCTTCCGCCGGGCCGCCTTTTTGTCGAGGTCAGCAAGGGTTTCGAGATCCGCCCGGTGCGGAAGGTGATCGAGGTCGGCCCGGCGACCGAGGCCATCGACATCGAAATCGAAAAGGTGCTTCCGTGGCGCGAGCGCGGGTGGGTGACGGCGGACACCCATGTCCATTTCCTTTCGCCGCCCACGGCGCTGCTCGAGGGCGCGGCCGAAGGCGTCAACGTCGTCAACCTGCTCGCCAGCCAGTGGGGCGAGCTGATGACCAACGTCGGCGACTTCGACGGCAGGACAACGTTCGGGGCGAAGGAATCGGGCGGCGACGGCGAGTGGTTGGTGAGGGTCGGCACCGAGAATCGCCAGCACGTGCTGGGGCACATCTCGCTGCTCGGCTACAAAGGCCGTCTCATTGCGCCGATGTGCTCCGGAGGCCCGGACGAATCGGCGCTCGGTGACGCCGTCGAGATCCTGCTGATGGAGTGGGCCGAGCGGTGCCGGGCGCAAGGCGGCATCTCGGTGCTGCCGCACTTCCCCAATCCCCGCTGCGAAAATGCCGCCGGGCTCATCGCCGGCCTGATCGACGCCGTCGAGATGACTTCCTGGGGAAACCTCTACGCGGGCATCGATCCCTATTCGCTGTCCGACTACTACCGTTACCTGAACTGCGGCCACCGCATCGCCGCCGTCGGCGGCACGGACAAGATGTCGGCGACGACCGCGGTGGGAACCGTGCGCACGTACGCGAGAATCGCCGACGGCGCCGCATTCACCTACGAGACCTGGCTCGAGGCCGTGCGGGCGCTCCGCACTTTCGTCACCTACGGGCCGCTCATGGAGTTCACGGTCGAGGGCAAGCCTCCGGGCGGTGAGATCGAGATGCCGGCGGGCGGCGGAGGGGTGGCCGTTCACTACGAGCTGGCCAGCGTCACGGTACCGATGACGCGACTCGAGCTGGTGGTCAATGGCGAGATTCGCGAGAGCCGGGCGGTAGAACCCGGGCAGGACGCCGGTCACTTCACCGTCCGCCTCCAGGCGAGCGCGTGGCTGGCGCTGCTGGTCCGGGGCCACCAAGCGGGCCGGCCCGAAATGATCGCTGCCCATTCCTCACCCGTCTTCGTGCGCGTGGCAGGATCGGAGTTTTTCTCGGCGCCGGACGCCGTCACCATGCTCGAGCAGATCGAAGGAGCCCTGGCCTACATCGACACGGTGGGCACGCGCGCGGAGGACGAGATCTACCGGCGCATCCGCCTTCGGCTGACGTCGGTCTACCGCCGGCTTCACAACGAGCTGCACCGCCGTGGTCACTATCACGTGCACACTCCGGTGACGGCGCACGGCGAAGACGGCCATCGACGGTGAAGTCCATCGCGATCCGTTTGATACGTTAAGAACAGAGATGCCCGGCCAGGGGCCGGGAGTCTCTTACACAAATAACCGAGAGAAAGCAAATGGCCAGTCGTTGCTTGCTCATACTTGTCCTGTTTTGCCCCGCGCTCGGCCTCGCCCAGCGCAGTTCGGCGACGTTGTCCGGAACTGTAACCGACGCGACCGGTGCCATGATCCCCGGCGCGCGGGTCAGCGCGATCCAGACGGCCACGGGCCAGACGAGCAGCACCGTGACGAACGAAGTGGGCCTGTTCGTATTGCCGAACCTCGCGCCCGGCCCCTATCAGGTGAGAGTGGAGAAGGAAGGATTCCAGACGCTCATTCAAGAGGGCCTCCAGCTCCAGGTGGACCAGTCCGCCACGCTTCAGCTCACGCTCACGGTCGGCACGCAGGTGGAAGCGGTGACGGTGACGGGAGAGGCGGCGCTGGTGGACGTGCGCACGCAGACGCTCACCACCACCATCACGCCGCAGATCATCAAGGAGCTGCCGCTCAACGGCCGAAACGTCCTTCAGCTTCTGACGCTGGCGCCCGATGTCAACGTCGTGCCGAGCGGCGGCATTTACGCGCAGGCGGCCAGCCGGCCGGAGGCGCTCGAGCAGCGCGTCTCGGTCGCCGGCGGTCACGCCAATTCGGCGGCCTTCTATCTGGACGGCACCAGCAACGAGGATCCCTACACGCAAATCGCCAACGTTTTCCCCAATCCCGACGCCATTCAGGAGTTCAGCTTCCAGACCAACTCCTATAACGCCAAGTTCGGCGGGCGGGGCGGGGGCGTTGTCAACGCCGTCACCCGGAGCGGCACCAACGAGCTGCACGGAACCTTGTTTTATTTCACGCGCAACCACGCCCTCAACGCGCGGAACTTCTTCGCCCGCCGCGACGACGGCCTGAAGCGGCACCAGTACGGGTTCACCGTCGGCGGCCCGGTGGTGCGCAACAAGACGTTCTACTTCCTCTCCTGGCAAGGTTCGAACATACGCGCGCTGCCGACGACGAGCACGGCCATCGTGCCCACGGCGGCGCAGCGCACCGGCGACTTTTCGGCGATCCGCACGCAGCTCCGTGATCCGGACACCAACCAGCCCTTCGCGGGCAACCAGATTCCGACCGCGCGCTTCGATCCGATCGCGATGAAGATTCTGGCGAACGTGCCGAACGGGGATCCGGCCACGGGGCTGGTCTATTTCAGCCGGCGCGTGCGCCAGGATGCCGGCCAGTGGGTGACGCGCCTCGATCACACCTTCCACGACAACCTTCGCGTCTATGGCCGCTACCTGTTCGACGAGCTCGACGAGCCGAACCCGACGGACCGCTCGAACTGGCTGACGGCCACGGTCGGACGCAACTGGCGGAGCCAGTCCGGAACCGTGAATGCGAACTGGGTGCTTTCGCCCACGCTCGGCGCCAACTTCGCCGCCGGCGTTTCGCGGATCTACATGACGCGGATCGGCCCGGACCTGCCCGGCTGGACCGGCCTGGGCGCCAACATCACCAACATGGTGGTGGGAGGCTCCGGAACCGCCCTCGGCCTGTCCATCACCAATTACTTCTCAATCAGTTACTCCGGAATCTACCGCGTGCCCCGGAATCAGTACAACCTGAACACCAACTGGACGTGGATTCAGGGTAACCACACGCTTGAGTTCGGGGGTGAGCTGATCCGGGAGCACAACATCCTCGATCAGGACTATCTCTCCGGCGGGCAGTTCGCCTTCGCAGGACAGCGTTCGGGCAACAATCTGGTCGACTTCTTCCTGGGCCGGCCGAGCCGATACCAGCAGAACGCGCCGCTTTATAACTCGCTGCGGCGCAACGTTCCCGGCTTCTATGTGAACGACGTGTGGAAACTCACGCGCCGAGTGCACCTGAACCTGGGCGTGCGCTGGATGGCCTGGGAGCCGTGGAAAGACCAGCGTAACCAGGTAAAGATCTTTGACCGCGCCGCCTACGCGGCCGGGACGCGTTCGAATCAGTTCATCAACCTCCCGCCGGGCATCTTCGTGCCGGGCGATCCGGGAGTGCCTGAGCGGGGCATCGAAGCTTACTACGGCCTCTTCGATCCGCGCTTGGGCCTGGCGATCGACCTGTTCGGAAACGGCCGCACGAGCCTCCGGCTGGGTTACGGGCTTTACCACGATCAGCCCACCGCCAATGCTTACAACGGCCAGTTGATTTCGCCGCCCTTCAACCAGGGTGTCGATATCAACTTCCCGGCCTCGCTCGGCGATCCGTTCCGCGGTTATCGCAATCCGTTCCCGACGCCTTTCCCGCCGCCGCGCGACCAGACCTTCTTCCTGCCGATGTCGGTCGTGGCTTGGGACCCCAAGGGCTTCACCTATCCGGCCACGCAGCAGTGGAATGTGACCATCGAGCACCAGCTTCCGGCTTCCACGCTTCTGCGCCTGAGTTACGCCGGCTCGCAATCTTATCACCTGACGGCGGGCGTCGAGGCCAACGAGGCCGTCTATATCCCCGGCCAGTCCACTCTGGCCAACACCAACCAGCGGCGGCCGATGAAGGAGTTCACCACGGTCTCGCTCGGCCAGAGCCCGGGCACCTCGATCTACCACTCGATGCTCGTGCAGGCGGAGAAGCGCATGAGCCGGGGTCTATCCTTCATCGCCGGCTTCCGCCTGGCCAAGTCGATCGACCAGAGCTCGGAGTCGGTCTTCTGGACGGGGAACTATTCGACTTCGAATCCGTTTGCTGACCGCGGGCTATCGAATTACGACATACACCGCCAGGTGGTGGGCTCTTTTGTCTGGCAGATCCCCTCGCCCGAGGGGCTGGGCGTGCTGGGCCGCCATGCGCTGGCGGGCTGGAGCCTCAGCGGCATCGTGCTGGTGCGCGACGGCTTCCCCTTCACCGTATTCTCCGGAATCGACAACAACTTCAATGGCCTTTCGGGCGACCGGGCTGACCAGGTGGCCGACTGGCGCCTGCCCGCGGATCGACCGAAGCAGGAATGGCTGCTGAGGTACTTCAATCCGGCCGCTTTCACGCTGAACGCCGTGGGCACCAACGGCAATACCGGACGCAATGCGTTGCGAGCGCCGGGCTTCGCCAACTTCGATGTGAGCCTCGCTAAGTCGTTTCTGCTGCGCGAGCCGCACCGCATCGATTTCCGCGCCGAGTTTTTCAACCTGCCCAACCGGGCCAACTTCGGCGCGCCGGCGGCGACGGTCACCTCGACGATCTTCGGCCGCATCACCTCGGCCTTCGACCCGCGCATCCTCCAGTTTGCTCTGAAGTACTCCTTCTGAGGGAGTTCGAAGGCAGCGGAGGAACACGCGTGAGGAGTCTCGCCGTCATTTTTCTGTTGCTGGCCGCCTGCGGACCGCGGGTGGTGGAGACGCGCAGGCAGCCGCCGTCGCGGCCGGCGGACGCCCGGCCCACCTGGGTGAAAGAGGGCATCGTCATGGCGGGTAACTGGGAGCCTCTCACTTTCATCCGCCGGCGGGGCGGCCATCCCGTGGCCGACGAGGAGAACTGGCCGCTCGAGCGGACCGAGCAGGCGGCGCGCGGGCTGGCCGAGGCGGGGGTCAATCTGGTGATCACCAACCTGCATAAAGGTTTCGGTCTGAAGACCGAGGCCGAGGACATCGCCGCCACGCGCCGCTTCGTCGAATTCGCCCACCGGCACGGCGTCCGCGTCGGAGGTTACGTCGGCGCCACGATGATGTATGAAACCTTCTTTCGGGAACAGCCCGAGGCCAGGGACTGGGTGCAGGTGGACGAGTGGGGCCGGCCGTTCTACTACGGCCACAACATTCAGCAGACCTTCCGATATGTGGCCTGCCGCAACAACCCGGGCTACCACGACTTCATCCTTCGCGTGCTTGAGCTCGGCGTGCGTGATCTCAAGCTGGATCTGATTCACTTCGATCAGATGGAGGCGTGGGCCGAGCCATACTCCTGCCGGTGCACCTATTGCCGGGATCTGTTCCGGAAGTTCCTCGAGCGGCGCTATCCGCCCGGGCAACGGGCGCCGCGCTTCGGCTTCGAACCTCTCGAGGGTCTCGGTCCGCCGCCGTTCGACCACATCGAGGGGCCGCCGATCCGACTCCCCTCGCTGGTGAACCCGCTGATGCAGGAGTGGGCCCTGTTCCGCATGGAGCAGGTCGCCCGGAACTTCGCCGCTTACGACGCCTACTTGTACGCGCTGAACCCCGAGGTCGCCCTCGAAGGAAACCCAAACCTGGACCTGGCGACCAATCGCGGCTTCACCCGCGGGGTGGACGCGGCGCAGCTGCTCGAGCACGGGGACATTGTCTGGTCGGAAGACCCGCATGATGCGCGCTGGACCGATGACGGCAGGCTCATCTCGAAGATCCGTGCCTTCAAGGCGGCGCGGATCATGGGCAAGTCCGTGTTCGTCTACACGGGCGGCCGCTATGGCCCACCCGAGGAGCTAAGCCCTGCGCACCTGCGGATTGCCGAAGCCATGGCGTTCAACGATATGAACATCGGCATGGTGGGCGATGTGGCCCCCGGGGGCATCCGGTTGTCTGCTCACGCGCGGCTATATATCGACTTTTTCCTCTCCCACCGAGCGATGCTCAAAGACACCGTACCGGTGCCGGAGGTCGCCGTGCTGCGCTCCCTCCCGTCGACGGAGTTTCGCCCCGCTTCGGCCATCCCCGGCGCCATCCTGTTCGAGCAGGCGCTGATCCAGAATCAGATCCCGTTCGATATCGTCTTTGATCGGCATCTCGCCGACCTGCGCCGGTACCGGGTGCTGGTGCTGGCCAATCAGGACGCCCTGAGCGATCTCGCGCTCGATCAGATCCGCGCCTTTGTGTCGCAGGGCGGTGGGCTGGTGGCCACCGGCGCCAGCTCGCTTTACACCGACTGGCTGCTGGAACGCAGCCGTTTCGGTCTCGCCGAGTTGTTCGGTCTGGACCGTCCGCCACCGCCCGGGACGCCGAACGCACCGCTGCGGCGCCAGCACGGAGCGGGCCGCGTGGTCTACATCCCCCGCATCGAGCCTGCCGCCGAGCCGCCGCCGGCGCAGATGAGCTACGCATTCGGCAGTGAGTACTGGAAGTTGCCTCGCAACGGTTCTGATCTCATCGAGGCGGTCCTGTGGGCCGGAGCGCACCGCCCCGTGCACAATGCGCCGGCTTCGCTGGCCGTCGAGGTGGTGCGGCAGCGAGCGACGGGGCGCCTGCTGCTGCACCTCGTCAATTACAATCACTCGCGGCCGGCGGAAAACCTCCACGTGGCTTGGCGGCTTCCCAGGGATGTCGCTGTGAGCCGGGTGGTGATCGAAAGCCCGGAGCAGGCCGGTCCCCGCGAGCTCGATCTCTCGGTTCGGCAGGGCGTGGCGCACTTCCGCGTGCCGTCCGTTGCCGTCTACGCCGTCGTTCGGCTGGAGGGCGACTCGAAATGAGACACTGCGCCGATGGCGGGCGAGTCGGAATATAATGTCATCAGGTCTGATTCTCCGGCGGGGGTCGTCCGAGCGGCCTCGTGCGAGAATAGCAAAGAGGCACCTGATGCTGGCATTCGACGAGCTCCTAAACAAGATTCAGGGCGGGACCCTTCAGAAACGCGCGATCCATGCCCCGGAGGTGCTCAACGAAGCGCCCAGCTATGGCAGCGCCTTCTCGCGAGGCATCCGCGTCGATATCAACGGTCTGGTCATTCTCTTCATCTCGGGAACCGCCAGCGTCGATGAGCACGGCAAGACCGCCCATGTTGGAGATTTCCGGGCGCAATGCCGGCGGACCTTCCTCAACATCACCAAGCTGCTCGAGTCCGAAGGCGCCACGTGGAAAGATGTCGTGCGCACCACCTGCTACCTGCGCGACATCGACCGGGACTACAAGGAGTTCAACGAGGAGCGGATGCGCTTTTACAAAGAGCAGGGGCTCGATCCGTTCCCGGCCTCCACCGGCATCGAAGCCAAGCTCTGCCGGCCGGATCTGCTGGTGGAGATCGAGGCGATCGCGATGTTCTACCGCCCGCCGGGCGAGAAGTAGTTGCCGTCAGGCTAGGCTCAAATTGGGGATTGAGTATACTGTCCCCGATTTGAGGGCCAGTAGATGGCGAACTTCTCCCGCAGAAACCGCACGCTCCGGTGCATCTGCTCGAGGCCGTCCACGCCGTCCTCGATGCTCACCCAGCCGTCGAAGCCTGCGCCGGCCAGCTCTCCGAAGATGGCGTCGTAGTCGTTGAGTCCCTCGCCGATCGCTCCATGGCGCAGCCGCCGGGCGTAGCCGACGCTGTTCTCTTCCTGGCGCAGCTCTTCGAGCGTCCCTTCGGCCAGATAGCGGTCGGAGGCATGCATGGTCACCACGCGGTGTTTGACCCGGCGCAGCAGCTCGAGCGGATCTTCGCCTGCCAGCAGCGTGTTACTCGGGTCATAGTTGACGCCGAACCAGGGGGAGTGGATCCTTTCGACCAGCTCGCAGAAGACGTCCATCTTCTGCGCAAACTCCGGGTACTGCCAATAGTTGTCCTTGTAATGGTTCTCGAGCACCAGGGTCACGCCGGCACGCGCCGCGTGCTCCAGGCAAGCCTCGATCGATTCGGCAGCGTACCGCAAACCATCTTCGCGGGTGACCTCGGGTCGCCGCTGGCCCGAGAGCACGCGGCAGTAGCGCCCGCCAAGCTCGGCGGTCATATCGATCCAACGTTTTTCCTGCTCGATCTGACGGCGCCGGAACTGAGGGTCCGGATGAGTGAAGTCCGGCGAGCAGCACAGCATCGGGATTTCCAGGCCGTAGTCGGCCGCCATCCGGCGGGCTTCGGCGCAATGGAGACGCAGGAAGCCGGCGTAGAACTCCAGGCCGTCGACACCGAGCGAAGCGCCGATCTCGATCCACTCGCGGACGCTCATGGTGCCGTCGACGCACAACCGGTCCAGGTAGAGCTTCGGGAAAGCAGCCAGCTTCGGCATCAGCGCTCCTTTTTCACCGGCACGTCGCCGTAGGCGTGCACCTTCTCGCAGACGAGCCGGAGCGACTCTTCGACATGGCCCGAGGCGGTCCGAAAGGCTTCCGAGTCGATCACCAGAGGCGCGCCGATGACCACGAGCGGTGCGCCGTACTCGGGGGTGCGAACGGCCTGATCGATCGAGAGGCCGCCCACGGCCTGGACCGGAACGCTCACCGCCGCGACCACCTCGCGCAGGCGGTCGAGCGGGCTGGGAACCGGCAAGCCCCGGGCGGCCAGGCCGCGCCGCTCGTCATACCCGACGTGATGGACGATATAGTCGCAACCGAGCTCTTCCAGGCGCCGGGCCGCCGCCACCATATCCTCACTAGCGAGGTTGTCGCCCATGACCTGAATGCCAAAATCATGGCCGGCCTTCACCACCGCCCGAATCGTTTCCTCGTGCGCACGGGCCATGACAACCACCAGATTGGCGCCGGCTTTGGCCATCATCTCGGTCTCGAGATAGCCGCCGTCCATGGTCTTCAAATCGGCGACGATCGGGGTCGAGGGGAAGCGCTCCCGGAGCGCGCGGACACCGCGCAGCCCCTCGGCGAGAATCAGGGGCGTGCCGGCCTCCAGCCAGTCCACCCCGGCGCGTAGCGCCATCTCGGCCGTCCGGATGGCCTCGCCGATCTCGGTCAGATCGAGCGAGATTTGAACGACAGGTCGCATCCTGTCGAGCATGGTAGCAGAGGGGGTGCGGGCGGAACAAAACGGCCGGATTCTGATTTAATGAAGGCCCCTTCCCGCCCAGTTTCAGTGCTATAGTGAGGGTGGAAATGTCTCTGGCGCACCCCATCCGGCTGGCTGTCGCCTTCACCCTTCTGGCCGCAGGTGCGCGCGCCGACTCCAGGGTCATTGCCGTCACCATCGACAACGTCATCCACCCCATCACCGTCGAGATCGTCGGCAAGACCATCGAGCAGGCCCGCCGGGAAGATGCTGCCCTAATCCTCATCCGCCTGAATACGCCGGGCGGCCTGCTCGAGGCGACGCGCCAACTGGTGGAGAAGATCATCGCCTCGCCGGTGCCGGTCGTCGCCTACGT
Source organism: uncultured Bryobacteraceae bacterium (assembly GCA_938003835.1). GTDB lineage: Bacteria > Acidobacteriota > Terriglobia > Bryobacterales > Bryobacteraceae > CALKXJ01. The sequence continues at coordinate 33,225 of CALKXJ010000015.1, read as the reverse complement.
CACGCCGAGCGGCGGCCGGGCCGCCTCCGCCGGTTTTTTCATCCTCCAGGCGGCCGACGTCGGCGCCATGGCGCCCGGCACCAACACCGGCGCCGCCTCGCCCGTTCTGCTCGGCGAGCAGATGGACCCGGTGCTGCGGCGCAAGGCGGAGAACGATGCGGCGGCCGCGCTGCGCACCATCGTCCAAAAGCGCGCCCGCAACGCCGAACTCGCCGAAAAGGCGGTGCTGGAGGCCAAGGCGTTCACGGAAAAGGAGGCGCTTGAGAACCGCCTCATCGAGATCGTCGCGGCCAACGAACGCGAGCTGTTCGAGAAACTCAACGGGCGCGAGATCACCCGGTTCGACGGCACGCGGCAGACGCTGCGGCTGGTCATGCCCGAAGTGGTCGAATACCAGAAGAACACCCGGGAGCGGCTGGTGTCGGCGATCTCCGACCCGAACATCGCCTTCATCCTGCTGGTGCTCGGCGCGCTCGGCGTCTACATTGAGTTTTCCTCCCCGGGGTTGATCGTGCCCGGCGTGGCGGGCGGTATCCTGCTGCTGCTCGGCCTGTCGGCGCTCTCCGTGCTGCCGATCAACTGGATCGGCGTGGCGCTGCTGGTGCTCGCGGTCGCGCTGTTTATCCTCGAGGCCAACTTCGCCTCGCACGGCATCCTGGGTGTCGGTGGCGCGGTGGCGATGATCCTCGGCGCGATGCTGCTCGTGGAGGGGCCGCCCGAGATCCGCATCCGGTTCAGCACCGCGCTCGGCGTCACGCTGCCGTTCGCCCTCATCACCGTTTTCCTGCTCGCCCTGGTCATCCGGGCGCGCTCGGCGAAAGTCGCCACCGGCGCGGCGGGCATGATCGGCGAGTGCGGCATCGCTCACTCGGCGATCGCACCTGAAGGCCGCGTCTTCATTCACGGAGAGTTCTGGGACGCCGTCGCCTCGAAACCGATCCCGGCCGGCGCCCGTGTCCGCGTCACTGACGTCGACGGCCTCACCGTCCGCGTCGAACCTGTCGAGTCAGACTCCGGAGGTTCCCATGGCTGATGTTCCGACCATCGCGCTCGTCATCGTCGTTCTTTACCTGCTCTCGTCGATCAAGATCCTGCGGGAGTACGAACGGGGAGTGATCTTCCGCCTGGGCCGCATGCTGCCCAAGCCCAAAGGACCGGGCATCATCCTGGTCTTCGCGCCGATCGACCGCATGGTGCGCGTTTCGCTGCGCATCGAGACCATGGAAGTGCCGCCGCAAGACCTGGTGACCAAAGACAACGTGACCGTGAAGGTGAATGCGGTCATCTATTTCCGGGTCATCGATCCGAACAAGGCGATCGTGGAGGTCCAGAACTACCTCTACGCCACTTCGCAACTTGCCCAGACCACGCTGCGCAGCGTGCTGGGCGAGGTGGAGCTCGACGAACTGCTCAGCCAGCGCGAGAAGCTCAACGTGCGGCTCCAGTCGGTCCTGGACAAGCACACCGGGCCGTGGGGCGTCAAAGTCACGATGGTCGAGGTCAAGCAGGTGGACCTGCCCGATATGATGATCCGCGCGATCGCCCGCCAGGCCGAGGCCGAGCGGGAGCGGCGCGCCAAGATCATCCACGCCGAGGGCGAATACACGGCCGCCGAGAAGCTGACCCTGGCGGCACAGATGATCCAGACCCAGCCGGCCGCCATCCAGTTGCGCTACCTGCAAACGCTGATCGAGATCGGCTCGGAGAAGAACACGACCGTGATCTTTCCGGTTCCCATCGACATCTTCTCCGGCGTCCGCTCTATCCTCGATCGCTACGCGCAGCAGGGGTCCGCGAAACCGGCGGGAGAGATTAACCCAGCGGAGGGTACTAAGACTACGAGTACCGAGGGCGCAGACGAGAAGTCTGCTTAAGAGAGCGAGAAGGCGCCAATATGCCACGAACCAGCGATGGCGAGCTTGAACTCGTCCTAGGCAACAAGCAGCTTCTGAGCGTGTTCTTCGTCGTGGTCGTGCTGCTTGGGATCTTTTTTGCCATGGGTTATATCGTCGGGCGCAACTCGGCAGTCGGCCCGGCAGAGCCGGCGAGCCAGCCGCCGATCGTCCCGCCGGATCACGGCGCGACACCCGCACGGGCGGCAGCCGTTCCTCCAATCTCGGGGGAGCTGGAAACCCCCCGGACGGAGGTCAGCCCTCCGGCGGCACCGAAAGAAACCAGGCCGGTGCAGGCCCCGGTGGCCGGCGCTGTCAAGCCGCCGGTGGCCAAACCGGAGCCCGCTCCCAAGCCTGTCGCGGCTGCTCCCGAACCCGAACCTGGCAAAGTGTATCTCCAGGTGGCCGCGACCACACGTGCCGAGGCGGAAGCGCTCAAAGAGCAACTTGCCAAGAAAGGCTATTCGGTGGTGCTCGGCCCCGTGCCGGGGCAGGACCTGTTGCGGGTGCTGGTGGGGCCGTTCCCGGACCAGGAATCTCTGGCCAAGACGCGGACGGCCCTGCAACAGATGGGGATGAAGCCTTTCACGCGGCGCCTGTAGGATGGACGGGGGTTCGCTCGTCCGGATCGGCGCCGGCCCAGCCCGCCCGCGGCTGCCGGGCTGGCTTCGCCGACCCGAGACCCACTTCGAATCGGTCACGCAACTCAAGAACGGTCTCCGCCGCCTTCGGCTCCACACGGTGTGTGAGTCCGCGCGCTGCCCCAACATCCACGAATGCTTTCACCGCGGCACGGCGACCTTCATGATTCTGGGGAATCTCTGCACGCGCGGCTGCGGCTTCTGCGCGGTTCCGAAAGGCGCTCCCGGTAGGCAGCAGTTTCCGCTCGATCCGGAGGAGCCGGCCAACGTGGCGCGCATGGCCCGCCAGATGCGCCTTCGATATGTCGTCATCACCAGCGTCAACCGGGACGACCTGCCGGACGGGGGCGCAGGGCACTTCGCGCGCACGATTCGCGAGGTTCGCGCGGCGCTGCCGGATGCCCGCATTGAAGTGCTCGTACCCGATTTCTGCGGTCAGGCCGACTCCTTGCAGGTGGTGCTTGAAGCCGCGCCCGACGTCTTCAATCACAATGTGGAAACTGTGCCGCGCCTCTACCGGCGCGTGCGACCGCAAGCCGATTACCGCCGGTCGCTCGATTTGCTCGCCTTCGCCCGGAAATTCCGTCCCGAGACGCTCACCAAGAGCGGGTTGATGGTGGGATTGGGTGAGGAGCCTGCGGAGGTCGAGCAGGTGCTCGAGGACCTGCGCCGGGCCCAGGTGGATATCGTCACCATCGGGCAGTACCTGCAACCGACGCGGCGCAATCTTCCCGTCGTCGAGTATGTACCGCCGGAGCGCTTTGCTGCCTGGCGCACTTTCGGTCTGGCGCTTGGTTTCCGCGAGGTTTTCAGCGGACCGCTGGTCCGCAGCTCCTATATGGCCGAGCGCGTCTGGCAGGCCCTTTGACCCCGGCCGGCCTCGGATGTGAGACAATCTTGGGTCTCTTCGGGCCTTGATGTCGAACCTCCTGCTAGCGATTCTGAGCGGCTTGTTGCTGGTGGTCGCCTTCCCGCGTTTCGATATCGACTGGCTGGCTGCGGTGGCCCTCGCCCCGCTGCTGGTCGCGGCGGGCCGCGAGCCCAGTTCCTGGCGCCGGGTCCTGCTCGGAGTCGTGGCGGGCATCGTTTACTGGGCGGGTGCCTGCTACTGGATCCAGTTCGTGCTCGAATACCACGGCAACATGGGCCTGGCAGGGAGTTGGGGCGCGTTCGCGCTGTTTTGTCTGGCCAAGAGTCTGCATCTGGCGGCCTTCACTTGGCTGGCGGGCTATCTCCTCGATCAGCCGTATGCCATTCCGGCAGTCGCCGCTCTCTGGGTCGGCATCGAGCGAACTCACGGCCCGCTGGGTTTCGCCTGGCTGGCGCTGGGCAACGCCGGCATCAACATGGGCCTGCCGATGCGACTGGCCCCGCTCGTCGGCGTTTACGGGCTGTCGTTCGTGCTGGCGATGCTCAACGTGGCGATGGCCTCCGTCCTCTTGCGCCGTCCCCGGCGCCGGTTGGGGTGGCTCGCCCTGCTCCTCGTCATTCCACTGCTACCGGCGCTGCCCGACTCAGGCCCGGGACGCGAGCACGCGGTGGTAGTGCAATCGAACGTGCCGATGGACGAAGATTTCACGGCCGACTCGGTGGCCGCCACGCGCGACGAGCTGGCCCGGCTATCTCTTCAGGCGGCGCTCGCACCGGATCAGCCCCCGGCACGGCTGATTATCTGGCCGGAAGTACCGCTGCCGCTCTACTACGAGCAGGATGCCGAGTTCCGCCGGCAGGCTCAGCTTCTGGCGCGCGCCGCCGAGGCCTGGTTCCTGTTCGGCACGGTGTCCTTCACGCCCGAGGGAGCCCCGCTCAACTCGGCGCAACTGGTTTCGCCGTCAGGCGAGCCCGTAAGCCGCTACGACAAGATCTATCTGGTCCCGTTCGGCGAGTTCGTCCCGCCATTCTTCGGCTGGGTGAACCGGATCACCCGCGAAGCCGGCGATTTCGCCCCGGGCCGCGAGATCGTGATTTCCCATCTGGGAGAGCACCGCCTCGGCGCGTTCATCTGCTACGAGTCGGCCTTCCCGCACCTGGTGCGCCGCTTCGCCGCGGCCGGAGCGGAAGTATTCGTGAATCTCTCCAACGACGGCTACTTCGGCACGAGCGCCGCCCGCGAGCAGCACCTGCTGATCGCCCGCATGCGCGCCGCCGAGAACCGGCGCTGGCTGCTGCGCGCCACCAACAACGGCATCACCTGTTCGATCGACCCGCTGGGGCGGATTCGGCGACAGCTCGAGCCCTTCGAGCGGCTGGCCGGCCGGCTGTATTTCGACTATGAGACCGCGACGACACCCTACACGCGCTACGGCGACTGGTTTGCCTGGCTCTGCCTGGCCGCCTCGCTCGGCGCGGTTCTTCTTTCGGAGAGGCCGCGGTATCGCCAAGAGGATCGGGTGAGGGCGCGCGGTGGCTCTCAGACCGCTTGAAGCCGATCTTTTGCCGGATCGTCTCGGGCAGATTCTGGAGCATCGGCTCGTGACGTAGGAGGATGGCCTTGATGGCCTCGAGCTCGGCTTCGATGCGGGCGAAGCGTTCGTCGATCTGAACAAACCGCTCATCGATCTCGGCGAACCGCTCGTCCATCCGGCTGAGATGGGCAAGGAAGGCTGCCGCACTCTGAATCAGCGCCGCCAGCGCTTCTTCCAGGCGCCCTTTGCCCCTCCGGCGCGTGGTCCGTCTCGCCATCTGCCTCGATTCAACCATCGAAGCGGACTTTGGCCCCCTCTCCTGTAAGATGTTACGGGAGGTTTTCGTGACAGTGAATGCTGGCGGTCTATCCAGACGATCTTTCCTCGGTAAATCCTCGGTGGCTGCTCCGGCCGCCTTCACCATCATCAAGCCGCACCTGGTGCGGGGGCAGGGCAAGGCACGGCTCAAGGCCGGTCTGGTTGGCTGCGGCGGCCGCGGCACTCAGGCTGTCATTGATCTGCTGGCCGGCACGGAAAACGTCGAGCTCGTGGCGATGGCCGACGTTTTTGAGGATAAACTCGAGCGCTCGCTCCGCAGCCTGCGCGAGGGCGAGATGCGCCTGTCGCGTTACGTGGGGGCCGAAGTCATCCGCAACGGAAAGCCCCACCGGCTCACCGAGGAGGAACTGCGCGCCTCGATCCCGGCGCGGATCAACGTCGCTCCCGACATGCGCTTTGTCGGACTCGATGGCTACAGGAAGCTGCTCGCCACCGAGATCGACATCGTGCTGTTGTGCACGCCTCCCGGCTACCGTCCGGCTCATTTCGAAGCCGCCGTCGAGGCCAAGAAGCACGTCTTCTGCGAAAAACCGTTCGGCACCGACCCCGTCGGCGTGCGCCGCTTCATGGCTGCCGCGCGCAAGTCCGAAGAGCTCCGCCTGACGGTGGTCTCCGGCGCCCAGCGGCGGTTTCAGAAACCCTACGTGGAGACCATTGAAAAGATCAAAAGCGGCGCTATCGGCGACATCGTCGCCTGTTACGCCTACTGGATCGGCACTCCGGTCATCCAGGTGAAGGCGCGCGATCCGAAGTGGACCGACATGGAATTCCAGCACCGGGCCTGGTACTCCTTCGTGTGGATCTGCGGCGACCAGATCGTCGAGCAGCACCTGCACAACATCGACGTCTGCAACTGGGTGATGGGGATGCACCCGGTGAAGGTGCGTGCCAGCGGCGGCTGCGCCTGGCGCCCGCGCGAAGAGATCTACGGCAACATCTACGACCATATCAGTGCGGAGTTTGTCTATCCGAACGGCGTCATCATGTCGAGCCACTGCCGCCAGTATCCGCAGCAACCCGGCATGTACACGAATGTGAGCGAGCTCGTGGTCGGCACCAGGGGCCGCTCGAACTGTCGCGACATGGCCAAGGGCGGTAACGATCCTTACATGCAGGAGCACATCGCCATGGTCGACTCCATCCGCGGCGACGGCCCCTACGTCAACCACGCCATGGAGGTGGCGGAAAGCACGATGACCTGCATCATGGGCCGCGAGGCCGCCTATTCGGGCCGCGAGATCACCTGGAACGAGATCATGATGTCGAAACAGGATCTGTTCCCCAAGGATCTGAGCCCGAATGCCAGGATCCCGGTGCCGCCCTTGCCCGTGCCCGGCAAGTATCAGTTTGTCTAGACGAAAGCCTTCGGTTGATCTCGCCATGCGCCCGCTCATTGCCGCGCTTCTGATCCCGATCTGTGCCACCGGGATTTGGGCTGCCACGCTTGAGCTGACCGGCGCCGTCGTGGTGACGCCCTCCGGGCTGAGCGGGCCGGAAGCCCAGGCTGTCACCATGCTCATCGAAGAGGTCGAGAAGCGGACGGGCGTGCGCTGGGCGCGGGCGCACGCCTGGCCTGCCGGCGCTACGCCCGTCGTCGCGATCGGGCAGGCGGCCGAGAGCTTTGCGGGAGATTTCGCCGCCGAGCTCGAGCGGGAGCAATGGGCCGGAGCGCGGGAGGGCTACCGCATCCGCGTGCGCGAGCGCGGAGGCGCCCCCGCTGTCCTCATTGCCGGCAACGACGCCCGCGGCGTGCTGTTCGGCGCCGGCCATCTGCTCCGCTCACTGCGGATGAAGCCTGGGAAGATCGAGGTTCCGGCGGAGCTGAACGTCAACAGCGCGCCAAAATATCCCCTGCGCGGCCACCAGCTCGGCTACCGCCCGAAGACGAACTCCTACGACGGCTGGAATGTCGCCATGTGGGAGCAATACATCCGCGATCTGGCCGTCTTCGGCGCCAATGCCGTGGAGCTCATCCCGCCGCGTTCCGACGACGCGCCCGACAGCCCTCACTTCCCGCTGCCTCCCATGGAAATGATGGTGGCCATGTCGCGCCTGCTCGACGAGTACGGCCTGGACGTCTGGATCTGGTATCCGGCGCTCGACGCCGATTATGGCGACCCGGCGACCGTCGAGTTCGCCCTGCGGGAATGGGGCGAGGTGTTTCGCCGCCTGCCGCGCATCGACGCGATTTTTGTCCCGGGGGGCGATCCGGGCCACACGCCGCCGAAGCTGCTCATGGCGCTGCTCGAAAAACAGGCGCGCACGCTCCGGCGCTTTCATCCCAGGGCCCAGATGTGGGTCTCTCCGCAGGGCTTTTCCGCCGCCTGGCTCGAGGAGTTCTTCGCCATTCTCGACACCGGGCCGGACTGGTTGACCGGAGTCGTCTTCGGGCCCCAGGTTCGCATCAACTTACCGGAGCTGCGCGCGCGAGTGCCCCGAAGATACCCGATCCGGCGTTATCCCGATATTACTCACACGCGCCAGTGCCAGTATCCGGTGCCGGATTGGGATCTCGCCTACGCCTTGACCCAGGGGCGCGAAGTCATCAATCCGCGGCCGCGCGCGCAGGCCCATATCTTTCGGCTCTATCAAGACCACGCGATCGGTTTCATCACCTACTCGGAAGGCGCCAATGACGACGTCAACAAGATCGTCTGGACGCGCCTGGGCTGGGACCCACAAGCCGACGTCGTCGAGATTCTGCGCGAATACAGCCGCTATTTCCTGGGCGAGCGCTACACGGACGATTTCGCGCAAGCGCTCCTGGCGCTCGAGGAGAACTGGCGGGGGCCGCTGGCGACCAACGCCACCGTGGAGACCACGCTCGCCCGCCTCCGCGCGCTCGAGCGTTCGGCCTCACCGCGCGACCTTCTGAACTGGCGCTTCCAGCAGGCGCTCTATCGCGCCTACTACGACGCCTATGTGCGCGAGCGGCTCTTACAGGAGATAGCCCTCGAACGGGCGGCCATGGGAAGGTTGCGCGAGGCCCGCCGGATGGGTTCGCTCGCGGCCGTGGATGCCGCTGAACGGATGCTCGACCGCGCCGTGCTCGAGCCCCCTGCCCCGGACCTGCGAGCCCGTGTCTTCGAACTCGGCGAGGCGCTCTACCAGAGCATCCGCATGCAATTGAGCGTGGAGCGCTACCAGGCGATCGCTGTCGGCCGGGGCGCGAACCTCGACACCATCGACCTGCCCCTCAACAACCGCATCTGGCTCAAGGACCGTTTCGGCGAGATCCGCAGGCTCGCCGATGAGGAGAGCCGCCTGCGGGCCATCGACGAGATTCTCAACTGGGAGAACCCCGGGCCGGGCGGCTTCTATGACGATCTGGGCAACCCGGCGCGCCAGCCGCACCTGGTCCGCGGTCCCGGCTTCGAACGCGACCCGATGCTCCGCGAGTCGGCGCTCACCGGTTTCGCTCTCCAGGAGGGATTCCTGGCCTGGCGGACCTCCTGGTGGCATCACGCCGAAGCGCTCTGGGATGCGCCGCTTCGCATGCATTACAAAGATCTGGACCCGGCGGCGCGCTACCGCCTGAGGGTGGTCTACGCGGGTGACAGTGTCAAACCAAAGATCCGGCTCACGTCCGGCAACGGCGTCGAGATTCACCCCTGGATCGAACGCCCGGTTCCCTTCCGCCCGCTCGAGTTCGACATCCCTAAGGAGGCGATCCGGGAAGGCGAACTTGTGCTCACCTGGCAACGGGAGACGGGACTGGGCGGCAACGGCCGCGGCTGCCAGGTGGCCGAAGTCTGGCTCCTCAAGCGGTGACGCTGTAGCGATAGGCGACCGGACGCCCGAGGTAGGTCAACCCTTGCGGCGTCCTCCTCGATCCAGCCGATGCGCATCGGCCGCCGGGCCCGCTCCTCGAACAGATCGAGAACACGCGGAAACTGTTCCCTGCTCATCTCGGAAACGCCGGTGTCATCACCGTAGCCACTGGAGACGGCGACCGGAACGTCGAAGGTGCGTGCGGCGTACTCGTTGTAGTGCCAGTGGCTGATCGGATGCCAGTTGCACGACCAGAGCGTGTTCCGGAAGTTCGGAAACAGCCCGTAGGGCCAGGCTTCCGGGCGGCAGGCGGTGTGCTGGTAAGCGCCGTGTGCCACCAGCGCGTACGGGGCTTTCCCCGTCAGGGTCCGTACGCCGACGCAGTCGGAGGTCAGAAACGCCAGCTCGCTCCGATAGCTCGCCGTGCGGGCGGCCGGATCGAAGACCAGTCGCATCATGGCGCGATCGGCGTGCCCGGGATGGCTTGGAGTACCCATATCGCCGGGATCGATGCGGAAGGTCTCGTCCCGGAGAAAGCCTTCGGCCCGCGCGATCAAATAGAAGGCCTCCATTGCCGTGCGCGCATCGCCCTCCTGGCAGGCGGTTTAGAAGGTGCGCGACTCCCCCGCAGTCAGGTCAGCGCCGGCCGGGCCGACGCAATGGAACTCTTCCGGGATGCCTTCTGCTGCCAGCCGGAAGAAAGTGGTGAAATCGGGATCGGGGCAGCAGGTGAGTTTGGGCGGCTCTTCATCGAAACGGTACTCGAACCGCACCCGGCCGTCCTTTTCCGAAGCGGCTTGCGGCGCCCGGCATTCCAGCACCCGGGCTCGGGACAGGCAGACGACGGGCCGGCCGTTCCCGAGCCGCGGGTCGGCCAGCTCGTAGTCGCGGAACCTCAGCGATACCAGGGTGCCGTCCGGCAGCAGCGTGAGCCGGCAGGGGCCTGCGCGAAGTGAGAATTCTCTGGCGCCCAAAGCTGCGGGCGCCGCAGCCAGCGAAAGGAATTGGCGGCGGGCGATCGAGGGCATGAGATGAGTTGAGTATAGTCGGCCGCCGCATGCGCCTCAACGGCCGCCGGTCAGGAGATGATCTTCTTGCGCACCGCGTAGAGGACGATCTCGGCGGCATTGTGCAGGTTGAGCTTCTGCATCAGGTGGCTGCGGTGCGTCTCCACCGTGTACGGGCTCAGATTGAGCAGCGCCGCCACCTCCTTGTTCGACTTGCCCTCGGCCAGCAATTGCAAGATCTGCTTCTCGCGGTCGGTAAGCAGCTCGTAGGAGTCGTGCAAGCCCCGCTGCTGGAGCTGGCGCATGTAATCCTCGAGCAGCGCCTGGGCGATCGCCGGCGAAAAGAAAGGCTTGCCGGAGGCGGCCACTTCGACGGCGCGCACCAGATCCGCGTCGGCCGTGTCCTTGAGCAGGTAGCCCCTGGCGCCGGCCGTGAGGGCCCGCGTCAGATACGTCTCGTCGGAGTGCATGCTCAGGATCAAGACCGCAATGCGCGGATTGCGTTTGACAATCTGCGCGGTGGCCTCAATGCCGTTGAGCGACGGCATGGCGATGTCCATGATCACCACGTCGGGCGCGAGCTCTTCGGCCAGCCGGACCGCCTCGAGCCCGTCGGCGGCCTCGCCCACCACCTCGAAGTCCGCGTGCTGCTCCAGTTGCAGCCGCAACCCGCGGCGAACGATCCCGTGATCGTCGGCCACCAGAATCCGAATCTTACCCATCCTGCTTTCCACCGGGCAGGGGCAGCTCCACCTTGAGGACGGTGCCCTTGTGCGGAGCCGACTGAAGCGAGACCGAACCGTTGAGCTCCCGGACCCGCTCCTCGATGCCGAGCAGGCCGATGCCGCGCTGCGACGCCTCAGCCTCGAAACCGACCCCGTCGTCCTGGATCGCCATCGAGACGCGGTCCGCCTCTCCATGCACGGTCACGCGAACGTTTTTGGCTTGCGAGTGGCGGGCGCAGTTGGTAAGCGCCTCCTGAACCACGCGGAACAGGCAGGTGCGGTGCGCGTCTTCCAGGCCGTCGAGCGCGCCGTCAATCTGCACTGTCACCGGCACGTTCATCCGCCGCGAGAAGTCCCGTCCGAGCCATTCGAGCGCCGGCCCCAGGCCGAGGTCGTCCAGCATCGACGGGCGTAGTCCCATCGCCAGATCACGCACGGTGCGCAGCGCCTCCATGTTCAAGCGCTTGGCGTCCTCGAGCGCCTCCTGAAACCGCTCCGGAGGGGCGTCGCGCAGGGCCTCCAGATTGGCCAGGGTCATCCCCATGGCCGTGAGCATCTGGCCGATGGCATCGTGAAGCTCGCGGGAGAGGGCGCGCCGCTCGTCCTCCTGCGCGCGCACCAGCGTGCGCGATAGGCGCCGGAGCTCCTCTTCGGCGTGCTCGATCATGGCCCGCTGCTCGGCGCCGCGCCGCTCGAGCACCGTGACGCGCGCCGTGCTGAGCCCGGCCACCACGAGGCCGACGCTCAGGGCAAAGAGCATCATGCGGACGAGAAAACGCCGCAGCGCCTCGTGACTCTGCCGAAGACGCTGCCGCTGGATCTCCAGGTTGGCCGCATTGAGCGCCGCCACCTCGCGGACCAGCTCGACCACCGCGTTGCGCCGGGGCAGCACATATTTGCGGAAGAACGGGTAGCTCGCCACCATCTTCTGGGCGGGCGTCCATTCGAACATCGGCTCGAGCGCCTCCCAGTAATCGTGCATCTCCCGTTCGAGCTCTTCCACCGCGTCCTTTTGCTCGGCCCCTTCGCGCGGCAGTTGCGCCAGGCGCTGTTCGAGAGAGGCCCGGATCGCGCGGAGCTGACCGCGATACTCCGCAGTGGAAAGCGGCGAGGGATCAAGCAGGTAATCCCGAACGAGAAGGTCGGCGAAGTAGATCTCACCGGGGATGTCCCGGAGCGGGTATTCCGCGCGCAGGTAGGCTTCATGGGCGTCCACCATCTCCCCGTAGATCGAATTCGCCTGGCGGACCGCGCCGAGCCCGAGCAGACAGATCAGGCCCAGGAGGATGCCGAAGCCCGACGCCAGGACCACCCACGAGCGTGATTTCATCGCACGGCTCCCTACCGAACATTTTCGCCCCATCCCGCGCTAGCCTGAAGACAAACGATGCAGATTGTCTTTACGGACCTGGACGGCACGCTGCTCGACCACGAGACCTACGCGTGGCAAGCGGCCGGTCCCGCCATCGACCGTCTCCGCGAGCGCGGCATTCCGTGGATCTTTGTGACCAGCAAGACGCGGGCGGAGACCGAGCACTGGCGGCGCCTGCTCGGCAACGCGCACCCTTACGTGGTGGAGAACGGCGCGGCGGCCTATTGGCCGGCCAAGTACTTTCCCGAAGAGACCTCTTCGGCGTTTGTTTGGGGCCTCCCTTACGCGGAGGTGCTCGCCGGCCTCGTGGCGGCCGCCCGGGAAGTTGGATGCCGGATCCGCGGATTCCACCAGATGAGTGTCGAGGAAGTGGCCGCCGCCTGCGGGCTTTCTCTCGAGCTTGCCGCCCTGGCGCGCCAGAGGGAGTTCGACGAACCCTTCGAGCTGCTCGATCCGGCTGCCGAGGCTGAACTCGAAGCGGCGCTCGCGCGGCGCCGGCTGCGGCTGAGCCGCGGCGGGCGTTTCCATCACGCCTCCGGCCCGGCCGACAAGGCGGGAGCCGTGCGGGCGCTACAGCAGCTTTACGAGAAACACGGCGGGCCGGTGACGACGCTCGGCTTGGGTGATGCGCTGAACGACCTGGAGATGCTCCGGGCAGTTGATCGGCCGGTGATCATCCGGTCCGCGCAGGCGGCGCGGCTCGCTTCCGAGCTGCCGCACGCTCTCCTGACCGAGCGGCCCGGACCGGAAGGGTGGAACGCGGCAATCCTGGCGCTCACCTAGGCCCGCCTTACAGGTGCGTCCACAGGGACCGCTCGCCCTCGGACTCCCGCTGCTCCCTCTTTTCTTCGATCAGCCGGCGCAGGCTTTGGCTGCCGGCGATGCCCACCGCCAGGCTGATGGCCAGCACGGCTCCACCCACCAAAATGATGAACGCCGCCAGGAAAACATTGCGGGCGAAGCTGAGCTGGTCGGCGGCCACCACCACGGCGACGAACATGATGATGATCCGCAAGCCCGCCGCCAGCCGCCGCGGCGAGGGAAGATTTTCGTTCACCGCCCAGACCAGCAGGCTCCGGCCCAGATACTGGCTGAGCCACGCCCCGCCCAGCAGGATCAGGCCGGCGACGAACAGCTTCGGGAGAAGGAACACAAAGCCCTGCACCATTTGATTGGTCAGGTCGGTGTCAAAGGCGCTGACGGCGATCAGGAACCCGCCGATGAGAATCGCCCAGTAGACCGTTTCTGCGACCAGTCGCGTGGCGCGCAGCCGGCCCGAGCGGTCGAGCAGAAAGGCTACTCCGCTCTGGCGGAGGAACTTGTCGATCGTCATGCCCTTAAAGACCCGGTAGAGGAACCACCGGGCTGCCGCCGCCAGGACGTAGCTCACCAGGAGCAGAATGACGGCGGCAAGCGTCGAAGGCAGGTACGTGGTCACCTGATGATGCAGGCGGTCCACGGCCGCTTCCAGGATTTCGCGGAGCGTATTAATCATTTCGGGAAACCTCCCTGTCCTGCCTGGGAGGACCGGCGCGCTCGCTCTTCCTGCTAGCCTTGTTGCGCGCATCCGGCCCGTCCCAGTGGGCCCTGAGATAGGGTTTCAACTGTTCGAAGGTCAGGCAAAGCCGCTCGATCTTTTCCTCAACCTGGTCGGGAACTAACGTCCGCGTCTCGCCGACAAAGGAGGCCACGCGCGCCAGATACAGCGGGGTGAGTGACTTGATGAGGTGCCCGCCGGCCACCCGGTGCTTCTTGAACGCGCAAGCGAAGTCGAGCACCACGCGCGCCCAGAGCTCGTCATCCAGGTGAAAGTCCCGGACGCCGGCGGCCGCCTGCCGTCCGAGCGCCTGTATCCCTGCGTGGGTCTCCGGCTCGAGAGCCGCCGCCCAGATCTCGCCGAGATCGCGGCAGCCGCGAACGAAAGCGGCGAGCATCCGGTCCACATTGACCTCGATCGGGTCCAGGCCGACGTCGTAGCGGAAGCCGAACAGTTCCACCGGCCGGCTCCCCTCCCGGTCCCACCAGACGTCTTCGTACTCCTGCATCAGCATGAAGACGCTGCCGACCACCTGCTCGAGCATCGCCGTCAGGTCCGAGCTCGGATCCTTGGCGTCGTGCAGCTTGGCGCCGAGGAAGCTCTGACAAACCCGGAAGCCCTCGGCCAGGGCGATCGTCGTCATCCAGATGTCGATGCCGAATCGGGCGACGTCGGTCTCCCAATCGTCTCGCTGGAGGTAGCGGTTGATCAGCCGGGTGGAAAGGCCGAATTCGCCGCCGATCGGCTGGCGCACGCGATAGCCGTAAAGCGCCCGCGTCAGCGGATAGACGATGCTGTTGGTGATCGTGCCGTCGTACTTGTGCCGGTGATAGTACGGGGCGACGAAATCGTAGCCGGCAAACAGGACCGGCCGCAGCAACAGATCGAACCACTCCGGCGTGATGGAGCGCAGATCGGAATCCACCACGGCCACCGCCTTGGCTTCGAGCCTGGCTGCGAGCTGGAAGATGAGCCGAAAGGCGCTGCCCTTGCCCGGCACGCCGTGATAGGGGAACGAGAGCCGGTGGGCGGCAAACAGCGGCGTGTTGAGCAGCAGCAGATGCTGATCTTCGAGCCGGGCCGAGAGCACAGCCTCGCGGGTGTTGTCGGTCGAGCCGCCGTCGGAGTTGATTACCACGGAGCTGAACTGCGGAAAATATTTGGCAAGGCCCGCGTAGGCGGCCTGCACAACGCGACCGATCGTTCTCCCGTTGTTGTAACTGGGAATGCCGATCACGATGTCTGCGCGCCGAATGACCTCGGCCGCCTGGCGGGCCTCATGTGGAAGCGTGACGCTGGCCACGGGCCGTCTTTGCCTCTCCTTTCAACTCTGGCTTATGCCACCTTGCCGGCGCTCAGGCGGGCGTCCTTGTCCACGGCATCGAGAAGCAGGTCGAAGAACTCCGGGATCGCGGCCAGCACGCGGTTCCAGTTCGGGATCTGCGGCAGCCCCAGCGGGTCCTCGAGAAACTCCTGGGCCGCTCGGCGCAGCCCTCGGGCGAAGACTGCCACCGCCTCCTCTTCGGCGTGGCGGTCGAACTTCAGGCCGTTGAGCAGCGCATCGGCATAGTAGCGGACGATCGTATCCTGCGCCATGCGGACGTAGCGGACCTCGAGCGTGCGGAAGTGGTCGGTGGTAAAGGCCAGCCCCTCGGAGGCCAACGTGCGAAACAGACTCTTGGCGATGTCGGTGGACATGCGGAACAGACCCTTGGAAGGATCTTCCGGCGACAGCGCCTGATGCTTGTGCTCGTAATTGTCCATGAGGTCCACCTGGCAGGTGCGCGCCACCGCGCAGTTGCGGAAGACCTCGGCCAGCACGCCCACCTCCAGGCCCCAGTCGGCCGGAATCCGGTTCACTCGAGCCAGGCTGGCGTTCATGGCGAACTCGCCCGCCAGGACGTATCGGAAGCTGTCGAGATAGCGCAAGAAAGGATTGCCCGGCACAATGCTCTCGAGTGCGCGGATGAGCGGAGTCATGAACAGGCGCGTCACCCGCCCGTGCATTCGGTCGGTGATCCGGGCGTAGAAGCCTTTGCAGAATTCAAAGCGCAGGTGGGGATGGACCACCGGGTAGCACAGCCGCGCCAGAAGCTGGCGGTCATAGTTGACGATGTCGCAGTCGTGCAGTGCGATGACGTCGCAATCGCCCTGGGCCAGCAGATAGCCGTAGGCCAGCCAGCAGGAGCGGCCTTTGCCGTCGGGGCCGGCCGACAGGCCGCGCTCCTCGAGCATCTTGAGCAGGCTCTGGATCCGGTCACTGTCCATCCAGAGGATGGTCACCGGTGTGTAGAAGTTTTCAAAGAAGCTCCTGGCGCGCAGGTATTGTTCGCGCCCGGCGCGGCCCAGCGCGACGACGATCCGTTGCAAGTAGCGGACCTGCCGGAGTTCGGCGGCGATCTGCGCCATCGCCGGGCTGTCGAACTCCGAAGCCAGCGCCGGCAACACCAGGCCGATAGGCGCCTGCGGAGCGAATCTCTCCAGATCCCGCTCGAGGCGGCCGACGCTGTCCGGCTTCAGCCGATGAAGCGTGGTCACCACTCCGGTTTGATAGAAATCCGCCATCGTCTCTGCCTCCCTTTCAGCGTAGGGCCGGCGGCCGGTCAGGCGGTATCGCCTGAATAGGGTATCTGGCGGAGAAAGACGGGGTAGGGACCCTCAACGGGGCCGGACATTGCCGGCGCGGACCAGCAGCCGGCGGCCGTTGTCGGCCCGGATCCACAGAAATCCCGACGGATCCAGCCCGTCGGTGACGCCGGCGACCTCGTCCACCAGCACGCGGCGTCCAGAGACATAGCTGGAAGCCTGGGCGAACAGACGGAGAATCACGGCGCTTCCCTCGCTTTCGAGCAACTCGCAGTAGCACTCGACGGAGTCCAGCAGATTCGCCAGCAGCAACTCGCGCGAGTACTCGACGCCCGTGACGAGCCGGAGCGAGGTCGCCAGGGACGCCAGTTCGGCGGGAAATCGCGCGTGATTGACGTTGATACCAATGCCCGCGATGACTTTGTCCTCCTGGAGCTGCACGAGCACGCCGGCCACCTTTCGCTCGGCGATCAGCACGTCGTTGGGCCAGCGCAGGTCGCAGCCGATCGATGCGGTGCGCTCGATGGCCTCCTTGGTCGCCAGTCCGAGGGCGAGCGTCAGCACCGGCGCCGGTTGCGCCGGCTCGAGCACGATCGAGCAGTACAGACCGGCGCCGCGGGGCGAATACCAGCTCCGCCCCATCCGCCCTTGCCCGGCGGTCTGTTCCTCGGCGACGATGACGGTCCCCGGGGGTTTGTCCTGAGCCTCGACCATCGTCGAGCCGACACAATCCAGTCTCAGGATGGTGAATTGGTCCATTCCAGTCGGAAGTTCAGGTTCACGGCCCTCGCCGAGTGGGTGATCGCCCCGCAGGAGATGTACTCCGCGCCCGTCTCGGCGTAGGCCCGCACCGTCTCGAGCGTAATGCCGCCGGAAAGCTCCACGGAGGCCCGCCCGCCGATGTGGCGGATCCACTCCGCCGCCTCTCCGGGCGTCAGGTTGTCCAGCAGCAGGCGCGAGGCTCCGGCCGCGAGCGCCTCCTCGAGCTCCTGGCGGGTTCGCACCTCGACTTCCACCGGCCGGTCGAGCGCAAGCGCCCGGCGCACGGCTTCGGAGACGCCTCCGGCGGCGGTGATGTGATTGTTCTTGATCAGCACGGCGTCCCAGAGGCCCATGCGGTGGTTCGTGACGCCCCCCGCGGCTGCCGCCATCTTTTCCAGGCGCCGCAGGCCCGGCGTCGTCTTGCGCGTATCCAGGATGCGACAGCCGGTGCCGGCAACCGCCTCCACATAGCGGCGGGCCAGCGTGGCGATGCCGCTCAGCCGCTGAAGGAAATTCAGGGCGACGCGCTCGCACTCGAGCAACGTGCGAGCCCGACCGCGCACGCGGGCCACGGGCTGGTCGGGCTCCAGCAGGTCGCCGCTGGCGGCCAGCAGCCTGAGCTCCTCAACGCCGCCGCGGTGCTGGTAGATGAGCGGAAGCAGTTCAATACCGGCCAGGACCAGGCGCTCGCGGGCATAGAAAGCTCCGTCGGCGACGAGCTCGGCCGGAACGCAGGCCTGGGAGGTGATGTCGCCGCTGCCGATATCCTCTTCCAGGGCGCGGCGCACGGCCTCGCGCACCTCTGGATGCGAAACGTCGAAGGTCAACGGAGCGCCTCCAGCGCGGCGCGGCTTTTCTCGAGCTGCGCCTCGTACTGGGCGAGTTTCTCCCGCAGCGTCTCGACGACGCGCGCCGGGGCGCGGTTGAGGAAGCTCTGATCGGCGAGCTGCGCCTGGGAGGTCGCCACGAGCTTTTCGAGCTGCTCGATCTCCCGCTTCAGGCGCGCCCGCCGCGCCTCGAGCTGGGCCGCAGGCAGCTTCAGGATCAGGTCGAACTCGGTGGTGGAATGGATCGCGCCGCCGCGCTCGGCCGGCTCACCCTCGCGCACTTCGAGCATAACGCCGGCCAGCCTGCGAATCGCCTCGGACTCGCGCGCGGCGACGCGGGCGGCGCTGTCACGCCCGTAGAGCACGCCCTCGAGTTGAAGCTTGGGCTCGACCTTCATCTCCGCCCGCAGGTTCCGCGCCGAGGTGATGATCTGCTGAAGCAGCTCCATTTCGCGCTCAGCCTGTGCGTCGGCCCACTCGGCGTGCGGTTGCGGGTAGCCAGCCAGGGCGATCGACTTGGGCTGGTCGGGCGAGCCCGCGCGCAACCGCTGCCAGAGCTCCTCGGTGATAAACGGCATGGCCGGATGCAGCAGCCGCAGCGCCGCCTCGAACACCGTCAGCATATGGCGCCAGTCGGCGGTGAGGCCGCTGTTTTCGGTGAAGCGGAGCTTCTTGATCTCCACGTACCAGTCGCAGAATTCGTGCCAGAAGAAATGCCAGAGCGTCTGCGCGACTTCGTGATAGCGGTACTGCGCGATGGCGCGGTTGGCCTCGGCGGCGCACCGGTTCAGCCGGCTGAAGATCCAGCGGTCCTCGAGCGGCGCCCCCTGAAGCCCGGCGGGCGGCGCCGGGATCTGCGGCTCGACGGCCGAGTACTCCATCTTCAGAAACAGGAACCGCGCGGCGTTCCAGATCTTGTTGGCGAAGGCGCGCGAGCTCGCCATGCGCTCCTCGGTGAGAACGATGTCGGTCCCCGGCGCAGCGCCCTGGAGCAACGCCATCCGCACGGCATCCGTGCCGTATTTTTCGGTCACCTCGAGCGGGTCGATGACGTTGCCCTTGGTCTTAGACATCTTCTGCTTTTCGGCGTCGCGCACCAGCCCGTGGATGTAAACCTCGCGAAACGGCACCTCGCCCACGCACTCCAGGCCCATCATGATCATCCGCGCCACCCAGAAAAAGAGGATGTCGAAACCGGTGATCAGCAGCGAGGTGGGATAGAACTTGCGCAGATCTTCGGTGTCATCCGGCCAGCCGAGCGTCGAAAACGGCCACAGGGCCGAGCTGAACCAGGTATCCAGCACGTCCGGATCTTGCGCGATCTCCGAGGAACCGCAATGCGCACAGGAGGCCGGATCGTGGCGGGCGACGGTGATGGCGGCGCAGGAGGCGCAATGCCAGGCCGGTATGCGGTGCCCCCACCAGAGCTGCCGCGAGATGCACCAGTCGCGTATGTTGAGCATCCACTCGAAGTAGGTCTTCGTCCAGTTTTCGGGAACGAACCGGATCCGGCCTGTCCGCACGACCTCGATGGCGGGTTCGGCGAGCGGCTTGGTCCGCACGAACCACTGGGTGGACACAAGCGGCTCGACCGGCGTCTTGCATCGCTGGCACTTACTAAGAGCGAGCTGGTATGGCTCGATGTTGTCGAGCAGTCCCTGGTCCCTGAGGTCGGCTACGATGCGCCGGCGCGCTTCGAACCGGTCAAGCCCGGCGTAGGGACCTGACTCAGCGGTCATCCGCGCGGTCTCGTCAATCACCTTGATCTTAGGCAGATTGTGCCTGCGGCCCGCCTCGAAGTCGTTCAGATCGTGCGCCGGAGTGATCTTCACTACCCCGGTGGCAAATTCGGGATTGGCGACCGGATCGGCGATGACCGGAATCTCCCGGTTCATGAGCGGCAGCAGAACCTTTCGGCCGACCAGGTCCCGGTAGCGCGCATCCTCGGGGTGGACAGCGACGGCCGTATCGCCGAGCATGGTCTCCGGGCGCGTTGTGGCCACGACCAGGGTGCGGTCCGTTCCGATGACGGGATACCGGATGTACCAAAGGTTGCTTTCCACCTGATCGTAGATCACCTCAAGGTCGCTCAGCGCTGTCTGGCAGCGGGGACACCAGTTCACCATGTACTCGCCGCGGTAGATCAGACCTTTTTCGTAAAGCCGGACGAAGGTTTCGCGGACGGCGCGCGACAGGCCCGGATCGAGCGTGAAACGCTCGCGGCTCCAGTCGCAGGAGGCGCCCAGGCGGATCATCTGCCGGACGATGGTGCCTCCGTACTGCTCTTTCCATTGCCAGACGCGCTTCTCGAACTCCTCGCGACCGAGCTGGTGCCGGCTGAGCCCTTGGGCGGCGAGCTCGCGCTCGACCACCATCTGCGTGGCGATGCCGGCGTGATCCGTGCCCGGCAGCCAGAGCGTGTTGTGCCCCAGCATCCGGTGCCAGCGGATGGTCACGTCGATTTCCGTGTGCTCGAGCATGTGCCCCATGTGCAGCGAGCCGGTGACGTTGGGCGGGGGGATGACGAGCGAGAACACCGGCGCGTCGTCGTCGCGCGTCGCGAAGACGCCCTCCCTGATCCACCACTCGGCCCAATGCGGCTCGAACCGCTGGGGCTCGTAGACCTTCTCGATTGTCATGGGGTGAATTTAAAGTTTAGCATCCGGCGCGCCGCGCCGATCGATTGGCCGGCGCTCCCGCGGCATGGCCTCGCGGCTCGTGCCCTTTGATTCCTGTAAGAAAGGCACACAAAAAATTATTGACATTCCAAAAAAAGGACATAGAATCGGGGCGGAGGCGATAGGGCGTGAAAGCCATTTTAGTCGCCTGCGCAATTGTGGTCGCCGCCGGGCCGGAGCTTCTCGCCGATTGTATTGCGGAAATCGACGGCTTCACTCAGTGCAACACCTCTTACTACCTGAGCTGCAAATGCTACACCGGCCCGAAGAAGTGCCAGGAATGCACCTGTACCAGCCCGACCTGCTCGGAGATGGGGGCCTGCTGCTGCACACGGCAGGATGGAAGCCAGAGCTGCACGCAGGTCGGCCGCTGCGGCGGCGGATGGCTTGCTTCGCTTGAAGGGGAGTGGGAGGTGGACCGCGAGAAGCCGGTGGTGGTCGTAAACCGCCCGGGCATGCCGGAGTTGAGCCGCCTGACTTTCGCGTGGTCGGAAAAGGGAGCCGGCTCGGGCTCCTACGCCATCCGCAATCCCCGGAACAGCGGCCTGATTGCGATCGAGATTTCCTGGTATTTCGAGACCACAACCGGCACCGTGCGAGTAACTACCTTTGCCGACAGGTGGATTGCTGGAACTTCCTGGCTTCCTGCCACTTTGACGATGCAGGAGACCTTCGACGCCTATGTAGGCGCGCGAACCGGCGCCGTGCAGCGGCTCATCGCCGTGGTCTCTTACGCCGAGTTTCAGGACGGCGCCAGAATGGGTGATTCCGTGAGGGAAAGCCTGTTTTCCCGGCGCCGCCAGGAGATTCGCGAGGCTTACGCGGGGCTCAGAAGCGCCTTCAACGCCGGCGGGATCGAGGGCCTTACGGAAGCGTTGAAGCCGGCGCCGCGCCAGAATGCCTCCGAGCGCGCGGCCGGGATCCGGCTGCGGCAAATCCTCAGCGATCAGGGCCTCGAGGCGGTGCTGGCGGACATTTCCCGTCTTCTGAGCCTGCCGGTGCGCTGAGCCGGTTGAAGGCGCGGGAGCGGGCGCCCGGCCGATGAAGAAGCGCTCATGCCCCGGGAGCGGGATCCGGCAGGCGCCAAGCGAGTCAGCCCGGTTGAATCCCGGCGGAGGCTAGAACCGGCTCGAGCGCTTCGGGGCCGCGGCGGAGGGGGACGGGGCGCCCGTGCCCGGCCGCCGTCCCCGGCCGGGAATTGCCGTTCCACGGCGGGCGGTTTCGAAGTATAATTCTCGGAAGGTTCCAATGCCCGGTCGGATGAAGACGGCGCGGCGCACCCCGGGCCGTGAGGCCCGCACCCCCGGCCTGTCTGGGCGCGCGCTCTCCGGCCGGCGCTCCATCACCTGCCTCAGGGGCTACGCATCGCTCGAGCGGACTGTTCGACCGCAGGCCGCCACTGGCACGGCCCGCGGTCAACCCACGGGGGGAAGCCTGGAGGAGACGGCAGAGTCGCGGAGTTAGCCGAGAGCCGCCTCCACGAGTTAGTAAGTGGAGCGATAGGGCGGGTGTGTATAACGGTGCGATCGGATTCGCATCGAAGGGGTCCTGAACTTACGAATTTTCCCCTTGACAAGCTGAAGCATTCGGTTTATTCTTACTATTCGGTTTCCTTCAACACTGGAAGAAATTCACTGCCGCGAGCGGGTTCGTGTATGACGTTTCAGATCGGCGAGAAAGTCGTCTATCCCAATCACGGAGTCGCCACCATCGAAAACATTAGCACCAGAAGCTTCGGCAGCCGCCAGGAGCGCTTCTACCTGCTGCGCCTGGCCTCGAGCAGCCTGACGGTGATGGTGCCCATCTCTCATGCTTGCGAGGTCGGCCTGCGGAAGGTGACCAAGAACGGTACCGTCGAACAGGTGCTCCGGTTTCTGGAGGTGGGAGAGTGCAAGGAGGCCCGGGACTGGAAGGACCGCTTCAAGGAGAACTCCGAGAAGATGCGCAACGGCAGCCTGCTCGAGGTGGCGCAGGTGCTCAAGAACCTGCTGCTGCTTCAGAAGCGCAAGCCGCTGTCGTTCCGCGAAAAGAAAATGCTCGACAAGGCCCGGCATATGCTCATCATGGAGGTCTCCATCTCCCGGGCGATCCGCGAGGCGCAGGCCGTCGAGCTGCTCGACAAGGCGCTGCGCAAGGCCGGGCTGGAGCTTCCGCCGCCCCTATAACCCCCGGCTCGGGCTCCGCGCCGGCGCTGTTTGCAGGATGAAAATAACCGCAATCGAGCTCATCGAGTACCAGCGCGGCCTCACGGTGCATGCCGGCGCGATCGACTGGCTCTGGGTCCGCCTCCAGACGGACGAGGGCTTGACCGGTCTCGGTGAAACCTATCCGCTGGCCTCAGCCGAAAAGGCCGTCCTCCGGCGGGCGCTCGCCCCGGTGCTCCTCGGCAGGGATCCTCTCCAGATCGATCTGCGGTGGGCCGAGATGTTCCGCTCCATCTCCTATAGCGGCTGGGCGGGCGCCGAGATCCGAGCCATCAGCGCCATCGACATGGCGCTGTGGGACCTGGCCGGCAAGGCGGCGGGCATGCCCGTCTACCAGCTTCTCGGGGGCGCCTCGCGCGCGTCGATCCCCGTTTACAACACCTGCTACGATCGCGTCGATTTCCTTACCGAGCCCGAACGCCTCGCCGGGGAGCTGCTCGAGGCGGGCATCGCGGCGATGAAGATCTGGCCATTCGATCCCGTCGCCGCCGAAAGTGGGGGCCAGTTCATCACGAGCGAGCAAATGAGCCGGGGCATCGAGCCGCTCGAGCGCATACGGCGCGCTTTCGGCGATCGCATGGACGTAGCCATGGAGTTCCATGGTTATTGGAACCTGCCCTGCGCCGTCCGGATTGCCCAGGCGCTCGAAGAGTACCGGCCGATGTGGCTCGAAGAGATGCTGCCGCAGGATAACCTGGCGGCCTACCGGGAGCTGGCCGCCTCCACGAGCCTGCCGCTTTGCCTGAGCGAGCGGCTGATGACGCGCTGGGGATTCCGGGAACTACTGGACAATGGCGCAGCGCGCATCATCATGCCCGACATCGCCTGGTGCGGCGGCCTCTCCGAGGCCCGGAAGATCGCCGCCATGGCGGAGACCTGGTATCTCCCGGTGGCGCCTCACAACTGCGGCGGGCCGGTCCTGCACTTCGCTTCGGCGCATCTGGCCGCCAACCTGCCGAATCTGTACCTGCTCGAGACAGTTCGCCGGCATTACCTCGAGGAGTACGAAGGACTGCTCACCGCCTCGCTTGTCCCCATTCAGGGGAGGTTGCCATTGCCGCCTGGACCGGGTCTGGGCGTCGAACTCGCTCCGGGTGTGCTCGAGCGGCCTGGAGTGATTCTGGAGCGGATCGCCATCGCCTGAGTTGGGTACCCGGGTATTAGTCGGAACCAACTAAGGGTTTTGCCGTCTGGCAATCGCTCAGGAACCCGCTTAGCATGAAGCCAGGGATTCCTTCGGCGTGATGCGGTGTTTGCACTGCGGAAAGCAGCTCTCGCTGCTGCGCAGGGCGAGCGGCAGTGCTTTCTGTTCGCGCGCTCACGAGCAGAAGTACCTGGAGGAGCAGGAATCCCTGGCCGTGGCGCGCCTGATCGAGGCGCAACGGCAAGTCCAGCAGGTCCGGGGCCGAGGAGCGCGGGGGCGGGTGGCGGAGAAGCACGCCACCGTGACGCTCCTGGAGCGATTCTTTCCCGTCCTGCCGAAAGCGCTAACCGTCCCCCGAAAACCCTTCGAGCCGCCGCTGGGGATGAGGGAGCGTGTCGGGCCGACGGTTATGTCCTCCCGGCTCCGTGTTGCGGCGGCCGGGACCGTCTTCGGCTCGACTCCATCGGAGAGCCTGTCGGCGATCCCGCGGCTGCCCGGCCGCCTGGAGCCGGAGCGGCCCCCGGCTCGACAAAAGCCGGCCCGGATGCCGACTCTCGCCCCATTGCGCTCCCGCCTCCGTTTGATGCAGTCGCGCGAGCCTCGGGGGAGCGCCTCGGTGAGATCTGTTGGAGCCCGGTCCCTAGACATACCACTCGCCCCGCGCCCGTGGCAGGCCTGGTCCCGGGTGTCGCCGCGACTGCGCCGGCCACGGGCTCTGTTTTCGCGAGGGACACCCGCGGTGGCGGGAGGAGGATTCCTGGCGGAGTCACCCCGGCCCCTGCTCTGCGAAGCCCGGCGGCATCCCTATCCATCGCCCGCATTGCCGCCCGCACTCCGGCGGCTCCTGCCGCGG
Source organism: uncultured Bryobacteraceae bacterium (assembly GCA_938003835.1). Classification (GTDB taxonomy): domain Bacteria; phylum Acidobacteriota; class Terriglobia; order Bryobacterales; family Bryobacteraceae; genus CALKXJ01. The sequence continues at coordinate 8,482 of CALKXJ010000015.1, read as the reverse complement.
GCCCGTTTAGCACCCTCCCCGGCGGTGGGAACCCTCGAGCCGGCGAGCGAGCCTCCCCGGGCAAGCTGGGTGGTTCGGCTGCGGCCTGTGTTCGAAGTTGGCCGGCCGCGGGCGAGATTTGAGCCGCGGGCCCCGGCGCTGCGGCGACCACCCCGGCCGGCGACACACCCCTCTGCTCCCAGTTTTCGGCCGGCGGGCCGGATTCGACTCGAGCTCGCGGCGGCCGCCGGAAAGAGCCGCATTCAAGCCGGGGAGCCCGAGGCGGCCCGCCCCGTTCCCCGATGCATGGCTCCCCGGCTCGCCGCCGAAGCACTCCCGGCGGCGCTGTCCCGGATCGATGAGCCGGCGACGCTGGCGCCGGCGACCTCCGTTCGCGGCCATGCCGTCTGCCTCGTGCGGTGGGAGTTCGACTTCCGGGACCGACCGATCCGGCCGGTTTCTCCCCGCGCGTCTCGCCGGACAAGAGAGCCGAAGCCGGCCTCGCCGCCTCCGCCTTCGGACCTCGTGCTGCCCCGAGCGGAGCCCCGGGCGGCGGAGATGGGTCTGGCGCGCTGCGCGACGGCGACGGCGGCACTCGGCGGCCCTCCGGCTCTCCTCCCACCGGCGAGCGCTCTTCGTCCCGAGCTCCACGTGCAGGCCGAACCCCAACCGGCGCGAGAGCCCCTGGCCCCTCTCTGCGCCGGTCAACCCGCGCTGGTGTTTGCGGGGGAGACTGGCCGGAGGCCCCAGCCCATGTGCAGCCCGGCGCCCGTCTCGCTCGAGCCATGCGTTCCGCGCCCCCGGTTGGTGCTGGTTCGCCCCGCGCTCGCCGCCGAACCGGCTCCGGAGAACCGCCTATGGTGGAAATCCTTACGAAGGTGGATCGGCGAGCGGAGGGGCCTGCCGGGCCTTGTCAAATGGGTAGCTGTCGTTCTGCCCCTGCTGTTCGTCGCGTGGTTGCGCTTCGAGGGTCCTCCGGCTCAGCAGCCGGGGCTCGAACCGCCTGCGGGGGCCTCGCAAGGCATGCTGGGGAGCCTTCGCGAGGCAGTGGCGCGGCGGGCGGCCACGCGGCTTGAGGACGATTTCCGTTCCGGCCTCGGCGCCTGGCGGGGCGAGGCCAAGTGGGCCGAAAGCTGGTCTTACGACGCCGCCGGTTTCGTGCGGCCGGGAAAACTTGCCCTCTGGGAACCGTCGCTCCGGCTGGCCGACTACCGGATGGAGTTCGTGGCGCAGATCGAGCGCGGCGGGCTGAGTTGGGTCTTTCGCGCGCGCGACTTCCGCAATTACTACGCCGCCCGGCTCATGGTAGTTGAGGGCGGGCCGCTCGGCAAGGCGGCTCTCGTCCGCCAGGCGGTGATCGACGGCAAGGCTGGTGCGCGGGAACGAATCCCGCTGCCGTTCGCGCTCGGGCACACCAGCCTGCAGCAGGTGCGCCTGGAGGCGCACGGGCCTGCTTTCAGCCTCTATGTGAACGGCCAGCTTGTCGCCTACTGGGCCGACGAGCGGTTGCCGGCCGGCGGGATCGGCTTTCTCGCCGAGCCGGGTGAGCGATACCGGCTGCGACGGGTCAGACTGAGTCATCAAGACGATACCCTGGGGCGCCTGTGCGCGTTCTTTGCGCCGCCCGCTGCCGATAAAGACTCTAGGAGCATGCAAGAACCATGAAGGAGAACGGGAGGAACGGCTCTCAACCCGCGCCGCGTCCGGTTCCCGCAGGCGAGGAGCTCGGCGACGATGGACTGCGGCCTGCCGAACGGGCCCTCGCCAAGTCGGTGGCGCTGCACCTCGCCGGGAAGGCGCGTGAAGCGCTGGCTGAGCTCGATACGGCGGTTCACGACGGGCAGCCCACGCCCGCCATTTACGCCGCGCGCGGCTACCTTCAGTTCGAGCTCGAGCTCTACGAGGAGGCCGCGGCCAGCTATGCCCGCCTGCTCGAGCTGGCGCCCGGCTATCCCGGCGGCGCCTTCAATCTGGCCGTGTGCCTGGAAAAAACGGGCCGCTGGGAGGAAGCGGTCCGGCGCTTTCGCGAAGTGATCGAGGGCGAGCCGCAGAATGCGGACGCACTGCTCGGCCTGGGCGTGTGCCTGCTCCAGCTTGAACGGCCCGAAGAGGCGCTCCCCGCGCTGGAGCGATGTCTCGAGCAAGATCCCGCGCGCGAGCCGGCGCTGGTGGGCCGTGCGCTTGCCATGCAGATGCTGGGTCGGGCGCGCGAAGCGGTCGAGCTCTACCGGAAGCTCCTCGAGCGCTATCCCGAGTGCGAGGAGGCGATGGTGAACCTCATCGCCCTCGGCATCGCCGAGAAAGACATGGCGCTTGTGCGCGAATTCGCGGAGCGCCTGCTGAAGTGCAGGCCCTTCTCCGAAGCGGCGATCGAGGGGCTGGCCGCCTGCGCTTTCGACGCAGGCGACTTCGATGCGGCGGCCGGCTACTGCGCCAGGCTGGTCGAGCTGGCGCCGGAGGATTTCAATCGCCGCTATAACCTCGGGGTCGCCTCCCAGCGCGTGGGGCATCTCGAGCAAGCGGCCAAAGCCTATGCGGAGGCGGTGCGCCTGAAGCCCGACTCAGTGGAAGCGCTGGTGAACCTCGGCGTGGTGCTCCATGAGCTGGGCGAAAAAAAGCGCGCCGCCGACGCCTACCAGCGTGTCCTGAAGCTCGATCCGCGCCAGCCGGCCGCCTTGTTCAATCTGGGTCTGCTGCTCGAGGAACAAGGCCAGCGCTTCGAGGCCGAGCAGCACTACGAGGCGCTGGTCCAGGCTCAGCCGGATTGGGAGAACGCCTGGTTCCGCCTCGGCTACTTGCGCCTGGAGCGCGCCGACTATCTCGGCGCCTCTGAAGCGCTGGAAGCGGCCGTGCGCCTGAAACCCGACTGGCCTGAGGCGCAGGTCAACCTGGGGTTGGCCCGGTGGCGGATGGGCGAGAGGGAGCGGGCCGCCGCCGCTTTTGAAGCGGCGCTGGCGAGCGCGCCCGACTGCGTGGAGGCCCTACGAGGCCTGGCCGCACTCGCCATCGAGGCGGGCGATCACGCTCGCGCCCTCGGGCTCCACACGCGGCTGATCGATTTGGGCGAGCGCTCGCCGGAGCTGTTCTACAACACCGGCCTGTTACTGCACAAGTCGGGGCAGCTCGATGATGCCGTGAAACTCTACCGGGAGGCTCTGGCGTTCCGGCCGGATTTCGCTGAGGCCCTGCTCAACCTGGGCCACGCGCTGAACGAGCAGGGGCGGCCGGAGGAAGCCCGGACCTACTGGAGCCGGGCCGTCGAGACCAAGCCGGAGCTGGCGGCCGGTTACTTCGAAGGCGCTCGTTGAGCGCGGCCGCTCTGGCTGGTGTTCTCGAAAACGAACAGGCCGCCCTTACCCGCCGTGGCGATGTCCAAGTCGCCGTCGCCGTCGAGATCGACCACCTGGATCTGCATGCCGCCCCCGGTCCGCGAGCTGTAGTCCAGGATGTGGCGCTTCCATTCGAGACCTCCGTCGGGACGCCGGAAGTGCTCGTACCAGAACATGCCCAGCGGATCCCGGTCCCCGGGATCCTTGCCGTTATGGGCGTGGAAGCGCTTGCCGGTGACGAAATCGAGCTGGCCGTCTCCATTGAGGTCCGCGAGCGTGACCGCGTGGGCCTGCGACCAGGAATCGTCTATGACGTGCTTCTTCCAGCGCGGATCAACGCCCTGTTCGAGCCAGACGATGCCGTAGTCGTGGGCAAAGCCGGTGAGAATGTCGTTGCGGCCGTCGCCGTTCAGGTCGAGCACATGGAGGAAACCCAGTGCGGGCAACTGGAGCGGCTCGAACTCCCAGTGCTCCTTCCAGGGGCCGGAGCGAGGGTCGGCGGGCGCCTCGAGCCACCCCTTCGGCGTCAGGATGTCGTTGCGGCCGTCGCCGTTGACGTCGCCGGCGCCGATGCCGTGGCCGTAGCTGGCCGGGCTCGCTACATGCCTGACGAACGCGCCGTTGCGCAGCTCGTACCAGGCGAGCGGCGCCTTCGTTGAGCCGTATTGCGGCAGCAGCTCCCGGCTCCGACCGTCGTTGTCGAGATCGACCAGAAAGGCGAACTCGATCGGGAAGCCGGTTTCGATAATGTGCTCCTTCCAGAAACCCTGTTCCGCCCCCGGGTTCTCGTACCAGCTCAGTTTGCGCGAGAACCACGTGGCGGTGATGATGTCGGGCCGGCCATCGCCGTTGACGTCAAGGACGAGGTCGCTGAAGGCGTCGATGTAGTTCCGCTCGAAGTGGAGCACGCGGAAGCGGTGCTTTCTCCACTGCGGCGCTTCGAACCAGTTCTCGCCCGAGACGATGTCCGCGCGGCCGTCGCCGTTGATATCCGCTACCGCACAGGTTTCGGCGGCGCCAAGATCGATCGTGTGCTTCTCAAAGGGGATCTCGTCATGCAGATTCGAGGCGGCCGGCAGGCTGAGCAACAAGCCGGCGAGCAGCAGTCTACGCATGCGCACGATTGTAACCTTTTGGTTGGCAACGCCGATCCTCTCGAAGACCATCCAATATAATGTGAGGGTCGCGTGGATGGCTAACAAATTCATTTTTCTCGCCTTAGTGGGCTCGACGGCAGCGCTGCCGGGCGGCGCCCTCGAGCGGGCGCAAGCGCTGTACGCCAAGGCGCAGTTCCGGGCGGTCATCGAAGAGCTCGAAAGTGCGGCTTCGAGCGACCCCGCCGCGCTCGCCCTGCTCGGGAAGGCCTATTACGGCGAGGGCCGGTTCAAGGAGGCCTCCGAGGTGCTCGAGCGGGCCGTAAAGGCCGAGCCCACGAATGCCCACTACTGGAACTGGCTGGGCAAGGCTTACGGGCGCCGGGCTGAAACTTCGAGCTTCCTCACGGCGCCGCGTTTTGCTTCGCGCTGCCGCGAGGCCTTCGAGAAAGCGGTGGAGCTCGATCCGGCCAATGTCGGCGCGTTGAGCGACCTATTCTCCTATTACCTGGGTGCACCCGGCTTCTTCGGGGGCGGGCTCGAGAAGGCGGCGGCGCTGGCCGAGCGCATCCGGCCGCTCGACGAGGCTGAATATCAATGGGCGCTGGCGGAGTTGGCGAAAAAGCGTAAGGATTTCGCCTCGGCTGAACGGCATCTCCGGCGCGCCGCCGAGCTCGCCCCGCGCCAGATCGGCCGGCTGCTGGACGTCGCGCGGTTTCTCGCCCGGCAAGGCCGCAGCGCAGAGTCCGATGCACTGTTCGCCGAAGCCCGGCGCAGGGCGCCTGAGGATCCGGAAGTGCTTTACCAGCAGGCACGGGCTTTCATCGAGGCGAATCGGAACCTGGAGGAGGCGGGCAGGCTGCTCGAGCAGTATTTGGCGGCTGAGCTGACGCCGGACAAGCCACCGCGCTGGGAGGCCGAGCGGCTGCTGCGGCGGGTTCGCGGCGGCTGAATTCAGTCAAGGAACGGAGCGAACAGCGTGAAACGAGCGATTGGCGTTTTCTGGCTGGCGGCGGCGCTCCATGCCGCCCAGGACGTGCACCGGTTGACGCTGCGCCAGGCCGTGGCGCGGGCCCTCGAGCAGAACCCGGAGGTGGTGATGGCGAGGCTGGCCGAGCAGGCGGCCGAGCAGCACGTAGAGATCGCCCGCGACCCTTTTATCCCAAAGCTGTACGCCGGCAGCGGGGCGGCTTACACGAGCGGCTTCCCCATGAGCATCGAAGGCTCCGCCCCGACCGTCGTGCAGGCCCGTGCCGTGGCGGCCGTCCTCAACCGGCGCCTGTCGCACGAGCTGGCCGGCGCGCGCGAGGCGGTGCGCGGCGCCCGGCTCGACACCACGGCGCGGCGCGAGCAGGCGGTGCTCCGAACAGCGGAGCTCTTTCTGGAGGCGGAGCGCCTGGGGCGGGCGGTCGAGCTCACCGTCTTGCAGGTGGAAAACCTCGAACGCATCGCCGATCTGGTGCGCGCGCGGGTGGCCGAGGGGCGCGAGCTGGCGGTCGAGCTCCGCCGCGCTGAGCTGGATGTGACCCGGGCGCGCCAGCGGGCTCAGGCCTACATGGCCGAACTTATCCATGCCGAAAGCCTGCTCGCTGCCTGGCTGGGCTATCCGGCGGGCGACCGGGTCAAGCCGGCTTCCGAGGAAACTCGCCCTCCGCAGTTGCCGGATTCTCCCGAGACGGCCGTTGCCGCGGCGCTCGAGGCGAGCCTCGAGGTGCAGAAGATCGAGGCGGAGCTGGCGGCGCGTGGCTACCGCCTGAAGGCGGCGCGCGCCGCGCGGTTGCCCTCGCTCAGTCTAGTGGCGCAATACGGCGTCTTCGCACGCTTCAACAACTACGACGAGTTTTTCCGGAAGTTCCAGCGGCACAACACCCAGATCGGCGTCGCCTTCGAGATCCCGGTATTCACCGGCACGGCGGCCGCAGCGCGCGCCTCCGAGGCGGAGATCGAAATCGAGCGCCTGCGCAGCCAGCTCGAGGCCGCGCGGCGGCGGATCGTCGTGGAGACGCGGCACGCCTTCGAGCAGGTCCGCCTGGCGGAGACGGCGGCGGAGGTGGCCCGGCAGGAACTCGAGCTGGCGCGCGAGCGCGTCAACATCGCGCTGGCCCGCTTCGAGGAAGGCCGCTCCCTGCTCAGCGAGGTCGAGCAGGCCCGCTACGTGGAGAATGAGAAGTGGCTGGCCTTCTACGAGGCGCGATATGCGCTCGAGGCGGCGCGTTACCGGCTGCTCGAGAAGACCGGCGAGCTGCTGGCCCAGCTTCGCTAGGGCGGCGGCCGGGCGGGTTTGCAAGATGGAGCTTCCCGATCCGGAGACTCTGGAGGCCGCGGCGGGCGAGGCCTGGGATCGCGCCATCGCTGAGGCTCCCGCCGCGCCCGCGGTTTTCCTGGTTTGGGCCAGCCAGGGGACGCCTTATCTTGGCCGCACCCAGTCGCTCCGGAGGCGCCTGATGCGCCTGCTGCGGCCGCCGGCCGGCGCCACGCGGATGCTCAACCTGCGGGAGGTGGCGCGGCGGGTCGACTACTGGCTGGTCGGCTCGCGCCTGGAGGCCGCCATCTACGCCTGGCTGCTGGCGCGGCGGCACTACCCCGACGCCTGGCGCTCGCTCATCAAGCTGCGCATGCCGCACTATGTGAAGCTGATTCTCTCCAACCGCTTTCCGCGCACGCAGGTGACGGCGCGCCTGGCGGGCGGCCGGTCGCTTTACTTTGGCCCCTTCCGTACGCGCGCCGCGGCCGAGCGCTTCGAGAGCGAGTTCCTGGACCTGTTTCAACTTCGGCGCTGCCAGGAGGATCTGGAGCCCTCGCCGGATCATCCCGGTTGCATCTACGGCGAGATGAACCGCTGCCTGCGCCCCTGCCAGCAAGTGGTCGGCGTCGAGGAGTACGCGAGCGAGGCAGCGCGGGTGGCCCAGTTTCTAGCCACGCGCGGAGAGTCGCTTCTGCGGGTGATTGCGGCGGCGCGCGACCGCTTGAGCGAGGAGCTCGATTTCGAGGAGGCGGCGCGGCAGCACGCCCGTTGGCAGCGCGTTCAGGAGGTGATCCGGTTGAGTGACGAGCTGGCGGGCGATATCGACCGGCTGAACGGAGTGGCGGTGACGGCCTCAGCCCGTGCCGACGAGATCCTGTTGTGGTTCCTGCTGGCGGGCGCCTGGAACGGACCGCGACGGCTGCCGCTGGCGGTCGAGGCCGGACGGCCCGTATCGCTCGACCGCCGGCTGCGCGATCTCGTCTCGGAGTTGCAGCCGGTGAAACTGGGCGCCGCGGAGCGTCAGGAGCACCTGGCATTGCTCGCCCGCTGGTATTACGCGAGCCACCGCGACGGCGAATGGATCCCGTTCCCCAGTCTCGATGCGCTGCCTTACCGCCGCCTGGTGAATGCCATCCATCGGGTTCAGGCGGGCCGCTCGGCGCCCACGCCTCTTGGAGCGAGCGCCGAACCGGCGGCGGGCTGAAGATTGAACCGGTGGCCGCCGCAGTCCGCCGTTTTCGCCGATTCGGTCCGTCGCGGTTTGCCGGCAGTGCCGGAGCGGATTGCGGAAGCGAAGAGGTGTAAGCGTCTGTTCCAATTTATGGTAATTCGGTTCTCGAATTACTGAAGCCTTTCTACCGATTGAGCAGAGAGCTTACGAATGAATTCCGCCTCGCAAAAGATGCTCCTTGTTGAGATCGCTGCCAGATCACGAACGTTGTGGTCACCGGATGCCGAAGCGAGCATGCCAAGACGGCCGCGGCCTGTTGGGAAAAGACGGGTAAACCCAACCCGTGGTGAAACCAGGGAAAATTCCCCTCGTATCGGTCGCAGCTTCTTGCGCCGGATCGGCCGAAGCGAGGTCGCCTCTTGAACTCTCCCGCGGCGGCTGGAGCAGCGAGCAGCCCGCCTACCGCGGGCCTTCCCCGAGCGGGCAGCGCCGGCGGCGCCGAAGGGGACGGAAAGGTGCACCTGCGTGGAGCCACCCGCGGGGATCGAACCCGCGACCTGCTGATTACGAATCAGCCGCTCTGCCAGCTGAGCTAGGGTGGCTCACCCTTCTCTCCCCGATTTTACTACACCCGGCCACCGTCGGCGCCCGGGCGTTGCTAGAT
>CALKXJ010000014.1 GCA_938003835.1 uncultured Bryobacteraceae bacterium | reverse complement strand
AACTCACCCAAAGACCGGCCCGGGCGGTCGCGGCAGCACCCCGGCTCCGTCACTCACTTGGGGGCGCGCCTCCCTCACGGCCTGCTGCGGCTGCGGGTGCGCCGGGCTTTGACGACGATGGGAGTGCCGGCGAATCCGAACTCGTCGCGCAGGCGGTTGATGAAGTAGCGTTCGGTGGAGAAGTGCAGGCCGCGCTCGCTGCCGGTGAAGACGACGAACGTCGGCGGGCGCACCCCCACCTGAGTCATGTAGCGGATCTTCAGATTCGGGTCGACTTCGAGCGAGGCGAGAAAGCGGTTCAGCTCCGCCGTGGGGATGCGCCGGGAGGCGGCCTCCCAGCCGCGGCGGATCAGCCCGAACAGTTGCTCGATGCCCGCGCCGGTCTTCGCGGCCAGGAAGGCGATCGGAGCGTAGTCGAGGAATTTCATCTCCTGCCGGACCTGGGCGACGAAGGCCGCCTTGTCCTTGTTCGGGGCGATGTCCCACTTGTTCACCGCGATGACGATCGCCCGCCCGCCTTCGTGCGCGTAGCCGCCGATGGTGGCATCGAGGCCGACGACGCCCTCGGTGGCGTCGAGCACCAGCAGCACCACGTCGGCAAGGCGGATATGCCGGCGCGCCATCACCACGCTGAGTTTTTCGGCCATCAGCTTCGTCTTGCCCTTGCGCCGGATGCCGGCCGTGTCGACGAAGACGTATTCGATGCCGTCGCGGAGGAGACTCTCGTCGACGGCGTCGCGCGTGGTGCCCGGCACCGGCGAGACGATGGTGCGCTCCTCGCCCACCAGGGTGTTGAGCAGGGTGGACTTGCCGACGTTGGGCCGGCCGATGATGGCGACCTTGATGCGAGTGGGGGGCTCAGACTGCTCGGCTTGAACTTCCGGGAAGTCGCGCGTGAGGTGCTCGAGCAGCTCGTCGATGCCGAGCTGGTGTTCGGCCGAGATGGGCAAGACCGTATCGAAGCCCAGCTCGTAGAACTCGTGGGCGAGCAGCTCGCGCTTGGGCACGTCGATCTTGTTGACGGCGACGGTGACCGGCTTGCCCAGGCGGCGTAGCAGTCGGGCCAGCTCGCGATCGGCCGCGGTCAACTCCGCGCGGCCGTCCACCAGCAGCACTACCTGGTCGGCCGCCTCGAGCGCCACGCGGGCCTGCTTGAAGATCTCCGCCGGGATGAGGTCGTCTTCGTGCGGCAGGATGCCTCCGGTGTCGACGAGCTCGAAGCGCTTTCCCCGGTAGGAGGCTTGCCCGCGGATCCGATCCCGGGTGATGCCCGGCTCGTCGCCCACGATCGCCCGACGGACGCCAAGGATGCGGTTAAACAGGGTGGACTTGCCGACGTTCGGCCGGCCGACGATGACGATCGACGGCAAGCGCGCCGCCTGCTCCATCGACGCTCATGATAGCATTCGGGCTCCGGGGGGCCGCTTACGCTGCCGTGTCTCTGTCCTGTCGGCGCTCGAGCAATTGACAGGGATGCCTGCCTGCTGTATCTTGTCGTCATACCCAGAGGTGCATGATGGTTAATCGAGTATTACTTTTCTTAGGGGCAAGTGCGGCTCTGAGTTTCGCCGCGGATGCCGTCCGCTATGACTACCGTGTCCTGGCTACCAGCCGTACCTCTACGATGGAGAAGGAAATGAACGAGGCGGCCGACGCCGGCTACAGTTTTCTCGCGGTCATGGGAGGTGAGACCGCCATGGGCGGCAGAGAGGTTGTCGTCGTCATGAGGAAAGAGCTGGGCGCCGAGACGACGAATCGCAAGAAATACAAGTTGCTTGCGACCACACGAACCTCCACGATGCAAAAAGAGATCCAGCAGGCGGGTGATGAAGGATTTGAGTATATGGGTCAAACGGTTTTTGCGTCCGCCTTCGGCGGCCAGGAGGTGAGTGTGATCCTGGAGCGGGACCCGGCCAAGCCTGCCCGGCGATTCCAGTATAAGCTTCTGGCGACTTCCCGCACCTCCACCATGCAAAAAGAGCTCCGGCAGGCCGGCGAAGAGGGATACGAGTTTCTGGGCATGACCGTCGGCAAGACGGCCATGGGAGGCAACGAGATCGTCTGCTTCTTGCGGAAGGTGGTCGAATGAGGCGTTGGCTTCTGGCGGGGCTTCTCGTTGCGGGGCTCCCCGTTTGCGGCCGGGGCCAGGACGACTATCTGAGGTGGGATCCCAAGACTGCGAAGACCACCGCCCTGGCGATGCGCGCCAACGGCCAGGTCGGGGGCAGCTTCGACTTTCGGGTAACCTCGACCGACCGGGCTTACAACTACAAGCTTCGCGCCACGTGGCTGACGCCCGAGGTCATCCGGGCGACCGCGCGGCTAATCCAGCTCGCTCAGGGGTTGACCGATGAGGAGACCCGCAAGCTGGTCGAGGAGGCCGAGGCGGCCGGCGACACGGTCATCCTGGTGGAGATCGACCCGCGCGAGGGTTCGGGGATCATTCCCCGCGACTGGACGGCCCACCTGATGCCGCGCGGCGCCGATCCTGCCGGCCCCAGGGCGGTGCGCGGGACGGTGGCTCCGAGGCTGCGCGACGTCAAAGCCCTGGCGGGCGCTGCCCAGCGAGATTACGCCTACGATATCTTCTGGGTCGTCTTCCCGCTGCGGTTGACTGATGGCCGGCTCCTATTCGGGCCGGAGGACCAGGAAGCGGAGCTCGCGGTCCGGATTTACAGCAAAGGCGGCCGCGTCCGCTGGAAGATCCCGGAATCGATTCGGCAGCGGGCCGGCGAGGCGCCGGCCCGCTAAGCTTGACTGGCCAGGATCAGAACGTCAGCCGCAGCCCCATCGTGATGATGCGCGGGCCGGACTGCGGCCCGGTGGGCCGGCCGTAACCCGGGCTGCCGAGCGTTCCGATCACGCCGCCGAAGTTCGTCCGGTTGAAGCAGTTGAAGCAGTCGGCGCGGTATTCGAACATCACGTCCTCGCGGAACAGCCGCGTGCGCTTGATGATCGCCATGTTCTCGGACATGCGCATGGGGTTGCGCATCGCCGACTGGTAGCGGTTGGCGGTGCCGAGCTCGTAGCGGCCCGGCGCCGCGACCGCGCCCGGATTCAGCCAGCGGGTGTTGGGGTTGTTCGGATCCAGATCCGTGCGGTTCATCCCCGTCTTGATTGGCTGCCCGGTCAGCACGGCCTTCCGGAAGGGCAGAAACAGCCCGCCGGCGCCGAGCTCCGCCACCGGGGCCGACAGCGGAATCAGGATGCCCGAGGTGTACTGCTGCACGCTCGCGATGGTCCAGCCGGAAACCAGCCAGTTGACCGAGGCCGGAGCGTCAGGCAGGAACTTCTTGCCGCGGCCGAACGGCAGGTCGAAGCTCTGGATGACATTCACCGTGTGTGGGATGTCCCAGAACATGAGACTCTTCTCGTCGGCGTAGTTGTAGCTGTCCTGCGGCCAGTCCTGAAACGCCGTCTGGCTCCGGCTCAACGTTGAGAGCGTCTTCGACCAGGTGTAGTTGGAATAGAGCTGGAAGGAGCCGAAGCGCTTCTCGAACTTCACCTGAAGCGAGTCGTACCAGGACTTGCCCTGCCCGCTGTAATGGTCGGGGATATCCAGAAACTGCGGATAGGGCCGCAGCGCCTGTGCCAGCGTGCCACGGAACGTCGAGAAAGGCCGGCGCAAGCCGAGCGCCTGCACTGCGGGCGAGTCAAAGCTCTGGGTCAGCAGCTCCTTGTATGTGAGGAATCGCGGGTGGACCTGGTTGAGCATGAGCGAGGAGTTCAGGTTGTAAGCGCGGCTGCCGACGTAGGCGATGTCGAAGACGAAGTTGCCGGGGAGTTCACGCTGGATGTTGACGCTGAAGTTGTGCTGGCGAGGCTGGATGCCGGAGCGCGGCGACAGATACCAGGGCGACATGCCGTTGGCGAAGCTCGGATCGATGAACGGCGGCGGCACGAAGCCCGGCGGCGGCTTGACGCCCTCGTCCCAGTTGAAGGCTCCGGCGATGCCGTCAGGCGAGATCTGCTCGATGCTGGCGGTGAAGCCGAAGGCGCAGCCCAGGCAGAAGCCGCCGGTGGTGTGATTGCCGGGCGAGTAGGAGATGCCGTAGCCGCCGCGGAGCACGGTCTTCGGCGTGATCTGCCAGGCCATGCCGAAGCGCGGGCCGAACTCGAACCAGTGGATGTCGGCGAAGCGCTTCCGGTTGATGCGCCCGGGACCGAAGCCGGCGTAGGCCAAGGCACCAGGCAGCCCGTCGGCTTTCGGGTTGGGCATCGTCGGGTCGAACGAGGTGAAATAGCCCAGAGGGTTGTAACGGGCCAGCGGCACGTCGTAGCGCAGGCCGACATTGAGCATCACCTTGGGATGGACCTTCCAGTTGTCCTGGATATAGAAGGCCTGGTAGCCGTAGCGCGAGGAGTCGCGCGGGTCGATCGCGTTGATGGTGACGTCGCCGCGGTTGACCAGGCCGAGCAGGAGGCTGGCAAAAGAGTAGCCCGTGGTGCCGCGCATCTGCGGGTGGGCGGTCTGGTCGCGCGCGAAGTCGAAGGTTCCGTTCACCCAGGCCAGATCGAGCGGATCGCTGAAGGTTTGCAGGCGGCGGAAGTCCCAGCCGAACTTGAATTCGTGACGGCCGCGGATCCAGGAAAGCCCCTGGTTCAAGTGGAAGGTCTGATTGATCTGGCTGCCGACGGTCTTGCCGTCGCGGCGCCCGATTTCGGTGAGCCCGTCGGCGGCCGCGAACCGGATGCGCGGCATCGCGTCGCCGAGTCTGCGATCTGTGCCCGGGATGTCCAGCTTGCTGCCCCAGCCCTTCTGCCCCTGGCTGGTGTTATCCCAGCCCGTGGGAAGATCCGTGAAGCCGATTGTGGTCTGGAGAATCAGGTTGGGCCGGAAGATGTAGTTGTGGTTGATTCGGAGGTTTTTCGGACGGCGGTAGGACAACAGCCCGTTGCCCAACGGCCCCGGGAGAAATTCCACACTGCTGGAATCGTTTTTCTCGAAGCTGAAGTAGACGCTAACGCGGTTGTTGTCGGCGATCTGATGATCCGCCTTGATGCTCCACATATAGCGGTCCAGCACCGAGGTGTTGACGAAAGGCAGGTTAGTGAGGATCCCCGGCAAAGGCGGATCCGGGAACAGCGGCAGCAGGCGCTGGGAGACGCGGCTGAAACGGGAGGCTGGGATGACGTTATTGGGGAACGGCGTGCGCGTGGCCGCCGCTCCGGCGCCGGTGGTGGTGAGCGGGTCATAGATGAGCTGCGGCAGCTCGCCGAAGTCGCCGCGCTTCATCCGCACGGTCGGCACGGTGCTGGTCAGGGCGCTGATCGAGGCCGGCCGGGCGTCCTTGACGTAAGTGAAATAGAAGAAGCTCCGGTTGCGCCCGTCGTAGATCTTCGGCAGATAGACGGGGCCGCCGATGGCGCCGCCGATCTCGTTGAAGCGCTCCTTGGGGCGGAAGCCCGGCCGGTTGCGCGGGTTCTGGTTGACGCTCCAGCCGGCGGCGTTGAAGATGTCGCGGCGCAGGTTCCAGTAGCCGGTGCCGTGCAGCTCATTGGTGCCGCTCCGGGTGATGAAGATCTCGATGCCGCCGCCAGTGCGGCCATATTCGGCCGAGAAGGTGTTGGTGATCAGGCGGAACTCGCCGAACTGCTCGGCGGAGGGGAAGTCGAAGACGACGCCTCCGCTCTCGGGAATCGTATGGCTGGCGCCGTCGATGAGGGACTCCTTGCCGCGGCGCGGGCTGCCGTTGATGCTCTGATCCCCGATGGTGTTCACGCCGGGCATGTACATGACGAAGACTGAGGGGTTGCGGATTCCCCCGGTGAACAGCGGGGCGTTGCTCATGAAAGTGGGCGAGAAGTTGGTGGCGACCTCGGAGGTCTGCGAGGCCAGCAGCGGCGGCGTCGCCGTCACCTCGACGGTCTCGACCACCTCGCCGAGCTCCAGCCGCAGGTCAAGCGGCTGCCGTTGCGCGATGCGGATCTCAATGCCTGCGCGCACCAGCTTCTTGAAGCCGGGATGCTCGACCGAGACCGTGTAGCGACCCACGGGCAGGTTGGGAAAGCTGTACAGGCCGGCTTCCGAAGTGACCGTTTCGAACTCGACGCCGGTCGCTTCGTGGACGGCCCTCACGCGCACGCCGGGTATGGCGGCGTTCTGCGGGTCGGTGACGATGCCCCCCATGGAGCCCGTGGCGACCTGAGCCCCGAGGGAAGCGGGAAGAGCCGAACTAAGGAGCACGGCAAGCAGGAGCAGTCTAAGAAGCTTCATGAGACAACCTCCGGACTTGCGTTCATACTAATTCTTGATGATTGTCCGGTCAAGCGAAATCGACAGGCTTGCGCCGGCGCGTGCCGAGTTGATACGCTCGACGCGCAATGAGCCGAGCCTTCCTCGCCGTGTTGTTCAGCGCCCTGTTGGCCGCCGGGGCGGATTTTGTCCGCATCCGCGGCGGCGTTTTGCCGGGCAAGCCGGAGGTCCGCGTCGAGGACTTCGAAATGGCCGTCCATCCGGTGACGAACCGCCAGTATCGGGAGTTCGTCGAGGCTACGGGACATCCGCCGCCGCTTCACTGGTCCGGAGGTGGGGTCCCGGCCGGCATGGAGGACTGGCCGGTGATCTTTGTGAACCGCTTCGACGCGGCCGCCTATCTGAAGTGGCGCAGCAGACGCGAGGGGCGCATCTACCGGCTCCCGACGGCAGCCGAGTTCGAGTACGCCGCTCGGGCGGGCTCAGCCGATGCGGTTTACCCGTGGGGCAAGGACGCCCCGGCGGGCAAGGCCAACTACGACGCCGAGGCCAACCGCAACTTCGCCGACTGGCGGCGCCACCTGCGACCGGTCAAAAGCGGCGCGGCGAATCCCTGGGGCCTTTTCGACATGGCGGGCAACGTCTGGCAGATGGTGGACCGGTACCCCGATCTTGCCACCTCGCGCTTCATCTACCGCGTGGCCGATCCCGTCGAGCGAGAAACGGGCCTGGCGGGCGGCTCCTGGGCACGGGGGGAATACTATCTGCGCTGTGGCGTCTTCGGCGGCGCCAGCGCCGGCATACGCCATCCGGACATTGGTTTTCGCGCCGTGCGCGAGCCGGAGGGCACGACCCACTTCCGCCGCCAGGTGCGGCGGCTCGTTGCCGCGCCGGTTGCCGATGGGGCGATCTTCCTGAGCTGGCAACTGCTCGCCTCGGACCAGCCCGAGACGGGGTTCCACGTCTACCGCTCGACGCGCACCGACGCCGCGGGCGAGCGGATCACCACTCGCCCGGTGGAAGGTCCGACCAACTTCGTCGACCGCAATCCTCCCCAGGGCAGCCGCCTGTATTACCGCGTGCGGCCGGTGGTGGCGAACGGTGTCGAGGGGCCGCCGTCGGAGTGGGCGGGCATCGAGCCGGGCGGCGCGCCGAGCGGGCTCATCCTGAGCGTCGCCGCGACGACGCGGCAGGGCGGCCTGGCCCCGGTCTTCGGCGATCTCGACGGCGACGGGCGGCTCGATGTCGTCTTGCGCCTCGATAACGGCATCCAGGAGATGTCGCGCGACCCGGGCGTGCCGGTGGAGCTGGAGGCCTTCACCAGTTACGGCCGCGCGCTGTGGAGAAGGCCGCTCGTGCGCCACGAGCGCTGCTTCGGCAACGCCAACAACGTGCCGGTGAACGTCCACGACCTCGACGGGGACGGCCGCGACGAGGTGATCGCCCAGATCGAAGAGGGCGGCGAGCTGTACCTTGCGGTGTTGGACGGCCTGAGTGGGCGCCTGCTGCGAAAGACACCGTGGACGCCGATGGTGACGGATTTCTCCAAGAGCTCGACGCGCGTGCACATGTCGATTGCCTATCTCGACGGAAAACGGCCGGCGATCGTAACGCAGACCGGGCTTTATGAGAACGAGGTGATCGACGCCTACGACGCCGGGCTGGCGCGGCTGTGGCGCTACGAGAGTTTTGCCGAGACCAACGGGAGCGGCTCGCATCACGTCGATATTGCCGACGTCGACGGCGACGGCCGTGACGAGGTCTTCAACGGAACGATGCTGCTCAACCCGGACGGGCGCCTGCGCTGGGCGCTCTACCGGGCGCACCCGGACATCGTCGCGGTGAACCGGATCCTGCCTTCCACCACGACGCGCCAGGTCTACTATGTCGTCGAAAGCAACGTCCATGCCGGGGTCTATCTGGTGGATGCAAGCAGCGGCAAGCTGATCTGGAAGATCAACCGCGAGGACGATCCGCGGTGGGTGCACGGGCATACCGGCTGGGCTTCCGACATCTGGGAGGGCTCGCCCGGCTTGGAGCTGCTGGCCAACCGCGACGGGCATCTCATGGAAGACCTGGTGCTGTTCTCCGCCGAGGGCAAGATCCTGATGAATCCCTTCCCGCGCGGCTGGCGCCCGGTGAACTGGACGGGCGGCCCGGTCCGGGAGCTCATCTCCGGCGACGGGAAACGTCTGGCGCGGTTCACCGGTTCGAGCGTCGAGCCGCTGCCGGCCAAGCCGCCGAACGAGGCGGCTTCGGGTTCCTGCCCGATGGCGGCCGACCTGGCGGGCGACTACCGGGACGAGGTGGTCTGTCTCGGCCGGACGGCCGAGGGGGCACCGGCGCTGTTCGTCTACACCAACACCGAGCCGGCGCCGCGACGCGAGCCGACGCGCACGGTGAGCCGCGAATATCGCCTGTGGCTGGCGCGCAACATGGGCGGCGGTTACGCCTCCTACCATGAGTGGCAGCCTTGAGGCGCACGGCCGCAGCGCGGCTGTTGTAGAATAACGGATAGCGGCTCACCGCCGGCATCCCTATGGTCATCGTCCTGACGATCCTTCATGTGCTGATCTGCTTCTTCCTGATCATCGTCGTGCTGCTGCAAAGCGGCAAGGCGGCGGATCTGGCGGGAGCCTTTGGCGGCATGGGCTCGCAGACGGCCTTCGGGCCGCGCGGTTCGGCGACGGTGCTTTCGAAGGCGACCAAGGTCGCGGCGGCGCTGTTCATGCTGACGTCGCTGTCGCTGGCCATCTACGCCACCAAGCGCGGCGGCGTGACGGCGACGGTGCTCGAGAAGACGGGCTCGCAGGCGCAGCCGGTCGAGACGGGCGTTCCGGCCGGGCAGCCGTCGGTGACGTTGACGCCGGAGGGAGGCGGGCCCTCCAGGACGATCCCGCTCAACATCCCTCCGCCGCCGGGCCAGCAGCCCGCACCGGCCAAGCCCGAGAGCGCTCCGCCGAAGCAATGATCGCGGCGGGCGCGCTTGTGCTATAGATAGACGTAGATAGTGTGCGGATGTGGCGGAACTGGCAGACGCGCAACGTTGAGGTCGTTGTGGGGTAATCCCCGTGGAGGTTCAAGTCCTCTCATCCGCACCACTCCCCAAGCCCTCCGCTTTGGCGAGTTTCCAGCTCGGATCGGCCCACTTACGGTGAACGGTCTTTCTTCTGGGTGGCGAAGTAGGCGCCGGCGCCCGCGCCGCCTCCGATCGCGGCAAGGATGGCGACTTTGGTTCCGGCGGACATGCCGCCTCCGGTCTGAACGGGCGGGCCGGGGGGAACCGGCTTGTCAGGCAGCTCCGCGCCGACGATCTTCGCCACGCCTTCGCAGCCGCCCTGGGCCAGCCGCGTGAAGCTGGTGACGTCGACGACCTGAGCGGCCACCTCCGACTGGGCCCCGGTGTCGGTGGTGCCGACCACCTGGATGCGGTTGCCCCACTCGCGCTCGAAACCGGTGCCCCGAAGCTGGATGAGGATTCGGGTGGCCTGGTCATAGAGTACCCACCGGCCCTGTTTTTGAAGCAGGCACCCGGCGAAGCTCGACGGGGGCGCCGCCCCGGCCACCTGGGGCTCGAACTCGAGCGGCGTGCCGGGGACCACGTTCGCTACGAGGATTCCCTTCGCGTCCCAGACCTGCATCGAACCTCGGCTCACGCCGACCTGCACGATCTTCTCGCCCTGGCGGACGATGCGGGCGCTCGTCTGGGGGGCGGCCGGCGTGATGCGAAGCGAGGCGGCTTCGACGGCAAAGCCGGTGCCGACACGAATGTCGGAAGCGCCGGCCTCGAGCACCAGGCGGTTACTGAAGACCCGTGCTCGCGCCTGCATGCCCAGGTCGATCCGAGGCCCGTGACGGAGGCGGAGCGCCGACGGCGCGGCGGCGGTCTCGATCAGCGCCCCATCCCGGAGCGTCGCGTTGCCCGTGACACGGGCATGATCGAGCAGGAAATCGCCGCTCGAGGTCGCGATGCCGATCGAGGAGTCGGCTGCCGCGAACAGGCAGGCAAGCGCTGCGGGGGCAGCCCACACAAGACGATACGGTCGGAGCATCGGAATGTCCTTCGTTCTGCGCAGCACAAATAATACCATTAGAGAGTATGCCCGCCCGAGCACCGCATGGTGAGGGCAGGGTCGCCGCGCTGGGCTCGTGTGCGCGGTGGCTGGCGGCGGTGGCAGCCGGCGCGCTACTGGTCGGCACAGCCGCTCTGGTCTTTCGGGAGGCTTGGGCGGAACAGCTTTTCGCTTCCGGTGAGCCCGAGGCGGTGCGCCGCGCGGCCGAGCTCGTCCCTCAGCGGGCGCAATACCGGCTCGGGCTGGCCGAGCTGGCCGAGCGGGAGGGCGAAGATCCCATCCCTTTCCTGAAGCAGGCGGCTGCCTCGAGCCCGGCCGACGCCGCGATTCGGATCCATCTCGGCTTGCGCGAAGAGCTCGCCGGACGCATCGCGGAAGCGGAACTGCAACTGCTCGAAGCGGCGCGCCTCAGCCGGAAATATTTGCCGCGGTGGACCCTGGCGAATTTCTACTTCCGGCAGGGCCGCCCGGAGCCCTTCTGGCACTGGGCGCGGCAGGCGCTCGAGGTCTCCTACGGTGACCGCACGCCCCTTTTCGAGCTTGCCTGGCGGCTCAGGCCCGATCCGGACTTCCTGCTCGCGAAGGCGATACCCCTGCGGCGAGCCGTCTTGAGCGACTTTTCCTGGTTTCTGCTCGATCGAGGCGCCCTCGGGACGGCGTCCCGGCTGCTGGCGGAGCTGGCAGCCGACGCGCAGACCGGCGACCGCGAGCGATTGCTCGCGGCCACCGACCGGCTCATCGAAGCCGGCGCCGAGCGGGCGGCCGCTGAGGTTTGGAATGGGCTGTGCCGGCGGGGGTTGCTCCCTTACCGGCCGCTCGAGCCTCAAGCCGGGCTCAAGATCACGAACGGCGATTTCCGCATCTGGACGACCGGCCGGGGCTTTGACTGGAGGATTTCGGGCGTCGAGGGAGTTTATGTTACGCCGGCGCCAGGCGCGGGATGGCGGATCAACCTGAGCGGGAAGCAGCCGGAGCGGTGCGAGATTCTGCGACAGATGGTGCTCGTCGAAGCAGGGAAGCGCTACCGCATCGAGTGCCGCTACCGAGCTGAGTTGCGGGGCTTGGCCGGAGAAGTTCCCACTGGGTTGCGCTGGCGCATTCGGGCGCGCGACGGAGCCCTGCTTGCCGAATCCGACTGGCTGAGTGCCGCGGGCGAGCGTGAGGTGTTCGAGTTCCAGCCGGAGC
This sequence comes from uncultured Bryobacteraceae bacterium, assembly GCA_938003835.1. Taxonomy (GTDB): domain Bacteria; phylum Acidobacteriota; class Terriglobia; order Bryobacterales; family Bryobacteraceae; genus CALKXJ01. The sequence continues at coordinate 97,315 of CALKXJ010000014.1, read as the reverse complement.
CGGCGGGCGCGGTCACGCTGGCGCTCGAATTCGAACGGCTCGCGGGCGCCGTCCGGCCGGAAGGCTTTCTGGAGTTGAGGGCCGTGCGCGCCATCCCGACGGATCGATCCCGCGAGTGACAGTGCGCGGCTATGGGAGAATGCGGGAGGGATCGGTGGCGGCGATGAGGCTAATGCGGCTTTGCCTGCTCGCGGGGGCCCTGGGCCTGGCGCTCTGGGGCGGCGTCAAGGAGGGCATGATCGCCTACGCGGACGGCGATTTTCAGACCGCTCTCAAGGAGTTCAGGGCTGCGGCGGCGGCCGGCGATGCCTGGGCGCAGTTCATGCTCGGGTTCATGTATTCGAGCGGCAAAGGAGTCCCGCAGAGCGACGGGGAGGCGCTCAAGTGGTACCGGCTGTCGGCGGAGAAAGGCAACAAGGATGCGCAGTACGCGCTCGGCTACATGCATCTGAGCGCGAAAGGCGTAACGCAGGATCTGGCGGAGGCGGCCAAGTGGCTTCGCCTGGCGGCGGCTCAAGGCCACTCGACGGCGCAATACCTGTTGGGGACGATGTACCAGCGCGGCTCAGGCGTCGAGCGCAACGAGGCCGAAGCCGCCGCCTGGTTCGCCAAGGCCGCGGCGCAGGAGCATCCTTCGGCACAACTGCAACTGGCGCTGGCGTACGCCGAAGGCACAGGGGTGGCGCGCGATGCGGCGCAGGCGGCCCAGTGGTTCCTCCGCGCCGCGCGCCAGGGCCAGATCGAGGCGCAGTACCGGCTGGGCATGGCCTACGCCACGGGCACGGGCATTCCCCGCGATGACTTCGAGGCGGTGAAATGGTTCCGGGCGGCGGCCGAACGCGGGCATGCCGATGCGCAGTACGAGCTAGGCCGTGCGCTGGCGGAGGGTCGCGGAGCGCCGCAGAACGACGCCGAGGCGGCCAAGTGGTACCGTGCCGCGGCCGAGCAGGGGCATCTCGAGGCGCAGCATGCCATGGGCTTCGCCTACGCCAATGGCAAGGGCGTGCGCAAGGACATGGATGCGGCCGCCTGGTGGTATCGCACTGCCGCCGAAAACGGGCATGCTGGCGCGCTGCTCAGCTTGCGCGCGCTGATCGAGAGCGGCACACTGACGCTGCGGGACGACGCGCAAGCGGCGGCGATCTACCGGTTGGCGGCGGCCTCGGGTCTCGCTCCGGCGCAGTACAGCCTGGCCCGGGCCTATGCCGAGGGGAAAGGCGTGAGCCGGGATGACGCCGAGGCGGCCAGGTGGTACCGGGCCGCGGCCGAGCAGGGGCACGCCGAAGCCCAATACGAGCTCGCGCGGGCTTATGCCGAGGGCCGCGGCTTGCCGGCAGATGCGGCGGAAGCGGCCAAGTGGTTCGAGAAAGCCGCCGAGCAGGGGCACCTGGAATCGCAACTGGCGCTGGCTGCCGCCTATGCCAAGGGCGCCGGAGTGACGGCGAGCGATACGGAGGCGGTGCGCTGGTGGCGCCGCGCCGCCGAGCAAGGCTCGGCGCTGGCGCAGTACAACCTCGGCTTTGCCTACGCCAACGGCAAGGGCGTGGCGCAGGACGACCGCCAGGCCGTGCTCTGGTACCAGCGGGCCGCCGAGCAGGGACATGCCGATGCGCAAAGCAATCTCGGCTACATGTACTTCCATGGCCGGGGCGTGCCCCAGGATTTTCTCCTCGCTCATATGTGGACGAATCTGGCGGCCTCGCAGGGAGACCAAGTCGCGATCAAGAACCGAGAGGCGCTGGCCCGGGTGATGACGCCGGAGCAGGTGGCCCGGGCGCAAGAGATGGCCCGGGAGTGGCGCGAGCGGGGCGGTCCCGGCGGCGCTGGTACACCTCCCGCCGGGACGGCCCCAGCCGCGGCGCGTGCGGCAGGCGCCGGCACGGCGATCGTGGTCAGCGCCGAGGGGCACCTGCTCGCGATGAGCCACGTCGTGGCCGGCTGCGGCAGCCTGACGGTGAGCGCGGGTCGGGAGCGGAGGCCGGTGAAGGTGGCGGCGTATGATCCGGGCGGCATGTTTGCTCTCATCGGCCCGATCGGGCCGGGTCTCGAGCCGGTGCGTTTCGCCGAATCGGAGGCCTCTAGCCTCGGGCAGGACGTCGTGGCGGCGGCCTGGCGGGTGCTCGGGGACGGACCGCCGGAGCTTGCGGTCAGCTCCGGTCGCATCCGGGGCACGGTGGGCCCGCGCGGGGACGCACGCCTGCTTCAGATCACGGCGCCGGTGCCGGCCGGCGGCGACGGCGGCGCGCTGGTGGACCGCGCCGGAAACCTGATCGGCGTCCTCGTGAGCGAGCTCAGCCCGCTCCATCCGGAGACAGCGCCCCGGGACATTCACTTCGCGGTGAAAGCATCGCTGGTCCGCAGCTTCCTCGACGGCGCCGGCGCACGTTACCTGACCGCGCCGCCGGCGACCGGCTCGGAGATGCCGGGCCAGGCCGAGGCGGCGGCGCGGCGCTCCGCCGTGCTCATCGAATGCTGGCGGTGAGCGCGGCCCCCGTTCGACCAGACTCCCATAAGGCCCAAGGGGATCGCGCCGGCACAGGGCCTGCCGCGATCGACACGCCTGCCTTGCAAAGGCGGGCCGGCATCGGCGCGGAGGCGACGAACCGGCCCTCCGGATGGCGCACCGCGCCCGGGGCGGCCTCCCGGCAAGGCGGGGCGGGCAATAAAGACATTATCGGATCTCAAAATATGATAGAGTAGCTTTTTCAAACATTGGCCTGCGGGGAATTCCCTCAGCGAGGTGCATCAGGATGCCATCGGAAGCCGAACTGGATGTACGTGGGACCAAGCCGAAGATCAAGCGCACGCCCAAGGCGCCGCGGCAGGAGCCGCAACTGCTCGAGCTGGATCGCCGCATCCGCACGCCGGAGGAGGTCTCGCTGGGCTTCACGCTCGAGCAGGCGCAGGCCGAGGCGCTGCGCTGCCTGAACTGCAAGGATCCCAAGTGCCAGGAGGCCTGTCCCATCCATACTGACATCAAGGGCTTCATCAACAAGCTGGTGGAGGGGGACTTTGCGGGCGCCTATCAGGTGCTCCAGGCGACCAATCCTTTCCCCGGCATCTGCGGGCGGGTCTGCCAGTACGAGCTGTTCTGCGAGAAGGAATGCCTGCTCGGCAAGAAGCTCGAGTCGGTGGCCATCGGTTCGCTCGAGCGTTTCGTGGCGGACTGGAACCGGATGAAGGGGGGCGACGGCGCGCCGGAGGTGGCGCCGCCAAACGGCCTGAAAGTGGCGCTGGTCGGCAGCGGCCCGGCGTCGCTGATGTGCGCCAATGACCTGGCGCGGAAGGGCTATCGCATCACCATCTTCGAGGCGCTGCACGAGCTGGGCGGCGTGCTCGCCTACGGCATCCCGCCCTTCCGGCTGCCGCGCGACATCATCGCCGAGGAGATCGAGAGGCTCAGGCGGCTGGGCGTCGAGTTCAAGACCGACTTCATCGTGGGCAAGACGGCGACGCTCGAGGAACTGTTCGAGCAGGGCTACGCGGCGATCTTCCTCGGCACCGGCGCCGGGCTGCCCTGGCTGATGGGCATCCCGGGGGAAAACCTGATCGGCGTCTACACCGCCAACGAGTTCCTCACCCGCATCAACTTGATGCACGCCTTCGAATTCCCGCGGGCGGATACGCCGGTGCTGGTGGGCAAGCGCACCGTCGTGGTGGGCGGCGGAAACTCGGCGATGGACGCCGCGCGCTGGGCGCGCCGGCTGGGCAGTGAGGTCACGATTCTCTACCGGCGCGGCCGGGCCGAGCTCAAGGCGCGCGCCGCCGAGATCGAGCATGCCGAGGAGGAGGGCGTGGTGTTCGAGTTTCTGGCTGCGCCCGTGGCGCTCCATGGCGATGAAAAGGGCTTCGTGCGCGAGATGGAGTGCATCCGCATGGAGCTGGGCGAGCCGGACGAGTCCGGCCGGCGCAGTCCGGTGCCGATTCCAGGCTCGAACTTCCGGATTCCGGTGGACACGGTGGTCGCGGCTATCGGCCAGGGTCCCAACCCGACGCTTCAGCGGGAGACGCCGGCGCTGGTGACCAAGCGCGGCAAGATCGCCATCGACGCCCGCCAGAAGACGAGCCTCGACGCCGTCTGGGCGGGCGGCGACGTGGTGCGCGGCGGCTCTACCGTCATCCTGGCCATGCAGGACGGCCGCGCGGCGGCCCAGGCGATTGACGAAGCGCTGCGGGAGCGCTTCCCCGAGGCTTTCGAGAAGCCCCGGGTCGTCTCGGCGCCTGCGCCGGAGCCCGAGCCGGAACCGGTGCGGTTCCGCATCCTGGCGCGCCGCGAGCTTTCCTCGGAGATCGTCCTGCTCGAGGTGCATGCGCCGGAGATCGAGGCGCACTGGAAGCCCGGCCAGTTCGTAATCCTGCGGCCGATGCCGGCGAGCGAACGGATTCCGCTGACCCTGGTCGACTCCAATCGCGAACGCGGGAGCATCACCCTCATCGTGCAGGCCATCGGCAAGACGACGCGCCAGACGGCCGCGCTCAAAGTGGGCGAGGCGCTGGCGGACCTGCTCGGCCCGCTCGGCAAGCCCGCGCACATCGAGAAGGTGGGCACGGTGATGTGCATCGGCGGCGGCGTCGGCGTGGCCGAGCTGCTGCCCGTGGCCCGGGCCTTCCGCCAGGCGGGCAACTATGTGATCGCCATGTGCGGAGCGCGGACGAAGGATCACATCATCCTCGACGAGGAGCTCAAGAGCTCGGTCGACGAGGTGCACTGGTCCACCGACGACGGCTCGTTCGGCTTCCACGGCAACGTCGTCCAGATGATGCGCGCCTGGCGCGAGCGCGACGGGCGGCCCGTGGACGCCGCCCATGTCATCGGCCCGATCCCAATGATGCGCTTCGCCGCCGAGCTGACGCGGGAGTGGGGCGTGCCGACGGTGGCCAGCCTGAATCCGATCATGGTGGACGGCACCGGCATGTGCGGCGGCTGCCGCGTAACCGTGGGCGGCCAGGTGCTGTTTGCGTGCGTGGACGGGCCGGAGTTCAATGCGCACGAGGTCGACTTTGACGAGCTCGCCCGGCGCACGCGCGCCTATGTGGAGTTCGAGCGGCTGGCCGATCAGATCCATCAGTGCCGGATCGGCCTCGGCGACTGAGGCGCCGGCTCATCCTCTACACTGAAAAGCAAGCAATCTCTTCTTCCGTGAGAGGTCCCGTCATGTCGAAGTTTGTCGCACGGCTCGCGGCCGTCGTGTTGACTGTGTTGCTAACGCCGGCGCTGCGCGCCGACGAGGGCATGTGGCTGTTCACGCACCCGCCCCAGAGACTTCTCCGGGAGCGTTACGGCTTCGAGCCGGATGCGAAGTGGCTCGAGCGCCTGCAACGCGCCTCGGTCCGGTTTAACAACGGCGGCTCGGGTTCGTTCGTCTCCCCGCGCGGGCTGGTGATGACGAACCATCACGTCGGCCTGGACTGCATTCAGCATCTGTCGACCGCCGAGAAGGACTACGTGCGCGACGGCTTCCACGCCCGCCGGCTCGAGGAGGAGAAGGCCTGCCCGGAGCTCGAGCTCAACGTGCTCATCAGCATCGAGGATGTCACCGCGCGCGTGCAGGGCGCCGTCAAACCGGAGATGGGCGCCGAGGAGGCGGCCAAGGCGCGCCGCGCGGCCATCAATGAGATCGAGAAAGAGTCGCTTGAGAAGACCGGCCTGCGCAGCGATGTGGTGACGCTCTACGGCGGCGCCTGGTACCACCTCTACCGCTCGAAGAGGTACACCGACGTGCGGCTGGTCTTCGCGCCGGAGAAGGCGATCGCCTTTTTTGGCGGCGATCCGGACAACTTCGAGTACCCGCGCTACAACCTCGACGTCACCTTTTTCCGGGTGTACGAGAACGGAAGACCGGTCGAGCCGCCGGCCTGGCTGCGCTTGAATCCGCAGGGCGCCTCCGAGGGCGAACTGGTTTTCGTGAGCGGCCATCCCGGACGCACCGAGCGGCTGCGCACGCTCGAACATCTGAAGTTTTACCGTGACTTTGTCTATCCCGCTCTTCTCGATCTGCTGCGGCGGCGCGAGGTCCTGTTGCGCACCTACAGCGAGAAGAGCGCCGAGAATGCCCGCCGGGCGCTCGAGGAACTTTTCGGCTACCAGAACAGCCGCAAAGCGCGCCTGGGGATTCTGGCCGGGTTGCAGGATCCGGCGCTGATGGGGCGCAAAGCCGAGCGCGAGGAGCGCCTGCGGGAGGCGGTGCGGAGCAAGCCGGAGCTCGAGCGCAACTACGGCGACGCCTGGCGGCAGGTGGAGGCGAGCCTGGAGGCGCACCGGAAGATTTACCACGAGCACTTCCTTCTCGAGCGGGGTCAGGCGTTCAACTCACGGCTGTTCTCGATTGCCCGCCACCTGGTGCGGCTCGCCGAGGAGCGGCGCAAGCCGAACGCGGAGCGGCTGCGCGACTACGGTGAGGCGCAACTGGAGAGCCTCAAGCAGGAACTGTTTTCCGAGGCGCCCGTTTATGCGGATCTCGAGACCGTGAAGCTGGCCGATTCGCTTAGCCTGCTGGCCGAGCGGTTGGGCTTTGACCATGAGGCGGTGCGCCTGGTGCTGGCGGGAAAGTCCCCAGCCGAGCGCGCCGCGGAGCTGGTCGGCGGGACGAAACTCGCGGAGGTAGGGGTGCGGCGTGCGCTCGAGGCGGGTGGGCTGGAGGCGATCGAGGCCTCGCGCGACCCGATGATCGAACTGGCGCGAGCGGTAGACCCCCTGGCGCGGCGCCTGCGGGCGGCCTACGAGCGCGACGTTGAAGAGCCGCAGCGGCAGGCTTACGCCAAGATCGCCGAGGTCGGCTTCGCCGCCTTCGGCGCCCACACCTATCCCGACGCGACGTTCACGCTGCGGCTGGCCTTCGGCGTGGTCAAAGGATACACCGAACAGGGGCGCCCGATCAGCTGGCGCACCCAGATCGGCGGCGCCTTCGAGCGGGCCGAAGCGCAGGGACACCGCGAGCCGTTCGCCTTGCCGGAGAGCTGGAAGAAGGCGCGGCAGCGCCTCGATCTGAGCGTTCCGTTCAACTTCGTCAGCACGCCGGATATCATCGGCGGCAACTCGGGCAGCCCGGTGGTGAACCGCGCAGGCGAGGTGGTGGGGCTGATCTTCGACGGCAACATTCACTCGCTGGTGCTCGATCTGATGTACACCGACGAGCAGGCGCGCGCGGTCTCGGTGCACACGGCAGGCATTTTGGAGGCGCTGCGAAAGGTTTACGATGCCCAGGGGCTCGTGGCGGAGCTCTTGGGAACCAAGACGCGCTGAGGCCGTCAGGTCCGGCGGCGGACGAACTGGGGAGTGATTGCCGCAAGCGTGGGCGTGCCCGCCAGCTTCATGACGCCGGCGAGTTCGGCCTGCATGAGCTCAAGGATTCGCTCGACGCCCTCCTGGCCGAAGGCGCCCAGGCCCCAGAGATAGGGCCGGCCGATGCCCACCGCCCTGGCGCCGAGCGCCAGCGCCTTGAAGACGTCCGTGCCGCGGCGAATGCCGCCGTCCATGAGCACGGGGATCTTGCCTCCGACCGCCGCGACCACCTCTTCGAGCGCGTCGACGGCGCCGAGCAGGCTTTCCAGTTCCCGGCCGCCGTGGTTAGAGACGATGATGCCGTCGGCGCCGTGGGCCACGCACTCGCGGGCGGCCTCGGCGGTCATGACGCCCTTGATGACGAATCGCATGCGCGTGGTCTCGCGCACCCGGTCGAGAAAATCCCAGGTGTACGGGCGAACGCCGCTGGTAACCTTGGCGACGTCGATGTCGCGATAGATGGGGTGGCGCTTGAGGAAGGCATGCAGCCCGGGCTCGTGGCAGGGGCGGCACTCCGGGCTGCGCTGGTTGCCCGTGCGGCGCAGGGTTTCGCGATTGGAGCCGCCGGGCGTGTCGACGGTGACCAGCAAGACGTCGGCGCCGGCGGCCTCGGCGCGCCGGATGAGGGCGACCGTGGCGTCCCAGTTGTCGGTGGGATAAAGCTGGAACCACAGCGGGCCGTCGTAGGCTTGGGCGATCTCGTGGGGATGGTAGGAGGAGTAGACCGAGACGATGAACTGGTGCCCGCGTGCGGCAGCGGCGCGGGCGCAGGCCAGATCGGCTTCCTCATGGAAGGCTCGCAGGTTGCCCACCGGCGCCAGCAGGATGGGCGAGCGCAGCTTGCGGCCGAAGAGCTCAAGCGAGGTGTCGATGCGGCTGACGTCGGCGAAAGGATAGGGCCGGATCTGGTAGCGCCGGAAGCCCTCGATGTTGGCCTTGACGGTGAGGTCGTCGTCGACGCCGGTTTCGAGATACGCCCAGTGTGCGGGAAGCATCTTCCCGCGCGCCACGGGGATGAAGTCGAAGATGTTGATGGCTTCTTTCGGGGAGGCGATGCGGCGCTCTTCATCCGGGTTGAAGGCGAAGGAGTGCGCCGCCAGCGGCGAGGCGAGCACATGGCGAAGGAAGCGCCGCCGGCTCTGCTTGATCACAGCGCGCCCCGGCATCCTTCCCGGTAGCCTACACGAGTTGAAGCTGAAAATCCAGCGGGGATCGGGCCGGTGGTGAGTTGGCGCCGACCACGTGGGTCGGGCGTCACCCACCGTGAGTCTCCTCTCGCCCGCGAGACTTTGAGTGCGGGACGCTAGCTACCTGCTGGTTGTTCCGTCCTACCTTCCGCGTCTTGCCGCGCCTCCGCCTTGTCATGTCGCCTCGATCGGAAACGTTTTTGGATTCCGACTCAGCTGCGGCGCTGGCGGAAGGATGCTAAGACCGGCGCGCTCGCCTATGAGCCAACCGGAGACCGTCGAGCCGATGCAACGTTCAGGGGATTGACCATCCCCCCTAAGCCGGCAGCCATCTGCGGCCTGCTGAAGGTGTCCGCACGGCTACCCGCGACGGGCTTCCCCTCGCTGCCGCATGCTCGGCGGTCAAATCGCGCTCAGAAGTTGTAACGCAACACAAGCTGGATGTTCCGTTCGCTGGTCTTGCTCGTGACCTTGCCGAATGTGGCGCTCGTCGGATTGCTGTTCACTCCACCCCAGTTGGGATGGTTCGGGAAGTTGAAGAATTCAGCACGGAACTGCAGGACGTGACCTTCGCGGATGGCGAAGTCCTTGAAAAGCGCCATATTCCAATTCTGGAAGCCGACGTTATAAAGCAGGTTGCGCGTCTGGGAGGTCGTAAAGGTGCCCGGCGTAGGCCGGGTAAACAGTGGAGAGCCGTCCGGTAGAGTCGTGCGGAACCAGAAGTTTTTATCCGCGGCGCCTTCGGAGAACCGCCGCTCACTGCGCGGCAGCTTGGGATCCCCGAGCATGTTCCAAGGCTGGAATTCGCCGACGGCGCCGACCCCGGCAAAATCGTCGTTGGTGCCCACGGTGAACGGCGCGCCGGTCTGGAACTGGACGATGCCGGTGAGCTGCCAGCCGCCGAGCAAGCGGCCCGTGAGATCGTTGCGGCCCCGTAGGAAGGGGAGCTGGTAAATGAAGTTGATCACCGCCACGTGGCGGGTATCGAACCCTGAGGGCCCCCAGAAGATGCGGTCGTCAAAGGGGTTCCAAATCCGGTCCCGGCGCCCCGAGGCATTGTCTTCGCTCTTGGAGTATGTGTAGGAGAAACCGTAGCTCAAGCCTCGCGCGAAGCGCCGGTTCACCTCCACTTGCAGGGCGTTGTATTCCGAGCGCGCCGCGTTTTCGCCCAGGGCGATGACGGCGAAGCCCTTGTACGGCCGTAGCACATTGGTGTTGATGCCGCGGTTCTCCGGACGCTGCAAGGTGCCCACGGGGAGCGGATTGATGTTGCGCTCGCGTTCCAGATGGACGCCGACGCGCCCGACATAAGCGACGGAGACGGTGGTTTCATAACCGATTTCGCGTTCGTAGGTTACGTTCCACATGTAGGCGCCGGGTATCTTGAACACCGGATCCGTGGTCATGAAAAACAGCGGGAAAGCCGACGGGCGTCCGCCGGCAGGGTTGTCGGCCTGGCCGTTGGCGATCGAGACCATGGGCTGCAGCGGCGGGTTGCCGCCGAGGAAGATGTTGTCGCTCACGCCGGGCCGGGCCATGAACCGGCCGAAGCCGGCCCGGAGCGCGCTGCGGTCCGTCAGCGCATACGCCAAGCCGATCCGTGGCTGGAAGTTCCTCCATTGGCGCTCGCCCCAGTAATTCGGACCGCCGTTAAAGAGACGATCAAAGCTGCGGTCGTCAGCCAGAGCGATGCGACCTTTTGCGGCATCCGGCCAGCCCTTTCCAGGGATGGTCACACCGTTGTAGCGGTCCCCGCTGAGGATAAATCCCGTAGCGGGATCTTGCACGACTGCGTTCGCCGGGTTATAACGCTTGGGATCGAACACGGCGATGTTGCCCCACAGACTGAAATAGTACGGCGTGACATACGTCCAACGCAGACCGAGCTCCAAGCGAAGCTTAGGACGAACTTTCCAGGAATCCTGAATGAACCACTCGAACATGTTCGCGCGGTAGGGCGTGAAGGCGCGCTGGCCGATCTCGGCATAGGTAGTGAACAGACCCAAAGCGGCGTTTGCGACGGCCACGCCGCTCGAGGTTGCGCCAGCTCGGGTGTCGCTGAAAACGAAGCGGCCGTTTTGGTTGTTGGTACCGCCTGGCACGCCGGTGACATTGATCTGGTCAAAGTCGTTCTGGCCGGAACGCTCGTATAAGACGCCCCATTTGAAGGTGTGATTGGAATAGATCTTGGTCGTGTTGTTTGACAGCACGTAGATCGGGCCCGAGGAAAACGCCGGATACGGCCCACCGTCCAGGGTGGCGAAACCGGGCAGGTCGATCGTTGGTATCTTATCAAAGATCTCTTTGCGTTCCGGGAAGATGTAGGGATAATTGATCCCGTACTTGCTCCGCGCGAAGCGCTCGCCGGTGCGCTGAACCCCGATGTAGACACGGTCGACGCTGGCCGTGGCCAGAAATTCGTTCACCAACGTAGGGCTAATCGTCCAGATATAGTTCAACGAGGCGGTCTTGTTCGGCCGGTTCCAGTCGGTTACAGCCCGGTCGGTACCGCCCCGGAAGGCGTCCAGTTGGGTGAAGCTGTAGTTCTGATGGCGGAAACGGAAGGTGTGTTTTTCGGCCGGCACAAAGTCGATGGCGATGGTGTCTTTGCGCTGATTGGTGGGCTGCGGGCGGGTTTGAATGAAGTTATTCGTGCCTTGCAGGAAACCCGGCGTCGGCTCAGGGTAGGCCCGCAAGAAGCCGAGACCGTTCGGACTGAGCCGGCTGAGGGGAATTATATTGTTCGGGAACGGCTGGCCGGTGTCCGGATCGTTGACCAGACGCACGCGCCCGAAAAAGGTGTTCGCCGGATTCAGCAGCTCGGAGAAGTCCCCCTGGCGCATCTTCAGCGAGGGGACGGTGATGATCGAGGTCGATTCCTGGCGGAAGCGGACCCACTCCTGCGTCCACAGGAAAAACAGCTTGTTGCGATCCGTATTCCACTTGCCGGGGATGTAAATCGGACCGTTGATGTTGTAGCCGAACTGATTGAATTTGCGCGCGGCCCGCGGCTGACCGGCGCGATTGAGCGACCAACTGTTGGCGTCCAGGTTATTATTCCGAAAGTACTCGTAAAAGCTGCCGTGAAAGTCGCGGGTGCCGCTCTTGGTGACGATGCGAACCTGACCGCTGCCAGAGCGCCCGTATTCGGCGTTGTAGTTAGCGGTAAGGATTTGGATCTCCTGGACCGTGTCAACATCGGCGACGCCGATGCTGGTTCCGTTGGCGCGCGTTCGCACCGCCACCGCGCCGTCATACGTCATCAGAAAGTCCTGGGTACGCCCGCCGTTGATGTTCAACGGAGTCGTCATGGCGTAATTGAAAGTTGCCAGAGAGGAACCGCTCCGGACGCCCGCTTTCAGGAGCGCCAGCCAGATCGGATTCCGGCCGTTAAGCATCATGTTTTGGATTTGCGTACTCTCGACAAGGCGGCCGACGGTGGCCGTCTCGGATTGCACCGACGCCACGGAAGCGACCACCTCGATGGCCTCCGTGACGGCGCCGACTTCCAGGGTCACATCGACGGTCGCGGGAAGATTGGCGTCAAGCTTGTTTCGCGTTTTGACAAATCGTTTGAATCCAGTCGCTTCGACCGCTACCGTATAAAAGCCCGGCGGCAGATTCGACACGACGTAATAGCCGGATTCGTTCGCTTTGGTCCTTCGTTCCAGCGCGGTGGCTTCGTTCGTGACGGTGACGATCGCCCCCGGCACGACCGCCGCAGACGGATCCCGAACGAACCCGGAAATTTGCGCTGTGTCCGATTGGGCGAACGCTGAGGCGCCGAAAACGAGGCACATCACGATCAACAAGATGCCGCTCACAGCTGGTTGTCGCACGCTACCCTCCCTGTCGCAAAAGCAGGCGAATCTTCGCCTCTTCTAAATGATACGACCGCTGCGGCATCAGGTCAACCCCATTGTTCAAGATGTGTTGAAAGTGTAGCTGGTCTTTAACTTTTCGTGCCGGCTCCGCTGCGCCGGGCCGGAGAGCGCACGCAGCAAGCGAGGCTCTCGCCCGGCTTAAAACAGCAGGCGCAGTTTGAGCTGCACCAGGCGCGGATCGTTGTACCGGCCGCTGATGGCGCCGAGATTGCGGTTACCCAAAGCGCGGCCCGGATAGCCGCATCGAACGCGGTTGAAAAGCTTGGGGACTTCCGCCCAGGACTGCAAACCCAGCCGCTCGGCGAATCGCTGCGTGTTCTTGAACACGGCAAAGTCGTCAAAGTTGTTGATGCCGTGCGAAGTTACATCTAGGACCGTGCGACTGGGGTTGCCGAAGGGGAAGGCGGGCGGCGCGACGAACTGCGAAGTGTCGAATCACCGGTTGAGTCGCTGCCGGGCCGGGCCGGTGAGCCGCCGCCGAAAGAGTTCGTTCGGTTCACCGCCATCGTGATGCTCAACGGAAATCCTGTCTGGAAGGTGGTCACCCCGTTGACACCCCAGCCGGAGATGAGCTTGTTGTCCGCGCCAGTTACGTGATTGTTCTGGCTCGGATGGGCCGGCGAGTTCACCGGCGGCAAGCATCCAAGCAGCGGCTTTCGGTCGCGCCCGATAGTCGGCCTGAGCGCTCGCGGCAGAAGCAGGGCTTAAAAATTTGCCAGCCGGCGCGCTCGTGCCGATCTACGATCCGCTGACCACCAGCGGCCGGCTGCGGTGCGTACGTTCGAAAACTCGCCCCTTCGCATCGCCTTTGTGGCCATGGGTGTAGGTAAACGATTGCCCCTGCCGAAGGCGGAAGCCCTTGTAGGAGCCGAAAAAGAGCAGCTTATCGCGTACGATCGGGCCGCCCAGATCGGCGCCGAACTGGTTCGGCGTGAAGGCGGGTCGCTCGATGCCGGCGCGATTGTGGAAAAATGTAATTGCGTTCAGCACCTTGTTGCGCAGGAATTCGTGCGCGGTGCCGTAATAGTTGTTGGTGCCGGACTTGGTCGTCAGGTTGATCACGCCGCCGGCGAAACGGCCGAACTCCGCGCCCAGGTTATTCGTCTGGACGCGGAATTCCTGGATCGAATCCTGCGTCGGCACCAGCGCGGTGAGGTTGATGGAGCTGACGTTGACCGGGCCGCCGTCCAGATAGGCCGCGCTCTGATTCGCCTGACCGCCACCGATCTGGCAGTTGTCCCAGGCGAACGGATTCGTAGCCGCCGTGAGCGGGCGCACGTTTTCCTGAACCGGTGCTGAGGCGACCACTGACTGACGCTGCGGCACGTGGGCACGCAAAGCAAATGCAATGGGCTGGGGGTGAAGGTGCACGTCGGCGATCGGAGAATCGAAGCTTGGAGGGCCGGCAGATACCTCTCCTTGAGCGAGGCCCGCCTGCAGTTCGGACGTGGCGCGCGAGCGCGCGACGAGGTCGAGATCGAATGGCCGAGCGGCCACCGCCCACACACGGTCTGTCGACCCGCTGAGGACTCCGGATCCTCGGAGGGTGCGCCGGCACAGCTTTTACAATGAAGGCAAGTGGCGCGGTTCCTAATACAAAATTTCGGCTGCCGGGCGGCGCAGGCGGATGGGGCGGCGCTGGCGGAGCGGCTCCTCGAGCAAGGCATGGCGCCGGCTGCATGTGCGCGCGAGGCCGATCTGGTGATCCTGAACACCTGCACGGTGACGGCCGCCGCAGATCAAGACGTGCGCCAGGCGGTGCGGCGGGCCCATCTGGAGAACCCCGGGGCGCGGATCCTGGTGACCGGCTGCTATGCGCAGCGGGCCCCCGAGGAGCTGGTGCGCCTGGAGGGCGTCACCTGGGTGGTCGGCAACACGCACAAGCATCGGATTCACGAGATCGTGCGCGAACCTGCGGCGGTTCCTTACCACGGCCAGATCTTCGTCGGGGATATCTTCGCCGAAACAGAGTTTGTCACCGCGCCCTTCGAGGAGGCCGCGGGCGATCGGACGCGACCGAACCTGAAAGTGCAGGACGGCTGCAACAACCGGTGCTCGTTCTGCATCATCCCGTTCGTGCGCGGCCGCAGCCGCAGCGCGCCGCCGGAGGTGGTCGTCGAGCAGGTGCGACGCCTGGCGGAGCGCCATCGCGAGGTGGTCCTGAGCGGAATCAATCTCGGGCGCTGGGGCCGGGATCTGGGCGGGCGGCTGCGTCTGGTCGATCTGCTGCGGCGACTGCTCGAGGAGACGCCGGTGACGCGGATCCGCCTCAGTTCGGTCGAGCCGATGGATCTCTCGAGCGAACTGCTCGATCTGATGGCCGGCTCCGAACGCATCGCCAAGCATGTGCATGCCCCGCTCCAGACCGGCTCGGACCGCATCCTGCGCCTGATGCGCCGCCGCTACCGGGCGCATCACTACGCCGCGCGAATTCTCGAGGCCCGGCGGCGGATGCCGCTGGCGGCGATCGGCGCCGACGTCATGGTCGGCTTTCCGGGCGAAACGGAGGAGGACTTTGAGCAGAACCGCCAGTTCATCGAAAGCCTGCCATTCACCTACTTGCATGTGTTCACCTACTCGGCACGGCCTGGCACGCCCGCGGCGGCCATGCCCGGCCAGGTCCCGATGCGAGTGCGCAAGGAACGCAATCGCCGGCTGCGGGAGCTTGCGGCGGCGAAGAATCTGGCCTTCCGGCGCCAGATGCTGGGACGCACGCTGTCGGCGGTGACCTTAGGGGACGGCCGGCTGGCATTGACCGACAACTATCTCGAAGTGGAACTCGCCCGGCCGCGTCCGGCGGGCGAGCTGATCGAAGTCACGATCGGGGGCCTCACGACAGACGGTCTGCGCGAGGCGGCGCCCGACTGAGTCACCGGATCGAGCGGCCGCCGTCGACCGGGAGCACCACGCCGGTGAGGAAGGAAGATTCCTCCGAGGCCAGAAACAGGATCGCCTGGGCGACGTCCTCGCTGCGGCCCAGCCGGCCGATCGGGTGCTTCTCGAGCAGGTAGCGAAGCCAGGCATCCTTGTCCTCGGCAAGCTCCCAGGCCTGCGCTGCCTGGCCGGTGTCTTCGATGGTGGCCGGGCAGACGCAGTTCACGCGGATTCCTTCGGGGGCGTGATCGATCGCCATGGCATACGTGAGGGCGACGACGCCGCCCTTGGTCGCCGCATAGGCCGCCAGGCGGTGGTTGCCGCGGATGCCGTTGATGGAGCTGACGTTGACGATGGCGCCCCCGCCGCGACGGCGCAGATGGGGCACGGCGAATTTCGAACACAGGAAGACGCCTTTCAGATTGACGGCCACCAGGCGATCGAACTCCTCCAGGCTGGTCTCCGTCACCGTGCCGAAGGAGACGATGCCGGCGTTGTTGACGAGGATGTCCAGGCCGCCAAAGCGCTCTACGGTGGTCTCCACCAGGCGTGCGACCTGATCTTCGCGCGTGACGTCGGCCTCCAGGGCGACGAGCGGGCCGGCCAGACCCTCGGCCTCGCGGGCGAGCGCCGCCAGTTCGTCCGGACGGTTGCTCGAGGCCGCTACGGCGGCGCCCTCTCTGGCGAACAGCAGCGCGGTGGCCCGGCCGATGCCGCTCGAGGCGCCCGTCACAATCGCGACTTTGCCCTGCAATCGGAGTGAGCTTGCCAAGGCCGGCTTCCCTCCCGTCTGAACTCAACGCGGCATTTCGTTGCGAATGCGCGCGGCGCGTGCGTTCAGGCTTTGAAGTTGCCGCAGATCCTCCTCGGCGAGGCTGACGATGTTGTCGATGCGCGACAGATCGAGACCCGAGACCGGCTCGCGCTCGTCGCTGGTGCTGCGGCGCAGGGCGCTCGAGCGAAGCTGGTCGTTCACCTCGCGGTAGCGCTGGAGCAGGCCGGCAAGCAGAGCTTCCTGCCGCCGGTGGATTCCCTCGAGATCGCGCAGCAGTTCACCGGCGCGGGTGAGTTTCTTCTGCGCCTCGCGGTAATTCTCGTTCAGGGAGCGGTTCTGCGTCTCCAGGCGCACCAGCCGGGCAGCGTTGCTTTTGAGTTCTTCGCGCATGGATTCAATGATGCGGTTGGAGCTGGCCAGCCGCTCGGTGAGATCGGCTTCGGATGCAACCAGCCGCTTGTTCTCTTCCGTGATCCTGGCCACGGCCTGTTCGAGCTCGTGCACACGCTCCTCGAGCGAGACAATCGTGGCTGCGGCCTGAGCCAGCTTCTCCTGCGCGGCGGCGAGCAGGCGGACCTGCTCGAGCCGCCGGGCGCGCTCCTGCTCGGTCAGAGCGGCGGCCGCCCGCGCCGCCTCTTCGCTTTCGGCCGGCTCCGGAGCGGCCGCGGAGCGCAGTTTCTCGAGGTCCCGGCTCAGCTCGTCCACCCTGGTGGCGAGCTCGGCGCGTTCCGCCGCCAGGCGCTCCAGTTCCCGGCGCTGCTCGGCGGTCCAGCGTAGGCGGGGAACCAGCCACACGGGCACCAGGACGGCCAGCGCCGCCACGAGCAGCACCAGCCAGATCAGCGAGGCACGCCGTCCAGTCATCGCTTCCCCCTCACTCCTTTACGTCTACTTCTTGATCCGCATCCGCGTACGGTGCGTCACAGTTCCATTCTGGCTTTCGATCTTGATCGCCACGTTTTCGGCGGCCTGGGCCGGCACCTTCAGATCCAAGCCGTAATGGGAAAGGATTGTCTTGACCATGCCGGTGATGGCGGGGTGGATTTCGGCGTTCGACCGGCAGAAGACGGCCTGACCGCCGGTGACCGCGGCAATCTGCATCAGACCGTTCTGATAGGCCTCGTTGAGCCGATCGGTCCGGTATTCGACATGCGTGATGAAGATCGGCGCCTGCGCCGAGCTCAGCTTGGCGGTGAGCTTCGAGATGCGGTCGCGTACCAAGCCCTCGGGAAAGCGCCGGCTCAGGTCGCCCGAGTCGCTCCAGTTGATGACCGGGTTGGTGAAGTCCTCCCGGTAGCTGTAGATGTTCGAGTCGGTGATGTAGTAGACGGCGATGCGCACGGGGGCTTTCTCGAGCACCGAGTCGGCCAGCCGGCTCATGGTTTCGAGCGTCTCGAGCAATCCGGGGCGGCCGCTCACCGGAAACGAGAGGATCGCCTGAGCGATGGCGTCGCGATCGTTCGTCGGATCGAGGAGCACGCGGAGACCGTCCTGCGCCCGGAGCACGCCGACCCAGACGTTCGAGCCCGCCTCCCGGAGCGCGGCGATGAGGGCGTCGCGCGCCAGGTCGGCCTCGTTGAGATCGGCCACCAGATCGAGCACGACGAGCAGCAGGAGCGGATCCTCGGGGCCGTGCAGCCGCAGGATCGGCGCCGGGCGTCCGTCCACCTGGACGCGTAGTTGAGAGGAATGGATCGGCTCGCCGCCCTCGCTCCAAAGCGGGATCCGAATGAGCAAGTCTTCGCTGCGCGCCGCGCCGGCAAGGTCGAGCGCGACAAGCAGAAGCAGGGGACCGATCAGCCGCAACACTTAGAACGTCAATCGCAAACCCAACTGGATGACCCGGCCGCCGCTCGAGCCGATGATGCGCCCGGCATTGACGTTGGGCGCCTCGGCCGAGCCGATCTCGTTATCGGGATGGTTCCAGTTGGCGTGGTTGAGAAAGTTGAATGCCGTGCCGATGAACTCGATGGCGCGATCGGAAGCCAGGCTGAAGCGCTTGGTGACCGAAAGGTCGTGGTTCTGGCTGCCGGGGTTGCGCAGGCTCGGGTGAGTGCGCGAGAGGCGCCCGAGGGCAAAATCGGGGGGATTGACGAAGGCCGCCGGGTTGAACCACCGCTCGGGGCCGGGGTCGGCGACATGCGGGTCGACGCCGGGTACCGGATCGACATAAAGCGCGCGGACGACACCGCCCGTGTTGTTATAGAGGGGCACTAGGACGATCGGGCCGCCGGAGGCGTAGCTGGTTTCGCCGCTCAGCATCCACCCGGAGGTCAGGTGCCGCCGCCAGTCGGTGGCGGTGAGCCATTCCTTGTTGGGGCCGATGGGCAGTTCGTACATGTAACTGAGCGAGAGCACCTGCGGGCTGGCCCAGGGATTGAGCGCCCACTCGTTGCGGCGGTGGAAGTAGTCCTGGAGGCCTTCCCGGCCGGAGTAGTCGTCGAACTGTTTGGCGAGGGTATAGGTGGTTCGTAGCGACAGGCCCGCGGCCGTGCGCTTCTCCAGGCGGAAGTAGACCTCGTCGCGCGCGTAGCGGCCGGCCGGGTAGGTGCTGTAGACGTCGAAGCGCTGGTACTGCGGGTAGGGGCGAAGCGAGCGGTTGAACTGCTCGTCGTTGAGCAGGTCGCGGAAGACGAGCGCTTCGAGACGAATCGCGTTCAAATTGACTCCGAAGTTGCCCACCAGCACCTCACGCGCCCGCGCCTGCGAGTAGCCGGCCGCGGCAACGATGGCCCCCGGAAGCTCGCGCTCGAGCGAAAGGCTGGCGTAGGTGTAGCGCGGCGCGCGACCGGAGCGGTCCATCAGGTCGGCGATGGTGTCGTTGGCGACATCGGGCCGGAGGTCGGGCAGCGGGTGCGCCGGCGGAGGGAAACCGTCGCGCAACACCAGGGCCGGCTCGAGTTGTGCATTTCGGGTGATGAAGGTCGGCGTGCCGTTGAAGCCCTGGGTGCCCCACTGACCGGCATACATGGGGATTTGCGAGAACAGCCGCCGCCAGCTCGCCCGCAGCACCGTCTTGCTCTTTTCAAACGGGCTCCAGGAGACCGACACCCAAAGGTCGGGCAGCCACTGGGTGGGCTGGAAAGCCCGGCCCTCACCGCCGCGCGCGGCAAAGACCACGGCGCCGGGCCGGCCGTTGGCGGGGTTGATGGCGCCGAGATCGACCGTGGACTGGCGGTCGTACTTTTCCACCCGCGGGGTGGCGATCGTCATGCCGACGCCGGTGGTGAGCGTCAATCCCTGTCGCAGCTCCCACTCATCGCGTACCTGAAACTCGCCTCGCATGCGCCGGAAGTAGGAAGGGTGCTCCACCAGGCTGCTTTCGGCAAAGCGCGCCAGGCCGAGCAGGAAGGCGGCGAAGGCGTGACCGGTGTTGACGATGCCCGGCAGGCTGGTGAGGCCCTCGGAGAACTCGAAGCGGCCCGAGGGGTACTGCGGCCAGTAGGAGTTCACCTGGTCCCAGTTCCACTCGCTGCTCAGGCGCAGGCTGTGCTTGCCGCGCCGGAGCGAAAGACCGTCGGAGATCTCATAACCGCTGTTGGCCGTGCGCGAGATTGGATAGGTGCGGCCCATCGACAGGTAGGGCGAGAACCGGTAAACGGGGAACGGCCGGCCCTGCTCGTCGAGCGCTCCGAGGTTTTCCGATCCCCACGTGCGGGCCTGGAAACGCAGGGTGTGGATGGTGTTGCGCGAGATGGTGTAGACGTGGCCGAGCGTGGCGCTGCGGCTGCGGAACTCCCGGTCCGGTCCTCCCGGGTTGGCGATGGTCGGGAAGAACTTCGCCGGCGCGGCGAAGCCGTTGGAGAAGGCCAGATCGAGCGTGAAGCGGTGTTGTTCCCTGAAACTGTTCTCCACTTTGGCGCGCATGCCGTCGGCGCGGTTAATCTCGGGCGCGTAGACGGCGTAGTTGTTCTGAAAGAACGGGCCGATCGAGGCGTTCGGTTCCGGATAGTAGCGCAAGGCCGCGCTGGCGACCGGATCGAGCCGCGAGGCGGGGATGCGATTGCCGGGGAAAGGTTCGCGCAGATATTGCAGGTTGGCTACCGAGACGCGCGCGGCCGGATTGAAGTTGGGATTCGGCCTCGTGCTCGCCGGGTCGAAGATCGGCAGCAGATCGCCGGCTTTATCCACCACCGCGCTGAAGTCTCCCGTGCGCTCGGGCAGGGTGGGAATGGTCCTCAGGTAGGACCGGCCGACGGTTTCGCGCACTCCTTCGTAGGAGACCGAAACAAAGGAGCTGCGGCCGCCGTCGTAAAGCTTCGGAATGACGATCGGTCCGGAGACGTTGAAGCCGAACTGGTTGCGCCGCAGGATGCCCTTGTTGCCTCCGGTCTGTGTCACCTCGTGCGGAACCGCATCGAGCACATCGTTGCGGAAGTTCCAGAACAGCCGCCCGTGGTAGGCCGTGAGCCGCCCATTGGTGCGGCGGGCCTGGCGCGGGCTGTCGGGGCGCAGGCCGAGGTTCCGCGTCTGGAGCTTGAACTCCTCGACGGCCTTCTCGATCGCCGAAGTGTCCTGCTCGGCGAGGGCGCCGCCGAAGCCCAGGCACAGCAAGGCCGCGATGCTGGCGCACCTCATGTTCCCAGTGTACCCTGAAGGGGAGCGGCCACTTCCGGATGCGGGGTGCCCTCAGCGTGGCATGAAACTCCGAGAGATCGCAGAGCGGCTGGGCTGCCGGCTCGTCGGCGACGGCGAAGTCGAGATCACCGGTGTGGCCGGCATCGAACAGGCCGGCCCTACCGAACTGACCTTCCTGGCGAATCCGAAGTACGCGCCCAAGCTGAAGCATTGCCGGGCCGCGGCGATTCTGGTGAGCGAGCCTGTTACCAAGGTCCCGATTCGCTCGTTGGTTTCCGAGAATCCCTACCTGGATTTTGCTCGCGCCCTCGAGCTGTTCTACCAGCCGCCGCGACCGGCGCCGGGCATCCATCCGACTGCCGTCATCTCGCCTTCGGCATGCGTCGGCGAGAACGCCTCGATCGGGGCCTATGTGGTCATCGGCGACCAGGTCCGCCTGGGCCGCAACGCCGTGCTTTACCCGCACGTGGTGATCTACCAGGGCGCCGAGATCGGCGACGATTTCTGCGCCCACTCTTTCGCCGTGGTGCGCGAGTTCTGCCGGATCGGCCACCGCGTCACGCTCCAGAACGGGGCCGTGGTAGGCGGCGACGGGTTTGGATTCGCCAAGCGCGCCGACGGCACGCATTACAAGATCGTGCAGTCAGGCATCACCGTCATCGAGGATGACGTCGAAATCCAGTGCCTGAGCGCGGTGGATCGGGCCACGGTGGGCGAAACGAGAGTCAAGCGCGGGGCCAAGATCGACAACCTGGTGCAGATCGGCCATGCCTGCGTGGTGGGAGAAGACAACATCCTGTGCGCGCAGGTGGGCCTGGCGGGCAGCTCGGTGTTGGAGGAGAACGTCCTGCTGGCCGGGCAGGCGGGCGTCTCGGGCCACTTGACGATCCACCGCGATGCGGTGGTTTACGCGCAGGCAGGCATCGGCGGCGACGTCGAGGCGGGCGCCGTGGTGGCCGGCTCTCCGGCCTTTGACGCCCGCCAGTGGCGCCGCGCCGTCGCCGCGTTTCCCTCCCTGCCCGAGATGCTCAAGCGCATGCGAGAACTCGAGCGGCGCATCGAACAATTAGAAGGAAAGAACCAATCCGAGGAAAGTTCTCATGAGTGAGCTGAACCGACCGAAGGTCGAAGCGCCTCCTGTGGCATACAAGAATCTGGCGTTTCTCGAGCGCCGTGAGGGCCGGCCGATCCGGATCCTGGCCGAGTTCCTCCACCCGCATGCCGAATTCCAGCGGGAGCGCGTCCATGACACGATCGTGTTTTTCGGCTCGGCGCGCATTACCGAGGACGGCCCGTTTTCGCGCTACTATCACGAGGCGCGACAACTGGCGCGCATGCTGGCCGAGTGGTCGGAGTCCCTGGTGAATTCCAACCGCCGTTTCGTCATCTGCACCGGGGGCGGGCCGGGGATCATGGAGGCGGCCAATCGGGGCGCCGCCGAGGCGGGCAGCAAGACGATCGGGCTCAACATCGGCCTGCCGCTCGAGCAGGCGCCGAATCCTTACATCACGCCCGAGCTGTGCTTCAACTTCCGCTACTTCTTCATGCGGAAGTTCTGGTTCGCCTATCTGGCCAAGGCGCTCGTGGTCTTCCCCGGCGGCTTCGGCACCATGGACGAGCTGTTTGAGCTGCTCACGCTGGTGCAGACGCACAAGATCGAAAAGAAGATGGTGCTGCTTCTCTACGGCAGCGCCTTCTGGAAGGAGATCATCAACTTCGACGCGCTGGTCCGCTACGGGATGATCAGCCCGGAGGACACGCAACTGTTTGCCTGGGCCGATGATCCGGAGGCCGCCTTCGGGATTCTCAAAGACGGGCTGACGCGCTATTACCTCGAAGAGAAGGGCGCTCCCGGCGCTCCGGAGGAGGAGACGCCGGCCATCGCCAGATCCCGTATCTAGAATGGGCCGCCGGCCTCGCCTGCCCGCACTGGCCCCGTGGCTGGGGCGCGCCGAGAAAGCCTTCCTGGTCGCGCTGGCTGCCTGGGCGGTTTCGGGGCCGCTCGAAGTCGCCGCCGTCACCCGGCTGGTTCTCTCCCTGGCTCTGGTGGCCACCGGCGGCTGGGTGGCGCTCAAGTGGCTGCGGCGCGCCATCCGGAGGGCGATCTGGCGATTGCGCAACCGGCTGCTGGTCGCTTACCTGTTCATCGCGGTCGTCCCCACGCTGCTGATTGCGGTGTTCGCCTATCTGGGCGGGATCTTCCTGACGGCGCAGATCGCGGTCTACCTGGTGAGTACGGAGTTCGAGCGGCGCCTCGAGGAGCTCGAGTCCGCCGCGGCGGGCCTTGCCGGACTCGCGCCGCGCGAGCGCGAGCAAGCCTGGCAGCGAATCCGGACTCTGTTCGGCGAAGGCCGCCCTGAGCTCCAGGTGCTGGTGCGCGAGCGAGGCGAGATCGTCTTCCGTTCGCCCGCGGATCTCGAGACGCCGCCCGGCAGGCACGCGGAGACCCGCGGAGCGGTGGTGCGCCAGGGCCACCTGCATCTGTGGGCGCATGCGACGGACGGCCAGAGAGAGGTCACACTGCTGGCGCCGCTCACGCGCGGCTTCCTCGCGGCTCTGGCGCCGGGCATCGGCGAAGTGGTGATCGTCGACATCGGCGAGGAAGCGGTTCCCATGCGGCTGTACAGCGGCGGGCAGGGATCCTCGGGGCGCCGGGCCTCGCTTGCGCCGCCGCGCCACCGCCTGGATGTGGCCTTGACCTGGGGCGTGCCGATTCCGGTCGCCGTCTGGGAGGCGCCCGGGCGCAACGCCAGCGGTCTGCTGGCCGTTCGCTTCCGGCCCTCGACCGTGCTCGACGTCGTGGCGCGGCCGCAGGCCCAGGGGGCGAACCTGCTCTACTGGCTCTACCTGATCGCGGGCGCTTTCCTGGCCGTCGAGGCCATTTCGCTCTACATCGGCGTCTCGATCACGCGCACCATCACCAGCGCCTTCGAGGCGCTCTATGAGGGAACCGAGCGCATCCGCCGCGGCGACTTTTCTCACCGTATCGAAGTGCGCGGCCAGGACCAGATGGCCACGGTGAGCGAATCCTTCAACCGGATGACCGAGAACCTGGAGCGGCTGCTCGAGGTGGCCAAGGAAAAGGAGCGCATGCAGGCGGAACTCGAGATCGCGCGCGAGGTGCAGCGCCAGCTGTACCCGCGGAGCGTGCCGCGGCTGCCCACCCTGGAGCTGGTCGCGCAGTGCAGGCCGGCCCGGATGGTCTCGGGCGACTACTACGACTACCAGGCGGTGGGGGACTCCTCGGCGGTACTCGCCATCGGCGACGTGGCCGGCAAGGGCATCTCGGCGGCGCTGCTGATGGCGACCTTGCAGGCGGCGCTGAGAACCCACGTGCGGGCGTGTCTGGAGCGCGCCGCCGGGGACGTGGACGTCGTGTCGACCTCGCGCGTGGTGACCGAGCTCAACCAGCAACTGTACGCTGACACCGCGCCGGAAAAGTACGCCACCTTTTACTTCGGCGTCTATGACGAGCCGAGAAGCGTGCTCACCTACACCAACGCGGGCCATCTGCCGCCGCTCGTGGTGCGCCGGGGCAAGGTGCTCACGCTCGAGGTCAACGGGATGGTGGTGGGGGCCTTCCCGGCGGCCCGTTACAGCGAAAGCCGGCTGGAACTGGAGCCCGGCGACCTGCTGGTCTGCTACACCGACGGGGTCACCGAGACGGAAAACGAGTACGGCGAACTGTTCGGCGAGCAGCGGCTGATCGAGCTCCTGCTGCGGCACGCCCACCGGCCGCCGGAGAGGGTCCTGGCGGCAGTGGTCGAGGCGGTCGAGGCCTGGACGCGCTCGCCGGAGCTCCAGGACGATCTGACGCTGCTGGTGGCAAGGCGGGTTTGAGGGCGGGCGAGGGCCGTGGATAATGGGGATCTGGCCAGGCTGCGGTGTTGGCCGCCGGAGGTGACGCGATGAAGGTTCTCACCGCCGCTCAGATGCGCGCCGTCGACCAGCGCACCATGGAGCTCGGCATCCCCGGGTTGATCCTGATGGAGAATGCCGGCCATCGCGTGGTGGAGCTGCTCGTGGAGAAGTTCTCGCCGCTCGATGAGCAGCGCGTGCTCGTGCTGTGCGGCAAGGGCAACAACGGCGGCGACGGCTTTGTGGTGGCGCGCCAGCTTCATACGCGGCTGCGGCCCAAGGCCCTGTGGGTGGTGCTGGCGGGCCGGGCCGAGGAGCTCAAAGGCGATGCCGAGGCCAACTACCGGATGCTCGTCGCCTGCGGCTGCCCGGTCTTGGACGCCATCACGCCCGAGATGCGCGCGGCCACCATCGTCGTGGACGCGCTGCTCGGCACCGGCCTCACTGGCTCGGCGCGCGGCCAGATGCTCGAGCTGATCCGCGAGATCAATACCGGTTTTCCGCAGGCGAAGGTCGTGGCGGTGGACATTCCCTCCGGGCTGGCGAGCGATACGGGCCAGTTACTGGGCGAGGCGGTGCGCGCGGACTACACGGTCACCTTCACGGCGCCGAAGGTGGGCCAGGTGCTCCCGCCGGCCTGCGATTATGTCGGAGAGTTGCGCGTCGGCGCGATCGGCTCGCCGCCCGGACTCTACGAGGACGATCCGGAGATCTACCTGGCGCTCGGCGGCCCGGAGCGCTTCCGGCACCTGTTCGCCCCGCGGCCGCGCGGCGCGCACAAGGGCAGCTTCGGCCATGTGCTGGTGATCGGCGGGTCGCGCTCAAAGCCGGGGGCGGCGGCCATGGCGGGCATGGCGGCGCTCAGGGCCGGAGCGGGCCTGGTGACGGTGGCCTCGGCAGCCTCGGCCCTCGGCTCGATTGCGGCGCACGCGGCCGAGCTCATGCACGAGCCGCTCATGGAGACCGACACCGGCGAGATCTCCATGCGCGCCTTCGATTACGGCCGCTTCGAGGCGGTCGCTTCCCGGAAAACCGTCTTCGCCCTGGGACCGGGCATCGGCACGCACTTTGAAACGGCGTCCTTTGTGCGCAAGGTCGTCAACGAATACGACGTCCCCATGGTGATCGACGCCGACGGGCTGAACTGCCTGGCTGGGGCGGACTTCCGCGGGCGGCCGCAGCTTGTGCTCACGCCGCATCCGGGCGAGATGGCGCGGCTGGCCGGCCTCTCGAATGAAGAGGTTCTCGCCGACCGCGTGGGTGTAGCGCGCAGTTTTGCCACCGCGCGGAACCTCTGGTTGGTGCTCAAAGGGCAGCGGACGCTCGTGGCGTCGCCCGAAGGCCGCGTCTGGGTCAACCCGACGGGTACGCCGGCCCTGGCCAGCGGCGGCACGGGCGACATCCTGACCGGTCTGATGGCGGGCCTGGTGGCGCAGTTTCCCGCCGAGATCGAGGCCGCGGTGCTGGCGGCCGTCTACTTGCACGGGCTGGCCGGCGAGATCGGGGCGGCTCGCCTCGGCGAGCAGTATCTTGTCGCCACAGACCTGCTCCGGTTCCTACCTGAAGCCGTCGATGCCTGCCGACCTCATCCGCACCGGCTCTGAAGAGGAGACCGTGGCGGCCGGAGTTGAGCTCGGCCGCCGGCTGCGGCCCGGGACGCTGGTGCTGCTGATCGGCGAACTCGGCGCCGGCAAGACGACCCTGGCGAAGGGGATCGTCAAGGGGCTGGGCGCGGCCGAGCCGGAGGAGGTTTCGAGCCCCACCTTCACGCTCATTCACGAGTACGGCGAGCCGGTGCGCGTCTACCACGTCGATCTCTACCGGCTGGAGGAGGCGGCCGAAGCGGCGGCGCTGGGCCTGGAGGAGCTGCTCGAGCGGGAGGCGGTCGTGCTGGTGGAGTGGGGCGAGAAGTTTCCCCAGCTCTGGCCTGCCCGGCGGCTGGAAGTCCGCCTGCGGCGCTTGGCCGACGAGACGCGCCTGATCGAGGTTCGGGACCCGGCGGCGGACGCCGAAATTGGGGATTGAGTATACTGTCCCCAGTTGGCCCTATGCGGAAGGTGCCTCTGGCGGAATCGCTGCGGATCATCGGCCGCGGCTCGCTGAACTGGCTCGTCGAGCGTCCCATCGTCGTCTCCTTCGAGGTGACCGATTCCTGCTCCTGCTACTGCAAGCACTGCGATCACGGCGGCCCGCGCGACGACTCCCGGAATCTGAAGCCCGCCGACTACCGCCGCTACGTGCGCGAACTCAAGCCTTGCGTCGTCCAGGTCTCGGGCGGAGAGCCCCTGCTGCGGCCTGACATCGTCGAGGTGGTGCGCAACATTAAGGAGCCCACCGGGCTGCCCTATACCATCCTGGTGTCCAACTGGACGGAGATGACCGAGCAGAAGTACCTGGAGCTGGCTGAGGCGGGCATCGACCAGTTCTCCGTCAGCCTGGACTTCCCCGACCGCCGGCACGACGACTTCCGCGGCTACCCGGGGCTGTTCGACCACCTGAGCGAGCTGATTCCCCGCCTGGCGAAGCTCGGCCGCGACGACATCGTGCTCAACTCCTGCATCACCAGCGCCAACGTCGCAGAGATCAATCGCATGGCCGATCTGGCGCGCGCCTGGGGGGTCAACATCTGTTACAGCGCCTACACGCCGCGGCGCACCGGCTGCCGGGACTACTTTCTGAACTGGCCGAAGGAGATCGAGCTTCTCCACCGCGAGTTGGACCGCATCGAAGCCCGCCGCGACGACACCAACTGGATCGTCAATTCGACTTCGACGCTCGATGAGACGCGGCGGTACTTCGAGAATCGCGGCGCACCGGGTTGCAGCGCCGGCCTGCGGTTCCTGGTGGTGACTGCCGACGGCCGGCTCCAGCCCTGCTCGATGCAGTTCAAACGTTACCCCCTGGGCGAGCGGAGGCGCATGATCGAGGAGTTCAGCCGGACGAACAGCTGCGACGAATGCTACGTCTCCATCCGGTCTTACCTTGACAAGAGCTTTCCGCGCCTGTTGTGGGAAAACGTGGCGGGGTATTTCTCCTTCAAGCCGCGTCTGGAGCCGCAGAGCTCGAGGTAACGGGGGAAGCCGCCGGTTCATCCAAACTAAGGAAGGGGAGGCGGAGTCGATGCCCATCTTGAGCGCGGCCCTGCTGCTGCTGGCGACAATGGCGCCGGCGGCGGACACAACGGAGCCGACCGAGGCCCGAATCCAGGAGATTATCCAGGCCTTTGCAGCCAAGGAGGCTGAATTCGCCCAGGCGCGCGAGAACTACACCTACCGGCAAACCGTCCGGATTCAGGAGCTTGACGAATCCAAGCGGGTGCGTGGTCGCTTCGAGGTGATCTCCGACATCATCTTCAGCCCTGAGGGAAAGCGCACCGAACGGGTAGTTCATGCGCCGGTTTCGACGCTCCAGCGCATCCAGCTGACGCCCGAGGACGAGCAGGACCTGCGCAATGTCCAGCCTTTCGTGCTGACGACAAAAGACTTACCCAAGTATCACGTTCGGTACCTCGGCCGCCAGACCGTGGATGAAATCTCCTGCTATGTCTTCGCCGTCAAGCCCAGGCAGATGCTCAAGGGAGAGCGCTATTTTGCCGGCATCGTCTGGGTGGACGACCAGGACCTGCAAATCGTCAAAACCTACGGCCGGGGCGTCGGCCTGCTGCGGAAAGACTACGACAACCAGTTTCCGAAGTTCGAGACCTACCGCCAGCAGATCGACGGCAAATACTGGTTTCCCGTCTACACCATCGCCGACGATGTCCTGATGTTTCAGACCGGGCCGCAGCCGATCAAGATGATTGTCAAGTACGAGGACTACAAGCAGTTCAAGAGCGATGTGAAGATCATCTACGGCGAGGCCGTGGGCGAGCAGCCGGCCGAGACCTCCCCGCCCAAGCCCAACTAGCCCACCGGCGGCGATTTCCCGCCGCTCAGGGGCCATTTCGCGCCGCTCAACAGCAAAATCTCGATTGATCCGTCGCGCCCGTGATTCAATGAAATCAATCAGATGCTGGGAACCCGGAAGCGCCTGCGACGCAAGTGGCTTGCCATCGAGCGCCGTCTCCGCGAGCTGCGGATGATCTGGAGGGGCCTGATCGACACGGACCATCCCATCCTCGCCCACCTGATCCCGATCCGGCGCTGCAACCTCGCCTGCAAGTATTGCAACGAATACGACTCGTTCTCCAAGCCCGTGCCCATCATGACGATGCTGCGCCGGGTGGACCGGCTGGCTGAGCTCGGCACCTCGATCGTCACCATCAGCGGCGGAGAGCCGCTGCTGCATCCCGAGCTCGACGCCATCATTCGCCAGATCCGCCAGCGCGGGATGATCGCCGGCCTGATCACCAACGGCTTCCTGCTCAACGCCGAGCGGATTGAGCGACTGAACCGGGCGGGTCTCGATCACCTGCAAATCTCCATCGACAACGTCGAGCCGGACGATGTCTCCAAGAAAAGCCTGAAGACGCTCGACTACCGGCTGCGCCTGCTGGCTGAGTACGCCGACTTTCACGTCAACATCAACTCGGTGGTGGGCGGCGGCATACGTAACCCCGAGGATGCGCTGGTGATCGGCCGGCGGGCGGTGGAGCTCGGTTTCACCTCGACGGTGGGCATCATTCATGACGGCGACGGCCAGCTCCGCCCGCTGAACGAGCGCGAGCGCGGGGTCTATTTGGCGATGAAGGCGCTCGAGAAGTCCTCCTATGCGCAGATCAACTACTTCCAGGACGCCATCGCCAACGGGCGGCCGTACCACTGGCGCTGCCGCGCCGGGGCCCGCTATCTCTACGTCTGCGAGGATGGGTTGGTCCATTACTGCTCGCAGCAGCGCGGCTACCCGGGTGTGCGCTTAGAGGAGTACACGCTCGAGGACATCCGCCGGGAGTTCCGCACCGAGAAGAGCTGCGCGCCGCGCTGCACGGTCTCCTGCGTCCATCAGGTGGCCTATATCGACTTCTGGCGGGCGCCGCAGACGGCCCGCCCGGCGCCGGTGCCCGGCGGTTTGGTCCAGATCGAGTAGCGCCGGCCTCTACCAATACCAGCGCAGGCGGAGCCCAACGGTGCGGGGCTGCACCAGGCGCGTGCCGGTGAAGATCGACTGAAAGTTGTAAAGCGCGGTGCGGTTGGTGAGGTTGGAGACCTGAAGCGCGATCTCCCACTGCCGCACGCCGTCTTTGCGCCGCTCATAGCCCCCCGCGAAATCGAGAATGGTTCGCGGCTTCACCCGCGGCGGATCGGACTCCAGGTTGACATAGGGGACCAGGTCGGCGTAATCGGGATCGGCGGCCACCTCCTCCGGATCCGACGGATTGCACACCAGGCCGCTGTCGTAGCGGGCGGAGCCGCTCATCCACCAGCCGCGCCGGGTGCGGTAGGTGGCCACGGCCTGCACGGCCAGCTTCTGGTCGTGATCGATGACGAACGGCCCGGAGCTGAGCAGCTCAATTGCCGTGCTGCCGAGGAACAGGCCGCCGGTAAAAGGAGGATCGACCAGGACGCTGTAGTGGGTGAAGCTGGCCGAGGCGGACAGGCCGCCTCGTTCCGGCAGGCTGATGCGGCCCTCGGCGCCCCGCACGCGGGCGCGCGCCAGCGCCGTCGGGAAGATGATGCCAGTGTTGAAGAAGTTGTCGTTGTCGTGGAGGTTGGTGATGTCCTTGCGGAAGTACATGGCGTTCAGGCTCGCCGCTCCCAGGAGCGACTGCTGCACGCCCGCCTCGTAGACGTTCTGGCGCTCGGGCCGAATGCGGATGAGCGCGCCGCCCGCGCTGGCGCGCACCTCGGGCAGCACCAGCACGGCGGACTCCTCGGAATTTGAAAGCAGCAGGTTTTCGTTCACCGGCGTCTGGAAGACGCGGTTATATGAGGCGCGAAACACCGTGCCCGTGCCCTTGACGTGGTAGGCCAGGCCGAGGCGCGGCTGCCACTGGTCGTCACGTACCAGGAAGCGGTAGTTGTCATAGCGCAGCCCGAGCTGAAGCACCCAAGGGCCCAGGCGGAGCTTGTCCTGGATGAAGCCCGAGTACTGGTTCCCCGCGCCCTTGCCGGAAAACTGGAAGAGCGCCCCGCCCCGGCTCAAATCGAAGGCCGCCAGAGTCGGGATGAAGCCCTCCGAGTCGGGGTCGTTGAAGGCCGGCGAGGTGATGCCGAAGCTGAAATTTTCGCTCAGCGGGAAATGCTGGTAGTCGAAGCCGGCGCGCCACTCATGCCGCCCCTGAAGCCAGCTCAGGCGGTTGGCCAGCGTGAGGTTGGAAAGGTGTCGCGCCTGGGCCGCCGTGACGGGTGTATCACCGGGGCTGGGAAAGAGCTGCGCGATCGAGGTGCGATAGGAGGAGGTCGAGTCGAAGGTGGCCGACGGGCTGAGCACATGAATGTAGCCGATCGAGACAGCGGCGTCGCGAAGCAGTTGCCGTTGATCCTGCCCGGCGGCGTGCTGCGATCGCAGGTTGGCGAGCTGGAACGAAGAGCGGCCGGCCATCAGGTTGACGCGGAGGAAATCGGCCGAGCCGAGCTGATAGTCCAGGCGCACGAAGCCCCGCTCGGCGTTGCCGCCGTTGTGCAGATTTTCGAGCGAGACCTGATCGAGGAACCGGTTGCTCTTTTGGAGCGAAACGGAAGCGAAGTAGCCGAACCGGCCCGTCTCGCCTCCGGCCTGGGTGACGCTCGAGAGCTGATCGAACTGAGCCCCGGCGACCTCTTGGCTGCCGAAGAACTTTCGTCCAGAGTTCAGGCCCGAGCGGGAGGTGATATGGGCGACGCCCGAGATCTTCGAGCCGTACTCGGCGGGAATATTTCCCGTGAACAGCTCGATGGTCTGCACGATATTGGCGTCGATGCCGTTGCCGAAGGCGCCGGTGAGCTGGTCGGAGATCGGCATGCCGTCGATGACATAGGTCATCTGGTTGTGCGCCCCGCGCGGGTGGATGGCGCCGTTGGCGCTGGCGGCAAAGCCGGGGAAGCTCAGCAGCACGGCTTCGAGCGCGCGCGAGCCCACCGGCACGGGCATCCGCTCGATCTGGGCCAGGTTGAGCTGGGTGCGCGTGCCGGTCGCCTCCGCATCCACCAGCTCGCGCGCAGCGAAGGCGTCCACGGAGACCTGTTCGAAGACCTCGGTGAGTGAGAGCGTGATGGTGACGTTCACCGGGATGTTCGTGCGGAGCGAGACGGGCCGGCGCTCTTCGGTGAAGCCGGGCTTGGCAACGATGAGCGTGTAGTCCTGGAACGGGATGTTGGCGATGGAGAACGCGCCGGTCTCGTCGGTGGCGACCTCGGCCTGATATCCGGTGAGGGAGTTCTCCAGACGGACGGAAGCGCCCGCGACAGCGAGCCCGCTGGGGTCCTCGACGCGGCCGGCGAGCGTTGCCGCAGACTGGCCAAACAGCATTCCCCCGGCCAAAGACACAACGACGGCCCACCGCGCCCAGCGCCCCATAAACCCGATTCTATCGTGTTTCGGACATGCCGCGGCTACAGGCGGATTTCAGCGACCAGGCCGCTCACGACGTCGCGGGCGCGGGCGCGCCAGCCGCGCGGGGCCTCGTTCAGGGCCCAGGGGATCGCGAAACGCCCGGCGCCGTTCTCGATGGTGACATTGCCCGTGTAGGGGCGTACCAGGCGGCCTGAGGGATCGAAGACCTCGCAGCGCACGATGCTCAAATCCACGGGCGTGCCGCCCTCTTCGGTGAGCCGCAGCCGCAGCCCGGCGTCGAGCTCGAGCCGCGCGATCCGGCGCTTCCGCGCTACCAGCAGCACGGGCATCGCGGGCGAGGTCTCCAGGCGCGCCGCAGCGAGCCCGCCGCGCCAGAGGTCATAGACGACACCGTCGAGGGCGGGCAGATCGATCGTGGCGGCCTTCTCCGGCAGGATCCCGACCAGCAGGGAGCTTCCCAGGCGGCGCACGGTGACCAGGCAATCCTCCGGCGCCTTCACCGCGGCTTCGAGCTCGATCCTGCGCGGCGCCTGGCGCCTGAAGTTCGCCGGAGGCGCTTTCCAGAGGGGTTCCTTGCGCCAGCGGCAGCGCTCGTCCATGCGGCCGGTCTCCTCGTCGGCGTAGACGATGCCGCCGCGCGCCAGGAACTCGTCGATGCGGCGCGCCTCGGCGTCCGACAGAGCGATCGAGTAGGGCATGATCAGGACTTTGTAATTGCCAAGGGCGCCCGCTTCGATTTCGGGCGTGGCCAGGAAACGGAACTGAAGCCCCTGGCGCTCGAGCGCGCGCACCCAGGCGGCGCGCCGGCGCATGAGTTCCGCGAAATTCTTCGAGCTCCGCATCACGTTGCCCATTTCGGCGCTGATCTCTCCGTCGGTGATCCAGGCGCCGCGGATGCTCGCCATGGAGAAGTGGATGGCCACGCCATCCTCACGCACAGATGAATTCATGAAGAGGCGGCCGATGCCGGACTGGATCCGGCCGAAGGCCTCCGCCAGCGCTTCGCCCTGCGCGCTGAAGGCGAGATCGGGGTTGAGCAGCGTGTAGTGCCAGAAGATCGAGGCGCCCGCGTGGCCGTAGAAAAGCCGCCGCCAGACCTCGGCCTGGACCTCGGCGCCGGTGGCGCCGTAGCCGGTAAAGCCGGTAAGCAGGAGCTTCGGGTTGAACCAGTGATGCATGGCGTCCTGGTTGCCGCCCGAATAGGGCTGGATGTAGTCCAGGCGCTGGTCGATCTCGAACCAGTTGCAGCCGTTGTGGGCGGTGGGGATCTGCGTGCCGGAGATGGAAGCGCGGGCCTCCGGGTCGATGTCGCGCAGCAGGCGGCGGGCGAGCTCGAAGGCGCGGATGAATTCCTCCTCCATGTACTCGCGGTGGTCGGCCCAGGGAGCGAAGTTGCCCTGGCGCTGCGCCTCGGCGGTGGTCATGGGCGCCAGTTCCTCCCAGCTTTTGAAGGACGTGCCCCAGTCGGCGTTCACCCGCTCGAGCGAGCCGTAACGGCGGCGCAGCCACGCGCGAAAGCCTTCGAGCGCCCCGGGCGCCCAGTCCACGTCGAACGGATCGGTGTAGCAGGTGAGCGAGGATTCGTCGGCCAGATAGTAGGCCATCGGCTTGAGCCGGGCCAGGGGCCGCACGTCCCTATCCAGGCGCTGCCTGAGGCCCTGCTCGAAGGCCGGCGACTGGAGCGTCACGTCGCGCGTCAGGTATTTCTTGTCACCCGTCTTCGCGTAGGCCTTCTTTCGCTCCAGATACTTCTCGCGCCGGTACCAGTAAATACCGAAGCCGTCCAGGTGGGCGCTCACCATGAGCTTGAAGTTGCGCTCGGGACGCGAGAGCGTGGTGATGCCGATGCGGCGGAACTGCTCGTCGAGCGCCGGGATCCAGGGCTGGTAGGAGTGCGGGCCGAACCAGGGCAGCATCACTTCGTAGTCCGTCCAGTCGCGCGAGGCGGCGGAGAAGCGAACGGGGATCTGCTTTCGGGCGGCGCCGAGCGTCGCCCGCACGCAGCCGGAATGGGTGAGCGCGGCGCGCTCGATCTTCACCACGGCGACGCCCGAGCCGGAGGCGCGGCCGACAACTCTCCCCAAACCGTCGAGGAGCTCAATGCGGGCCTCAGCGGCGGGTTGCCAGCGGACTTCGACGCTCTCGCCGAGGCCGGCTATGGCGGGCGATACCTTCAGCTCGTCGATGCGGCCCTCGCCGGGCACCTCAATGGGCGAGATCATCCAGTCGGCGCCGGCCTGTTGTTCGAGAAAGTAGCGGCCGGGGGCGAGGCGGAACTCGGGCGGCTTGCCACGGCCCGAGCGCTCGACGGCGTTGAAGCGGTTGCGCAGGCGCCAAACGGCGTCGCGCCCGTTGAAGTCCGGCGGCGAGGCCGGCTCGCGCCGCGCCACCCAGATGAGCGCGCGGCACAGCAAGGCGTAAAAGTACTCCCAGGAGACGTCGACGAAGTCGAGCCCTGCCTCCATGGGCATGTGCCAGGCAAGCCCGGCGCTCCGCCAGGCGCAGGCGGCCACGCGCCCGCCGTCCCGCTCCCAGACGGCCATCACCGGATGTCCGGTCTCGGAAGCGAGGAGGACTTCGGCGCCCGTGCGGGCACGGCAGGGGTGATGCGCCAGGTGTTCGAACGGGAAGGTTTCGACGGGGATCGCGCGGGTGATGTAGTGAGGCGCGACGCGTCGCCAGGGCGATGACTCGACGCGGCCGGGCTCGCGAGGCTCTTCGAGCTCGTCGTCCTCAGCGGGCGGTCGCTCGACGGGGAAGAGCGGCGAGAGCTCCCCGGCGAAGGGCCGCGCCAGAACGAGCCCGCAACCTGAGCGGACGCGGCGCTCGAGCGCCTGCCGCGAGGCTTCGGTGAGCCGCTCCCAGCCGTGGGGCAGAGCCAGCAGCACGGCGTCGAACGGTTTTTCCGAGGTGAGTTCCTCTTCGAGGTAGGAATAGATCAGGCGCAGATCGCCCCGTTCGGCTCGCGCGCCGTAGTCGCGGCCGAAGGCCATCGTCCACTTATTGATGTCCCAGGCTGGGTCGATGCTGACGGTGGTGAGCTCGAGCTCCAGGCGCTGGGCGAGCTCGATGAGGGTTCGGCCCTCGCTGACCGTGGGAGTGGCCAGCAGGCGGATGGGACCGCCAGGCAGCGGCCGGGCCCATTTTACGTGCGGGGTCTCGACGGCGAGCGTGTACGGCGCTTCAAAGCGGGCGCCGCTCGCACGGCGGGCGCCGAGGCCCACATCCTGCGCGCCGAGCGGCTGCGCCGCCGAGGCCGCGAGCGTTGTCGAGAGAAATGTGCGACGGCTCCAGGGCTCTTCCGACATCGCCTCATTATGGCGCGCCGGCCGAGCGCTGAGGCGAACGGGCGCGACCTGTCACAATCAAGAGGTGGGCGCCTCGCGGCCAAAGGAGGGACTCTCGGAGGCGGCCCGAGTTGGCATGAGGCTTGCTCCGTCAGAGTGAGCAACGGCAACTTCAGGAAACGTCATGTGGAAGAGAAGAAAAGAAGATATGCCCAGTGAGCAGATTCCCGAGCCGACCGGACGCACGGGCGTCGCACCCGCACCGGTCTCCGAACCCGCGCCGCCCCCGCGCGTGGCGCCGGCGCCACCCAAGGTCGAGGCCCGCATCGGTCCTTCGGTGCTGGTGAAAGGTCAGATCTTCGCGCAAGAGGACCTGTGGCTGGACGGCGAGATCGAGGGCAGCATCGAGCTGCCGGAGAACAGGTTCGTGATCGGCAAGACGGGCAAGGTCCATGCGGATATCAAGGCGCGCGAGGTCGACGTGCTGGGTTCGGTGCGCGGCGACATCCAGGCGCGCGAGAAGATCACCATCCGCAAGGATGCCAACCTGGTGGGGAACCTGAAGAGCGCGACGATCTCGATCGAGGATGGCGCGTTCTTTAAAGGGAGCATCGACATCGTGCGGCCCGCTCCCGCACCGGTGCCAAAGCCCGCCGCGCCGCAGCCGCCCGCGGCCGCCCCACAGCCGGCGGCTCCTGCGCCTCAAGGAGGGCCGTCGCGTCCCGCCTCGCCTCCGCAGCAGGCCGGCGGAGCAACGGCATCGGGAAAAAGCTCGGGCTGAGCCGGGGCGCGAGAGCGTAGTTTTTACTTGCCGCTCAGGGTCGCCTTCAGTTTCGCGGCGACCTTTGCCGCGGCCCGGTCGAGTTCGCGGGGGGTGAAGTTTTTCGGCGGCTGGTGAAGGCTCCAAAGGACCTCGCGCGAAGCGAGGCCGACCAGGAAAACATTGCCTCGGCCGCGGCCGAAGGAAGAGACGACGCCGACGGCGGCGCGCTGGCGGTCGGATTCCGCGCGGGCTTCGGCGGCCTCGGCGCTCTCTTTTTCCTTCTCGCTCTCGCCGGCCGAGGGCGTCTGCTTTTCGCGCGGAAACAGCTCCTGGAGGCGCCGCTCAAAGGCCGGCCCGATCTGGTCGGTGAGCACCGCATCGGCGCGTTCCGGATCGGTGACCACCTGGAGGACGCCCTGGGCGGTGAGTTGATGGGCCAGGTACTGGTCGAAGCCGTTGGCCATGGGGAGCAGATACACGGCGCGGACCTGACCAGATTCGGCAGCCTGGAGAGCGCCCAGAATGAGCGCCGCCACGGCGAGAATCGGCTTGCCCGTTGCTCCTTGCATTTCCACTCTCCACTATAGACGCCCAGGTCCGCAGGAAAGACGGTCTAGAATAGCAACTTGTACAAGGGGCACAGCATCACGGTCATCATTCCCTGCCTCAACGAGGAGCAGGGAATCGAGCAGGTGCTGCGCCGGATGCCGGACTTCGTCGACGAGGTGATTGTGGTGGACAATGCCTCGACGGACCGCACCTCGGAGGTGGCCCGGAGCTTCGGCGCCCAGGTGATCCGCGAAGAGGTGCGCGGCTACGGGCGCAGCTACAAGCGGGGATTCCGGCAGGCGCGGGGCGACATCATCGTCACGCTCGACGGCGACCACAGCTACCCGGTCGATGCCATCTCCTACCTGCTCGAAGCGTTCCTGCATCTGGAGGTCGATTTTCTGAACGCCTCGCGCTTCCCGGTTCGCGACCCCAAGGCCATGAGCTTCAAGCACAAGGTGGGCAACCTGGTGCTGTCGCTCGTCATGTCGCTGTTGTTTTTCCGCTGGGTGCGCGACTCGCAGTCGGGCATGTGGGTCTTCCGGCGCTCGATTCTCGAGGACATGGAATTGATCTCCGACGGCATGGCCTTCTCCGAGGAGATCAAGATCGAGGCGATCCGCAACCCGCGCGTGCGCTTCGCCGAGATCTCGATTCAATACTCGTCGCGGCTGGGCGAGGTCAAGCTCAACCCCTGGCGCGACGGTTTCCATAACCTGGCCTTTCTGTTCCGCAAGCGGTTCCGGCGGCGCCGGCCATGAGAACGCGCCTCAGGCGGCCGGTGCGTGCTCGCGGCAGATCTTGAGCGGCTGAGGCATCAGGAGCCGCTCGCCGGTTAGGCCGCACTGAAAACGGTCCTCCTCCAGGGTGAGGAAGTAGCGGCAGCTGCGGCAGAGGCCGAAGCTCAACCCTCCCCGCGCCTGCTGCCAGTTTCGGAGCAGGCGCTCCAGGTGCGGCGCCAGGTCCTCGGGCACGCCGACGGCAGCGATGCGGCCGGCGAGGCGCCGGATGAGCGCTTCGCCCCGGCGGGTGAGTGCCAGCCGGACGACGCGGCGGTCGCGGGCGTCCGGGGAGCGGCGCAGCCAGCCGCCGCGCGTGAGCGCGAGCAGAGTCTGCGAGACGGTTCCTTTGGTCAGACCGAAATAGGCGGCCACCGCCGAGGGGGTGTTGCTGTACTGGTTGGCCTTGCTGAGGTACCGCAGCACGGCCACCTGGGAGGCGTTGAGGCCGGCGGAGGCGCCGGCGCGGCGCAACTCCTCGTCGAGGACGGCGGCGAGGCGCTCGAGCAGGTCGAACCAGAGGGGAGCGGTCACAGGACGATGGTATCGAATGCAAACGGTCTTGACAAGGGGGCTGGATTTCGATAGTATCGTGTCGATACTAAAATTCGGGAGGTTCCCAATGCGATTTCCTTTGGCGCTGCTCCTGTTGGCTCTGGCGGCCGGCGCCGCCGAGGTCCCCTATCCGGAGGGCTACCGCGCCTGGCGCCACGTCAAGAGCATGGTGATCGAAAAAGGCCACCCGCTTTATGAGTCCTTCGGCGGCATCCATCACATCTACGCCAACGAGAAGGCGGTGGCGGGCTACCGGACGGGCAACTGGGCCGACGGGGCCGTCATCGTCTTCGACCTGCTCGAGGCGGTGCGCGACGGCAACGCGCTGGTGGAGGGGCCGCGCAAGGTGGTGGGCGTCATGCACCGGGACGCCAGGCGCTACAGCCAGACGGGCGGCTGGGGTTTCGAGGGTTTCAAAGGGGATTCGAAGACCGACCGCGCCGTCGGCGCCAATGCCGCCACCGCCTGCTTCAACTGCCACGCCGGGCAGAAAGAGAAAAGCTACGTCTTCAGCGCCCTTCGCGACTGAGAGCGCAGCTCGGGCATGCCTCCGGGAGACTAAGATGAAGGCATGCCCGAGCTCGACCGCAGAAGTTTTCTTGCCACCTCGGCGGCGGCACCCGTTCTGGCTGTGGCGGCAGGCAACCGGCTGAGCGGAACCTACACGCTCGAAAGACTGGCTGCGGTCCTTCTGCCGCGCCGCGAATGGCAGCCTTACCCGCGCGCCTCGGACCGGGCGGGGTGGGAGGGCTTGCCCGCCGACGTGCGCGAGGCCCTCATCGCCGAAGGGGAGCGCGAGCTCGCCGCGGAGTGGCCGGCGCTGCCGGCAAGCTGGTTCCTCGACTTCGTCCGCACGGGCGACCGGGCACGGGCCGACTCGGCGCGCGCCCGCCGCCGGGGAAAGCTCCGCGCTCTGGTGCTGGCCGAGTGCGCCGAGCACAAGGGCCGGTTCCTCGACGCCATCGCCGACGGCATTTGGCTGACGGCGGAGGAGAGCTACTGGGGCTCGCCCGCGCACCTGAACATGCAACGGGCCGGCGCCGGGCTGCCCGACGTCGCCGAGCCGACCGTGGATCTGTTCGCGGCCGAGACCGCTGCCCTGCTTGCTTGGACCGACTATCTCCTCGGAGCCGAACTTGAGGCTCTTTCGCCCCTGCTACGCCGCCGCATCCTACTCGAAGTGGACCGGCGCGTGCTCACCCCGTGCGAGCAGCGTGAGGACTTCTGGTGGATGGGCCTGGGTCCCGGCGGGCCGCGCCGTTCGCTCAATAACTGGACGCCGTGGATCAACTCGAACTGGCTGGCGGCGAACCTGCTTCTCGAGCCGGACGAAGAGCGCCGCCGGCGCATGGTGCACAAGAGCCTCCAAAGCCTGGACCGGTTTCTCGACAACTATCCCGAAGACGGCGGCTGCGACGAAGGGCCCGGCTACTGGGGCCGTGCGGGCGCTTCGCTGTTCGACTGCCTGGAGCTGGTGCGCTCGGCGAGTGCCGGCGCCATCGATCTCTACGCCGATCCCCTGGTGCGCGAGATGGGCCGCTACATCGTGCGCGCCCACATCTACGAGGACTGGTTCATCAACTTTGCCGACGCCTCGGCGAAGATCCGCCCCGACGGCGACCTGGTTTTCCGCTACGGCAGGCGGATCGGCGACCGGGGCATGCAGTTGCTCGGCGCACATTTTGCGGGCGCAGGCCTTAAGGGCTACACGGCGCGGGGCGATATCGGGCGGCAACTTCCGGCGCTGTTCAACGCCGAAGAGCTGCGCGGGGCGCCGGCCGGCCAGCCGCTCCTCGGCGACGTCTGGCTGCCGGCCGTTCAGCTGATGGCGGCCCGGCTCAAGACGGGCTCGCCCGAAGGTCTGTATCTGGCGGCCAAGGGCGGGCACAACGCCGAGAGCCACAATCACAATGATGTCGGCAACTTCATTCTCTACGCCGCTGGCGAACCGGTCATCATCGACATCGGCGTCGAGACCTACACCGCCAAGACGTTCAGCCCGCAACGCTACGAGATCTGGACGATGCAGTCGGCCTGGCACAATCTGCCCACCATCGACGGCATCATGCAGGCGCCCGGACGGAAGTTCGCCGCGCGCGAGGTGAGCTACCGGGCCGCGGAAGAGGCGGTCGAGTTCAGCCTCGACATTGCCGGCGCCTACCCGCCGGAGGCGGCTCTCGAAAGCTGGCGGCGGAGGCTGGTCTTTGACCGTCGGGCCAACGAGGTGCGCCTCGAGGAGCATTACCGGATGGCGCGGCCGCCGCGCCAGCTGAGGCTCACGCTGGTTACGCCGCGCGCGGTGCGGAAAGAGGCTCCCGGCTTTCTGCTGCTCGAGCGGGTGGCGGCGCGTTATGAGCCGGGTATGCTCGAGGCGAGCGTCGAAGAGGTCAAGGTCGACGACGCGCGGCTCCGCGCGATCTGGGGTGAGCGGATCTACCGGATCCTGTTCGCCGCCGTGGCACCGGCTCAGCAAGGCGACTGGCGGCTGACCTTTTCCGAGGTGCGAGCCTGAGCGGCGTGGGCGCAGAGTGCGAGGGCTTTCCTCGCCGTGGTCGCCAGGGGCAGCGTGGGGAGGCGCGCTCTTGGGATCCAGCGAAAGCCGTCGGGCACCTGCGCCGGGTCCGCCTCGACCACCCTCAGCCGGTAGTCATGGCTAGTGATGGCGTGGCGGAATTCGCCGCACTGGCGCACAAGCCGTGCCCCGGGCAGTTCTCCTGCTTCGGGCAACTCCCAGAAGCCCGCTAGGCGGCCGGCGTGGCGCTTGCGAAGCAGGATCCTGCCGCCGCGTTCGATGAGGAGCAGGGTCTTGGTAATGCGCGTCGGGGCGCCGGGGCGCCGCTTCCGCGGAAGTTCGGTTTCATGGCCCCGCCGCCGGGCTTCGCATAGCCGCTCGAGCGGGCACGCGGCGCAGGCGGGGCGCCTGGGCAGGCACACCGTGGCACCCAGCTCCATCAGGGCCTGATTGAACTCGCCGGGCCGCCGGCGATCGAGAAGCTGCTGCGCGACGGCCTGGAGGCGCCGGCGCGTGGTGGCGGCTCCGATATCGCCAGAGTCGGCCGAAAGGCGGGCCAGCACGCGCAGCACGTTGCCGTCGACGACGGCGTAGGGCAGCCCGAAGGCGATACTCGCGACGGCGGCGGCCGTGTAGGCGCCCACGCCGGGCAGAGCCCGTAGCGAGGCGTAATCGCTCGGGAAGGCCCCGGCGGAGGCAATCCGGCGGGCGGCCTGGTGCAGGTTCCGCGCGCGGGAATAATAGCCCAGCCCGGCCCAGGCGGCCAGAACCTCCTCCAGCGGCGCCGCGGCGAGCGAGGCCGGATCAGGAAAGCGCTCGAGAAAGCGTTCGTAATAGGGCAGCACGGCGGCGACGCGCGTCTGCTGGAGCATGATTTCGGCCACCCAGATCCGGTAGGGGTCCCTGGTGGCGCGCCAGGGGAGCTCGCGCCTTGCCTGGCTGTACCAGGCGAGAAGGCGCCGGCGCAGAGCCTCCCTGCGGGCGGGCGCTATACTAATCTCGGGACTTCCCTTCCGAACCACCGGTAGCGACCGTGCAAGATTTCATTGTCATCCGCGGCGCGCGGGTGCACAATCTCAAGAACATCACGCTGGCGATTCCGCACAACAAGCTGACGGTGGTCACGGGTGTGTCGGGTTCAGGCAAGTCCTCGCTGGTCTTCGACACCATTTACGCCGAGGGCCAGCGGCGCTACGTGGAGTCGCTTTCGGCCTACGCCCGCCAGTTCCTGGAGCGGGTGGGCAAGCCGGACGTGGACGAGATCGACGGCATCGCGCCGCCGGTGGCCATCCGGCAGAAGAACACGACGCGCAACCCGCGCTCAACGGTGGCGACCTCGACCGAGCTGTACGATTTCCTGCGGCTGCTCTGGGCGCGCGCCGGGCGCACCATCTGTCCCGATTGCGGCCTGCGCGTGCGGCGCGACACGGTGGATCACGTGGCGCAGGCGATGCTCGGCGAGCCGGCGGGCTCGCGCTGGTACGCGCTGTTTCCCATCGCGCTCGGCAACGAAACCAAGCTGCTGCGGGACCGGCTTTTCGAGCTGCGCCAGAAGGGCTTCAACCGGCTGTACCAGAACGGCCGGACGTTCGAGTTTTCGACGCCGGAGTCGCTGCTCGAGGTCGATTTCTCCGAGCCGCTCTATTCGCT
Source organism: uncultured Bryobacteraceae bacterium (assembly GCA_938003835.1). Lineage (GTDB taxonomy): Bacteria > Acidobacteriota > Terriglobia > Bryobacterales > Bryobacteraceae > CALKXJ01. Next base: position 55,351 of record CALKXJ010000014.1, on the reverse strand, counting down.
GGTGGACCGGATCGTCATCTCGCCGGACCTGCACCAGCGCCTGGTGGACACCACCGAGATCTGTTATCGCGAGGCGGGCGAGGTGATCTTCGAGGAAGCCCTCACCGGGCGGCGCCTGCGCTTCAGCGAGCAGTTCGCCTGCAAGAGGTGCGGCCGTGCCTTTACGGAGCCCGAGCCCCGCCTGTTCAGCTTCAACAGCCCGTTCGGCGCCTGCCCGCGCTGCCAGGGTTTTGGCAACACGGTGGACTACGACATGAGGCGGGTCGTGCCGGATCCGTACCTGTCGCTCGATGAAGGGGCCGTCGATCCCTGGGCGAAGCCCAACTACCGGCATTTCTTGAGCGCCTTCCGCCGCCAGGCACGCGGGAAGGTGCGCTTCGACGTGCCTTACATCGAGCTCAGCCCCGAAGAGAAAGCCCTGGTCGAAGAGGCGGTGCGGGAGGCCTTCGCCGCGATCGAGCAGAAGAAGTACAAGGTCCACGTGCGCGTCTTCTTAAGCCGCTACCGCGGCTACGCCGAGTGTCCGGAATGCCGGGGCGCGCGGCTGCGGCGGGAAGCGCTCTATGTACAGGTGGGAGACAAAACGCTGGCCGAGGTGGTGCGGATGAACATCGGCGAGGCACAGCGGTTTTTCGAGGCGCTCGCGCTCGAGCCCGAGGAGAGCGCGGTCGCCGAGAAGCTTCTCGTCGAGATCCGCCAGCGGCTCAAGTTCCTCAACGACGTCGGGCTCGATTACCTGACGCTCGACCGGCTCTCGGCGACGCTTTCGGGCGGCGAGGCGCAGCGGATCCAGCTTGCCACCAGCCTGGGCTCGCGCCTGGTGGGGACCTGCTATGTGCTCGACGAGCCCTCGATCGGGCTGCACAGCCGGGACACGCTCCGGCTGATCCGCATCCTCGAGGAGCTGCGCGATCTCGGCAATACGATCATCGTGGTGGAGCACGACGCCGACATCATGCGCGCCGCCGACCACATCATCGACCTCGGGCCGGGTGCCGGCGAAAATGGCGGGCGCGTAGTGTTCGAGGGACCGCACCAGGCGCTCGTCGCCAACGGCTCCCATTCGCTCACGGGCCGCTACTTGCGCGGGGAGTTACGCACGGCGCCGCCCCGGCGGCCACGCCCGGTGAATCCGAAGCGCATCCTGCGGATCCGCGGGGCGCGGGCGCATAACCTCAAGAACATCGATGTGGACATCCCGCTCGGGATGATGGTGGCGGTCACCGGCGTTTCCGGCAGCGGCAAGTCCTCGCTGGTGCACGATGTCGTCTACCGTGCGCTGAGCGAGCACCTCCGCCTGAACGGCGCGCCCGCGGAGGAAGGCTGGGCGGAGGCCGCCGAGGCGCGCACCTGGCGGGCGCTTGAGGGGGCGGACCGCCTCAAGGGCGTGGTGCTGGTCGATCAGTCGCCCATCGGCCGCACGCCGCGCTCGAATCCGATCACCTACATCAAGGGCTTCGACATCATCCGGGAGCTGTTCGCCTCGACGGTGGAGGCCGAGCGGCGCGGCCTCACTGCCGGCCATTTCTCGTTCAACATACCGGGCGGGCGCTGCGAGACCTGCCAGGGCGACGGCACGGTCACCGTGGAGATGCAGTTTCTGGCCGACGTGGAGCTGGTGTGCGAGGAGTGCAAAGGGACGCGCTACAAGAGCGCGATCCTCGAGGTGCGCTACCGGGGGCTGAACATTCACGAGGTTTTGCAGCTCACCGTGCACGAGGCGCGGATGTTCTTCAGCGATACGCCGCGGCTGGCGGCGCGCCTGAAGGTGCTCGAGGACGTTGGCCTGGGCTACTTGCGCCTGGGGCAGTCGGCCACGACGCTCTCGGGCGGCGAGGCGCAGCGGGTGAAGCTGGCCGCGCACCTGGCGCAGGCCTCCTGTGAGGGCACGCTGTTCCTGTTTGACGAGCCGACCACAGGCCTGCATTTTGACGACATCGCCAAGCTCCTGCGCGCCTTCGACCAGCTCATCGCCGGCGGCGGTTCGGTGCTGGTGATCGAGCACAATCTCGAGGTGATTCGGCAGGCCGACTGGATCATCGATCTTGGCCCGGAGGGAGGCGAAGCGGGCGGACGGATCGTGGCGCAGGGCGCCCCGGAGCAGGTGGCTCGCGTCGAGGCCAGCCACACGGGGCGGTTCTTGCGCGCGGTGCTCACCTGACCTATAGTAGGGGAAGAAAAAGCGAAGTATGAGCGATCTCAACCAGCTCCTCGCCCTGCTCCGCCGCCGCATCGCGCGCATCGATCGCAAGTACGCCGCTGGCGCCCCGCCGGCAGCGCCGCCGCCGGCTCGCCAGGCGCCCGGGCGCTACTTCGTCGAGGAGTATCTGGAGGGCGAAGAGGTCGAGACGCCGCAGGGGAGGCACTTTGAAAGCGAGCGGCTGTTCGAGCGCTACCGGCGACACGGCAGCCTGGATTTGGCGGCACTCGAGGAGATGCCGGCGGATCTGCTCGGCGCGATTTCAGGCGGGGAGGTTCGGCCTTCCCCGCCTGGCCGGTGGGCCTTCCTCGACACGGAGACGACAGGGCTGGCCGGCGGCTCGGGTACGTATGCCTTTCTGATCGGCGTCGGGCGGATCACGCCGGAGGGCTTCCGCGTGCGGCAGTTCTTCATGCGGGAGCACGGCGAGGAGCCCAGCCTGCTCTACGCGCTGGCCGAGCATCTGGCCGGCTTCGACGTGCTGATCACGTACAACGGCAAGACTTACGATCAGCCGCTGCTCGAGACCCGATTCCGCATGGTGCGGGCGCGGCCGCCGTTCGAGCGGCTGGCGCACGTCGATCTGCTTTTCGGGGCGCGACGCCTCTGGAAGCTCCGTTTCGAGAGCTGCCGGCTCGTGGAGCTGGAGAACCGGGTGCTGGGCTTCGAGCGCCAGGGCGACCTGCCGGGGGAGATGATCCCCTACGTCTATTTCGAGTACCTGCGCACGCGCGAAGCCTTCCGGGTGGTCCCCATCTTCCGGCACAACGCCCTGGACATCCTGACGCTGGCCTGTCTCACCTCGATCGTGCCCTGGGCGTTTCGTTCGCCCAAGGAGGCGCCGCTCGGCCACGGGGCCGAGCTCGTTGGACTGGCCCGCTGGCTGCGCGCGGCCGAGAGGCATGAGGAGGCGCTGGCGGTGTACCGGCGCGCGGTGGAGGCCGGGCTGGCCGACCCGTTGCTGTTCGCCGTACTGTGGGAGAGGGCCGGGCTCGAAAAGCGCCTGGGGCGCGAGGAGGCGGCCCTCGAGGTCCTCCGGGACCTGAGCGCCTCGCCCAATCCCTACCGCGTCGCGGCGCTCGTGGAGCTGGCCAAGCACTACGAGCACCGAAGGCGGGACTTTCAGGCGGCGCTCGAGCTGACCCGGGCCGCGATCGCCATCGAGGATTCGGCCGAGCTGCGCCACCGCGAGGCCCGGCTGGTGCGCCGCTGCGCCGCGCCGGCCAATGGAAGGCTGCTCTGAAGCGGCGGAAGGCCTCAGCCCGCGCACAGCTTCGGAGTGTCGCTGGTTAGGGATCGAGGGCTTCGGCAAGAATCGAGGAGAAGCCTTTCTCACCTGTTGGAGCGGCGAGTTCGGCCAGTCTCAACCGGTGCTGAGGTTTGCTTTCGATCGTGGTTCTCACGGTCGATACCATGCATGCACGTCCATGTCGTCGCGCGCGTCCATTCGAGGCGACGGCAGCAAACCCCTCCGGCAGCCGATCAGCGGGCGCCGTCCGCTATTGGAGGATGACGCGGTCGCCCTCGTGGAGGCCGGCGATCAGCTCGGTCTTCATGCCGTTAGAGATGCCCAGCTCGACCGCCACCTTACGCCGGCCGGTGGGTGCAGATGGATCCGGCACCTCGACCCAGGGCCTGCGGTCGGCGTCGTAGCCGATGGCGCCTTCGCGCACCAGGAGCACGCCGTGTTTCTCCTCGAGGAGAATCTCGGCGTTGGCCGTCATGCCCGCCTTGAGCGCGCCGCCGGGATTGTGGATGGAGACGCGTACTTCGAAAGTGGTGACATTGTCTTTTTCGACGCCGAGCGGCGAGATCTGGGTAACCTTGCCCGTGAACTTGCGGTCCTTGAACGATTCGACGACGATGCGGGCCGGCTGCCCGATGTAGACCTTGCCGATGTCAGCCTCGTCCACCTTGCCAAGCACATAGACGTCGCTGGTGTCGCCGAGCGTCATGATCAGCGTGGCCTGCGAGCCGAGCACGAGAATCGAGCTAACGGCGTCGCCCACTTCGACGTCGCGCGAAAGAACCATGCCGTCCATCGGGCTCACGATGGTGGAGTTGGCCAGGTCCTCCTCGGCCCGGTCGAGCGCGGCGCGGGCCTGGGCCACCTGAGCCTTGGCCCGGGCGATGTCGGCGCGCGCCACCGCGACGTTGCGCAGCGCACTCATCTGCTTGTTGAGAGCCATCTGGTAGGCTTTTTCGGCGTCCTCGAGCATCGCGCGGGCGATCAGGCCGTCGCGGTGCAGCTTTTGCGCGCGTTCCCGGCTCGCCTTCAAGAAAGGAAGGTCCGGCCCTTCGGCCTCGACCTCGTTGCGTTCGTAGGAGGCCTGTGCGGCCTGGAGGGCCGCTTCGGCGGCAAGCAGGGTGGCCTGCGCCTCGCGTACCCGGGCGGCGAGTTCCTCTTTGTCGAGCTCGACGAGCACCTGGCCCGCTTTCACCCAGTCGCCGTAATCGACATAGATTCGCTTGACGATGCCGCTCGCTTTGGACTTGACCTCAACCTTGGCCTTCGGCTCGATCTTTCCCGTGGCCACCACTGAGCGGGCGATGTCGCCGCGTTCGATCGGGACGAGCCTGGAGGGCTCGATGGTGCGATCAGGTTTGAGGGCGGCGCGGACGGCCACGCCCGCGCCCGCGAGAACTACCAGGACGGCGCCCAGAACGATCCAGCGCCGGGCCTTCGGTTTGCTGCCGTGGTTTGCCTTGGCGGCCATGCTTGCCTCTTCCTCTAATACGGAGCATGGCCGCCAAGGTTCCGCCGAAAACCGGCGAAACTACCACTGCAACATCAGCGTGATGTTCATGAGCGGCTGGCCGCCGAAGGAGGCCGTGCGCGGATCCGAGGTCACCTTGCCGAAGGTCCGCGGGTTCTGGAAGTCCACCGTGGTGGTGGGCGGATTGAAGTTCCAGGTCTTGAGCACGTTCTGCATGTCCCAGCGGAGCTGGAACAGGTAACGCTCGCCGAAATAGAAGTTCTTCTGAGCCGAGGCCTGGCTCCAGATGAGCGGCGTGCCGGTGACGATGTTGCGGCCGGAGTTGCCGATCAGGAACGAGCAGCGGTCGCGGTCGGCGGGCGTCGGGTTCGAGGGCGGGCAGCCGAGCGCCGCGCCAGGGTAAGCGAAGTGGCTGATGTCGATGACGGGATTTATGTTCAGCATGTTGAAGCGGTCGCCGCCGAGGTCGCGCCAGTTGTCGCGAAGCTTGGGCTTGCTGATCACGTCCGGCCGGCGCGTGCCGGCGAAGGTGGGGTAGTAGTTGTAGGGGCTGGCGCCGAAGCTGAAGGTTAGCGGATTGCCGCTCTCCAGGGTCTGGATCCAGGAGATTTCGTAGCCGCCGAAGATCCAGCGCTTCCAGCCGCTCGAGAACCAGCGCTTGCCGCGGCCCATGGGCAGCTCCCAGTTGACGACGCCGACGTAGCGGTGGTTACGGTCGTAGCCGGCGCGCCCTTTCTCCAGCCCGCGGTTCTGGATGGGCGCCACGCCGCTGCCGGAGTTATCCGAGTCCTGGCTGTTGATGGCCTTCGAGAAGGTGTAGAAGGTGTTGAAGAACAGGCCGCGCGCCATGCGCTTCTCGAGCTTGATGGTTCCGGAATGGAAGGTGGAGTGGCCGAAGTTGGAGCGCATCAAGACACTTCCCATGTGGGGGTAGGGCCGGTAGTTTTGCGCGGCGGCCAGGACCTGGCTCCGGAGCGCCAGATCCCGAACGGCGTAATCGATTGGGAAGGTATTTACCTGCCAGCGCTCAATGAGGCCGACGCCGGCCGAAGCCTGGTAGCTGAGCTCGAGCAGGTAGTCGGTGGCCAACTCGTACTGGATGTTGGCGTTCCAGTTCATCACGTAGGGGTTGCGCAGGGCCGGGTCCCACCAGGCGGCGCTGCGGGCGCCAAAGTTGGTCCCGACGAACGGCGCCGTCAGGTTCGGCCGAATGTTAAAGGCCGGCGGCCGCGTGCCCTGGCTGATCGCGTAGATGGGCCGGGGATCGCCCGGAGGCGCCTCCTGGTTGGCGATGGCCACGTACTCGTCGAACTGGTCGCGCAGCAGCGGGAACTTTACGTCGACGGTATACAGCCCGAAGCCGGCCCGGAAGACCCATTTGCGCAGCGGGTGCCAAGCCAGGCCGATGCGCGGCTGGAAGTTGTTGTTGTCACGCGCATTGAGCGGGCTTCGCGGGTGGACGAAGGCGCCGCGGCGGCCGGTGACGTCGTCGACGGCGTTCGGGTCGAAATTGCTCATCAGACCGTACTTGGTGTTGTAAGGGCTTTCGTTGGTGTAGCGGACGCCGGCGTTCAGGGTCAAGTTGCGCGTGATTTTCCAGTCGTCTTGGATGTAGAAGCTGTGGATGTAGGACCGCGGCAGCCAGCTCGTGAGCTCGCTCTGGAAGAGCGCCGAGGCCACGTAGCCGGTGAGAAAGCCCGCGAAGGTGTTGCCGGTTCGCGGCACCGGGACGCCGTTCGGCTGGAGGCCGGCGGTGACGTTGGCGAAGGAGAACTGGACCGGCCGGGCGTAGATCGCCGAGTTCAGCCGGAAGCGAAACACCTCGTAGCCGAACTTGACGGCGTGCGTGCCGCGGATCCAGGACGTGTCGTTGCGGAAGGAGAGCGTCTCGTGGGCCTGGCGGCTGGGCGTGGCGCCGGTAATGCCGTAGATCGAATCCGCGCTGTCACGGCTGCCGCTGCCGAAGGCGGGCATCAGGTCCGGACCCACATTGGGAATGCCCAGCTTCTGTGCCCAGTTCTGCCGGTACGATGGCACCTCGGTGATGGCGATGCGCCGCTGATAGCCGATGCGAGCGTCATTGACCAGCGTGGGACTGAGCACCCAGGTTCCCCCGGTCGAAATGTTCCGGTTGTAGGAGGGCGACCAGTTTCCCTGCTGGTGGTCAAACTCCGGCCGGTCCTGGCGGATGTTGATCGGCCGCCCGAAGCCGCTGAAGCGGTTCTCCGTGTGGCTGGCGTAGAAGCGCAGCTTCGGGCCGATCTGATGGTCCAACCGGTTGCTGAAGTCGTCAAAAAAGACTTTGGCAAACTCATCGGCCAGCAGGTTGCCCACCGGGCCGGTCGTAGCGAAGGTCCCGGGTCGGTTTGGCGGGACCCAGGGGTCGAACTCGAGGACCTTTCGCGCGACGGCATCGAAGCGGCTCAACGGAATCTGGTTGTTCGGGAACGGATCGCGCACCCAAGCGCCGCCCACCTGGCGCGTGCTGGCGGGATCGTAGATGGGATTGGCCGCCACGCCCGGGAAGTTGAAGTTGCCCGCCTTCATCTCCGGCGTCGGCGTGGCCGATTCCACCTGCGCCACCTTCTTTTCGTGCAGCCGCTGATAGGCGAAGAAGAAGAAGGTCTTGTTGCGGCCGTCGTAGAGCTTGGGCAGATAGACCGGGCCGCTTACGTTGGCGTCCGGCATCATGAAAAAGGTGGGCCAGCCGTTCGGACGCCCCGGTGTGGGCTGCGTGGAGCGCATCTTGTCGAAAAACAGCCGGTGCTGCATGATGCGCGTGCGGCCATAGAAGGACGCCATGCCGTGAAACTCATTGGTGCCGCTCTTCTTGACCACGCTGATGACGCCTCCGGCCGAGTGCCCGTACTCGGCCGGCACGGCCGTGGTCAGCACCTTGACCTCGGCGACGGCGTTTTGGATCGGTTTGATGACGCCGGTGCCGCTCAACTGGTCGTTGGCGGGCACGCCGTCCTCGAACAGCCCGATGGCGCCCGCGCGCTGGCCGGCGATGCTGTAGTTGCCCAGCCCGCCGCCGTAGGCGTAGCCGCTGGTGACGACGCCGGGCACCAGGTGCAGCGTCGAGTTGATGTAGCGCTGATAGAGCGGCATCTCATAGAGCACGGTGCCGCTGACAACGGTGCCGGTCGCGGAGGTTTCGGTTTCGAGCAGTTGGGTCCGGCCGGTGACCTCGATCGATTCGGTCACCGTGCCCACTTCGAGCGTCATGTCCACGGCGAGCGTGTCGCCGGTGCGCAAGACGACATCTTCACGGACCGCGCGCTTGAAGCCGGCGGCCTCGAAGCTGACCCGGTACTGGCCGGGCTGAAGCGACGGCAGCCGGTAGATTCCCTCCTCGTTCGTCACGGCCGTGAAGGTGAAGTTGGTGGCAAGTTGCACGGCCGTCACCGAGACGTTGGGCACGACGGCCCCGGTCGGGTCGGTGACGCGGCCGGTGATGGTGGAAGTTCCGATTTGCGCCCAGGTGGGCGCAGCCGTCAAAAGGCAAGCAGCGAGAAGCACAGCGATTCTGCTTTGCATCGCGAAAACCCCTTCCCAGACGCCGAAATCCCCGTCGTCTGTTCGTTCACGATTGTATGTAGAATCTGTGCGGCCGTCAAGACCGGCTGAGACCGGCGCTCGGACGGGGAACTCCGGGTCCCACGGCCGGCCGCTAGAATAGGCCAGGAGCCTCCGCGCGACGATGGCCGATTACATGGATCTGATGGCGCAGAAGGCCTTCCGCATCGTGCCCGGCGCGGCCTACAACCGCGTGCTCGGGGAGCTGACCGCGGGCGGAAATCCTGAGAAGCTGATCTTTTACGAAGTTCCGCTCGGCGAGGGCAAGCCGTGGGAGTGGCTGCGCGACCGCGTCTATCCGGCGCTGGCCGATTACCTGAAGAACAAATCGATCAATCCGGAGGATCCGGAGCGGGTGGTGGTTTCGGTGTTCCACAAAGACCGCTGTTATCTGCTCAGCGGGCGGGACTTCGTCCGGGTCTTTCAGGAGATGGAGGGGCTCAACGCGGCGGGCTTCCACTTTCGCGTCTTACAGTGGCTGGCCCGCTGAGCGGCGCCTAGAGTTCGCGGCGGTTTTCGAGCGATTTCGAGACCGTGACCTCGTCGGCGTACTCGATGTCGGAGCCCACGGGCACTCCCATGGCGATGCGCGTCACCTTCAGGCCCAGCGGTTTGATCAGCCGCGCCAGGTAGGAGGCCGTGGCCTCGCCCTCGACGGTGGGATTGGTGGCGAGGATGATCTCCTGGACCTCGCCCGAGGCGAGCCGTTCGAGCAGGCTCTTGATCTTGAGCTGGTCCGGGCCGACGCCCCTCAGCGGCGAGATGGCGCCGTGCAGCACGTGATAGAGGCCGTGGTAGGTGCGCGTCGTCTCGATCGGCAGGATGTTATGCGGCTCCTCGACGACGCAGATGACGCTGCGGTCGCGGTGCGGGTCGGCACAGTAGGGACAGTGCGCGGCGTCACTCACGTTGTTGCAGATCTCGCACAGGCCAAGCTTGTCCTTGACGTCGAGGATGGCTTGCGCGAGGCGCTCGGCGGCCTGGCGGTCCGCCCGCAGCAGGTGAAAGGCGATCCGCTGGGCGGATTTCTGGCCGATGCCCGGCAGGCGCTTGAACTCCTGGATCAGGGCCTCGAGGGGGGCGGCGAAGTCGGGCATCCTGGGTCAGGCTAAAACAGTCCCGGCGGCAGCCCCAGGCCTCCCAGCAGGCCGCCGACCTTCTGCTGCGCCTCCTCGTCGACGCGGCGCGCGGCCTCGTTGAAGGCGGCCATCACCAGATCCTGGAGCATCTCGACGTCGGAGAGGACCTCAGGGTCGATCGTGACGCCGAGGACCCGCTTCTGGCCGTCCATCTTGACGGTCACCATGCCGCCTCCGGCCGACGCCTCGACGCGGATCTTGGCGATCTCCTCCTGAAGGCGCTCCTGGACCTGCTGCGCCTGTTTCATCATCTGCTGCATGTTGCCGGGTAGTTTCATGGGCTCTCCTGGCTCGCGCGCGGCGCCTACTCCTTGAGATTCCGCACGGCGCGCACCTGGCTGTCGGGAAAGAGCTGGCGGAAGCGTTCCACCTCCGGATGCGAGAGGGCGCGCCGGGCCGTCTCGTCTTCATTATCCTTCGGATGGGCGGGAGGGGGCGCCGCGGCGGGCTCGGCCACGCGGACGGTGATCTTGAGCGGCCGCCCGGCCAGCTCTTCGACCACCCGGGCGAGCTTCTTGTCCTTGAGCGTGAGGGAGAATTCGCGCGGGGCTTCGAAGACGAGCTCGGCGCCAGACTCCCGGACCCTAGAGTGCTCGACGGCGTCAGCCAGGAAGGTGTGGCCGGCGGCTAGGAGCGCGGCGTGGAGCCGGTCGCGCCAGCCGGCGTCGGCCGAGGGAGCAGCCGGGTGGGTCGCGGCGGGGCGCGCGGGCGCTTCCTTCGAGACGGGCTGAGGAGCGGGAGCGGGGACAGGGCGAGACGGCGCGGTGGCGGTGCTCGGGGCAGCCCTCTCGACCGCAGCCAGCGCCTCCTCGATCGCCACCAGCCGACCGGCATGGACCAGCTTGAGCAGGCCCAGCTCCAGGTGGAAGCGCGGCTGGAGCGAGAACTGGAGATCGCGGAACAGATCGAGCGTGAGCTGGAGATACCGCGTCAGGTCCTCCTCGCTGAAGGAGGCGGCGACGGCGCGCAGGCGTTCGAGTTCGCGAACGGAGGCGGCTACCAGCCGGCTGTCGGCTCCGGCGATGCGCACCACCAGGAGATTGCGGAAGTAGCGAGCCAGCTCGCGCGCGAAGTGCTGCAAGTTGCGGCCGTCACGCTCGAGGGCCTCCACCAGCTCGAGCATGCGCCGCGTGTCGGCGCGCTCGAGCGCTTCGGTGACCTGCTCGAGCAACTGGAGCGAGAAGGCGCCGAGCAGCCGGCGGACCTCGCCCGCGTCGAGCCGGCGGCCGCAGCAGGCGATCGCCTGATCGAGCGCCGACAGCGAATCGCGCACGCTGCCCTCGCCCGCCTGCGCCAGCACGGCCAGCGTCTCCTGGTCGGCTTCGATGCCCTCCTGGCGGCAGACCCAGTCCAGGCGCGCCACGACATCCGCGAAATCCAAGGAGCGGAAGGCGAACTGCTGGCAACGCGAGGCGATCGTGGTGGGAATCTTGTGCGCCTCGGTGGTGCAAAGGATGAAGACCACCCACTCGGGAGGCTCTTCGAGCGTCTTGAGCAGCGCGTTGAAGGCCTCGCTGGTGATCTGGTGGGCCTCGTCGATGATGAAAACCTTGTAGCGGTCGCGCGCGGGCCGGTAGCGGATGCTCTCGCGCAGCTCGCGCATTTCGTTGATGCCGCGGTTGGAGGCGGCGTCGATTTCGATGACGTCGACCGAGTTGCCGGCGGCGATCTCGGTGCAGCTCGAGCAGGCGCCGCAGGGGGTGATGGTGGGTCCCTGGACGCAGTTGAGGCAGCGGGCCAGGATCCGGGCCACCGTGGTCTTGCCGGTGCCGCGCTGGCCGGCGAAGATGTAGCCGTGGGCGATGCGTTTCTGCTCGAGGGCATGCTCGAGCGTGAGCCGGACATGCTCCTGGCCGATCAGTTCGGCGAAGGTCTGGGGGCGGTATTTGCGGGCGAGGACCTGATACATTCCCCTGGGCGCCGGCTGCCAGACCCCGGGTGATCCGCGGCACACGGGGCGAGCCACTACCGTTGCTTCCTTCCGGACCTGGCGGGGTTCGCGGCCTCCCGTTGCACGGAGCCCGGAGCCTGACAGTAGTTCATCGTAACACGGCGGGGACGGGGAGGGTGACGCGAGTTGTCCGTTAAGAACTCTGGAATCGGGGTGAGCCGAACGCCTGCCGTGGGCGTGTGGAAAGGGGTGAACGCCCGGGCCAACTGCCGGCGGGGTGTCTCCTCCAAACCTTCCAGCAGATCGGCGACACAGTCGTAGCTGAGGCCGGCAGGTGGTCGCAGTTTTTGCGGGGTGACGGGAAACCGTTCCTCGCTGCGCTGGCGGGAGCAGATCAAAACACGGCGCAGGAGGCGGTCCATGGCTCGATCGAGGCAACAGGCGGCGCGGCGGATCCGGTGCCGCAACAGAGAGCCCTTCGCGTCACCGAGGACAATCCTGATCCGCACGGATCCATGGTCGCGTGCCGTGGCTCGGGATGCCGGCGCCGGGGCCGGGCGAGGGAGTGTATAATACAGCCCGAGGGTGAAATGTTTCGGCGCGGCCTGTGGATTTCCCCCCACTCTCCTGGCCAACCGCATCCTTCTCCGCCCCTTGCGTTCCACAGGCCGCGCCGGCTTTTCCACCACCGTTTTTCAAGAGGCTATCTCGTTGCCCGCGCGGCCCCGGAAGTTTCTCTTGAGCCTCCGGCCGCATCGGGTTAACTTGGAGAGCGGTCATGGCTGCCGGCGACATCGCGCTTGAGAGAGCTCTGCCCGCTAATGTCGACGCCGAGCGGCTGATCCTCGGCGCCATCCTCACCGACGAGACGGCCTTCGCCCAGGTGGCCGCCGTACTCGAGCCCGAGGATTTCAGCCTCGAGAAGCACCGGCGCATCTTTCTCCGGATGCGCGACCTGAGCGACCGTGGCGAGAGGATCGACCGCGTGACGCTGGCCAACGAGCTGGTCCGCCACGGCCAGCTCGAATCGGTCGACGGCGTTAGCTATCTGGTCTCGCTCGACGATGGCCTGCCGCGCCTGTACAACCTCGATGGCTACGTTCGCATCGTCAAGGACCACGCCATCCGGCGCCGGCTGATCTTCGCCTCGCAGAGCATCATCGAGCGGTGTTACCTCGGCCGCGAGGATCCGGAGGAGATTCTGGTCTCGGCCGAGGAGACGCTGCTCAAGCTCGGCGACGACCGCGACCGCAACAGGCTGGCCAACCCCCGGCAGATCATCGAGGAGTTTCAGGGAGGCATCGACGCCTTCCTCGATCCGAGCAAGCGCATCCGGGGCCTCAGCACCGGTTTCGTGAAGTTCGACGAGCTGACCGGTGGGCTGCATCCGGGCGAGCTGATCATTCTGGCGGCGCGGCCTTCGATGGGCAAGACGGCGCTGGCGCTCAACATTGCGCAGCACGTGGCGACGCACCCGCGGCTGAGGAAGACGGTAGCGGTCTTTTCGCTCGAGATGTCGAAGGAGGCGCTGCTGGCGCGCATGGTCTGCGCGGCCGCGCGCGTCAACCAGCACCACTACCGGGCGGGGTATCTGAACAAGGACGAGCGGCGGCGCCTTCAGATGGCGGCCACCGAGCTGGCCGACGCGCCGCTGTTCATCGATGACACGGCGGGTGTGGGGCTCATGGAGATCGCCGCCAAGCTGCGGCGCCTGAAGGCTGAGTACGGCCTGGCCCTGGTGGTGATCGACTATCTGCAACTGATGAGCGGGCGGGGGCGGTTCGAGAACCGCAACCAGGAGGTCAGCTTCCTCTCGCGCGGCCTGAAGCTGATGGCCAAGGAGCTCGACGTGCCCATGCTGGTGCTCTCGCAGCTTTCGCGCGCTCCGGAGACGCGGCCGGGCGACCACGTGCCCCAGCTCAGCGACCTGCGCGAATCGGGCTCCATCGAGCAGGATGCCGATCTGGTGGCCTTCATCTACCGCGAGGAGTACTATAAGCGGGACCGCGAGGATCTCAAGGGCCAGGCGGACCTGATCATCGCCAAGCAGCGTAACGGCCCGATCGGCCGCGTGAAGCTGGCCTTCTTGCAGGAGTTCACCAAGTTCGAGAACTTCGCCTCGGACCTGCCGGAGACCGAGGCCGACTGAGGCGGCGGGCTCAGCTACACTGGCGCCTGAAGGTGCCGCTCGAACTTCGTCACATCCGGAAGCGCTTCGGGGGCGTTGCCGCGCTCGAGGACGCCAGTCTCGCCGTTGATGCCGGCCAGGCGCATCTGCTCGTCGGCGAGAACGGGGCGGGAAAGACCGCGCTGGCGAAGATCGCCTCAGGTCTTCTCTCACCCGACGCCGGCGAGATCCTCTAGCGGGGCGGTTTGGTGCGGTTCAGCTGGCCGGCGGGGGCGGCAGCGATGGGCATTGCCACGGTTCATCAGGAGTCGCTGTTGGCGCCCCACCTGATGGTGGCCGAGAACATCATTCCTAGGCCGGGAGCCGGGCAGGGGGTGGCTGGTGGACCGCCGGCGGATGCGCGCCCGCGCGGCGCGCCTGATCGAAGAGCGTCATTTTCCGCTTCAGGCAGACTGGCGCCTGGAGCGCCTCTCTCCGGCCCAGAGGCAACTGGTGGAGGTCTGCCGCGCCCTGGAGCGCGGCTCAAGCCTGGTGATCTTCGACGAGCCGGCCGCGGCGCTCTCGGAGGCCGAGACGGCCGAGGTGCTGCGCACCGTGCGCGCCGTGCGGCGGAGCTCGGGCGGCCCGCCTCCGGCGCCCGGCCCGCCATTCAGCGGCTTCCGCCGTTTCTGGCGCTGGGCGTCGCCGCGGCCGTCCACGTCATCCTGGAGCGGGCGCGCCTGGGCCGTTATGCGCTGGCGATCGGCTCGAATCCGGAGCCGGCCCTGTATTCGGGCATTGCCGTGGAGCGGGTGACGGCGGCGGTCTATACCCTCTGCGGGCTGCTGGCGGGCATGGTCGAGGCCTCGCGGCTGATGACCGGTCAGCCCACGGCCCGCAGGACCTATGAGTTGCAGGCGATCATCGGCGCCGTGATCATTCTGGCAGTGGCCGCCGACGAGCTGCGCAAGCGCAAACTGGGCGGAGCCGGCCCGCACCTCCGGGTTGACTTTTCCGCTAACGTGAAGTTAAGGTAACTTTTCCGACCAGCCACGCCGCGGGCCGGAGTCGAGAAGATGGGCGAGAACAAGTCCGGCGAGACCACCAGCGTGGTTTCTTACCTGGATTCGACGCTCGAGAGCGCCGACGTTGCCGAGCAGATCGTCATGGCGGCGGCTCGGGAGCTCGGCTTCCGCGAGGATGAGCAGTACCGGATCGGGATGGCGGTGCGCGAGTCCGTGGTCAATGCCGTTGTGCACGGCAACTGCTACAGTCGGTACAAGAAGGTGCAACTGACCGTTTCGAAGTATCCCGACCGGCTGCTGGTGGTCGTGGCCGACGAAGGCAAAGGGTTCGATCCCAAGTCGCTGCCCGATCCGCTCGCCCAGGAGAATCTGCTGAACCAATCCGGGCGCGGGATCTTCCTGATCCGCGCCTTCGTCGACGAGCTGGAGATTCGGCGGCGCGAGCCTGCGGGCACCGAGTTCAGGTTGGTGAAATATTTGGATCGGAAGTTGGATTCCACGGGAATGGTTCCCAGGGAAGGAGAAAGGCAGTGAGTGTCAGACTGACGACGCGAAAAGTAGGAGATGTGACGGTGGTGGATGCGGCCGGCCGACTCACGCTCGGTGAGGCCTCGAGCTCGTTCCGCGATACGATTCGCGGCCTGGTGAGCAAGGGGGAGAAGAAGCTGCTGATCAACCTGGGGGAGGTCAGCTACATCGACAGCTCCGGCATCGGCGAACTGGTGTCGGCCTTCACGACGGTCACCAATCAAGGGGGGCAGCTCAAGCTGCTGAACCTCACCAAGAGGGTCCAGGACCTGCTTCAGATCACCAAGCTATATACGGTCTTCGAGGTCTTCGACGACGAAGCGGCGGCGATTCGGAGCTTCGGCTGAGGCGGCAGCCCGTTGACGAAGATTTCCGGAGAGAAGTAGTCCCACGCCTGACTATATAGTTCGGGGAGGAATCCGGGCGTACCGCGCCGCGGGGCATTCCCGGAAACGCGAACGGCCGGTCATGGAGGACGGCGGCACCAGTTCGGTCGTCGTGGGCGAGCCTCTCGCCCTGGTGCGCGAGGGTTTGGCGGCGCTGTGTGAGCGGACCGGCCGCCTTCGCGTGGTCGGACAGTGCGGCGACGGGCAGGAGGCGATCGAGCTGATTCGGAGGCTTCGCCCGGAACTGACGCTGCTCGACTTCGACCTGCCGAAGCTCTTCAGTCTCGAAGTGGTGCGGCAGGCGCGCCAGAGCGTGACCGGAACGCGCGTCATCATCCTCTCGCACCGCACGGACCGCAAGACGGTTCTGGAGGTGCTCCGCAGCGGCGCAAGCGGCTATCTGCTCAAGTCCGATCCGCTCGAGTCGCTGGTGGCCGCCATCCGGCAGGTGCTGAGCGGCGGCGTCTATGTCAGCCCCCAGGTGGAGATGGCGCGCATCTTCACCGGCGGCAACGGCGACGATCATCGCGACCCCCTGGAGGCGCTGAGCCGGCGGGAGTTTCAGGTCTATTCGCTTCTGGTGGAAGGCCTGCGCGCCAAGGAGATCGCCGCCCGGCTCGAGCTGAGTCCGAAGACGGTGGATACCTACCGCGCCAATCTGATGCGGAAGCTCGACATCCACGACCTGGCGGGTCTGGTCAAATTCGCCCTCCGGCGCAACCAGGACGGTTCGGGCCGTTAAAGGCCGGCCTGGAAGACCCTGCCCGTGTGCTAAGATGGCAGCGTGGACCGGCTAACTCGTAAGGAGCTGAAAACAGACAAGTTCGCCCAGGAAGTCAGCCACACGGTGGAGTTCCTGGAAGAGCACCGCCGCCAAGCGATGATCATCGGCGCCGTGGTGGTGGCGGTGATCCTGGCCGTGCTCGGCGGTCGCTACTACCTGCGGATTCAAAAGGCCGAGCGCCAGCAGGCGCTTCGTCAGGCCGAGCGTATCTACCAGGCCCAAATCGGCCCGGCCACCAACGCTTACCTTGTCTTTTATCCCACCGAGGAGGCCAAGAAAGAAGCCGTCGAGAAGGCCTTCGGCGAAATCATCCAGAAGTACCCGCGCAGCGAAGAAGCCGCGGTGGCGAAATATTATCTCGGGGCGATGGCCATCGAGCAGGGCAACTACGACGAGGCCAAGAAGCGTTTCGAGGAGGTGGCAGCTTCGGGCAAACAGCCGTATGCCTCGCAGGCGGCCTTTTCTTTGGCGCAACTCTACGCCGGCGAGGGCAAGCTCGAGGAGGCGGAAAAGCTGCTGCGCGAGCTGGTGGCCAGGCCGACCGAGCTGGTATCCAAGGAGCAGGCAACAATTGCGCTGGCGCAGGTGATCGCCAAGACCAAGCCCGAGGAAGCCCGGAAGCTGCTCGAGCCCCTGCGGACCGAGCGCAGTGCAGTGAGCCGGGCGGCGATCGCCGCGCTGGCCAACGTTCCGAAGACGGACCAGCAGTAGTCCGGCCGGGCGCTATGGCGGGCGCGCTCAGCCGCCTCCGGTTTCCCGTTGCGCAAAGCCGCGGCCGCCGTTATTGGGAACCGCCCCACCCTTATCGCAACGACTTCCAGCGGGATCGCGACCGCCTGGTGCATGCGCGGGCTTTCCGCCGGCTGGAGAACAAGACCCAGGTCTTCACGCCCGGTCTTTCCGATCACTTCCGCAACCGGCTGACGCATACCATCGAGGTGACCCAGATTGCCCGGACCGTGGCGGCGGTTCTCGGCTTGGACGAGGACCTCACCGAGGCGCTGGCGCTCGGGCACGATATCGGCCACCCGCCGTTTGCGCACGCTGGCGAGGCCGAGCTCAATCGCCTGATGCGGCGCTACGGCGAGCGGTTCGATCACAATCTGCACGCCCTTCGGATCGTCGAAAGCTTCGAGCAACGCTATGCGCGATTTGCCGGCCTCAACCTCACCTTCGAGGTGCGCGAGGGCATCGTCAAGCACAGCCGGGAACTGGAGCCGGGCGAGGAACCTGCTCTCGAGGAGTATCTGCCGGGATTGCGGCCGCCGCTCGAAGCGCAGCTTATCGACCTGGCCGACGAGGTGGCCTACAACACGGCCGACCTGGACGATGCCCACTCGGCGGGGCTGATCAGCCTGGAGGAGATCAGTGCGTCGGTGCCAGCCTTTGCCGCGCTGCGGGCGCGCGTGGAAGCGCAGTTTCCGATGGCGGTGGAGCGCATCCAGTTCCTGGAAGTGCTCCGGTTATTGATCGACTTGCTGGTGACCGGCCTGATCGAGGGAACCCGGGAGGCGGCCGAGGCGGCGGGAGTGCGCGACGTGGAAGACGTCCGGCGCCATGCGGCGCGCCTGGCGCGCCTGAGCGAAGAGGCTGACGAGACGCGCCGCCAGATCAAGGTCTTCCTCCATCGGGCTGTGTACAACTCCGAGGTCCTCGCTTCGGAGCGGCGCCGCGCCTCGGCCATGATCGCCGAGCTGTTCGAATACTATTGCGCGCGGCCCGAAGCGATGCCGCCGCCATACGCCGATCAGGTCAGAAGGGCGCCGGTTCACCAGATCGTTTGCGATTACATTGCGGGAATGACGGATGGCTTTTTCGAGCGGACCTACCGGCAGGTTTTCGGCCCAGCCGCGCCGCCGGGCTGAGCCGGGTCGGCCTGCCAGGTGACGGCGTTCGAGAGCTCGACATGGCGCACGCCGTGTACTTTGCGGATCTGGCGGTCGATGTCGGCGACGAGGCGTTCGAGCGGCTCGCCGGCGGAGTGCTCGAGCTCTACCTTGAAATACAGGTCCGTTCGGGGCATCGACCTTCAATGGTAAGATAGAAATTCCGCCGCCGGAGGCCCGCCGCCCGTTCGTTATGGATCTCTGCAAGCTGTGTGAGAAACGCCGGCCGCGCCGGTACTGTCCCGGTGTGGGCGGGGATATCTGTGCGCGCTGCTGCGGCGAGGAGCGCGAGGTGACGGTCGCCTGCCCGTTCGATTGCCCGCATCTGGTCGAAGCGCGGCGGTTCGAAAAGCTGCCCGAGCTCGACCCGGAGGCTTGGCCCCACAAAGACATTACGGTCAGCCAGGCGTTCATCGAAGAGCGGGAACCGGTTCTGGCCTTGTTGGCCTCTCTGCTGTCGGAGGGAGCCGAGCGCACCCGCGGGGCTGTCGACAGCGACGTGGCCGAGGCGCTCGAGGCCATGATCCGGACCTACCGGACGCGGCAGACGGGCCTGGTCTATGAGACCCGGCCGAACAACCCGCTGGCGGCCGCCATCCAGCAGCACATGCGGGCGGGAATCGCCGCGCTGGAGAAGCACTTGGCCGAGCGGAGCGGGCTGCACCTGATTCGCGACAAGGACATGCTGGGGTTGCTCGTCTACCTGCGGCGAATGCTCGCCCGCTACAGCAACGGGCGGCGGCTGGGACGCCGTTTTCTGCACGTTCTGCGGGGCCTGGGCGCGGAGAGCCGGGCGGGCGCCGAGTCGAGGATCGTCGCTCCGTAGGGGACCCGTCATTGGGCTATACTGTTCAAAAGAGGAGGCTTTAGTGTGAGGGCTGGGGATTTCTTTCGCCTCGCCGCGCGCCTTCAGCTCCTGCCCGGGCTGGCCGCCAGCGAGGAGACGCTGGTCGGCGGCCAGGCCGTGGTCGAGGGTGTCATGATGCGCGCGCCGCACAGCTATTGCGTGGCCGTGCGGAGGCCGGACGGCTCGATCGTCACCGACTCCTCGCCCGTCTCCCAGCCTTCGGAGAAACACCGCCTCTGGGGTCTGCCCGTCTTCCGCGGCGTGGCGACGCTTGGCCAGGCGATGTACCTGGGCATCAAGGCGCTCAAGTTTTCGGCCAACGCGGCGCTCGAAGCCGAGCCGGCAGCGGTGAAATCGCGCGAGATACCGGGTTGGGTCATGGCGCTCAACCTGGCCTTCTCGTTCGGGTTCTTCATCTTCCTTTACAAGTTCGTTCCCCTCTGGCTGGCGACGCGCCTGGAGGCGGCAGTGCCTGCGATTGGCGGGCGGGTCGCATTCAATCTGACGGACGGCCTGCTGCGGATCGCCATCTTCGTCGCGTTTCTGGTCCTCATCTCGCGGTGGCGGGACATCCGCCGGGTCTTTGAGTACCACGGCGCCGAGCACAAGGTGGTCTTCAACTTCGAGTCCGGCTTGCCGGTGACGGTGGAGAATGCCCAGAAGTTCACCACCTATCATCCGCGCTGCGGCACCAGCTTCCTGCTGGTGGTGATGCTGGTGGCGATCGCCGTTTATACCCTGGTTCCTTTTGAGAGTTTCCTGATGAAGTTCGCCTCCCGCGTGCTGCTTTTGCCGCTGATTGCCGGGCTGAGTTACGAAGCGATTCGCTACTCGGCCAGGCACCGTCAGGGTTTGCTGGCGGCGCTGACGGCGCCGGGGTTGTGGCTCCAGCGCATCACCACGCTCCCGCCGAGCGACGAGCAGACCGCGGTCGCCATTCGCGCCCTCGAAGGGGCCATGGCGCTCGAGGAGGCTCAGGGCGGCCGCCTGGTGATCGCCTGAGCCGTCGCATCCATGAAGTATCTGAAGAAGCTCGAAGAGATTGAGGAGCGGTTCGAGGCGCTGACACGCCAGATGGTGGAGCCGGAGGTGATCAACGACCCGGCGACCTACCGCAAGACGGCCAAGCTCCGGGCGGAGCTCGAACCGATCGCGCAGAAGTTCCGCGAGTGGAAGAAGGTGAACGCGGATCTCGAAGGCGCCCGCCAGATGCTGTTCGAAGCCGACGACGAGTTGCGGGCGCTGGCCAAGGAGGACATCGACCGGCTGGAGCCCGAGCTCGAGCGGATCGAGGAGGAGCTCAAGCTCCTGCTGCTGCCCAAGGATCCGAACGACGAAAAGAACGTGGTGCTCGAGATCCGGGCGGGCACCGGCGGCGACGAGGCGACGCTGTTTGCCGCGGAGATCTTCCGCATGTACACGCGCTATGCCGAATCGCAGGGCTGGAAGGTCGAGATCACCTCGCTGAGCGAGAGCTCGGTCGGCGGCATCAAGGAAGTGATCGCACTGGTGAGCGGCGATAAGGTCTACAGCCGTCTGAAGTACGAAAGTGGCGTGCACCGGGTGCAGCGCGTGCCAGTGACCGAGACGCAGGGGCGGGTGCACACCTCGGCGGTGACGGTGGCGGTGCTGCCCGAGCCCGACGAGGTCGAAATCAAGCTGGATCCGAAGGACCTGCGCATCGACACCTTCTGCTCGTCGGGGCCGGGCGGCCAGTCGGTCAACACCACCTATTCGGCCGTCCGGATCACCCATCTACCCACCGGGCTGGTGGTCTCCTGCCAGGACGAGAAGTCGCAGATCAAGAATCGCGCCGCCGCGGAGCGGGTGCTGCGCTCGCGCCTCTACGAGATGGAGATGGCTAAGCAGCAGGCGCAGATCGGCGCCGAGCGGCGTAGCCTGATCAAGTCGGGCGACCGGAGCGAGAAGATTCGCACCTATAACTTCCCGCAGAACCGCGTCACGGATCACCGCATCGGCCTGACGCTGCACCAGCTCCAGGAGATTCTGGACGGGCGTCTGGATCCGCTGGTGGACGCGCTCACCACCTACTATCAGGCCGAGCGGCTCAAGCAGCAGGAAGCGGCCGCCTGAGCCGGCCATGACGCTCGGCGCCGCGTTGCGCGAGGCGACCCACCTGCTCGAGCGGGGCGGCATCGAGCCCGCGCGCCTGACGGCGGAGGTGCTTCTGGCGCACGCTGTCGGCTGCACCCGCGCGTACTTGTATGCCCATCCGGAGCGGGAGCTCGGCCGGATCGAGTGGATCCACTTTGGCCGTTATCTCCACGAGCGGCTTCAGGGAAAGCCCACCCAGTACATTACGGGACGCCAGGAGTTTTACGGGCGCGAGTTCCGCGTCACGCCGGCGGTGCTGATCCCGCGTCCGGAGACCGAGCACGTCGTCGAGGCGGCGCTCGGAGCGAGCCGGCCGCCCGGGCCGGTGGTGGACGTCGGGACCGGCTCCGGGGCGATTGCGGTAACGCTGGCGCTCGAGATGAACCGCGCGGTAGTGGCGACGGAGCTCTCCTGGGCAGCGCTCGAGGTGGCCCGGGAGAATGCACGACGGCTGGGGGCGCCGGTCCACTTCATCCAGTGCGATCTGGTAGCGGCCCTCGCCGATGCTTCGGCGAGCCTGGTGGTCTCGAATCCCCCATATGTGCCGGAGCCGGAGATCGGCTCGCTCCAGCGCGAGGTCCGCGACTGGGAGCCGCGGCTGGCTTTCTCAGGCGGCGCGGCCGGCCTGGACTGCTACGCACGCCTGATACGCGAGGCGGAGCGGGTGCTCCGGCCCGGAGGCTGGCTGGTTGTCGAGCTGGGCGCCGGCCAGGCGGAGGCGGTGCGCCAGATGCTTGGCTGCGGCTGGCGGCAGGTGCGTTTTTTGGAGGATCTGGCAGGGCACCTGCGAGTGGCGGTAGCCCGCAGGGAGCGCACCAGCTAAGCCGCACATCGGAAGGCGGCTGCGGGGCGGCGCCCGATTACTAGGCGGGGAAGACCGCCCGATGGCGGTGGACCGCCTCCAGATAGAGCTCGGAAATGGAATCCGGGGTGAGTCCGAGCTCGCCGGCCGTCGACGCCACGGCCGGCCAGTCGCCCTTCTCATATGCCGTGACGAGTCGATAAACCTGCGCCAGCCGTCTCGGCGAATTCGGTTTGGCGGTGAGCGCGTCGCAGATGTCGTCGGCCAGCCCGATTTCCGCGAGAATCTCTTCGAGCGGCCGGCCGATGACGGCATCGAGCAGGGAGAACATGCCCATCAGGAACAGCTCCGAGCGCCTCGTTTCGAGCCCGACCTGGGGCGCCAGCAGCTCGCAGAGCTCCGCTCTCACCACGGCGGTCTCCACCAGCGGCCCCGCCTTGTCGGCAGCCAAGGCGGGAATGACCGCAAGTGCGATCCAGCGCCGGAGTTCCTCTTCGCCGAGCAGCGTCAGGCACTGTTCGATCGAACTCACTCGGAACCGAACGCCGAATCGGGCGGAGTTCAGGTACCGCAGAAGGCGGTGGCAGAGCCCGATCTCCCCTTTGAGGAGGAGTTCGATGCGCTTGAAGTCCAACTCCGGGCGCTGGATCTCGGCGAGCAGCCGGAGGCGATTGAATTTCGAGACGGGAATCTCTTGCCGTGCCAGGATCACAGGCTTGGCGAAGAAGTAGCCCTGGAACTGATCGAAACCCTCCCGCCTGGCGCAAAGAAAATCCTGTGGTGTTTCGAGCTTCTCGGCGATCAGGAGGCGCCCCGGCCGGCGGTAACGGCTCACCAGCGCTTTCCGCTCCTCCGAAGACGTGGTGGTGAAATCCACTTTGAGGAAGTGCGCAAAGTCGGCGAGCGCGAGCGTCGGCGTATTGGGCCCGACATCGTCGAGCGCCAGCAGGCGGCCTTCGGCTCGCAGGCGGCGGCAGGCCCGGACGACTTCGGCATCGGGAACCACCGACTCCAGGATTTCGATCACCAGCGAGCCTTTCGGCAGAGTGATGAACTCGTCGCAGACCAGCAGTTGGCGCGGAAAGTTCACAAAGCCGCGTTTACCGCCGAGGAGCGCCTCCAGCCCGAAGCCGAGCAGGCTCTCGCTGAGTACGTGCAGACTGGCAAGCACCGGATCGGGCGCACTGGCGCTGCCGTCCCGGCAGGCCCGGTAGAGCAGCTCGTAGCCAAAGACCCGCAGAGCACGGTCAAGGATTGGCTGGCGGGCCAGGTAGACCTCCTCACTCCTTTGATCGGAACTTGGGGGGCCGGCTTGAGAGCCACCCGCGCGAGGCTTACGGCTTCAGCCCGAACAGGGTGGGCGGCACGCGGCGGTAGGTGAAGCGCGCCGGGTTGACGGCCGTGGCGCCGCCGGTGTCGACTTCGATGATCTGGGCGGCGACGGGCTCATAGGCTGCCCGGAAGGCAATGGCCGCTTTGACGACCAGAATTCTCTGGCGCTCGGGATAGACGCCGCAACTGATGAGCTGATGGAGCGAGAACGGCACCATGCGCTTGGTGGTGAGCATCACCAGGTTCTTGAGGTCCCGCGTCGAGCCCTCGGCCTCGACGACGGCCGTCAGCCCCTGGTCGTAGTAGCGCTGGCCGCCGTGACGAATCTCGGTCTCCATGAACTGGCCGTCGTGGAGCGATTTGACGCGACCGCGGACGCGCACCGGCTCGCCGTGCAGCTTATCCGTCTTGCCGCCTACCAGAGCGTCGAAGGCCCCGCCGACGCCCGCGCGCACCGCCGCCTGGACCGCCTCGGGGTCGGCGATGGCGACAAACCAGCCTTGGGCCTTCTGGCGGATCAGCTCACTTAGAATGAACGTCGCGTCGCCGGCCGAGCCGCCACCGATGTTGTCACCCATCTCCACGAGCACGACGGGGAACTTCCCGGCGCCCATGGCCCGCCGGACAGCCTCGGCCGGATCGGGCAGCTCGAGCTTAAGCGCATCCCGCGTGGCCCAGAGCATGTCGCTCAGTCGCCGGGCGATCTCGCGGGCCTTCTCCGGCTGGTTGTTCGTGACGGCGACGACGCTGGCGCCCATGGCGGGCACATCGGCGTACTGGTAGCCGCCGGTGACGCTGACGGCAAGGATGCCGGGTTCGCGTTCCAGACGCCGCGTCTCCTCGACAATCGGACGCAGCGGTTCGACGTTGGTGTTCTGGAAACGGATGTTGTAAAGCATG
This sequence comes from uncultured Bryobacteraceae bacterium, assembly GCA_938003835.1. Classification (GTDB taxonomy): domain Bacteria; phylum Acidobacteriota; class Terriglobia; order Bryobacterales; family Bryobacteraceae; genus CALKXJ01. The sequence continues at coordinate 31,113 of CALKXJ010000014.1, read as the reverse complement.
CCCGGCTTGGCCAGCGCCTGCGTGGGACGGTACCGCCCGGCGAGAATGCCCGCCATGATCTCGGCCGCTTTTCTGCCGCGCTCCTTCTGATCGACGTGCGGGTTGGTCTTGTAGCTGAGCAGCACGGTGGTGCGCTCGACGATCTCCGGTGAGATGTTGGCGTGAAAGTCGTGCGTGACCACCAGCGGCATCGCGGGACCGATCACCTCGCGCACGCGCCGGACCACCTCGGCATCCCCGTGCGGGTGGCTCTCCGTGACCATGGCGCCGTGCAGGGCGAGCAAGACGCCGTCGAGCTGGCCGGCGGCGCGGAGCCGCGCGGCGAGTTCGCCGGTGAGCGCATCGAAGGCCTCGTCGGTGACCGGCCCGGAGGGCGTGGCGACGGCCACCAGGGTCGGCGCCAGCTCAAAGCCCGCTTCACGGCCGGCCTCGACCATTCCGGCCACTTCGTCGTTGTTGTCCGCCCACAGCGCCAGAACGTCCCGACCTTCGCCCGCGGCGCTGCGTGCGAAATCCTCCAGGCGCGTCTTGACCGAATGGAAGGTGTTGGACTCGTGGAGGATGCCGCCCACGGCGACGCGCGGCTTGCCGGTTTGCGGGAAAGCGGACATGGCGAGGAACAGCAGGAGTGTTACGGCTGGCATTGCGAAACTACAATGATGCCATGATTCGACGCCTTGCTCTGTGGCTTGCGCTTGCTTGCAGCCCCGGCTCGAGCCTCGCCGCCGAGGTCTCCCCGCGCGCCCGCGCGCTCCACCATGACGCCTTTGTCTTCGACGGGCACGTGCATATGATCAATCGCCAGTTTTATCTCGGAGGCGGCATCGGCGAGCGGTATTCGGACGGCCAGGTGGATCTCGTGCGGATGAAGGAGGGCGGCGTGGACGCCTTCCTGATGACGCTCTACGTCCAGGAGGAGTACTACCCGCAGCGGATGGAGACCAAGCACCTGCTGCGCCTGCTCGATCGGGCCTGGCGCGAGGTGGAACGCCACCGCGACCAGATCGAGGTGGCCTTCGATGCCGACGACATCGAGCGCATACACCGGGCGGGCAAGATCGCGGCGGTGCTCGATCTCGAGGGCGGTTTCGATCTCGATGGCGACTTAGGGGTGCTGCGCATGATGCACCGTCTCGGGCTGCGCGCCCTCGAGATCGCCGCGCACAACTGGACGAGCCACTTCTCGGACTCCTGTTGCGCCCCGGCGCGCTGGGGCGGCCTCACCGAGCAGGGCCGGGCGGTCGTGCGCGAGGCGAACCGGTTGGGCATGTTGATCAACGTCTCCCACGCCTCGGATGAAACGATTCTGGACGCGCTCGAGGTGAGCTCGCAACCGCTCGTGGCGACGCACCACGGGCTGCGCAGCTTTGTCGATATTCCCCGCAATATGCCCGAGGAGCTGCTCAAGAAGCTCGCCGCCAAGGGAGGCGTCATCGGGTTCCACATCGGCAACTCGTTCCACAACCCGCGGTTCTTCGCCTGGAGTACGCGCCGGGCGGGGAAGCCTTTCTGGGATACGAGCGAGATCGAGCGCAAGCGGGCTGAGCTTACGATCTTCGATATCGACCGGATGCTCCGGAAGGGCTACCCGTCGGTGGGACCGGAAGCGCCCGAGGAGGTGCTGTTTTCCGTGGACGACTGGTTCCGGGTTGTCGACCGCGCCATTGAGCTCGTGGGCGAAGATCACGTGGCGCTCGGGACGGACTTCGACGGCGGCCCGACGCCGCCGCGCGGGATGCGCGACATCGCCGATTTGCCGCTGCTCACCGAAGCGATGCTGCGGCGCGGCTACAGCGAGGAGCGGATCCGCAAGTTTCTCGGAGGCAATCTCCTGCGGGTGTTCCGCCAGATCACGCAGGGCGCGGCGCGCTCGCGTCGGCGAGGCGGCCCCAGATGAGGGCCACGACGACGCCCAAGAGGATGCACTGCGCGGTCCCGTAAACAAACCACTGAAACGCGAGCGAATAGGGGATCGGCAGGACGGCATAGGTGCCGTAAGCCATGGGAATCGAGGTGAACAGCCCGATCAGGAGGCCGAAGCGCACGCCCTCCATCAGGCCGCGCGCTTCGTAACCTTTGATGAAGAGCAGCGTGAAGAGCACGGACCAGATGGCCGTCACCGGCACCATGATCCACATCTTTTCGTTCATGTCCGGGCGCCAGAGATCTTTGGTCGCCTCGTAGGCGGACCGGAGGATGACGCCGTGGATCAGGTAGTCGCAGAGTTGTGCCACGGCATAGACGACCACCGCCGTCGCGAAGAACGCTTTCCATTTCATGGGTGCCCCCTCCTCAGGGCCTGCTGAAGGACTCTGATGGGCATGCTACGCCCCTGCGCCGGGGAAAGCAAGCCCAAAAGGGCCGGCAGGGCAATTTTCCTTTGCAGAGATTCAGAGCTTATGGTATTCTAAAAGTGCAAATGTGTTGCAGTGGCGCGACACCCGGTCGCCCCCGGGGCCGGATGGCGGCTCTCGCCGCAGCCGCGGCCCTCCTATTCGTGGCTGCGGTTCTGGCCGCCGACAGCCCGTTGCACCGCGACGACCCGGTGGCGGGCCGGCCCTGCGCCCTCTGCCAGTTGCAGCACGTCGGCCTGGAGCCGGCTGCCGGCGGTCTTGATCTGCCGTCCCCTGCTCCGTCCACCTGGCCGTGCGCGCCGGCGGCGTGCCTGCTGCCGGCTGAACCGTCTGTGCCGTGCCCAAAGGGCCGCGCCCCGCCCGACGTCTCCTTCCGCGCGATTTGATCCGGATTCCGGCTGCGGTCCCGGGAGGGCTGTCTGCCGGATGAAGGTCCGGTACCCGGAAGTGAAAAGGAAAGGAGACGGATCTCCGTGATGCAGACGAGCTTCCGCCTGGCGGCTTTCGTGTGGGCCGCGCTGCTCGTTCAAGGGCAGCTCGGACCATCTCTTGAAGGCGTGGTCACAGACCAGGACGGGCGCCCGGTGGCGGGCGCCACCGTCTCGGTAGAGCAGCTACGGGTTCAGGGCGTGACGGCTGCCGACGGACGGTTCACGCTCTCTGATCTGCCGCTCGGAATCCTGCGGCTTCGTGCCGAGGCGCCGGGCTACTTCCCGAGCGAGCCGATCGAAACTCAACTGGCCGCAGAGGGCCGCACCTGGGTCGAAATCCAACTGGTGGCCGAGCCGGTTTACGCCGAAACCGTGGTGGTCACCGGGACGCGGACGCCACACCGGATCGAGGATGCGCCTGTGCGCACCGAGGTGGTCAGCGGCCTGGTCTGCCAGCGGCGGCAGGCGCGCCTGCTGAGCGAGGCGCTGGTGGCCACCGTCACCGGGGTCCGCGTGGAAGCCACCTGCCAGAATTGCGGCTTTCTCGCGGTGCGGCTGAACGGCCTGGAGGGCCGGTACACCCAACTTCTCGAAGACGGGCTGCCTACCGTCTCCTCGGTCAACATGGTCTACGCGCTCGAGCAGTTGCCGACCGACTTCCTCGATGCGATCGAGGTGGTCAAAGGAGGCGCCTCGGCGCTTTACGGGCCGAGCGCCGTCGGCGGCGTCATCAACCTCATCCGGCGCGAGCCGCGTGGCGGCTCGGCCTCTTTCGACACTCAAACGGGCTGGCAGCGGGGCCGGCCGGAAACTTCTCTGGGCGCGACGGTGCAACGCGAACGGCTGGTGGCCGGCTTCTCCGCCGACGGCTGGGTCCGCTCCCTGCGGCGGACCCAGATTGACCGTGACGGGGATGGTTTCACCGACGTGCCGCGCAAGAGGACCGATGCCGGCGGTATCACGCTCTTCCGCCGGTTCGCCGACGGCCGGGCCCGCCTGACGCTCAGCGCGAGCCTGATGGATGACTTTCGGCGCGGCGGCAACAGCCTGGAGCGGCCGCCCGAGCAGACCGACATCACCGAGATGGCGGAATCACGGCGCTATGGGGGCACCGTGCGCTTCAACCACTCGATCGACGCCTCGACCTTCTACAGCCTGGCATCGAGTTTCCAGTATCTGGGCCGGTCGAGTTACTACGGCTCCGGCTTCAACCCGAACGCCTACGGCGTCACGGGCAACCCGCTTTGGGTCGGCGACGTTCAGCTTGGGCGCCAGATGGGCGCGCACACCCTTCTGGCCGGCTGGCAGCTCCAGCGCGAGCAAGTGCGCGATAGCTTTCCCGCCTACCGCCGGGACTACCGCAGCGTTTTTGCCAATTCGGGCCTCTACGCGCAGGACGAGTGGCGGCTCGGAGGGCGGGTGACGCTGGTGGGAGGTCTGCGGGCCGACAAGAGCAACGTGCTGGCGCACTGGGTCCTCAGCCCGCGGGGCAACCTGCGACTCAGTCTCGACGACCGGTGGAGCCTGCGGTTCGGCCTTTCCACCGGATTTCGCGCGCCGGTGATTTTCGAGGAGGACCTGCACGTAACGCAGGTGGGCGGCCAGGGCCTGCTCATGGACAACGCGCCGGGTCTGCGCGAAGAGCGCTCGATGAGCCGCAACCTGTCCGTGGACTATGCCGGCTCGGTGGGCGGCCAGCCGCTTCAGGTGGGCGCGGGGCTGTTCTGGACGTCGCTCCGGGACGTGCACCTATTCCGGGAAGTGAGTGGGGCGCAACAGCTCGAGGGCTTTCGCCGCCTGGAACGGATCAACGGACCGGGCTCCGAGGTGCGGGGCGTCGAGCTCGACTGGAACTGGCGCCCCCGTCGCGCGCTCGGGTTGCGCGGCGGCGTCACGCTCCAGCAGGCGCGCTACCGCGAGCCGGAGCCGGACTTCGGCAGTTTGCGTTATTTTCGCACGCCGAACCGGTATGGCTTCGTGGCGCTCGACGCCGATTTCGGGCGTGGCTGGGAGCTGACCTTCACCGGTGACTTCACGGGCTCGATGGTGGCGCCGCACTACGCGGGCTACATTGCCGAGGATCGCCTGGAGCGCACGCCTGCTTTCGCCGTCTGGAGCGCGATCCTCTCTCGCACGCTGCGGGTGCCCAACTGGGCGGGTGCGCGGATGCGCCTCTCCTGCCGTTTCACGAACCTGACCGACAGCTTCCAGCGGGATTTAGACCGGGGGCCGCTGCGCGACTCCGGCTACATTTACGGTCCGACAGCGATGCGAACGCTGGCGACAAGCTTGACGATCAACTTCTGACGGGTTCTGAAGGGCCGAACGCGGCGGCGCACGCGGCTATAATTATAGGTGCCGGGGCGTGAGCGCCGGCAATTTAAAGCTTGGGAGGACAATGAGCAAAGAGGATTGCATTGAAGTCCAGGGCACCGTGGTCGAGAAGTTTCCCAGCGGGCTGTTCGCCGTGCAGCTCGACCAGGATAAAGACCGGAGAATTCTGGCGCATCTTGCGGGCAAGTTGCGCCGGAACCGCATCCGCGTTCTGGCCGGAGATCGCGTCACTGTCGAAATGTCGCCCTACGATTTGACCAAAGGGCGAATCACGTACCGGCACAAGTAGTAGTCGTCCCTCCTCGAGTCGTTTCCGTAACCAGCTCCCTAGTAGGTCTTCTTGTCTTTCCGCAGGGGCGGTATGATGGTCGATAAGCACCCTTGAGATCGCGGGGGGAACCCGCCCGAAGCCTCAAAACGAGCATGCCCGATAAACTCCGTACGATACCCGACATCAATCGCTGGATCGAGGAAGAGGTTTATCAGCAGTACCTCTACGACCGCCAGGCGATCGATCCGAGCTGGAAGGAGATCTTCGAGTCGAACGGCGGTGCGGTGAAATCTGCCGCAGCGGCGCCGGCAGCCCCGGCGACGGTGACGGTCGCGGCGCCGCCGCAGCCCCCGGTCGAGCCCGGTCCGAACGATGAGCTGGTGCCGCTGCGCGGCACGGCGGCGCGCATCGCCGAGAACATGAACGCCAGCATCTGGCTGCCGGTGGCGACCTCGCAGCGCACCGTCCCGGTGAAGCTGGTGGACGAGAACCGCCGCATCCTCAACCAGCACCGCGAGCTGCACGGCAAAGGCAAGATCTCCTACACTCACCTGATCGCGTACGCGATTCTGCGGGCGCTCGAGCGCTTCCCGAACCTGAATGCCGCCTATGTGGAACGCGATGGAGCGGCCTTCCGCCTGCTGCGCAAGGCGGTGAACCTCGGCATCGCGGTCGACGTGGCGGGCAAGGACGGCGGGCGGCTGCTTCTGGTGCCGAACATCAAGAATGCCGGCGCGTTGAACTTCGAACAGTTCCTGGCGGCCTATGACGATCTCATCCGGCGCGCCCGCGAGGGCAAGCTCGCGGTGGAGGATTTTCAGGGCACAACGGTTTCGCTGACGAATCCGGGCACGGTGGGCACGGTGGGCTCGGTGCCGCGCCTGATGCCGGGACAAGGCGCCATCATCGCCACCGGCGCCATCGACTACCCGGCTGAGTACAAGGGCGTCTCCGAGGAGATGCGGGCGATGATCGGCCTGAGCAAGGTGATGACGATCACCTGCACCTACGATCACCGCATCATTCAGGGCGCCGAGTCGGGGATGTTCCTCGGGCAGGTGCAGGCGTTGCTCGAGGGCGGCGACGGCTTCTATGAGTCGATCTTCGCCGACTTGAAGGTGCCCTACCGGCCCGTGCGCTGGGAGCAGGACCGGCCGGTCGGCCTCGCCGCCGCCACGGGCGCCCGCTCGGAGGTGGCCAAAGAGGCGGCGGTGCTCCAGCTTATCAATGCTTACCGGGTGCGCGGCCACCTGATTGCGGATCTGGACCCGCTGGGTGCCGAGCCCCACTACCATCCCGAGCTCGACCCGGCGACCTACGGCCTGACGCTCTGGGATCTGGACCGCGAGTTTCTGACCGGGAATCTGGGGCGGGCTCTCGGTGAGGGCGCGCTCAAAGAGGTGGCGACGCTGAGGGAGATCCTCGAGACGCTCCGGCGCACCTATTGCGGCAAGATCGGCTGCGAGTACATGAACATCCAGCAGCCGGAGCAGAAGCGCTGGTTGCAGGAGCGCATGGAGCCACAGGCCAACTCCTGGCCGCTCGATGACGAGCGCCGGCGGCGGATCCTCGTGCGACTGCTCGAGGCCGAGGAGTTCGAGCATTTCCTCGGGGCGCGCTTTGTAGGCCACAAGCGTTTTTCGCTCGAAGGGGCCGAGGCGGCCATCGTGATTCTGGACGAGTTGCTCGACCGGGCGGCCGATCACGGCGCCGTCGAGGCCGTCATCGGCATGGCGCACCGCGGGAGGCTGAACGTGCTGGCCAACGTGGTGGGCAAGCCGCTCGAGCAGATCTTCGCGGAGTTCGAGGGCGACATCGATCCGCTGAGCACGCAGGGCTCCGGCGACGTCAAATACCACCTGGGCGCCACGGGCACGCACCGCGCGCCTTCGGGGCGCGAGATCGCGGTTTCAGTGGCGCCGAATCCGAGCCACCTCGAGGCGGTCGATCCGGTGGTGGAGGGCATCGTGCGGCCCAAGCAGCAGCGGCTGGGCGAGAACGGGCATGCCAAGGTGATCCCGGTGCTCGTTCACGGCGACGCCGCCTTCGCCGGCCAGGGCGTCGTCATGGAGACGCTGAACCTCTCCCAGTTGCCCGGCTACTGGACGGGCGGCACCATCCACCTGGTGATCAACAACCAGATCGGCTTCACCACCGGCCCCGAGGAGGCGCGCTCGTCGCCCTATTCGACCGATGTGGCCAAGGCGGTCCAGGCGCCGATCTTCCACGTCAACGGTGACGACCCCGAGGCGGTGGCGCGGGTCGTCGAGATCGCCTTCGACTACCGGCAGCAGTTCAACAAGGACGTCGTCATCGACATGTTCTGCTACCGCCGGCACGGGCACAACGAGGCCGACGATCCGAGCTTCACGCAGCCGGTCCTCTATCGCAAGATCCGCACGCATCCTTCGGTGGCGACGCAGTACGCCGAGAAGCTGGTGCGCGAGAAGCTGGTGAAGCCGGAACAGGTGGCGGCCTGGCGGGCCGAGTTCCGCGCGCGATTCCAGCGCGGCTACCAGCAGGCGCAATCACGCGAGAGCCATTACGAGATCCAGGACCTGGCCCTGGTGAGCGCCGACCGGATTCCGACCTGGTGCCCGCGAACGGCCATCGACCAGACGACGTTCGAGCGGGTGATCCGCGGCATCACCAGCTTCCCGGCGGACTTCCGGCTGCACCCGCGTCTCAAAGGCTTCATCGAGCGGCGCAAGGCGGCTCTCGACGGCGCCCCGGTGGACTGGGCGCTGGCCGAGGCGCTCGCTTTCGGAAGCCTGGTTCTCGAGGGCACGCCGGTCCGCCTGAGCGGGCAGGACTCCTCGCGCGGCACCTTCAGCCAGCGCCATCTGGCCTTCTTCGACGCCGAGGACGGCCATGAGTACATCCCGATGAAACACCTCTCGCCGGACCAGGCCCGCTTCGACGTCTACGACAGCTCGCTGAGCGAGTACGCCGTGCTCGGCTTCGAATTCGGCTACAGCGTGGGCGACCCGCTGACGCTGGTGCTCTGGGAGGCCCAGTTCGGCGATTTCGCCAACGGCGCGCAGATCATGATCGACCAGTTCATCACCTGCGCCGAGACCAAGTGGGGCCAGCCGAGCGGGCTGGTGCTGCTGTTGCCGCACGGCTACGAAGGCCAGGGCCCGGAGCACTCGAGCGCGCGCATCGAGCGGTTCCTGACGCTGACGGCGGAAAACAACATCCAGATCGCCAACTGCACCACGCCGGCGCAGTACTTCCACCTGCTGCGGCGGCAGATGTACGGCGGGCCGGACCGCCGCGGCGTGCGCAAGCCGCTGGTGATTTTCACGCCCAAGAGCCTGCTCCGCCATCCCAAGGTGGTTTCTGCCCGCGAGGAGTTTTTCCGGGGTAGTTTTCGCGAGATCCTGCCCGATGCGCTGGGAACGCCGCCCGACCGTGTCGCGCGCCTGCTGCTGTGCTCGGGCAAGATCTACTACGAGCTCGAAGCCGCGCGCGAGGAGCGCCAGGCGTTCAACGTCGCCATCGTGCGGCTCGAGCAGCTCTATCCGTTCCCCGAGCAGGAGTTGCGTGAGCTCCTGCTCGCCTATCCGGACACGGCCGATGTGATCTGGGTGCAGGAGGAGCCGCGCAATATGGGGCCCTGGCGGTTCGTGCGGGAACGCATCGAGCCGCTGCTCGAGTCCTCGCGGCGGAAGCTTCGTTACGTCGGCCGGGTCGACTCCGCCAGCCCGGCCACCGGCTCTTACAAGCGCCACCTGGAGGAACAGGCGGCGGTCATCGAGGGCGCATTCACTCAGGAGCAGGTCGTCTGGCGGCGCCCGGTGCGCGCGAGGAAATCCCGCTAGCGCCCCTGGCCGGCAAAGTTCGGATCCCAGAGGACCTCGGGGCAACCGAGCAGTGCGTTCGCCCAACGGCTCCAGACGAAGAAGGCGTCGCTCAGTCGATTGAGATACTGGAGCGTCTCAGGCGGCACGGACTCCCGGCGCGCCAGGCGCACGAGTAGCCTTTCGGCGCGGCGGCAGACGGTGCGGCAAGCATGCAGCTCGGCGTTCAGCCGGCAGCCGCCCGGCAGCACGAACGAGCTCAGAGGCGCCAGCGCCTCGTTGGCGGCGTCGATGTCGCGCTCGAGCCGCGCCACGTCGGCCGCGGAAATCCGGGCCTGTTTGGGGTGGACTTTCTCGGGTGGCGTGGCCAGAATCGAGCCGAGATTGAACAGCTCGTGCTGGACGCGCCGGAGCGCCGCCACCAGTGTGCCGAGCTGCGGCGCCTGGCGGGCGGCCTCCTCGGCGGTAACGCAAGCCAGCCCGGTGAAGGCGTTGAGCTCATCCACCGTGCCGAAGCAATCGATCCGGTCGGCGTCTTTTGAGATCGGCTCGCCCCCGGCGAGGGTCGTCTCGCCGGCATCGCCGCGCCGGGTGTAGATGCGGTCCAGGCGGATGCGGGGCGTAGCGAAAGGTTTCTCCGGTTCGGCCATCAGATTCAGGTTACGGCAGGAGGCGGCGCACAAGAGCGGCCGCCGCCGTGGAGTAAGATTGCCTCATGCGCAAGACGCCGACACTGGTTCTGCTGCTCGTCCTCGGCGGTTGCTCGGCTCATGTCCGGGAACCCGAGATCCTTTGGGACCGCTGGGGAGTGCCCCACATCTATGCTTCGGACATCGAGGGGCTGCTCGGCGCTCTGGGCTACGCCCAGGCGGAGAGCCACGCCGATCTGATTTTGCGGCTCTATGGGCAGGCGCGGGGCCGGGCGGCTGAGTACTGGGGCGAGCGCTACCTGGCGAGCGACGAGTGGGTGTGGACGATGGGCGCGCCGGAACTGGCTGCCGAGTGGTGGAAAGTGCAAAGCGGAGACTTCCAGCGTGGCCTGACCGCCTTCGCCTCCGGCTTCAATCGATACGCGAGCGAGCATCCGGAGGCGATCGCCGAGCCGATGCGCCAGGTTTTGCCAGTGGAGCCGGTGGACGTTTTGGCGCACCTGGTGCGGGTGGTGCACCTCTCTTTCGTCGCGCGTCCTCAGGCGCTTGCTGTTGCCCAAAGCCGATGGCAAGCCGGAGGCTCGAACGCTTGGGCGGTGGCGCCCGCGCGGGCCGCAGGCGGTCATGCCATGCTGGTGGTCAACCCCCACTTGCCCTGGTCGGACCTCTACACGTGGTACGAGGCACACCTGGTCGGCGCGGGCATCGACGCCTACGGGGCGACGCTGGTAGGCTTTCCGATCCTGGCGATCGCCTTCAACGACTATCTGGGCTGGACGCACACGGTGAACACCTACGACGGCGCGGACCTCTACGAGTTGGTTGTCGAGGGCGACTCCTATCGCTGGGAGGGCACGACAAAAGCGCTCGAACGGGACGAGCGGGTTCTCAAAGTGCGCCGCCCGGACGGCAGCCTCGAAGAGCGCAAGCTCGTCGTGCGCCGTTCCATACACGGGCCGATCGTGGCGGTGAAACAGGGCAAAGCGCTGGCGCTGCGCTTGGCGGGACTCGATGCCCCACTCATTGCCGAGCAGTACTGGGAGATGCTCCGGGCGCGGAATCTCCAGGAGTTTCAGGCGGCCTTGCGCCGCCTTCAGATTCCGATGTTCACGGTGATGTACGCCGACCGCGACGGCCACATCATGCATTTCTTCGGCGGCCGGACGCCGGTGCGGGCACAGGGCGACTGGAACTTCTGGCAGCGGCCGGTGCGTGGGGACACGCCGGCGACGCTCTGGACGCGCACGCACACCTACGATGAACTCCCCAAGGTGGTCGATCCGCCGAGCGGCTGGCTCCAGAACGCCAACGACCCCCCATGGACAACCACCTTTCCCGAGGCGCTCCGCGCGGACGATTATCCGGCCTACATGGCGCCGCGCTTCATGAGCTTTCGCGCGCAGCGCTCGGCGCGGATGCTCGACGAGGATCCCAGCATCAGCTTCGAGGAGCTCGTCGCCTACAAGCACTCGACCCGGATGGAGCTGGCCGACCGGATCCTGGACGAGCTCGTCGAGGCGGCGCGTCTTCACGGCGGGCCGCGGGCGCGCAAAGGCGCCGAGATCCTGGCCCGCTGGGATCGCGCGGCGGAGGCGGAAAGCCGCGGCGCCGTGCTGTTTGAGCGCTTCGTGCGCGAGTGGCACCGGCTTTCCGGGAAGGCAGGCCCGTTCCGCGATCCTTGGAGCGAGGCTGAACCGAGGAGCACGCCCCGCGGGCTGGCATCGCCGAAAACGGCGGCAGCAGCCCTCGAAGCGGCCGTCGAGGCGGTCGAGAGAGAGTTCGGCGCCGCCGATGTCGCCTGGGGTGAGGTGTACCGTTTTCGCGGGGGCTCGCACGAGCTGGCGGCCAATGGCGGGCCCGGGGAGCTGGGAATTTTCCGCGTGATCGACTTCGAGGGGCGGTCGGCGGCCGGCGGCGATTCTTATGTCGCCGTGATCGAGTTCAGCCGGCGCGTGCGCGCCCGGGCTTCGCTGGCTTACGGCAACGCCTCCCAGCCGGGTTCCCGGCACGCCTTCGATCAGCTTCCGCTGGCGGCGCGCAAAGAGCTTCGCCCCGTCTGGCGGACGCGCGCCGAAATCGAGGCGAATCTCGAGCGGCGCGAAGTGGTGCGGCTCGCCGGGGCCCCGTGAGAGCTCGTCTCAGCGACTGATCTCGAATCCGGCGGTCGCTTCAAAGCGCGGCGGCGCCGAGTTCGTAATCCAGGCGCGCAGCGTGTAGCGGCCGGCGGGCCACGGCGCGCCGCTCTTGTCGGCCAGCGGCACGGACACCGCATAGTTCTTCTCGCCGTGAGCGATCTCCTCGGTTCCCATCACGGTGAGGAAGGCTTTGCCGTCGGACCAGCGCCAAAGAAGGGCGCCCCGCTCGTCGCGGATCTCGAAGTCGAAGCGCTGGCTCGAGGTGAACTCGAGCGTAAACGGGTCGAGGTGATGGTTGCGCAGCGTGAGGCGCGCCTCGAGCACGGCCGGCGGCGTCGTGCGCGGGTACCGGTAGCGGTCGAGCGCGAGCGCGACGCTCAGCTCCGGAGCCGAGACGTAGGTCACGCCGCCCAGGCGCGCATAGACGAGCTGGTAGCGGCGCGGGCCGGCAATTGTAGTGACGGTACGCTCGACAAGGCCGACCCAGGGCAGGTACACCTCCTTTTCGAGGCCCGCGTCGGCACAAATGCTGGGCAGGTAGCGCACGACGAGAGCATTCGTGAACTCACCGATCGGGCCCTTCCAGGCCGCCTCGCGGGATTCGATCACAGCGGCACGGTTGCAGGGTGTGACCGCCGTCGGGAACGGCTCTCCGATTGGAGCGCCGAAATCGAGCCAGACCTCCTCGCGCTGAGTCTCAGGGTCGAAACGGTAGAGGGTGCCTTCTTGAGAGAGCCGCAACCAGGCGGCGCCGTCGGGCAGGCCGCTTATCAGGACGTAACCTTGCCCGGCGAAGTAGCCGGTGCGCGAGATCTCCACTCGAAGCGGCTCGCCGGCAGCGTCGACCGGGCGGTGGATCCACTGGTTGCCTTCCTGCAACGGGAAGTAATCGGGAAGCTGCGCCGAACCGGCGCCGGCGGCCGTCAGCAGAGCAAGGGCGGCTAGGAGCCACATGCCTAGAAAAGACGTGCCGCCCGCGCGAGCCGTTTCAGGTCGATTTTACCAGCCGATCGAGGCCGCGCAGCGTTGCGAGCAACTGCCCAAGCCGCTCGAGCCGAAGGGCGTTCGGGCCGTCGGAGAGGGCCCGCTCGGGCTGCTCGTGGACCTCGATGAATAGGCCGTCGATGCCAACGGCCGCGGCGGCGCGTGCCAGAGGCTCGATGAACTCCGGCTGGCCGCCCGAGCGGTCGCCCGCGCCTGCCGGAAGCTGCACGCTGTGGGTGGCGTCGAAGACGACCGGGAAGCCGGTGCGGCGCATGATCACAAGCGAGCGCATGTCGACCACCAGGTTGTGATAGCCGAACGAAGTGCCGCGCTCGGTGAGCAGGATGCGGCTGTTGCCCGTCGAGCCTACCTTCTCGGCCGCCAGGCGCATGTCCTCGGGCGCCAGAAACTGGCCTTTCTTGATGTTGACCACGCGCCCGGTGCGGCCCGCCGCCACGAGCAGATCGGTCTGGCGGCACAGGAAGGCCGGGATTTGCAAGATGTCGGCGACCTCGGCGGCAGGCTCGGCCTGCGCCGCCTCGTGAATATCGGTGAGGATGGCGCAACCCGCGGCCTTGACCGAGGCCAGAATCCGCAGTCCTTCCCTGAGCCCGGGGCCGCGATAGGAGCCGATGCTCGAGCGGTTGGCCTTGTCGAAGGACGCCTTGAAGACGAAGGGGCCGGCCAGGCGGCGGATCTCGCCGGCGAGGAAGTGGACGTGCTCCTCGCTTTCGATCACGCAAGGGCCGGCGATCAGAGCAAAGGGCGCGCCGCCACCGAAGACGATGCGCTCGCCGAGCGGGGTAGTCAGCTCAACGGCCATGGGCGGTGGGCACCGAGAGGGCGCGCGTCTCGGCAAGGCGGCGCTCGCGGTGTTCGATGGCGGCGCCGATGAAGGCGCGGAACAGCGGGTGCGGCTCGAGTGGCTTGCTCTTGAACTCCGGGTGGAACTGGCAACCGAGGAACCAGGGGTGACCGGGTAGCTCGCAGATCTCCACGTAGGTGCCATCCGGCGTCTCGCCGGTGATGCGCAGGCCCCCGGCGGTCAGGACCTTCTCGTAGTCCCGGTTGAATTCATAGCGGTGCCGGTGGCGTTCGCTGATTTGCGGGACGCCGTAGGCCTTGCGGGCGAGACTCCCCTCGGCCAGCCGGCACGGATAGGCGCCCAGCCGCATGGTGCCGCCTAGCTCGTCGATTCCCTTAAGCTCGCGGAGTTTGTAAATGACCCGGTGAGGGGTTGCCGGGTTGAACTCGGTGGAGTCGGCATCCAGGCCGCAGACGTTGCGCGCGAACTCGATCACCATGGTCTGCATGCCGAGACAGATGCCGAAGAAAGGGACCTGATACTCCCGGGCAAATCGGATGGCGTGGATCATGCCGTCGACGCCGCGCTTGCCGAAGCCCCCAGGCACCAGGATGGCGTCATAGGCCTGAAGCCGCGGGACGCAGTCCGGCCAGACCAGTTCCTCGGCCTCGATCCAGGAGATGTTCACCCGGCGGTTGTGGGCGAGGCCGCCGTGCAGCAGGGCCTCCTTGAGGCTCTTGTAAGAGTCTTCGTAGCCGACGTACTTGCCGACCAGGCCGATGTCGACCTCGCCCTGGGGGTTCTTCAGGCGCCCGACCATGTCGATCCAGCGGTCCAGATCGCGGCGGCCGGCGCGGCCTTCCAGGCCCAGCATGCGAAGGATCTGCTCGTCGACGCCCTGCTCGGCGAAGACGAGCGGCACCTCGTAGACCGATTCCACATCGCGCGCGCTGATGACGGCCTTGGGATCGACGTCGCAGAAGAGCGAGATCTTGGCCTTGAGCTCGTCCGAGAGCGGCCGCTCGGAGCGGCACAGCAGCATGTCCGGCTGGATGCCGATGGCGCGCAGCTCCTTGACCGAGTGCTGGGTGGGCTTGGTTTTGAGCTCCTGCGCGGCGGCGATGAAAGGGACCAGGGTCACGTGGACGTGGACGGAGTTGTCGCGGCCGAGCTCGTGCCGCAACTGGCGGATGGCCTCCATGAAGGGGAGCGATTCGATGTCGCCCACCGTGCCGCCGATCTCGACGATGACGATCTCGGCATCCTCGGCCAGGCGCCGGGCCCAGCGCTTGATCTCGTCGGTGACGTGAGGGATGACCTGGACGGTCTTGCCGAGGTAGTCGCCGCGGCGCTCCCGGAAGATGATCTGCTCGTAGATGCGGCCGCTGGTGACGTTGTTGCGCTGGCTCAGGCGCGCGTGGGTGAAGCGCTCGTAGTGGCCCAGGTCGAGATCGGTCTCGGCGCCGTCGTCGGTGACGAAGACCTCGCCGTGCTGGAACGGACTCATGGTCCCCGGGTCGACGTTGAGGTACGGGTCCATCTTCTGCAAGGTGACCGAAAAGCCGCGGCTTTCGAGCAAACAGCCGATCGAGGCGGCGGCGATGCCCTTGCCCAGCGACGAGACCACGCCGCCGGTCACGAAGATGTACTTGACCATGGCGCTCGCTCAGTCCTCCATAAAGGAGCGTTCGAGAAGCCGCTTCAGCTTCTCCAGGTCTTGCGGCGTGTCGACGCCGAGGGACTCGTACTCGGTCTCGACCACGCGGATGCGATGGCCGTTTTCGATGGCGCGGAGCTGCTCGAGGCGCTCGGCCCGCTCCAAGGGACCGACCGGCAGGGAGGAGTAGCCGAGGAGAAACTCGCGCCGGTAGGCGTACAGCCCGGGATGTTTGTAGTGGATCGCCTGGCCGCTCAGATCGTACGGGATCGGGGAACGCGAGAAGTAGACGGCGTAGCCGCGGGAGTCGGTCACCACCTTGACGACGTTTGGGTTGGTGAACTCCTGGGGATCCTCGATGCGCTTCTTGAGCGTGGCCATGGGGGCTTCGTCGTCATCGAGCAGCGCCAGCGCCAAGGCGTCGATGGCCGAAGGGTCGATGAGCGGTTCGTCACCCTGAATGTTGAGGACGATCTCGGCCGGATCGGCCGAGGCGACTTCGGCGACCCGATCGGTGCCGGAGGGATGGTCGGAGCGGGTCATGCGGACCGGGGCGCCGAAGCTGCGGGCGGCGCTGGCGATGCGCTCGTCGTCGGTGGCGATGAGGAGTTGGCTCAGGGAAGTGGCGCGGCTGGCGCGCTCGAAGACGTGCTGGAGGATGGTCTTACCGGCAGCTACTGCCAAAGCCTTTCCGGGAAACCGCGAAGAGGCGTACCGGGCGGGAATTACCCCGAGAATGCGGCGTGGCACAGTCGATCTTACCACAAACTAGCATGCTATACTCAAGGTGGGCGCGATGTCCGAGGGGGACTGGCGAAATGGCGAGATTGGGGAGTCAATTAGCCATTTTCGGGTTGGCGACGTTCCTCCTGGCCGGAGCGATTCCCGCCATCCCGGCTGACAATCCCACGGCCTTGAATGAGCCGCGGGTCACCATCAAGCCGAAACCCCGCCCGAGCGGCGAAGATCCGACGGGCGTTCGTCCCGCCAATATCCGCGTGGACACGACCCTGGTGCTGATCAACGTGACCGTGACCACCCCTCTCAACCAGGTCGTCACAGGGCTCGAGAAGGAGCATTTTCGCCTGTTCGAGGATAAGGTCGAGCAGACGGTGACGCAGTTCTCGAGCGAGGACGCACCGCTTTCGGTCGGTCTGGTTTTCGACATCAGCGGCAGCATGGGCGCCAAACTGCACAAGTCGCGCCAGGCGGCCGCCCAGTTTTTCAAGACAGCGGGTCCGGAGGACGAGTTTTTCCTGGTGCAGTTCAACGACCGGCCGCAACTGGTGGTGCCGTTCACCCAGGAGACCGAGGAGATCCAGAACCGCCTGGCCTTCACCCAGTCCCGGGGCCGCACCGCCCTGCTCGATGCGCTCTATCTGGCCATGGCGGAAATGAAAAAAGCCCGCAATCCGCGCAAGGCGCTCCTGGTGCTTTCCGACGGCGGGGACAACAGCAGCCGCTATACCCAGAGCGAAATCAAGAACCTGGTGCGCGAAGCCGACGTCCAAATCTATGCCATCGGGATTTTCGAGCCGATCGCTTCGCGCGGCCGGACGGCCGAGGAGCTGGCGGGTCCCAGCCTGTTGAGCGAACTGGCCGAGCAGACCGGCGGCCGGCACTTCCCGGTGGAGAATGTCAATGAACTGCCCGACATTGCGGCGAAGATCGGCATTGAATTGCGCAACCAGTATGTTCTGGGCTACACGCCGACCAATCAGAAGAAGGACGGCAAATATCGGCGCGTGCGCGTCGAGCTGGTCCAGCCGCGAGGCCTCCCCCCGCTCAAAGCCGCTTACCGGAGCGGCTACTATGCTCCGACGCAGTAGCGCCGCGGCGGTGCTGGTTGCCGCCGCGCTCATGCTGGGGCTCATGCCGCCTGCCGCGGCGCAGCAGGATTCCGGAGCCGTCTTCCGCGCCGAAACCCGCCTGGTGGTCCTGCACGCGAGCGTCGTCGACCGCCACGGGCGGCTGATTACGGATCTGCCCCGCTCGGCCTTCACCGTTTATGAGAACGACGTGCCGCAGCAGGTGAAGATCTTCAGCCGCGAGGACGTGCCGATTTCGCTCGGGCTGGTGATCGACAACTCGGGCAGCATGGCCGACAAGCGGCGGGATGTCGAGGCGGCAGCGCTGGCCCTGGTGCGGAACTCGAATCCGCAGGACGAGGTCTTCATCGTGAACTTCAACGATGAGGCTTACCTCGACGTCGATTTCACCAACGACATCAAGAAGCTCGAGGAGGGCCTCACCCGCATCGACTCGCGCGGCGGCACGGCGATGCGCGACGCCATCAGCATGTCGATCGATCACCTGCTCGAGAAAGGCAAGAAGGACAAGAAGGTCCTGCTGGTGGTGACCGACGGCAACGATAACACGAGCACGACGACGCTCGAGAAGCTGGTGCAGAAGGTGCAGCAGAGCGAGGTGCTCGTCTATGCGATCGGCCTGCTCGACAAGGAGCAGCGCCGGGAGCGCAAGCGGGCGCAGCGGGCGCTGAACGCGCTGGCCACCGCCTCGGGCGGCCTGGCTTACTATCCGAAGGAGACCGACGAGGTGGAGCCGATCTGTGTGCAAGTGGCGCACGAGATCCGCAACCAGTACGTCATCGCCTATTCGCCGCAGAACCAGGAGCTCGATGGCAGCTACCGCCGCATCAAGGTGGAGGTGAAGGGGCGGGGCAACCCCACGGTGCGGACGCGTTCGGGCTACTACGCCACGCCGGAGCAGCCTGCCGGGCGGGAGCGGCCGCGTTCGACGGCGCGTCTTTAGATGCTCGGCCTCGTCTGGCAACTCACCCGCGGCTACCGGCTCCAGCCCTCGAAGAGCCCGTACCTGCGTTGGCGGATCGAGACCTACTGGGGTCTACCGGCCGAGTCGATCGACTCGAGAAGCTTCTGGCGATTCGTCTGGCGTCGCCGGCGCGATCTGGTGCGCTACCTGCGCTGGGCGGCGAAAAATCGGGGACAGTATACTCAATCCCCAATTTGAGGGCGGCGCAGGCGCCACTCACGGCCGGCGCGGCCAACCGTGGCCAGCTCGGCCGAGCCCGGCGCCGCAAAGTCGACCGAGATTTCGTCGCCCGCGGCACTTGGAAAGCGGAGCCGGACTTCTCCACCCTCCCGCTCCACCCGCGGGCCTTCCGCGGGCGCCCTCCCATTCCGGAAAACGCGCAGCAGCGTGATCAGGAACGCCTGCGGCTCCGGCTGGGGCGTCGCCGCTTCGACGTGCCATTGCGGCGGAATCGGCGGGTTGCCCACGGAGGCCAGGTACGGGTAATCCGGCTCAGGATCGTATCCGGTCCACTGGCGGAGCTTGAGTGGACGCAGGGCGACGTAATCCACGGCGACGCCGGCGCGCTCGCGGTCGAGCACCAGCCTCCCAGCCTGCTCCTCCACGTTAAACGGCGCCTGCGCGTGCAGCATCAATTGATAGGTGGACGGTTGCGGCGCCTCCAGTTCGTCGGCCACTACCACGACGTCGGGCTTGATGAAGATGATGTGCCGGATGGCGCGGCGGAGACGGCCTTCGTAGGCGAGCGTGGCGTCTCCGGCCACGTAATCGAGCCCTTCGCCGAGCTCGGCGGAGACGATTCTGCCGAAGGGATCCGCCGAACGGGGCTTCTGGCCCCGGCCGTCGACGAGAACCGTGTTGTGAGCGCGCGTCGACCAGACCCAGCCGCGGTGGAAGGGCGAACCATAAAGGTCCCGGTAGTTGCAATTCACCAAGAGCGGCACGCCGTAGGCGGTGAGCGTGAAGCTGTTGTGCGCCTCCAGGCCGTGGCTCCAGGTGCCCATCGGGCTGGACTTGAAGCGCACCTGCACGTTGTCGACCCCGAGGAGGTTCGTGTTCAGCACGGCCACACCCGTGCCGCGGAAGACCTTCGAGGGAGGCAGTTCCACGGGCGGCCGAGCTGTGACGGGCGGCGCCGAGCCCCAGAGGAAATCGAGCACCGGCTCACCCGTGTCGGTCGGAATCTTCCACGCCTCGAGCCACCAGGCCCAATACGGATTCCCGGTGCGGCGCACGAAGAAATGCATGAAGGACCATCCCGGGCCAGGCGGGCGGTGGGCCAGGTCGCCGAAGCTCAGGTCGGGCGAGCCGGGCGGCGCCGAATAGAGCGCGTAATCGCCGAAGTGGCGGAAGAAGGGTTTCTTGAAGCCGTCGATGCCGAGAGCTGACTGGGCGAAGTCGATCCACCAGGCGGCCTTGGACATGTAGCCGGCAAAGTAGGAGAGGCCCTCGTGCCAGCCGCCGTCGTCGTCAGACCAGACCGGATAGGCGGCGAAAAACTTGGCCACCGCGTACTCGAGGAAGCGGTCCGACTCGGGCGTCTCGCCCAGAGTGGCGATGGCGTTTTCGGCCAGCTTGTGCCAGGTGCGATTGCCGTGGCTTGAGTACGGCTGATTGAGGTGCCCGGCGCCTTCGCGCACTTCGCCGCTCCGCCAGGCGTCGAGGGCACGGCGGAGCAGAACGGCGCGGATGCGAGCGCGCTCCTGGTCAGAAAAGAGCGCCCAGCCCCAGTCATAGGCGCGAGCCAGCCGGTGAAGCATCGGCTTGGCGGCCTCGCAGTTGAGTGCGAAGTTGGTGGGTCCGTCCGGATCCCATTCGGCCAGCCTCAGCGTGAAGCGGCGCGCGGCGTCCCCATACTTGCGTTCGCCCGTGAGCAGCCAGGCGAAGGAAAGGATTTCCGCCTCCTGAAGCGCGCGGATCGCCTGCACGCGGTTGGACCACCAGAACTGGCGGGTGGCGGGATCCGAGGCGCTGGCGCGGACCTCCGGCTCCGGCGTCGGCTCGGCGCCCAGCAGTTGCTCGGCGCGGGCGATCAGCCGTTGCCAGGGCTCTCTGCCGCCTTCGGCGGCCCAGGCGCGTAAGCGGTCAAGATCCTGTTTGCGAACGAACAGGCGCGGATGATTCGATCCGATGCGTTGCCGCAGCTCTTCGAGCGTCGGTTGAGGGAAGGGGACAGCCTCCGGCGGCACGGTAAAACTTCGAGCGCGGCTCCAGGCGGAGGGCTCGCCGTTTCGGGTGAGGATGCGATAGCGCCACCAGTAGGTGCCGGGCGCGAGCGGGCGGTGGTGGGTGTAGACCGACCAAGGCAGATTTTCCGCGCTGGAGGCGTTTTCAAAGCCGGGATCGGCCGCCCACTGAACTTCATAGCCGGCGGCGTCCTTCTCGTGGACCCAGGTAAGCGAAGGCGGGTTCAGCGGGACGCGAGCGCCGTCGGCGGGCCGGTAGCCCCATTCGTCGGGCAGGGGATTCCGATCGGGCACCGCAGCCGAGGCTGCCGCGACGGCGACGAGCGAAAGGATCAGATACAAAGCCAAACGGGCCGGCACGCGGCCATGATATCACCGCGGGATCGTTAAAGCTCCGCCTCGGCCTCGCGGCGCAGGCCGTCCGGGTCCAGCAGCTCGATGCGCCGCCCGGAGGAGCGGATCAGGCCCTCGAACTGAAACCGGCTCAGGTTTCGCGAGACGACTTCGCGGACGGTGCCGAGACGCGAAGCGAGCTCCTGGTGAGTCCATGGCAGGGTGAAGGCTGCGGCCCCGGCCTCCTCGCCGAACTCGAGCAACAGAGCGGCGAGACGCCGGCGGACGCTGCCGAAGGTGAGCGCCTCGATGAGGGCGACGAGCTGGCGCAGGCGGCGGCCTACCGCGGCCAGCATCTTGAGCGCTAGCTCCGGGTACTGGCGGCAGGCCTGGCGGAAGTCCCGGGTGTGGATGAAGCCGGCGGTGACGTCTTCTAAAGCGATCACGGAGGCGGGATAGGGCCCGCCGTCGAAGAGGGGCACTTCGGCGACACTCGAGGGTGCGGACTCGACAGCGAGAGTAACCTCGCGGCCCGACGGAGAGGTCTTGAAGATTTTGACCCTGCCCTCGAGGATCAGATAGATGCCCTCGCAAGGTTCGCCTTCGCCGAACAGCATCTGGCCTCCCCGGTAGCGGCGCTCGACCATCCGGGCGGCCAGCGGCTCGAGCTCCTCCGGCGTCAGCCCGTGAAACAGGGGCACGCGGGCGAGGCGTTCTTTAGCGGTCGCCGCCATCCGGTTCCCCCTCCCGGCCGGTGACCCGCGCCAAGGCGATCGCGGCCAGTCGCCGGGTTTCATCATCCGGATGCGCCTCGGCCATGCGGGCGAGCGCCCCGGCGACCTCGGGACAGTGGGCCGCAAGAGGCGGGCCGATCCGCGCGGCGGCCCAGACAACCCCGCGCTCGATGGGTCCGGTCTGTGACATCTCCTCTTCGGTCAGCAGCGAGCCGAGAATAGGCAGATAGGATGCTTGAAGTTCGCCTCGCACCGCGAGGATTTCGCCCAGGGCCTCCGGGATGCCATAGGGCACGGCGCCGCTTTCGTCATTGAGCGCCCAGAGGTAGCGGCGCACCAGTTCGCGGAGGCGGTCTTCAGCCAGCAGTTCCCGCGCGGCGGCGAGCCGACCCAAGGCCCGCACGGCGCGAAGTTTCTCTTCCTCGTCGGCGCTTGCCAGCCTGCCGTTCAGCGACCGCAGCACCCGCGGCAGGCTGTGCCGTGCCATTTCGGCCAGCGCTTCATAGTCTTCGCGAGCCAGCAGGGCGCTGATCTGCTCCTTCCAGGCGTCGGGCACGGCGGCCGATGCGCTAGGCGGTCTGCGCGGCCTCCTGGCGGGCGAGCAGGCCGCTCAAGTGGGCCAGGCTTCGTGCTGCCTGTTCGGCCGTTCCGCACTCCACCGAAAGCACCCCATGGAAACCCGCACTGCGAAGAATCGAGATCACGCGCGCCCAGTCGATGACGCCGTCGCCGCAGGCGCAACCCACGGGAGTGCCGGTGACCTGACCGCGCTCGGTTTCCGACTGGCGAATGCTGATGTCCTTGGCGTGCAGGTGCACGAGCAGGTGCTTGACCGCTTCGAGACCCCGGTAGGGATCCTCGCCGGCCAGCCAGGCGTTGCCCGTATCGTAATTGATTTTCAAAAACTCGCTGTTGACGAGGCCGTGGATGCGGAGCAGCCCCTCGGTGGTCTTGGTAATGCTCTGGTGCGGCTCAAGGCCGATGTAGATTCCGTAGCGCTCGGCCACGCGCACGGCGCGGAGCAGCGTGTAGCGCATCACCACCCAGATCTCGTTGTCATCGAGCCAGGGCGGCCGGATACCCTCGTCGGTGTTGACCACCGGCGCGCCGATGGCGGCGGCGAAACGGATGGCCTTTTCCAGAAACGGCACGCTGATCTCGGGGCGCATCAGCGGGCAGTGGGCGCTCAGGCCTGAAGGTTTCAGGCCGTAGCGGTCGAGCAGATCCTTGATCTCGAGCGGTTCCTCATCCATCGAGACCGAGTGGAAATAGCCCGCCTCGCTCAACAGCTCCCGGCCGTTGTGGACCATCGGCTCCACGTAGCGGAAACCCAGTTGCGCCGCGCGCTCGACGCCCGCGGCGAACGGCTTGTCCTCGGAGCGGATGAACTCCATGTTGATGCCGACTTCGATGCTCATACGTCCCACTCCTTTCTCCAGGTGATGCGGCTCTTCGTCTTGTAGGCAAGGTTGCCGATGTGGCAGGCCATGGCCGCGTAATGGCCATCCACGACATTGGCGTTGGGCTCCTGGCGGTTGCGGATACAGTCGAGCCAGTTTCGCATGTGGTCCTCTTCGGGGGAGCCTTTGGCGGTGAGGACGCCGAGATGGCTGTTCTTTTCCGCCGGCAGGAAGCGGTAGCCGGCGCGGAAGATCGACAGCCGCCCGCCTGTGCCCAGGAAGACGATATCGGCCGATTCCTCGCGGATGAGATCGGTGATTGTCGCCTCGAAGGTGACGTTGACCTTCTCCGGATAGTCCAGGATGAGGTTGACGTTATCGGGCGTATCGCGCCCGTCGTCGTACTGGTAGATGCCGCCGAGCGCGACGGCGCTCACGGGCCGGGTGAGCTTCAGATACCAGTGCACGACGTCCACCATATGGACGAACAGGCCGCCGGTCTGCCCGCCGGTGGAGATGTCCCAGTAGGCGAATCGGTTGAAGTAGATCTTCGGATCCCAAGGGCGCTTGGGGAGCCAGCCGAGGTAGGCCTCCCAGTCCAGCCCCGGCGGCTTGGCCTCCATGCCGGGCGGCACCGGGGTGAGATAGCCGCGGTTGCCGTTCCAGATGGTGCGCACCATGTTCACTTCGCCGATGAGGCCGCTATCGAAGAACCGTTCCTTCGCCTCGATGAAGTGCTTCATGCTGCGTTGTTGCACGCCCACCTGGAGCACGCGTTTGTGCTCGCGGACGGCGCGGACCAGCGGCGGTCCTTGCTCGGGCAGCGAGGTCATCGGCTTTTCGACGAAGACGTCCTTGCCGGCCCGGCAGGCCTCGATGGAAATCGAGGCGTGGAGGTGATCGGGCGTGGCGACGATGACGGCGTCGATCTCCTTGCGGTCGAGCAGGCGGCGATAGTCGGCGTCGCTGGCGACCGGTGAGCCGGCCACCTGGGCGGCCTCCTCTCGCCGGCGGTCCCAGATGTCGCAGACGGCCACCCAGTCGATGCCGCCGACTTTGTTGGCGACGCGCATCAGGTATTTGCCGCGGTCGCCGGTACCGATGATGCCGAGCCCGACGCGGTCATTGGCGCCGAGGATTCGCGAGGCGGAAGCTGCCGAGAGGGCGCCGCCGAGCAGCGAGCGGCGGCTGAGGGTGTGGTTCATCGCGGGCTCTCCTTCGCGAGACATCATATCGCGATTTGGCATCCGAGGGAGCCGATCCGGCAAATCAGGCTTGACAAAGGTCCGGGAAAAAGTATACTGGAGGCAGGTACCTGCAAATGATTTGCAAAATAGAACGAAGTCCCGATATCGTAAATTCGACGTCTTGCCCGATTCGGCCGCTCTGCCGTGCCGCCTGCGCGGCTGTCTTCGCACTCTGTTTGCAGCAGTTCGCCGCGGCCCAGGCGCCGCCGGCACGGTTGAGCGGCCTGGTGCGCGATTCGGCCGGCGGGGTGATCGTCGGGGCCGCGATCGCCCTGGAAGACCGCGCCACCGCGGCCGAGCGCCACACTCGAACCGGTCCCGCCGGAGAGTTCCAATTCGGCGACCTCCGGCCGGGCGACTACTGGCTGCGCGCAGCGGCGCCGGGCTTTGTCGAGAGCCGGCGGCTGCTGCGGCTGGCGCCGGGCGCCGGGCACCGCGAGGAGATCGTGCTTGCGCCGGCGGGTCTGGTCGAGCAGGTCACCGTGTACGGCAACCGGATTGCAGATTCTCCGGCTGCCTTCGAGGAGATCCCCGGGTCGCTCAGCGTCCTCGACGGGGCCACGCTGCGGGGCGCGCACTGTTTCACGACTGACGAAGCGCTGCGGAAGTTGCCCGGGGTGTTCGCCCGCGGCGAGGAGGGCTTCTCCCTGCGGCCGAACATCGGCATCCGCGGCGTTGACCCCACGCGCTCGAGAAAGGTGCTCCTGCTCGAGGACGGCATCCCGCTCGCCTATGCGCCCTACGGCGACAACGCCAGCTACTACCATCCGCCGATCGAGCGCTTTGAAAGCATCGAGGTGGTCAAGGGCGCCGGCCAGGTGCTCTATGGGCCGTCCACCGTCGGCGGCGTCATTAATTATCTGACCCCGGCTATCCCCGACCGGAGGGCCGGTGAGGTGGAGCTTACCGGCGGCAACCGGGATTACCTCAACGGTCACCTCCGCTACGGCGGCACCTGGGGCCGCACCGGCCTGATCGCTCACCTGACACGCAAGCAGGGCGAGGGGGCGCGCGAAAATACGCGCCTGGGCCTGTCCGACTTCTACGTGAAGAGCACGACGACGTTTTCCAACCGGCGGCTGCTCACCTGGCGCCTGAACTACTATGCGGAGCGCTCCAGGGTCACCTATTCGGGGTTGACCGAGGAGGAGTTCCGCACCAATCCGCGCCAGAACCCGTTCCGCAACGATTCCTTTTACGGCGACCGCTTCGGCGCTTCGGTAAGCTACTCCGAAGCCTTGAAGCCGAACCTGGCGATGACGGCCAACCTGTACGGCTCCTACTTCCACCGGGACTGGTGGCGGCAGGCGAGCCACTCCGGGCAGCGGCCGAACCGGCTGGGCGATCCGGGATGCACAGGGATGGCCGATCTCGACACCCGTTGCGGCAACGAAGGCCGCCTGCGCAGCTACTACACGTGGGGGGTCGAACCCCGCTTCCGGTCCCAGCAGCGGCTGGGACCGCTCGCCGGCGAGGCTGACTTCGGCCTGCGCGGCCATTTTGAAGATCAGGACCGCCAACAGAGGAACGGCCCGCTTCCCACCTCGCGCGATGGTCGCCTGGTGGAGGACAACAAGCGGCGCACGCAAGCCTGGTCAGGCTTCTGGCAGTACCGGCTCGCTCGCGGCAGATGGGGTTTGACGCCGGGCGTGCGCCTCGAGCACGTGCGCTACCAGCGCCTGAACCGGCTCAACGGCGCGTTCGGGCGGGCCGAGCTGACGCAGTGGGTGCCGGGCATCGGCCTCTCTTACAGTCCGTCGCGGGTCACCGTTTTCGCGGGCATCCATCGCGGCTTTGCCCCGCCGCGCGCCGAGGACATCATCACCAATCTGGGCGGCACGGTGGACCTCGATCCGGAACTGAGCTGGAACTACGAGCTCGGGCTGCGCCTGCGGGCGGCGCCGCGCCTGGCGCTCGAGGTCACGGCCTTTCGCATGGATTACCAGAACCAGATCATTCCGGCGAGCGTCGCTGGCGGCGTGGGCGCGACGCTCACCAGCGCGGGCCGCACCGAGCATCAGGGAGTCGAGGCGGCGGGTCGGTGGCAGTTGCCGCCTTGGTTCGGGCCGCGGCACACCTTTTCGGTCCGCGCGGCGTATACCTGGCTGCCCGTGGCGCGCTTTGCCGGGACCCGATACAGTTCCGTACCGGGTTTCGCGCACGTCTCGGTGCGGGGGAACCGGCTTCCTTACGCGCCCTCCCAGTTGGGCAACGCCTCGCTCGGGTACGTACACGCCCGCGGCACGAGCGCGCTGATTGAGGCGGTGGCCACCTCGCGGCAGTTCGGCGACGACCTCAACACCGTCGCGCCCACGCCCAACGGCCAGCGCGGCCTGATTCCGGGGAATGTGCTCTGGAACGCCACGATCAACCATCCGCTCGAATCGCTGCGGGCGACGCTCTTTCTCACGGTGAAAAACCTGACCGACCGGCTGGTGATTGTCGACCGCACGCGGGGCATTCTGCCCTCCCATCCGCGCCTGGTGCAGTTCGGCTTGCGGTGGCAGTTTTAGCGGCGGGCGGGGCCGGAAGCGGAAAAAAAGTTGGTGAATCGTCCGGCGCCGTGATAGAATCAACCGCGCAGGGGCATTCCAACCATTCGCTTCGTGAGGTGAACATGAAGAAGCTGTCCGCTTTTGCGGTATTCGCGCTGGCGTCCGGCGCCGCGCTCCACGCCCAGTCCACCAGCACCGTGTTATTCCGCGTGCTGGCCAGCCCGTCGCACGAGAACCCCCCGATCGTCGGCTCGCAGAGCTTCGGCGAGGCCTGGATCGAGATGCGTCTGGATCGTGACGCGGGAGGGAATCTCACGCAGGCGATCGTCGATTTCCGGGTGAGCTACAACTTCGCCACCACGGAGACTGTCCGCGCCTTTCACATCCATCGAGGTGCGGCCGGCGTCAACGGGCCGGTGGTGGTCGATCCCCGTTTCAGCCCTCCGGTGGAACTGGCGGGCCCCGGCTCGCTCTTCCGTCACGTGGTGATCACCGACCCTGCGGGACTGGACACGATCCGGGCGATCCTGACCAAGCCGTCGGATTTCTACTTTAACCTGCACACGGCGAGTGCTCCCGGCGGCTTGATTCGCGGGCAGTTGATGCCGGCCGATCCGGCTGCGGAGGCGGTGCGGGCCCTCGAGGTGAAACTTGATGCCCTGGCGGCCGAGGCGGCCAAGATCGCCGAAGTGCAGGCGCAGCTTGCCGTCGTGCGCCAGATGGTGCGCGACATGGGACGGGTTCTCGGCCTCGCATTCCCGTAATCGCCCGTAGTCCCGTCCGTATCCGGCGGCCGTGTGATAGAAAAGGATCCATGGCCGCCAATACCTTTTCTCGCCGCAGTCTGGTTACCGCCGCCGGGGGGGCGCCCGCGCTGGCCCAAGCGGCGCGCGAGCCGGTGGTCGTGGCCCCGTTCGCGCAAACGGCGCTGAAGGCCTCCGGGGAGCCGATCCGCATCGTCACCATGTATGCGTTCGAACCCGCCGAAAAGGAGCAGATCGAGCAGGCGGCGCCGAACACCCGAGTGGAGATCATCATCTGCAAAGACCGGGAAGAGTTCCGCCGGCGCTTGCAGGAGGCCGAGGTCGTCTACGGGCACATTCGCGGCGAGGAGCTCGATTACGCGCCGAGGCTGAAGTGGGTGCAGGCCGGCGGCGCCGGGGTCGAGTTCCTCATGAACGACGAAAAGTTCCGGAACAGCCCGGTGGTGCTCACCAACTACGCGCGCACCTTTGCGCCGGGGATCTCCGAGACGGCCATGTGCCTGCTGCTGTGCCTGACGCGGGGCATCGCCAAGTACTACATGCCGCAGTTCTATCTCAAGAAGACGATGAACCCGGTCGGCACGACCAAGTCCGACCATCATACCGAGCTGGTGGGCCGCACGATGGGCATCGTGGGACTGGGCGGCATCGGCAGCGCGGTGGCGCGCCGCGCCTACTATGGCTTCGACATGCGCATCGTGGCCACCGACGCCAAGCCGATTCCCAAACCCGAATACGTGGCCGAGCTGCACGATCCGAGCTGGTTCCGCACCATGGTGCCGATGGTG
The DNA here is from genome assembly GCA_938003835.1 of uncultured Bryobacteraceae bacterium. Lineage (GTDB taxonomy): Bacteria > Acidobacteriota > Terriglobia > Bryobacterales > Bryobacteraceae > CALKXJ01. Next base: position 2,949 of record CALKXJ010000014.1, on the reverse strand, counting down.
GATGTGCTGGTCGCCGCGGCTCCGCTGACGCCCGAGACGCGGCGGATGTTCAACGAAGAGGTCTTCCGCAGCATGAAGCGCACCGCCTATTTCATTGCGCTCTCGCGCGGGGAGCTTTTCGACGACATGGCGCTGGTGAAGGCGCTGAAGGAGGGCTGGATCGCCGGAGCGGGGCTTGACGTGTTTCCGAAGGAGCCGCCGCCGCCGGGTCATCCGATCTTCGACTGCCCGAACGTGGTCATGAGCGCCCACACCTCGGGCTGGAGTCCGGACCGGCAGGTGCGCCTGATCGAGCTGTTTGCCGAGAATGTCCGGCGCTACGCGCTGGGCCTGCCGCTCATCAACGTCGTGGACAAGCAGCGGGGTTACTGAGGCGCGATGCCGTCGAGGGCGGCGCGCGGTATACTCCACTAACAGAGTCCGGGGCTGCGGTGTGGAGCCGAACCAGGCGAGCACCAGGAAAGGGTCAATTATGAGACATCTCAAACTTCTGCTGATCGGAGCGCTGCTGATCGCCGTGCTGCCGCTTTCGGCGCAGAACATCGCCGGAACCATCGTCGGCACCGTCCGGGACGTCTCGGGCGGCGCCATCGTCGGGGCGGCGGTGACGGTAACCAACGAAGCGACCAACATCACCTTCAAAACGCAAACCAACGACACCGGCGACTACGTGGCGCCGAACCTGGCGCCCGGCGCCTATACCGTGACGGCTGAGTTCGCCGGCTTCAAACAAGGCATTCTTCGGGGCGTGCGGCTGCTGGCCACCCGCACCGTCCGCGTCGACCTTTCGCTCGAGCCGGGCACGGTGACGCAGACCATCGAAGTCCAGGGCACGGCTCCCGTAGTGAACTCCGAGAATGCCACCATCGGCAACATTCTCGAAGCCCACGTCATCACCGCGATCCCGCTCAACGGGCGCACACTCGACCGGCTGATTCGGATCTCGGCCGGCGTCACCACCGACAGCGCCTCCAACCCGCGGGTGGCCGGCAGCGCCTACTGGGGCGGCATTCAGTTCAACGTGGACGGCGTCACTTACAACGACGTGGGCAACGGCGGCGGCGCCTATTCCTACCGCAACGGGCTGGCCACGCTGCCCTCGGTGGATTCCGTGAGCGAATTCAAGCTGGACTCCAACAACCAGAAGGCCGAGTTCGAGGGCTCGGTTTCGGCCACCATCGTGACCAAGTCGGGCACCAACGAGCTGCACGGCTCGCTGCTCTGGTTCAACCGCAACAAAGAGTACGCCGCCAAGAACTTCTTCGCCACGGGCTTGCCCAAAGCGCCCTACAACCGCAACGAGTTCGGCTATGCGGTGGGCGGGCCGATCGTCAAGAACAAGACCTTTTTCTTCCACAGCTACGAGGGCCTGCGCGAGCGGAGCCCGCGGACGGTAACGCTCTCGGTGGCCACACCGGCGATGCGCGCCGGCGACTTCTCGGGCCTGCCGGTGATCCTCGATCCGCTGAACCTCCAGCCGTTCCCGAACAACCAGGTTCCTGCGGCGCGGATCGACCCGCGCTCGAAGACGCTGATCGATTGGGTGCCGCCGCCCAATCAGGCGGGCACGGGTCCGGCGGGCACGCTCAACAACTATGTGGTTAACATACCGAACATCTCCGACATCAACCGCTACGGGGTCCGCATTGACCACCGCTTTTCCGATCAGGATGCCATCTGGGTAAACCTGAACCATTCCAAAGGCGAGCCGTACTTCGTGGCGCAGGCCTACCCGCCGCGTTACGGTTCTTGGAAAAACGGCGGCTACTCGACCCAGAGCGCCAACATCACCTGGCTGCGCAATTTCAGCCCACGGACGCTCAACGAGTTCCGCTACGGCTATCTGCGCCACGCCAGCGTGCGGCAGGGGATGAACGAGGAGTTCGACCCGCGCTCGCTGTTCCCGGATCTCTACGTTGCGCCTTACGGCGGGCTGCCCAACATCAATGTGAGCAGTCACGTTTCGATCGGCGACTACGGCGGGGGGCCGCGCGCGCCGCAGCTTACCCCGCAGTACATCAACAACCTGACGATGGTGCGGGGCAAGCACACCATCAAGACGGGGTTCGACTTCGCCAACCACCGCGTCTCCTCGGTGCCCTTCACCGCCGGCATGCTCTCCGGGCTGGCCAACAACGCCGGGCTCGGCCGGTTCGACTTCAACGGCCGGTTCACCAACAACGATCCGGCGCGGGCGGCGCAGCCGGCGCACGCCTTTGCCGACTTCCTGCTCGGATATCCGAACTTCGCCTACCGTTCGACTTCGAGCCCTCCGCTGCTGCTCTACACCACGCGCTACAGTGCCTACGTGCAGGACGATTTCCAGGTCTCGGCTTTGCTCACACTCAGTTTCGGCCTTCGTTACATGGTGCAGACCGCCTGGAAGGAGCGTGACCAGGCGCTGGCGAACTTCGATTTCGCCTCCAGCCGCCTGTTCATTGCCGGCGACAGGTTCCCGGCACAGGCGCAGCCGCGGCTCATTCAGGCCTATCCGATCGTGCTGGCCAAGGACGCCGGGCTGCCGCAGAACCTGCTCGAGACCGACAAGAACAACTGGGCTCCGCGCCTGGGCTTCGCGCTGCGGCCGTTTCGCGATAGCCGCACCGTGATCCGCGGCGGCTTCGGCGTCTACTACAACTTCCTGCCGGTCTACATCGGTTTCCGGCAGATGGGCTTCAACAACCCGCCGTTCCTTCTGGCGGAGAGTTTCGAATCGGCGGCGGGGCGAACGCCGTCGCTCACGCTGGCGCGCCCGTTTCCGGGGGCCGGGGCGATCTCGCCGAACCCGAGCCTGACGGCGGTGGAACGTAACATTCGCAACAGCGAGTCCTACCAGTGGAACTTCACCCTGGAGCGCGAGTTGCGGCCGAATCTGGGCGTGCGGGCCTCCTACGTCGGCAACAAGTCGACGCACCTGCCCTGGTACAACTACGAGAGGAATCTGCCGAA
>CALKXJ010000013.1 GCA_938003835.1 uncultured Bryobacteraceae bacterium | reverse complement strand
GCGTCAATCAGACCAGCGCGGCCGGCTGTTCGGCCTCGGTAACCGCGAAGTAGGTGCAATCGGGATGGTGGAAGACCAGCGCGCTCACGCTCGCCTCGGGCTCCATCATCATCCCTTCGGTCAGGCGGACGCCGATCTCCTCGGGCCGGAGCAGTTTCCAGATACCCTGCTGGTCGTCCAGATTGGGGCAGGCCGGATAGCCGAAGCTGTAGCGCTTGCCGCGGTAGCGGGCGGTGAGGCGCTCCCGCATCGACATGCCAGGCGGATCGGGGAAGCCCCAGTCCTCGCGCAAGCGCCGGTGAAGCCATTCGGCGGCGGCCTCGGCGGTCTCGAGCGCCAGCGCCTGAAGAGCGTGAGAGCGAAAATACTCGCCCGCCTCTTTGGCCGCCTCGGCGCGCTCCCGCACGCCCTCGCCGGCCGTGACGACGAACAGAGCGATCTGGTCCCGCCCGCCTTCATCCGGCGGCAGCACGTAGTCGCTCAGGGACAGACCGTCCTCCTTCGGCTGGCGCGGGAAGCGGAAGGTGTGAAGCGGCGTCTGGCTACCGGGCGAGAACAGGTGAACGGCGTTGCCCTCCGGTTCAGCCTCGAAGAACTGCCAGACGGCGCGGACCTTCATGAAGCCGGCGGCTTCGCGCTTGACCTCCTCGACCGCCTGATAGAGCTCGAGCGCCTTGCGGTCGCGCTCGGCGAGCGCCTTCTCGAAGTTTCCCCGAAAACCCAGATGGCGCCCGTAGAGCATGTGCGGATTGATGTAGCTCCAGATTTCGTTCAAATCCGGGATGAGCCGGACGCGGCGGTCGAGATACGGCGGGCGCGGCTTGGGGATATCGGCCCGCACGCGCGAGCTGCGCTGCTCGCCAGGCCCGAGGCGGCAGGCGCGGGCGGCGGGCTCACCCGTCTCCGCCTCGGTGACGGTGTAGCGGCGGAGCGTCTCCTCGCGCGTCGCCGGGTCCATGATCTCGTTGAGCAGCCGCAGCCCGGTCATGGCGTCCCTGGCGTAGACGGTGGGCGCGCCGTAAGCAGGCGCAATGCGGCTGCGGGTGAACTTCTCCGAAAGCGCCGCGCCCCCCACGAGCAGCGGCACGCGAATTCCGGCCTCGCGAAAGTCGCTCGCCGTCAACACCATCTGGTGGGCGCTCTTGACCAGCAGGCCGGAGAGGCCGATGGCGTCGGGCGAGTGTTCGCGCCAGGCGCGGATCAGCTCCTCCGGCGGCACCTTGATGCCGAGATTGATCACCTGATAGCCGTTATTGGCGAAGATGATCTCCACCAGGTTCTTGCCGATGTCGTGGACGTCGCCTTTGACCGTGGCCAGGATCACCTTGCCGCGAACGCTGGTCTCGGCCTTCTCCATGAACTTCTCGAGATAGGCCACGGCCGCCTTCATTGCCTCGGCCGACTGGAGCACCTCGGCGACGATCAGCTCGTTGTTGTTGAACAGCCGCCCCACCTCGTTCATGCCGCGCATCAGCGGCCCGTTGATGATCTCGAGCGGCGTGGCGCCCTCGGCCAGTTTGCGGTCGAGGTCGGCGATGAGCCCGTCGCGCACCCCTTCGATGATGTAGTTGGCCAGCCGTTCATCGAGCGAGAGCTCCTCGGCCTGGCGCTTGCGGGCGCGCGCCTGGCGGAAATGTTCCGCGGCCGCGGCGATGTGGTACTGGTTGATGGCGATCCGCTCGTCGCGGCTCTGAAGCCGCCAGTCCGAGGGCGCATCCCGCAGCGCGGGGGAGTCCGCCGGCGGAAGATTGAACAGCAGGTTTTCCGCCAGGCGCCGCTCCGCCTCGGCAATCGAGGCGAAGCGCTCGATCTTCTCCGAGTTGACGATCGCCAGATCCAGGCCCGCCTTCGTGGCGTGGTACAGGAACACCGAGTTGACCACCTCGCGCGCGGCCGCCGGCAGCCCGAAAGAGACGTTGCTGATGCCGAGAATCGTCTTGACGTACGGGATGCGCTCCTTGATCAGCCGCACCGCCTCGATGGTCTCCACGGCCCCGCCGATGTAGTTCTCGTCGCCGGTGGCGCAGGGGAAGACCAGCGGGTCGATGAGGATGTCCTCGGGGGGGATGCCGTATTTTTCCGTGAGCAGGCGCACGGAGCGCTCGGCGACGGCCAGCTTGCGCTCCCGCGTGAAGGCCTGCGCCTGGACCTTGTCCTCGTCGATGCAGCCGACCACCACCGCCGCGCCGTAGGCGCGAACGAGCGGGCAGACGCGCTCGAACTTTTCCTCGCCGTCTTCCAGATTGATCGAGTTGATGATGCTCTTGCCCTGGCAGTAGGTGAGCGCCAGCTCGACGGCGCGCGGATCGGTGGTGTCGATCATCAGCGGCGCCTTCACCTTCCGGATCAGGTGCTCATAGAAGGGCGGGATGTCCTTGAGCTCGTCGCGCTCGCTCGATTGCAGGCACACATCGAGGATGTGGGCGCCGTTGCGTATCTGGCGGCGGCCGATCTCGGTGGCCTCGTCCCACTTCCCTTCCCCGACGAGCTGGCGGAACTGGCGCGAGCCGACGACGTTGGTGCGCTCGCCGACGATGAGCGGGCGGTTGGTCTCTTCGGCTTCGACCAGCTCGATGCCGGAGTAGTAGGAGCGCCGCGACCGGCCGGGCACGCGCCGCGGCGGCTTGCCTTCCACCATGCGGGCGATGGCGGCGATGTGCGCCGGCGTGGTGCCGCAACAGCCGCCCACCACGTTCAGCCAGCCGTGGTCGGCGAACCGCTCGAGCTGGGCCGCGAGCGACTCCGGCGTCTCCAGATACAGCCCTTCCTCGTTGGGCAGACCCGCGTTGGGATAACACGCTAGGTGCGTCCAGGCCATTTCCTGAAGCGTCCGGATGTGGTCTGTCATGAACTCCGGCCCGGTGGCGCAGTTGAGGCCGACGGCGAGCAGATCGGCGTGGGAGATCGAGACCCAGAAGGCGTCGGCGGTCTGCCCGGCGAGCATCGTACCCGTGGGCTCGATGGTGCCGGAGACGATCAGGGGGATCGGGATGCCCAGCTCGCGGCGCAAGCGGTCGACGGCGAGGATGCCGGCCTTGGTGTTGCGCGTGTCCTGGCAGGTCTCGAGCAGCAGCAGGTCGGCCCCGCCTTCGACCAGCGCCCGCGCCTGCTCGTAAAAAGCCTCGCGCAGCTCGGCGAAGGTGATGCCTCCGGTGACCGTGATCGCCTTGGTGGTCGGCCCCATCGAACCGGCGACGAAGCGCGGCCGCCCAGGCGCGGAGAACTCGTCCGCGGCCTGGCGGGCCAGCCGCGCCGCTTCGAAATTGATCCGGTAGACCTGATCCTCGAGGCCGTATTCGGCAAGGACGATGCGGGTTCCGCCGAAGGTGTCCGTCTCGATGATGTCGGCGCCGGAAGCCAGATAGGCGCGGTGGATGTCGAGGATGACGTCCGGCCGGCTCAGGACGAGGTGCTCGTTGCAGCCCTCCAGCTGCGGGCCGCCGAAGTCATCCGCCGAGAGGCGCCGCGCCTGGATCATGGTGCCCATGGCGCCGTCGAGCACGACAATGCGGGTCGAGAGCGCTTCGGCGAGCGCCTGGCGCCGGATTTCACGATCGTTCATCGAAGAGGATGAAAACCAGTCTCATCTAGCGATTATCGCGCACCGGGGGTGCGAGAAACCCGCGGAGCTCGGCTTCGAGCGCCGGGCTACAGATGAAGCAATCCCCGCCCCAGATGCTGCTGGAGCCGCCGAAGTTCGAGAAGACGCCGCCGGCCTCTTCGGCGATGATCTTGAGCGGGGCGAGATCCCAGGGCTGGCAACTCGGCTCGATCCAGGCGTCGGCGCGGCCCGAGGCCACCAGCAGTGCGCCGGGCGAGCCGCCGGGATTGCGCACCGCCCAGAAGCGGGCCATCCAGCCGTCGAGCCGGGCCGCGAACGGGCAGCGGGTGAGGTTGGCGAAGTCGTTGAAGCAGAGCACGGCCCGGCTCACCTCGGATATCGAGGAGACGCGGATGCGCTCGCCGTTTTCAAAGGCGCCGCCGCCGCGCACGGCCCAGTAGGTCTCCCCGAGCGCCGGCAGGTGACAAACGCCCAGGACGACGTCGCCTTCGTCTTCAAGCGCCAGCATCACCGCCCAGGTGCGGCTGCCGCGGACAAAATCGCGGGTGCCGTCGATCGGATCGATGATCCAGCGGCGGCCGCTCGCGGCCTGCCTGTCGCCGCCCTCCTCGCCCAGCAGGCCGTCTTCGGGGAAGGCCTCCTCGAGCGCGGCCGCCAAGAGCCGCTCGACGGCGCGGTCGGCGAGCGTCACGGGCGAGTCGTCTGCCTTGTCCTCGGCCTCGAGCCCAGTCCGCCAGTAGCCGAGCGCGGTTTCGCCGGCCCGGCGGACCAACCCCAGCGCGTATTCGAGCTCCGCCTGATATTTCACCGTCACAGTGTAACCGGGCCGCGCGAGCCTCAGACGCCCCGGCGGTTGCCCCACAGATCGATGTGCAGGCGCGGGCTGAAGCGGTAGCCTTCCTGCTTGGAGAGCTCGGCCAGCCACCGGCCGCGCTCGCGAAGGATTTCGGGATCGGTCCCCTCCGGCATCAGAATCACGCGGGAGCGGTCCGCCGCGAGCTCCTTTACCAGGGCGCGGATCTCGCCGAGATCCTCCGGCGCGGCGACAACGAACTTCAACTGATAGGGGTAGCGGGCGATCAGCCGCCGCAACACTTCGAGCCGGATGCGCCGCCGCTCGTGGATCTCGGCCCACCGGCCGGCTTGCTGCTCCCAGGGAGTGGAGTTGGCCAGCTTGGGGCTCACGCTCATCAGGTCGCAGGCGACGGGCGCATCGACGGTTCCGGCGGTCTCGATGGTGATGTGCTGGTTGGCGCGCCGGAGCGCCTCGGTGAGCGGAACGAGTTCGGGGGCGATCATCGGCTCGCCGCCGGTGACCACGACGAAGCCGGTCGAATGGGCCCGGACATAGTCCAGGATCGCCTCGAGCGACATCTCTTCTCCCTCGGGCGCCCACGACGTGTAGGGCGTATCGCACCAGCGACAGCGCAGATTGCAGCCGCTCGTGCGGATGAAGACCGAGGGCGTGCCGATGAGCATGCCTTCACCCTGAATCGAGTAGAAGAGCTCGGCGATCTTCACGGGGCCGCTTCCAGAGGATCCACGAGGCCGGCCTCGGCGAAACCCTTCCTGCGCAGCAGGCAGGCGTCGCAGGCGCCGCAGGGGCGGCCGTCCGGGTGCGGGTCGTAGCAGGAGTGGGTGAACCGGAAATCGACGCCGAGCTCGGCGGCCAGCCGCACGATCGCGGCCTTGGTGAGGTGAATCAGCGGGGTGTGCACCTTCAGGCGCAGGCGGCCCTCCACGCCCGCCTTGGTGGCCAGGTTTGCCAGCCGCTCGAAGGCTTCGATGAACTCCGGCCGGCAGTCGGGATAGCCGGAGTAGTCGAGCGCATTGACGCCGATGACCAGGTCGGCTGCGCCGAGCACCTCGGCCCAGCCGAGCGCCACGGCCAGGAAGATGGTGTTGCGCGCCGGCACATAGGTGACCGGGATCTGGGAGGCCATCTCCTCCGGCGAGCGACCTTTGGGCACCGGGAGATCGGCCGTGAGCGCCGAGCCTCCGAACTGGGCGAGATCGATGCGTACGATGACATGCTCGACGGCCCCGAGCACTTGCGCGATACGGCGCGCCGCTTCGAGCTCGACGCGGTGGCGCTGGCCGTAGTCGAACGAGAGGGCGTAGCAGTCGAAGCCTTCGCGGCGCGCCCAGGCCAGCGCGGTGGAGGAGTCCAGACCGCCGCTCAGCAAACAGACCGCCTTGCGCCCGGCACTCACTTGAGTTTCAGGGCGAGCAGAAAGCCCGCCAGGGGGAAGGCCAGAAGCGCCATCAGCACGGAGTGCATGGAGAAAATGTCCGAGGCGCGACCGACCAGTGGGATGAAGAGCAGGCCGGCCATCCCCCAGGCAAAGCCCATCATCAGAGAGGAGACCGTGCCCGCCTGTGCCGGCACCAGTTCCTGGGCCATCACGACATTCACGGGAATGGTAAACAGCAGGATCAGGCCGCCGAGGGCCAGCCCGAGCATGGCCGTGACGCCGCCGGCGAGGAAGAAGATCAGCAGGAACGGCAGCGAGCCGACCATCGAAAACAGAATCACCCGCTTGCCGCCCCAGCGGTCGGCCAGGTGCCCGCCGATGAAGCCACCGAGGGCGCCCGCGGCAAGATAGACGGTCAGGGCGTAGCTTGCGGCGGCGTAACTGAAGCCGCGCTCGAGCGTCAGGTACAGCGGCAGAAACTGCGCGAACGTCACCTGCACGATCGAGCGGATGAAGACGAGCAAGTAAAGGATGGTGAGCGGCTTCCAGACGGCGGCGAGCGGCGCCCAGTCGAAGCCGCGGTGGCGCACGGCGCCGGCGGGCGCGGGCAGTTGCGCGAGAAGAAACAGTGTCACCAGCACGCCTGGAACGGCAGCCCACCAGGCGCCGTCCAGCCCGAGCCGCGCGACCACAACCGAGAAGTAGATGGGACCGAGGGCGAAACCGAGCGTCCCGGCGCTGATGAAGACCGCCATCCAGGCGCCACGGCGGAGGCTCGAGGCGGCGGCCACAGCCGCCGACGCCTGGGGATGGAAGGCGGCCACGCCGGCGCCGCCGACCGCTGCGAATACGATGAGCCAGGCGTAGCCCGGCGCCAAGCCCAGCGAGGAGATGCCGATGCCCGCCACCGCGGGCGCCAGCGCGGCGAAGAGCTTCGTGTGATAGCGGTCCGAGAGGAAGCCGTAGAGCGGCTGCATGACGGAGGAGGAAAAGACGAAAAGCCCACCGAGGATGCCCGCCTGGGTCAGAGACAGCCCGAGGCGCTTGACCAGGGCCGGCTGGAGGGCGCCCAGCGCCCCCGAATACAGGTCCACGAAGAAATGTCCCAGCGATAGCAGGACCAGTACGGCGACGCTGCCTCTGGCGGTGATCCGGCGCGCTGCCGCCGCTTCTGCTACTGACGTTGCGTTCACAATCGCAATCACTTCAATTGTGGCACGGCGCCCGCCTCGCCCTTCGAGGAGGACCGGCGCATAGACTGGCTACGGGGAGCAACCGACGCAGAAGCTCCGCGGAAGCTCGCTCGAGCCGCGGCTCCTGGCCGCGCTGGTGCTTGCCGCTCTGCCCGCCGTGGCTCAGGACGGTCCATCGAATCATCGCGTCCTGCTCGCCACTTCGGGCGACGGGCTGAATTGGACGCTCGAGCCGCCTATCCTCGCGGAGAAGGCCTCCGTGCCCGAGCTGTTCCTCAATCCCGAAGGACGCCCGACCGTTCTCTTCGTGGACGCAAGCGGCGCGCGCGAGCGGATCGGCGCGATGGAGCAGGACGCCGACGGGTCCTGGCGGCGCGTCGAGATCAATCTGCGCGGGGTGGACCCGAACGTGGTGCGCCTCGCCGATGGCAGCCACCGCGCCTACGTCAAAGCGCGCCTCGACGGGGCCATCGCCGCGTATGCCTCCAAGGACGGGCTCGACTGGGAGCCGCGGGGGGAAGTGTTTCGCGACCCGCGCTACCCGAACGCGACCGCCCCCGATGTCTTCGAAACGCCTGACGAGTGGGTGATGCTGGTTTCGCTCGGACCGCGGCTGCTGCGCTGCACTTCCAGGGACGGGCTCAGCTTCACTCCGGATGGCACGGTGCTCGAACTGGGCGGCTGGCGGACGTTCTTCCACGTGAACCCAGATCCGCGTGCCGGCGCCCATAGGCGGATCCGGAGCGCGTTCACGGGCGGATGGCAGGAGGTGGCAGGCCGAGGAGGGCGATCGCGTGCCGGCGCCTTCTGCCGGGCCCGGCTCGCTCGGCGTGGCCGACCCCGCACTGGCCACCAACGGCGCCAGCCTGTTCGCCTCTTCGGACTTCGACCGGAAGCTGTTTGTCTGGCGCGTTTTGCCTGCCGAGAGCGGCGTCCCACCTGACGCGGTGGTCCATCTCGGAGAGGTGCCATGGGACAACGCCCTTCACGGCTCGAAGTTGGTGCTGGCGGGTCGGCGGACGGTATATCTCTGGCACAGCTTGCCCCTGAACGGGGAGCCTCCGCAGGAGGCCCTCACAGGCCGGATCGGGGACGTCGAGTTCGAGGAACTGACCGGCGTGGCCATGGATGCAAGGCATCTCTATCTGGCTGACCGGCAGGCCAACCGCATCTGGGTCTGGGACGGAATTCCCGGCCCGGAGAGCCGGCCGAAACTCGCGCTCGAGATGGCAAATCCCGGCTGCATTTCAAGTGACGGAAACTACCTGGCCGCCGCCCCCTTCGAGGGCGGCGAGGTGCTGGTCTGGCGGGTGGACAGGCTCGACTGGGACAGCCGGCCGATTCGGATCGGGGGATTCGGACGATTGAACCTGCCGGGTGACGCACTCGCCGCCGGCGGCCACTTCTTCGTGGCCGACCGGGGAAACAACCGCGTCGTGGCGTGGAACCGCGTGGAAGATGCCCTCGGCGGCAGGTTCCCCGACACCTACCTGGGCGCGGCTGATCCGAGCGACGCCCGGGCCGGGCTCAGCCGCACCAAGCTCGTCATGCCCGGCTCACTAGCCTGGGGTGGCAGGAACCTCTGGGTGGGCGAATTCAAGTTTTCCTCGCACATCCTGCGGTTCAGTGCCCGGTAGCCGGCCAGGCGAATCGCCCGAGGCCGGATCGACTTTTTGTCACACGAACGCTCGCGCCCGCATCTTACGATCCAGCCCGGGTGACATCCATTCGCCCCTGTCACCCGGAGGAGTTGCCGGCGATGACGGCTATAAAGCAGAATCGGAGGTAAGGGAGGCTAGTCTGGATGGGTCTTTTGGTGGGTGGACCGCCTGTCCTCTCGGCGCCCGCAAACAGCGCCGGAAAACCGCATCTGACCAGGAAAGAAAGGGATTTGTTGCAATATCTGCGCGAAAATGCCGGCAAGTGCCTTTCGCGCGAGCAATTGCTTCAGAACGTTTGGGGCTACCGCGACGGGGTCAAGAGCCGGACGCTCGACGTGCACGTGCAGCGGCTGCGCCGCAAGCTCGGGCCGGTCGAAGGGGCGAAGATCCTCACGGTCTTTCGCGGGGGCTACCTCTGGGCCGGTGAGAACGGGATCTCCTCGGGCGGCCCGTCGCCGGACTCCGCAGGAGGGGCCGGCTGAGGTCTAACCTCGAGAACGAGAATCCCTCCGCCGAAGCGGTGAATTCGGGCGCCACCCCAGAGTTTGGATAACTCCCCCTCCGGGACCTGGCTGAGGGCGCTCGTAAAACCCGCGTCCATGACCCGGACGAGCTCGCCCGGCGGGGGATGGTAACGCCCGCGGAAAAGCTCCAAGTCCGCAACCAGCTCCCCTACGTTCGCATAAGCCCACCGCGTGGCAAACACGCGCAGGGGGCCGATCTGCTCTTCCGAAGGCAGGTGGCGAGTTTCGGGCAGCCACTCGCGCCCGGCCAGGTAATGCCCCAGGATCTGACGGGTCTCTACATCAGCGAGCAGCACGGCGTCTGGCGGCAACGTCTGGCCGAGAAACGCGAGCGCCGACTCGAGATGGCGCTTCTGTTGGCTTTCGGCCGGCATGTCCAGCCGGGCGCGCGCCAACGAGGGGTTGCCGGCCGTGAAAGCGAACGCGAGCGCAAGCAGCGCCACCAGAGCCGGTCGTGATCCCAGGGCGCGGTCCGCCGCCACAGCGATGCCCGCCGCCAGGGACAAAGCCAGCAGGACCGCATGGCGCGAGCCGCCGTAGGGGTGCAGGCGCGCGAGCGCCGCCATCCACATGAGCAATACCGGCCCGGCAAACAGCACCAGAAGCGCCCGCGCCCGCCGGGCAACCAGCACGAGGCCGGCCAGCCAGAGCAAGGCGGCAACCGGCGCCCAATCACTGATCAACAGATAGCGAAGTTGCGCCAGCGCACCCTCAGCGAGCACGCGCAAAGGGTGCTCGCCCGCGCGGGGAAACAGCGGCTCCAGCCAGATCTCAAACTCCCCGCTGGTGCGCGCCCGCTCGAGCCGCGGCAGGACCTGGCTCCAGAGCAGTCCGGCGTAGATGAGGCCGGCGCCCGCCTGCCCGGCGAGCCATACCAGCCAGGTCCTGCGCCCCAAGCGCCGCGACCGGCCTTGCCATATCACGTAAAGCGCGGCCGCAAGCGTGAACATCGCCGCCGAATATTCGGTGAGCACGGCCAGATAGAGCGCCCCGGTGAAAGCGCCCATCCAGGCCGGCGAATCCTCGGCCACGGCGCGCTCGAGCGCGTACAGAGCCGCGGCGACGAAGGCGACGAACAAGGTGTAGCCGCGCACCTGGGCGCTCAATGCGGTGAGCGCCGGCGAAAAGGCGAGCAAGGCGAGGGCAAGAAAGCCCGCCGTGCGGCTCCCCAGGCGCCCCAGCCAGCGATAGACGAGCCACGGAAAGACCACGCCGGCGAGGACTGGCATCAGGCGCAGAGCAAGCTCGGCATCGCTCACCCGTTTGACAACGTGAATCAGGAAGACCAGCAGCGGCGGGTGCGCCGTGCGGGCGGCCTGCGCGTAGAGCTCGCCGATCGAGCCAGGCACGGCGAGCAGGCTCACCCACGCCTCATCCGGATTCAGGTAGCTCTCGGCGGCGAGGCGCAGGCGGAGGACGAAGGCGGCGAGCAGCAATCCCGCCGCGGCCCAGTCCAGCCGGTGGGAAAGACGGGTTTCGAATTGTCGCAGCCGGGCGAGATTCACTCGAGCGGAAGCGCGGAGACCAGCAGGCGCTGCTTGCGCGTCACCTCGACCTTGAAGTCATCGCCCAGGGGCAGCCGGCCCGGCAGCGTGAGGATGTAGTGGCCGCGGACGACCTGGAAGATGCGCTCGGCGGGTGAGCCGCGCATCCGCTCACCCATGTCGCGCAGATTGAACGAGGCACCGCCGGTCTGGGCTGCCAGCCGTTCCATCAGCGAGCGGCCGTAGCCCATGACGTAGACCGGATAGATCGAGACGCCCTGGCGGCGGGCCAGACGGGTGACCTCCTTTTCGGAGACGGTGCTCGGGCCGTCGACGCCGCTCGTCAACAGCAGAATCACGCGGCGGTAGCTGGCGCCGGTGAAGCCCTCCCGGATGGCCGCGTAGAGGGCATCGAGCAGGCGCGGGGCGTTGCCGAACTGCACCTGCTCGACGGCGCTTCTGAGCCTCTCCTGGCTCGACGTGAAGTCCTGGATCAGCTCGGCCGAGGAATGGTACGCCACGATCGCCATCTGCTCCTTTTCGCCGAGCTGCTTGATCAGATCGAAAGCGAGCGGGCTGACGATGTTGCCGATGAGGCTGGAGTCGAGCAGGAGCATGGTGTCGACGATGCCGGTGGTGAACTCGCACTGCTCGACCGTCTTCGGAGCGCCGGCAACGGTGACGCGGAACTCCTCGCACTTCAGATCGGTGACCGGCTCGCCGCTGCGGCGGTCGACGACGGTCACCAGCAGCCGGTTGCCCGCCAGCGCAGGCAGCCCGGCCGCCATGAGAGCCACGAGACAAACAGAGCGCCTCATCGGGCTTGCGATTCCATCGTACTATGCGCGGCCGCGCGGGCTGCGTCCCCGACCCGCCGTGATAAGATTACCGGCGACTGTTCGAACCGGGAGGCGCGGACGAACGATGACCCGCCGAAGCTTTCTCGCCACCGCCAGCGCCGCCGCGGCGGCAAGCCACGCATCCCAAAGCGGGGTGCCGGCCAAACCGCTGCGCGGCATCTTCATCATCATGGCCACGCCCTACACCGATTCGGGCCAGGTCGACTGGGAGGATCTCGAGCGCGAGGTCGACTTCCTCGACCGCTGCGGCGTTCACGGCATGGTCTGGCCGCAGATGGCGAGCGAGTACGACAAGCTCACCAAGGAGGAGCGCCTGCGCGGCATGGAGGTGCTGGCCAAGGCCTGCCGGGGCCGCAAGGCGGCGCTCGTGCTGGGCGTCCAGGGGCCGAACACCGCCGAAGCGCTCGAGTACACGCGCGTCGCCGAGCGGCTTGCGCCCGACGCCCTGATCGCCATCCCGCCCACCGAGGCGCGCTCGATCGAGGATTTCCGCGACTACTACCGCGCCATCGCCCGCGCGAGCACCCGCCCCGTCTTCATCCAGACCACCGGCGGGCCCAAGGGCGTCGAACCGGCGGTGAAGGTGCTGGTCGAGCTGGCGCGGGAAGAGCCCCGGCTGGGCTACATCAAGGAGGAACATGAGCCGGTGATCGCCCGCATGCGGGAGCTCGCTCGGCACCGGCCTGTCATCCGCAGCATCTTCAGCGGCAGCGGCGGCCGCGGCCTCACCTACGAGCTGCGCCTCGGCATGGACGGCACGATGCCGGGAGCGCCCTACGCCGATCTTTATGTCGCCGTCTGGGACGCCTGGCATGCGGGCCGGCGCGAGCAGGCCCGCGAGATCTTCAGCAAGTTGCTCCTGATGCTCAACTGCGAGCAGCAGGTGGCCGGCACGCGGCTTTACGTGATGAGGAAGCGAGGCGTCTTCAAGACCTGGCGCTCGCGCCGCCGCGGTTTCGATCCTACGCCGGAGGCGATCGCCGAGATCGACTACCACTGGGCCGGCGTCGCGCCCTACCTGCGGGCCTGAGGCGCCGCGGCCGGCTTACCGGCCCGCCTCCGCCGCCAGCCTTTCGAAGACGCGCCGCGCTTCGGCGATCTGCGCGAAAACCTTCTCCTTCTCTTTCTCCGAACGCCACCACGGCCAGGCGTCGGCCATCTGGCGCAACCGGTCGATCCAACGGATGAAGTACTCGGCCGAAGCGCGGTTGCGAATCTTGCCGTCGCCCACGTAGACGCGTATGGCGTTGGTGGCCGCCTGCGGATACTCGGCGTCGAGCAGCCGGGAGGGCGGGCCTTCGGCATAAAGGGAAAACCAGCTGCTCGAGGTGACCTTCACCTGTTCGCGGAACGGCTCGCCCGGCTTGATCTCGCGAAAGACCTCGCCGTTGCGGTAGATCGCGACGCGGGCGAGCGGAGCGATCGATTCCACCCGGGCCTCGATGGTCACCACCCCGCCCGAGGGCCCGAGCCGGATCTCCTCGCCCGGGATCTTGCCGTCGATCCTGAAATCGACGAGAGGCCCGGTGCTCATGAAGGCATGGCCGTTGCGCAGCTCTTCGAGCCATGCGGGGACGGTGAGCGGCCGCCCGCCGAGGTAGACATAGGTGCGCACCGCGCCGATCAGCTTGCTCCAATGCAGATCCGAGATCGAATCCTCGCCCCCCACAGGCACGATGCGCAGGTCGTTGTTGAGCGCATGCCGCCAGACCAGGTGCGTCGAGCGGTTGGCCGAAGACCACTCGAGGCAATCGACCGTGCCGAGCGCCGCATCGACGGGGAAGGCCTTGGCGATGCCCAGTCCCGCCTCGAGCGGATCGGTATCGCCCGAGAAGGCGTGGACGTAACCGGTGACGGCGCCCTGCGCCTTCGCCTTGCGGAAGATGTCCGTGTTCGACGGGTAGAGGCTTTCGATGCCGGTGCGCTCGTAGCCGGTGGTGAACGGCGAAATGAAATGGTCGCGCAGGCCGAGCAGGAAGGTGTGGCCCCAGAAGGGCGGCCGGTACTCCTGGCCCATGTGTAGCTGGACATCGGGTGTGCTGGCGGGATGCTCGGCAGCGCCGGCGAAGTACTGGTAATCGAGCACGCGATTGTCCTTGTTGGCCGCCTGGTTCATCACCACCTCCAGACCCTCGGCGCGCGCCATCTCGATCAGGTTGCCCGGCGTGTTGCGCAGGTTGCCGCCGTAGTTCATGTGCACGTGCGTCGAACCGCTGTGCCAGCCGCGCCAGACGAGCCGCTCCGGCCGCTCCAGGCGCAGGACGACCTGCGTCGTCTCGCCCGCCCGGATTTCCACCTCCGCCGAGGCGGGCAGGTGCTCGAAGCCCTTGACCGCATCGATGCGCATCCTTCCCGGTGGAACTTCGACCGAGTACTCACCCTGGGTATGAAAACTGTGCACGCGCGCGTTGCCGAGCCGCGAGTAAGTGTCGGCCGGCGCGTAGAACTTGCCGTCCGGCGCCACGCCGTGGATGCGTGCCGCCGTGGGCTTTCCGGTGGCGTTGTCGACGACGCGAACTTCGAGTCGCCCCATCGGCCGCCGCCAGTTGCGCCGGCGGATCTGGATCCGCTTCCGCGTGCCGCCATAGGTTTCGAGCAGCGTGAGCTGAGGCAGCCCGCCTTCGTTGCTGATCAAGGCGATCCACTCGCCGTCGGGCGAAAAGCGCGGGTGAAAGTCGTCGTGCTCGCCGAAGGTCAGCTTGTAGGGGAAGCCGCCGGTGACGGGAATGACGTAGAGGTGATTGAACTGGTCGGCCGCGCCGCCGGTGGAACTATAGAGGATCCGCTTGCCGTCAGGCGAGACGTCGGGGCGTGTCCGGTAGAGCGTCTGCTCCTCGAGCACGCGCACCGCGCGGTCGATGCCGTTCGCGCCAGCCGGCATCCGCCAAAGGTCACCTGACCCCAGGGGTACGCCCCGGTTGGTGACGAAGACGATTTCGCGGCCGTCGGGCGTCCAGGCGGGTTGCGTGTGCATGTCCCAGCGGCCGAAGTAGAGCCGGTCGCGCTCGTAGGCGTTGTCGCGCGTGAGCGCGATCTCCTCGCCTGCCCACTGCCCGTCGCGGATCGGCCGGACGAAGATATTGAAGTGCCCGTTGGGTCGGGTCGAGACATAGACCAGGCGCGTGCCATCGGGCGAGAAGGCGGGATCGAGGTAGATGAAATCGTCCGAGGTGAGCGCGTGGGTGCGGCCGCTGGCGAGCTCGAGCGCCTCGAGCTGGATGGTGCGGCCGTCGTCGTCGGCGGTGTAGATGAGCCATTTGCCGTCGGGCGAGAAGGCCGGCGAGGAGTGATACTTGCGGTTGTAGGTGAGCTCGGTGGCCTCCCCCGTCTCCGGGTCGACGCGCCAGATCGAGCCGTACATGGCAACGGCGACCCAGGTCCCATCGGGCGACCAGGCGGGCGCCCAGGGCGTCGTCGAGGGCGCCGGGGGGATGTAGTAGTTGTGCATGTAGCGGCCGCCCTCGCGCGCCGAGGGATAATCGGCGGCAGCCGCCAGCGCGGCCAGCCAGATTAACGCAAACAGCTTCGAGATCCTCATTCCCCGCCTCCGGTTTGAACCGATCATCTTATACTGCGGAGGAACCATGCGGCAGCTTGTTGTTTCGATCCTCCTGTTTCTTCCCGCGTGCAGCCGCCCGGCGCGCGAGATTCCCACCGGGCCCGAGCCCGAGGCCGTCGCCATCGTGGCCTTCACCGAAGGGCCCACGGTGGATGCCGAAGGCAACGTCTATTTCACCGAAACCCGGTCCGAGCGGATCCTCAAATTCACGCCCGGCAAGGGCGTGACGACGTTCCGCGAGAATTCAAACGGCGCCAACGGCCTCGTCTTCGATGCGGAGTGGCGGCTGATCGCCTGCGAGGGCGGCGCGAAACCGCGCGTGACGCGGACGGACCTCGAGACGGGCCAAGTCGAGGTGCTCGCCGAAAGCTATCAAGGCGAGCCGCTCAAGAGTCCCAACGACGTCACGCTCGATGCCAAAGGGCGGATCTACTTCACCGACTACCGCGGCAAGGCGATCTACCGCATCGACACGGACGGCACGCTCCACCGCATCCTCGCGGCGCCCGAGATCGAGGTGCCGAACGGCATCGTCATCGCGCCCGATGACAGGACGCTGTATCACGTCGAAAGCAACCCGCAGGAGGGCGGCGCGCGCATGATCCGCGCCTGGGATCTGGCTGAAGACGGCTCGGTGAGCAATATGCGGGTCTTCTACAACTTCTACCCGGGCCGCAGCGCCGACGGGCTGGCGATCGACGTCGAAGGCAACGTCTATGCGGCGGCGGGCCTGAACCGGCGGCGGGGCACCTCGGAGACGCTGGACACCAGACCGGGCATCCACGTCATCTCGCCTCAGGGCCGCCTGCTCAGGTACTACCCGATCTGGGAGGACACCGTCACCAACTGCGCCTTCGGCGGGCCGGACATGCGCACGCTTTACGTGACGGCGGGCAAGACCCTGTTCGCCATCCGGACGGATGTGCCCGGCACGCGGCGCTGAGCAGCGGCGCGCCAGCCTCAGTAGTCGAGCACGCCCGCCCTGCGGTAGGCCGCGCGCACGCGTTCGAGCTCCTCTTCGGCTTCGCGGAGCCCGAGCGCTTCGATCATGCGGCGCACCGGCGTCTCAGGGTCGTTGGACCAGAAGATGCCGCAGTCCTCTTCCTCGTAGTAGCGGTAGCCGATCCGCGCGCCGAAGCGCTCCTCGAGCGCCTTGCCTCTTCGTAGCTTCGAGCTCCACGGCAGGATGGCGTAGCTCAAGTCGAGCTCGTGGACGAGGATCCGCTCCGGCGGCCGGACTTGGGCGGCGATCTTGCCGGTGGGTTCGAACACGGAGGCGTTGTGCCGCCAAGTGCTCGAGACGATCCAGGCGCGCTGGAGCAGGGCGCGCGCCGCCGGATGCGCCGTCTGCGGCGATTGCGTGGGCCAGACGATCAGTTCCGCGCCCTTGCGCTTGAGCTCCTCCCAGCCGCGATCGAACTCCATGTCGTAGCAGATCTGAATCGCGAGCTTCCCGAAATCGCAATCGAAGACCGGCAGCTCATCGCCCGGCGTCGCGCCGCCTTCCATCGTCCTGCCGTCGGAGGCGACCACCAGATGCACCTTGCGATAGATGCCGGCTAGCGCGCCTTTGCGGTCCACGAGCACCGCGGCGTTCGAACACGTATCGCCGCGCGCCGGCTCGCGCAGGTAGCTCGGCACGACAAGGTACGCCTTCAACTGCCGGGCCTTGCGTGAGAAGCACTCGCCGATGAGCCCCTCCCATAGGACCGCGCGCGCCCGCGTGTCGTCGCCCGTCTCGCCCGTGATGGCCGCCTCGGGCAGGACCGCGAGATCGAGGCCCCGGCCGTAGCGGCGCATCGAGGCGGCGTGCATCTCGTCGAGGATCGCCTCGAGCTCCTTGAGGCGCGCCTCGACGCCGGGATGCTCGACCCAGAAGCCCTGCACCACGCTTCCGACGATCACCTTCCGCGGCGGCAGCGCCGAGCTGCGGTTGGGGGGTGCCGCCCTTCCGGGCGGAGGAACAAAGCCGGCGGCCGCCGCCGCGGGTACGCTCTTCAGGAATGACCTCCGCCTCATGGTTGCCGCCCTTCCTTTGCTTGACTCGTTTCATTCACGATAATACGCACGAAGGGAGGTCCGGGCCGTGCGAATTTGGGACATCCACTGCCATCCTGCGGAGTCGCGCGTCAGGGGCCGCACGTTTCCCGAGAAGCTCGAACACGTCATCGAGGTCGCCGGGCGCATGGGAATCGAACGGCTCGGGCTGCTCGTGCGCGCCGACAAGGACGCACGCGAGATCGAGCAGGCGCTCGTGCGCTATCGCGACAAGGTGTTCGGACTGCTGTGGATGACCCTCTGGAACGACCGGCCCGAGCGGCACATCGACGCTCTGAATCGCTGGGTCCGGGACGGCCCGATGGTCGGGATGAAGCTAGCGGGCAACGACGGGGTGTGTAGCTGGCCGATCTACGAGCCGGTCTTCGAGCACGCGGCGCGCCTGGAGTCGCTCATCTTCATCCATGCCTGGCTCAAGGTGGGAGGCGATCCGCCCTTGCCCGGCGGCCTTCTGGAAATCCATGAATCGCGCCCGCAGGACGTGGCGCTGCTGGCGAGCCGCCACCCCGAGATGCAGCTCATTTGCGGGCACAGCGGCGGCGACTGGGAACTGGGCTTTGCCGCCGTGCGGGCGCATTCCCACGTCACGGTCGAGATCAGCGGGAGCTGGCCGACGCGGGGGATGGTGGAGATGGCGGTACGCGAACTCGGCGCCGAACGCGTGATCTTCGGCAGCGACATCCCCGGACGCGGCTTCGGCTCGCAACTGGCCAAGGTGCTCGGCGCGTCGATTTCGGAGCGCGAAAAGCAACTGATTCTTGCGGACAACCTGAGGCGCCTGGCCGCGCCGATCTTCCGGCGCAAGGGACTGAGCCTGGGAGCGTGACGGCCATGGTCGAAATCCAACGTCGCAGCCTATTGCAGGGTTTGCTGGCGGCCGGTTCCCGGCCCGGCACGCACGCGGCCGCCGGGCGCGAACTCATCGACGTTCACGTGTACGTCTCGCGCTGGCCCACCCGGCGCATGCGCGGGGACGAGACTCCGGAGCTGGTGGAGATCCTCGCCCAGGGCGCTGTCTCGGAAGCCTGGGCCGGGAGTTTTGAGGCGCTCATGTTCAAAGACATCGCCGCCGTGAACGCCCGGCTGGCCGAAGAGTGCGAGCGTCACGGGCGCGGCCGGCTGATCCCCTTCGGCGCCGTCAATCCGAAGCTGCCCGCCTGGGAGGAGGAGTTGCGCCGCTGCCAGGAGCGCTACAGGATGCCCGGCATCCGCCTGCACCCCAACTATCACCACTACACCTTGCGCGACCCCGACTTCGTGCGCCTCCTGGAGGCGGCCGCCGAGCGCGGCCTCATCGTGCAAATCGCCGCCTGGATGGAGGACGAACGACGCCAGATCCCGCTGATGCGGGCGCCGGCGGTGGATCTGGCGCCGCTGCCGGCCTTGCTCGAGCGGCTCCCCAGAGCGCGAGTGATGGTGCTCAACGGCTTCCTCAGCGTCCAGCGGGCGCCGGCCCTGGTGCCGCTGGCGCGATCGGACCGGGTGGCGTTCGATTTTGCCATGCTCGACGGCATGATGGAGCTGCGGAACCTGATTGGGGCGGCGGGCCTCGACCGCGTCGTCTTCGGTTCGTACTCGCCGATGTTCTACCTGGAGTCGGCGCTGCTCAAGGTGCAGGAGGCCGCGCTCAGCGGCGCGGAGCAGGAGGGCGTCTTCCGCGCCGACGCGCGGCGCTGGCTTCCCCGCATCTGATCATCGCGCGCAGGGGCCGCCGCTTGGAGCGTGCCCGGAGGCGATTCGCCGTGCCACCTCTTCCACGGCCCGAATCACCTCGGGCGAGGGCGCCTCCCCGATGCCGAAGCTGCGTCCTTCGATACCGTAGATGACGAGCTTCTGCGGAAGACAGCCCAGCGCGGCCGCCAGGCGCAATCCTTCCGCGATGCCGAAGTGGTGCGTGGAGCCGCCGAGCATCTCCCGTTGCGGCAGGGCACTGGGCGACTCCCAGACGTGGACCGTTCCCGGCGCGGCGCCCGTCACCGCCGCATCCACCAAAACGACCTCGGCAGTCCCCTCGAAGAAATCGAGCAGCCCCGTGCCTTCTCCCGTGTATTCGACCGCCTGGCAGCCGAGCTCGCGCAGGCGGCGCGCCGCCAGCAGCCCGGCCGCATCATCGCCGCGGTCGGGATTGCCGCAACCGATAATGAGGCGTTTCACTCGCGCTCGATCTTGACCTTCAGGAAGTGACAGGAGCAAGAGATGCAGGGGTCGTAGTTGCGGATCGCCTGCTCGGCGCGCCAGGTGATCTCCTCGACCGGCTGCGAGGCCAACTGCGGCACGAACCGCCACAGGTCGTCCTCCATCCGCTTGAGGTTCTGCGAGGTCGGCGGTACGATTCGCGCGGCGGTGACGAGGCCGTCGGAATCCACGCTGTAGCGATGGTAGAGCAGCCCGCGCGGCGCTTCGGTGGCGGCCGCGCCGGTGCCCGCCCGGACCTCGATCGTTGCGCGCGGTGCGGCCGGCGGCTCGTACTCGTCGATGATCCGCAGTGCCTCCTCGCAGGCGAAGACCAGCTCCACGGCCCGGACAAGAATGCTCTTGAACGGGTTCCGGCAAGGCGGCGCCAGGCCGGCGTCGGCGGCGGCCTGCCGCGCCAGCGGCGTGAGCTTTTCGTAATTCAGGTTGAAGCGCGCCAGCGGGCCCACCAGATAGGAGCCGCGCTCGCGCACCACGGCATGGAGCGAGGTGGAGTGCTTCACATGCTGCTCGATGAAGTGCTCCTCGAACTCCGCCGCGTCGATGTCGATACCGCGATTGGAGACGATGCGCCCTTCGTTGAACGGGTACTCGTCCGGATGCGAGACCGAGACGAACTCGTAGTCCTGCTCGAAGTCCGGGAACGCGAGGCCGGCCGTGAAACGCACCGTTTCGAGCGAGGCGTCGAGCGCCCACCGCAGTGGTTCGCGGATCGCCTCGAGATCGCGCTTGCGCGGCGCCTTGTAGAAGCCCCCGACCGCGGCCGAGACCGGATGGATTTCCCGGCCGCCCATCAGCGCCACCAGCTCGTTGCCGATTTTCTTCAACCGAAGCGCCTTCTCGACCGTCTCCCGATGCTCGGCGGCCATCTCGATGACGTCCTGGTAGCCCAGGAAGTCCGGCGCGTGCAGCATGTAGACGTGCAGGGCGTGACTTTCGATCCACTCGCCGCAGTAGAACAGGCGCCGCAGCAGGCGCACGGCCGGATCGATCTGCACTCCGAGGGCGCGCTCGAGTGCGTGGACGGAGCTCATCTGATAAGCGATCGGACAGATGCCACAGATGCGGGCGGTGATGTCGGGCACTTCGCTGAAATGGCGCCCGCGCAGGAAGCCCTCGAACAGCCGCGGCGGCTCAAAGATGTTGAGCTTCACCTCCTGCACGCGGTCGCCCTTCATCCGAATCAGCAGGCCCCCCTCGCCTTCCACCCGCGCCAGCATGTCCACCTTCACCGTGCGGGTTCCCTTGGCTGTTGGCGTTACGTTCATCGGCTTCAACCCTCCCGCTCCTCGGTCGCCTCGCGGAACTGCCAGGCCCAGGCGTTATACGTCCGGAAGGCCCGCACCACCTGCTCGCGCTCCTTGCCTGTCTCCAGGAAATGAGCGGCCAGCCGCTTCGAGTTCGGGTTCTCCATGGGCCCATAGCAGCCGTAGCAGCCGCGGCCGTAAGCCGGGCAGATGGCGCCGCAGCCGGCCTGCGTCACCGGCCCGAGACACATCGCGCCCTGGGCGACGGCCACGCAGACCGTGCCGCGCCGCTTGCACTCGATGCAGACGCTGTAGGTGGGAATATTCGGCTTGCGGCCGGCCAGCGTGGCGCTCAGCAGTTCGATGAGCTGGTACTTGTTGATGGGGCAGCCGCGCAACTCGAAGTCCACGGGGACATGCTCGGCGATGGGAGTCGAGTGATTGAGCGTCTGGATGTAGTCCGGGCGGGCGTAGACGTAGCGGACGAACTCGCCGGTGTCGCGCCAGTTGCGCAGCGCCTGGATGCCGCCGGCGGTCGCGCAGGCCCCGATGGTGACCAGCGTCCGGCACTGCCGCCGGATCTGCTGAATCCGCTGGGCGTCGTGATGCGTGGTGATGGAGCCCTCCACCAGCCCGATGTCATACGGCCCTTTCAGCATCCGGCGCGAGGCCTCCGGGAAATAGGCGATCTCGACCGCGCCGGCCACCGCGAGCAGCTCGTCCTCGGCGTCGAGCAGGCTCAACTGGCAGCCGTCGCAGGAGGCGAACTTGAATACGGCGATCCTTGGTTTCCGCCCGTTGTCAGAGCTCATAACGATCCATCCAGGCTTTCAGCCGGCTATAGGGGAAGACCGGTCCGTCCTTGCAGACAAAATACGGGCCGAGCTGGCAGTGGCCGCAGAAGCCGACGGCACACTTCATGTTCCGCTCCATGGAAAGGTAGATGTCCTCAGCCGAGACGCCGCGCACCAGCAGCTCGCGCACCACGTAGCGCATCATGATCTCCGGACCGCACACGAGCGCCGTGGTCCGCTCCGGCTCGAGGCGGATGTGGCGGAACAGGGTGGTGACCACGCCCACATTGCCCCGCCAGCTGAGGCCGCCGTAGTCCACCGTGATCAGGATCTGCGTGTCCGGGACATAATTCCAGGCGGTCAACTGCTTTCGGAAGAGCAGGTCCTGCGGGCTGCGCGCGCCGTACAGCACAAGGAGCCGCCCGTAGTCGCCCCGGTGGCGCAGCACGTGGTAGATGGCCGGGCGCAGCGGCGCCAGCCCGATGCCGCCTGCCACGATGACGATGTCACGCCCGCGGCTGTCGGCGAGCGGCCAGGAGGTGCCGAAGGGCCCGCGCACGCCGATCGCTTCGCCCGGCGCGCGCGTCACCAGCGCATGGGTGGCCTTGCCCACCGAGCGGACCGTGTAGATCAGACGATCGCGCTCCTCGGGATTGCCGCTGATGGAGATCGGCAGCTCGCCGACGCCGAACACATACAGCATGCTGAACTGCCCCGGCGCGAAGCGGGCCGGCCGCTCGCCGTCAGCGGATTCGAGCGTGAGGGTGAAGGTGTCGTGGGTCTCCTTCTCCACACGGGCCAGACGCATCGCCACAGGCACCATCACGCTGGGCAGGGTTTCCGACGCGGCGCTCATACCGACTTGGGTCCTTCCGGCGAGTACATGTCGAGCAGTTGCAGGCGGAAGGCCTGGAGACGGCTCGCCACCACCTGCAACAGCCGGCGCATCAGGGTGTAGCCGAAGGCGTAGTCCTGCTCGCAGGCCTCCCGCAGGCGCGCTCCGTCGAAAGCCAGCGCGCGCACCGCCGTCAGCGCCCGCGCCTGGAAGTGCTTGCCGCCGCTTCCGCCGAGGACGCTCGACCAGCCGAGCTCCTCGCCCTCGCGCAACGTCTGCACGCGCAGCACCTTGCCGAGCGCGGTCACCTCGAGCGCGACCTTGCCCGACAGGATCAAATAGAAGAAGCTCGATTCGTCGCCTTCGCGGAAGATGATCTGATCGCGGTCGAAATGGACTTCATGGGCCATCGCCGCCAGCCGGTCGATCTGCGCCGGCTGGAAGCCCGCCACGAAGGCGTGTTCGCGAAGAGTCTCCACCAGATTCTTGCTTTTGATCATGCTCGTGTCCTCGCCGCCTCGCGAAGGGCGGCCACCTCTTGCGTGATGTCAATGCCCACCGGGCACCAACTGATGCAGCGGCCGCAGCCGACGCAGCCGGGGGTGCCAAACTGGTCGACCCACGCGGCCAGCTTGTGCGTCAGCCACTGCCGGTACCGTGACTTGGGCGACAGCCGGACACTGCCGCCGTGAATATAGGAGAAATTCTGCGTGAAGCAGGAATCCCACCGCTGCCAGCGCTCGGCCCGCCGCCCGGTGACGTCGCTGGTGTCCTCGACGGTGACGCAGAAGCAGGTCGGACAGACCATCGTGCAGTTGGCGCAGCAAAGGCAGCGCCGCGCCACATCGTCCCAGTGCGGATCCTCGAAGCGCTCGTAGAGCAGCTCGCGGAGACCATCGCCGTCCAGGCGGCGCTTCATCGACGAGGCCGCCCGCTCGAGCGCCTCCTCCGCGGCCCGGCAGAGCTCCTCGGGAGCCTCGGATGCGTTCAGTTCGGCAAGCAGCTCGGCGCCGGCGGCGGTGCCGGCTTCGGCGACGAACAGATGCCGGCCGGGCTCGACAATCTCGGTGAGGGCGATGTCGAAGCCGTCCTTGGCGCGCGGCCCGGTCCCCATCGAAGCGCAGAAGCAGGTCGCCGCCGGTTCGGTGCAATGAACCGCCACGACGAAGGCCGCCTCGCGCCGGGCCCGGTACTCGCCGTCCTGATACCGGTCTTTGAGGAAAACCCGGTCCTGGATCGCCGCGGCCGCCAGATCGCAGGGACGGACCCCGAGGAAGGCAAAGCGCGGCCGCTCGGTTTGCTCCGGAAGAATGCGGAAGAGCCCGTTGTCGCGCTCGGCGGCGAAGACGCGCCGCTCGGGCGGATGCAGGTAGTTCTTGAGGCTCTTCGCGCCAACGACATAGCCGAACAGGGCCTCATCGCCGCGCCGCTTCAGCCGGCAGGAGCCCGCCTCGAGCTCCATGGTGTAGCCGGCGGGAAGTTCCTCGACGCCGTTCACCGGTTCGTAGCAGATCGCCCCGTCGCGCACGGTCGGGGCGATCACCGTATAGCCGCGCCGGAGCAGAGCGGCCAGCAGCTCGCCGAGCGCGGCAGGACTCAGCAGCAGGGACCGGCGGGCTGCGCCGGCCTGGCCTTGATCCGCAGTCTCTCGGGCCCTTTTCCTCATTTCAGACCTTTTACTCCAGTGTAGCCTCTCTCTTCGGTCTCCGCCACAACCCGTATACTGTAGCCGTTGCGCGGCGCCGGCCATCCCATCCTTCCGCCCCACCTGCCGTCCGCCAAAGGCACGTATCTGCTGGTGCTTGCCTCCACCGGCGAGCGGAGCGTCCGCATCGGGCACCTGGGCGCGCTCGAGCTCCGGCCCGGTTACTACCTCTACGTCGGCAGCGCCTTCGGACCGGGCGGCCTGGCGGCCCGGCTCGGCCGGCATCTGCGGCCGAGCGGCCGGCTCCGCTGGCATATCGACTATCTGAGAGCCCACACCGTGCCGGTGGAGTTCTGGACCATCGAGCGCCTCCGGCGGGAACACCGCTGGGCCGCTGCCTTGAGTTCGCTCGCCGGCGCCGCAATCCCTCTGGCCGGTTTCGGCGCCTCCGACTGTAGCTGCCGTTCTCACCTCTTCTTTTTCGAGCAACGCCCTTCGGCCGCCCTCGCCCGGCTGCTGGCGCGCGCCCGGCGCTCGATCCTGGCCCTATAGCTCGACGCGGAGCACCTCGACCAGATAGCGCTTGTTCGCCAGCACATTCTCTTCGATGGTGCCTTCGCCCGGGCGGGGTGGATCGAGGTCGATCGTGATCCAGCCGCGATACTCCCGTTCGCGCAACAGCTTCATCATCGCCGGAAAGTCCACGCCGCCGGTACCCAGGTTCTTGTACAGGTTTTCTTTCTTGTGCTCCTCCGGGCTGGGCGACGGGCCTTTGTGGCCGCGGAAGCGCGCCGGCGTGTCCTTGAAATGCAAGGCCGCGACGCGGCTAGAGTAGTCACGCACGATCGCCACCGGGTCGGAGCCGCCGAGCGTCAGGTGCGCGGTATCGGGCACCAGCCAGACGTAGCGGGGGTCTGTCCAATCGAGCATCTTCCGCACTTCAGTTTCCCGCTCGACGGGGGCCCACAGATGCGGGTGCGCCGCCAGCTTGATGCCGATCTCCAAAGTGCGCCGGCCCAGCTCATCGAGCGCTCGCGCCAGCGTCCGGAGCTGCTCGTCGTCCGGACCTTTCGGAGGCCGCGCGCCTAGGTTGATCTTGAAATGGGCGCAGCCGAAGTGCCGGAGGAAATCGCGGGCAAAGCGGGCGTGATCGTCGATCGTTTGCGCGACCTTCGCCGGATCGATGAAATTCGTCATCATACCCGGGCCGCCGTTCGAGCAGGTGACCATGGCAATGCCCGCCCTCTCGAGCTCCTCCTTGAGGGCGGCCGGCTTGTCCAGATACGGCATCAGGTGCTGGCGGAAGGGTTCAATGCCGTGGAAGCCGAATTGCGCCGTCTCGCGGATGCCGCGCTCGATCTGGTTTTGCCAGATGAAGCCGCTCAGGGCGAAGCGGATAGGCCGTGCGCCGCCGCGCAAACCTCCCGCGCCCAGCAGGCCGGCAAGGAACCTTCGTCGTGAGCTCATGGCGTGCCTCCCCGCTTGCAAGTCAGGCCCGATTGTATCGCACGGCGCGCGCCTCAGTCGCACTTGATCACATTGTTTTTGCTGCGGTGCAGCTCCGCCCGCTTCCCATCGAAGATGTGGATGACCGTCCAGCCCCTCTCGGCCAGCACGTCAGAGACCCGCCGGCGGTGGCAGCGCCACCACTTCACCTCCGCGCACATATAGGCGGTGCGCTTCCGGGCGGCCAGCGCCTCGAGCTGCTCGATGCCACGGGCGAACTCCTCCGTCTGCATATATGCCTGGTAGCCGCCCGCGCGGTAGCCGCCCAACGCCTCGAGCGTCAGGTACTCGATGCCGTACCGCGGCAGCTCCGCCTCGAGCACCGCTCGGTTGAACTGCGGGTTATGGCGGCTCACCGGGAAATGCCGTATGTCGACAACGAGCTCGACGCCATAATGACGGAGGGCATCGGCGAGCGCCTCGAGCGGCCTCGTGGAATGGCCTATGGTGTAGATGGTTCGTGCGCCCTCATCCGACTGGGGTTCAGGGGCCTCCGGCGGAAACAGCAACCCTTGCTCCGCGCTCATCGGTCAGCGAACCCCCTGGCCCACCATACTCCGCCGTGAAAGTCCAAAGGCCTGCCGGTTGGGACCCGGAAATGGCAAGGGGCGCCGTTCCAGCGCCCCTTGGCCGCGTTGGTCGGATTTGACCCTGGATTTGTGCTTTCCTTGTCCCCTCTCAATCGGGGCAAGCCCATGCTAGCACAAACTCTCAGCGCATGTTGTAGCGGAAGTTGAACTGGAGGCGCACCTCCTCGCCGCGAAACTCCTCGGGCAGGGGCGGGAACGGGTCCGAGGCGGTGATGGCGGCCACCGCAGCCCGGTCGAGCGGCTCGGCGCCCGAGGACTCCGCAATCACCAGCTTGGGAATGCGCCCTTCACGGTTGATGGCGAGTTGGATGACCACCTTTCCCCGCCGCCCGAGGCGCGCGCTCTCCGGCATCACGGCCATCCAGTTGCGACGAACGGCGGCCAGCACGCGCACCAGATACGGCCGGAAGTCCACGCCCATCGGATCACTGAGCAGCTCCAGATTGCTCGTGGAGCGCGGGGGCACGGGCGTCAGGGACCGGAACTCGGAGATGTCGCCCGGCGCTCCTCCCGCATCGGGATCCCCTACCACTAGGCCGCCTGTGCGGCTTCTGGCCGCCTCGCGAATCGCCTCTTCGAGGGAGGCGATCGGCGGGCGAATCGATCCGCCTCCGGCGGGCGGCGCAGGCAAGAGCTGGGGCCGCTCGAAAGCCAGCCGGGGCGTCTCTTCGGACTCGACCCTCGGAGGGGGCGGAGGGGCAGGCACATTGAGATCGGCGGACGGCAAAGGCGGCGCCGGGATCTCGGCGGTCGCGACGAGGGGCGGCTTCGGGGGCGGCGGCGCCGGTACTGGGGCGGGCCGGGGCGCCGCAGCCCGGGGCGGCAGGAACACGCGCGGCCTCCCGATGAGATCCTCCAGCCGCACCTCGGCCGGCGCGGGCGGCGGCGCCACCAGGCGCATGGCGCCGCGCGTCTCGAAAGCCAGCTCGCGCTGGAGCTCCCGATCGGCCGGCCTGCCGCCGAGCGCGACGAGCCCCGCCACCGCCGCCACATGCAAGACGAGCGAGGCGGCCACAGACCGGTTGAGACGGCCCGGCGCGGGCGCGGGCGCGAACATGGCAATCTCCGTCAGCCGAGCGTGGAAAGTGAGCGCCTGACGATTTCGGCGTGTTCTTCGATCTTAACAAGCACGCCCAGGGCGACCTCGAGCGCCCGGCGGGCCTCCTCGCCGCCCACCAGGGGCGCCGTGCGCTTTTCCACACAATCAAGAAAGGCCTCGAGCTCGAGCCGCAGCGGCTCGTCCCGTTTCACCTCGAGCCGGCCGAAGGCGATTCCTTTTTCCGGCGTCACGCGAATGACCGTGACATCCTGCCGGCCGTAGTCGACCGAGATGTATTCGTGCGGCTGGAACAGCCTGAGCTTGCGCACCCGCTCGGTCGAGACGCGGCTGGCCGTGAGGTTGGCGATGCAGCCGTTGGGAAAGGCCAGGCGCGCGTTGGCGATGTCCACCTTGCCGCTCAGGATCGAGATGCCGGCAGCGCGAATCTCCTCCGGCATCTGGCGCGCGAGCGACAGCACGATGTCGATGTCGTGGATCATCAGGTCGAGCACGACATCCACGTCGAGACTTCGCGGCGTGAACACGCTCAAACGGTGAATCTCGAAAAACAGGGGCAACCGCAGGATTTCGCGTACGGCCGCCACCGCAGGATTGAAACTTTCGAGATGCCCCGCCTGGAGGATCCTTCCGCGCGCCCGGGCCGTCTCGATCAGCCGGTCGGCCGAATCGAGATCCGCAGCGATCGGCTTCTCCACCAGCACGTCGACGCCCGCCTCGAGCAGGCCGCAGCCCACTTCGGCGTGAGCGGTGGTCGGCACGGCCACGACGGCCGCGTCGACACGCCCGGCAAGAGCCCGCCAGTCGGTCATTGCTTCGCAACCGAATTCTTTCGCTGCGCTTTCGGCGCGGCCGCGATCGATGTCCACCGCCGCCACCAGTTCGGCCCGCGGCGACTGGCCCAGCACGCGCAGATGATGGCGCCCGAAGACGCCGGCGCCGACCACCGCGATGCGGATGCGACTCACGGGGCCTCCTCCGGCTCGTAGCCCACCACGGCGATGCCGGCCTCGTTGGCCCGCTCGAGCATCTGGTCACGATCGAGCAGAAGTGTCCGCCCGGCGTCGACGGCCAGCACCGTGGTTCCCGTCTCCCGCATGACGGCGATGGTGTCCAGACCCGCCACCGGTACGTCGAACAGCAGATGGCGCCGTCGGCGCGAGACCTTCACCAGGCGCAGCGGCCGGCCGTTGACCAGCGCGGCGGCGCGGCGCAACGCCGCGTCGGTGCCCTCCATGGCCTCCACAGCGACGCAGGCCCGCTCGCAGATCACCACGCTCTGGCCGACATCGAAGCCCGCCAGCGCGTTGGCGATCCGCCGGCCGTAGCGAATGTCGGCCTCTTCCTCCCGCGTGGGCTTGCGCCGGCTCATCGGCCCCAGGCTCGCCAGCAGCGGCTTGAGCAGCGCCGTCGAATCCATCACGCGCACGCCTTCCTCTTCCAAGACCCGGATGACGCCGCCGATGAGCGCGTCCGTGTTCTTCGTCTCGAGCGAGGCGAGCAGCTTCGCCAGCCGCCAGTCCGGCCGGATCGCCGAAAAGATGCTGGCATGCTTGACCTGCCCGGCGAAGATGAGCTCGGCGATTCCCTCCTCCTTCAGGATCCGGATCAGCCGGCTCAGCTCGCCGAGCGAGATCCAGTGGCAGCGAGCCGCCAGCGGCTCGATCTCTTTGGAAGCCTCTTCCTTGATACCGATGGCGATGACTTCGTGACCGAGCTTGCGCGCGCTTTCGAGCGCCAGCAGGGGGAACCGGCCGTTGCCCGCCACCAGCGCGTAGCGCGTCATTTGATCACTCCGCGTTCGCTAGCGGTGATGAACTCGATCAGCTCCTCCACCTCGGGTGTCGGCGGGATCTCCTCGCGGATGCGCGCAATGGCCTGACTGGTGTTGAGCTTGGAGTGCGTGAGCAGCCGGAAGGCCTTGTGCAGCCGATCAATGGTTTCCGAAGGGAATCCGCGCCGCTCGAGTCCGGTCTTGTTGGCGCCGTAGATTCGGCTCTCGCGGGGGCTGACCGTGGTCGAATAGGGGGCCACGTCTTGCGTGATCACGCTATAGCCGCCGATCATGGCGTGGCGGCCGACACGGCAGAACTGGTGCACGCCGGTAAAGGCGCCGATCACCGCCCAGTCCCCCACCTCAACATGGCCGCCGATGGTGACGCCGTTAGCCAGCACGGTATGGTTGCCGATGCGTGCATCGTGCGCCACGTGGACGTAGGCCATTAACAGGTTATCGTCGCCGATCGAGGTCACCAGCCCGCCGCCCTGCGTGCCGCGATGAATGGTGACGAACTCCCGGATGCGGTTGCGGTGACCGATGCGGGTCTCCGCACGCTCACCCTTATACTTGAGATCCTGCGAGGCCACGCCCACCGTCGCGTAAGGAAAAAACAGGTTGTCCTCGCCGATCCAGGTCGGGCCCTCGACATAGACGTGCGCCAGCAGGCGCGTGCCGGGGCCGATCTCGACTTCGGCGCCGACAATCGAGTACGGGCCGATCTCGGCGGTCTCGGCGATGCGCGCCGCCGGGTCGACGATCGCGGTCGGATGGATCCCCATCAAAGAGTGCGCTCGGCCGGGACCGCCTCAGGCTGGGATTTCGGCGCCGGTTTGTCGGCGAGCTTGCACATGACGGAAGCCTCGGCCACCACGACCCCGTCGACCGTCGCCGTGCCGTGCATCTTGGCGACGCTGGTCTTCCACTTGTCGACCATCATCTCGATGCGAAGCTGATCGCCCGGCACCACCGGTTTGCGGAACTTCGCCTCCTCAACCGAGGCCAGCAGCACGAGCTTCTTGTCGCGGTCCTCGAGCTTGCGTAGCACCAGCACGCCGGCCACCTGCGCCATGGCTTCGATAATCAGCACCCCGGGCATTACGGGGAAGTCCGGAAAGTGGCCGATGAAGAACGGTTCGTTGCCGGTGACGTTCTTGATGCCGACGATGCGATCGGGCTCGAGTTCGATGATCCGGTCCACCAGCAGCATCGGATAGCGATGCGGAAGGATGTTGCGGATCTCCAGAATGTCCAGTACGGGCATGGGGCGTGGGTGTCGTTATTATAACAGGCGATGGATCCGATCCTCGATTTCGCGCGGGGCCGTCTCGAGCAGGCCATCGCCCTCACGGGTGAGCTGGTCAAGTGCGAATCGCCGAGCGACGATCGGGCCGCGCTCGACCGCATGCGCGACCTGCTGGCTGAGCGCCTGGCTCCGCTGGCGCGCCTCAAGAAGACCCGCGAGGGTCACCTCGTTGCCGAACTGCGCCTGCCTGGCCGGCAGAAGGAGGGCACGGTCCTGGTCTTGGGCCACTTCGACACGGTCTGGCCCGTGGGCACCCTCGACGAGATGCCCTGGCGGCGCGAGCAGGGACGGCTGTGGGGACCGGGCGTGCTCGACATGAAGGCGGGCATCGCACAGCTACTCGAAGCGGCGCATGCGTTGCGCGAACTCGACCGGCCGGTCAGGCGCCGGGTGCTCGTTGTTCTCACGCGCGACGAGGAGACCGGCAGCGCCACCTCGCGCGAGCTGATCGAGGAGCTGGCCCGGACGAGCCAGGCCGTGCTGGTGCTCGAGCCGGCCACGGGCCTGGAGGGGAAGCTCAAGACGGCGCGCAAGGGCGTCGGTGTCTACCAGTTGACGATCCAAGGCCGGGCGGCTCACGCCGGCGTCGATCCCCAAAACGGCGCGAGCGCCATCGTCGAGCTGGCGCGGCAGATCGACCGGCTGGCAGGCTGGACCGACTTCGCGCGCGGCACCACGCTCAACCCCGGCGTCATCTCGGGCGGCACGCGCTCCAACGTGGTGGCCGCCGAAGCGCGCGCCGAAATCGACGTGCGCGTCGTCCGGCTGCGGGACGCGGCCGCGCTCGACCGCAAGCTGCGCCGCCTGCGGCCGTTCGACACCCGCTGCACGCTCACCCTCACCGGCGGGCTCAATCGCCCGCCCATGGAGCGCAGCGCCGGCGTCGTCCGCCTGTTCCGCCTGGCGCAGCGGCTGGGCCGCGAGCTCGGCATCGAGCTCGAAGAGTCGATGACCGGCGGCGGCTCCGACGGCAACTTCACTGCCGCGTTGGGGGTGCCGACGCTCGACGGGTTGGGCGCGGTCGGCGAAGGCGCGCACGCTTTGAACGAGAGCGTGCTCATCGAACGGATCCCCGAGCGCATCGCGCTCTTGGCCAGGCTCGTCGAAGCCGTGTAGACTCATGGCGATGACCCTACGCCGCATCGTCGTTATTCTTCTGGCCGCCGCCGCGGCCCTCACAGCCCAGAACCGGCGCAGCGTCTTCGTCATCACCGACGCCGAGGGCGTGGCCGGCGTCTGCCGCCAGGAGCAGACCGAGCCGACCAACACGGAGATGCAACGACTGCTCACCGGCGAAGTCAACGCCGCCGTGCGCGGCTTTCTCGCCGCCGGCGCCGAGGAGGTCGTCGTCTGGGACGGTCACGATGGCAGCCGCACGCTCTCGGCGCTCACCCTTCATCCCCGCGCCCGCCTCATCCACGGCTCGCTCGGCCCCACCATGCTCATGGAGCGCGGCTTTGCTGCTCTGGCCTTCGTGGGCCAGCACGCGCGCGCCAACCGCGCCGGGGCGGTGATGGCGCACAGCTACAGCTCGCTCGGCATCCAGCGGCTGCTGATGAACGGCAAAGAGGTGGGCGAGATCGAAACGCGCGCGGCGCTGGCGGGCTGGTTCGGCGTCCCCGTCATCCTGCTCACGGGAGATCAGGCCGCCGCCGAGGACCTCAAGGCCATCGTCCCGAATGCCGAACTCGCCGTGGTGAAGGAGAGCTTCGGCTACTACGCGTGCATGTCGATGTCGGCCGAGGCGGCGCAACAGACCATCGAGAAGGCCGCCGCGCGCGCCTGGAGCCGGCTCGGCGAGATCAAGCCGTACAAGGTGGAAGGTCCGGTGACGATCGAAGTCGAGTACACGACGCGCAGCACGCTGTTTCCGCTGGCAGCGCTGCCGCCCGGCGTCGAGCGCGTCGATGCCCGCACGCTGCGCTATCGGGGCAAGGATTTCCTCGAAGCCTGGACGCGCTGGCAGACGCGGTGAGCGCGCGCGCCTACCGGGGCTCGAGCCACCGCAGATAGTCGAGCACCGCCTGAAGCTCGGCGTCCGTGTAAGAGCGCACGAACGCGGCGTGATCCCAACGCGCCGGTTCCCGCCAGCCGAGCTCGTTGGCGGCCACCGTGCGCAGCACCGGCGGCGCGACGGTGAGATCGTAGACGCGAACCCAGCCGTCCTTCTGCTCCACCAGCAGGGCCGGAAATTCTTCGCTGGAAGCGAGACGGGCCGTCTTGACCGAGCGTGCCGGCGGCCGGCGGAGCTCTTCGATCGAGCGCACCCGGACAGCCGCCAGGTTCGGTCCCACCGCGACACCCCAGTTCTCGAGCGCGTGACAGGTGCCGCAGCGCGTGCCGCGCACGGCGTCGAAGAACAGCTCACGACCGGTCTTTACGCGCGCCGGCATCGGCCGTGCAGCGGCCTCCTGCCTCGTTTCGCCGGACGGCAGCGCCGCCGGGTGCGCCGAGATACTGAGCATATACGCCACCACCGCGCGAAGCTCTTCCTCGCTCAACTGGCCGCGCCAGGCCGGCATTGCCGTGCCAGGAATGCCGTCCCGCGTCACCTTGAGCAGGTACTCGGGCGTGAAACTGCGTCCCTGGATCCGGGGCGCCCGGCCCGCCGACCCTCCGGCTCCGTGACAGTAGCCCACCGCGCAACTGGCGGCAAAGATCTTCTCGCCGCGCGCCACCTCATCGGCCGGAGCTCCCG
Organism: uncultured Bryobacteraceae bacterium; assembly: GCA_938003835.1. Classification (GTDB taxonomy): domain Bacteria; phylum Acidobacteriota; class Terriglobia; order Bryobacterales; family Bryobacteraceae; genus CALKXJ01. The sequence goes on along the minus strand of CALKXJ010000013.1, from coordinate 235,105 downwards.
CCTGCGCCACCAGCAACGCCAGCCAGAGCATTCAATTCTCCTCCGGAAGCGTGAAGACGAATAGGGTCGAGCCCTTGCGGTAGTTTTCGAACTCGGGCCAGATCTCGCCGAGCGACCCCGCAAGCGCCGAGCCGAAGCCTGACGGCGTCGCGATAAATTGCCGGCCGTTCACCCGGTAGGTAACAGGCGAGCCGCGATGGCCGCTGCCGGTCTGGAAGCTCCAGAGTTTCTCGCCCGTGCGGGCATCGAGCGCGAAGAATTCGCCCTCCGGATCGCCCGTGAAGAGAAGGTCGCCGGCAGTGGCCAAAATCGAAGCCAGCAGCATGTACTTGTAGCGGTAGCTCCAGAAGCGCTTGCCGGTGAGTGGATCGTACGCGGCCAGGTGGCTGTGCGCCGGCTCGCCCGGCGGGTGCTTCCACTTGAATGTGCCGCCGAAGAATGGCCGTCCCTCGACGGGTTCCTCTTTGACGGCCATCACCTCCTGGCACCACTCCAGGCCCACCGAATAGTACCAGCCGGTGCGTGGCGAGTAGGCGCCGTGATTCCAACTCCGGCCGCCGCCGATGCTCGGGCAGAGAAACTTGGGTTTTTCGAGCTCCGGCTCGTTGCGGCCGATCAGCTCCCCTTTCGGTCCGATGCCTTGGATCCAGTTATAGTGCTTCACCAGCGGCCAGGCGCGGAGGAACTCGCCCGTTTCCCGGTCGACAACAAAGGTGAAACCGCTCTTGCTCGGGTTCAGGAGCAGTTTTCGCAAGCGGCCGTCGACCGGCAGATCCACCAGCAGGCACTCGTAGGCGGAGTCGAAATCCCAGACGTCGTGCGGGATCTGCTGATAGTACCACTTCAGCTTTCCGGTGTCGGCATCGAGCGCGACGATCGAGTCGGTGTAGAGGTTGTCGCCGCGCCGGTCCCCTCCGTAGAAGTCGGCCGCGGGATTGCCCACCGCCCAGTAGACCAGGTTCAGCTCCGCATCGTAAGAGCCGGTCATCCAGGTCGAGCCGCCGCCGTACTTCCAACTGTCACCCGGCCAGGTCTCGTTCCCCGGCTCCCCCGGCCCCGGAATCGTCCAGAAACGCCAGGCCAGGCGCCCGGTATAGACGTCAAATGCGGTGAGATAACCGCGGTGCGCCGAATCGCCCGCGGTGACGCCGACAATCACCTTGTCCTTGACCACCAGCGGAGCGCCCGTGATGTTGCAGCCGCACTGGCGGGCGTCCTCGACGTTCACGCGCCAGAGCTCGCGGCCAGTCCTCTGATCGAGCGCGACCACGTGATTGTCGAGCGTGCCCATGAAGACGCGGCCGTGCCCCACGGCCACGCCGCGATTCCACGGCCCGTAAATCGTCGTCACGTCCGAGGGAAGGCTGTAACGGTACTCCCAGAGGACCTTGCCCGTCGCGGCGTCCAGCGCGAAGACCCAGTTATGGGCCGTCGAAAGATAAAGCACGCCGTCGAGGACGATCGGCGTGGCTTGCAAGCCGCCGTCGTAGTCGCCGGTCTGGAAAGCCCAGGCGACCTTGAGGCGCTTGACGTTGGATTGGTTGATCTGGTCGAGCTCGCTATAGCGCCAGGCGGAGTAAAGCCCGCCATAGTGAGGCCAGTCATCCCGGGTGCCGCCCAGTTGCGCCCAGGCCAGCGGCGCGGCGGCAATGATCGCCGCCCAGCGCATCATCGTTTTAGGACCTCGATCGCAGCCCGGCAGAAGGCGGGCAAATCTTCGGGCTTGCGCGAGGTGACCAGGTTCCGGTCGACGACGACTTCCTTATCCTCCCACTGCGCCCCGGCGTTGACCATATCGTCCTTGATGGCGAAGAACGAGGTCACGCGCCGGCCGCGAAGCATCCCGTTGGCCGAGCACAGCACCCATCCCGCATGACAGATGGCGGCCACCAGCTTGCCCTGCGCGTTCATGTCGGCGACGAAGCGGTTGGCGGCCTCCTGGCGGCGAATGTGATCCGGGGCGTAGCCACCGGGAATGACGACGCCGTCGAAATCCTCCGGCTTGAGATCGGCGAAAGCAAGGTCCGCTTTGGCCGGGTAGCCGTACTTGCTCGGGTAGGTGGCGCCGGCCTCCGGTCCGGCCAGCAAGACCTCGGCCCCGGCTTCCTTGAAACGATAGTAGGGGTACCAGACTTCCAGTTCCTGATAGAGCTGGTCCACCAAGACAACGATTCTCTTGCCCCGTAACTCCATAGATCCCCATTGTAGCGGCGCGCTGTCCGGGCTCCGCCGGCGCGAACCGGCCGGAGTTCGGCCACATCGCCCCGGACCTGCCGTTTCCACCCGGTCAACGTGCCAAAGGATTCGCCCCACGCAAGCCCTCGAAGCGAGCGAAGTCCTGGTCTGTCGAAGCGAGAATCGCCCCGTGTTCCAAAGCCAGAGCAGCAAGGAGAGCATCGGTGAGGAGCGGACCCGCGGCCCGATGCTCTGCGACAATTTGCTCGAGTATCTGGAAGTGCCGGGGGCCTGGATCCAGGATCAAGACTCCCGGTTGTTCGAGCCAGTCGCGGAGAATCCGGAACGCCTCCGCCGCAGGCATAGGGCTGATCCGATCGCGTAACCACCGCGCTGCTACGCCGTGTTGGGGCGCGCCGGCGCCGTAGGCATAAAGGAGCACGTTGGCATCGAGGACAGTCAACGGTGCTCTTTGCCTTCGGCGTATTCGACGAGCGACGCCTCGTCGTCGTAATCAAGGCCGGTCTTGTAGCCCATATGAAGTGGCCGGATCTTCAGGGAGCGCCGCCGCGCTCTTTCGCCGAGCAGCGCCTGGCGGAGCGCGTGGTTCAGAACTCGCCGCAACGAGACCCCTCTCGATTTGCTTTCCTGCCGCAGGCGCTCGACTAGGTCCTCGTCCAGAGTGACAGGGGTCCGCACTCCCGTGACGCTCCGATTCGAGCATCCGGAGCACCGGAAACCCTCGGGCCGTCGGCTGACCGCCAGGTCTGTCGACAGTTGTATAGTAGCGAAAAGACATGCGGATCGATCCGAAGCTCGCCCTCGTCGCCAGCCTCCAGTTCGGCCTCTCCTGCCGCTTCGACTGCCATCTCTGGGCCCTCCGGGCGCCCGGCGGCGTTATCCTCATCGACGCCGGCTCGGGGCTGGCCAACGACGCGATCCTGGAGAACCTGGAGCAGGATCTGGGCGCCCGCCAGGTTGCCGCGATTCTCCTCACCCACTCCCATCCCGACCATGCCCTTGGCGCCGCCTCCCTGCGCGAGCTCACCGGATGCAAGGTCTGGGCTCCCGAACCCGCCCGACGAATCATCGAAGAGGCCGACGAGGAAGGTTCCGGGCTGGCGCGCGCTCGCCAGGTGGGCTTCTACCCGGCGGATCTGCGCATGCGGCCCTGCCCGGTAGCCGGCAGCTTCGCCCACGGCGAGCGCTTCACGGTGGCCGGCCAGGAGTTTCAAGCCTTCCACGTCCGCGGCCACAGCGAGGACAGTTTCTGCCTGATGACCGAACTCGACGGGAAGCGCGCGCTGTTCTCGGGCGACGTCGTCTTCTATGGCGGCGTTCTCGGCCTCATCAACGCACCGGGCAGCACGCTCGAAGGCTATCGCAGCGACCTCTCGCGCTTGGCGGGATTGGCGGTGGAAGCGTTGCTGCCCGGCCACGGGCTGTTCACCCTGCGCGGCGGCCAGCGGCACCTCGACCGCGCCCTCGACGCGCTCAGCGGCAACTTCGTCCCCCGCATGATCGGACAGGGGGACCTGATCTTCTGAACCGACGGGAGGAAGAACAAAAGCGATGGTTCCGAGCAGAGTGCTTCAGCGACTGCGCGGCGGCGGCTTCGCCCTGCTCACCTCGATCTGCCGCGTCCGCGATCCCTGGCTGGCCGAACTCGTCGGACGCCTCGGCTTCGACGGCGTTTGGTATGACCTCGAACATCGCACCGCGCCGGAGGCGAGCGCCGAGGCGATGGCGGTGGCCTGCCGCGCCTCGGGCTGCGATCTGATGGTCCGGGTGCGCAAGTCCGACTACGGCATGCCGATGCGCATGCTCGAGATCGGCGCCAACGGCCTGATGGTGCCGCATGTGCGCAGCGCCGCCGAGGCGCGCCGGTGGGTGGACTGGTGCCGGTTTCCGCCGCTCGGCGCGCGCGGCTTCGACGGGGCGGGCGCCGATGCCGACTACATGCTCGCCGATCCGCGCGCGCACCTCGAGCACGCCAATCGCGAGGTCTTCCTCGCTTTTCAGATTGAAGATCGCGCCGCCGTCGACTCGATCGAGGAGATCGCCGCCGTCGAGGGCTTCGACATTCTCTTCGTCGGTCCGGCCGACCTCTCGCTCAGCCTCGGCGTGCCGTTCGAGTGGCGCCACCCGGAACTCGAGAGCGCCATCCGGCGCGTAGGTGAGGCCGCCGCCCGCGCCGGCAAGTGGTGGGGATTGCCCGTCGACTCGGCGGAATCGGCCAGGCGTTACCTCGATCTCGGAGCGCGCCTGCTGGCTTACGGCAGCGACCACGTCCTGCTGGTGGAAGGCTACCGCCGCCTCTATGCCGATCTGGCCGGGCTCGAACTCGCCTAGGATGCTTCGCCGGTGCGCCTGGCAGGGCTCGACATCGCCGTCATCATCGCCTACCTGGCCTCCTTGTCTTTGATCGGCGTGTACTTTTCCCGGCGCCAGGTCTCGCGCGAGGAGTACCTGCTCGGCGGCCGGAGCGTCCACTGGCTGCTCGCGGCAGGAAGCGTCGTGGCGACGCTCATCTCGACGCTCACCTTTCTTTCCGTGCCTGGCGAGATGATCCGTTACGGGGTGGCCTACTTCACCGGGCTGCTGGGCCTGCCGCTCGCCATTCCCGTGCTGACGCGAATCCTGCTGCCGAAGCTGATGTCGCTCGGCATCACCAGCATGTACGAGTATCTGGAGCGGCGCTACCACGCCGCGCTGCGCCGGCTCGCCGCCGGCGTCTTCACCCTGCGCACGCTCATCTGGATGGCGCTGGTGGTCTACAGTTGCAGCATCGCCGTGGCGGAGATGACCGGCTGGGACCTTAACGCCACGATCGCCGTCACCGGGTTGCTCACTACCTTCTATGCCGCCGTCGGTGGGCTGCGCACGGTGATCTGGACCGACAACATCCAGCTTTGGGTGCTGGCCGGCGGCGCCATCGCCATCCCGGTCTCGGTCTGGATGCGCACCGGCCTGAGCCCGGCGGGCTGGTGGGAGCTGTTCTCGAGCGCGGGCCGGACGGAAATCCAGTTCTTCAGCCTCGACCTGACCGTGCGTCTCACCGTCGTCGGCGCCATCCTGTCGCAGTTCTTCTGGAGCGCATGCACGCAAGGCTCGGATCAGGTGGCGGTGCAGCGCTATCTCGCCACGCCCTCGCTCCGGGCGGCCCGCCGTACCGCCTGGGCTTACCTGGGCCTGAACCTGACGGTGGTGGGGCTGCTCGCTTTCTGCGGGCTGGCGCTGTTCGCCTTCTATTACCAGGCCTCGGGCCTGAGACTTGCCGACTTCCAGCGCGCGGTCGCCCCGCGGGCCGACAGCCTGATGCCACAATTCATCCTCGAAGAGCTGCCCGCGGGCGTCAGCGGGCTGCTCCTGGCGGCGCTGCTGGCGGCCGCGATGTCGAGCCTGAGCTCGGGGATCAATTCCGTTGCCGCGGTGGTCTCGCAGGACCTTGCCGGCCGGTGGCGGAAGCCAGGCGACGAGCGAGGCGCGCTCCTCTTCGCCAAGGCCGTCTCGGCCGTGGCGGGGGCGGGGGCCGTGGGTCTGGCCCTGTTGACCGCCTGGGCCGTTCAGCGGACGGATTGGAACCTGATCGATCTCAGCCAGCGGCTCAATCACATCTTCGTCGGCCCGCTGGCGGTGCTGTTCTTCGCCGGGATGCTGCTGCCCGGGGTGGGGGCCGTAGCGGCCACGGCGGGCTTCCTGGTGGGGACGTCTTGGGGAGTGCTGGTGGCCTTTGGCTCGGGCTGGCTGGGGCTCGAGCAGCCGATCTCGTTCACCTGGCTGGTGCCGGGCGGGTTCGCGGCGGGCCTGGCGACGGCGGCGGTGCTGGGGGCGGCGCGCCATTGCAAATCTGTCGACGGTGTGACAAAATAGGGCCATCCCAAAACGGAGGTCTTGCGATGTCGCACCGCCGCCTTCCCTGGTTGGCCAGGGCCCTGTGGGCCTTCCTCGCCTCGCTTCCGGCGCCCGCCCAGAACACGACGGGCGCCATCACCGGCACCGTCCGCGACCCCTCGGGCGCCGTCGTCGCCGGCGCTCTCATCACCGCCCGCAACGAAGCCACCGGCCTGATGCGCTCCACCGAAAGTTCGGGCGAAGGGCTCTACCGCGTCTCCCTGCTCCCCGCCGGGACCTACTCGGTGACGGTCGAAAAGGAGGGTTTTAAGACGCAGACCCAGACCGGCGTGAGGATCGAGATCTTGCAAGTGCGTTCCGTCGACTTCACGCTCGAGCTCGGCTCGGTCACCGACATGATCACGGTCGAGACACGCGCGCCGCTGCTCGAAACCGAGACCTCGCAGGCCGGCGAAGTGATCAAGGGCGAACAGGTGGTGAGCCTGCCGCTCAGTGCGCGCCAGTTCCTCCAGCTCACCTTCCTGGCGCCGATGGCTATCCCCGCCACCAACGACTTCCGCTCCACGGAGATCAACCGTGAATCGCCCATGCCCGCGGCCGCCGGCCAGCGCCCGGAGCAGAACAACTACCAGATCGACGGCGTCGACAATCGCGAGAGCGGCCGCAACAGCTTCGCCGTCGGCGCCTCAGTGGAGGCGATCAGCGAATTCCGCGTGCAGACCGGCCTGGCGCCGGCCGAGTTCGGCCGCGGCGGCGGCGTCATCATCAACGTCGCCACCCGGAGCGGCACGAACCAATTTCACGGCTCGCTCTACGAGTTCCTGCGCAATGACAAGTTCGACGCCAGGCCGTTCTTCGCCAACCGGGTCAATCCGCTCAAGCGCAACCAGTTCGGCGGCGCGCTCGGCGGCCCGATCGTGCGCGACAAGCTCCTGTTTTTCGGCAACTATGAGGGCTTCCGCGAGGCGGCGACCGGCAATCCCCCGGTGGGCCGCGTGCCGACCGAGGCCGAGCGCCAGGGCGTGCTTTCGACCGCCATCGTCGATCCGCTCGCCAACCGCGTTCCCTTCCCGAACAACACCATCCCCCGCAGCCGCTTTGACCGGATCTCGGCCGGCGTCATCGAGCTGCTGCCGCTGCCGAACAACCCCCAGGATCCCCCGCGGAATTTCATCTTCAACAACGTCCCCTCGGGCCGCACCGAGCGCGACTACGCAGTGGGCCGCCTGGACTACAACCTGGGCACGCGCGACACGCTCTACGGCCGCTACCTGTTCAACGAGGAGCGGTTGCGCACGCCCCCGACGCTGCCGCCGCCGGCCAACTCCGGAGGGCGCGACTTCCGCCTCCGCGCGCAGAGCGCCAGCCTTCACTGGAACCGCGTCCTCACTCCGAGCCTGGTCAACAGCCTGACGCTCGGATTCACGCGCTACCGCAATCGGCTGGGTACGCTGAACTCATTCCGGAAGGACATGATCACGCCGCTCGGCATCACCAACACGATGGCGGCGAGCGACCCGCTTTTCTGGGCGGCGCCGAGCGTCGGCGTCTCCGGTTATCTTTTCCCGAGTGAAGTGACGCCGAACTACCGCACGATGAATCAGTATCAGGTGCTCAGCGGCCTGCTGTGGAATCGCGGCCGCCACACCGTCAAATTCGGCGGGGAACTGCGGAACATCCGCACTTGGATGTTCTACACCGGCGGTAACGGCAGCTTCAGCTTCGCCAACCGCTACACGAACGACAACCTCGCCGACTATCTGCTCGGCTTTGCCTCGACCGTCAGCAAAACCGCGCGCGCCACGCTGTGGAATTCCCGCCTGAACTACGGCGCCCTCTACTTCCAGGACGACTGGAAGCTCACCAGCCGGCTGACGTTGAACCTCGGACTGCGCTGGGAGGCCGAGAGCGCGCTCAGGCAGGCCGACAACGCCGGGCTCGGCTTCGACGTCAGGACCGGCGAGATGCTGGTCTCCAACAAGGCCACGAACATCGCCGCGATCAAGGATTTCTATACCCGCATCCGGCCGGACGTCAAGATCCGCTACATCGACAAGGACCGCCCCTACGACGCCGACCTGAACAACTTCCAGCCGCGCATCGGTTTCGCCTACAACCTGTTCTCGCGGACCGTGCTGCGCGGCGGCTACGGCATCTACTTCGACGCCCCGCAGATGCCCTCGACGGCCTCCTCGAACGATTTTGCGCCGAACACGCTCCGGCCCATCTGGACGGCCGACCCGCGCACGCCGAACCTGTCGTGGAACCCCGAGGGAGCCACGGCCGCCGAGGAGACGCTGCGCAACGCCCCGCTGACGCTGTTCCCGTTCCTTTCGCGCCAGTTCCCGTACGGCAAGATTCAGCAGTGGAACTTCGGCGTCCAACAGCAGCTCAGCCGCACGCTCGTCTTCGAGGCGCTCTATCAGGGCGCCGGCGGCGTCAATCTCCTCGTCTTTGACAACATCAACTTTCGGGCGCCCGGCCCAGGCAACGTCCAGGCGCTGCTGCCCTATCCGATGTTCGCCCGGATCCAGGCGATCGACGCTTGGGGGCGGAGCTGGTTCCACGGCCTCGGCGTCAAGCTCGAGCAGCGGATGACGCATGGGCTGTCCTACCTGATCGCCTACACCTGGTCGAAGTCGCTCGATTTGGCCTCGACACTGAACCAGATCCCGCAGTGGACCGACCCCCTCAACCGCAACACGGCCAAGGGAGCTTCGGATTTCAACGCCCCGCACCGCTTTTCGGCGGCCTATGAATACCGGTTGCCGATCGGGCGGAATCGCGCGCTGCTCGGAGGCGTCACCGGCGCCGCCGACAAGCTCATCAGCGGCTGGGGCGTCCGCGGCATGACCTTCTTCCAGACCGGACTGCCGCAATCGCCCTCGATGGCGCTGTCACGGACCGGAATTTGCGCCGCCGCCTGCACGGCGCGGCCGGACCGCGTCGGCGACGGGAACCTGCCGAAATCCCAGCGCACCATCGAGCGTTTCTATGACGTCAACGCCTTCCGCCTGCTCGCCGCCGGCGGCGCCGATCGGCGGGTGGGCAACGCGGGCCGCAACATTCTGGTGAGCGCCGGAGTCAACAACTTCGACCTGCAACTTTTCAAGGACACCCAGATCCGCGAGGGCCACACGCTCGAACTGCGCTGGGAGGCTTTCAATGCCTTTAATCACACGCAGTGGGGGCAGGCGGGGGTGAACCTGGAGGCGCCGGCGCAGTTCGGCGTCATCTCGAGCACGCGCGCACCGCGCATCATGCAGTTCGTGCTGCGTTACGCTTTCTAATGGCGATGACCCGACGGCACCTGATGTCCCTGCTGGCGGCCGGCGCGGCCCGGCGCCGGGCCGCCTCCGCAGCGAAGCCCGAAGTCGTCCTCGATCTCGCGCCCGGTCCCGGCAATCCCCGGAATTCGGAAGGCGATTTCATCCGGCTGCGCGACGGCCGCCTCCTGTTCGCCTACACGCGCTTCGGCGGCGACGGCGAAGACCACGCGCCCGCGACGATCGAATCCCGCTCCTCGAGCGACGGCGGCAGGAGTTGGAGCGCAAAGGACGAAACGCTTGTCGCGGGCGAGGGCGCGCAGAACGTCATGAGCGTCTCCTTCCTGCGCCTGGCCGACCGGCGCATCGGGCTGTTCTATCTGCGCAAGAACTCGCTCGTGGACTGTCAGGTGCTGGGGCGGTTCTCTTCCGATGAGGCGCGCACCTGGAGCGAGCCGGTGCCTTGCACGCCCGACGCCGGATACTTTGTCATGAACAACGACCGCGCCGTCCAGCTCGCCGGCGGGCGCATCATCCTGCCGGTGGCGCTCCACACCTCGGCAGGCAAGTTCACCTATCGGGGCGTCGCCATGTGCTACCTCTCCGACGACGGCGGGCGCACCTGGCGCCGCAGCCGCGACACGATCGAGTGCCCGGACAAGGACAGCAAGGCGGGCTTGCAGGAGCCGGGCATCGTCGAACTCAAGGACGGCCGCCTGATGATGTTCTGCCGGACCGACCTCGGCAGCCAGTACGTGGCCTATTCCGACGATGGGGGCGAGCACTGGAGCAGCGCCGGGCCATCGCCGTTGCTTTCGCCCACTTCGCCCGCCTCGATCGAACGCATTCCCCGGACGGGGCACCTCCTGGCCGTCTGGAACGACCACAGCGGCGCAACCGCGGAGGCCCGCCGCAAAGGATCGCGCACGCCGCTCACCCTGGCGATTTCCGAGGACGAAGGCCGGAGCTGGATCCGGCGCCGGAATCTCGAGGATTCGCCCGGCGGCTTCTACTGCTACACCGCAATCGAATTTGCCGGAGACCACGTGCTCCTGGCTTACCTGGCGGCCGACAAGGTTCCGGCGCGACTGATCCGCATCAGCATGGTGCGCGTTCCAGTCGCGTCTCTTTATGGGTGAGGTATGCCAATCGAGAGCCTGGTAGCCGATCTCAAGCCGACCACTCTGCGCGAGGACATCGCCACCCTGCTCACCGAGGCGATCCTCACCGGCAAGCTCAAGCCGGGCGACCGGTTGAACGAAAGCGCGCTGGCGCGCCAGTGGCAGGTGAGCCGGGCGCCGATCCGCGAGGCCTTGCAGCAACTCGAAGAGCGCGGCTTGGTGGTGAACCGGCCGCGCCGCGGCATGTTCGTCGTCAGCCTGGACGAAGAGGAGGTGCAGAAGATCAACAGCCTGCGGCTGGTGCTGGAGGCCGAAGCGCTGCGGCTGTGCCGCGCGCGGGCGACGCCGCAGATCCTCCGGCGCTTGCAGCAGCTCGCCGACCGGATGGAGCGCGCGAGCGGCAGCCCGGCGGTAGAGGCCACGCAGCTCGATCTCGAATTCCACCGCACCATCTGGGCCGGCAGCGGCAATGAGTACCTCGAAAGGACCCTCGCCGGCCTGACCGCCCCGCTGTTCGCCTATGCCCTGCTCACCAAGCCGAAGGCCGAGAAGATGCGGATGATTCTCGACTCACACCGGCCTCTGGTCGACTACGTGGCCGGCAAGCTCAAGCGCAGCGCCGACGACGTCATCTTCGACCACATCCGCCTGCGCTGGAGCGAGCCGGACCGGTTCGCTTCGCGGCGGCTCGGAGGGGAATAGCCTCGCGGCCGGCTTACCGGGGCGGCGTCCCTGGGCCGGTCACCAGGAAGACCGGCTCGCCCGCGCGGACCTGCGGGCAGGCGTGGATCAGCACGACGCGGCCGCTCCGCAGTGTCCGGTACTCCTCGATCGTGCGCCCGAGGAGATCCACCAGCCGGCCGAGGCGCTGCCCCGCTTCGACCTGCTCGAGCAGGCCGACCTCGGCCACCAGCAGCCCCTCGGCGCCCGAGCACAGGCTCGCATCGGTGTCGCCGCCGCCGTAGAGCTCGACCTCGGGCGGTGAGGCCTCCGGCGGGCCGGCGAGCATGCCGAGGTGGCGCATGAGGTTCACCAGCCCTCGCCGGTAAACGGCCAGATCCTGTGGATGAATGCGCCCGCCACCTCGCGCCTCGGCATAGATCCAGGGAATGCCCCGGGCTCGTGCCGCCGAGACCGTGCGCCCCGGCGGAATCTCCGGATGAGCCCAGACGACCGGCGCGCCGAAGGCGAGCGCGGCGGCGCGTGCGCGGTCATCGGAGGCCTCGTAGCCGGCCAGCAGCGGCATCTCCCAGGTGATGCCCCCGCTATGGAGGTCCACGTAGAAGTCCGCCCGGGCCAGCACGAACCGGTCAAAGTGCCACGCCAGCAGCTCCGACGGCGATCCGTCGGGACGCCCCGGGAAAACGCGCGCCAGGTCCGCGCCGTCCAGCGGGGAGCGCCGCATGCGCCCGCGGAAGGCCGCTACGTTGACTACCGGCACGGCGATGAGGTCGCCCCGCAGATCGGCCGGCTCGAGCGCCGCCACCGTCTCCAGGATCGCTCGCATGCCCTCGTACTCGTCGCCGTGCACGCCGGCCGACGCCACCAGCACGGGCCCCGGCCCGCCTCCCCGCACCACCAGGATGGGCAACTCGAGCGCCTGAGCCCCCGCGCGGAACTCGAGCGTGAGCGCGTGCCGGGCGCGGCGGGCGAGCTCGGCGGGGCGAAACTCTTCCGGGCGCATCCTTATTCGCCGGGCGCGAGCAGCCACTCGCGTGTGAAGCGCGCCCAGCGGATGTCGCGCCCGCCGTCGGGAAGAGCCTGCTGCCAGACAGCGACGATGGTGCGATCAGAAGCCTGCGTGAGGCCCGGATAGGAGACCTGGTAGCCGATTGGGTTGGCCAGAATCTTCGGCCGGGTGAAGGTTCTGCCGCCGTCGGCGCTCAAGGCGGCCGTGAGTGGAAACCGGTTGATGGGCGAGTTGTTCCAGACGGCGACGATCTCGCCGGGCGCTTCCTCCAGGCGCCACAGGGCCGTCGGCGTGTTGTGGCCGATGAGCGCGCTCGGCTTCGGCTCCGACCAGGTTGCGCCGTAGTCGGTGCTCCGGCTCTCCCAGTGGCGCGAGCCGCCGGAGCGGAGAATCACGAGGAGCTCGCCTGGAGCGAGCTCGACGATCGAAGGCTCCGCCAGGCCGTTGGTCGCCCCCGGCGTCTCTTTCTCGATGAATGCCGTCAGATTGCCGTGGAGCGTCCATTTGATGCCGTCGCGCGATTTGAGCAGACCGCTCGAGAGCACCATTTCGCCCTCGGTGCGCGCCGCCATGCCTTTTTCGGCCCACAGGTCCCAGGAGATGCCCATGGCGTAGGTGCCGTCGGAGAGCTTGATGGCGTTGTGCTGTTTGCCGGGTGTGTACTGCCGCGGAATGAAGATCTCCTGTGGCCGGCTCCAGGTGGCGCCGCTGTCCCGGCTGTGCACCATGAAGGTCCAGGCCTTGTCGATGGTGTTGGGGATCTTGACGCGCGTGGCGTAGACGAAGACCTGGTCGCCGTCCACCAGGATATTGGGGTCGCCGTCGTTCATGCCGGGCTCATCGATGAGCAGGCGCGGCGCCGACCAGGTGCGCCCGCCGTCGGTGGAAAAGCTCCCCATGATGCGGCCGTCCGTGGAATCCTTGGCGTAAACTCCGAAGACGCACAGCAGGCGTCCGTCGCTCAGGCGAGCCACTTGCGGGATGGTGTTGCGGTGAAACGCGGCGCCATCGGAGCGGGCCACCACGCCCGTCTCGGGCGGCGCGGCCGCGGCGAGAGCGGCAACGAGAAGCAGGAACTGTCGCATCGGTCGATATTATATCTGTCTGTCGACAGATTGGCTAGCTCAGTACGCCAGGAAGCCTCCGTCCACCACCAGCGTCGTCCCGGTGATGAACGAGGCCGCCTCCGAGGCCAGAAAGGCCACCGCCTCGCCGATCTCCTCCGGCCGGCCCCGGCGGCCGAGCGGCGTCACCCGCAGGTAGCGCCCCGTGGCGCCGGCCGCTTTGAGCTCGGCGACGATGTCGGCGCTCGCCCGCGTCTCGATGTCGCCGGGCGCCACGGCGTTCACCCGGATACCATGGGGCGCTAGTTCCACCGCCAGCGCCTGCGTCAGCGCCGTCAGGCCCGCCTTGCTCGCACAGTAGACCGACGCCAGCTCCTGCGCGGCAAAAGCGCCCACAGAGCTGATGTTGACGATGGCGCCGCCGCGGCCCGCACGCACCATCTGGCGCGCCACGGCCTGGGCGCAATGGAAAGCGCCCTTGAGGTTCACGTCGAGGATCTCGTCGAGCTTGCTCTCCGGACAGTCCAGAAACGCCGCCACCGCCGCCAGCCCGGTCACGGCGGCGTTGTTCACCAGAATGTCGATGCAGCCAAAGCGCTCGAGCGCCGCCTGCACCATGGAATCGACGCTTGCCCGGCGCGCCACGTCCGTTTCCACGCACAACAGCTCAGCGCCCTCCAGGCTGCGCGCCGCCTCCTCGGCAACGGCGACTCCTTTCTGCGCCAGCACGAGCCGGGCGCCGTAGCGCGCCAGCACCCGAGCGGTTCCGAATCCGATACCAGTTCCGCCCCCGGTGACGATAGCGACCTTACCTGCGAGATTCATGACCGGATACGCTCGCGGATCAACTCCGGCAACTCCCCCAGACTTACCATGAGCTCCTCGCCCGCTGCCGCCAGCCCCGCCAGCGATTCCGGATCCTTGAAGCCGCTACCGGTCACCAGGCAGATGGCCCGATCCCCGCGGTCGAAGATGCCCTGTTCGACGAGCTTGAGCAGACCGGCGAGCGCCGCCGCCCCCGCCGGCTCGGCCAGGATGCCTTCGAGCTCAGCCAGCATCCGCTGGGCGGCGTAGATCTCCCCGTCGGTAACGGTAATGCCCGTGCCGCCGGTGGCGCGGAGCTCGGCCAGCGCCAGGGAGGCATCGATGTCGAATGGCACGCTGAGGCCGCTGATGCGCGTGGTGCTCGTGACGGGGACGATGGCGTCGTCCCCGCGCCGCCAGGCGGCCACGACGGTCGAGCAGCCCTCCGGCTGCACGGCATGCACCGGCCAGCGGCGGCGGAGCCCGCGACAGACGGCAGTGTAAAGGCCGCCCCCGCCGACCGGAACGAAGACATGAGCCGGCGCGCCGCGTGTCTGCTCGACCAGCTCCCGGCCGAGATCTTCGACACCCTGCATCCCTACCGGACAGTACCGGTAGGCCGAGACGACGAACGGCAGGCCTGCCTCCGCCTGGAAGCGCCGTAGCAGGTCGAAGACCTGCTGTGTCACCTCTGGCGAACTTCCGAAGCCGCGGACACGGACCAGCCTGGCGCCATGAGCCCTCATCTGAAGCAACTTGCCCTCCGGGGCGTGCTCATTGACCAGGATGAGGCACCGGATGGCGTATCGGGCCGCGTAAGCGGCGAGCGCCGACCCGGTGTTTCCCGAAGAGGTGGCCATGATGGCCTGCGGCGCGCGCGGCGCCAGATGGGCCAGCTCGGCGGCGATGAAGCGGTCCTTATAGGAGCCGGTCGGGTTGACGGTTTCGAGTTTGAAGTGCAGCTCGGCGAGCCCGAGGCGGGAACAGATGCCGCGGCTGGGCACCAGCGGGGTGCGTCCTTCACCGAGGGAGGCCGGGGAGCTCATCTAGAAGACTGTCGGCAGTATTCTACAATGGAGCGATGGCGCTCGGCGGCATCATCTGTGCGCTCGGCACCCCGCTCGCCCACGACGACTCCGTCGAGGAGGCGGGCCTGCACCGCCTGGTCCGCTGGGTTCTCGAGGCCGGCGTTCATGCCCTCTACGCCAACGGCTCCATGGGCGGTTTCGCCTTCCTCACCGACGACGAGCAGGTTCGCTCAGTCGGAATCATCGTCTCGGCGGCGCGCGGCCGCGTGCCAGTCATCGCCGGTGTCGGCGAGACGGGTACGGCGCGCGCTCTGCGGCTGGCGCGCCGCATCGCCCGCGAAGGTCCGGACTACATCGCCCTGTTGCCTCCCTTCTATTACCTGGCGCGCCAGGAGCATCTGATCGCCTATTTCGGCGAGGTGGCCGCGGCGGTCTCCGTCCCGGTGATTCTCTACGACAATCCGGCGCTCACCAAGAACCCGATCGCCCCCGAGACGATCGCCGAGCTCCGCCGCGCGATTCCCACGCTCGCGGGGATCAAGGTGAGCGACACCGATTGCATCAAGCTTCAGGCGATTCTAGAGGCGGCGCGTCCCGGTGGAGATGGCTTTGCCGTCTGCGCCGGAAGCGAGCACCTGGCGCTCACGGCCCTCCAGATGGGCTGCCACGGCTCCGTGGGAGGACTTTACAATGTGTGCCCACACCTGGCGGTCGCTCTTTGGGAAGCCTTCCGTGGAGGGGATATCGAGGAGGCGCGCCGGCTCCAGCAGGATCTTATCCGGGTGTGGGAGATCTTCCGCTACGGCGCGATTTGGGGGGCTTTTGACGAGGCGATGCGTTACCTGGGAATCTGCGAGCGGGCTACCGGCCGGCCCTATGTGACGCCGCTCGATGAGGCCGGGCGCGCCGCAGTGCGCGCGATTCTGGAGCAGCATCTCGCCGCACACCGCAAAGTGACAGCCCGGTAATGCCGCGGAAAGAGCATACGGGCGGGAGCAAGGAGCGGGGAAGGCCGGCCGCGTCCCCCGCTCCCTCCCGCAATTACTCGCTCACTTGTTCTGGACGAGACTGAGCGCCAGCAACTGCTGGACGTTGGCGTCGATGCGGGCGAGCGTCGCCGCCTGCTCGGCCGTCAAGCCGCCCTGCGCCGCCGGCTTCGGGTTATAGGGCGATTCCTTGTCCTTGCGGTAGATCACCACGCCGAACGGCGTCCGGTAGATGGCCTCGACAGGATCGAGGGGCCGGCAGGGAATCGGGATCTCGGGACGCGGGTCCTGTTCGCCCGTATCCTGCGCGAAGCTCACCCACACCGGCCCCGTGCGCGTCTTCTCCCACTTGCCGGGAGCGCCCACGCCGCCCGAGTTCTTCAGGAGCAGCAGCGTCCCCGCGTTGTGGTAGTCTCCACCGATCTTGATCAGCCACTGCCGGCGCGTCTCACCCCGCCAGTCGATCCGGTATGGCCCCGTCGTGAAGGTCAGCCCTTCGACCACCTCCTCGCCGCCGAGCTCATTCTTTAGCGCCTCGGCCTCGGCACGATGACAAAGAATCTCGGGCCGGATAGCTAACGGCTCGATTGGGGGCGGGCCGACAACAACTGCCGGCGTCGGAGCGATCTGATACTTCGGATAAACGTACTTGCCGGGAAGGTTGGGCGTCGCCGCCTCGCGCGCTGTCAAGGATATCTTCTTGAAACTGGCGGTAGCGTGGTCAAACCAGGTGTACTCGACCAGCTCGTTGTCCGGATCGGAAACCCGCTCAAGCGCCGTCGTATCGGCCCAGCGCTTGATGCGGCGGTCCTTGTTCCAGGGCGGCGCCTGCTCGCCGAAGGCTTGCTCCCAGGTGGCCCGGGTGTGCCGGTCGAACAGAAACAGCTTCTCGACGGGATAAAAGGGCTCGTCCGGCACACTCAGCTCTTTGGGTTTGCTGATAAAAGGCACAGATTTACCTCCTTTCGAAAGGGAAGGATGGATTGCGCGCCGACACCCGGCGCGCCGCCCTCATTATCTCCCGCCGGAGGATGGCGCACCTCGGCTGGATTTCTCTAACTGATTGTAAAAAAAAGGGATCGAAATCGAAGTTGCCCGCAACCGTTACGGCGTCCCGGAAGAGGCGCCCCGCGCGCCGGCCGGCAGCGTCTCGAGTACCTTCTCCCAGTCGAGCCAGCCCGGCGCGCCCCGGAGCCAACGGTCGAACCAGGCGAGCTCCGCCATCATCTTCACCAGTTGGTAGCGCGGCTTGGTGATGGCGTGCCCCATACCCGGAAACTCGAGATACTCCACCGGCACGCCCAGCTTCTGGAGCGCGATATACAGCTCGCGGCTCTGCGCATTCGGCACGCGCGGATCGTCCGTGCCGCAGAGGATCAGCGTCGGCGTCTTGGCGTTGCGAATGTAAGTCAGCGGGGAAACGGCCCGGTAGTGTTCCTCATTCTCGTAAGGTGTTCCCCGGAAGTAGAACTCACGCGTGCGCTGGACGTCCGTCTGGGCGTACATCGAGATCCAGTTCACCGCGCCGGCCCCCGTGGCGATCGCCTTGAAGCGGTCGGTCTTCACCAGCGCCCAGTTCGACCAGTGCCCCCCGGCGCTCCAGCCCATGTGCCCCAGCCGGTCAGGATCGGCGATGCCTCGTGCGATGAGGAAATCCACCCCGGTCATGATATCGTCGAAACCCTGCCGGAAGTAATCGCCCGCAATCTGGCGCCGGAAGGTCTCGCCGTAGCCGCTCGAGCCGCGGTAGTTGGGCTGGAAGACGGCATAGCCGGCACCTGCCAGCACGTGCGGATAGGTGACGTAGGAGCCGCTGAAGGAATTGGTCGAGGTGCCGGCCGGCCCGCCGTGAACTTGCACGATCAGCGGATAGCGCTCGCCCGGCCTGTAGTTCACCGGCTTGATCAACAGCCCCTCGACCTCGACCCCGTCGGAGGACTTCCACCGCACGGTTTCGTATTCGGCCAGCAGGAACGGCTCCACCTGTTCACTAAGCTGCGTCAGGCGCGTCCAGCGGCGGAAGTCGCCCAGCTCATCGAGCCGCGCCGTAAAGATCTCCTCCGGCTGAGCCGGCGTGCTGCGCCGGATGAGCAGCCGCCCGCTGTCGTGGTCGAAGGCGAGGTTGAGGAACTGGTCCCCGCGGGTCAGGACCTCCGGGGCGCCGCCCGCGAGCCGGATTCGCCAGGCCTGCCGGTTCACGCCCACGGTCGTGGCGAAATAGATCGCGTCGCCCGCAGGGTGGAAAAAACCCGCAGCGCCGTCGTGCTCCCAGCCTTCGAAGAGCTTCCGCCGCTCGTCTCCCTGGGTCCTCACGAGATGGACACGCCTGGCGCGGTGCTCCTCGCCGCCCTCCGGAAGCGTGTAGACCAGCCAGCGCGAGTCCGGTGAAAACTGCACGTCGGTTTCGCTCTGCCGGTTCTCGGTGATTCTTCGCAGCGCGCCGGTGGCGGATTCGATCAGGAAGACCTCCTTGTCCCAGTCGGTGGCATACCGGTGTGTGGGCTTGCCGGTGCAGGCCAGCCAGCGGCCGTCGCGGGAGATCTGAAGTCCACTGAGGACGAACTCGCCGAGGGAAGTAAGGCGCTTCCCGGCCGTGCCGGCGATGTCGATCGCATAGACGTTGCGGGGCGAGGGCTCGAGCGCATTGACCTTGACGTCGAAGCCGAGCCTGGCCCGCCGCCTGTGAATCGATTCGTCGCGATCCGCCGCCGTGAAGTAGATCGTGCGGCTCGATGGATGCCAGACGAACTCCTCGACCGGCGTCTCGTGCTTGATCAGCTCACGCGTTGGGTAGCCCGGTTGTCCGAGATCGATCAGCTTCAGGGTCCGATGATCCTGCGCGCCGCCGAGATAGGCGATCCAGCGGCCGTCGCGGCTGAAGGCAAAGCGTTCCACGCCTTCCCGCTCCTCGGTCAGCCGGCGCGCCTCCCCGCCGCCGACATTCAGGAGATAGATCTGCTTGTTGCGGCTTCCGTCCCGGGCCGACAGGAAGGCGAAGGTCTCTGAGTCACGCCCCCAGGCGAACGGCGTCTCGTCCGCTTCGGGCGTGAAGGTCATCTGCCGGTGTCCGGCGCCGTCGGTACGGACGAGGAACAGATCGGTGTAGTTCTGCCCCTTGTCCCAGTTCGGGATGGTTTGCGAGTACAGCAGCCAGCGCCCGTCAGGCGAGACGGCAAACTCATCCAGCCTCCGGAGCTTCACCACGTCCAAAGGCGTCATGGGGCGTTTTTCGGCCGAGGGGGCAGCCAGCGGCGTCGCTACCAGAAACGTTACGAGGACAAAAAATCTCGCCATCTTGCCCAAGCTATCAAAGACCGGACCAGAGTGATGGCGTATAATCAGTCATGTGAGAAAAGCTGGGCCGGCCGTGGCGCTAGCGGTCTTCCTGGTCGCGAGCGGCTGCAACCGTAACGTTCAAACTGCCGAAGCCGTCCGCCAGGGTGTCATCAGCCACCTGGCGGGGCGCGCCGGGCTCGATATCGGCTCCATGGATGTCGAGGTGGCCTCGGTGGCCTTCCGGGGCGACGAGGCCGACGCGGTCGTCTCTTTCCGGCCGAAAGGCTCCACCGACCCGGCGTCGGTGATGCAGATGCGATATACGCTGGAGCGGCAGGGCAGCCGCTGGGTGGTCACAACGAAGAAAGGGGCGGGAGGCGGCGCCCACGAAGGGATCGATCAGCCGGATAATCCGCATCAGGGCATGGGGCAACCTTCCGGCACCCTTCCGCCGGGCCATCCTCCCGTGGGTGAGGCTTCGCCTGCGCCCGCCAAACCATGAAGCGTATCGCCGTGCTTGGTGGTGGGCCTGCGGGCGCCTTCGCCGCCGAACGGCTGGCGCGGGCCGGGCTGCGCACCGTCGTCTTCGACGAGAAGCTCGCCTGGGAGAAACCGTGCGGCGGGGGCATCACTTACAAGGCCTACAACCAGTATCCGTTCCTGATCGACAACGACATCCCGAAGAAGCTGGTCAGCGAGGCATTCGTCGCCGCTTCCGGCACGGGCGCCTGCCGCATGAGGCTGAGCCGCCCGCTGGTCATTTACTCGCGGCTGGACCTCAACCGCATGCTGCTAGAGCGAGCGGAGCGGGCCGGGGCGCAGATCGAGAAGGCGCGGGTGCGCGAACTGATTCGCACGGACCGCGGCTGGCGGGTTCGCACCACGGCCGGCACGCTCGAAGCCGATTTCTGTATCATCGCCACCGGCGCCCGCAACTCGTTGCGCGAGGTCGGCACCCAGTGGAGCGCCGAGAACGTCATGTACACGCTCGGCTACTGGGTGCCTGCCGAGCAGGAACACATTGACATCCAGTTCCTCCAGGGCCTGGAGGGCTACATCTGGGTCTTCCCTCGCTGCGGCCACCTTTCGGTGGGCATCGGCGGCAAGGGCGAACCGGCCGCGCAACTGCGGCGCCGCCTGGAGCGCTTCATGCTCGAACGCGGCATCCCGTTCAAAGATGCCCAGTTCTACGGCCACATGCTGCCGTCGCTGTCGCCGAGCGCCTGGCGGCGCAACCGCGTCGCCGGCGAGGGCTGGCTGGCGGTCGGCGACGCCGGGGGGCTGGTCGATCCGATTACCGGCGAAGGACTCTATTACGCCATCCGGTCAGCGGACCTGGCCAGCCAGGTGGTGATCGACGAGGCGCACGCGCCCGCCGAGAAGCCCTGGACCTACCGCTCGCTGCTCACCTGGGACTTTGCCGCCGATCTCGAGTTCGGCGCCCGGCTCGCCAAGCGCTTCTTCCTCGACAAGTTGCTGTTTTCGAGCGTGCCCGCACGCATGGTCGAATTCATGCGCCGCAGCCCGCGATTCCTCAGTGTCGTGGAGGACCTGTTCGCCGGCACCCTGCCCTATCAGAACCTGAAAGAGCGGCTCCTGCGCAACCTGAACGGCACGCTCCAGGAGATCCTCTGGAGCTTCTTCTTCCGGCGATTGCTTCCCACCGAAACGCAGCCATGAATCTTACCCGTTCGGAAGCCCTGCTCGAACGAGCCCAGCGCGTGATTCCCGGAGGAGTGAACTCGCCCGTCCGCGCCTTCCGGAGCGTCGGCGGCACACCGCCGTTTCTCGCCCGGGGCGAGGGAGCCTACGTCTGGGACGTGGACGGTAACCGCTACACCGACTACGTCGGTTCCTGGGGGCCGCTGCTGCTCGGCCATCGGCATCCGGAGGTGATCGAAGCCTTGCGGCGCGTGCTCGAGATCGGCACCAGCTTCGGCGCCCCCACGGAGGGTGAGGTCCTGCTGGCCGAGCTCATCCGCGAAGCGATGCCTGCGGTTGAGATGGTCCGGCTGGTCAACTCCGGCACCGAGGCCACCATGAGCGCTCTCAGGCTGGCGCGCGGCTTCACGGGGCGGCACCTGGTCGTGAAATTCGAGGGCTGCTATCACGGCCACGTCGATTCGTTGCTGGTGAAGGCGGGCTCCGGCGTGGCGACGCTGGGCATTCCGGACACCGCCGGCGTGCCGCCCGCCTTCGCGGACACCACCATCGCCCTGCCCTACAACTCTATCGAGGCGGTGGAGGAGACCTTCCGGCGCCGCGGCGACGAGATCGCCGCCGTCATCGTGGAGCCGGTGGCAGGCAACATGGGCTGCGTGCCTCCGGCGCCCGGCTTCCTGGAATGCCTCCGGCGCGAAACCGCGCGTTACGGGGCCCTGTTAATCTTCGACGAAGTCATGACCGGCTTCCGGCTGGCCTTCGGCGGGGCCCAGCAGCTTTACGGTATCCGCCCGGATCTGACCACGCTGGGGAAAGTGATCGGCGGCGGGCTGCCCATTGCCGCCTACGGCGGCCGGGCCGATGTCATGTCGCGGGTGGCGCCCTCGGGGCCGGTCTATCAGGCCGGCACACTTTCCGGCAATCCGCTCGCCGTCAGCGCGGGCCTGGCCGTTTTGAACCACCTGAAGCGCCACCCGGAGGTCTACGAGGAGCTGGACCGCAAGACCGCATGCCTGACCGCGGACGTTCCCGCCGGGATCACCGTCAACCGCGTCGGCTCCATGTTCACCTTCTTCTTCACCGACCGGCCGGTGACCGACTATGCGTCGGCGCGCCGGGCCGACACGGCGCGGTTTGCCCGGTTCCACCGGGCCATGCTCGAGCAAGGAATCTATCTGGCGCCTTCGCAGTTCGAGGCCGGCTTTGTCTCGAGCGCCCACTCCGACGAGGACATCACCAGAACCGCGGAAATTGCTCGTCGCGTCTTCGCCTCGCTATAGCCTCGAGCAGCCGCCGGCCGGTCCAGAGGACCACCACCAGGACGAACAGGAGGCTGAGCGCAACCACCAGGCGGCGCCGCTCCGGGGGCAGTGTTTCCGGACGCAGCGTACCCGCCTCCTCGAAGCCCAGCTCCACCCGTAGCTCCACCGTCGCCGTCCGGCGGCTCCGGTGAGGGTTCTCGACGACCACCTGGTAGTCGCCCAGCAAACGCGCCGGGTAACGGATCGAGGCCGAGGCCTGTTCCCTCACCACGCGCACGAAGTTCCCTGGGGAGGCTCCTTCGGCGCCTTCCGGAGCTCGCAAGCCGACGGAAACCACCGCGTCGCCGTCCGTGGTCCGGAACCGGATGTCGACGACAGCGGGTCGCTGGCGCAGGACGAGGTTCACCCCGCGCGCCTCGCCCGGCGCGAGCCGCAGGGTCTCCTCGACCACGGTGAGCCGCCCCCCGGAGGCCGCCAGTGCCAGCAGCAAAAGAATCATCCCACCCTGCTCAAAGGCTTTGCCCCGCCTGACGGGGCTAAAATGGGAAGCAGCATGGATGACAGTATTGTACAGCCGTCCCATGTGCGCCGCTCAGTAGCCGTCTCGGATTGGAAACTGGTTCTGAGCACCGTATCCGCCTTCCTGCTCGCCGCGCTGATGCTGGTCGCCGGTGTCTGGAAAGCGAGCGATCCGATCAGCGCCTCGATCCGCCTTCACCAGGCGCTCGTGCCCGCCGCGCTGGCTTTGCCCGCAGCGCTCGCGCTGGGGATTTCTGAAACTTTCGCGGCGGTGCTGCTGCTCGTTCCCCGTTATCGGCGCTGGGGCGCCTGGCTCAGCGCGCTGCTGCTGATCGCTTTCATCGTCTACATCGGCGTCAACTACGGCGCCCTGCGCGGTGAGGAGTGCAACTGCTTTCCGTGGATCAAGCGCGCCGTCGGGCCGGCCTTCTTTATCGGCGATCTGGTCATGCTGGCGCTGGCACTGATCGCAGGGCGCTGGGCTCCGCCAAGCGAAGGCAAGCGAGGCGCCGCCATCGTGCTCGGCGCCGTCTGCGTGTTCGCCCTGGCCTCGTACGGGATGCAGGTGGTCAAGAGCGGGACCGTCCGGGCGCCCGCCTCGATTCTGGTCGAGGGCAAGCCCGTCTCCCTCGAGGAGGGCCGCATCTTTCTGTACTTCTTCGATCCGGAGTGCACTCATTGCCTGTTTGCTGCGCGCGAGATGGCGGGTTATCGCTGGAAGGGCATACGTCTCATCGCGGTGCCGACGGCGCGGGCTGAGTTCGCCCCCCAATTTCTGAGCGACTCGGGCCTCCGGGCGCCGCTCTCTTCCGATGCGGCGAAGCTCCGGGAAGTCTTTCCTTTCGGAGACCCGCCGTACGGCGTGGCGCTCGAAAACGGCCGTCAGATTGCCGCCATCGGCATTTTCGAAGGCAACGAACCCCGGGCGACGCTCCGCCGCCTGGGCTTTATCGAATAAGGGGCGGCTAGTTGCGCCGCTTCAGCGTCGGGCGCTCTTCCTCGTCCTCGGCCTTCGGCTTTTCGTTCCCCTCGGAGTCAACCCGCCCGGAGCCTTTCTTGCGAAGCGTCGGGCGGTTGGCGTCGGCCTCCTCCGGCGCACGCCGGTTCTGCATCATCGCCAGCCGGGCCTTCACCTTGTTGAACTCGCTGGTGGTGACCACGTACTCCGGCTTGGCCTCGAGAATCTCCTGGATGTTCTTCTGCGCATTGGTGATGCGCGAGCCCGTCGGCGGATGCGAGGAGAAGATCTTCGACATGGTGCCCGGCTTGCGCTTCTCGGCCGCCAGCAGCTTCTCGAAGAAATCGACGAACGCCGTGGGGTCATAGCCGGCCTTGTAGAGGTACTGCAAGCCGAGCAGGTCAGCCTCCTCTTCGAAGGCCCGCGAGAACTTCAGGAAGCCGATCGGGATCAGCACGCTGGCGCCCTGCCGGATCCCGTAGCCCGTCCAGCCCCCCATGAAGATCAGCGGGATCGAGGCCAGGTTGATGATCTGACCGCGCGTGGCCTGGCGCGTGCCGTGCCGGGCCGCGATGTGAGCGATTTCGTGCGCCATCACGCCGGCCAGCTCCGCCTCGGTCTCGGCTTTGAGCAGCAGGCCGGTGTTGATGAAAAAGAACCCGCCCGGCAAGGCGAACGCGTTCACCTCGTCGCTGTCGATCACCTTGATCGTCACTGGGATCTTGACGTCGGAGTTGCGCACCAGGTTTTGGCCGATCCGGTTCACGTACTCGGAGATGACCGGATCGTCCACGATCTTGGCCTGGCGCTCGATCTCCTGTGCGTAGGCCTTTCCGAGCGCTATCTCCTTCTCCAGCGAGTAAAAATTCACCCCTTTTCCGACGTCGCGGTTGCCGATCTCGTCCGGGTCCTTTTTCTTGTCCTTGGCCGCCACCCAGACCGGCAGCAGGATGAGCGCCGCCGCCAAAGCTAAACTGCGCAGGTAGACACGCCGCATCGCGACTCCTTCCCGAGGACCGCTCCCCCTTTAATTATATGCTCGCCCCTCAGCCGGCGACTCTAAAATCGCCCAGGCGGCGGGCGGCGAGCGCCTGCGAACCTCTATGCTATTGAACGTGAGGCCCCGCTCATGGGTTACCCGACCGCTATGACGCCGATCTGGCAGCGCTACGCCGACGAGTTCCCCGTGACCCGGCAACTGGTCTATCTCAACCACGCGGCCGTCGCCCCGCTGGTACGCCCGGCCGCCGAGGCGATGATGCGCCTGACCGGGGAGGCTTGCGAGTGGGGCTCGTACTACTATTCCGGCTGGCTGGCCGCCTACGACGGCCTCCGCCAGGCGGCCGCGCGCCTCGTCGGCGCCTCCGGCGATGAGATCGCCATTGTCAAGAACACTTCCGAGGGTATCGCCACCGTCGCCAACGGCCTCGATTGGCGAACCGGCGATGTCGCCGTTGTCTTCCGCGAAGAGTTTCCCGCCAACTATTTCCCCTGGGTGCGGCTGGAGCGCCGGGGCGTCCGGCTCCGGTGGCTCTCGATCTATGACCCGCTCGAGGCGGTGGATGAAGCCTGCCGCGGCGCTCGCCTGCTCGCTGTCAGCCATGTCAACTACCTGAGCGGTCACCGGATCGATCTCGAGGCGTACGGAGAAATCTGCCGCCGGCGCGGCTGCCTCTTCTTCCTCGACGCCATCCAGGGGCTTGGGGCCTTTCCGGTCGACGTCCGGCGCGCCGGAATCGACGCCCTGGCCGCCGACGGCCACAAGTGGTTGCTCGGTCCCGAGGGCTGCGGCATCCTTTACATCCGCAGAGAACTACAGGACGCGATCGAGCCGGTCGAATTCGGCTGGACGAACGTGGCGAACTATGCCGATTACGGCTCGCGCGACATGACGCTAAGGCCCGATGCCGGCCGTTACGAGTGCGGCACGCTCAACACCATCGGCTGCTTCGGCCTGCGCGCCGCCATCGAATTTCTGCTCGAGGTCTCCATCGAAGCGATCGCGGCCGCCGTGCTGGCCCTGGCGGAGCGGCTGCGCGAAGGGGCCCAAAGAAAAGGCTACGAAGTGCTCGGCCCGGCCGACGGGGCGCACCGCTCGGGCATCGTCTCGATCCGGAAACCGGAGCTCGACAGCCGCGCCGTCGTGCAGGCGCTGCGCGAGCAGGGCATCATTGCCTCACCCCGCCAGGGCTGGATCCGGCTCTCGCCCCATTTTTACATCGCGCCTGAGGCGATCGAGCGCACGCTCGAGGCGCTGCCGTAGCCGAGAGGCATCCCGCCGGCGCGGCCGCCTCGCTATGGCCCCGTGTCGGCCAGTCCGTGCATCTCCCGGTAGATGCGGGCGTCGAAGGCCTGCGTCGACTTGAACCGCTCATGCCGGCCGTCGCCCGCCTCCGGCCGGGCCAGCGCGAGCAGCTCTTTTTTCTCGCCTTCGTCCATCGGCCGGAAGTCGCGCGCGATCCTGAGATCCTGCTCGAGCTCCTGCATCGTCTCGTAGCCCCGGCACAGCGAGGCGATCGGCAAACTCAGGGCGAAGCGCACGCACTGCTCGGCCGTGATCCCGGTCGCTGACGGGATCCGGCCCACCTTCCGGCCCCCTCCGAGGCTCTTCATGCCAATGACGCCGACATTCTTCTTGAGACACACCGGCACGACACGGTTCTGGAAGCTCCGGTAGAAGTGGTCAAACACGTTGATCGGCATCTGCGAGGTCGCCCAGGCGTAGCCCATGTCGAGCATCTTGAGATGAATCTCCGGATGCTTGTGCCCGGTGAAACCGATGAAGCGCACCTTGCCTTCCTTCTGCGCCTCGAGCGCCGCCTTGAGCGCGCCGCGCTCGAAGATCCACTCCGGATCGTTGTCGTAGTTGACTTCGTGGAACTGCCAGAGATCGATCCAATCGGTCTTGAGCCGCCGCAGACTATCCTCGAGGCACCGCTTGCTGAAATCGTAATCGCGCCCGGAGTTCTTCGTCATCAGGAAGATTTTCTTGCGCCGGCCCTCCCCCAGCGCCTTCCCCATCAGCTCCTCGGAATAGCCGTCGTTGTACATCCAGGCATTGTCGAAGAAGTTGATCCCCTGGTCGATGGCGGCGTGCATGATGCGGATCGCCTCTTTCTCGTCTTCCCGGCCGGCATAACCGATGTGCGCTCCGCCCAGGCACAGGATCGATACCTGCACGTTGGTGCGTCCCAGCCGGCGCGTCGGCAGCCCTTGACCGGGCTGCTGCGCCATGGCCTCGCCGGCCAGCGCCGCCAGCGAAGCCTCGCCCAGCGTCGCCCGGATGAAATCCCGCCGTGAACTCTCCATTTTGGCCTCCTTAGGATAGAATTTAACCCCATGCCCACGCGGAGGCAATTTCTGGCTGCGCCCGGCCTGCTTGCCCGTCACGCGCCCTCGCCGCCCAATCTCGTGCTCGTGCTGGCCGACGATCTCGGCTACGAGACCCTCGGCTGTTACGGCGGCGCCTCGTATCAGACACCGAACCTGGACCGGCTCGCCTCCACCGGCGTGCGCTTCACCCACGCCTATTCGCTGCCGCTTTGCACCCCCACGCGCACGCAATTGCTCACCGGCAAATACACCTTCCGCAACTGGCGCGCCTTTGGCATCCTCGACCCCGCCGAGCGGACGCTCGGCCACTGGATGCAAAAGGCCGGCTACCGGACCGCCATCGCGGGCAAGTGGCAGCTCTTCAGTTACAATCCTCCCGACTACGAGCCGGAATGGCGCGGCAAGGGCATGCTCGCCGAGCAGGCCGGTTTCGACGAGTTCTCCCTCTGGCACGCCCACCACACCGAAACCAAGGGCTCGCGCTACGCCGACCCCGTCATCTACGAAAACGGCCGGTACCGCGACGACACCAAAGGCAAGTACGGCCCCGACCTGTTTTGCGACTTCCTTAGCCGGTTCATCGAGCGCAACGCGCGGCGCCCCTTCTTTGCGCTTTATTCCATGGTGCTCACCCACGGCCCCTTCAACCCCACGCCATGGAGCCCCGAATGGAAGGCGGGTGACCGCTTCGCGGCGAATCCCCGCTTCTTCGCCGACATGGTGCACTACATGGACCTCGAGATCGGGCGCCTGGTGGAGTGTCTGGAGACACTCGGCCTGCGCGAGCGTACGCTCATTTTGTTCACCAGCGACAACGGCTCGCCGCGCGAAATCACCTCCCGGCTCGGCGACCGGGTGATCCGGGGCGGCAAAGGGCTTCCCACCGACGCCGGTACCCGCGTGCCGCTCGTCGCAAACTGGAAGGGGGTCACCCCCGAAGGCCGCGTGCTCGACGATCTGATCGACTCCACGGATTTCCTGCCCACGCTGCTCGAGGCGGCCGGCGCCGGCACCCCGCCCGGCGTCACGCTCGACGGGCGGAGTTTCCTGCCTCAGCTCTTGGGCGAGCGGGGCAATCCGCGCGAGTGGCTCTTCTTTCACCACGATCCGCGCCCCGGTTGGGACAAAGAGCGCTACAGGCTGGAACGCTGGGCGCGCGACCGGCGCTTCAAGCTGTATGAAGACGGCCGGTTTTTTGACACCGAGCGCGACCCGGACGAACAGCGCCCGCTCGGGCCCGAAAAACTCGCCCCGGCCGCCAGACAGGCGCGCGAACGCCTCGCGCAAGTGCTGGCCTCGTTCCACGCGTGATGCCTATGCCGGACCGCGCGCGCCTGGACGCCTCGCCCGTGCTCCGGTTCCTGGTGGGCGCCGCCGCCGTCGGTGTGCTCGTGATCGCGCTCAAGCAGCTTTCCCCGGTGCTCGTCCCGTTTCTTCAAGCCGCTTTTGTGGCCATCATCGCCGCCCGGCCGGTCTCCTATCTGAAAAGCCACCGCGTCCCGCAGGCCGCCGCAGTCGCCATCGTCGTCCTCGCGCTGGTGATCACCTTCTGGATACTGGGCATCGTCGTCACCAGCTCGGTTGCGGCCATGGGTCGCGAACTTCCGCTCTACGAAGACAAGATCCGCGCGGCGCTCGGCGCGCTGGGCGCCTCCTTGCGCGATCGGGGACTCGACGTACCGGAGGGAGGCATCGAGCAGATGCTCGATCCGGGCGCCGTGCTCCGCTTCTTCGCCCGCTCGCTCCAGCAGCTTGGAGGCGGCATAGCGAAAACCATCTTCGTTCTCATCATCGTGCTCTTCGCTCTGTTCGAGGCGCCGAGGATCAAGGCACGGCTGCGCGCCACCGGCGAGCACCGCCTGGAGGGCTTTCGGCGTCTGGCCGGCATTCTCAACCGGTACCTGCTGATCAAGACCTGGATGAGTCTGGGCACGGGCGGCGCCATCGGATTGGTGCTCTCGATTCTCGGCGTGGACTTCGCCGCGCTCTGGGGCCTGCTGGCTTTCCTGCTGAATTACATCCCCAACATCGGCTCGCTCGTGGCCGCGCTGCCGGCCATCGCGCTGGCCTTCTTGAAGCTCGGCGCCGGCGGCGGCCTGGCGACGGTTGTCGCCTACCTCGCCGTGAACATTTTCTTCTCGAACATCCTGGAGCCGCGCCTGATGGGCATCAGCCTGGGTCTGTCCCCGGTGGTGATCCTGTTCTCAATCGTCCTCTGGGGTTGGGTCTTCGGTCTCACCGGCGTCTTCCTGGCGGTCCCGCTGACGATGAGCGTCAAGCTCGCCCTCGAAGCGCATCCGGACACCGAGGAGATCGCCATGCTGCTCGGCTCGCACGTCGAAGTCAAACCGGAGGTCCTCGGCGAGCCGCCCGAGGCAGGCTGAGCCCGTCGCGGCGGCAGGCGCGGGGAAGCTTCCCGTGCTTCCTACCGGAACAGCAGCGGCGTAAGCTCCGCCAGATAGCGCCGCCAGACGGGCCAGCTATGGTCGCCCTCGGTGAGCCGCCAGGTGTGCCGGATGCCTTGGGAGTCCAGCAGCGCCACAAACTCTTCGTTCGGTTTGATGAGGAAGTCGTCCTTGCCGCAGCCGATCCACAGCAGCCGCAACGCCCGGTTGGACTTCTCCGGCTCCGCCAGGAACCGTTGGAGCGCCTCGCTCGAGGCGGGCTGGCCCACGGCAGCACTGAACATCCCCACCCAGCGGAAAACCTCCAGGTTGCCCAGCCCGATGCGCGCCGCCTGGCCCCCGCCCATCGAAAGCCCGGCAATGGCGCGCGACGCCGCGTCGCGCCGCACCCGGTAGGCCGATTCGATGAACGGGATCAGGTCGCCGATCAGGTCGCGCTCGATCAGCCGGTTCTGCTCCTCCCAACTCGTGCGGGGATCGGCGAGGCCGGGCACGTGCCCGAACGGCATGACCACGAGCATCTCCTGCGCGCGACCCTCGGCGATCAGGTTGTCCAGGATAAGGTTCGCCCGGCCGATCGCCATCCAGCCGCTATCGTCGTCGCCCGCCCCGTGAAGCAGGTAGAGCACCGGGTAGCGCTTGTTGCCCGCCGGGTAGCTCGGCGGCGTGTAGACGTGGACCCGGCGCGTGCCGCCGATCGCGCGCGAGCGGTAGTAGCGGATGTGGACGGCGCCGTGAGGCACCTCGCCTAGGTCGTAGATCGCCGGGGAATCGCCCGGAACCTCGAGCACGCTGGAGGCGGCGCGCACGCCGGTCTTCACTGCCGGATTGTGCGGGTCGATGGTCGTAACGCCATCGATCGAATAGGTGTAATTGTAAATTTCGGGCGCAAGCGGTCCGATCGTCAGGCTCCAGAGCCCCTCCTGGTTCCTCGAAAAGCTCTTCTCTCCGGCCCACCAGCTCGCGTTGAGCTTTACTTCGCGCACCTCGGGGCCGCGAAGGCGGAAGGTGACGCGCCGGTCGGGATGGACCTCCGGCGACCTTACGGGGGGCTCGGGAGCCGGAGGACGCGGCGGCTCCTGGGCGAGCAAAACCCACAGTAGCGGGCTCCAGATCAGACTTGGGATCAGCTTCACGGCATTTCACCTCTGCCAGTCGATCAAGGTGCGTCCCTGGCGCGCCAGCTTACCGAGCAGCGGCGCCGGCGCCCAGTGCGGCCCAACCGTTCGCTCGAATTCGGCGATCCGCTCGATCACATAGGGCAGGCCGAGCGAGGAGGCGTACCACAGCGGCCCTCCGCGCCAGGCGGGAAAGCCAAAACCGTTGAGCCAGACCACGTCGATGTCGGAAGCGCGCAGGGCGATGCCCTCCTCGAGGATGCGGGCGCCCTCGTTCACCAGGGCGAAGACGGTGCGCTCGACGATCTCCTGGGGCGTGAACGGCCGCAGACTCAGGCCGGCCTCGCGGCGGATTTCTTCGATGAGACGCTCGACCTCGGGGTCGTCTTCGGCCACCCGCGCCGGCGAGTAGCGGTACCATCCCGCACCCGTCTTCTGCCCCAGCCGCCCCATCGCGTACAGCCTATCCTCGATGAGCGGCCGGCGCGCGCCGGGCGGCATGCGCGCCTCAAAAAGCTTGCGAATCCGGTAGGCGACATCGAGACCGACCAGATCGCCCGTGGCCAAAGGCCCCATGGCCATGCCGAAGTCGCGCAGCGCCTCGTCCACCTCGCGGGGCCAGGCGCCCTCCTCGACCAGCAACTGCGCCTCGCGGCGGTATTGTTCGAACATCCGGTTGCCCACGAAGCCGAGGCAGTTGCCCACCACCACCGCCACCTTGCCGAGACGCCGCGCCAGAGCGACCGCGACGGCCAGCGTCTCCGGGGCGGTGGCTGCGCCGCGGACGATTTCGACCAGACGCATCACGTGGGCCGGGTTAAAGAAGTGCAGGCCCAGCACGCGATCCGGCCTGCGAGTTACCGCCGCCATCTGGTCGATATCGAGCGAGGAGGTGTTGCTGGCGAGAATCGCCCCGGGCCGTGCCGCCTCATCGAGCTCCGCGAAGACTTTCTTCTTGAGTTCCAGATCCTCGAAGACCGCTTCGACGATGATGCCGGCTTCCTCAAAACCGGAATAGTCCGTTCGCGGTTGGATGAGCGCCAGGCGCTTTTCGGCCTCCAGCGAGCTCAGCCGGCCGCGCCGGACAGAAATGGAATAGTTGTTCCGGATCGTGGCCATGCCACGCTCGAGCGCCTCGGACGAGGCGTCCCTGATCACCACCGGAATGCCTGCGTTGGCGAAGGCCATGGCGATGCCGCCGCCCATCGTGCCCGCGCCGACTACCGCCGCACGGCGGATCTCCCTCCACAACGCGTCGCCGGCAAGGCCGGGAATCTTCCTTGCCGCGCGCTCGCTGCGGAAGGCGTAGATGAGCGCCCGCGATTGGCCCGAAGCCAGGCAGGCCCGGGCAAGTTCCGCCTCGAGTCTGAGCCCTTCCTCGAAGGTGAGCCGGGTGGCGGCCTCGACCGCGTCGATGGCCTTGAGCGGCGCTGCCTGTCCCCGCATCGCGCGTTCGGCGGCCCCCCGGGCCGCCTCGAAAACCGCGGGATCGAACGGCGCGATCACCCGGTCCCGCGTCCGCCGGGTCCCTGCGCCGCGCGCCAACAAACCGCGCAGCCAAGCCAGGGCCTCCGCGGCCGACTCTCCGGGTAGGACGGCATCGATCAGGCCGAGCCTGAGCGCGGTCTCTGCGTCTACCGGCTCCCCGCGCCAGCAGAGTTCGAGCGCCGCCTCCACGCCGATGAGGCGAGGCAACCGCTGTGTCCCGCCCGCAGCCGGGATCAGGCCGAGTCTCACCTGCGGCAGTCCCAGGCGGGCGCCCGGCGCGGCGATGCGATAGTGCGCGGCGAGTGCGAGCTCGAGCCCCTCGCCGAGACAGGCGCCCCGAATGGCGCACACCACAGGCTTCCCGCAGTCTTCGATCCGCCCGAGCAGGGCGTGGAGGTCCGGGCCGGGCGTCTCGCCTTGCGCTGCTGCACGCTCCAGCTCCGCGAGATCCGCTCCGGCGCTGAAGTGGGCGCCCGGCGCTGAAACCAATACCGCGTGAATCGAGGAGTCCCCGCCCGCTTGCTCGATCGCCCAGGCGATGCCTTGCCAGACCTGGTGACTGAAAGCGTTCACCGGGGGATGATCGATCCTGATGAGCGCGATCCCGTCATCGCGCCGGAAGCTCACAACGTCGTTGCCCATGCTCGTGCTCGGTCGGACGGCAAACTACCGATTATGCCTGGAAGGCGACCGCGACGAGGCCGCCTGAGGCGTGATCTTGCCCAGCACGACCGGACGCCGGGCTCCGGTCGCCGAAGGCAGATTCGCCGGCCGCCGGTGCCAGGTCTCGTAAGCCAGGATCGCGAAGGCGATCGCCTCCTTGGCGTCCGGGTCGATGCCGAAATCGGCCGAAGTCAGAATCCGCACGCCGGGCAGGAAGGCGGCAAGATAGGCGAGGATCCGCGGGTTGTGTACGCCGCCGCCGGAGACGATCAACTCGTCGACCCGCATCCGCGGGCGAATGAACCGCTCGATGCCGCAGGCGACCGCCGCTGCGGTGAAGGCCGTGGCCGTTGCGAGGAGGTCCTCGAGCGGCAGGCGCGTCGCCAGGAGTCGCTCGACGAACTCGCGCCCGTACTGCTCGCGGCCGGCCGTCTTGGGCGGGGGCTGGCGGAAGTACCGGTCCCGGAGCAACAGGTCGAGCAGCGGCGGGCTGAGCCGGCCCCGAGCCGCGATCCGGCCGCCGGCGTCGAAACGGAGGCTCCCTTTGCTGTACAGCCTGGCCAGGGCATCGATGACCATGTTGCCGGGGCCGGTGTCGAAAGCGACCACCTCGTCGGGAGCCCCCTTGGGCGGTATCGCCGTGACATTGGCGATGCCGCCGATGTTCAACGCCACGCGGCCCCGCCTCCGATGGCGAAACAGCAGGTAGTCGACGTAGGGCACGAGTGGCGCGCCGCGCCCTCCGGCGGCCAGATCGCGCGGGCGAAAGTCGGCCACCACAGGAATGCCGGTGCGCTCGGCGATCACCGCCGCCTCGCCGATCTGGAGCGTGGCAGCGATCTTGCGACCGAAGAAGCGACAGCCGGCGCCGTCGTGAAAGATGGTCTGGCCGTGCGAGCCGATCAGCTCGATCGAAGAGAGGGCGACTCCGCTGCGGCGGCAGGCCTCGCCCACGGCTCGGGCGTATAACTCACCCAGCAGCACGTGCAGCCGGGCCAGCGTGCCTACGTGCACCTCGGCATTCGAGATCCCGAGAATCGCCTCGCGCACGCGCGCCGGGTAAGGAACGGTCCTCTGCGCCACGGTCGCCACGCGGGTGGCCCAGCCCGCGCCCGTAATGTCGACGACGGCCACGTCGATGCCGTCGAGCGAGGTGCCGCTCATGATCCCCGCCACCCTCATTGGCGGCGCAGCTCCTCCTGAAGCTCCGCCAGGATCTGGAGCGCCTCGATCGGGCGCAGCTCGTCCAGATTCAGCTTCCGGATGCGCTCGGCGATCTGGTAGTTGACCGGCTCGAAAAGCCGGATCTGCACGGGCGCAGTTCGGCCGCTGGGGCGCGGCGCCAGCTCTTCGGTCACCTCGTGCTCGGTCTTCTCGTGCAAGGCGAGCACCTGGCGCGCGCGCTCGATGACGCTCGGAGGCAGGGCGGCCAGGCGGGCCACCTCGATGCCGTAGCTGCGATCGGCAGCGCCCGGCTCCACCCTGCGCAGGAACACGATGCGCTCGCCGGCCTCTTTTACCGACACATGCAGGTTGCGCACGCCTTCGAGCTGTTCGGCCAGCTCGGTGACCTCGTGGTAATGCGTGGCAAAGAGGGTCTTGGCGCCGATCTGGTCGTGGATGTGTTCGACCACCGCCCAGGCCAGCGCGAGGCCGTCATACGTCGCCGTTCCGCGCCCGATCTCGTCGAGCAGGATCAGGCTGTCGCGCGTGGCGGTGTTCAGAATTACCGCCGTCTCCGTCATCTCGACCATGAAGGTCGATCGACCCCGCGCCAGGTTGTCGGCGGCGCCGATGCGCGTAAAGACGCGATCCACCACGGGTAACAGCGCCTCCTCGGCGGGGACGAACGAACCCATCTGCGCCAGGATCACCACCAGGGCCGCCTGGCGCAGGTAGGTCGACTTGCCTCCCATGTTCGGACCGGTGATGATCGCGATAAATTCGCCGCGCGGATCCAGATAAAGATCGTTGGGGATGAACCGCTCGCCCCGGCGTTCGGCCAGTTGTTCGATCACCGGATGCCGGCCTCCGATGATGCGCAGCTCGCCGGAGGAGGAAAAGCGGGGGCGGCGGAAACGGCGCTCGGCCGCCACCTCGGCCAGGGTCGCGAAGAGATCGAGCTCGGCGATCGCGGCGGCGGTTTCGCGCAGGCGCGAGGCGTGTTGCGCGGCCAAGTTGCGAAGCTCGTGAAAGAGTTCGCGCTCGAGCTCCAGAATCCGCTCCTCCGCGTCGAGAACTTTGGCCTCCAGCTCCTTGAGCTCCGCTGTGATGAAGCGCTCGGCGTTCACGAGCGTCTGCTTGCGCTCATAGTCGGGCGGGGCCAGGTGCAGGTTCGCCTTGGAAATCTCGATGTAGTATCCGAAGACGTTGTTGAAGCGCACCTTGAGCGAGCCAATGCCCGTGCGGGCGCGCTCTCTGGTTTCGATCGCGGCGATGTACTGGCGGCTGTTGCGGCGGATGTCGCGCAGCTCATCGAGCGCGGCATTGTAACCGTCACGGATCACACCCCCGTCGGCCAGGTTCACGGGAGGATTGTCGGCGATGCCGGCCAGGATCGCCTCGCGCACTTCGGCCACTTCGTCCAGCCGGCCGGCGAGCTCCCGCAATCGCGAAGCCTCGAAAGCGGCCGCTTGCTGCTTCAGCGCTGGCACCGCCGCCAGCGAGCGGCCGAGCGCGATGAGATCGCGCGGGGTGGCCGTGCCCAGGCTCACCCGCGCCAGCAGGCGCTCGAGATCGAGCACGCCTTCCAGGCTCTTGCGAATCTCCGCGCGAGGGATCGTCTTGGCGACGAGCTCCTCGACCGCATCCAGGCGCGCCTCGATCTCGGCGAGTTCGAGCGAAGGCGCGAGCAAACGGCGGCGCAGCAGGCGCCCGCCCATGGCCGTCCGGGTCCGATCCAGGACTGCGATAAGGGTCACCTCGCCGGATTCGCCGGCAAACAGCGGCTCGACGAGCTCGAGGTTCCGAACGGTCGTGGCGTCGAGGGCCATCGCCCGGGCCCGGTCGTGAAAGACCGGGGGCTCGAGATGCTGGAGCGCGCCTCCCTGCGTCTGGCGCAGGTAATGAAGCACCGCGCCAGCCGCGCCCACGGCCAGCGGCTTGCCGGAGAGGCCGCAGCCCTCCAGGCTCAACAGCCCGAAATGGTCCTTGAGCGCGCCCTCGGCATGATCGGCGCCGAAGACCCACTCGTCGAGTTCGGTGCGAAAGCCCTCGAGCGGCGGCGCTCCGGCCGGCAGAAGGATCTCACGGGCGTTCAAGGTCTCGAGCAACGCCAGCGTCTCCGCCGCCTCGCCCTCGGTGGCGCGGAACTCGCCCGTCGACACATCCACCCACGCCAGGCCCGCCGAAGCGCCCCGGCGCACGACGGCCGCCAGATAGTTGTTCTCGCAGGGCCGCAGGAGATTGGCCTCGGTGGCCGTGCCCGGCGTGACGATCCGGGTCAGCTCGCGTTTGACGAGCTTCTTGGCGAAGCGCGGGTCCTCCACCTGATCACAGATGGCGACGCGGTAGCCCTTCTGGACAAGCCTCGCCAGGTAGCTTTCGGCGGCGTGGTAGGGCACGCCGCACATCGGGATCGGCTCGCCGCGCTCCTTGTTGCGCGAGGTAAGTGTGATCTCCAATTCCCGCGCCGCCGTCACCGCGTCCTCGTAAAACAGCTCGTAGAAGTCGCCCAGGCGGAAAAACAGGAGCGCGTCCGGCACCTGCTGCTTGATGGCGTGATACTGCCGCATCAGCGGCGTCGAGGCGTCAGCCATCAGGCGTAGATACCGCGCAGCTTCAGGGCAAAGGCCACACGGTCGAGGGCGAGCATGTAAGCCGCGATCCGGTTGTCGACACCAT
Organism: uncultured Bryobacteraceae bacterium; assembly: GCA_938003835.1. Lineage (GTDB taxonomy): Bacteria > Acidobacteriota > Terriglobia > Bryobacterales > Bryobacteraceae > CALKXJ01. Next base: position 198,589 of record CALKXJ010000013.1, on the reverse strand, counting down.
GGCGGTCCGCATAGCCCACCACATCGCGGAAGCTCTTCACCATGATCTCCTCCAGTCGCCCGTTCACCAGTTGTTCATTCCAGTAGAAGCCCTGACGGTTTTGCACCCACTCGAAATAGGAGACGGTCACGCCGCCGGCATTGGCCAGGATGTCCGGGATGACGAAGATCCGCTTGTCGGCCAGGATCTGATCGGCGACGGCGGTAGTCGGCCCGTTGGCCCCTTCGCAGATGATGCGGGCGCGGATCTTGTGCGCGTTCAACGAGGTGATGACGTTCTCCTTGGCCGCGGGCACGAGCACGTGACAGTCGAGAAAGAGCGCTTCGTCGCGGTCCAGATTCTCCGCGCCGGGGAAACCGAGGATCGAGCCGGTCTCCTCGCGGTGCTTCATCAGCGCGTCGATGTCCAAGCCGTGCGGGCTGTAGACGGCGCCGTCGATCTCGATCACCGCGATCACCCTCATGCCGGCGCGCGCCATCAGGCGGGCGGCCGTGCCGCCGACGTTGCCGAAGCCCTGGACCACCACCGTCGTGTTCTCGATGTCCATGCCGAGCTTCCGCAGCGCTTCGAGCGTCACGATGAGGCACCCGCGGCCGGTCGCCTCTTGCCGGCCGAGAGAGCCGCCCAGGTCGAGCGGCTTGCCGGTGACCACCGCGGTCTCCGTATGGCGCTTGTGCATCGAGTAGGTGTCCATGATCCAGGCCATGATCTGCGCGTTGGTGTTGATGTCCGGAGCGGGAACGTCGCTCTCCGGGCCGAGGAATTCGAGAATCTCGGCCGTATAGCGGCGGGTGAGGCGCTCGAGCTCCCCTTCGGAGAGCACCGCCGGGTCGCAGACGACGCCCCCTTTGGCCCCACCGAAGGGAATATTGACCACCGCGCACTTCCAGGTCATCCACGCCGCCAGCGCCCGCACTTCGTCGAGCGTCACGTCCGGCGCGTAGCGCACGCCCCCTTTTCCAGGACCGCGCGCAATGGAATGCTGAACGCGGAAGCCGGTGAAGACTTCCAGACGGCCGTCGTCGAGCTGCACGGGCAAATAGACCGTCAGCTCGCGCGTAGGACTGCGCAAAACCTTCTGCATGCCGTCGTCGAGCTTCAGGCGCGCCGCGGCCTCGTCGAAGCGCGCTTCGGCCGCCAGCCAGGGATTCAGTTCGCGTTCGAGCGACCGGCTCTCTGCGGCGATCATCCGGCTACACCTCCGCCACTATTATCCCATCGGCTTCAAGCACCGCCTGCTGAAAAAGATCAATCCCGACTCAGATAAAATACCTTCATGGAAAAACTCTCGCGGCGAAGCTTTTCCCGACTTTGGGCGGCGTCGCTGGCCGGCTCGGCCGCCGCCGGAGCCGGCGAGGCCATCCCCACCCGCCGGCTGGGCAAAATCAACTTCCAGGCGGGCATTCTGGGCCTTGGCGCCCAGCGCATCGGAGAGCCCTCCGCCACGCAGGCCGTCGCCGACCGCGTCGTGGGCGAGGCGATCGACGGAGGACTGAACTACATCGACACCGCGCCGACCTACGAGCTCTCCGAGGAGCGCCTGGGCAAGGCGCTGGCCGGCAAACGCGACAAGGTCTTCCTGGTGACGAAGGTCCAGACGCTGGCACGAAGCGACGTGCTCGCGCAGATCCGGGCCAGTCTGCGGCGCCTGGGAACCGACCATGTCGACGCCGTGCTCATCCACAACGTCGGCCGTGATGACCGCTACCCCGAGGTCCGCTACGCCTTGCGCGACGAGGGCACGCTCGGCGGCCTGCGCGAGGCCAAAAAGCAGGGCATGACGCGCTTCATCGGCTGTACCTCGCACATGCGCCCGGCGCGCACGCTGGCCTTTTTCGAAACCGACGAGATGGATCTGTTCATGTGTACGCTCAACTTCGTCGAGCGCCACATCTACAACTATGAGGAGAAGGTGCTCCCCGAAGCGCGCCGGCGTAACATCGCCATCGTCGGCATGAAGGTGCTGGGCGGCCCGGTCTCCGGTCCCGGAGCACGACTGGGTTCCGCGGAGGACCGCCAGGCGGCACTCCGCTACGTCTGGAGTTTGCCCGGCGTCGCGGTGGCCATTGTGGGCATGCGGACGCCGGAGGAGGTGCAACAGAATCTCGCCACGGCCCGTAACTTCACGCCGCTCGATGCGGCCGAGATGAACCGGCTGCTGTTGCGCGGCAAGGAGATCGCCTCCGCCTGGGGCCCGCTGCGCGGCCCGGTAGCGTGACGCCCGTCACAGACCGACGCTTGGGGCCGGCTGTAGCCTGATCGTGTGAGGGACTTTAGCGAGGCCCCCTTCCTGGTCATCTGGGAGGTGACGGAGGCCTGTGACCTGGCCTGCGTGCACTGCCGCGCCGCGGCCGTCCCCGACCGCCACCCGGACGAGCTTACGACGGCCGAAGGCCGCAAGCTGCTCGAGGAGATCCGCCGGTTCGGCGAGCCGTTGATGGTCTTCACCGGTGGCGACCCGCTCAAGCGCGACGATCTGTACGAGCTGCTCGCCTATGCCTGCCGCCTGGGTTTGCGCACCACCGTCACGCCGAGCGCCACGCCGCTGCTGACCGCTCAAGCCATCGAGCGGATCCACGACTGCGGCGTTGTCCGCATGGCTCTCAGCCTGGACGGGCCCGACGCCGCCTCGCACGACGGCTTCCGGGGCGTGGGCGGCTCCTTCGAGCGGACGCTCGCCGGGCTGCGACACGCCCGCCGGGTCGGACTTGAAACGCAGATCAACACGACCGTGACGCGGCATAACGTCCATCGCTTGGGGGAGATCGCCGAGCTCGTCGGTCGAGAAGGCGCCCGGCTCTGGAGCGTCTTCTTTCTCGTCGCCACCGGGCGCGCCCAGGCCGGCGACGATCTCACCGCCGAGGAGTACGAGCAGGTCTTCGACTTCCTCTACGAGACCTCAAAGCGCGCTCCCTTCGACATCAAGACCACGGAGGCGCAGCACTACCGCCGCTACGTCGCCCAGCGGCGCAAGGCGGAGGGCAACGGCGCCGCCCCGAAACGTGAGCCTGGGACCATCACCCGGCAGGCCGGCATCAACGACGGGAAAGGCTTCGTTTTCATCTCGCACACCGGCGAAATCTACCCGAGCGGGTTCCTGCCATTGACCGCGGGCAATGTGCGCCGCGACTCGCTGGTGGAGGTCTACCGAAACGCCCCCCTGTTTCGCAACCTGCGCGCGCCCGACAACCTGGAGGGCAAGTGCGGCCGGTGCCTCTATCGCAACCTCTGCGGCGGCTCCCGCTCGCGCGCCTATGCGCTGACGGGCAACTACCTCGCCTCCGATCCCCGCTGCGCCTACGAGCCATGAGGCTGGCCAAAGCCGTGATATGCTCGCCCGCGTGGGTGCGAGCATGCGTGCAAGAGTTCTCCTCCTGACCGTTTTGCCCCTCTTCGCAGCGGCTGCGGCCGAACCGGTTCCCGTCCGGATCGGCAGGCCGATGGCGCCGCCCGCCTGGGGCCTGATGCAACGGGCCCTGCTCGAGGAAAACGTTCGCCTGATGCGCGCGTTCCTGGCCAAATATGTCAACCCCGCCAGCGGCTATCTCGAGGTGGTCGAGCACTGGGGCGGCGCCGACGGCCCGGACGATGCCATGGAGAATTTCTATAACTGGCCGATGGTTTACATCCTCGGAGGGCCCCGCGAAAGCCTTGAGCTCTTTCGCCTGGTGTGGGAGGGCCACCTGCGGCAGTATTCGGCGCTCAAGATGTTCCATCGCGAGTTCATCACCTCCTTCGATTGGGAGCACAACGGCGAGGGCTACGCCGCGTTCTTGCTGATGCCGCTGGCCGATCCAGACGATGCGCGCACGCGCGACAGGATGGTCCGCTTCGCCAACTTCTACACCGGACGCGACTCCTCAGTGGACAACTTCGACCCAAAGCACAAGATCATCCGTAGCATCCTTAACGGAAGCCGGGGCGCGAAGCTCGAGGCCACGCCCGAGTACTGGGGAGACCGCGAAGACCGGGACTACTTCCGGCGATCGGGCGACTGGACGCGCGTCGCCGGCGACGTTCCGATGAATCTAATCGCCACCTCGCTTGCCGCCAACGCCTTCCTGCTTACCGGCGACAGGCATTATCGCGACTGGGTGCACGAATACGCCGGCGCCTGGCGTGACCGCGCGGCGGCCAACGGCGGCTGGATGCCCTCGATCGTCGGGCTCAACGGCGTCGTCGGCGAAGGCTGGGACGGGAAGTGGTACGGCGGCCTGATGGGATGGAACTGGACCTTCGGCGGCTGGGGCATCCTCGGCCGCGGCGTGCGCATCGGCTTCAAGAATGCCGCGCTGCTCGGCATGCCCGGCTCCATCGAGACCCTGCGGGCACAGGCCGGGCGGCTGCTCGAAGTCCGCGAACGGACCGACAAGGGCCCCGTATTTCGTTTGAAGTACGGCGAGCAGGGGCCCTACGCTCCCATCGGCCCGGAGCAGGACTCCGAAGTCGAGGGACTGTTCGCCGACATTTACTTTTTCAGCCTCGATCGCGGCGACCTGGAGAGATTCCGTGAAGCCGCCCAGCCGGCGCCCGAGGCGCGCCGCGCGCAGCCGGTCTGGCGTTACGAGTACGAGGCCGGGCGTTTCGAAGGGGGGAACGAAATTGCCTGGGTCGATTTCTTGAAGGGCCGCGATCCCGCTTACGCCGAGCGCGCCCTCTCGGACGCCTTTCGCAGGATCCGGTTCCACATCGAGGCCATCCGGCAGGATCCATCCACTCCAGATACCCGCCTGGCCGATACGCCGCACCAGCTCCGCGCCTCGAAAGAGGCGCCGCTCGGGGCGATCGGCGCCGTCACGGGCGCTCTGGTCAATCTCATGCTCGGAGGAGCCCAGCCATTATGGTGCGGCGGGCTGCTGCACAGTGAACTCCGCTATTTCGACCCCGAGCGCCGCCGGCCCGGCCTGCCCGAAGATGTGGCCGCCCTGGTGACGGCCATCGAGCCCGACTACATCAAGGTGATCCTGGTGAACCTCGACCAGACGGCCCCGCGCGAGCTGATCGTCCAGGCCGGGGCCTACGGCGAACACGAGTGCGACCGCGTCCGGGCGGGTGCAGCCGAGTTCGCCGTCAGCCGGCACTGGTTCGCCGTGCACCTGGAGGCAGGCGCCGGCGACGAGCTCACCATCTACCGCCGGCGGTTCGCCCGAACGCCGTCCGCCCGGCTTCCCTGGCAGGCTGCGCCGTAGGCAATCCGCTCACGGGTGCGAGAACTCGTGCGCGCGCGGGATCAGATCGAAATAGACCCGGTCCGGAATCTCCGAATGCCAGACGCCGGCGAGCCGCGCGTAGCCCACCACGCCCAAAAACAGCGCTGCCAGCGCCGCCGCCATCGCCCACGCGGGCAGCCGGCGACGGCGGGTGAGCGTCATTTCGAGCGCCCCGGCGGCCGGACAGACGCTCACGCACTCATAGCAGCCGGTACATTCCGGCGAGCGGATCGCCGTCAGCCGGTCGACCGGCAACCAGGACGGGCAGGCCTGGGCGCATTTGGCGCAGTCGATGCAGATGTTCGGGTAGCGCCGGATGCGCACCGGGCTGAAGCGGGCCAGCAAACCCAGAAGCGCGCCGTACGGGCACAGGTACCGGCACCAGAAGTTCTGTACGAACAGGGAAGCTAGGGCGAGCAGGCCCAGCACCACCGCCGCCGTCACGCTCAGATAGCGGAAGAAGTTCAGCATCTTGACGTCGGCGATCAGGCCGTAAGGCCCATCCAGGAACGCGCGTATGGCCGGCGCCGACATGCTCCCGATTGCGTACAGGAACAGGCCCAGCAAGATGTACTTGAGCCCGCGCAGAGGAACATCGGCCCAGCGCGGCAGCCGCCAGGTCTTGCCGAAGGTGCCACGGCCGAGCTTCCAGAGGAATTCCGAGATCGTTCCGATCGGGCACAGCCAGCTACAGAAGGCCTTCCGGAGCAGGAGCGAGATCGCTAGGAAGGCGATGAGCAGGAAGAGGCCGGCCGCGTGATGCGCAGGGAGCTCACCGGTCACCAGCAGAGCCTTGAGGTTCATCAGCGAGGCGATTGGCAGCCAGCCTTCGACTCCCGGCGGCCGGGCGACCTTCGGCCCGAGCCCGCCCAGCTCGTAGTAGCGGACGAACAGGTAAAACTCGATGCCGATCCAGATGTTCAGCACCAGAAACCCCATCTGGACGGCGCGGCGGATCTGTTGCGAGCCGTCCGCCGCACGCCGGCGGAGGAGCTTGCGTTTCCGCTGCGGTCGGACAGGCGCCGCAGGCGGCACCAGCGTCGTACCCATCCTGTTTTGAGGCTAACCGGGAGCCGGAGCCGGCCTCAGTGACTTGGGTCACCGGTGCGGGCCCGTGCGGCGAGCATCGCCTGATAGGCGGCAAACAGCTCGCGCCGGGCTGAATCGGCGAGCGGCGGCGGCGCGTCGAGCTCCTTCGCCTTGCGGCACAGCTCGATCGTCTTGCGCAGGCTTTCCACGAAGGCGACGCAGGGCGGGCAGTCGGCGATGTGCGCGTCGATGTCGCGGCAGAGATCCTCGGGCAGCTCGTGATCCAGATAGTCCGACAGCAGGGCGAAGATCGCTTTGCAGTCCGAAGGGTTCATGGAGTACGTCCCTCACCGCGCAAATACCGGTCCAGGCTCTGCCGGACAGCCAGGCGCGCGCGATGCAGCCTGGTCTTGACCGTGTCCTCGGTGACGTCGAGGACCTCGGCCGTCTCCTCGGTGGAGAGCTCCTCGACGTCCCGCAAGAGAATGACCGCCCGGTAGATCTCGGGCAGCTCTTCGATGGCCTTGCGAAGGATCCTGCCGAGCTGGGAGTTGATGGCCAGCTCCTCGGGTATGGCCGACCAGTCGGCGATCTCCAGCCGCTTGCCGTCGCCATCCTCGGAGAAGCGCGGCATCAGCTCATCGAGCGACAGTTCCTCGGTGGGCGCGAACACGCTCTTGCGCCGGCGCATGAAGCAGGCATTGCGCGCGATGCGGAAAACCCACGCTTTCAGATGCGCCGGTTCGCGAAGCTGGCCGATCTTCTCAAACACTTTGAGCAAGGTCTCCTGCGCGACCTCTTCGGCATCCTCCCGCTGGCCGCACATCAGCAGGGTGTACTGGAAGATCTTCTGCCGGTAGGTCTCGACGAAGCGCTCGAAGGCGCCCGGCTTGCCGGCCAGAAGCTCTTCGGCCAGAGTCAGATCCAGCGCGCCGGCGGTCACGATTCGATGGTAACAGGTGCTGGCGCGTCAGGTGCCGCACGTCGACACGGATGCAACGGCGGAACCAGAGGTGACAGATATCTCGAGCTGTCACCTTGCGCCCGGTCCTTGAATCTGGTCGGATAGCGTACGAGTGAAATCCGAATGAGACAGATCCGGTGGTGGTTCGTCTGGCTGTATGCTCTTCCCGTCTGGGGCCAGGCTCCGTTGACTTTGCAGGACGCCGTCCAGACCGCGCTCCGGCGGCACCCGTCGATTCAGGCTACCTCCGCGCAGGTCGAGGCGGCCCAGGCCCGCATTGCGCAGGCCCGGAGCGGCTATCTGCCCAAGGTCAACTACCAGGAATCCTTCGCCCGGAGCAACAATCCGGTCTTCGTGTTCTCGAGCCTGCTCACCCAGCGGCAGTTTACCATCGAGAACTTCGAGATCGGCCGGCTGAACCGGCCGGACTTTCTCAATAACTTCCAATCCCTGGTTGCCGTCGAGCAGACGGTGTTCGACGCCGGCCAGACTCGCAGCCAGGCCCAGGCAGCCGAGCTCGGCAGGAGCATGGCGGCCGAGCAGCAGCGCGCGGTCGAAATGAACGTCATCGCCGGCGTGGTGCGGGCCTATTACGGCGCGGTGCTGGCGTCGGAGTCCCTGAAGGTGGCCGAGGAGGCGGTGCGTTCTGCGGAGGCCGATCTCGAGCGAGCCGAGGCGATTCGGGCCGCCGGTATGGCCACCGATGCCGACGTGCTGTCGATCCGCGTGCACCTGGCGGCCATGCGAGAGCAACAGATCCGTCGCAGTTACGAACTCGACGTCGCCCGCGCGGCGCTCAATGAAGCGCTGGGGCTGTCGCTCGATGCGCGGCACGAGCTCACGACCCCGCTCGAGGCCCTCAAACCGCCGGTAGAGCCCGTCGAGGAGTACGAGAAACGGGCCGCGCACCTTCGGCCCGAACTGCGTCTGGCGGAAAACTCCGCCCGTCTGGCCGAGACGCGCGCCCAGGCAGCGCGGGCCGGCTACTGGCCGCAAGTGTCGCTGCGCGGAGCCTTCGAGGCCGACCGGCAGCGCTTCATCGACCGCGGCGGCGCCAACTGGTTCGTCGGCGCCACGCTGCGCTGGAACCTCTTCAACGGCTGGGCCACCCAGGCCGGCGTCGCCGAGGCCGGCCACGCGCTGCGCAGCGCCCGCGCCGAGCTCGAGCGGGCCGGCTCCGGCGTCCGCCTCCAGGTGCGCAAGGCGCTGGCGGACCGCAGAGCGGCCGACGAGCGCATCGGCGTCGCAGCGGCGGCCGTTGCCCAGGCCGAGGAAAGCCTTCGCATCACCAAGAACCGCTACGAAGCCGGGCTGGCCACGGTCACCGATTTGCTGCGGAATGAAACGGCAGCCATGGAGGCCAAGCTTCGGCATCTGGCCGCCATTCATGATCAGCGGATCGCGGCCGCGATGCTCGAACTCGCCGCCGGAAGTCTGTCCGCGGACTCGGACGTTCTCAAATAAGAGTGAACAGACGAATGAGGAAAGCAAGTCTTGTTGTCACCGCCGGCCTGATCGGCCTGGCGATTTCCTGCGGGCACCAGCAGCCCCCGGCGGCCGCTCCCGAGGCGCCCCCGCTCCGGGTCCGCACGCTGGTCATTGAGAGCTCGGAATGGCCGGGCATTTACGAGGCCGTGGGTACGGTCCGCGCCCGGACGGCCGCCGCGCTTTCGAGCAAAATCATGGGCTACGTCCAGGAGGTGAAGGTGCAGGCTGGAGACGCCGTGCGCGCCGGCCAGCTTCTCATCCTGCTCGACTCGCGTGATCTCGACGCTGCGCGGCGGCAGGCCGAAGCCGCGCTGAACGAAGCCAAGAGCGCCATCGCTGAGGTCGACAATGCGGTGGCAGCCGCCAGGGCGCAACTCGAACTTGCGCAGGTCACCTTCCGCCGGATGAAGGAGCTTCACGAGAAGCGCTCCGTCTCCGAGCAGGAGTTCGACGAAGCGGCCGCGAAGGTGCGCATGGCGGAGGCCAATCATCAGATGGCGCTTTCCAGGCGGCGTCAGCTCGAGGAGAAGATCGGACAGGCCACCGAGGCGCTTCGCTCGGCGGAGATCATGCGCGGCTATGCGGAGATCCGCGCGCCGTTCGACGGCGTCATCATCGAGAAGATGATCGACCCCGGGGCCTTAGCCGCGCCGGGCGCTCCGCTGCTCACCATTGAACGCACCGGGGCGTTCCGGTTGGAGGCGCGCCTGGAAGAGTCGATGCTGGCGCAGGTGCGGGCGGGCCGGGCGGTCGAAGTCGAGCTCGAGGCCCTGGGCAGGACGATTCAGGCGCGCGTCTCCGAAGTGGTGCCCGCCGTGGACCCGGCTTCACGCGCCTTTCTGGTGAAGATCGACCTGCCCAACCTGCCAGAGCTGCGCTCGGGCCTGTTCGGCCGGGCGCGCTTCCGCACCGCACCGCGCCGCGTGCTGGCGATCCCCGCGGAGGCGATTGTCCGGCGCGGCCAGGTGCAGTCCGTCTTCGTTGTCGAAGACGGGCGCGCCCGCACACGGCTCATCAGCACGGGCGAGCAACGCGACTCTGAAGTCGAGGTGCTGACAGGGCTGGCCCCCTCCGAGACGCTGATCGTGCCCGTCCCCGCCGGCCTGGCCGACGGCCGGAAAGTGGAGGTGGAGCGGTGACGGAGCCGCGCACGCTGGGCGCCGCCGGCAAGGTCGCCCGAGCTTTCATCGACTCGAAACTGACGCCGCTGGCCATCCTCGCCTCGCTGGCGCTGGGCCTGTTCGCCTTGTGGATGTTGCCGCGCGAGGAGGAGCCACAAATCATCGTTCCGATGATCGACATCTTCGTGTCGATGCCCGGCGCCTCTGCCAAGGAAGTCGAAGAGCGCGTCACCAAGCCCATGGAGAAGCTGCTCTGGGAGATCCCTGGCGTCGAGTACATCTATTCGACCTCGAGGCCGGGCTCGGCGCTCGCGATCGTGCGCTTCTACGTCGGCGAGGACGAGGAGGAGGCGATTGTCCGGCTGAATCAGAAGATGTTCGCCAACTTCGACCTGATCCCACCAGGCGCCTCCCAGCCGCTCATCAAGCCCCGCTCGATCGACGACGTTCCGATTCTGGCGTTGACGCTCTGGAGCGAACGCTATGACGATTTCCAGCTCCGCCAGGTCGCCGCCCAGCTTCACGACGCCATCAAGCAGACGCCGGAGGTCTCGGTGGTGGAGATCATCGGCGGCCAGCGGCGGGAGGTGAGGGTGACGCTAGACGCCTCACGCCTGGCGGCGTACAATCTGACGCCGCTTCAGGTGATGGGTGCGCTCGGCGCCTCCAACCGCCGCCTGCCCTCGGGCAACTTTTCGAGCGGTAACCAGGAGTTCCTGATCGAGACCGGCGAGTTCCTCACGACGGCGGAGGACGTCCGCCAGGTCGTCGTGGGCGTCTTCAACAACAAACCCGTCTACGTGCGCGACGTCGCCCAGGTGACCGACGGCGGCGAAGAGCCGGCGCAATATGTCCAGTTCGCACGCGCCGGCGCCTTCTACCCGGCCGTCACGCTGGCCGTCTCCAAGCGCAAAGGAACGAACGCGATCGACGTGGCGCACCGGGTGCTGGCCCGGGTGGAGAGCCTCAAGGGCGAGTTGATCCCGGCCGACGTCAATATCGACATCACCCGCCACTACGGCGAGACGGCCGCTGAGAAGTCCAACGAGCTGCTCTTCCACATGGCCATCGCGGTCGTCGGCGTCAGCGTGCTGATCTGGATCACGCTCGGCTGGCGCGAATCCTGGATCGTCTTCACCGCCATCCCGGTGACGCTGGCGCTCACGCTGGCGACGTTTTACCTTTACGGCTACACGCTCAACCGGATCACGCTGTTCGCGCTGATCTTCTCCATCGGCATTCTGGTGGACGACGCCATCGTCGTCGTGGAGAACATCGTGCGGCACCGGCGCCTGCCCGCCAACAAAGGCCGGCCGCTCGCCGAGGTCGCCGTGGAAGCGGTCGACGAGGTCGGCAACCCGACGATTCTGGCCACGCTCACCGTGATCGCCGCGATTCTGCCCATGGCCTTCGTCGGCGGCTTGATGGGCCCCTACATGCGCCCGATTCCGGTGGGCGCCACGGCGGCGATGATCTTCTCGCTCCTGGTCGCCTTCATCGTGACGCCTTGGGCGACGCTCCGGATTCTGGGCTCGGGCGGCCGCCACGGGCACGAAGGCGCCGAGGACAGGGCCACGCGCGCCTACCGCGTGGTCATGGGCCGACTGATTCACCAGACGACGCTGCGCTGGGCCTTCCTGCTGATGGTGACCGTGCTGCTCATCGGCTCGATGGCGCTCGTCTATGTCGGTTTTGTCAAGGTGAAGATGCTGCCGTTTGACAACAAGAGCGAGTTCCAGGTGATCATCGACATGCCCGAGGGAACGACGCTCGAGGAGACGGCGCGGGTGGCGCGGGCGCTGGCCGAGGTGGTGAGCCGCACGCCCGAGGTGACCCACCTGCAAACCTACGTCGGAACAGCGGCCCCCTATAACTTCAACGGCCTGGTGCGCCACTACTTCCTGCGGCGCGGCTCAAACGTGGCCGACATCCAGGTGAACCTGCTCCCCAAGGGTGAGCGCAAGCGCCAGAGCCACGACATCGCCAAGGCGGTCCGCGAGGAACTGGCGCCCGTGGCCCGCACCCTCGGCGCCAACATCAAGGTAGCCGAGGTCCCGCCCGGCCCGCCGGTTCTCCAAACGCTGGTCGCCGAGATCTACGGCCCGACTCAGGAAGGCCAGGTCCGCGTGGCGCGCCAGATCAAAGAGCTGTTCGAGAAGCTGGACGGCGTCGTCGATGTCGACTGGTACGTCGAGGACGATCAGGTCAAGCACCGCCTCATCGTGGACCGCGAAAAGGCTGCCCTGCACGGCATCACCGAGGACGAGATCGCCCAGACCATGGCCGTGGCCTCGGCCGGACAGATTGCCGGCCTCTTGCACGATCCCGCGGCCAAGGAGGATGTGCCGATCCGCGTGCGCCTGGACCGCGCCACCCGCTCGGATCTCGAGCGCATCCGCGACCTCAAGATCGCCGGCCGCAACGGGGGCCCCGTTTCGCTGCGGGAGCTGGTGCGCATCGAAACGGAGGTAGCCGAGAAAAGTATCTATCACAAGAACCTGATGCCCGTGACCTACGTCACCGCCGACGTGGCCGGCGTCATCGAGGCTCCGGTCTACGCCATCCTCAAACTGGCCGCTGAAATCGATAAGATCGAGCTACCGGAAGGCTACCGCATCGAGCAGTACACGGCGAGCTTGCCGCCGGATGAGGCCCGGTACGCCATGAAGTGGGACGGCGAGTGGCACATCACCTACGAGGTCTTCCGCGACCTGGGCCTAGCCTTCGGCGCCGTGCTCATCCTCATCTACGTTCTGGTTGTCGGCTGGTTTCAATCCTTCATCACCCCGCTGGTCATTATGGCGGCGATTCCGTTCTCGCTGGTCGGCATCCTGCCGGCGCACGGGCTGCTCAATGCCTTCTTCACCGCCACCTCGATGATCGGCTTCATCGCCGGCGCGGGCATCGTCGTGCGGAATTCGATCATCCTGGTCGACTTTATCGAGCTGCGCCTCAAGGAGGGCATGCCGCTCGATAAGGCAGTGATCGACGCCGGCGCTGTCCGCTTCCGACCGATGATGCTCACGGCGGCCGCGGTGGTGGTGGGCGCCAGCGTCATCCTATTCGATCCGATCTTCCAGGGACTGGCGATTGCGCTGATGGCCGGCGAGATCGCCTCGCTCGCCCTCTCGCGCATGACCGTTCCGATCGTCTACTACATCGTGAATCGGAGGAAACTCGAACCATGACCGTCAATCAATACTTGCGCCTGCTGGCCGGCGCCATCGTCCTCGTCAGCCTCGCGCTCGGCTACTGGGTCCATCAGGGCTGGTTTCTGCTGACCGCCTTCGTCGGGTTGAACCTCTTCCAGTCGGCCTTTACCAACTGGTGCCCGGCGATGACGATCCTGAAGAAGCTCGGCGTGCCCATGTGCGGGCATGAACTCAAGCAAAAGCGCGAGCAGGCCGCCCGCGCCGGCGCCTGAGCGTGATAGCCTGAAGGGTCGGCGGCGATTGAGGTGCCTCGCCGCCGGCTGATCGAAGGGTGGCACACTCATGGATACCGCGCTAGGGATCCACCGCTTTCAGTTTGCGTTTACAGTCACGTACCACTACCTGTTTCCGCAATTGACGATGGGGCTGGCCCTGCTCCTCGTCATCCTGAAGACCCAATTTCTGCGCACCAACGACGAGCACTATAACCGCTCAGCGCGCTTCTGGGCGAAGATCTTTGCCATCAATTTCGTCATGGGCGTCGTCACCGGCATCCCGATGGAGTTCCAGTTCGGGACAAACTGGTCGCGGTTCTCCGAGGCCGCCGGCGGCGTCATCGGCCACACGCTCGCCCTCGAAGGCATCTACGCCTTTTTCCTGGAGTCGACCTTCCTCGGCCTGTTCCTCTTTGGCGAGAAGCTGCTCGGGCGGATCGGCCACTGGGTCGCCGGTTTCTTATTGTTCCTCGGCACGTGGCTGTCCGGCTATTTCATTGTGGCCACGAACGCCTGGATGCAGCACCCGGTCGGCTACACGATGACGCCCGATGGCAAGATCGCGCTCGAAAGCTTCTGGGCCTTGATCCTCAACCCGTGGATTCTGTGGATGTACCTGCACACCATGATCGGCTCGGTGGTGACGGCCGCCTTCGTGATGGCCTCGATCGGCGCCTACTACCTGCTGGCTCGCAAACACGAGGAATACGGCCGGACCTTCGTGCGCCTGGGCGTGACCGCCGGTTTCCTGGCCTCGATCCTGATGCTGTTTCCGACCGGCGACGGCCAGGGCCGCATGATCGCGAAGCATCAACCGGTGACGCTGGCCGCCATGGAGGGCCTCTTCGAGACGCGCGAGTGGGCGCCGGTGGCCATCCTTGGGCAACCGGACGTCGAGCGCGGCCGGTTGGACAACCCGCTCACGATCCCCGGCGTGCTGAGCTTTCTGACCTACCGGAACTGGGCCGCCGAGGTCAAAGGGCTAGACGCCTATCCGCGCGACCTCTGGCCGGACCAGATCCCGCTTCTTTATTACTCTTTCCACATCATGCTCGGCCTGGGCACAATCTTTATTGCCGTAATGACCATTGCCTTCGTCCTGCTCCGCAAGGGCCGGCTGTTCGAGAGCCGGCCCTTGCTGTGGACTCTGATGCTGATGCTGCCCTTCCCCTACATCGCCAACACGGCGGGCTGGTTCACCGCCGAGTTGGGACGGCAGCCCTGGCTCATCTACGGCCTGGTGCGCACCAGCGAAGGCGCGTCGGTCCAGGTCTCCTCCGGCAACGCCATGTTCACCCTGATCGGCTTCATGGGCATGTACGCGCTGCTCACCGTGCTGTGGCTGTTCCTGTGCTACCGGGAGATCGACCGCGGCCCCGAGCCCGCACACGCATCCTGAGGAGGCGCCATGGAAACGCTCTGGTTCTGTCTCGTTGCCGTGATGATCGCCATGTACGTCGTCCTGGACGGCTTCGACATCGGGGCGGGCATCATCCACAACTTTGCCGCCAGGACCGACCAGGAACGGCGCAAAGTGCTGGCCTCGATCGGGCCGGTCTGGGATGGCAACGAAGTGTGGCTGCTGGCCGGTGGCGGCACGCTCTATTTCGCCTTCCCCAAGCTCTACGCCTCGAGCTTCGCCGGCTTTTATCTGCCGCTGATCATCGTGCTCTGGCTACTGATCCTGCGTGCGCTGGCCATCGAATTCCGCAGCCACATCCAGTCCGATCTCTGGCGGCCCTTCTGGGACGTCGTCTTCGGCGGCGCCAGTCTCCTGCTGGCCGTCTTCTTCGGGGCAGCTCTGGGCAACGTCGTGCGCGGGGTCTCGCTCGACGCGCGCGGCGACTTCTTCCTGCCGCTGTGGACCAACTTCCGCGTGGGTGCTGAAGTCGGCATCCTGGACTGGTACACGATCCTGGTGGGCGTGCTGGCGGCGGCGACGCTGACGCTTCACGGCTCCCTCTGGGTCGCCTTCAAGACCGACGGGGAGCTCCAGCAGCGGGCGCATCGCTGGGCGCGCTGGGCCTGGCCCGTCACCGCGGCTCTGACGATCCTGGTCACCATCGCCACCTTCGCGATCCAGCCGCAGGTGCCCGGCAACTTCTCGCGCTATCCCTGGGGGGCGATCTTTCCGGCGCTGGCCTTGGCGGGCCTCATCGGCGTGCGCCTCTGGCTGCGCATCGAAACCGAACGAAAGGCCTTCCTGGCCTCCTGCCTGTTTATCATCGGCATGCTCACCAGCGCGGCCTTCGGCCTCTATCCGTACGTGCTGCCGGCCACCACGGGCGCCGAGTTCGGCCTGACCATTTACAACACGGCCGCCGCCGATTACGGCCTTAGGGTAGGCCTGGCGTGGTGGATCCCCGGCATGGTGCTCGTCACCGGCTACTTCATCTTCACCTACAAGCGCTTCGCCGGCAAGGTCCGCCTGGATCAGATGGGCCATTACTGAGGCGGCCTGCCCGGGAGCGCCCCGCTCAGATCCGCGTCGCGCGCGCCGAACCCAGCTCGACCTTGACCTTCATCCTCCGGCCGTCGCGGAAGATCTCGAGTTCGACGGTCTCGCCGGGACGCTTCCGCCGCAGCGCGCGCGTCAGATCATTCTGCCCCTGAATCGGCCGGCCGTCGACCGACATGATCAAATCGCCGCCCACCAGCACCTCGTAGTTGCCCACGATGACCCGGCGGCGCGCCCCGCGCAGGCCCGCGCGCTCGGCCGGCGAACCCGGCGTCACCTCGTAAATCAGGAAGCCCCCCTCCCGGGGTAGGTCGAGCGCCTCCGCCAGGCCCCCGAAGATCGGCGTGCCGGTGACGCCCAGCACCGGGCGGCCGGTCTGTCGCTCCTCGAGCATCCGCTTGGCGGCGTTGATGGGCATGGCGAAGCCGATGCCGATGTTGCCCCCCGGCCCGTAAATGGCCGTGTTCACCCCGATGACGTTACCCTGCGAATCGAGCAGCGGCCCGCCCGAATTACCCGGGTTGATCGCGGCGTCGGTCTGGATCATGTCCTCGAGCTCGTTGCCGTTCTCGTCGCGGATCGTGCGGCCCAGGGAACTGATGATACCCGTGGTCAGCGTTCCGGCCAGGCCGAACGGATTGCCGATGGCGAGCACCTTCTGGCCCACCTGGATATGGTCGGAGTCGCCCAGCCGGAGGAACGGGAGCTTACGGTTGGCCCGGATCCGGATCAGCGCCAGGTCGTTCATCGGATCGCGCACCACCACTTCCGCGTCGTACTGGCTCTTGTCGGCGAGCGTCACCTGGATGCGCGGCGAGCGGCCGCTGATGACGTGATTGTTGGTGATGATCTGCCCGTCCTCGCTGATCAGAAAGCCGGAGCCGGACTCGCGCGCGGGATAGATTTCGAAGAAAAAGCCGCGCTGAAACACCGTGCTGGTGATGTTGACCGTGGCCTGGTTGGCGTACTTGTAGATCTCGATATTGTTCTGCTCGTCGGCGCTCATGCCGGCCGAGCGGGCCACGTCCGGCCCCGTCCAGGAGACGCTCGGCTGGCTCGGGGCGCTGAGCCAGCGACGCACGCCGGCGTCCCGCTTGGAAGTCAGCCAGATGAAGCCGCCCACCAGCAGCGCGGCCAGCAACAGGGTACGCCCTCTCATGACGCAATTCTCCGTAAGGATTCGTAAACGCTCTTTACCTGAGCGATGGTCTCCTCTTTCGTTCCGGAGGTGTCGATGACGTAGTCGGCCAGGCGCGCCTTCTCCTCGATGGGGAGCTGACGCCGGAGCCGCGCCAGCACCTGCTCGAGCGTCGCCCCCGGACGCCGGAGCGCCCGCTCGATCTGCTGCTGCTCGGTGCACCGCGTCACGATCAAGCGGTCGAACCGCTTGTGGCTGCCCGTCTCAATCAGGATGGCCGCCTCCACCACCGCGATGCCCGCAGGGTTGCGGGCGGCGAACTCTCGAATCAACTCCTCTTCCATCCGGATGACCGGCGGGTGGACGAGGCTCGTGAGCAAGGCGAGCTTCTCCGGCCGATCGAACACCTCTTCGGCGAGCTTGTTCCGGTCGATGGAGCCATCTTCTTTCAGAATACCGCTCCCGAAACGGTCGACCACGGCCTGATAGGCCTCGCCGCCGGGGGCCAGCACACGGTGGCCGAGCTGGTCGGCCTGGATCCAGAAGCAGCCCAAATCGGCCAGCACCTGCCCGACGAAGCTCTTGCCGGTCGCCAGGCCGCCGGTGAGCCCTACGCGGAGCACGCGCCGAGTCTCCGCTCCGCCGCCTCGACGGTATTCACCATGAGCATCGCGATGGTCAAAGGCCCCACGCCACCGGGTACGGGCGTGTAGGCGCTCGCCTTCTCCTCCACATCCCGCGGATGGACGTCGCCCACCAGCACGCTTCCCGTGCGGTCGAAGGCCTGGACGCGCTCCGACTCCGCCCCGAAGATCCGCACCGCTTCGGCGCGGTCTGTGATGCGGTTGATGCCGACGTCGATGACCACGGCGCCCGGCTGAATGAACTCGCCGGTCACCAGCGCCGGTCGCCCCATGGCGGCCACCAGGATCTCGGCGCGGCGCGCCTCCTCGGCCAGGTTGACGGTGCGCGAATGGCAGATCGTCACCGTGGCGTGCTCGTGCATCAGCAGAACCGCCATCGGCTTCCCCACGATGTCGCTGCGGCCGAGCACCACCGCCCGCCGGCCCTTGATCGGAATCTCGTAGCGCCGGAGCAGCTCCAGGATGCCGGCCGGGGTGCAGGCCCGCGGCCCCGGCCGCCCGGTGAGAAGGTAGCCCATGTTGAGCGGATGAAAGCCGTCGACGTCCTTCTCCGGCGAGACGGCCAGCAGCACGCGCGAGGCATCCACCTGCGCGGGCAGCGGCATCTGCACCAAGATGCCGTCGATCTCCTCCCGCTTGTTCAGCGTCTCGACCAGCGCCACCAGCTCCTCGGTCGTGACCTCCTCCGGCGGCGTGTGCGTCTCGCTCAGAATCCCCAACTCCTGGCAGGCCTTCACCTTGTTGCGGACATAGATCTGCGACGCCGGATTGTTGCCGGCGAGAATCACCGCCAGGCCCGGCGGGCGGGCCCGCCGGCGGAGTTCCTCCACGCGCGGCTTCAGCTCCTCGAGGAGCTGGTCGCGCACCCAGGTTCCACTCAGTTGCTTTGCCATCAGGTCAGTTCTCAACGCTCTTCAGCCGGCCACCGGCTTCGGCCGAATCCGGAAATGGTAAATCAGTGCGCCGGTCGCCACCGTCAGAATCGCCGCCAGGGAAACCACCGGCTTGAGCGTCATCCCAAAGATGAACATCCAGACGCCGACGACGATAAACAGCGCCGGAAACAGCGGCCAGGCGAAGCTCACCACCCGCAGCTTCTGCCAGTTGGCGCGGCGGCGGAAGACCACCAGCGAGATCACGCTCATGACGGCGGAGAAGTTGAGCGTGAAACCGATGTACATGAGCAGGTCCGGAAACGGCGTGGCGGTGATCAGCATCGCCGTGACGCCCTGGCAGGCGATGGCAAACACGGGCGTGTGCCAGCGCCGGCTCACCCGCGCCGCCGCAGCGAAGAAAGCCCCGTTCTGCGCCATGGCGTAATAGACGCGCGGCCCGATGGTCACCATCGCGTTCACGGTGGAGACCAGCGAAAGCGCCATCAAGGCGCTGAAGATCCCGGCGACCCCCGGACCGAACAGGCGCGAGGCGGCCAGTGCTCCGATAGCCACCTCTCCCTTCATCGACTCGAGCGGTGTGGCGTAGATGAAGACGATATTGAGCCCGACATAGAGCACGGCCACCAGCGCCGTCCCGACGGCCAGCGCAATGGGCAGCGTCCGCGCCGGCTGCTTCAGCTCCTCCGCCACGTACGTTGCCGCGTTCCAGCCGCTGTAACTAACGTAGATAAAGAACAGGCTGATGGCGAACTGCGCCGCCAGAGGATGCGAGGAGGTCCGCGTCGCCGGCTGCGAGAAGTGCTCCCAGCTGCCCGTGCCTGCCCAAAGCCCGAGCACGATGAACGACACCAGCACGAGCACCTTGATCGCCGTCAGCACGTTTTGCAGCCGGGCCACCCGCTGGATGCCGAAGAAGTTGAGCAGCGTGAAGACGCCGATCAGCGCGCAGGCGGCCACCTGTGCCCCGCCCAGCTCGATGGCGTAAGCGCCCGAGCCGATCCGATAGACGGCGTTCTCCTGCTTGGTGGCCGGGAAGAAGTAGCCGATGTAGTCGGCGAAGGCGAGCGCCGCCGCGGCAATGGGCGCCGAAAAGCCGGCAAAGAACGAGATCCAGCCGGTCATGAATCCCCAGGTGGGCCCAAAGGCGCGCGTCAGATAAACGTATTCGCCGCCGGAGCTCGGAAAGTTGACGCCCAGCTCGGAATAGCACAGCGCCCCGGCCAGCGCGCAGACGGCGCCCACCAGCCAGATCACCAGCACGAGCGACGCCGCGCCCAGATCTCCGGCGAGAAAGCCGGTGGTGGTAAAGATCCCGGTCCCGATCATGTTCGAGACCACGAGCGCCGTCGCGCTGACGACGCCCAACTGGCGCAGCAGCGGGACCGCTTTGTCGCTCGATGCGGCTCGCGCCGCCGGCGTGGCTGGGTTCACCTTCGACATTTTACGACGAGACGTTCTACGATGCGGGTATGACACCGCCTGCCGCTCGCTTCGCCCTCCGCTTTGCTGTTGCGGCGCTGGCCGTTTGCGCCGCCCTTGGACCCGGATTCGGTCAGGATCCTTACGAGAAGCTGCGCGAAGCCATGGTCCGCGACCAGATCGAAGCGCGCGGCATCAAAAATCCGGACGTGCTCCGCGTGATGCGGATGACGCCGCGGCACGAATTCGTGCCCGAGGAGATTCGCCGCTCGGCCTACGAGGACCGCCCCCTGCCTATCGGCTATGGCCAGACGATTTCTCAGCCCTACATCGTCGCCTATATGACCGAGGCGTTGGACGTGGCCAAGACGCACAAGGTCCTCGAGATCGGCACCGGCTCCGGCTACCAGGCGGCGGTGCTGGCGCCGCTGGCCGCCCAGGTCTTCACCATCGAGATCGTGCCGGAGCTTGCCGCCTCTGCCGCCAAGAAGCTGGCGCGTTATCCGAACGTCAACGTGCGCCAGGGCGACGGCTACAAGGGCTGGCCCGAGGAGGCGCCTTTCGATCGCATCATGTTGACGGCGGCGCCGCCCGAGATCCCCCAGGCCCTCATCGATCAGCTCAAGCCCGGCGGCAAACTGATCGCTCCAGTGGGCCGCAGCCCGTGGAGCCAGGAGCTCGTGCTCGTCGAAAAGAACAAAGAGGGAAAAATCCGGCGCCGCTCGCTGATTCCCGTGATGTTCGTGCCGATGGTGCCCGGCAAAAACTGAATCGTTACGGCCGGATGCCCGCGATGCCCAGTTTGATGCGGTACAGGCCGGTGCGCGCCGTCATGTACAGCGTCTTGCCGTCCTCGTCGCCCCAGGCGCAGTTGGCCGGCACTTCCGGCGGCTTGATCGTGCCGAGATGCTTGCCCTCGGGCGAGAAGATCCAGACCCCGCCCGGCCCGGTGCAGTATAGGTTGCCCTTCTGATCGACCTTCATGCCGTCAGGCAGCCCCTCCTCGGTCGAGGACGTGACGTCGAAGAACACCTGCGGGTTGGCGAGCCCGCCTTTCGCCGTCACCTCGAACCGCATCCAGACCTTCCGGGCCGGATCGGAGTTGGCCACGTAGAGATATTTCTCGTCCGGCGAAAACGCCAGGCCGTTGGGACGGGTCATCTCCTGGTAGAGAAGCTCGAGCTTCTTGTCCTTCACCCGGTAGATGCCGTTGAACTTCAGCTCCTTCTTTGGGTCCTCATCCTGCTTGACGAAGCCGTAAGGCGGGTCGGTGAAGTAAAGCCAGCCGTCGCTCTTGAAGACGGCGTCGTTCGGGCTGTTGAGCCGCTTGCCCTGGTACTTGTCGGCCAGCACGGTGCGCGAGCCGTCCTTCTCCAGGCGCGTCACGCGCCCGTTGCCGTGCTCGCAGATGATGAGCCGGCCCTCGGAGTCGAGCGTCAGGCCGTTGGGACCGATGAAGGCGCCGGCCGGCGCGTCGGTCCCTTCATAGCCGCTCTTCTCCAGAAAGACCGTCACCTGCCCGTCGGGGGTCCACTTGCGAATGACGTTGGCCGGGATGTCGCTGAACAGCAGATAGCCTTCCTTCATCCAGACCGGCCCCTCGGTGAAGCCGAAGCCGCCGGCGAGCTTCTCGATGCGGGCACCCGGCGGCGCGATCTCGTCCATGGCCGGATCCAGACGTTCGATCTGTCCAATGGGAGCGGGTTCCTCTTTGGCGGGAGCGGGGGCTTCGCGGCGGGCGCAGGCGGCCATCATGGCGGCCGCAGCAAGAACTGCCACAAGGAGTCGTTTCCTGTTCATGGCGATGATTCTACATCAGGCGTTCGCCGACGGCTATTCTACGAGCGGCGCGAGTACCCGGTCCAGCTCCTCATCCGTCCAGCTCGGAATGCGAATGTCGCGGTGAAGGCTCCAGCGCTCGATGTGCTCGACCGTGGCGCCGCTTGGAACCCTTTCGAGCGGTCCGAGCGTCTCGAGCTCCAGCATCTCGTCATTCGTGAAGGTCTCAAACGAGCTGCCAAAATCCGGATAGGCCCGACCCGCCATCGCCCGCGTGCGTTTCAGAAACAGCTCGGAACCCAGCAGATAGCCGGCCCAGGTCTGTTCGTTGAACAGGCCGATCTTCTGCGGCGCCGCTACCGCCGGGTCCTGGCGGAGCATCAGATATTTCTTGGTGAAACTCCAGCGCGGATCCGACAGGTCCGTGTAAGCCCACATGACCAGCGGGTTCGTCGGCAAAAGCACTTCCGGATGCTTGCCCCGGGGCGGGAAGCCGGTGATCGCCCGGCCGCCCGGCGCCATCATCGTCAGCGCCCAGGGTGCGAATTCGATATCCCAGGGGGTGGCGTTCCGGACCCGGTGCACCACCTCGACGCGGCTGCCCGAGGCGCCCAGCTTGACCAGGATCGTCTTCTCGAGCCCGGCCGCATCCACCGGCTGCCGCGCCTCGAGCACATCCCCGTCCACGCGAATGTTCACCGGCCCGTTGTCGGGCGCCCAGGTGGTCTCCAGGCGCTCCGGCGCCACCCACAGGCGGTGCCCGCCGCGGAGCTGGAACTCCTTCTCCCCGCTCTTGCCGAGCTGCTCCGGGTACTCCTTGAAGATGTTCTCAGAGCCGACGAACGCGTAGCGGATGACGCGAGGGCCGACATCAGCGGTCACGATCAACTCGACGGCGCCGTTCGAGATGCGGTAACAGTTCGGCCAGCCTTTGTAGCTGGTCTTCTCAATCTTCACGGCAGCGGGTGTGGACATGGCGGCAACCAAAAAGAGAGCGAGCAGCTTCTGCATCGCCCAGATATTATCTCCCATCGACGGCGTCGCCGAAATTGGGGATTGAGTATACTGTCCCTCTTTTTCCTCATCGATCCCGCTTCCGGAACGGGTCCCAGCCAACGGGCGCCAGCGGCCGGCCGAACAGCTCGAGTGCGCCCGGGCGGCCTCTGCGCATCGCGCCGATGCACGTCAGCGGCACCCCGCCGTGTGCCTCCGGAACCACTACGCCCGGCCGCACCGTGAACAGCAGCTCGTAATCCTCGCCCCCGTGCAGGACCTCCTCGAACGAGGCGCCGGGAAAGACAGGCAGCGGCAGGTGAACCGAGGCCGCAACGCCGGAGGCCTTGGCCAGCCGGTGTAGATCGAGCGCGAGCCCGTCGCTTAGGTCGATCGCCGCGGTCGCCCCCAGGCGCCTTAGGAGCGCGCCCAGCTCGAGCCGCGGCTCGGGCGCCGCATGCCGCCGCCAGGCAGCTCCTCTCCGCGTCCTCAAGCCCAGGGCAGAGCCGCCCAGGACGCCGGAAACGTAGATCCGGTCACCCGCGCGGGCGCCGCTGCGCGTGAGCGCGCCGCCCCGCTCGACCGCCCCACAGACCACCACGTCGCAGGCGAGCGCCTCGCTCTGCGTCAGGTCGCCCCCGGCGAGCGTCACCTTGTAACGGCTCGCCAGACCGAGCAAGCCTCGAAAGAACCCGTCGATGAAGCCCCGGCCCGCCCAGCGCGGCGCCGCCAGCGACACCAGGCACAAGCGCGCCTGGCCCCCCATGGCGGCAATGTCGCTCAGAGCGCGCGCCAGCGCCTTGCGGCCCAACGTTGCCGGCGGATGGCTGCCTCGCTCAAAGTGCACCCCCTCGAGCAGCAGGTCCGTGGTGATGAGCAGCTCCTCCCCTTTGCGGGCGGCGAAGATGGCGCAATCGTCGCCGATGCCCAGGCGGACGCCGGAGCGCGGAAACGGCCTCGCCCTGGCGCGAAGGCGTTCCAGAATTTCGAGTTCGCTCATCCGGTTCTCATCGCTCCGGGATTCGATACAATGCGGTTACGCAGTCCCGGAAACCGTAATCCACCATGCATAAATACATCATCATCGGCCCTCAGGGCTCCGGCAAGGGCACCCAGGCCCGGTTACTTTGCCAGGACTTCGACTTCGTCCATATCTCGATCGGGGACATCTTCCGCTGGCACATGCAGCACCACACGAAGCTGGCTGCCCGGATCCAGCGCATCATGAATCAGGGCCTGCTGGTACCCGACGAGATTGTCGAGGAGGTGGTGCGCCAGCGGCTCGAGGAACACGACTGGAATTACGGCTTCGTGTTGGACGGCTTCCCGCGCACCCGCTCCCAGGCCGAGTACCTCTTCGAGAGGTGGAATCTGGACAAGGCCATCTACCTGGACATTCCCGAGGAGGTGATCTTCGAGCGCGTCATGCACCGGGCCGCGGTGGGCGAAGGTCCCACTTTCACCAAGCGCGCCGACGACACCCCCGAGGCGCTGCGCGTACGCTTGCGCGAGTACTTGCAGAAGACGGCCCCCCTGCTCGAGTTGTTCGAGAAGAAGGAGATGCTGATCCGCATCGACGCCACCCCGCCCATCGAGGTGGTCTACGAATCGATACTGAAGGCACTCGGCCTCAGGAAACCTCAACGCGCCGCCGAGCCGGATCAGGGGCGCGGCTCGCCGCTTTCGACCACCGTCTCGCGGTAGATCCGGTCAAGCTCCCGCCGAGCAATAGCCGCCCAGGGACTGCCCGGATCGAGCCGGAGATAGATGCGCCAGTGACGGACCGCCCGCAGGGGCTGGCCGATGGTCTGGTACAGCAGCGCGAGATTGTAGTGCGCATCGGCGTAATCGGGCGCGAGCTTCAGGGCCGCCTGGTAGTGAACCAGCGCTTCGAGCCGCAGGCCCAGTTCGTCGAAGACGTTGGCCAGATTGAACCGGGCCAAGGCGTTGTCCGGATCGGCCGCCACCGCCCGCTCGTAGTATTGGCGCGCCTGGCCGAACTCCCGCGCGGTGAAATGAATCGTTCCCAGATTGATGAGCGCGCCTGCATGGTTCGGGTCGGCCTCGAGCGCGCGCAGATAGACCTCGCGCGCCTCCTCGACGGCGCCCGCATGCTCCAGGCGCACACCCTCTTCGAAGAGCCGGTCGGCAGCCGCTGCCGCCCGGCCTGCGGGAAGGCCGGCCGGTTCGCGGCTCGGCTCGGGGAACTGAACCAGCTTGCGCAGCTCCTCGGGACCGAAGTCGAGCAACAGTTGCCCGGTGACCGGCTCCATCGGACAGCCTCCCACCTGCACGCGGACCTGGCCGCCTTCGCTAAAGAGTTTGAGCTCGACCAGCGGATCGGCGACATCACGGAGCCGCGCGCGAAGCGCCAAGATCGCCTGGCGGATCTTGCGGGGCGGCACGCGATCCCGGCGGAGTTTGACCAGGCTGCGGAGCGCGATTAGTTCGCGAAAGCCGTAGGCTTCGGCCGGAGCGATCAGCCCCTGCCGCTCCCAACTGCGGAGCTGGCGCTCCGAGAGGTTCAGCCACCGGCGGACTTCGCGGCGCCCGAAGCGCCCGGTGGTGAGCGCGGGGGTCACGCCAGCGATTCTACCATGGCAAGCAGGGGGCGGCGGCAAAAACAAATGAGTTGCACTTTGTCCTTTTTCGGCAGATTCGGGCCGGAAACTGTTGCTCGATTCTCTTGACAATTCGCCAACCCGGCCTGCATACTGGAATCGTGCTGCTGCAACTAATTTTCACTACCGAGCCCGCTTCGGCCGGCGTCGCCGCCGAGCCCCGCACCCTCGCTGAGCTCGAGGAAGGCCGCCAGGCAGTCATCGAGGCGCTCGAGGCGCCCCCCGATCTCGCCCGGCGCCTGATGGAGCTCGGCTTCGTCCCCGGCAGCAGCGTCATCACCGTCCGCCGCGCTCCCGGCGGCGATCCGCGCGTCTTTCGCATCGACGGCTCCGAGATCGCTCTGCGCCTGGAGACGGCGGCCCTCATCCGCCTGCGACCCTCCGGCGGAGCCTGAGGAGCCTGGCGTGGCCGAGTGCCCGGCGCAGCCCCGGTCAGCAGAGACGGCGCCGCCGCCACGGCGCCCCCCAGTCCGCCGCCACCGCACCGTGGCTATCGTCGGCCCGCCCAACTCCGGCAAGTCGACGCTGTTCAACCGCCTCACCGGCGTCCGGCAGAAGGTAGCCAATTATCCCGGCGTGACCGTCGAGCAGCGCGTCGGACGCCTCCGCCAGGCTCACGACCAGGAGGTGGACCTGATCGATTTGCCGGGCGTCTACAGCCTGGAGCCGCGCTCGGAGGACGAGCAGGTCGCCCACGACGTCCTGAAAGGACGCATGCCGGGCGTCAGACGGCCCGACGCCGTCATCTTGATTCTGGATTCGACCAACCTGGCGCGCCACCTGTTGCTGGCCGCTCCCGTCTTGAGCCTCGGCCTGCCTACGCTCGTCGTCCTGAACATGGCCGATGCACTGCGCGATCGTGGCGGCGAGGTCGACACCGCCGCGCTGGCCCGCCAACTCGGCGCCCCTGTGGTGCTGGTGAGCGCCGCCAGAGGCGAGGGGCTCGAACCCGTCCTCGAGTTCCTCACCGGCGAGCTCGGCGTTCCCCGGCCCGTCGAGCTCCCAGTGATCCAGGATGTGCCGAAGTGCCGGGAGTGGGCCGTCCGGATCGGTGCGAGGGCCGGTTACCGGCCGCCCGCGCCGCCGGTCTGGACGCACCGGCTGGACGCCGTTTTCCTGCATCCCGTCGCCGGGCCGCTGGTGTTTGCCGCGGTGGTGGTGGCCGTATTTCAGACGATCTTCAGCGGCGCGCGCCCTCTGATGGAGGGCGTCGAGGTTCTCATCGAGCGTTCCGGCGCCTGGGTGGCCGCCGCTCTGCCCGAATCGCCGTTCCGGGACCTGCTGGTGGAAGGCGTCTGGGGCGGCGTCGGCTCGGTGGTGGTTTTCCTCCCCCAGATCCTCCTGCTGTTCCTGTTCATCGGCATTCTCGAAGACTCAGGCTACCTGGCGCGCGCCGCGGTCATCGCGGACCGCACCATGGCCCGGGTGGGCCTTCAGGGCAAGTCCTTCATCCCGCTGCTGTCGGCCTACGCCTGCGCCGTGCCGGCCATCATGGCGACGCGCACGATCGAGAACAAGCGTGACCGGATCGCCACCATCCTGATTGCTCCCTTCATGACCTGCTCGGCCCGCCTGCCGGTCTACACACTGATCATCGCCGCCTTCATCCCCGAACGGCCCTTGATAGGCAACCTGCTCGGCACGCGCGCGGCGGCCATGCTGGGACTGTACGTGCTGGGGTTCCTGGCCGCCGTAATGACGGCCCGGCTGCTCAAATCCTCGATTTTGAAGAGCGAGCGCACCCCCTTCCTGCTCGAGCTGCCTCCCTACCGCTGGCCGACCTTGCGGTCGCTCGGATTGCGGTTATACGACCGGGCCTGGCTGTTTCTCCGCCGCGCCGGGACGGTGATTCTCACGGCGGCAATCGTGCTATGGGTGCTCGCCCATCTGCCTCTGGTCGACGGAGCGGCGCCGCCGATCGAGGCGAGCGTCGCAGGCACCATCGGCCGGCTGATCGAACCCGTCATTGAGCCGCTCGGCTTCAACTGGAAGATCGGCATCGGGCTGGTCACCTCGCTGGCGGCCCGGGAGGTCATCGTCGGCACGCTCGGGACGATCTACGGCATCGAGGGCGACGAGAACTCGATGGGCCTGCGCGAGGCCTTGCAGCAGGACCTGACGCCCGCGGGCGCCGTCGCCTTGCTGATCTTTTTCGCCTTCGCCATGCAGTGCATCTCAACGCTGGCCGTGGTCCGCCGCGAAACCGGCGGCTGGAGGTGGCCTCTGGCCCAGTTCGCCTACATGGGCGCGCTTGCCTATGCCGGAGCCTTTGTGGCCTACCGGCTGGTGTCGGCCTGGACGGCATGAGCCCGGCGGCGTGGTAGCATCTTAGAGGCTGTCATCGCCATCCCACGCATCCTATGAGAAACCTCGTCATCATCGGCTCCGGCTGCGCCGGTAACACGGCCGCCATCTACGCGGCGCGCGCTCAGCTCGAACCCCTGGTCGTCACCGGACACGAGCCCGGCGGGCAGCTCTCGCTGACGACCCTGGTCGAAAACTTTCCCGGCTTTCCCGACGGCATCGACGGTCCGGTGCTGGTTGAGAATATGCGCAAGCAGGCCGAGAAGTTCGGCGCCGAGTATCGCTCCGGAGTGGTGGAGGAGGCCGATCTCTCCAAACGCCCGTTCCGCCTCCGGGTGGACGGCGACTGGATCGAGACCCGCGCCCTGATTATCGCCTCGGGCGCTTCGACCCGCTGGCTGGGCCTGCCCTCCGAGCAAAAGCTCATCGGCCACGGCGTGAGCTCCTGCGCCACCTGTGACGGCTTCTTCTTCCGGGACAAGAAGATCATGGTGGTGGGCGGTGGCGACTCGGCCATGGAGGAGGCGATCTTCCTGACGCGCTTCGGCTCCGAGGTGGTCATCGTTCACCGGCGCAACCAGTTCCGCGCCTCCAAGATCATGCTCGAGCGCGCGCAGCGCAACCCGAAGATCCGCTTCATCACCCCGGCGGTCATCGACGAGGTCTTCGACGTCGACAAAGGCTACGTTACGGGCGTCCGGCTGCGCAACGTCGAGACCGGCGAGACCTGGACCCGGCAGGTCGACGGCCTGTTCATCGCCATCGGCCACATCCCGAACACGGCCGTCTTCCGGGGCCAGATCGAGCTCGACGCCGACGGCTACATCGTCTCCAAGGGAGGCGCGCGCACCAGCGTTCCGGGCGTCTTTCATGCCGGCGACGTACAGGACCGCGTCTACCGCCAGGCGATCACCGCCGCCGCGGCCGGCTGCATGGCCGCCATCGAGGCCGAGCGGTTCCTCGAAGCCGAATCTCACTGAGCGGCGCTTGCTCGCAGCCGCCGCGCCGCGGTACAACGGTAGCCGCAACGAGGTCGGCGATGGGAATCCTTTTGTTGCTCGCCACCGGCGCGCTCCTCGCGCCAGGCATTCTCGGCCAGACGAAGGAAGCGCCCTACCAGGTCGTCCACGGCTGACCCCAATATCCGGAGGGCTTCGCCACGCGTGAGGTGGGCGGCGTCGGCGTCGATCCTCACGGTCACGTCTTCGTCTTTCACCGCGGCCACCGCCCGATCCTGTGCCTCGATGGGGAGACGGGCCCGATTCTAGCCTCCTGGGGCGACGGCATGATCGCCTCCGCACATGGCCTGGCGGTCGGCGCCAAAGATGTCCCCGGCGACGATGCCCGCCACTTCAGCTCGATCTCGACGGCAGGATCGTGGCCCAATGGGGCTGCCTCGGCAGCTACGACGGCCAGTTCGACTGGGCGCACGACATCGCCGTGGGTCCGAAGGACGAAGTCTAGGTCGGCGACGTCTGGTGGGGCATGCGAGTGCAGAAGTTCGTGCCGCGGCGGTGAGGTTCACTCCGGCGAGCGGCGGCGGAGGAAGTTGTCGAGCAAGCCGATCAGGCCGTTGAGCTTGTCGGTAGCTTCGGCCAGGTTCAGCTCGATGCGCCAGAGGCGCTGCCGGTGGGTCGCAAGCCATTCGGCCTGGCCCCGCTGCACCTCGGCCTGGCGGCGCTGGATCTCAGCAGGAACAATGAGAGCGTCCCGCAAATCGCCGATCGAGGCGGCAGGCTCTCCATCGCGGCTAACTTGTTCAGGATGGATTCGAGGTCGCTCACATCCCGATTGTCGCCCCGCGCAGCGCTACATATACTCCGGCACCCCGATGCCGAGCACGGCGAGCGTCGCCTCGAGCTGCCGCCGGAAGTAGTCCGTCATCCACAGCAGGAAGGTTCGCCTCTCGGCGTCCTGCTCGTGGATCACCGGGCAGTCGTGATAGAAGGTGTTGAAGGCCTGCGCGAGCTGGAAGGCATACTTGGCCACCTGCGCCGGCTCGCCTGTGGCCACGGCCCGCCGGACGGCGGTATCGGCTTTCGAGGCGGCGAGCAGCAGTTGCCAGAAATCCTCGAAGGCCAGCTGGCGGGCCATGGCCTCTCGGTTCAGCACGGAGGCGAACTCCGGCAGGCGCTCGCCGCGCTCCGCATACTTGCGCAGGATGTTTCGCGCGCGCACGGCGGCGTACTGGACATAAGGACCGGTCTCGCCCTCGAAGCTCAAGGCCTCCTGCAAGTCGAAGGCGATCACGGCATTCCGCGTGAACTTCAGCATGAAGTAGCGCAGGGCGCCCGCGGCGATCTGCTCGGCCACCCGCGCGCGTTCGGCCGCGGGCGCCTCCGGATGCCGGGCGTCGACCTCGCGCCGCGCCGTCTCGACGAGCTTGTCGATGAGGTCGTCGGCCTTCACACCCTGGCCCTTCCGTCCCGAGACCTCGACGTAGGGCCGCCGCGAGTCCTCTTCGGTGAGCTCGATGCCCAGCTCGACGGCGGTGCGCGGCGACAGCGCCACCATCTCGTAGGAGAAGTGAATCGAGCGGGCTGCCTGCTCCTCGAAACCGAGCGCGCGCAGGCCCGCCACCACCACGTCCTGCAAGTAGGACTGGCGCGAGTCGATGACGTTGTAGACCTCGCTGGCGCGGCCGAACTCCGGCGCCGGCTCTTCACCCGGCTCGTCGGCCGTCACCCAGACGATGTGCCCGTCCGGCTCGCGCACCAGCGGCCGGTAATAAAAATCCTTGCCGAGCAGGCCGAACTTCCAGAGCTGGTAGGCGATGTCCTTGCCCACGTAGGTGACCGTGCCGTCGCTGCGCACGATCACCTTGCCGTCGCCCTCTCCGGAATCCTCGCTGAACGCCGCGGCCGGCATCACCCAGCAGCCGGCGTTCTTGCCCGACGTCTCGAAATGAATCGCGCCGCGCTCTTTGAGCAGCTCGAACGCCGTCGCCCAGAAGCGCAGGTGAAGGATCTCGCTCTCGCGGGGGAGCACGTCGTAGGTGATGCCTATGCGGCGCATGGTCGCCAGATGCGCCAGCATGATGGCATCGGCGATTACGTGAGCCATCTCGGCGGCCTCGCCTTCGCCCTCCTCGATGGCGTGCAGCGCCGCCTGGCGCCAGGCGAGCGCTTCCGGGTGCTCCTTGTAGTAGGCCGAAACCCGGGCGTAGAGGTCCCAGCAGAGGTAGTCGAACCGCTCGGCGGCGGCCAGCCGCTCCACCTCGCGAGCGGACTTGCCCTCGAGATGCAGGAAACCGACCACCACGTCGGCCACCTGCACTCCCGTGTTGTCGATATAGTTCTGCACCTCGACCTGGCGCCCGGCGGCGCGCAGCATGCGCGCGAACGTGTCGCCCAGCACGGCGTTGCGCAGATGGCCGATGTGCGCCGCCTTGTTCGGGTTGATGTTGGTGTGCTCGACGATGACCTTGCCTGGCCTGGGCTCCTTCTCCCATTCGCCGCCCTGAAGCAAGGCCCAGCCGTAGTGACCGCGGTCGAGCCGGACGTTGATATAGCCGTTGCCGGCTACCTCCAACCGCGCCACTCCTTCGATGGGACCGAGCCCGGCGGCCAGCTCCGCCGCAATCTCCCTCGGAGGGCGGCGCAGCCGGCGGGCAAGCTGGAAGGCCGCCGGGACGGCCAGCTCGCCGAAAGACACCTCGCGCGGCTGCTCGAGCGTCACGGGAAGATCTTCGATTCCGTAATGCTCGCGCAGCCGCGCGGCAACAGCCTCCTGGATCCGGCGCTCGATCTGGCTCAGCACAAGATCCAGAGTATAGCGTAGGGGGCGGAGCGGGCCGCCCCCGTGAGGGAAAGCAGACGCTTAGAAGTACAGCTTCAGGCCGAACTGAATCTGCCGGGCGCCGCCCGCACTGCCAATCCGTCCGAAGGAAGCCGAGGCAAAGTTCGACACGGGGCCGCCCCAAACCACGCGGTTCAACGGATTGCTCATCTCCATGCGGAACTGGAGGTTGTAGCGCTCCGCCAAGCGTGTGTCTTTAAGCAGTCCGAAGGACTCCGAGATGCGCGTCGCGATCCGGGCATCGCCCAAATAGCGCGGCGCATTGCCGAAGCTGTACGGGGCCGGGTTGGCAAAGGCCGCCGGGTTCAGCCACAGATCGCCCCGGCCCGGATCGAAGTCGCCGGCGCTGATGTCGGTCCGAACCTTGCTCGAGACCACGTTCGGCCGCAGGCTTGGGTTGAACAACGGCAGGGTGTTCAGCGTCGTTACCGAGATGGGGGTCCCCGAAGAGTACATGTGCAACCCGGTGAGCTTCCAGCCCCCGAGCACCTTCGAGGCGGTGCCGGCTGACAGGTACGGCTTGCCCGGCCCGAAGGGCAGCTCGTAGATGTAGCTGAAGGTCAGCACGTGCGGCTGGTCGATGGAGGTGATCGAGCGGTCCAGGCGCCGGTTGAAATAGTCGGTCGGACCCGTCCCCGAGGAGAAGCCCTCCGTGTCGGCGATGCTCTTCGAGAAGGTGTAGGCCACGGTGAACATCAGCCCGCGGCTCATGCGCCGCTCGCCGCTGATCTGGAGCGAGTGATAGTTCGACAGGCCGAAGGTCGACCCCATCTGGCTCACCCCCAGGTATTGCGGGAAGCGCCGCAGGGCTTGCCGCAGCGTGGCGCCGGCACCCCAGAGCGTGTTGAAGCCGGGGAAGGGCTCGCTGATGCCGAGCGCCTGCACGGCCGGATCGGTCAGCCGGCGCAACAGCAGATCACCGTAGCGCAGGTTCGCCGGATGGACCTGGTTCCAGTCGTAGCCCGAGCCCCAGCCCATATGCAGGCGCCGGCCCAGATTGCCGACATATCCGACACGGAAGGACATGCTCGAGCCGACCTGCTTCTCGACGAGTAGGTTGAACTGCTGCGTGTAAGGCACCAGCGTGCTGCGGTTGACGTCCTGGAAGAAGGCGCCTGAGCCGTTCTTCAGCGCCGGGTCGATCCGCGGCGGGCGCGGAAAGTTCTGCGGATAGCCGTTATCCCAGTTGAAGGCGGGCGTGATGCCCTGATCCGGCGACACGAACGGGGCGGTGACGTTGAAGCCCTCGATCAGGCTGCTCACCCCGGTTCCCTGCGTGATGATCTGAGCAAAGAAGATCCCGTAGCCGCCGCGCACCACGGTGGTGTCGGTCACCCGGTAGGCGATGCCGAACCGCGGTGAGAAGTCCTTCCAGTGCGTGTTGCCGGTGCTGGTGAAGCCGGAGCAGCCCTGGCAGTTGCCCGCGAAAATGTAAGCGCCCTTGAAGCCTCCGAGCGGCGGGTTGGGCGTGTTCGGATCCATCCAGGAGAACCGGTTGTTCGGATCGGTGAAAGGCGGCTGCACCTCCCAGCGCATGCCGAGGTTGAGCGTCAGCCGCGGCGTCATCTTCCAGTTGTCGTTGATCCACAGGCTGAAGTAGCTGTTCCGGTTGCCGCTCTGCGCATAGGGGAAGAAGCAGTTCGAGCTGTAGACGTCTCCCAGCAGGAAGCTCGCCCAGGCATTGCCGCTGCGGGAGACGCCCGGCAGGCCGGTCGAAAGCTGGTTGAACTGGAAGTTGCCGCCCGTGGTGCCGAAATTCCGGTAGTTGTTGCGATGCCGCTGCACTTCGGCGCCGAACTTGATGGTGTGGTTGGCGCGCATCATGCTGACGGTGTCGAGGAAGGTGAAGTTGGTGAAGTAGTTGTCGGAAGCGATCGTGTCGCCGAAGCGCACGTAGTCGTGGTTGAAATCGACCCACGGGAACAGGTCGTCGGCCACGCCTTTGAGTCCGATCTTCTCGATCCAGCCCTTGCGGAAGTGCACCGAGAAGTTCGGGTTGCGGAAGCGCGACAGACCCGCGGCGAAGTTGTTGAACGTCTGCGGGCTGATCATCCAGTCGTAGTTGAGACGCAACAGGCGCGTGGTGACGCGCTGGATGTTATGGCACTCCAGGTCGCCGGCTAGTGAGTGACCGCCCACGTTGTTGCCGCCCGGGCACTTCTCCGCCGGCCGGTCCGTGAAATTGAACATGCCGCTCAGCCGGTGCGCCTCGCTGAAGACATGGTCGATCTTGAAGCCACTGGTGCGCTCATCCGTCCAGCGGTAGCCGCTCACGAGTTGGTAGTTGTTGACCAGACCGGGAAAGTCCGGCTTCGGATGCATGGCTGCCATCTTGCTCGAGATGGCGCTCCAGCGCGCCTTCGGGATCAAGTTGGCCGGGAAGGGATCGCGAATCCAGGCGCCGGTATTGGCGTCGCGGCGGCCGCTGCGCGGATCGTAGACCAGGCCGCGACCGGCCTCCACCCACTCCGTGAAATCGCCCTCGAGCATGCGCGCCGTGGGCACGGTGGCCAGCCCCGGCGAACCCGGGCTGCGGCGGTAGAACTGGTCGAACGAGAAGAAGAAAAACGACCGGTTGCGCCCGTCGTAGAGCTTGCCCAGCCAGATCGGCCCGCCGACGGTGCCGCCCCACTCGTTCTGTTTGTACGGCGGCTTGGCGCCCTGGAAGAAGTTCCGCGCGTTGTACTTCTCGATGCTGTTGAACCAGAAGCCGGAGCCGTGCAGCTCGTTGGTGCCGCTCTTCATGGTGAACGAGGTGATGCCGCCCAGCGCATGGGCGTATTCGGCCGAATAGTTGTTGGTGATCAGTTTGAACTCGGCGATGGCGTCCACCGAGGGATTGACCTCGATGTCGTTGGCCAGATCACCCCGGCTGAGCGCGATGCCGTCGTAGTAGACCTGGTCGGTGAAGGCCGGGTTGCCCGAGATATGCTTTTCCCAGGTAGCGCCCGGCGTCACTCCCGGTTGCAGGAAGATGAACGAGCTCGGATTGCGGATGGCGCCGCCGAGCGTCAGCGGCAGCTCGACAAACTGCGAGCTGCTGAGCACGAGGTTGACCTCCGCCGACTCGGACTGAATCAACGGCGCCGCCGCGCTCACCGTCACCTGCTCGGTGACGGCGCCGACCTCGAGCGTGATGTCCAGGCGATGGGTGATGCCGACCTGGACGACAATTCCGCTTT
Organism: uncultured Bryobacteraceae bacterium; assembly: GCA_938003835.1. Taxonomy (GTDB): domain Bacteria; phylum Acidobacteriota; class Terriglobia; order Bryobacterales; family Bryobacteraceae; genus CALKXJ01. Next base: position 164,118 of record CALKXJ010000013.1, on the reverse strand, counting down.
GCTCGTAGGCGCGGAAACCTTCCTTCCGCGCAGTCAGGGTATAGGTGCCGATGGGCAGCCGCAACAGCGTGTAGCTGCCGGTCGGACCGGTGCGCGTCGTGGTCCGGACGCCGGTGGCGGTGTGCACCACCGTGATCTCGACATCCGGCACGGCGGCCTGCGTCGGATCGGTGACGATGCCCGTGATGGTGCCCCGGTCGCCCTGGGCGAAGCCGAGAATCGGGACCAGCAACAGGGCAAGAAGCGGAGAGATTCTCTTTGTCATCCTGAAACCTCCCAGGCGCCCCCCGCGGCGAGCTCGCTCCCGGCAGGCAAACTCCACCCGCCTTTGTCCGCCCAATGGAGCGCTTGTTTACATCAGCCGGATTATACAATCAGAAAATCGCATCGTCAATCATGAAACAGACATATTTCTCTCGAACGGCGCGCCTTCGCTGCGCCGCCCTCGCCGCCCTCCTCGTGGCCGTGCCCGCGGCCGCCCAGGCGCCCCGGACCGAAGAAAAGGTGGATGCCGCCTATGTGAAGGCGCATTACACCAAGCACGAGTACCTGGTGCCGATGCGCGACGGCGTCCGGCTGTTCACCTCGGTCTATTTGCCGAAGGATCAAACCAGGAAGTACCCGTTCCTGATCCTGCGCACGCCCTATAGCGTGCGTCCCTACGGCGCCGACCGCTACCCGGAGCGGCTCGGCCCCTCGACCCTGTTCACCCGCGAGGGCTTCATCTTCGTCTACCAGGACGTGCGCGGGCGCATGGCCTCAGAAGGCGAATTCGTCCATGTCCGGCCGCACAAGCCATCCAAGAGCGGTCCCGCCGACATCGACGAGAGCACCGACACCTACGACACCATCGAATGGCTGCTCAAGCACATCCCGAATCACAACGGGCGCGCGGGTCTTTGGGGCATCTCCTACCCGGGCTTCTATGCCGCTGCGGGCATGATCGACTCTCACCCGGCCCTCAAGGCCGTCTCCCCGCAGGCGCCCATCGCCGACTGGTTCCTGGGCGACGACTGGCACCATAACGGCGCCTTCTATCTCGCCCACACGTTCACTTTCTTCTACCGCTTCGGCACGCCGGTCGAGGAGCCGACGCGGCGCGCGCCGGAGCCGTTCGACTACAAGACGCCCGACGGCTACGAGTTCTACCTCCAGCTGGGGCCGCTCGCCAACGCCAACGAGAAATACTTCAAGAACAGGATCCCCTTCTGGAACGAACTGATGGAGCACGGCACGTACGACGAGTTCTGGCAGGCGCGCAATCTGTTGCCTCACCTCAACCGGATCCGCGCCGCCGTGATGACCGTAGGGGGCTGGTTCGACGCCGAGGACCTCTACGGGCCGCTCAAGATCTACGAATCGACCGAGCAGCGCAACCCGGGCATCGTCAACTTCTTGGTGATGGGCCCTTGGCGGCACGGCGGCTGGTCGGGCGACGCCGAAGCTGACCGGCTCGGTCCCGTCTCGTTCCACTCGAAGACCGGACCCTACTACCGCGAAAAGATCGAGCTCGCGTTCTTCGTCCGCTTCCTCAAAGACCAGCCGGATGTCTTCGAGCCCGCCGAAGCCTTCATCTTCGAGACCGGAACGAACCAATGGCGCCGCTATGACGCCTGGCCGCCGCGCCAAGCCCGCCCGGTGACTCTCTATCTCCAGCCCGGCGGGGGCCTCTCCACCAAGCCTCCCGCGGCCTCGCGCGACGCCTTCGACGAGTACGTGAGCGACCCGGCCAAACCCGTCCCCTACATTCCCTACATCGCCCAGGGGATGACGGTCGAACACATGGTCGACGATCAGCGTTTCGCCGCCCGTCGCACCGACGTGCTCGTCTACGAGACGCGCGAGCTCGACACCGACCTTACGCTCGCCGGCCCGATCAAGCCCACGCTGTTCGTCTCCACCACCGGCACCGATTCCGACTTCGTCGTCAAACTCATCGACGTCTATCCCGGCGACTTTCCCGATCCCGATCCTAACCCGGCGGGAGTGCGCATGGGCGGCTACCAGCAGCTCGTGCGCGGCGAGGTCTTCCGGGGCAAGTTCCGCAACAGCTTCGAAAAACCCGAGCCGTTCGTACCGGGCCAGGTCAGCCGGATCGAGTTCGTGATGCCCGACGTCCACCACACCTTCCGACGCGGACACCGGATCATGATCCAGATCCAGAGCTCGTGGTTTCCCCTGGTGGACCGCAATCCGCAAAAGTTCGTCGACATCTACAAGGCCGGGGAGAGCGACTTCCAGAAGGCCACCCAGCGGGTCTACCGCTCGGCCGAGCACGCCTCGCGTATCGAAGTGCGGCTGCTGGACTCGCCGGCCGGGACCGTGCTGCCGTAGCCGGGGCGCCGGCTCTGGGCAATAACATGGAAGCTATGCGATTCACCTCAATATCGCTCTGTCTGGCCGCACTGCTGCCGTCTCTTGTCCCGGCCCAAACCGAGGCGCGCCGCCTCCGGCCAATTCTGGAGCCGGCCTTGCTGCGCCCCGAGACGGTCGCTTGGGAGTTACAGCGGTATCTCGCCGCCAAGGCGCCTGCGCTGCCCAAGGTCACCTCGGCCGCGGAATGGACTCGACAGAGCGCCGCGCTGCGCCGCCGGCTGCTCGAGGAGATCGTTTTTCACGGCTGGCCACGCGAGTGGGTGGAGGCGCCTTTGCGTTTCGAGGACCTCGGCCCGATTCCTTCGGGCAAGGGTTATCGCATGCGCAAGCTCCGCTACGAGATCGTGCCGGGCTTCTGGTCCACCGCCATCCTATACGAACCGGAGACGCTCGCGGGCAGAGCGCCCGCGATCCTCAACGTCAACGGCCACGTCGGCCCGCCCGGCAAGAGCGTCGAGTACAAGCAGAAGCGCTGCATCAACCAGGCCCTGCGCGGCATCGTCGCGCTGAACCTGGAATGGATCTCCTTCGGCGAGCTGAACCATCCGGAAAATCTCCACTGGTTCGGCGGGCACCTGGATCTGGTGGGCGCCAACGCCGCCGGTCTGTTCTACCTGGCTATGCGCAAGGGTCTCGATTATCTCGAGCAGCATCCGAACGTGGACCGCTCGCGGCTGGGCGTCACCGGGCTTTCGGGCGGCGGCTGGCAGACGATCGTGCTCAGCGCGCTCGATGAACGCGTCGCCGTCGCCGTGCCGGTGGCCGGCTATAGCGCCGTGATCTCGCGCATCGAGCGCCCCGAGGATACCGGCGACATCGAGCAGAACGCCACCGACATGCTCACCATCGCCGACTATTCCCACCTGACGGCCATGCGCGCGCCGCGGCCCACCCTGCTCATCTACAACGCGGAAGACGACTGCTGCTTCCGCGGCAACCTGGTCCGGCCCTACATCTACGACCAGGTCAGGCCGTTCTTCGCTCTCTATGGAGCAGCCGACCGCCTGGCCTGGCACCTGAACACCGACCCCAGCGACCACAACTACCAGCTCGACAACCGCCGCCAGGCCTATCGCTTTTTCACCCGGCACTTCGGGCTCAAGGAGACGGACGAGGAGATTCCCGTCAGCTCGGAGATCAACAGCTATGAGGAACTCGTGGTCGGCCTGCCGGAGAACAACCTGACGGTTCTCGGCCTGGCGCGGAAACTGGCGGCCGGAATCCGCCGGCCGGAACGCACGCCGGAGGAGGCCCGGCGCCGGCTGGAGGCCGTCGTGCGCTACCGGCCCGTCGAGATCAAGCACGCCTGGGCCCTCACCACCACCCACCGCAACGAGATCGAGACGCGCTCGTTTCGTTTCGAGTTCAGCAATAGCCTGAGCGCGGCCGGCGTTTGGGTGAAAGCCCTGGCGGCGGAGGCCAATGCGCCCGGCTCGATCGTGCTTCACGACCAGGGCAAGAAGGCTGCCGCGCCTCTGGTGGCCGATCGAGTCAATCGCGGCGAGCAGGTCCTGGCCGCCGACCTGATCTTCACCGGCGATGCCGAGCCCCAGAATCCCGGTACACGCGCTTTGGCGCAGCTTCTGGCGACGCTCGGAGACCGCGCGCTCGGACACCAGGCGGCGCAGCTTGCGGCCCTGGCCCGCTGGTTGCGCGCGCAGGGGGCGCCGCGGCTGAGGCTCGAGGCCGACGGAATCCGCAGCCAGACGGCCGCCCTCGTTGCCGCCGCACTCGAACCCGGCCTCTTTGCCGAGGTCGTAGTGCGCAACGGCATGGCTTCGCTCGCTCACCTGCTCGAGGCGCCCGTGCGCTACGAAGACGCCCCGGATCTGTTCTGTCTCGACCTCTTCAAGGAGTTCGACCTGGACGGCCTGGCGCATCTGGCCGCCCCGACGGCGGTCCGTGGTTCTCAGCGACCCTGAGCGGGCAGCGCACTCCGCGCTGGGGGCTTTGCCTTCGCCTGTTCGGCGTACAGCCGCCGGGCGACGGCCAGCTCCTGATCGCCTTCCTCGCGCCGGCCGGCCTTGCGCAGCGCCGTACCGAGCTTGAAGCGCGCCTGCGCATCCTCGGGCTTGCGCTTCACCGCCTCGCGGTACATGGCGATCGCCCTCTCGATTTCGCCCCGCCGCTCATGGACCATGCCCAGTCCGAGGTATGGCTCGGCCAGGCCCCGGTCGCAATCGATCGCCTTCTTGTAGCGCGCCGCCGCCTCTTCGAGGCGGTCTTCGAGATAGTCCATCTCGCCGAGGTAGTGCAGCGATTTGGCCGAGCAGGGATCGAGCGCAAGCTCCCGCTCGAGCCACCGGCGAGCCTCCGCGTAGCGCTGTTGCTTGAAGTAAATGAAGCCGATGGCGAGCGCCATCTCCGGCATGCGGGGATTCAAACGTAGCGCCGCCTCAAACTCCTCGATCGCTTTGGTCTCGTTGCCCTGCCACTCGTGCGCGATGCCCAGCAGCTTGTGCAGCAGGGCCGAGTCCGGATACCGGGCGTTGAGTTCGGCGAACGCCTCCTGCGAGCGCTTCCCGTCGTTCAGGTTCCGGTAGCTCTCCACCAGCATGTAGAGCACATGCTCGCCGTAGCGCTCGTGCCCGCGCAAGCGTTCGAGCTCCTTGACACAGGAGGCGAAATCTCCCCGCTCGAAAAAGATCACCCCGCGCAGATAGCGCGCCTCGGCCGCCGAGCCCGGATGCGCCAGCGCCCGAGCCAGTGGCTTCAGCGCTTCCGCATAGCGGCCCAGCCGGAACAGCGCCAGGCCGACGTTGAACTGGATGGCCGCATCGTCCGGGCGCAGCCGCGCCGCCGCCTGAAACTGTTTCAGCGCGCCCGCATAATCGCCTTTCTCGAGAAGCTGCGCCCCGCGGCGGTTGAGCTCGGCGGCTGATGGCGGCTCCTGAGCTATCGCGGCCAGCGACCACGCAACGGCCGCCGCCGCGAGCAAACGCAGCCACCTTCGCCCCGTCACACCTTCAGCGTAGCCCCATCGGCGCCCGGGGTGAAACCGCGCTCGACAGCCGTCGTGATAGCATTCGAGACGATGAAGCCGCTACAGACGACTTGCCTTCTTCTCGGCTTAGGTGGTGCACTGGCTTTCATGCAGGCTCAAACCTCAGGTGAAGCGCCGCGCCCGAATATGGTGGGCGCCTACGGGCCCTGGCTGGCCGATCAGGTCCTGGGGAGCGCGCCCGGACGCCTGTCTCTCCGCACCGGCAAGTGGCGGAGCGTCGAGGAATGGCGGCGTGCCGCACGCCGGCGTCTGCTGGAGTTGCTGGCGCCGGTCGACCTCGGCCCGGCGCCGAAGGTGACCGTCACCGGGCGCACCGTCTACGACGGCCTCGAGATCGAGTTCCTCACCTGGCAACTGGCCGCCGGCCCGCCCACCGAGGCCGTTTTTCTGAAGCCCGCCGGGGCGCGCGGCCCGCTGCCTGGCATCCTCGCCCTGCACGACCACGCGGGCAACAAGTTCCTGGGCTGGCGCAAGATCGCCCGCACGGAGGAGAATTGCTGGGAAATCCAGCGCCGCCACTGGGACCGCTACTACGAGGGCCTGGCCTGGGCTAACGAGATCGCCAAGCGCGGCTACGCCGTGCTGGTCCACGATACTTTCCCGTTCGCCAGCCGCCGGGTGCTGGTCAGGGACGTGGCACAGCCGGTCAAGGCGGGCGGCGTCGACCCGGAGCCGCACGATCTGGAGGGCATCGCCAAGTACAACGCTTTCGCCGCCGCGCACGAGCACATCATGGCTAAGAGCCTGTTCTCGGCCGGAACCACTTGGCCCGGAGTCTACCTGGTCGAGGACCAGCGCGCACTCGATGTGCTGTGCGCCCGGCCTGAAGTGGATGCCTCGCGCGTGGGCTGCGCCGGCCTTTCCGGCGGCGGCATGCGGACCTGTTTCCTCGGCGGACTCGACGACCGGGTGAAAGTCGCCGTCGCTGTGGGATTTATGACCACCTGGCGCGACTTCCTGCTGGACAAGTGCTTCACGCACACCTGGATGACCTACGTCCCGCTGCTGCCGAAGGATCTGGACTTCCCCGAGATTCTCGCCCTGCGCGCGCCGGCTCCCACGCTGGTGCTCAACTGCCGCCAGGACGCGCTCTTTACGCTGAGCGAGATGGAGCGCGCCGACCGCATGATGCAGGAGATCTTCAACCGCGCCAAGGCAGGCGACCACTACCGGACCAACTTCTACGAGGGCGGCCACAAATTCGACCGCGCCATGCAGGCCGACGCCTTCGCCTTCTTCGACCGGTTCCTGAAAGCGGAGAAACGCCCCTCGCGGTAGGCGCATCCGCGGGTGCCCCCCGCTTTCAGCCGGTGTCGATTTCCATGCGCAGCAGGGCGGCGGCGAGCCCCCGGCCTTCGGCGTCGGTGCGCAGCGAGAGCCCGGCGCCGCCGAGCGCCCCGTGCAGGACGAAATTGAGAGCTCCGAGGTTGGGCGCCTCGTAGCGTTCGACCGGACCGCGCACCCGGCCGGCAAACCAGGCCAGCACGCGCTCCGGCGTCAGGTGGCGTGCAAGCACCTGGTAGTCCTCCTCGCGCCGGGCGATGACCCCGATGTTCACGGTCTCGCCCCAGGCGCCCGAGGTCACCCGCGCCAGTTCCGCTACGCGAACCCTCATGGGAGCACCTCGACCTTGGCCTGGAGCTCGCTTGCGGGCACGGCCGTGGGCCAGAAGCCAATCACCTCCTCGACAGCCGCACTCCGGCTTTCCGGGCTCAGCGCACCAGGCGGCCCGACCGCGGCGAGCCTGTCGAGCTCCCGCGCGGCCCGCTCGGCCGAGCCGCGGTCCCCGCACCGCACCCGGATCCGCAGCTCGACCTCCGGGTAGTCCTCCACCGGGGGAGCACCCGGGCCGAGACACGCGTTCACCCCGATGTATTCGCTGCGCATCTCCTCCACCGCCAGCCCGAGGCGCTCCAGTCGCCGGCGAAGGAGGCGCTCGGCCGCGCGGGCCTTCTCGAAAGCTTCCGGCCAGCAATACAGCAGCCCGCCGCTTGCCTTCCAACCGGCCTGATAGGCGATCCAGAGGCGGGCCTGACCCGACGGAGCCGCCCCCCGAGAGCCGGTGATGCGCAGCCGGCCGGCGCTCTGCTCCTCGATCGCCAGATGGGTCAGATCCACGGCGCAATCGGGTGTCTCGAACGCGCGCAGGTTCCCGACGCCACTCAGGAGTTGCTCCTTGACGGCATGCGCATCGATTCCCGCGGCACTCGCCGGTAGCCTCACGATCTCAAGACAGCCGTCCTCGAAAAGCTCGATGCCCGCGAAAGCGTTCTCCTCGAGCCGGTCGAACGATCGCCAGGAGGCGCAGGCAGTGCTCATGAGCCCGCTCCCGCCTGTCAACAGATGGCCCGCGATTGCGCCGGCCGCCAGCCGGTTCCAGTCCGGGGGCCGCCAGCCAAAGCGGAATGCGGCCGCCGCGAGCGCCAAAGCCGGGCCCGCCGGCCAGCCGGTGACGACGACCTGCGCGCCCGCAGCCAGCGCCCGCTGGAGCGCCTCGGCGCCCACGGGGACAGCGGCCCCCAAGATCCGGCCGTCGATGCGGTCGATTCCCTCGCCGGTCTCCAGGTGAGCGAGCCTGTGCCCTCCGGCCACAAGCATCTCGATCCGGCTGGCGAGGTCGCCGTAGCTGGCCACCGCAACTGGCAGGCCCGGTGCCCGGCGCCGGACCTCGCGGGCACAAGCCAGCGGATTCAAGCCGCCCGCTCCCGAGAGCACGCCTACGCCCCGCTTGCCAAGCTGCGGCGCCAGGCGTTCGAGCCACTCCGGAAACTCCTCGATGAAGCCCCGCGAGGGATCTTCGCGGCGCTGTTTTTCGAGTCGCTCCGCGGCGGCGTCGCTCCGGCAGCCGAAGACCAGGAAGTCGACCGGAGACGCATCGAGAAGCTCAACGATCCGGGCGGGCTCTTCCGCCCCCACGAGCGGCGCGCTGGCGAGGCGGATCATCTCGGGCTCTCTTTCGCGGAACGCACCTTGAACACTGAACATTTTATGTAACCGACGTGAAGTTCGGACTTGCGTCCGGCGTCTTGGATGGTAAACTGGAAGCAAGGGGAGTGAATCTAGTCCACTCCGGCTGCTGAGGTAGTTTGAGCTAACCCGTATGGGCGGGCCGCTGCCCCAGTGCTGGCGCCCCCCTGCCAGCCCATCTGGAGTTTTCTCCTCCGACTCCAGTCCGGCCCGCCCGCCAGACCGGCAGATTCGCCCAGGCCCAGCATCCGCGGGAGGAGCCTCCCTGACCGCAGCGTTCCATCCCTTGCCACGCTATGCTTGGGCGAGGCGCTCTCCGGAGAGCGACCTGAGGAGGTCAGCGGAAGCCGATGACACCACTACGTTTGCGGATATGCGTGGCGACACTTGTCTCAGTTGCGGGGCTGCCGGCTCAGGACTGGCTGGTCTTCCCCCAGCCCGGCGAGGGAACCCGGGACCAACTCACGCGCCACCTCGATGAAACGGGGCAGCGCCTGTTGCGCGAGCGCGCGCGGACCGTCGCCTCGTTGAGCGCCCGCGAAGGAGCGGAGCGGCGCCAGAGGCAGGTCCGGGAGAAGATTCTCGAGTTGATCGGCGGCCTGCCTGCGGAGCGCCCGCCCTTGAACACCCGCCATGTCGGGACGGTGGACCGCGGCGACTACCGGTTCGAAAAGATCATCTACGAGAGCCTGCCCGGCTTTTACGTACCCGCCAACGTCTACGTTCCGGCGCGCGGCCGCCCGCCCTACCCGGCGATCCTCATGCCGGTCGGCCATAGCGCCGAAGGCAAAGAGGGTGAGCGCGTCGCCGCCGTCGGCCTGGCGCGCAAAGGCTTTGTGGTACTCAAATACGATCCGGTGGGACAGGGGGAGCGGTTGCAGTACTACGATCCGGACCTGCGCGCCTCCAAGGTCGGCGGCCCCACTCAGGAGCACAGCCACGCCAACGCTCCCATGATGCTCATCGGGGACAATCTGGCTCGATACCGGATCTGGGACGGCATGCGGGGGATCGACTATCTCGTCTCGCGCCGGGACGTCGATCCGAACCGCATTGGCTGCACCGGCTGCTCGGGCGGAGGGACGCTCACCACCTACATCGCGGCGCTCGATGAGCGCGTCAAGGCCGCCGCCCCGGCCTGTTACATCACCAGTTGGGAGCAACTGCTCGAAAAGCTCGGCCCGCAGGACGCCGAGCAGACCTTCCCCCGCTTCCTCGCCGAGGGGCTCAACATCGCCGACTTCGTCGAGCTGTTCGCGCCCAAGCCCTACCTGATCGCTTCCACCATCGAGGATTTCTTCCCGCTCGAAGGCGCGCGGCAGACCTTCGACGAAGCTCGCAAGTTCTATGCGCTTTTCGGCGCGCGGGACCGCCTGGAGTGGTTTGTCGGGCCGGGGCCGCACGGCGTGCCGCTCCAGTCCCGTGAGGCCATCTATGAGTTCTTCATCCGGCACCTGAAGAACGGCGAAGGCGACCCCCGCGAGGCGCCTGCCGAACTGGATCCGCCGGAGAACATCCTGTGCACCGAGACGGGGCAGGTTTCCGACTCGCTCGGCGGCGAGACGCTGTTCACCCTGAACCGCAAGCGCGGTCTGGCGATGATGGCAGCCCGGCCCGCCGCAAGCACGCCGGCCGAAGTCCCAGCGCTCCAGACGCGCCTGATCGAAGCGGTTCGCCAGGTGGCCGGAGTGCGCCTGGCCCCCGGCGGCCGGCCTCCGGAGGCCCGCGTGCACCGGCGCGAGATTCGCCCCGGCTACACGCTCGAGCTTGTCTCCCTGGAGGTGGAACGCGGTGTTTCGCTGACTGGCCTGTTGTTCGTGCCCGTGGGCGAAGGCGCCAGGCCGGCGGTGCTGGCCGTGGACGCGCGGCCCAAACAGGCGGCGGCCGCTGCGGGAAGCGATCTCGAAGAGCTGGCAAGAGCCGGCTATCTCGTCCTCCTCATCCAGCCGCGCGGCACGCCTGAGGTTGCCCCGGCCGGCGCTACGAATCTGGTCGGCGACTTCGCCCTGGCCTTCCGCGCCGCCCTCATCGGGGAGAGTCTGGCGGGCGTCCGGGCCGAGGACGTGATCCGAAGCGTCGATTACCTGGTTTCCCGCTCCGACGTGGACCCGGCGCGCATCTCGGGCTACGCCTACGGCCAGGCGGGAGTCTACCTTCTGCACGCCGCCCTTGTGGACGACCGGATTCGCGGCGTGGCCTTGGAACGCGCGCCGGCAGCCTACCGGCTGGCGCTCGAACGGCCGATTCACCGCCATCTTTACGAAATCGCCATCCCCGGCGTGCTTCGCCGCTACGATCTCGACGATCTGATCCTGGCGCTCCATCCCCGCCCGGTGAGGGTGATCAACCCGGTCGATCTGCTGGACCGGCCGCTCCGGCTGGCCGAATACCGGCGGCTCTGTGCGGCGCTCATGGAGAACTCGAAGAAGCTCGGGGCGCCCGAGCGCGTGGCTGTCCTTTACCGCGGCGGCCGGGAACCCCTCCGGCGCTTTCTCGAGTAAGACTTCAGGGGGCGAGCACCCCGACGGCGGCGCCGCTGAGCGAGGTGGCGAGCGTGCCGGCGACGATCGACTTGAGCCCCAGCTCGGCAATCTCGGCACGGCGCTCCGGCACGAGCGTCCCCATGCCCCCGATCATGATGCCCAGGCTGCCGAAGTTGGCAAAGCCGCACATGGCGTAGGTGAGGATCAGCCGGCTGCGCAGACTGAGCGCCTCCGGCCCGAGGCGCGCCAGATCGAGGTAGGCGATCAGCTCGTTCAGCACCGTCTTGGTCCCCATCAACCCGCCGGCCACCACCGCCTCCGAGGCGGGAACGCCCATCAACCAGACCAGCGGCGCCATCCCCCAACCGAGCAGCCGCTGAAGCGTGAGCGGCTGCCCGCCGATCTGGGGCGCCAGGCCGAGTATCTGGTTGAGGAGACTCACCAGAGCCACCAGCACAATCAGCATGCCGCCGATGTTCAGCAAAAGCTGCACCCCCTGAACGGTGCCCTGCGTCAGCGCGTCCATGGAGCTCCTGGCGGTCCGCGGCAGCCCCAGCTCGGCCTCGGTGCGGTGATCGCCCGGCGGAACCATCAGCGCGGCCACCACGATCGCCGCCGGCGCGTTCATCAGCGAGGCGGCCAGAATCTGGCCCATCGCGTCCGGCACCACCGGCGCCAGGATCGTCGCGTAGAGGAACATCACCGTGCCCGCGATGGTGGCCATGCCGGACGTCATCACGGCAAACAGCTCGCCACGGCTCAGGCGGCTGAGGTAAGGACGAATCAGCAGCGGCGCCTCGACCATGCCGACAAAGACGTTGGCCGCCGCCCCCAGCGCCACGGCGCCTCCGATGCGCATCAGGCGGCGAAAGATCGCCGAGAGCGCGCGGACGATCAGCGGCAGCACCCCCCAGTGGTAGAGGAGCGCCGACAGGGCGCTGATGAAGAGCACCAGCGGCAGCACGCGGAAGGCGAAGATGAACTGCGCCTCGGCGTTCGTGACCGCGTAGGGAGGCGTGCCGCCGCCCAGATAGCCGAACACGAAGCTCGTGCCCGCCTCGTTGGCTTGCATGACGGTATCGAGCAGGCGGTTGAGCGCCAGCAGCGCGTCGCGGAAGAGGGAGACGCGCAAGAGCACCAGTGCGAGCGCAAGCTGGAGGCCCGCCCCGGCCAGCACCGTCCGCCAGGCCACCCGGCGCCGGTCTTCGCTCACCAGCCAGGCGAGCGCGGCGATGAGAAAGTAGCCGGCGAGACTCTGCAAGATCATCGGGGCAGCAGCGTCAGCCTCTCGAGAAACAGCGCCAGAAACCGCTCGCTGTCGATGATGGCCGGCACGTCGGCATTCGGCGCCCGGCGCCCGGCCTGGCCCGGCCGGCAGTCGGCCACGGTCGCGCCGTCGGTAAACTCCCCGCGCGTTTCGATCTCGACGCGGAGCCGCCGGCTGGCGCGGGCGAAATTCTTGTCGATCGCCATGCCCACGGCGAGCGGATCATGCAGATGGCCGCCGCGCAGACCGCGAGCTTCATAGACGCGCAAGTAGTGATCCGCCATCGCCGCGGCGGCGCGAGCCACCGGCGAGGAGGCGGCCTGCCAGAGCGCCAGGTGTTCGCGCGTGAGCGCCACCTGCGAGGTCGCCCCCAGCTCGAGCATGGTGATCGGGATGCCCGAGGCGAAAACAATCCGGGCGGCCTCGGCGTCGGCGTAGATGTTGTACTCGGCGGCCGGCGTGATGTTGCCGCCCGAGAGCGCGCCGCCCATCAGGATGATCTCCGGAACCAGCTCGCCCAGCTCAGGCGCCTTGGCGAGCGCGAGCGCCACGTTGGTGAGCGGCCCGATGGCCACCCAGGTGATCTCGCCGGGCCGCGCCTGGGCCAGCTCGATCATCAGGTCGGCGGCGTGGCGCGCATCCGGACCCCGGCTGGGCGCAGGCAGGCGGACTCCCCCCAGACCGTTCTCGCCGTGAATCGCCTCGCCCGTGATCAGCTTGCGCAGGAGCGGCGAGACGGCGCCGCGGGCCACCGGAATCTCCGGGCGCCCGGCGAGCTCGAGCAGGCGCAGAGCGTTGTCCACTCCCTGCGCCACGGGGACATTGCCCGCCACCACGGTGATCGCCTCGACGCTCAGCTCCGGCGAAGCCAGGGCCAGAAACAGCGCCAGAGCGTCGTCGATGCCCGGATCGCAATCGATCAGGACGCGCTTTCTTGTCGCCGGGCCGGCCGCCGTCATCTCAGGAGGCGCGCGAGGTAAACCACAGCACCATGCGCAGGAAGGCGTAGGCCGTCACGGCGATGGCAACATAGGAAGCGTAGCGCCACAACCGCTCCCGCCAGTCCTCGACGAGGCGCGGCGTGCCGGCCAGATAACCCAGAGCGAAGCCTCCGGCGAGACCTCCGAGATGAGCCGCGTTGTCGATCATCGGCAACAGCAGGCCGAAGATGAGCCCGTAGATCGCCCAGCGAACATACATCGCCTTGATGGCTGCCCCGAGGGCCGTGCGCTCGGTGACACCCAGGGCGATCATGGCGCCGATCAGGCCGAACAGCGCCGCCGAGGCGCCCACCGAAATCCCCGGATTGAAATACATGCTGGCCGTAAAGCCTGTAACGGTCGAAACGAAGTAGATCACCAGCATCCGGCTGGTGCCGTAGAAGTGCTCGACCGTGGTCCCGAGATCGAACAGCACCCAGGAGTTCATCAGGATGTGAAAGAGCCCGCCGTGCAGGAATCCGGCGGTGATCAGGCGCCACCACTGACCGAGCAGGATCGCCTCCCGGAACTTGGCGCCAAAGTCGAACAGCGTGCGCCCGTCGAGCGAAAAGAACGCGCTTTCGTTGCCCGCCCGCAGGCTGTAGACGGCCATGGCCAGATACAGCCCGAAGTTGATCATCAGGATGATGGTCGTCGTGAAGCGGGCGTGCGGGATCAGCCCTCCCAGCAGGTCGCGCGGCGAGCGGCGGTCGATGGCCCGCGGGCCGAGCTTGACACCGCAGTAGGGACAGACCTTGTCGCGTATGGTGATGAAGGCCCGGCAATTCGGGCACATCCGCCGCTGTTCCACTTCGCTTCATTGTACAATCGGCTGCTTCGTGCGCCGGTCAGGCGATCTCAGTCCCTGAACAACTCGCGGAATTTCGCCGTCTCCGCCTCGTGAAACTCCTCCAGGACCTCGAACAGGCTCGCTACCCACTCCGGTTCGACCGCACGCTCCCCGGGCTTCGGCCCCATTTGCTGCTCGAAGCGTTCCCAATGTTTGAGGTAGGGCACGATGGCGGAGTACGGGTAGTACATCAGGCGAGTCTTGGTGAACCGGGAAACTGCCTCCGCCGCACGTCCGTGCCAGGCTGCCGAAGCGCGGCAGGCCTCCTCCAGGTAGGCGAGCGCCGTATCGACTTCGGCATTGTACAGCGCAAGGTAGTAGGTGCCGGCAAGCACCCACAGAGCGGGATCGGGCGACGAGTACGCGGCGTTCAAGATGCAGTGCTCAGCATCCCGGAAGCGTTGCTCGCGGGCGTACGCAAGACCCTGCCCGAACAGCGCGGCCCTGACCTCCAGGGGGAGGCTGGTTGGCCGCTGCTCGGCGGCTGCGCGTCTTACGGAGCGGTCCAGTTCCTCCAGGGAGGGAAAGCCGGAACCGGCCAGAATTACGGCAAGGAAGCGCTCCTCAGCCTCCCCGTGACGCCCTTGCCGGAGTAAATGGATTGCTTCGAGCAGCGCCTGATCTTCTTCCGTCACGCCAACCGCCGCGCCAGTCGCGCCGCACTATTGTACGCCCGCCGGACCGGCGCAGGATAGCCGGGGGCCCGATCAAAGGGCCAGGGCCACGTGATCAGGACAGTTCAGGTTCACCGCCTCGTAGATCCGGTCCACCAGATCCAAACCGTGGCGGGCCAGGAAAGGAAGGATGCTGTAGAAGCGCTCTTGCAGGTGGTTGTGCGGATAGAGCAGGTTCGCCAGGTACTCGGCCTCGGCAGCGGCCCGCGCCGAGCGCCGCAGGGCTTCCCGCGCCGTTTTTCGCTCGATCTTCTCCAGTTGGTAAAGCATCTTGGCCCGGCTCTTTTCGAGCGCCACCACCAGCGTGGCGTCGAAGCGCGCCAGAGCCTGGCCCACCCGCGCGGTCTCGGCCTCGACGCCCGCTCTGGCCGAGCGGAACAGCCCGTCGAGTTCGCTGGGAATGAGCTTTCGCGCGATCTTCTCGCGAAGCGCCTGCTCGCCCTGGAACACGTCGGTGGGCGAAAGCCCGTACCGGTCGAGGAGCTTCCTCGCGCGCGTATCGAGCAGGGTGAAGCCGCTGCGCGCGACCACTACCGGCATGCGACCGATGAGGGCCTGGTAGAGCACCTGGGCCTGCGCCAGATAGGCGATCTCCGCCGGCCCGCCGATATAG
This sequence comes from uncultured Bryobacteraceae bacterium, assembly GCA_938003835.1. Taxonomy (GTDB): domain Bacteria; phylum Acidobacteriota; class Terriglobia; order Bryobacterales; family Bryobacteraceae; genus CALKXJ01. The sequence goes on along the minus strand of CALKXJ010000013.1, from coordinate 148,904 downwards.
GCGATCGTGGGCAGCACGTAATCCTGCATCACCGGACGCAGCAGCGCAGTCGGCGAAAGCCGCTCGGCAGAGGCCTCGAGCTCCTCCGCGCCGAGATGCCGGTCCCCGGCCCGGTAACCCGTCTCCGCACGCCGCAGGGGAACTCGCCGGTCGCCGTCGAGCAGGAAGTGAAGCGAAGAGGAGGGCTCGACGCGCACCTGGGCGTGATAGCCTGCGGCCTCGAGCGCCTTGCTGCGTTCCACCAGCAGCCGGACCAGCTCCGGCGCAAGACGCAGGGAGTGCGCAAGTAGCGGAGCCGCCAGTCGCCGGAAGCTCGGCCGCAACGGGTCGGCGAAGACAAGGCCATACTTGCCGACAAGCCGCTCAAGCAGCCGCCGGAAGGCTTCGCCGAAGGTCTGTCCCGGCGCATAACACTCCTCGACCAGGCCCGCTACCTGCTCGCCATGCGGCAGACCCTCGAGAGCTGCGCGCAGGGCCGCGAGCGGCGGCTCGGTGAGCTCGAGCGTGCCGACAGGGCGTCCTGCCGCCGGCGTTGCGACCTCCAGCCGCACCGGGCGGTGCTCCGCATCGAACGTCCAGCAGTGATTCACCTCGGCGGCATCGTGGTCTTCGGTCGCCAGCCAGAAGACTGCCACCGAGGAGAGGCCGGACGCGGTGAGCGCGCGGGCCAGCTTCGCCGCCGTGAGCGCTTTATAGATGGTGTAGCTGGGACCCGTGAACAGGCCCACCTGCTGGCCTGTCACTACCGCGAAGGTTCCGGGCTGCGCCAGTCGCTCCAGTTCCGCCGACTCGCCGTTCAACTCCCGCAGGGCCTCCACCAGCGCGGCGCGGCGCTCGGCGGGATAGTCGATTCGGGCGGCGGATTGCGCAAACCCGTCAGCCCCGGCGGCGCCGAAGAAGCCGGCCACACGGTCGAAACGGTAGAGAAAATCGGCGAACAAAGCCGTGGTGTGAGGGATCGCGGCGTGGCGGATGCAGGCGGCTTCCATCGGAAAGTCCAAACGTACCAGATGATTCGCGCAGGGGCAAAGTTGCGGCGCCGGTTTGCTACCGTGAAAGGTGACGGAGCCGCCGCAGGCGGCCTGCCTCGCCGGATAAGAAATGGCGGGCGTCTATCTCTCGTACCCTTTCTGCCGCCAGAAGTGCACCTACTGCAACTTCGCCTCGGGTGTCTCGACCCGCCAGGCGGAGCGCGACTACCTGGCGGCGCTGCTCGAAGAGATCCGCGCCCACGCCTGGCAGTGGCGGCCGGAGACTGTGTACCTGGGCGGCGGCTCGCCGGACCGGATCGAGCCGGAAGCGCTCGAGACGCTGCTTGCGGGCATCCCGGGACGGCCCTGGCGAGAGGCGACGATCGAGGCTGCACCGGGCGAAATCACGCCCGAAAAGGCGCAAGCCTGGCGCCGTGCCGGGATTCGTCGCGCGAGCTTGGGCGTGCAGTCCTTCGTCCGGAGCGAAATCGCGCGCACCGGCAGGCGCCACACCGCCGAACAGGTGGCTGCCGACGTCGCCACACTCCGGGCTTCGGGCATCCGCTCGATCAACATCGACCTGATCGCCGGCTTGCCCGGCCAGAGCATCGAGTCCTGGCGCGAGTCGCTGGACTGGGTGGAGCGCCTCGACGCCGGTCATGTCTCCGTCTACATGCTCGAAGTCGATGAAGACAGCCGCCTGGGACGCGAGATCCTGCGCGGCGGCTCCCGGTTCGGCGCCCCCGAGACGCCGGATGAAGATTTGATCCCCGAGCTCTACGAGCTGGCCGTGGAACGCCTGGAGCGCGCCGGCTTCGCCCACTACGAGATCTCCAACTTCGCCCGTCCCGGCGAGGAGTCGCTTCATAACCTCAAATACTGGCGCCTGGAGCCCTACGCCGGCTTCGGCGCCGACGCCCACTCGTTCGACGGCGTCCAGCGCATCCGGAATGTCGAATCCGCAGCCGAATACATCGAGCGCATCCGGCAAGGCCGGTCTCCGGTGGCAGAGCAGGAGCCGGCGCGGCTGGACGAGGAGAGCCTCTTCCTGGGGCTGCGGCTGCTGGAGGGCGTACGCTTGCCGCCCGAGCTGCGGCGCCGCTATGAGGCTCCCATCAGGCGCTTCGTCGAGACCGGCCTGCTGGAATTCCGCGGCGAGGCTCTGCGCTTGACCCGCCGGGGCGTCCTGCTCTCGAATGAAGTGTTCCAGGAGTTTATCCAGATATGAGCGAGAATGCGTTCGTCGATCTGCGCAGCGACACCGTGACCAAGCCCACCCCGGCGATGCGCCGGGCGATGGCCGAGGCCGAAGTGGGCGACGACGTACACGGCGAGGATCCCACGGTCAACCGCCTCCAGGAGCGCGCCGCCGAGATCTTTGGCAAGGAGGCCGCGCTGTTTGTGCCCTCCGGCACGATGGGCAACACGATCGCCGTCAAGCTGCATACGCGCCACGGCGAGGAGGTGATCTGCGAGGCGCGCTCGCATGTGTACAACTATGAGCTGGCGATGATGGCCTGGTTCGCCGGATGCCTGGCGCGTCCGGTGAAGGCCGAAGACGGCATCCTGCGCTGGCGCGACATCGAACCGCACATTCAGCCCCTGAGCGTCCACTGGGCGCGCACCGGTCTCATCGCGCTCGAAAACACGCACAACATGGCCGGCGGCCGGGTGATGCCGAAGGAGGTGCTCGATGAGATCTGCGACCACGCTCACGAGCGCGGTCTCAAAGTGCACCTGGACGGCGCGCGCATCTTCAACGCGGCCACCTACCTGGGCTCAAGCGTGCGCGAGCTCTGCGCCAAGGTCGACACCGTCATGTTCTGCCTGTCGAAAGGGCTGGGCGCGCCGGTCGGCTCGATGCTCGTAGGCCCGGCCGATCTGATCGCCCAGGCCCGTCTCTACCGCAAGCGGTTAGGCGGCGCTATGCGCCAGGTCGGCGTGCTGGCTGCCGCCGGCCTGATCGCTCTGGAAGAGATGCCCAAGCGGCTTCACGAGGATCATGCCAACGCCCGGCTGCTGGCCGAAGGACTGGCGCAGATCCCCGGCCTGCGCATCGACCCCTCGAAGGTTGAAACCAACATCCTGATCCTCGATGTCAGCGGGCTGGGGCTCACCCCGGACGAGGTCAGTCGTGAACTGAAGGCGCGGGGAGTGCTCGCCGGCGGCGTCAGCGCCACCGAAATCCGCATGGTGACGCATCTGGACGTCGACCGCGCCGGTTGCCTCCGCGCCATCGAGGCAATGAGGCGGGTGGCAGCGGCGGCTTTAGAGGCCAAACACCTCCTCGGCGTAACGCCGGCTTAGGCGCAGGTTCTCCTCGAGCGGGCGCGTCACCTCGGTCTTCTCCTCGTGGAAGAGCTCGACGACCAGCCAGCCCTGGAAGTTGTTCCGGCGCAGCCAAGCGGCCATCTCGCGGTAGTCGATCTCGCCATCGCCCAAAGCTTCGGTGCACACGCCGCCCTGCATGTTGCGCAAGTGCAGGCTGGCCAGCCGGTCGCCGGCCTTGCGCACGATCTCCATGACGTTCTGGCCGCCGCGAGCCACCCACATCGGATCCAGACAGATGCCGGCCCGCGTGTTCTCGAGCAAGTGATGCCATTCCCGCGCCCCTTCGGCCATCTCCGGATCGTGATGATGGAGGATCAGGCGGAGGCCTTTGCGCTCGAGCTCCTTATCGAGCCGATTCACGGCGCGTGCCTGGAATTCGAGCTCGCGGTCGGTCTTGCGCTCGCGACCCGGCTTTGGACTGGGGTTCACGTTCAGCATGCGGAGCCCGGCCGGTGAGGCCGCCTCGGCGAGCTCGAGCGCCTCGGCGATCGTCCTGTCCGCGCCCGCCGCCTCGTGCATCGGACCGCCGTGATAGACGATGGGCATGCTCAGCCCGTGCGTCTTGAGCAGCTCCAGAGTCCGGTTGCGCAGGGCCGGAGTGAAGAACGTCCACATCAGTTCGACGTGCTCGTATCCGGCGGCGCGCGTGCCCGCGATGATATCCTCAAGGCCCTCTTCGAGGCTCCGATTTTCTTTGCGCAGGTACTGGGTCCAGACAAAGACCTGGGCCGCAAGCTGCGGGCGGTAGCCTCCCTGCGCGCGCGCGTGCTGGGCCGCGATCAACCCGGTGAGCCATTGCCTGCGTGAGATCGCCATGGCGCTCGATCTTCCTCCTTCCGCCAACTATATAGTAGCCTTAGTGCCATGTTCGAGATCGGATTCCACACTGACGCCTTCAATTCAAGTTACTGGAGTTTCGAGCAGTGCCTGGAGTGGGCCCAACGCCAGAACCTGCACTACATCGAATGCGGCGCCATCGACGGCGTGAGCTGGATCCACGGGCTCGGCTACCAGCCCCACATCGCGCTCTGGGAGGACCCCGTGCTGCTGCGCCGCAAGATGGACCGCTACGGCGTGCGTTTCTCCCAGATCGACGCGGCCTTCCCGCTGTCATTGCCCGAGGGCGCCACGCTCGGGGTCGAATACGTCCTGCACACGATCCGCTGGGCCAAGCTCGCCGGCGTGCCCTCGGTCGACACCACCGACGACCGCCACCGGCCCGAGGGCCTCACCGACACGGAGGCGCTCGAGCACATGCGGCGCATCTACCGCCAGATCCTCCGCGTCGCCGAGGCCTACGAGATCGTCATCAACATCGAGCCGCACGGCTACTACACCACCAAGCCGGACTTCATGGCCGAGATGCTGGCCTTCGCCGACTCACCTTGGCTCCGGATGAACATGGACACCGGCAACACCTACATCGCTGGGCAGGACCCGGTGGCCTTTCTCGAGCGGTTTCTAGATAAGGTCAGCCATGTCCATATCAAGGACGTCAGCGAGTCGCTGGCGCGGGCGGCGCGGGGCGAGCTCACCGGCATCGCCGTCAGCCATTGCGCCATCGGCGAGGGCGTCAACGCCGAGAACATCCGGCGCTGCCTCCGGCTGCTGCGCGATGTCGGCTACCGGGGCGTGCTCAGCATCGAATGCGAGGGGCAGGGCGGCCCGATGATCGAGCGGAGCCTGGCCTGGGTGCGCGCGGAGGTGGCCCGGTGCGCCGGCTGAGCTCGCAGGCCCCTCCGGCCGGGCCTCTTTTCGAGCAGACCGACGTCTGGGTCTCCGGCGCCGACGGCTACCACACCTACCGGATTCCGGCCATCGCCCGCACCCCTGCCGGCACGCTGCTCGCCTTTTGCGAGGGCCGCAAGACGAGCCCGCGTGACCATGGCGATATCGACCTGCTCGTCAAACGAAGCAGCGACGGCGGGCGTACCTGGTCTGCGCAGCAGATCGTCTATGAGGAGGGCGGCACAGCCGAAATCACCATCGGCAACCCGTGCCCGGTGGTGGAGCAGGCGACCGGCGCCGTCTGGCTGCCCTTCTGCCGCGACAACCGGCGCGTGCTGATCACCCGCAGCACCGACGACGGCATCCGCTGGAGCTGGCCGGTGGAGATTACGCCATACGTCAAGCGCCCCGAGTGGGGCTGGGTGGCCACCGGGCCCGGCGTCGGCATCCAACTGGCCTCGGGTCCGCACCGCGGGCGGCTTCTCATCCCCTGCGATCATCAGACGCTCTCGGAGGGGCGCCCCGTGAAGCGCTCCCACGTCTTCTATTCCGACGATCACGGCCGTAGCTGGAGGCTCGGCGGTTGGGTGGCCGACCACACCGATGAGTGCCAGGTGGTAGAGACCGCCGGCGGCGATCTGCTCATCAACATGCGCAATTACTGGGAGCGCGACGGGGGGCGGCCCGAGCGCGGCGGCATGCGCGCCATCGCCTACAGCCGCGACGGCGGCGACTCCTGGACCGGGCTCTCCTTCGACGAGACGCTCATCGAGCCGGTCTGCCAGGCCAGTTTCCTGCGCTATACGCTCGCCCCGGCACACGATCGCAACCGGCTGCTGTTCTCCAATCCGGCCAGCCGGGACAAACGCGTTCGCCTCACCGTGCGCCTCAGCTACGACGAGGGAGCAAGCTGGCCGGTTTCCCGGACGATCCACGAGGGCCCGGCCGCCTACTCGTGCCTGGTCGTGCTGGCCGATCAGACGATCGGCTGCCTGTACGAACGAGGCGACCAGCACCCGTATGAGAAGATCTGTTTCGCCCGGTTCAACCTCGAATGGCTAAGCGGCGGCGCCGATCGTCTGGCCTGAGGTTCAAACGCCCGCCGGGCGGCTCTCCACCTCCGGGGTGAGGTCGATCGGCGGGTTGTAGTAGAGCAGGCGCCCGCAGCTCTCGCAGACCATGACCTGCTCGGCCTTCTTCAGGTCCTGATAGAACTGGGGCCGGAGCACGATGTTGCAGGCCGAGCAGCGCCCGTCGGTGCCCTCGGCGACCGCCGGGCCCCGGTACTTGCGCCGCGCGCGCTCGTAGATGGCATAGATCTGCGGGTCAAGCTGCGCCACCAGGCGTTCCCGCTCCGCATGCAGTTCGCCGAGCAGGCGCCGGTCCTCTTCGGTCTTCTTGCGCGCCGCCACCTTTTCGCGCTCCACCTGTGCGATCTCCTTCTTGAGCGCCGCCTCGGCGGCCTGGACGTTCTCCTCGAGCGGCTCGGAGGAGGCCATCAGATCAAGAATGCGATCCTCGGCCTTGCGCACCTGCCCCTCGCAGTACTCGATCTCGTGCTGAAAAGCCCAGTACTGCTGGTTGGTCTTGGCCTCGAGCATCTGGTCCTTGAGGCGCGAAATCTTCTGCTCGAGCATCTGGATGTCGCCTTCGAGCTTGCGTCGCTCCTTCTGGTTGGCCGCCAGCGCGGCCCGGTCGGCCTCGAGCTTCTTCTGGTGGGCAACCAGGGCCTGTTCGAGCTCCGCCACGCGCCTGGGCAGCGTGGCAATTTCGCGTTCGATCTCCGCCACCCGGTTGTCCAGCCCCTGGAGCTTGAGAACCAGTTCAATTCCTGGAGCCATTGTTTACAGGATTCTAGCACGGCGCATCGCCAGAAACCGCCGCAGGGGCCCGGCGGCCGCGCTCAGGGCCAGCTCGAGTTCGGCGACGCGCAGGAGCCGGCAGAGCGCGTAGAAGACCAGAAGCCCGGCGGGGATCGCTAGGGCCAGTTCCCCCAGCCGGGCCAGGCGCGAGATCCCCCAGGCGGCCTGGAGGCCCTCCCGCAGCATCGCGATGAGCGCGCCCATCACCGCAGAGGCCACAAGCACCTTGAGCCCGCTTTCGAGCAGGTTTCGCCCGTCGAGCCCGCCCAGCCGGTTGCGCAGCGCCCAGAACAGCACGGCGAAGCCGACCAGGGCTACCGCCGAGGTCGAAAGCGCCAGGCCTGCATGTCCCAGGCGCGTGTAGCGCAAAAGCAGAATGACGGCAGCCAGGTTCACGCCGATCGACAGCAGGCTGACGTACATCGGCGTGCGCGAGTCGCCCAGCGCATAAAAGGCGGGCGTCAGGACCTTGATGGCGGCATAGCCGGTGAGCCCCAGCGCGTAACAGGAGAGCGCCAGGGCCGTCTGCTGGGTGTCGTACTGCTCGAACTTGCCCCCTTGATAGATCGCCCCGATCATCGCCTCGCCCAGCACCACCAGCCCGACCGCCGAGGGCAGCGTCAAAAGGAAGACCACGCCCAGACTGCGAGCCAGCGTCCGGCGAAACTCATCCATCAGGCCGTTGGCGACGCTGCGCGAAATCGACGGCAGCGTGGCCGAGGCGATGGCAACGCCGAACAGCGCCAGCGGCAGTTGCATGAACCGGAAGGCGTAGCCGAGCCAGCTCACTGGGCCGTCCGGGCCTCGCAGCGCGTCGTCGACGCGCGAGGCGAAGTTTGTGTTCACCAGAATGTTGATCTGCACGGCGGCGCCGCCCAGAATCGCCGGGCCCATCAGCCGGATGATGCGCCGTAGGCCCGGATCGTCCCAATCGATGCGCGGGCGAAAACGGAACCCGGCGCGGTGAAGGCTCGGAACCTGCCAGATGAGTTGAAGGGCGCCGCCAATGACCACCCCGACGGCCATGCCTTCGATGGGCTCCAGCCCGATCCACGGGCCCGCCCAGAAACCGAGCGCCAGCCCGGCCAGGATCGAGCCGACGTTGAAGAAGGTCGAAGCCAGGGCCGGCACGGCGAACTGGTTGCACGCGTTCAGGATGCCCATGGCCTGGGCCGCCAGCGCCACCAGCAGCAGGAACGGAAACATGATGCGCGTCATCCGCACCGCCAGCTCGAACTTGCCGGGCACCTCGGCAAAGCCCGGCGCCAGCAGCATCACGAGCTGCGGGCTGAAAATGACGCCGGCCAGGCACAGCGAGCCGACTACGATGATGACGGCCGTAGCCACCAGATTGGCCAGCGCCGCCGCCTCCTGCCGGCTCTTCTGCGTCAAATATTCCGTGAAGGTCGGCACGAACGCCGACGAGAGCGCGCCTTCGGCAAACAGGTCCCGTGTGAGATTTGGAATACGGAACCCCAGCAGGAACGCATCATAGGCCATGCCCGCGCCGAACAGGCGCGCCATGATGATCTCCCGGACGAGGCCGGTAATGCGGCTCAAAAGCAAGGCCGCCGAGACGATCCCGGCCGACCGGACGACATGGTGCGCGGGCGTGGTCTCCGTATTCGGGCTGGACAGTGGCGACACCCCCGCGGCCCTTCAGGCCGCCTGAGCGTAGCGCTCGAAGAAGCTTGCCACGGCTCTAATGCCAGTGTAGAAGTTCTCGAGCCGGAATTTCTCGTTCGGGGAGTGAAGCCCGTCGTCCGGCAGGCCCATTCCCATCATCACCGTGGGAATGCCCAGATGCCGGCTCAGGTCACCCACGATGGGCACCGAGCCGCCGGAGCGGATGTAAACGGTGGGCCGCCCGAAAATCTCCTCAAGCGCCGCGGCGGCCGTGCGGATGGCCGGGTGGTCGGTCTCGACCAGCACGGCAGGGCTGGCTGACAGCACGCGCACCTCGGTGGCGATACCCTGCGGGGTATTCTCCCTGACGAAACGCTCGAAGGCGGCCGAAACCTTCTCCGGATCCTGGCGCGGCACCAGGCGGATGCTGACCTTCGCCGTCGCCCGCGCCGGGATCACCGTCTTGGCGCCCGCGCCGGTGAAACCTCCGGCGATGCCGTGCACCTCGAAGGTCGGGCGCGCCCAGATGCGTTCGAGCACGGAATAGCCCGCCTCCCCGGTCAGGGCGCTCGAGCCGACCTCGTCGCGCAGGAAATCTTCCTCGCGGAAGGGCAGGCGCCGCCAGCTTTCGAGCTCCGCCTCCGCCGGGGGCACCACATCGTCATAGATGCCCGGTATCTGGATCACGCCGCCCGCATCCTTGGCCTTCGCCAGCAACTCGATCAGGCCGAAGACGGCATTCGGCGCCGCGCCGCCGTACAGGCCCGAATGCAGGTCCCGCGCCGGCCCGCGCGAATCGACCTCGAAGTAGATCAGGCCGCGCAGGCCGGTGCACAGCGTCGGGATGCCCTGGGCGTAGAGCGCGGTATCGGAGACGAGCGCCACATCGGCCCGAAGCTTCTCCGGGTTCTCCTTGACGTAGCGGGCGATCGAAGCGCCGCCCACCTCCTCTTCGCCCTCGATCAGGAATTTGACGTTCAGCGGCAGCCTTCCATGGACCGCGCGGAGCGCTTCGACCGCCTTGATGTGCATGTACATCTGCCCCTTGTCATCGGCGGCGCCGCGGGCATAGAGGTTGCCGTCGCGGATGGTGGGTTCGAACGGCGGACTGTGCCACTCCTCCAAAGGATCAGGCGGCTGGACGTCGTAATGCCCGTAACAGAGCACGGTGGGCTTGCCGGGCGCGTGCAGCCAGTCGGCATAGACCAGCGGATGCCCGCCGGCGGGGATCACCTCCACATGCTCGAGGCCCGCCGCTTCGAGCGCCCCGGCGACGAAGCCGGCCGCGCGGGCGACATCGGCGCGGTGCTCCGGCAGCGTGCTCACGCTTGGAATGCGCAGAAACGCCTCAAGCTCCTCGAGGAATCTCGCCCGGTTACTCTCTACATAAGCGTCGACGGAACTGGACATAGCCCTTGAATCCCTCCCTGAATTATACGGGGCGCCGCCTGAAGCCGCCCTTGCCCGTACTACGATGGACCGTAGGCGATGGGATTGCCCGTCCGGGTGCAACAGGGGGTCGGCCTGATCCTGCTGGCGGCCGCTGGAGCCGGCGCCGAGCCGCGGTTTGTCGACATCGCCCCGCGTTCCCAGTTCGCCTATATCACCAACAACAACTTCACCGGCCGCAAGTATTTCCCCCAGCCGATGTGCGGCGGCGTCGCCATCTTCGACTACGACAACGACGGCCGGATGGACATCTTTTTCACGAACGGCGCCAAGCTTCCCGAGAACAAGAAGACCGATCCGTCGTTTTATCAATGCCTGTTACGCAACCGCGGCGACGGCACCTTCGAGGACGTCACTCGGGCGGCAGGCCTCACCGGCGAGCACATCGACTTCAGCTACGGCGTTGCCGCCGGCGACTACGATAACGACGGCTTTGTCGACCTGTTCATCGCCAACACCGGCAAGAACACGCTCTACCGGAACCTGGGCGACGGCACCTTCCGCGACGTCACCGACGAGTCGGGCCTGGCGGCGAAGCCGGCGGAGACGCTGAGCGTGCAGGGCGCCTGGTTCGATTACGACCGCGACGGGTGGCTCGACCTGGTGCTGTCGAACTACACGTTGTGGACCCCGGAAAAAGACCGCCGCTGCGTCCGTCACGACGGCGTCGATTTCTATTGCCATCCGAGCACCTACCCGCCGGTGCCGCACCGGCTCTATCGCAACCTCGGCAACGGCAAATTCGAGGACGTAACCGAGAAGTCCGGCTTCGCCAAGGCACTGGGAAAAGGGATGGGCATTGGCATTGCCGACTTTAATGAGGACGGCTGGACGGACGTCTTCATCGCCAATGACACCGAGCCCAACTTTCTCTATCTCAATCAGGGCGACGGAACTTTCCGGGAAGTGGGCCTGCTGTACGGCGTCGCCTACAACGACTCCGGCCTGACCGTCTCCTCGATGGGCTGCGACGCCAAGGACTACGATAACGACGGCTGGGTGGACATCTTCTACAACAACCTGATGCGGCAGACCTGGGCGCTTTTCAAGAATCAGCGCGGCAAAATGTTTCGCTACATCACGCCGGCCACCCGCCTGGTCCAGTTGAGCGAGACGCGCTCCGGCTGGAGCAACGGCTTCATCGATTACGACAACGACGGCTGGAAAGACCTGTACTCTGCAAACGGCGATGTCGATTATCTGGCCGCTAATGCCGCCCAGCACGACACCATGTTCCGTAACATCGAGGGCAAGTATTTCGTCGACGTCTCCGAAGCCATGGGGCCGGATTTTCTGCGGGTGGGCTTCCAGCGCGGCTCGGCCTTCGGCGATCTGAACAATGACGGCTGGCCGGACCTCGTGGTCACGTCGCTGAACGCCAGGCCGCGCATCCTCCTGAACACGGCCGGCGGCGGCAACCACTGGCTGCTCATTGAAGTGCGCGGGCGCCAATCGAACCGCGACGGCATCGGGACGAAGATCAAGGTCACCACCGCCTCCGGCCGCCAGCTCTACAACCACGTCACGACGAGCGTCGGCTTCATGTCCTCGAGCGACAAGCGGGTGCATTTCGGGCTCGGCGCCGAGGAGGCGGTGGCCTCGATCGAGATCCGCTGGCCCAGCGGCAAGCTACAGACGCTCGAAGGCGTTCAGGCCGACCAGATCCTGCGGGTGGAGGAGCCTGAGGGGTGAGAGATCCGGATGCAGTGGTGATCGGCGCCGGGCCGAACGGACTGGCTGCGGGCATCACCCTGGCGCGCGCGGGCCGCTCGGTGATCGTGCTCGAGGCGGAAGAGACCATTGGCGGCGGAGTGCGCTCCGCCGAATTTACGCTGCCCGGGCTGCTGCACGACATTTGCTCGACGGTTTACCCGCTGGCGGTGGCTTCTCCGTTCCTTCGCGCGCTCGAGCTCGAGCGGAGGGGACTGGAGTGGGTTCACCCGCCCGCCGCCCTGGCCCACCCGCTGGACGACGGCACAGCCGTCCTGTTGTGGCCTTCCATCGAGGACACGGCGGCGCAGTTGGGCGTCGACAGCGGCCCGTACCGGGAGCTGATGGAGCGTCTCGTGGAGCTGTGGCCGCGGATCGGCGAAAACGTCCTCGGCCCGTTTGCCTGGCCGACCGAGCCGGTCGCGTTGGCGCGCTTCGGGCTTTGGGCTCTGCAACCGGCGAGCTGGTTTGCACGGACGCGGTTCCGCGGCCGGCGAGCGCGCGCGCTCTTTGCCGGGTTGGCGGCGCACTCCATGATGCCGCTGGAGCGGCCGCTGACCACAGGCGTCGGCCTGCTGCTTGGCCTTTTGGCCCATGTGGCCGGCTGGCCGCTGGCAAGGGGCGGCGCACGGCGGCTCACCGCGGCGCTCGCCAGGTGTCTCGCCGCACATGGGGGCACAGTCGTCACCGGCGTACGCGTCCGCTCTCTTGAGGAGTTGCCGCGCAGCCGGGCGGTTCTGTGCGATCTGGCACCGCGCCCGTTTTTGGAGATCGCCGGTCCCCGGCTGCCGGAGACCTATCGGCGGCGCCTGGCCCGCTACCGGTACGGGGTGGGCTGCTTCAAGCTGGATTGGGCCCTCGCCGCACCGATTCCCTGGAAAGCCGCGGAGTGCCGGCTGGCGGCTACGGTGCACCTCGGGGGGAGCCTCGACGAAATCGCCCATTCCGAGCGAGAGGTCTTTGCCGGCCGCCACCCGGGCCGGCCCTTCGTCATTCTGGTGCAGCCCAGCCTCTTTGATCCCGGCCGGGCGCCGGCGGGCCGCCACACGGCCTGGGCCTATTGCCATGTCCCAAACGCCTCTCCGCACGACCGGCTGGAGCAGATCGAGAACCAGGTCGAGCGGTTTGCGCCCGGCTTCCGCGACTTGATTCTGGCGCGGCACCTGATGTCGCCGGCGGACCTGGAGCGGCACAACCCCAACTACGTCGGCGGCGACATCGGCGCGGGCAGAATGGACTTGCGCCAGAGCTTCTTCCGCCCTACCTGGCGGCACTACCGCACGCCCCTGCGGGGGCTCTACCTGTGCTCGGCAGCCACCCCGCCCGGCCCCGGCGTGCACGGCATGTGCGGTTATTTCGCGGCGCGGCTGGCCCTGGAAGAAGTGCTGGCCGATTGAACGGCGAAGCTAGCCGCCTGTGGGATGGCGCTCGAGGCCCGACAGAGGTTCGAACTCCTCCGGCGCGTCGGCCGAACCCTGCTGGCTCTGCTTGGCGGCCTTCCGGGCGAGCTTACGGGCGGCCTTCTGCTGGCGCCTCTCGAGACGAGCCTGTTCTTTTTGGCGCTTCTGGAAACTCGTTCTTCCGCGTCCTGCCATAGCGTCTCGGTTCCTCCTTCCTCGAGGGCCCCGGCTTCTCAGCCGCTTGAAAACTGGCGTTGCGAAGGCGCTGCGCCGGCAGCGGATCGCGGGAGAACTTCCGGCCCGTGATGCAGCGACGGGCAAGGAGTGGTCCAACGCAAGCCCCGTTCTTCAGTCTAGCAGGAGCCGGCCAAGAAGACGAAGTCCACAAAAAATGTTTGCGCCCAACCCAAAACGCGTTATCCTATCTGGTGATCACGCGCGACAGGAGGCTGCAATGATGGCGCAGGTTCTGTTTCTCCCCGCGGACCCCGACCAGTGGGAAGAGAGCGGCTTTGACGAAGGTCCCGTCGAGATCGAGTCCGAAATCGTGCAGTACGAGCACGACGAGGAGGAAGAGGCACAGATCGTGATGGAGCCAGCCCGCACCGCCGAGGCGGTGCCTGCCGCCCCACCCGCCGCCGAGGCCCCTCCTCCGCCTCCGGCCGAACCGCCGGCGCCGGAGGTCGCTCCCACCCCCAGGAAGCCCGTCGCCAAGGCCCCGGCCCCCTCCCGGAAGGCCCGACCCAAAGCGAAGAAGGCCCCGGCCAGCAAGAAGGCGGTGAAAGCCGTCGCAAAGAAGAAGGCGGCCAAGAAGGCGGCGGCCAAGAAGACCGCAGCCAGGAAAGCCGCGCCGAAGAAGACGGCGAAAAAGGTGGCCAAAGCCGTCAAGAAGACCGCGAAGAAAGCGGCCAAAAAGGCCGTCAAGAAAGCCGCCCGGAAGGCGCGCCGCTAGGTGAGCGGCCTTTCCGGCGGAGCGCAGCAGGCTGCGCCGGCCCACCGGGCGCATCAGCCGCCGGGTTCTTTGTGCAGAATCGCCCGGCATCGCTCGAACAACTGGATCAGCACCTCGGCATGCTCCTCCGGGCTTCGCGCTGTCTTGCCGGTGAAGCCGGCGGCCGGCGCCGATTTGCCGATCCCTGTTGTGATCGAGATGAACTTCATGAGCTCCAGGGCGAGCTCGTCCTTGCTGCGCACCGGCGCCGCCAGCGTAACCGATTCCTGGTCCATGCCTTCTGTCAGCCTCCCTCCGTGTGGTAAACGACTAGATTACTCGATCCTCGATGCCCGTTCTGGCCCGGCGACTGGTTCGGAAGATGCGCGGGGGCGCCCAGGCCCACCTGGTCGAAGCTGACGACGGCCACTTCTATGTCGTCAAGTTCCGGAACAACCCGCAGCACCGCCGCATCCTCGTCAACGAGCTAATCGCCTCGGTCTTCCTCGAGTACCTGGAGATCTCCGCACCGGCGGCGGCCGTCGTCGAATTCACCTCCGCCTTTCTGGCCCAGAATCCGGAGCTCTTCATCCAGCTCGGCGGCCGGCGCCTGAGCGTCGAAGCCGGCCGGCATTTCGGTTCCCGCTTCCCGGGCGACCCCGACCGGCTGGCGGTCTACGATTTCGTACCTGACCTGCTGCTCGAGAGGGTCGTCAACCTGCGCGACTTCCTGGGCACGCTGGTCTTCGACAAGTGGACCGGAAATGCCGACGTACGCCAGGCCATCTTTTTCCGCTCGACGGTGCGCGAGTGGGCGCCGGGCGCCAGTACGCCGGCGCGCCTCGCCTTCGTCGCCCAGATGATCGACCACGGCTTCATCTTCAACGGGCCGCATTGGGACTTCGTCGATGCGCCTCGCGCCGGGCTCTACTTCCGTCCTGCCGTCTATCGTCAGGTGCGCTCCCTGGATGACTTCCAGCCCTGGCTGGAGCGCGTGGTGCATTTTCCCGACGAGGTCATCGACGACGCCTGCCGGCGCATCCCCCCGGAGTGGCTCGAGGGTGACGAGAGCGCCCTGGAGGCTTTGCTTCACGCCCTGCTGCGCCGCGCCCGGCGCGTCCCGGACCTGCTGCGGGAGACCGCCCGAAACCTCAGGGATGCATTTCCGAACTGGCGTTAGGTGCGGCGCGCGGGCGCCGCGTCGGCTAGAATGAAGCCAAGATGCACCGCTACTTGCTGCACAACGGCAAGATCTGCGACTCCGGCGCAGTCCTGCTCTCTCCCGGCCAAGTGGGCCTGATGAACGGCTGGGGCGTGTTCTCCACTGTCCGCGTTATTCGCGGCGTTCTGTTCGCTTTCGAGCGGCATTACCGGCGCATGCGCCGGGACGCCGCGCTGATGCGCATTCCGTTCCCCGATTCGATCGAGGAGATCGAGAAGCCGCTGCTCGAGCTCGTGGAGGCCAACGGCGCCTATGATGCGACGCTGCGCGTCATCCTCGTGCGCAACCGCGGCGGGCTCTGGGAAGGCCCGGCCATCAGCCGGGACTTCGATCTGATCGCCTTCACCACGAACCTCAAAGAGTGGGGCGCCGGCGCGCGGCTCGGCGTAGTGCCCAACGCACGCTTCGCGGCCTGGCCCTTCGCCGGGACAAAGATCCTCTCCTGGTCGCACAACCTCACCTGGCTCGAAGAGGCGCAGTCGAGAGGGCTCGACGAGGTGGTCCTGCTGAACGAGCGCGGCGAGGTGAGCGAATGCACCTCAGCCAACATCTTCACCGCCGAGGGAAACCAAGTGTGGACGCCGCCGCTGAGCTCCGGATGCCTGCCCGGCGTCACGCGCGAGATCCTGCTCGAGGAGATCCGTGTGCCGGGCATCACGATCGGGGAAAAACCGCTGCGGCTCGGCGATCTCGAGAAGGCCGACGAAGTGTTCATCACTTCGACCACGCGTGGCCTGCTGCCTGTGTTGTCTGTCGAAGGGCTGAAGATACGACAGGAAACTCATACGCGGGGACCGCTCGAGGAGGCCTTGGCCGCCTACGTGGACCGCTACGTGGCCCAGGCGAAGAACAGGGCGGTGCCTGCCGGGGTGCGCTGATCCTCTGGGATAGAGAAAGCGGGGCGACAAAAGAGGTGGCTCCAAGTGACCCACTCCGCAGTGTCCCCGCCAGCCGGCATGCACGGCCCGGGCGTGGCCCTCGGCCTTGGTTGCTCGGGCGTTGCCTCTCTCCCGGGGCCTTTGGAGCGCTCAGGATCAAGTGCAGCGCCTTCGCCCCAAACCGAGAGAAGCCGGAAGCTTGGAACGGCCTTTCGCTCGCCCCCAGCGACCCAGCTCTTGCGAGCCGGCCCGCGGAGGGGTCATCGCTCCTGGCCTGCCCCGTTGCCTCCACGCATCTTTCCACCGGGCTCGCCCTGCCGCGACTCCCTGCCTCGCAACTGGCCACTTACGAGGCAGTTCATTGCCGGAGCCGGCTCCCCCGGTGAGCTTGATGCGCCCGCTCGCTCTCGGCGACCGCCGCTCCCCGTCGGGGTTTTACCCCCTTCGGCTCGTAGCGCTCGGCCGCTCCGAGTTGGCGAAGCTTGCCTGGATGTTCCGCCTTTGCCCCGGTGCGCTCATCCGGAATGACCTTGCGGTCACTCCCGGCTCCGCTTCCGGAGCTTGACGGCCCATCCGGCTCACTGCTCGGTGAACCTCTTGGAGCCACTCTTATCTTGCAACGAAACGGCGGCGGAGTCAACTGAAATCGAATTGAAAAACACCGCTTTTCCAGAATTTATTTTTCCTTGTTTATCAATCTGTTACAGGAACCGGGCGGAGGGGAAAGTGTGAATAAAACGCACGAGAGGAGTTTTGTTTTATCGGCGCGGCGCCTCCCCCTCCAGCCGCAGGATCATCCCCGTGTCGGTGGCCACCCAAACGTCGCTGTCGCCGCCCACCGCCAGCACCGCCCGCCGCCCGAATGCCCGGTAATCCACCTCCATCTCCTCCCAATCCCGCAGATTCGAACTCCGGATCATTACCAGCCGGCCCGGCACCGGAGTCTGGCGCAGCTTCCCCGGCGGCTCGATCGCCGCCAGATAGGCCGTTTCTGCTGCCAGCACCACGTCAGTGACCGCACGGGTCTTCTCCCGGTAGGCGCGTTCCGTGCTGTTCTCCCTGAGATCGATGCGAAAGACCTCCGCCGGCCACTCGAAAGCGTCGTGGAACTCAACCAGCGCCAGGCCACGCCCGTCCGGGGTGCGGCGCAGCCGCGTAATCCTTCCAAACATCGACGTCGTGGAGTGCTGCCAGCTCCGGCCCCCGTCGCTCGTCTGGAGCACGATCGTGAAAGTCGGCCACTGGCGCCGCTTCTCGGCCGCCTCCGGATCCAGCCAATCCGGCAGTTGCGCCTCCGGCTCCCGCCGCGGTGAGCTCCAGCCCACGATCGAACCGACGTGCGGCCCGGCGAACTCGATCCATCCGTACACGGTCCGCTCCGGGTTCGAGTCGGGCAGGTCCGCCGCCGCCAGGCGCTTCCAGGTCCGGCCTCCGTCGGCGGTCTCGTATGCCGACTTTTTCAGTCCCACGGCAAAGCCCCGCTGCCTGTCCAGGAAATGAACCCGGAGCAGCCCTCTCAGGTTGCTGAGCTTGGTCCAGGTGGCGCCGCCGTCAGCGGTGCCCCACAGGCCGCGTTCGGTCACCATCCAGCCGAGGTCTTCCTCGAGGAAGTAGAGCGCCAGCGGGGACTCGCGCGTCTCGATCGACCTCCAATTCTGCCCCCCGTCGCGCGTCAGAAGCACGCGGGGTTTCACGCGGCCGCGCTCGAGGAGGTACCCCGCGGCGATGCCGGTGCGCGGCGAGGGGAAGGCCAGGTCGGTGATGACAAGTTCCGAGTCGAGAGCATCGTGAAAGAACTGGAGCGCCCAGCGCGCGCCGGCGCGACACGGCGTTCCGCCGGCGGCCAGCAGGGCCAGGATCACCGGCCAGAGTCTCATGAGCTCGCGTCTCTACGGCGCCACGGAACTCGGCGAAAGCGCCAGGGCGCCCTGGGCCGGCACACCCTCCAGGCGAGCCAGGGCCAGCAGACAGCCTACCTGTTCGCCCACCGTCGTCAACATCTCCATCTCGCTGCCCGTGTGCGCGTGCGGCTGCCGATGCTGCACGTTGATGACGCCCACAACACGATTGCGTGCAATCACCGGCGCCGAAAGGAAAGCTTCGTAGCTGTCTTCGGGCAAGCCCTGGAAAAACTTGAACCGGGGGTCGAGATAGCTTTCGCGGGAGATGGCCAAGAGCCTGCGTTCGCGAGCCACCCAGCCCGTCAAGCCCTCGTCGAGCTTGAGCCGGACGCTGCCGGCTGCCGGAGTGGACGGATGCGCAGCGCACAATACCAGTTCCTCGCCGTCCACCAGATACAGCAGGCAGGAATCGCACCGCATGAACTCGACCACCAGGGAGACGATGCTCTGGAGCACCTCCTGGAGGCTCATCTCCTTCACCATGAGCCGGCTCACTTGCTGGTACAGTCGGAGCTGTTCCTCGGTGCGCTGGAGCTGCTGCTCCAGTTCCTTGACTCGCGCCACTGACGTTATTATCCCAAATCCGCCCGCAGAGCCAGAGCTCGCGGACGTCCTACAATGGCCTCTGGTTGCGATGCGGCGATCGGCGGCGCTCGTGTTGACCTTGGCCGCGGCTCTCACCCACACGTCCGCCTGCGGCCGGCCCACGGGGCCGTACCCCTCACGGGAGATCAAGCTCGTCATTCAGTCGACGCCCGGCGGGCTCTCCGACACGGTCTCGCGCGTGTTGGCGGCCTTGATGGAGCCCGAGCTGGGCGTTCCGGTGGTTTGCGAGAACCGTCCGGGCGCCGCCGGCGCCCTGGCCTTTTCCTACGTCACCCGCCAGGCGCCCACCGGCTACCTGATCGGTCACGGACCGGTCGAGATCGCCATGGTCAAGGCCTTGGGCTACGCCAACGTCGGCCCGGAAGACATGGACCTGTTGTGCCTGGTAACGAAGACCAAACCCGTCCTGGCCGTGCGGGCGGCGGGACCGTGGCGCCGGCTGGAAGATTTTCTCCAGGCGGCTCGCGCCCGGCCGGGCTACTACATCGTGGCCAACTCGGGGACCGGTTCGATCTGGCACATCAACGCGTTGTTGCTCGAACGGGAGACCGGCATCCGGCTGGTTCACTGTCCTTTCTCAGGCTCTTCGGCGGCCCTGACGGCGCTGCTCGGCGGCCATGTCGACGCCGCCGTGGCGGGCACGGGCGAGGTGGGCCCCCACGCCAAAGCGGGTACGCTGCGCGCGCTGGCGGTCTTTGACGAGTCGCGCTCGCCCCTGTTTCCCGACACACCGGCCGTCGCGGAGGCCGGCTACCGGCTGGGCGTCAGCGCCTGGGGCGGGTTTTATGGGCCAAAGGGTCTCGCGCCCGAGGCGAGGGCGAAACTGGTGGCCGCCTTCCGCAACGCCTTCGCGAGCCCGCGATTTCAGGCGCTGTGCCAGGAGCGGGGCATGGAAGCAATCTTCCTCGAGCCCGAGCCGTTCCGCGAGTTCGCCCTGGCACAGGCCGCCTTCTTCCGCAAAGCCATCCCGGAGCTGCTGGCAGGGGGCGCCCGGTGAACCGCAGCGATTTCGCCGCCGCGAGCGCCTTCCTGGTAGTTGGGCTTCTCCTGTTGACCTCCGCCGCTACGTTTCCGCCGGGTGTGGGAGGGCTGCCCGGACCCGGCTTCTTCCCCCGCGTCATCGGAGCCGTCATGGCGGCGCTCGCTGCCCTGTTGCTTGCGTTCGCCTGGCGGAGGCCCGGCCCGGCGCCTGGCGCGGCTCCACTGAAACCGGTCCTCCTCACCGTGCTTCTGCTGGCCGGCTATCTCGCGCTCTGGGAGCGCGTGCCACTCGCCCCCCGGACGCTTCTTTTTGTCGCGCTCTATCTCCGCTGCCTGGGCCAGAGCTGGCGCGCAGCGGTCCAGGTGGCGCTGGGATTGACCCTCTTCGTCGTGGCCGCCTTTCAATACGGCCTGCGGGTGGGCTTGCCATGACCGGTTCGGAAATTGCCGCCGGGCTGGCTGCGGTGCTGGCTTGGGACGTCCTGCTCTTCCTGCTGGCCGGGACATTATTGGGCGCCGTCTTCGGGGCCTTGCCCGGACTGACCGCCACCATGGGGGTCGCGATCCTGACGCCGCTGACCTTCTGGGTCTCCACCGAACAGGGCCTGGCGATGTTGATCGGCATCTACTGCGGCGCCATTCCCGCCGGCGGCATTCCCGCCGTGCTCATCAATATTCCCGGCACACCCGCCTCGATCGCCGCCACCTGGGACGGATACGCGCTGGCGCGGCGCGGCCGGGCTGGACTGGCTCTGGGCATCAACTCCCTGTTTGCTTTCCTGGGCCAGTTCGCGAGCATCTTGTTTCTGGCCCTGGCTGCCTTCCCGATCGCCTCCTTCGGCTTGCGTTTCGGCCCGGCCGAATATTTCGCCCTGGCAGTGTTCGGCATCAGCCTCATGGCCGGCGTCTCCGGCGGCCGGATCATTCCGGGGCTGTTGGCTGGCATGCTCGGCCTGGCGCTGGCCACCGTGGGCCTGGACCCGATGACGGCTTATCCGCGCTTCACCTTCGGCAGCGCCGAGCTGCTCGACGGCCTGGCTTTTGTGCCCGCCATGATCGGCCTGTTCGGCCTCGGCGAGGTGCTGGCCCGGATGATGGAGCGCACGGCGGGCCCGGGCCTGGCGCCGCCGCCGCTGAGCCGCATCTGGCCGGGCTGGTCCGAGCTACGCCGCATGGCAGCGCCCGGTCTGCTGGGCTCGGCCACCGGCACCCTGGTAGGGGCCATTCCGGCGGCGGGCGGCGACATCGCCTCGGTGATCGCCTGGGAGCAAGCCCGGCGGGTCTCCCGGCGGCCGGAGGAGTTCGGCGAGGGTTCCGTCGAAGGCCTGGCGGCTTCGGCAAGCGCCGCCAATGCCGCCATCGGAGGCGCCATGACGACGATGCTGACGCTAGGCATCCCGGGCGATGCGCCCTCGGCGGTGCTCATCGGCGCGCTGCTCATTCACGGGGTGCAGCCCGGGCCGCTGCTGTTCCGCGATCACGGCGCGCTGGTCTACTCGATCATCTTCTCGATGTTGCTGGCCGCTCTGCTGATCCTCGCCCTCGGGCTGGCCGGGGCGCGGCCCCTGGCTCGGGCCCTCCGCATCCCCGAACCATGGCTGTGGGCCGGGGTGATCGTACTCGGCGTGGTGGGCTCCTATGCGCTGAACAACAGCCTGGTGGACGTCTGGGTGATGTTCGGCGCCGGGCTTCTCGGCCTCGTCTGCCGCCGGGCTCGCGTGCCGGTGGGGCCTCTGGTGCTGGGTCTGATCCTCGGCCCGATGATGGAGGCAAACCTGCGCCGTGCTTTGATCCTGAGCCGGGGCGACTGGTCCGCCCTGCTGGCGCGCCCCCTGGTGGTGGCGTTACTGGCGGCGGCGGTCGCCTCCCTGGCCTGGCCCGTCTGGAAGGCCTGGCGTGCCCGGACTCACTCGGAACCCTCGGCCAGGGCCTGAAGAAACTCGGCCGGCACCGGCCAGCGGCCCTCGACGCGGGTTTCCCGGCTCGTGAAGACGCCTGCCGTCAGCACGCCGCTCAGGTCGCGCGGGTTGGGCTCCTTGTTCTCCAGCCGGATCATCCGGTTCAGCGCCTCGGTGACTTCGGTGAGCTGGCGGGCGATGCGGGAGGCCTCCTCCGCTGTCCGGCACTGGACTTCGAGCACCGCCTCATAGGCCGATCCGGAGGCGCCCAGCGCTACGGTGACCCGCTCGGCGGCGGCGATCGGGGTGACAAAGGCCCGGGTGCCCGCCGGAAGCCAGGAGGCCCGCCTGAGCGTCGCGCCGGAGAAGGTCACCCAAAGCGGTTGCGGCGGAGGCAGGCCGAGCGGGGCCGACGCCTGCTCGTCCAGCAGGGCGCTGGCGGCCCAGGAGTCCCGGCTGACGGCCAACCCCATGATCGACGGCGTCACGGCGAAGAACGAGAACCACCGGTTCGGCTTGCCGCTCGGGACCCGGCAGAAGCCGTTGTAGCAGTCCCCGCCGCGCCCGTTGACGAAGGCGATCAGGCGCCTCCAGTCGAACCGGCCCACCAGCAGCGCGAAGGTCTCCTCGCCGCCGAATGCCGCCACAACCGTGTCCAGGTCCCGGGCATAGTCGAAGCCCGTCTCCCGCACAAAGTCCAGATACTCGGCCTCCTGCTCGCCGTCGGGGCGCGCCAGCACCCGGAGCAGGCCCGCGGCCCGGAGCGCCCGAAGGTCGATGTGGGCCACCGTGAACTCACCCCGAGGCAAGCGCGCCGCCAGCCGCGCCACCTCCGAGGCAGAGCGGACACGCCACAGGTACACGCCACCGACCACGCCGGTCGCCACCAGCATCAGCAGCCACGCCAGATGCCACGGACGGAAACGCAAGGCCACCTTCTCAATGAGCGTATACGGCCGGAGCGGCCTCTGTCATCCGCGCCGCCTTCCAGAGTTCGACATACGGCCGCAGCTCCTGCATCACGGCGCGGAACTGCGAAATGTAGAGCGACTGCGCGCCGTCGCTTCGAGCCTTGTCCGGGTGCGGGTGAACCTCGACGAGCAGGCCGTCGGCGCCGATGGCGACCGCGGCCCGGCAGAGCGGCGGCACAAGACTCCGCTTGCCGGTGGCGTGGCTCGGGTCGACGACCACGGGCAGGTGGGTCAGCTCCTTGAGGACCGGCACCGCCACGATGTCGCAGGTGTTGCGCGTCGCGGTCTCGAAGGTCCGGATGCCCCGCTCGCAGAGCACCACGTTGGGGTTGCCGTGCGCCACGATGTATTCGGCCGACATCAGCAACTCCTTGATGGTGGAGCTCATGCCCCGCTTGAGCAGCACCGGGCGCCCGCAACGGCCGAGGGCCTTGAGCAGCGGGAAATTCTGCATGTTGCGCGCGCCGATTTGCAGCAGGTCGGCATACTCGGCCACCAGCGGAATGTCGTGCTCGCTCATCACCTCGGTGACGATGGCGAGACCGGTGGCCTCCTTGGCCTTGCGCAGCAGTTTCAGCCCCTCGAGCTCGAGCCCCTGGAACTCATAGGGCGAGGTGCGGGGCTTGAACGCGCCGCCGCGCAGGAGCCTGGCGCCGGCCTCGGCCACCGCGTAGGCCGCCTCCATGATCTGCTCTTCGGATTCGACCGAGCACGGGCCCGCCATGACCACAAACTCCGAGCCGCCGATCTCGATGCCGTTCACCCGCACCACGGTCGGCTCGCGGCGGAACTCCCGGCTGACAAACTTGTACGGCGCCGAGATCGGCACCGCCTTGTCCACCTGCGGCATGGCCTCCAGGGCCTCGATGCAGGGGGTGACGTCGCCGATACCGATGGCGCCGATCACCACCCGTTCGGCTCCCTCGATGGTGTGGATCTTATAGCCGAACTCGCGAATCCGCTGACAGACCTCCTCGATCTCCTCTTTCGTGGCGTGCAGTTTCATGGAAATGATCATGTCGGCCCCCTTCCGGGAAGCACCTCCCAAATAAAAAACCCACTCTTGCGAGTGGGTTGGTTCTCGAATTGGATTGCGATCGCTACGCCAACGCCACTCGCACCGGCTCAGCCGAGCCAGCTAAATCGAAACCAGAACGCGTTGGCGTACCGATACGACATCAGAAGCCCTATGATAGACCAAGCCCGGAGGAAAATGCAAGACCCAAGGTGGGGCCAGCGCGGCCGGCGGCGGTCGCTCTCAGCGAAGCTGCACCTGGCGAGGCGCCGCCTCGGGCGGCCGTTGCAGTTCCGCCGGGCGGACGTCGTGAGCCTGGCGTCGGACGAGCGCCACGACACGCCCGAAGACGCTCTCCAGTTCCGGCTCAGAGTTCGAGCGCACGGTCACGTGGCCGACCTTGCGTCCGGGCCTCGGCTGCTTCCCGTAAAAGTGAAGGTGGGCGCCGTTGAGCTCCAGCAGCGGCTCGCGTTCCGGCAGGCCGCCGATGCAGTTGACCATGGCCGCCAGTCCGACCGGGCACGTCGCCCCGAGCGGCCAGCCGAGGATGGCCCGCAGGTGGTTCTCGAACTGGCTGGTCTCAGCCCCTTCGATCGTCCAGTGGCCGGTGTTGTGAACCCGCGGAGCGAATTCGTTGGCCAGGAGCCGGCCGCCCACGTCAAAGAACTCGATCGCCAGCACGCCCGCATAGTCGAGCCGGTCGAGCAGCCGCCGGGCATAGTCCCTGGCCGGCGCCTCGAGCGGATCCGCCGGCCGGCAGCGTGAAGTAAACAGGATGCCGTGCGTGTGGACGTTTTCGGCCAACGGGTAGTAAGCCGTCTGCCCGTTGCGGCCGCGCACGGCGACGATGGAGACTTCCCGAAGGAACGGAATGAACTGCTCGGCGATCATCGGCGCGCCGAGCTCCCGGGCGGCGGACGAGACCTCCTCCTGGCGTCGCAGCACCCGTTGCCCTTTCCCGTCATAGCCGTGGGAGCGAGTCTTGAGCACCAGCGGAAGGCCGAGCCGCGCCACCGCCTCGCGCAATTCCTCGGGCGAACTCACCGCCGCGTAGGCCGCTGTGGGGATCCCGAGCTCGTCGAAGAGCTGCTTTTCCCGCAACCGGTCTCGCTTGGCGGCCTGCGCCTCCGGCGGGGGGTAGGTGGGAACGCGCTCGGCAAGGTAGCGCAGGCTCTCGACGGGGACGTTCTCGAACTCACAGGTAACCACATCGGCCCCACGGGCCAGTCGGTCGAGCAGCTCCCGGTCATTCCAGGCTCCGCAGAGGGGCTCGGCAACGGCAAAAGCGCAGCCGTCGGGCGCCGGATCGATCACCGCAAACCTCAGGCCGAGCGGATGGCCGGCCAACGCAAGCATCCGGGCGAGCTGGCCGCCGCCGAGGATGCCCACCTTCACTTCGGCTCCTCCCGGGGATCGGGATGTTCCAGTACGGCCTGGGTCTGTTGGCGGCGGTACTCCTCTAACGCCTCGCGCCAGGCCGGATACTTATTGCCCAGGATCGCGGCGGCGAGCAGCGCCGCGTTGACCGCCCCGGCACGGCCGATGGCCAGCGTGCCGACGGGAACGCCCGCCGGCATCTGCACGATCGAAAGCAGCGAATCCAGCCCGTGCAGCGCCTTCGATTCGATCGGAACGCCCAGGACCGGCAACGAAGTCTTGGCGGCGGTCATGCCCGGCAGGTGCGCGGCGCCGCCGGCCGCGGCGATGATCACCTCGATCCCCCGGGCAGCAGCCGATTCGGCGTAGCGGAACATCTTGTCCGGCGTGCGGTGCGCCGAGACCACCTCCACCTCGTGCGGCACGCCCAGCGCTTCGAGCGTCTCTGCGGCATGGCGCATCGTCTCCCAGTCCGACCGGGAACCCATAATGATGCCGACCAGCGCTTTCATCGCGATTCAGCCTTTTAGCAAGGGAGGCGCCCGCCGTGGATGCGGGCTGTCGTTTCCGGCCTCCGACGATCCCGAGTTACCAGACCCGAACCCCGTGAATCCAGGTGGCCATCTGGAGATAGAGCGGAACTCCCAGTGTAACATTGAACGGAAAAGTCACTCCGAGGGAAGCAGCCAGTGCCAGCGTCCGGTTGGCTTCGGGCACCGAGAACGCCATGGCGGCGGGCGCCGCGATATAGGAGGCGCTCGCCGAGAGAACGCCCAGCAGCGCGGTGCCCCCGGGCGAGAGGCCCAGCCAAGCCCCGACGGCGCATCCGAGCGCTCCGGCAGACAGCGGCATCAGAGTGCCGAAGGCGGCTAGAAAGAGCCCGTGCCGCCGCAGGCCGTCGAGCTGGGCGGCGCACTGCAAGCCCGTTTCGAGCAGGAAAAAAGCCAGCGCGCCACGGAAGAGGCCGAGCATGGATCCTTCGAGGGACTTCAGTCCCTCCGGCCCCGCCCCCCAGCCGATGAGCATTCCGCCGAACAGCAGGACAATGGCCTTGCCCAGCATCACCTCGTGGGCCAGCCGCGCCCAGGCCGTCTCGCGCCCGAGACCGCGCGCCAGGGCGACGCCGACCACCAGTGCGGGCGCCTCGAGCAACCCGAGAAAGACGGAAACGTAAGATTCGAACTCGATCTGACGCGCCGTCAGATAAGAGACGGCAACCGCATAAGTGCCGACGCTGGTGGAGCCATAGTGAGCGGCCAGCGATCCGGCGTCGGCCCGCCCCAGGCCGCCCAGGCGGCGCAGCACGGGGTACGAAACAAGGGGAAGCGCCAGACCCAGCAGGAGCACTGCGCCCATCTTCGGCAGCATCGGCCCCAGCGGCTGGCGGGCCAGCTCCGCGCCGGCCTTGAGCCCGATGGCGACCAGCAGAAACATGCCCAGGAATTCATAAACCGGAGGAGGCACACGCAGGTTCGAGCGCAGCAAACCGGCGGTCACTCCGAGCAGAAAGAACAAGACAACGACGTCGACCGAACTCGGCATTCTTCTCTTCAGGAGATCGTGAAAGGTCTCTGGTTCCGACTCACTTCTTGCGAGCGGACGCGGAGCGGCTCACTCCGGCGCCCGCCCGGGGGCCGGCCGCGCTGCCGCGCCGGCCTGGCGCGGGCTCCTCGATCAGCGCGATCAGATCCCGCACGCGCCGGTGCTGCTCCACCGGGTGCCGGAGCGGCAGGCCGGTGCGGATCCGGTATCTGTTCTGCCGGCCTTGCCGGCGACGCTCCAGATAGCCGGCTTCGGCCATCTCGGCGATGATCCGCTGGACGGCGCGCTCGGTGATGCCGACCGCCTGGGCGATGTCGCGGATGCGCGCCTCCGGGTTCCGCACCAAATAGAGCAGCACGTGGGCGTGATTCGTCAGGAAGGTCCACTCGGAACTTCCGGACCCGCGCGGCGCCATGTCCCCTCCCGCATCCGGTCCTGCCACCGGCCCCTCGCCCGGCGCCTCAGTCCTCGCCCTGCGCCAGCGTGAAGCCGTTCTCACCGTCGAAGATCGGCAGCTTCTCGACGTGCATCCAGCGGTGGCGGGCCCCCACGCGGGCCAGCAGGTCGAGGATGGCGGCGTCGGAGAGATCGCCGTCGGGCGCGCGCAGGATGAAGCGGCAGCGGAAGTGATCCACGCAGTCGGTGATGGCACCCGTCGGCGGGTAGACCTTCGTGCCGCGGTTGGAGATCATCTTGAGCTTCACCGGCGTGCCCTCGGCCGCCTGCTCGATGCTGGGCCCGAGCTCCTCGGGCGCCAGCGTCGACTCGACAAAGATGTCCACGCCCAGGGTCCGCCGCTGCGCGGGCCGCACGACGGCCTCGGCGCCGGTGATCTGAGGCAGGCGGATCGGCCGGTAGTCGCGCACCTGCCAGCGCTTGGAGGTCCGTCCGAGGTTGGCGATCACCATGTCGGTGAAGGCGGTGGTGGAGGCGCCCTTGTCGTAGCCGGCGATGTCGCCGGTCTGCACCTTGCCTTCCTCAAGCGTCACCAGGATGGCGTGCTCGATGCGCGCGGCGGCCTCGAACTCGCCCAAATGGCGCAGCAGCATCACGCCCGAGAGGATCACGGCGGTGGGGTTGATGACGTTCTTGCCGGCGTACTTGGGGGCCGAGCCGTGCACGGCCTCGAAGATGGCGACCTCGTTGCCGATGTTGGCCGAGGGGGCGAAGCCCAAGCCGCCGATCAGCGCCGAGGTGAGGTCGCTGATGATGTCGCCGTTCATGTTCGTCGTGACGATGATGTCGAACTGCTCGGGCCGCTTCACCAGCTGGTGCGCGCAGTTGTCGATGATGATGTGCTGGGCCTCGATGTCGGGATAGTCCCGGGCGATCCGCTCGAAGGTCCGCTTGAAGGTGCCTTCGGTCAGCTTCATGATGTTGGACTTGGTGGCGCAGTGGACCCTCTTGCGACCTTCGGCGATGGCCAGCTCGAAGGCCAGCCGGATCACCTTCTCCGAACCCAGCCGCGAGATCAGCTTCAGGCACTGGGCGACGCCGGGCGTCTGCATGTGCTCGATGCCGGCGTAGAGGTCCTCGACGTTCTCGCGGACCACGACGAGGTCGATGTTCCGGCCGCTGTATGGCGTGCGGACGCCGGGCATCTCGCGCACGGGCCGGATGTTGGCGTAGGTTTCAAACAGCTTGCGCAGCGTGACGTTGGCGCTCTTTTCGCCGAAGCCCACCGGGGTCTCGAGCGGTCCCTTCAGGACAACCCGGGTCTTGCGGATCGACTCGATGGTCTCCGGCGGCACGCCCGAGGCCAGCCCGGCGCGAAAGACGCTGGCTCCGGCCTGGCGCTCCTCCCAGGCCACGGCCGCGCCGGAGGCCTCGATGAGGCGCTGCGCCGCGCGCACGCACTCCGGGCCGACGCCGTCTCCGGGGATCAGGGTCACCAGTCGTTTGCGGTCTTGTGTGTAGGCTCCAGTCATTCAGGTATGCTCCATTTCCGGTCGCGGTAGGGGCGCCGCGCCTGCGGCGAGTTCCGACCACGAATTACAATACACGATTTCGATTTCTTATGTCAAATCCGCTTCGCCGGCTTGCTTTTCCCGCGCCGTTGCGGCACAACGGGAGACATGCTTCTCTCTGGCAGCTCGACCGGCGCGCCCGTGCCCGGCTGCCGCGCCGCTTCGGTGCTCGCCGTCGCCCTGGCGCTTTCCATCGGCTGGGGCGTGCGCGGCAACTGGGGCCACGAGTATGGAGCCATGATCCCCGGGGCTCTCTCCGCTCTGGCCGCGGCGATCGTGAGCGGGCGCGAGGACTGGCGCCGGCGCGCGCCGTATTTTGCCTTCTTCGGAGCCCTCGGCTGGAGCTTCGGGGGTTCCATCTCCTACGGCCTGGTGCTCGGCTACGCGCATTCGGACTCGCCGCCCGACGTGCTCTACGGCTTCGCCGGCACCTTTCTGATCGGGTTCCTTTGGGGCGCCATGGGCGGCGCCGCCACGGCCTTGGCCGCCTCGCTCGAACGCAGGCGCCTTGAGGAGTTCTTCCTCCCCCTGCTGGCGATCTTCGCCCTGTGGGTCGCCTGGGACTATCTCGCTCTGTTCGGCCTGCTTGGCCCGGAAGAGCTCGCGCGCCTGAACTGGCACGGCACCGACTGGGTGGCGGCCGGCGTCGCCTTGCTGGTGGGAGCGGCCGCCTCCCTGGTGGCGCCGTCGCTGGCGGCATCGCTGATTCTGCACCTGGCCGCCGGCTGGTGGCTCGGCGTGCTCGTGTTGGTGGAAGCCCTCGGTCTGCATCTGTCGCCGCCGCGCAGCGACAACTGGGCCGGCTCCCTCGGCATGGCGGCCGCCCTCCTCGCATTCCTTCTTCGCCGGAAAATGGCTCCGGCCGTCATCGCCGCCCTGGCGGTCGGCCTGTTCTCCGGCCTCGGCTTCGCCACCGGCCTGCTGATCCGCGTGGCCGGCCACGCATCAGGGATCGCCACGAACTGGCACAGCGTACTCGAGCAGAGCTTCGGCTTTATCGCCGGTCTGGGCGTGGCCGCCGCCATGGGGTATCTGGCGCCGCGGCTGCCGCTTGCCGGCCCGGAGGCAGGCGCGCGCTGGTGGACGGAGGCCTTCTCGGTCTTCTTCGTTGTCGTCGGGATCACCTACGTGAACATCGTCAAGAACGTGCTGGTCGATCCCTGGCTGAGCAACCGGGTCGTCCCGGAAAAGATGTACGGCGTCCCGGCATTCTGGTGGTTCAATGCCGCCTACCTGGCACTCGCGGCGCTGGTGGCCGCGCTCATTGTCGCTCACCGGCGCCGCCCGCTTGCGGCGCTTCCCGTCTCGGCGCTCGGCCGCGCGCAGGTGCTCTTCGTCGTGTTTCTGTGGTGGATCGTCATCGGGAACCTCTCGCGGTACCTGCCGTTTCCGCCGGTGCGTCTGGTGACGGAGGGGGTGATCCACCTCAACGCCTGTCTCCTGACGGGGCTGGTGCTCATCCGCCCCCGCGAGCCTGATGAACCTCCGCGCCGCCCCGGCATTGCCCGCACGTTTGCGCGCAAGCTCGCCCTCGGCACGCTGGCGGCCGGCCTGGCGGCGGCGCTGTTGTACACGGCCATTGCGCTCAGAGTTGCCGAACCGGGAGATCCTGCGGCGCGCTTCCGCTTTGGCCCGCAGGCGGTGCGGAACCGCTGAGCAGGCTCAAAGCTTCCCGAGCCAGGCTTCGAAGGCTTCGAGCACCGTGGCCCCGCGGTAAACCACCACACGGCCTTCCGGATTGGCGGGCAATCGCGGCAGGTACTCGAACTTCAGCTCGACAGGCCCGGGGATCTTCCAGGGCTCGAATTCGCGCACGCGGCTGACGGCCTCGCGCGCGGCCGCCTGGATGCGGCGCCGCGCCTCCTCGTGGGACAGGCTCAACGCTGATGCGCGGCCGGCCAGCCGCTTGACCGCCACCGTGATCGCTTTGGGCTGGAGTTCGCGGATCTCCTGGCAGGCCGCTTCGTCTCCGGTGAGCATGATCACCGGGATTCCGAAGTGGCCGGCGATGGCCGCAGTTTGTCCGATTTCGCCGACCGGCTTGCCGTTGATCGTCAGGCGCTTGACCTCGAAGCTTTGCGTGTGCGCCAGGATGGAGTTCGGCGCGCCGGCCATGGCGTGCTGGCCAACGAAGATAATGCCGTCATAGGCCTTCTCGGAGAGATAGTAGTTGGCCGGAGTGGGCTTGCCCTGAATCAGCTTCGCCCGCCGATCGATCAGATCGACGGACAGGGTCCGGCTGCCGTCGTGCCCGTCCCAGACGACGACCTCGGAGGCGCCCGCGGCGAACGCCCCCTCGATGGCCGCATTCAGCTCGCCGGCCAGCAGGCGGCGGGACTCCTCGAAACGCCGTTGCCCGGGCAGCAACTGTTCTTCGGCGTCGTGGACGCCGCCCACGCCCTCAAGATCCGTGAGGATGAAAATCCGCGGACCCTGAGCCGCAGCCAGACCGGAAAACAGCGCCAGAGAGACGATGAGGTTTCGCATAGCGATAGACCTATGCTAGCAAGCCGACTCCGAAGAGACGACTCGAAAACGTGTATACTTAGAGGTAACGTTTGCCTTCGCTCGGCTGGGTCGTCATAGCAGGCGGGGACAAGCACCAGATAGAATCTAGGAGTTTCATGCGGTCCCATAGCGCTGCCCCCCGCTTTCACATCTTCCTCATCAAGCCGTCCAAGTACGACGATGACGGCTTCGTCATCCGCCACTGGCGCGGCGTGCTGCCGAGCAACACGCTGGCCTGCCTGCACGGTTTGACCGAGCAGGCGCGCCGGCGCGGTCTGCTCGACGGCGTCGAGATCAGTGTTCACCTGGTTGATGAGGCCGTCGACAAACTCCCCGTGCGCCGCATCGTCGAACTCAACCGGCGTGCCGGCCACAAGGTCCTCGCGGCGCTCGTGGGCGTGCAGTCCAACCAGTTCGCGCGCGCCTCCGACATCGCGCTGGCGCTCCGGCGTGAGGGTGTCGCCGTCATGATCGGCGGTTTTCACGTGAGCGGCATGCTGGCGCTGTTCGACCAGGTGACGCCGGAGATTCGCGCCCTGATCGACGCGGGGGTCACCGTGGTCGCCGGCGAAGTGGAAAACCACTGGGACCGGCTGCTGACCGAGGCCTACCAGGGGCGCCTCGAGCCCATCTACCGCTTCACCAACGAACTCCCGGACCTGGCGCAGGCTCCCCTGCCGGTGGTGGACAAACGCTACCTCCGGAAATTTATCATCTCCAACTACGGCACGGTGGACTGCGGGCGCGGCTGCCCCTTCAACTGCTCCTTCTGCACCATCATCAACGTACAGGGCAAGAAGATGCGCCACCGCTCGCCGGAGGCGATCGCCCAGATGGTGCGCCGGGCCTGGCGCGAGGCGGGCGTCAGCTTTCATTTCTTCACCGATGACAACTTCGCCCGGAATCCGGCCTGGAGCCGGATCTTCGACGAACTGACCCGGTTGCGCGAGCAGGAAGCGATCCCGGTTCAGTTCATGATGCAGGTGGACGTACTCGCGCATCGCATTCCCGGCTTCGTGGAGAAGGCCGTGCGGGCCGGCTGCTCGAACGTCTTCCTCGGCATGGAGAGCGTCAACCCGAAGAACCTGAAGGCGGCGGGCAAAAACCAGAACCGGGTGAAGGACTACCGGGAACTGATCGAGGCCTGGCACCGGCACGCCGTGAGCACGCACGTGGGCTTCATCATCGGCTTTCCCTACGACACCGAGGAGAGCGTGCGGGAGGACCTGAAGCTGCTGATGCGCGAGGTGCGGCCGCAGCGGGCCTCCTTCTTCCTGCTGACGCCCCTGCCGGGCTCGATGGACCACAAACGCCTGGTCGATGCCGGAACGCCGCTCGATGCCGACTACAACAACTTCGACTCCTTCCACCAGTGCATGGCGCACCCGGAGCTCAAGGACGGCGCGCTGATGCGGCTCTACAAGGAGGCCTGGCGCGATTTCTACAGCTTCGAGCACATGAGGGAGGTCCTCACCGAAGCCGACCCGCGGAACTACTGGGACATCTTCCGGAACTTCTTCTGGTACAAAAATTCGGCGCTCAACGAGGGGCTGCATCCGATGATCTCAGGGCTGTTCCGGCTCAAGGACCGCACCAGCCGGCGCGCGATCTTTCCCAAAGAAAGCCGCCTGGCTCACCTCAAGCGGCGCATCCCGGAGATTTACCGCTACCTGCGCGGCCTCCTCGCGCTGGCGCTCGAGATGGAGGAGCTGTGGCTTCAAACCCGCAAGCGGAGCGAGATCGAGCGGCGCGTGCTCGAGGAGCTAACGCGCGTCCGGGCCGAGCTGCGCTCCGGCCGCCGCATCGAGCAGATCCGGGCCGCCTACGCCCGCGTCAAAGCCCAGATGCCTTCGCTCGAAGTGCCTTCGCGGCTGGCGCTGCTCAAGGAGAGCCTGTCGATCTACGGCGCCGGCCGGCTGCGCTCCACCCGGCATGATCTGAACGCTTTCTGGAGCGGCCTGCGCGAACGGCTGCGCCAGGGCCGCATCGAGGCGCTGATCCGTGTCGACCGAATCGCGCTCTGTGCCGTGGAGGAGTTCCGCCTCGCCGCCGGATTTCTGCTCGCTCTGGCCAAAGGGCCGAGCTACGACGCTTCCGCCTGAGGGCGCGCTAGCGGCCGGCTTTGTCCCAATCGACGGCCGCCAGCCCGTTCAGATCCCACACCACACGGCCGTCCTTGAGCGTGAGCTCTGCCATCAGTTTCCGGTCGCCCTTCAAGCGGAGCCCGTGTGCGTCCAGAAAGCCGAAGTCTCCCCGGAGCAGGCGCAAAACCGCTACGTCGGCCACGGCTCCCGGCGTCAGGTGACCGAGCTGTTCGCGGCGGATCTGGCGTGCCGGATTCCAGGTGGAGCGCAAGATCACCTCTTCGAGCGGCACACCGAGGTTCAGGAACTTGGACATGACATTCGTGAAGTCTTTCATGCCCGCGTTCATGCTGTCGACATGGAGGTCGGTGGAGATCGAATCCGCCACGAAGCCCTGGCGCACCGCCGGAACCGCCTGCCGCCAGGAGAAGCTGCCGCCGCCGTGGCCGACGTCGAAGATGACCCCACGCTTGCGTGCCTCGAACAGATAGGGCCGCAGGCGGCCTTCGGCGTCGAGCATCGGTACGGCGCTCAAGTAGGCATGGGTGTAAATATCGCCCGGGCGAAGCTTCTTGAGCACGAGATCCTCGAAGGGGCGCTCCGGGCGGAAGGTGGCAAAGTCCACCATGATGGGCAGGCCGGCGCGCTCGCCCGCCTCGAGCGCCCTCTCCACAGCCACCCACTCCGGCCCGTGGAAATGGGCGATCTTGATGCCGACCACGATGTCCTTGTGGCGAAGCGCCACCTCCGCCGTGGGCTCGGGCTGCATGTCGGAGACGTCCTGTTCGAAGGTTTTTCGACCGGCCATGCCGCGGCCGACGATGTTGATCCAGGCCAGCACGCGCGTCTTCGACCGCTCGACGACGTCGCGGCGGAACTCCTCGAAGTTGCGCCAGCCGGCGCCGCCCGCATCCACCATTGTCGTGACGCCGCTGCGAAAGCTGAAGCCGTCGGCACGGACGCTGAATTCGCCGGTGTACTCGGGCCCCATCGTCGAGGCGAAGACGTGGACGTGGATGTCCACCAGACCCGGCGTCACATAGAGGCCCGAAACGTCCACGACGCGCCGGGCGGCCGAAGCCGGCAGGTTCTCCTCGACAGCAGCGATCCGGCCGTCGCGAATCGCCAGGTCGCGTACGGCGTGGATCCGATTCTTGGGATCGATCACATGGCCGCCCTTGAGCAGCAGGTCATAGCGCTCCTGGGCGCCCGCAACCAAAGTAAACACAGCCGTCAGCCAGAGTTTCACGCCTTGTATGGTAGCCGAGCGGCAGCGCCCTCCGCCGGGCTACTTTAGTAGACTGAGATTGGAAAATCCCAGCTAGCTAAGGGGAGGCCGCCATGATCCCAGCCTCGCAACTGCGCGCCGGCATGGCCATCCGCCACGAGGGCCAGCTCTACAAGGTGATCTCGGCCGAATACCACCCCGGCCAAGGCAAGATGGGTGGCGTCACTCACGCCCACCTGCAAAACCTGGAAACCGGCGCCTATTGGGACCACGGATTCCGCTCGGATCTCAAACTCGAGGATGTGCCGCTCGACAAGGTCCCGATGGAGTTCCTGTATCGGGACGGGGAGCTATGCGTCTTCATGAATCCGGAGACCTTCGAGCAGGTGGAGATCCCGGCCGGCAAGCTCGGCAAGCAGGCCGCGCTTTTGCGCGAGCAGATGCGGGTGGCCGTCGAGTTTACCGACGGCAAGCCGGTGAGTGTCCAGTTCCCGGACGTGCTCGAGCTGGCCGTCGTCGATACGGCGCCCCCGGCCCACAACCCGCAGGACAGCACCTGGAAAGAGGCGACGCTCGAGAACGGCCTGCTGGTGATGGTCCCCCAGTTCATCAAGACGGGCGACGTGATCCGCCTGGACGTCGAGAAGCTTCAATACATGGACCGAGCCAAAGGAACGGGAAAACCGTAAGGCCTGCTTAGCGGGCCGTCCGGATCGGCTCGACCCGCCCGGCCGAAAGCGCCAGCGCGATGGCGGCAAAGTACGCGCCGCCCGCGTAGAGGAACGCCGGAGCGTACCCGGAGACATCCACCAGATAGCCGATGACGGGCTGGGTGATGGCTCCAAGCGCCGTGCCCGAAGCGCCAGTGATACCATACAGCGTCGCCACGTGGCGCGGGGGGGTGATCTCGGTAATCACCGTGTGAATGTTCGAGGCCCAGGACAGATGCCCGAACATCGCCAGGCTGACGATGGCCAGGCCGAGGTAGGGCGAGCCGGCGAAGTAAGTGAGCGTACCCAGGGAGGCCAGCGTCGCCGAGGGCACCAGGACCGCCTTGCGCGAAAAGTTGACGCTGTAGCCCCGGCGGATCAGCCCGCTCGAAGCCCAGGCGCCCGCCAGAGCGCCGATGTCGGCCGCCAGGTAGGGAATCCATAGCGTCAGCCCGACCATTTTGAGGTCGAAGCCGCGCACCTGCTGAAAATAGCCAGGCAGCCAAAACAGGTAGAAATACCAGGCCGAGTCGGTCATCATGCGCGCCGCGAGCGTGCACAAGTACTTGCGGTGGCGGAGAACCTCGACGAGCGAAATCTCCTCGGCATGGTTTTGCGAGTCCGGACTCCCGGAGGGCTGGTGCTCCGGCAGGCGCGCGCGCCGGACCCGCCGGTGGAGCCAAACCCATGGGGGCACCAGCAGCGCTCCGGCGGCCCCAGTCACCAGAAAGGCCGTGCGCCAGCCGTAGTGCAGCGTGATGGCGGCGACGATGGGCGGCGTGATCAGGGTGCCCACGCTCAGACCGCACAGCATCAGGCCCACCGCCTTGGCGCGATCCCGGGGCAGGAACCAGTGCGAGATGGCGCGGATCGCCGTCGGGTAATAGCCGCCCTCGCCCACACCGAGCAGCGCGCGGAACAGGCTCAGGCTCAGCATGCCCCGGGCGGTCGCGTGCAGCATGTTGGCGGCAGACCAGAACAGCACCGTGGCCACGAACATGCGCCGGTAACCCAGCCAGTCCGCCACGCGCCCGCCGAGAACATAGAAGACCGCGTAACAGACGAGGAAGGCGTTCACCGCCAGGCCGTAGTCGGCGTTGCTCAGACCGAGATCGGCGCGGATCTGCGGCATGACGACGCCGAGCACCGTGCGGTCCATGTAGTTGACCACCGAGCCGCAGAACACCAGGACGGCGACGGCCCAGGCAAAGCGGCGGCGGGCGTGGTCCTCGAGCTCGACCATGCGAACCCCTCAAGTGTATCTTTCCGGCCGGACGCCTGCTATAGTTGCGCTGAGGATCTATGACCGACCGGGAGCGCATGCTGGCGGCGATTCGCGGCGAGACGCCGGACCGCATACCGTTTGTGCCGCGTCTGGAGTTCTGGTACCGCGCGCGGAAACGCAGCGGGACGCTCCCGGCGGAACTCGAGGGCCTGAACCTGATCGAGATCGCCGACCATCTCGGCGTCGGCTACTACGCCATCGTGCCCAACCTTGCCGAGCGTACCGGCGAGGATGACATGGTCGACTACGCCCTTGGCATCTACCGGTCACCGGTCCTGCTGTACGAGCCGGTGATCGAGGAGGTCGAGCGGCGGGTAAGGCGCGACGGATACCGGACGGCGGTGGAATACCGCACGCCTGTCGGCTCCATCGAAACGGTCACCACTTACACCGAGGAGATGCTCGACGCCGGGGCCTCGGTGCCCTGGCGGACCAAGCACGCCATCGAAAAGCCCGAGGACATCGACGTCGTCGGGTTCATCTTCTCCCACACCCGGCTCGAGCCGCGCGTCGAGCGCTGGAAGGCGCAGCAGGCGGCCGCCGGCGAGCGGGGCCTCGTTTTTGCCTCGGCGAGCGGTTCGGCCTGCCCGATGCACCACATCCTTCGCGAGCTCATGGAGGTGGAGCAGTTCTTTTACGCCTACCACGACTATCCGGAGAAGATTCACTGGCTGGCCGAACAGATGGAGCCTTACTACGAGGGGACCAAAGAGATCTGCGCCTGCTCGGAGGCGCCGGTGGTGATGCTCGGCGGCAACTACGACGACGCGATCACCTTTCCCCGGTTCTTCCGCCAGTACATCCTGCCGGCGCTGCGCGATTACGCCGAGCGCCTGCACCGGCGGGGCAAGTTCCTGGCGACACACACCGACGGGGAGAACCGGCGCCTGCTCGGGCTCTACCGCGAAGCAGAGATCGACGTGGCCGACTCGGTCTGCCCCCATCCGATGACCAGCGTCCGCCTGGAGGAGTTCTTCGAAGCCTTCGCCGGCAAGATCACCGTCATCGGCGGCATCCCGTCAGTGCTGCTGTGCCGGGACAGTTGCCCGGAGGAGGACTTTCGGCGGAAGGTGGACGAACTGCTGGTGCGGTATGCGCACCAGCCGCGGTTTATCCTAGGCGTCAGCGACATGGTGACCGCGGATGCCGAATGGGACCGGCTGCGGTACCTGGCCGACCGCGTTCGCAACCTCCACTGAGGCCGATGAAGCCGAGCGGGCACTCCTCTGTTCTGATCAACGCCGCGGCACTGGTGGTAGTGGTCGCCGGCCTCAAGGCGGCCAGCTCGATCATTGTCTTGCTGCTCGTCTCAGCCTTCTTTTCCATGCTGGCGGCGCCGGCTGTGCTGTGGCTCGAACGGAAGAAGGTGCCTCCAGTGGCGGCCGTGGCCCTGGTCGTCACGGCTTCGGTGGGCGTGCTCTCGCTGGCCGGGGTGGTCGTCGGGGCCTCGATCAACGATTTCATCCGCGCCGTGCCCGCCTACCGGGCACGGCTCAGCGCCCAGCGCGAGGCGTTTCTCGGCTGGCTTGGCAGTTTGGGCATCCAGCTTCCGGCTGTCGAGTGGCTCCGGGTCATCGATCCCGGCGCCGTCATGGGCTTGGCGGGCCAGCTTTTCACGGCCCTAGGGAGCCTGGTCGGCAACTCGCTGCTCATCGTTCTGATTGTGGCCTTCGTGCTGCTCGAAGTTCCTTGGTTTCCCCAGAAGTTTCGCGCCGCTTTCGGTGAGGCGCCGGCATCGGTCGCGCACATCCGCGAGATACTCCGCAACCTCGAGCGCTACGTATTGCTCAAGACGGTCCTCAGCCTGGCCACGGGCGCGGCGGTGGCGCTCTGGGTGGGCGTGCTGGGCCTGGACTTCCCGCTGCTGTGGGGTCTGCTGGCCTTCGTGTTGAACTACATTCCGAACATCGGCTCGGTGGTGGCGGCGGTGCCGGCGGTGGCGCTCGCGCTGGTGCAGTTAGGGCTGGGAGGCACGCTGCTGGTGGCCATCGGTTACGTGGTCATCAACACCGTGATCGGCAACATTTGGGAGCCGCGATGGATGGGGCGCAGTCTGGGCCTGTCGACCACGGTGGTCTTCCTGTCGGTGCTCGCCTGGGGCTGGGTGCTCGGCACGGCGGGGATGTTTCTGGCGGTGCCGCTGACGGTGGCGCTGCGCATCGTGCTGGCCAACCGGGAAGAGACGCGCTGGCTGGCGATCCTGCTCGGCCCCGAACGCCCGAAAATCGGGGACAGTATACTCAATCCCTAATTTCCCGCCCCGGGCGCCAGCACGGCGAGCACCTCCTCGTGAAGCGGGCTGCCGCAGGAGCTGAGCAGGCTTCCACCCCGGAGAAGATCGCGCCGCGCGCCACCCAGCGTGGTGAGCTTCCCACCCGCCTCTTCGATGCAGGGCACCAGGGCGGCGATGTCCCAGGGCGACATGATGGTGTCGACCGCCGCGTGGAGCTTGCCGCGGCAAACGAGCGCGTGCTGGACGCAGTCGCCCACGAAGCGGAATTTGCGCGCCCGGCGGATGAGCTCGGAAAGCCGGTAGGGCCTCTGGCCAGGCTGCGCCTGGATGTCGGAGCTGTGAGCGGCCGTGGCTGAGACCACGGCCTGCGCCAGCGGGACCGGTTCGGCGACGTGCACCCGCACCGGCTCGGCATCACCGTAACGGAACCAGCAACCCGCGCCCCGGGCCGCGAAAACCGTCTCCCGCATCGCCGGCAGGTGGATGACGCCCACCACCGGCTCGCCCTCCTCGACGAGCGCCACGAGCGTCCCAAACAGCGGTAGGCCAAGCGTAAAGGATGCCGTTCCGTCAATGGGATCGAGCACCCAGCAGCGACCGGCTTCCCAGGCGCCCGATTCGCCGTACTCTTCACCCAGGATGGCGTCAGCCGGGAAGCGCTCTTCGACCAGGCTTCGCATGGCGGCCTCGGCCGCACGGTCGGCCTCGGTCACCTCCGTGCCGTCGGCTTTGAGGCGGGCCTCCGCACGGCGAAACAGGGGAAGGATAGCCTCCTCGGCGGCGCGGGCGAGTTCCAGGGCGAAAGGGAGGATTTCGGCGGGAGTCGAGCTCATGACTGAGGGACAGCATACGAAAGTTTTTGTGTCACTACTTGACAGTGTGAATATTTTGGGGTATTCTGAGGGCACGATGGCGGTGGCGGATCGGCGGCTGTCGCTGGTCGAACTCGCCGAAGAGTCTGGCGTGCCGGCTCGCACCATTCGGTACTACATCGCGCGCGGTTTGCTCGAAGGACCGGACATGGCGGGGCGCGGCGCCAGTTACGGTGAGAAGCACCTGGAACGGCTGCGGGCGATCCGCGCGCTGCAAGGGAAAGGCCTGACCCTGGCGGAAATCGCGCGCCGTCTGAGCGGAGGAGGGACGGCGCGTGACCTTCCGCCGTCGGTCGCCTGCTGGCAGTATCAGGTGGCGCCCGATGTGACAGTGCTGGTGCGGGCGGAGAGCCCGCCCTGGAGGTTGCGGCGGGTGCACGCGGCCCTGCGGGCCCTCGCCGAGGCATTGGCAGACGGCGAAAACGAAGAGCAGCACCAACAAGGAGGTTTCGATATTGGCGGTTTCGACAGTTAACGGTTTTGCTCCCGTCGCCGCAGAGACGGGCGAACAGATTCCACTGGCCATGCAACGGCTTTGGCTGGAAGGCGAGCTTCTTGCCGCGGGCGGGCGGCTGCGCATTGCGCACCTGTTTCGATCGAGTGAGCGGCGACCGATCGAGGTCATTTACTGTTTCAAGCTCCCGCGGGAGGCCGCGCTGCGCCGGTTCCGCGTG
The DNA here is from genome assembly GCA_938003835.1 of uncultured Bryobacteraceae bacterium. Taxonomy (GTDB): domain Bacteria; phylum Acidobacteriota; class Terriglobia; order Bryobacterales; family Bryobacteraceae; genus CALKXJ01. Next base: position 108,944 of record CALKXJ010000013.1, on the reverse strand, counting down.
GTGGGTGAGGGCTTTTCGGTCCGCTCGGAGCTTCGCCCGGTCGAACAGGCCCGGAGCGCCTATGAAAAGGCACTCGCGGAGGGACGCCTGGCGACACTTGCCCAGCAGTACCGCGACGGATTGGTGAACCTCACAATTGGTAACATCCGCCCAGAGGAGCTGGTCACGGTCTACCTGGAGATCCTCACTGGGGTCGAGCAGCACGATCACGGCTTCCGGTTCCGCTTTCCCTTTACCGTGGCGCCGGCCTATCACGCGCAGATGCGGGCGGTGTCCCCCGCTGCCGGCAGAGGGGAAATCGAGCTTCCGGAGGAGGAGTTCGGGGATCTGATTCTGCCGATCTGGCACGAGGATTCCGCCGCGCTCCACCAGGTAGGCTTCGAGCTTCGGGTCTCGCTTCCGGCGCCGATCCAGCGGATCGCCTCGCCGTCGCACCGCGTCGAAGTAGAGCAGGAGGATCCTCACCGCTATCGCGTGTCGCTGGCGCCCGAGGCCGATGTGCCCGATCGAGATCTCTTGCTCGACGTGCGAAGCCGGGAGACGCTCGAGGGTGTTTTCACCGGAGTCGATCGCCAGGGCTTAGGACGGTTCATCGCCTTCATCCCGTCGGTGCGATTTGGGAAGGTCCGGGATCGGCCGCGCCGCCTGGTGTTCGTCCTGGATCGCTCCGGCTCGATGGCGGGCATTACGTTCGAGCAGGCGCAGCGTGCGCTCCTGGCCTGTCTTGGTGCGCTGCGCGAAACGGATCAGTTCGGCATCGTAGCCTTCAACGACCTAATCGAGTACTTCCGCAGCGAGCTCTTGCCGGCCACAGCCGAAAATCGACAAGAGGCCGGCGATTTTCTTCGGACACTCACTGCCCGGGGCGGCACGGAGCTGGCGGCTGGCATCGAGGCGGCGGCTGGCCTGCTGGGCGGCGCCGGGGGCGACCTTCTCGCGATCACCGACGGCCAGGTCTTTGGCACCGATGCGGTGATTGCCCGCGCGAGGGCGAGCAAGATCCGGGTCCACTGCCTCGGCCTCGGATCGGCGAGTCAGGACCGATTCCTGGCGACTCTGGCGCGCGAGACGGAAGCGACGAGCCGCTTCGTCTCCGTCGGCGAGCGCGTGGATCTGGAGGCGCTGGCGCTGTTTGCCGGCATCGGGCGGCCATCGGCCGAGGGGGTCGCGGTCGCGATTCGGGCCCCGGGGGGCGCCGTCGCCCCGACTCCGGCAAGCCATGTCTCTCCAGGGACGCCGCTGGTAGTGTACGGATCGACGTCGGCTCCGGGGGAGGCCACACTTGAAGTCACCTGGTCGAGGGGCGCCGGAAGGGAACAGCTTGAGTTGCCGTTCTCGATTGAACAGAGCCGCCGCGGCGAGATCCTGCGGCTGCTCACCGGCGCGCGGCTACTAGCGGACTTTGAGAGCCGGATCGAGGAAGCCGAAGATGGGGAGGCGCTCCACGTGCTTGACCGCCGACGGCGCCAGCGGCGCAGCGCGCGCCTGGAAGCGCTGAGCACCGAGTACGGCCTAGCCAGCCAGGCAATGGCTTTGGTTGCGGTCGTCGAGCGGGCAGCCGATGCGACCGGCGATTTGCCGAAAACTTTGGTCGTGCCGGTCGGTCTGCCTCAAGGGATGCAGTTTGGAGCTTACCGCTCGCGTTTGCCTGGTCTTCGCTGCGGAGCTCCCCGGCCGGCGCCAAGTGTAATCCCGAGCAAATCGGATTTCATTGCGTGCCGTATCCCGGAAGCGTCCCTCGAGCAGTTCGCCCGGCCCGACCCGATGGATGAACTGCTCGATCTGCTCGGCCGACTGGAGCCGGACGGCGGCCTACCCGGCAGAACGATGGAACGACGAATTCTTGCCTCCTTGTTTCTCCTGCTCCGGTTGCTTTTAGCCAAGGGGGCGCCAGCGGGCAGTCCCTTCCGGGCCCACATCGAGCGCCTGATGACGTTCCTGCGAACCGCATCGGCCCGACTGGAGCCCCACCGGCGGAGGCTGATCGACGCCGTCCTTGAGCTGGCGGATCTCGGCAGCACCCTCGAAGGGCAGTGGAGGCTGTCGAAGAACTTTTCCACGAGCGAAGCCTGGTCGCGACTGTCGAAGGCCTTGCAGAAGGCCGGCGGGTGAGAGGCGGGGCGATGGTGGAGGCGGCGGGAGTCGAACCCGCGTCCGAGAAAGTTTGCCGTGGAAAGCCTACGTGCGTAGCCGGCTCGGCTTTTTTCGACCGCCGCCTCAGAGCCGGCGAGAATAGCGGCGGTCTAGTCCGTTTGAATCTCGGCCTCGGGCTCCGGACCGAAGCCTTTCAGCCCAGCCCGCTCGATGACGCCGACCGGCCGGCTTGCGGGCCCGCCGGCCGCGGCGGCCGCCTAAATCTTAGGCGGCGTAGGCGAACTGCTGATTGGCAGTTATTGGTTTTCCGATCGTTTTACGGGAGCTCGGAACCCGGCACGCCTTTCCACGCCAATTCAATCCCGTCGAAGCCGTTTCGCCCCCTCAGCAAAATTCTAACACAGGTGCGACTGGCGGCCTCATCGAGTACTATATTTCAGGATGGTTTTTCGCTGGCGATGCCCGGGACGCTGACGGCCCCGGACGTCTCGACGACGAGCCGGGAGGAGCTCACACCACTTTATAACGTCGTCCTGCTCGACGACGACGATCACACTTACGATTATGTGATCGAAATGCTCGAACGGCTCTTTCTGTTCAGCCGGGCGCAGGCCTACCGCCACGCCGTCGAGGTCGACACCACCGGGCGCACCGTCCTGATGACCTGCGAGCTGCCCGAAGCCGAGTTCGCCCGCGATCAGATCCACGCTTACGGTCCGGACTGGCGCATGCCGCGCTCGAAAGGTTCGATGAGAGCCATCATCGAGCCCGCCGGCGGCGGCGCCGAGTGAAGCCCTCCTAGCGCACGTATTTCTCCAGCCATTCCAGGTGTCGGTTCATGATATCGAGCCGGAACTTGGGCTCGCGCGGGCCATGCCCTTCCCTGGGATAGACCACCATTTTCACCGGAGCACCCTGGCGCTTGAGCGCCTGGTAGAACTCGTAAGCCTGGGAGATCGGCACGCGCACGTCGGCCTCTCCGTGCAGGATGAGCGCCGGCGTGGTGACGCCCTTGGCGTGCGCCAGCGGCGAGTGCTTCCGGTAGGCTTCGAAATTTTCCCAGGGCTCGCCGGAGAAGTAGTCGGGCAGGAAGCCGGGAATGTCGCTGGTGCCGGTGAAGCTCCATAGATTGGTGACCGGGGCGCCGATGATAGCGGCCTGGAACCGCCGGGTCTGGGTGATGATCCAGCTGGTCATGTAGCCGCCGTAGCTCCAGCCCATCACGGCCAGCCGTTCCGGGTCTGCCACGCCCATGCGGATGACGTGGTCGACGCCGGCCATGAGATCCTCGTAATCCCTGCCGCCCCAGTCGTTGTAGTTGGCGAAGCGGAACGGCTTGCCATAGCCGCTCGAGCCGCGCGGGTTCGGCCGGAGCACGGCGTAGCCCCTGGCCGAGAAGGCGGCGAGCGGATACAGGCCGGGCGTACCGAGGAAGGTTTCCCGGAAGACACCGGCCGGGCCGCCGTGGATGAGCAGGATCAGCGGAACCCGCTTGCCAGCCTGATAGCCGACCGGATAGGTGAGCAGGCCCTCGATCTCCAGGCCGTCCGGGGAGCGCCAGCGCACGATTTCGGTCTTGCCGAGCGGCGGCCGGGGCAGGTCGGCATTGGCGCGACTCACCCGGATCGGCTGACCGCCCGTGAGCGCCATCACCCAGGCCTCCGGCGCCTCTTCGGAAGTCTCCCAGGCAAAGCCCACGCGGTCTCCTGCGCGGTTGAGATTCGCCGCGCCAAGCGTGCCGGCCGGGGGTTCGTGGACAGCGGCCGGAGCTCCCTCGAGCGGCAGGGCGAACAGGGTGGTGCGGGTGCGCCTGGTCTCCATGAAGTAGATGCGCCGGGCGTCGCGGCTCCAGCCGAGGATCTCGGGCTGCTCGTCGTAGGTGGCCCCGAGCGTACGCGTTGTCCCGTCGGCGCGCCGGAGGAGCACGATGCGGTCCTCGCCGGCCCAGCGCGGCGGCTCGCTCGAGCGAAGGAAGGCCAGCCAGGCTCCGTCGGGCGAGTAGCGCGGGGAACGCTCGGCTGCCGGGCTGGCGGCCACGAGGCGCACGGCGCCGCTCTCGAGTGCAAGCTCGAGGATGTCGGACCGGGTCCAATCGTCCGCCACGGGCGTGGGCACCCGCACCAAGGCGATGAAGCGGCCATCCGGCGCCCAATCAAAGTCCTGGACGTGGAACTCCCCGCCGGTGAGCTCGCGCGGAGGCTTGATCTCGCCCGAGGCCGGAAGCAGCCACAGGCTGTGGTTCTTGGGCTTTTCGTCCACCACCTGGAAGTCGCGCTTCTCCTTACGGGCCTTTTCCTCCTCTTCGGAGTCCTTGCGGCCGGTGAAGGCGACCCACTTGCCGTCAGGCGATACGCGGAAGGAGCCGATCGAGCCTTTCCAGTCCGTAATCCGCTCCGCCTCGCCGCCGTCGACGCGAATGCGGAAGAGATTGGGCTTGCCCGTGCGCTCGCTCTGGAAGTAGACCCAGGCTGAATCCGGCGAGAAGGCCGGCGCGGTGCAGCTTTTCTCTCCCTGGGTGAGCTGGAAGCGGCGCGAGCCGCCGGCGCGCCCAAGGAAGATGTGGGTGAGCTGCTCGCTCTTGTCCGCCTCGATGACGGCCCGCGTCTCGGTCCAGGCCACCCAGGCCCCGTCGGGCGAGGGCGTGACCGAGCCGATAGTCCGCACCTCCATGGTGAGCTCGGGCGTCCAGGCGCCGGGAGCGTCGGAAGCGTGCGCAGCCGGCAAGGCCGCCGCCAGTAGCACGACGAGCGTTCTCATGAGTCCTCCTCTCCCGGATTGTGTTTAAGCGAGGGCCACTCCGGTGGCCGCTTCTCGAAAAAGGCGCGCACGCCCTCGGCGAAGTCGGCGCTGCGGAACATCCGGCGGCGCATCGAATCGGCCAGCTCGAGCGCCTGTTTCGGGGCGAGGCCGCGCGTCTGGTGGACATAATCAAGGCCCCGGCGCACCGCCTCGGGACTCCAGCCGGCGACGGCCGCCGCCAGCGCCAGGGCGCGTTCGGTGAGCTCTTCCGGCGGGACGACGTAGTGCGCCAGGCCCCAGGCCAGCGCCTCCGCGGCGCCGATGATCCGGCCGGTGAGGCTCAGCTCGAGCGCCCGCCGCTCGCCGATTACCTCCGCCACGGACCGGAATACGATAAAGGGCCACATCGCCACCCGGATCTCGGTGAGCCCGAAGCCGGCGGTGGAGGAAGCGACGGCGATGTGGGCATTGGCGACCAAACCGAGACCGCCGCCGAGCGCCCGCCCTTCGACCGCCACGACAATCGGTTTCAGCAGCCGGTTGCCGATGGTGAACAGCTCATCGTGAATGGCCGCCCGTTCGGGCGCATCCTCCCGAAGCGATTCGCTCAGATCCATTCCGGCGCAGAAGTCGGGGCCCGCCGCCTCGAGCAGCACCGCGCCCACCCGGCGGTCGGCCTCGGCGTCGTGAAGCGCAGTCACCAGGTGGCGGCAGTCGTCCACGCGAAGCGCGTTCCGCTTTTCGGGCCGGTTGAGCATGAGCCGCAGAAGGCGATCTTCGCGGCGCAGCTTCAGGTACGGGGTCAAATCCGCCTCGCGTAAATGTTCCTCATGATAGTACAGCCTCGAGCTACACTGGGCAGCATCATGAGGGCGAGCTTCAGCATGATCCTGCTGGCGGCCGCGGCAACGCTTGAGGCGGCCGGCGCGGGCCGCCTTGTCGTCAGCCTCGACGGCGTCTGGGAAATCGCCGACAGCATCCGTGAGGAACCTCCGGCGAGCTTTGAGCGCAGGGTGCCCGTTCCCGGCCTGGCGAACCTGGCGCGCCCGCCATTTGCCGACGTGGATCGCTTCGACAGCCGCGAGCTGATCGACAACCTCGTCCGCCGCGGCAAGCTGCCGGCCTCGGAGCGAACCCGACGGGTGGGCATCCCCCGCCAGGAGCGCAACTGGTTCTGGTACCGGCGGACGTTCCGTCCGCCGGAGAAGCGCGAAGTGGCCTTGCTGCGCATCAACAAGGCGCAATTCGGCGCCACGGTCTGGGTGAACGATGTCAAGGTGGGCGAGCATGTTGGCTGTTTCACCTCTGCAACGTTCAACGTTACGAAGGCGATTCGCTGGGAGGCGGAGAACACGCTGCTCGTTCGCATCGGCGCCCACCCGGCCGCGCTGCCCGAGTGGGCGCCGGCCGGGACCGACTTCGAAAAGCGGAAATGGACACCGGGCATCTACGACAGCGTCTCGCTTCATCTGGCTGACAACCCGGTGATCGAGTGGGTCCAGGTGGCGCCGAAGATCGATCCGGCGGAGATCACGGTGCAGGTGAAGTTTGTCAACTACGGCCCGGCGCGCGCCTTCGAGCTGACGCACCGGGTGCGGGAGGCGGCAAGCGGCAAAGAGGTGGCGCGCGCCCCGCTCGAGCGCATTCGCATCGGCGCGGGCGGCGAGCTGGTGCGGTTGCGCCGGATACCCATCCCCGGCGGGCGCCTCTGGTCACCCGAGGATCCGTTCCTGTATACGGTCGAGACTTCGACGGGAGGTGATCGGGTGACGACGCGTTTCGGCCTGCGCGAATTCCGCTTCGACACGCCGACGCGCCGGGCCTGGCTCAACGGGAAGATGTATTTCTTGCGCGGCTCCAACATCACTCTGCATCGCTTCTTCGAGGATCCCGATTGCGGGGATCTGGTCTGGCGCGAAGACTGGGTGCGCAAGCTGCTCGTCGAGATTCCGAAGAGGATGCACTGGAACTCGTTCCGCTTTTGCATCGGCCCGGTGCCCCAGCGGTGGCTGGAGATCGCCGACGAGGCCGGCCTGCTCATCCAGAACGAGTTCTTCCTCTGGACGGGCCGCGACGGCTGGCACCAGGAGTGGGACACCGACGAACTGATCCGCCAGTACAGCCAGTGGGTCCGCGACAACTGGAACCATCCGAGCGTGGTGATCTGGGATGCAAACAACGAAACCATTGCCGATGTTTTCGCCGAGCGGATCATTCCGGCGGTCCGGCAGCTTGATTTGTCAAACCGGCCCTGGGAGAACGGCTACAATCTGCCTGCCGGGCCGGACGATCCGGTGGAGGATCACCCCTATCTGTTCTCGAGCTGGCAGAGCGAGCGCGCGCCGCGCTTCGAGATCACCGATCTTGAACGCTCGACGGGCGCCAAGAGCACCAACTCGGCCCACCCCAGCGCGCATGCGGCGATTCTCAACGAGTACGGCTGGCTCTGGCTCCACCGCGACGGCACGCCGACGGAGCTGACCGACAAAGTTTACGAGCGGCTGGTGGGGCCGAACGCCACCGCGGAGGAGCGCTTCGAGGCCTGGGCCTACCATCTGGCGGGGCTGACCGAATACTGGCGCGCGCACCGCAACTTCGCCGGCGTGCTCCACTTCGTTTATCTGACCTCGAGCTACCCCGGCGCCTTTACCGGCGACCACTGGCGCGATGTCCGCACGCTCGAGCTCGAACCACACTTCGCGCGCTACGTGAGTGAGGCGTTCAAGCCCTTGGGGGTGTATCTGAATTTCTGGCAGCCGGAACTCGAGGCGGGCGCCGAGCGCAAGTTCGCCACCATGCTTGTGAACGACTGGGATCGCGAGGTCACGGGCGAGCTGGTGCTGGCGATCGAACGGGAGCACGGCGGCGCGAGAGCGGAGCGGCGAACGCCGTTCCGGCTGGCGCCGCTCGGGCAACAGACGGTGCTCCTGGACTTGTGCCTGCCCGCGGCGCCCGGCGCGTACCGGCTCACCGCCATGGCGCAGCCGGACGCCGGGGAGCCCACCGTGAGCCGACGCAAGGTGCGGCTGAGAGAGCGCTGAGTTGCGATGTGGCGGCTCATCGCGATCCTGCTCCCCTTACCGGCTGCCGCCCACCTGCTGAGCATCAGCACGGGCGAACTGGTCGCCGAAGGCAACCGGATCCGCTACGAGCTCCGGATGCCGCTCTACGAGGTAGAGCCGATCCGGGATCCGGAAACGGCCCTGTTCGATCAGCTGAGCTTCACCAGCGATGGGGCGGCCGGACGGCTGCTCGAGCGCAGTTGCCGGGCCGAGTTTGCCGAGGGCGCCTACATCTGCCAGGCCGCCTACGAGTTCCCGCGGGAGGTCGAGGAGCTCGTTGTCCGGTGCACCTTCTATGCGGCCACCGTGCCCAATCACATCCACATCCTGCGCGCGCGCCGCGGCGAAACCTCCGACGAGAAGATCTTCGATCTGGCTTCGCGGGAGGCTGAGATCGACTTCATCCCTCCGACGCCGCTCGAAACGGCGCTCCAGCAGACGGCGGCCGGCGCGATGCGGATTGCGGGCAACGCGGCGCCGCTGCTGTTTCTGGCGGCTCTGGTGCTGGCGGCGCGCAGCCGCCGGGAACTCCTGGTGCTGGTGGCGATGTTTCTCGCGGGCGAGACCGCGACGGCTCTCGTTCTGCCGTTCACGGGCTGGCAGCCGGCGACGCGGTTCGTCGAGGCGGCGGCGGCGCTGACCATCGCCTATCTGGCGGTGGAGATCCTGCTGCTGCCCGAAGCCGGCCAGCGCGGCCTGGTGGTCGCCGTGCTGGGCGTCTTCCACGGGCTCTACGTCGGCCACTTCATCGCGACGAGCGGCTATGAGGCCCTCTGGGTGCTGCTGGGCGTGACGGCCGCCGAAATCGGGATCGCGGCGCTGTTCGCGCTGGTCTTCGGGCGCCTGCGGCGTTCGCTCTGCGGGCTTCAGCCGGTGCCGGTCGCCGCGAGCCTGCTGCTGGCGGTCGGCCTCGGCTGGTTCTTCCTCCGCCTGCGGAGCTGAGCAGCCCGCGGGCCGCTTGGCCTCTGGATTTGCCGCGGCGCGATTTCGGATCGGCCGGCGAGCCTCGCTGGGCGCGCCGGCGGATCACGCCGCCAGCATCCGCTCGAGAACCAGCAGGTTCAGCATGAGCTGCCGTGGCGGGTGATAGTTGTCCTGGCGGGCCACTTTCGGTTGTGGCGTGAACCGGCGGTCGGCAAACAGCATGTAGCCGGGCTGGCCGTTGCGCCGCGCGTAGTGGCGGTCGATGATCTCCTGCGCCCGGCCGAACCAGCGGGAGGCCCACTCGGCCTGCGTCCGCTCGAAGACATTCAGGCAGGCCACCAGCACCTCGTTGAGGGCCCAGAGCGGCTTCAGATAGAAGCGCTCGCCGCGAAAGCGGAATTCCAGATCGGTTCCGACGGGACGTTCCACCGGCCATTCGTAGCAGCCCTGATCGACGTTGATCCACTCGATGATGCCGCCGAAGACCGAATCCCAGCCGACCTCGATGTGGCGCTCGATCCGTTCGGCGCACAGATCCCACAGCTTGGTGTCACCGCGGCGCAGGGCCTCGTCCTGGATCATCCAAAGCGTCTCGATCGAGTGACCGGGCAGGCACTTGTTCTCCTGGCCCTTGATCCGGCTAAAGTCGAAGGCGAGGTCCTCGTTGTTGAGGCCGATGTCCGGGTTGTAGTGCTTGTGGATGACGGCATCGACGGCCTTCTCGGCGATCTCTTCGATCTCGGCGTCGCGCCTCCGGGCGAGCATCTGGGTGGCCGTGCGGAGGTTCACCATCCACAGCCCCTGCGGGCGGGCGCCGGGCGCGGGCGAGCCGGGTAACTGGAGCCTCGGATTCTCGATGTACCGGGAGAGACGCTTCATCAGGTCGAGGGCCAGGTCCCAGGACTCTTCGTCCTTGGCAGCCCAAGCGTACTCCTGGAGGCCTTCGGCCAAGAAGTACATGCCGTAGACGTCGCCCTGAAACGGCCGGAGCACGCGACCGTCGCGGTCGAGCAGCTCGGCATAAAAGCCGTCGGGCTGCCGCGCGTGCTTCAGGAAGAAGTCCCGAATCTTGCGGGCGATCTCCAGATGGCGCGGATCGCCGCCGAAGCGGTTGTAGAGGAAACTATAGACCCAGATGGCCCGGCCCTGAAACCAGTGGTGCTTTTCCGGGCGTACAAGCGTGCCGTCGTAGTCCAGGGCATGCAGGATGCCGCCGCGCTCGTGATCGACGCCGTGACGGTCCCAGAAGGGGAGCATCACCTCGAAGAGCTCCTTGCGGAAGCGGTCCCGCCAGTCGTCGAGGCTCAAACCGGCGAGTTTCACCGGAGCCGGCTCCTTCCGGGCAGGCGTGCCGTCCCTCCGGCACCCGGCGACCGTCGTCGCAGCTGCCGTTGCCAGGAAGTTCCGCCTCTTCATCCGCACCTCGATCCGTCATGCTGATCTTAGCAGGTGCGCTGTTGTATCCTTGTGATCGTGATGCGGAAACAGAACCTCAGCGCTGCTCTCGGAATCTTTGTCATGCTCGCTAGCTCCTGCTCCCGGCCGCCCGCTCCTTCCGAGCCGGCCGCTCCGGTTTCCGCGGGCAAACCGCTCGTCGCCCGCGCCTTCAACTCGAACTTCCCGCTCTCCAAACATACCTATAACGGGCTGGGAGCGGCAAGCGACGGGAAGATCTACTACGTGCTCTGCACCGCCGTGATCGACACGGCGGGCCAGTTGTATTCCTACGACCCGGCGACCGACAGGATCGAACATCTGGCCGATCTCAACGAAGCCGTCGGGGAAAAGGATCTCAAGGCCATTCCGCAGGGCAAGAGCCATGTCCCTTTCTTCGAGTCGAACGGCAAGCTTTACTTTGCCACGCATGTGGGTTACTACACGCTCAAAGGCGGCCGGGAACTAATGGGCGTGCCGCCTCCGGGCTACAAGCCCTATCCCGGAGGGCATTTCGTCGCCTACGACCTGGCTACGAAGAAGCTGGAAAGCGTGGTCAAGATCATGCCCGAACAGGGGATTCTGACCATGACGATGGACCCGCAGCGGGGCCGAATGTACGGCATCACCTGGCCGGACGGCTTCTTCGTCCGTTACGACATGAATTCGAAGGAGCTCAAGAACCTGGGTCCGGTTTCGGCCAAGGGGGAGGCCGGCTTCGGCGCCGAGTATCGCACACTGACCCGCGCGATGGTGGTGAACCCGGATGACGGCTCGGTCTACTACACCACGGCCGACGGCGACATCATGCGGTACCGCTACGACAAAGACGCGATCGAAAAGGTCACGGCGGACAACCTCCGCAAGGACTATTTCGGCCTCTACGACCCCACCTCGCCCGGGCACATGGGTTACAACTGGCGCCAGGCGGTGTGGCATCCGACCGAGAAGGTGATTTACGCCGTTCATGGCAACTCGGGTTATCTTTTCAAATTCGATCCGAAGATCGAGCGGGTGGATGTGATCGAGCGGATCACCTCGAAGCCCTCCAAGCAAAGCGGGATGTTCGACAAGTTCTATTACGGGTATCTGGGCTTTACGCTCGGGCCGGATAACCGGACGCTTTACTACCTTACCGGCGGTTGCATATACAAGGACGGCCGGCCGCAGGTGGCGCGCGACAAGACCAAGATCGAGGCCCAGGGTGAGGAGAATCTGCACCTGATCACCTGGGACATTCCGACCGGGACGTACACCGATCATGGGCCGATCTTTCTCGAGGACGGCCAGCGGCCCTCGTACGTGAACTCGATCGCCATCGGCAAGGACGGCGACGTCTATGCGCTCTCAGCGATCCAGGAGGGCGGCAAAGAGAGGACGGATCTGATTCGAATCCCGAACCCCTTCCGGCGCTAAAGGCGGGCGCGCCCGCCAGGGGCGGAGGGGGCGAGAAGGCGGCGGATGCGGCACCGAAGCAACTTCCTGCTGCTGGTGGCGGCCGCAGCCGCGTCCGCCCTGGAATCGCCGGAGGAACTTAACCGGCAGGCCGCGGCGCTGTTCGAGCAGCGCCGACCCGTGGAGGCGGCCAGGGCGCTCGAGCAATCGCTGGCACTCGATCCGCGGCAGCCTGCGGTGGCCAAACTGCTGGGCCTCTGCTATCAGCTCGCCGAGGAGAACGAAAGGGCGGAGGCGGCTTTCCGGCGCGCCGCCGAGTTGAACCCGCGGGATGCCGAGGTCTGGCTCTTCCTCGGCCGGCATTACTACAAGCTGAACTTTTTCGAGAAGTCCCTCGAAGCCCTGGAGCGGTCCCGGCAGCTTAACGGACGCGACGCGCGCGTCCACACATTCCTCGGCCTGACGCTGGAGGCCACGGGGGAGATCGAAGCCGCCGAGCGCGCCTACCGGAAGGCCGTGGAGCTCAATGCGCGCCTGCCCGCGCCGGGCTTCCGCCCCCATTACTGTTACGGCGCGCTACTCGCCAAGCTGGGCCGGCTCGTGGAGGCCGAAAAGCAGTTGCGCCGCGCCGTGGAGCTCGAGCCCAACCTCTGGGAGCCCCATTTCGAGCTGGGGAAGCTTCTCTACAAGCAGGGCAGGCCCGAGGCGGCCGCTCCGGCGCTCGAACGCGCTCTGGCGACCCGCACCGCGAAACCGGAGGAGGCAGCCCGCATTCTGCACCTGCTGGCGCGCGTGCTATTCGAGCTGAACCGCCCGGAGGAGGCAGCCCGCGCGCTTGAGCTGCGGGAGAAGCTGGCGCCATGAGGGGCCGTCTGCGTGCGTGCGTGCCCGCAGCGGTCCTCGCCGGGCTTGTCGCCGCCCAAAGTATCGTCCCTGTCGCCTTCGTCGACGTGAGCGAGGCGAGCGGCGTCGACTTCCGGCTCGAAAACGAGGCCACCGAGCACAAGTATCAGATCGAGACGATGGTGGGCGGCGTGGCCGTCATCGACTACAACCGGGACGGCCTGGAGGACCTGTACTTCGTCAACGGCGCCTCGACCGCCAATCTCGAGAAGGCCGGCCCGGAACACTGGAACCGCCTGTACCGGAACGAAGGCAATTTCCGATTCACCGACGTCACCGCGCAGGCCGGGGTGGCGGGATCGGGCTACGGGATGGCGGCCGCCGCCGGCGACTATGACAACGACGGCCTCCCGGACCTTTTCGTGGCCGGGGTGAACCGGAACATTCTCTATCGCAACAACGGCGACGGCACCTTTACGGACGTCACGCGCGCGGCGGGCGTCACCGGGGAGGAGCGCGGCAAGCGCTGGTCGATCTCGGCCGGCTGGTTCGACTACAACAACGACGGGCTGCTCGATCTGTTCGTGGTCAACTACTGCGTCTGGGATCCGAGAACGGAGCCCTATTGCGGGCTCCGAAAACCGGGCTATCGCGCCTACTGCCACCCCAAGCACTACCAGGGCCTGCCGAATCAGCTTTACCGCAACAACGGCGACGGCACCTTCACCGATGTCTCGGAGCCGTCAGGCATCGCCGCGCACATCGGCAAGGGTATGGGAATCGCCTTCGCCGACTATGACGATGACGGCTGGATGGATGTCTTCGTCTGCAACGACACGGTGCGCAACTTCCTGTTCCGCAACAATGGTGACGGCACGTTCACGGAGCTCGGCCTGCGCGCCGGCGTGGCCCTCAACGAGGACGGGGTGGCGCTTTCGACCATGGGCGCCGACTTCCGCGACATCAACAACGACGGCGCGCCTGACATCTTCGTCACCGCGCTCTCGAACGAGACCTTCCCGCTGTTCAAGAATCTGGGCAACGGCAGTTTTCAGGACATCACCTGGTCGAGCCGCCTTGGATTCCTGAGCTTGCCCTCGGCCGGCTTCTCGACCGGCGTTTTCGATTTCAACAACGACGGCCTCAAGGACATCTTCACGGCGGGGTCTCATGTGCTCGACAACGAGGAGCTCTATAGCAGCCGCAAGTCGCGCCAGCCGAACCGGATCTTCGTCAACCTGGGGGGCGAGCGCTTCGCCGACGGCGCCTCGGGCTCGGCGCCCGAGGTCTTCCGGCCCCGGTTTCATCGCGGGGCGGCCTTCGCCGATTTCGACAACGACGGCCGCATCGATGTGGCGCTTTCGGCGATCAAGGAGCGGGCGGTGCTGCTCAGAAACGTCTCCGACGCGACGCAGAACTGGCTCGAGCTCGAGCTCGAGGGCACGCGGAGCAACCGGGACGCCATCGGCGCCAAGGTGCGCCTGGAGTCGCCCTCCGGCGTGGTGCAGTACAACCACGTGACGACCGCGGTGGGCTATGCCTGCTCGAGCACACGCCGCGTTCATTTCGGCCTGGGACGGGAGACGCAGGTGCGCCGGCTCGAGATCCGCTGGCCGAGCGGAGCGCGCCAGGTGCTGGAGCAGATTCCCGCCAACCAGCTCCTACGCCTCTCCGAAAATCGGTGACAGTATACTCAATCCCCGATTTCGGCCCGATTGCCCGCTAGGCCTTCTTCGCCGGTTGCTCGCCGCGGCCCATCGTCTCGATCTCGTTGAAGTACACCCGGCGGCCTTCGTCCATCGCCAGGTTGGCGAGGATCACCGCGGTCGAGTCGGCCAGACCCACTTCGATGTCGGCCGGAGGCCGCTTGCCGGTGCGCACGCACTCGAAGAAGTCTTCGAGCATGGTGTCCACCGGGTTGCGCTCTTCCGGCACCACCACGCCCTTCTGATACAGCCACATCTTGGCATACTTGAGCTCGCGCGCGAGGAAGGATTCGCGGCCGGTGATCAGCGCTTCGTCGAACAGGATCGGCCAGCCGCGGCGGCCCTTGCCGGTGGCGGCCAGCGTCGCGCCGGCGATGGCGGGCTTTTCCTTCTCCTTGGCGAGCTCCTCGGCGGACTTGACCTCCTTCGGCCGCGGCTCGTAGAACCACATGCCGAGCGCCGGCTCGTTGTCGGTGCCCACGGTGATGTGGATGGTGCCGTCGGTGCCCATGATCATCTCGCCGAACTCGGTCCGCTCGCCGTGGAACAGCGCCAGATGGTTGTTGGTGGAAATGGAGGAGTACATCAGGCGCCGGCCTCGCGGGTAGGTGAAGATGAGCTGGATATGGTCGTAGACGTCGCGGCCGTCGCGCATGAAGTCCAGGCCACCGACGCCGACGACGAACTCGGGCTCGTGGCCGAACATCCAGGTGGCCACGTCGATCTGGTGCGACGCCAGCTCGGCCGTGAGGCCGCCCGAGAATTCGCGGAACAGGCGCCAGTTCCGCTCCCTCTGGCGATCCGGATACTGGCGCATGCGCCAGCCCGGGTTGCGGTGCCATTGGGCCGTGACGTGGGTGACCTCGCCGATCATGCCCTTGTCGATCATCTGCTTGGCCGTGCGATAGAAGCGGCTCCAGCGGCGTTGCAGGCCGGTCTGAAGCACCTGCTTGGGATACTGCTCCTTGAGCGCCCGCAGCGCGTGAACCTCTTCGGGCTTGAAGACCAAGCTCTTCTCGCAGAAGACGTGTTTGCCCGCCAGCAGCGCGTCGCGCGTGATCGGGAAGTGCATGTAGAGCGGCACGGCGATCACCACGGCGTCGACGTCCTTGCGCGCCAGCACCTCCCGGTAGTCCCGGTAGGCTTCCGGTTTGTCCTTGGAAGTCTGCTGCGCCTGCTTGACGGCGTTCTCGTCGATGTCACAGACGGCCACGCAGCGCCCGCCGTCCAGGCCGTTAAAATGCCGGATCAGATAGGTTCCGCGGCCGCCGGTGCCGATGACGGCGAAGGCGACGACCTCGTTGGCGGCCTTCACCTTCTGGATGGCCGGCGCTCCCTGGAGTTTGGCGGCGGCCGCCATGGCGGCGGTTCCTCCTGCCATCTTGACGACCTCGCGGCGGGTCAGATCATTGGTCTCTGGCACGGCTGCACCTCGACTTTGGGGATTAAGTTGTCTGGTTCAAATTCGAGTCTATCGGCTTTCCTCCGCCGTCTGCAATGGCGGGGCGGCTAAGGTCGCTTCCTCGCGATGCGAGCGTGCCGCCCATTCGGCCCCGGCGAGCACGATCATCGAGGCCAGAAAGGCCCACAGCACGATCGTCACGGAGTAGACGAACGGTCCGTACTCCATCTCAAGCTTGCGCCGCAGCCAGGGCCAGACGAGCACCATGACATACTTGAGCGCCTCGAGCAGGAGGCCGACGACGATCGCCGCGGGAATGAGCGGCTTCACCGGGATGCGCCCGTTGGGCAGGATCCAGTAGACGAGAACGAGCAGCAGGATGAGCGCGGGCACCATGGCCGTCTTGAAAGCCGTCAGCGCCACCAACTGCGTCCATTTTGGTCCGAGCAGCCCGAAGCGGGCCCAGACCTCCTGGTTGATGGCGGCCAGCACCGCCGAAGCCAGCGCCAGCGCGCCGCAGACGAAGATCAGCGCCAGGGAGATGAGCTGGTTGCGGAAGTAGCTCCGGTTGGCGCCGATCCCCCAGGCGCGGTTCAGCGCCACCTCGAGCGGCTCGAAGATCCCGTTGGCCGTGTAAAGCAGCAGCAGTACCGAGACGGCCTGGAAGGGGCCGCGCGAGGCGACGGTGGCGCGCAGGTTTCGCTCCACAAAGGCGCCCATCGGGTCCGGGATATAGTCCCGAAGCGCCAGGAAGATCATCTCCTCGGCCGCCTTCCACTCGAGCACATAGCGGCACAGCGAGACCATGACGATCAGAAACGGAAAGAAGGAGAGGAGCACGTTGGCAGCCATCGAGAAGGCGTAAACGTGCACCTCGACCTGCATCAAGTACCGGGCGGTGGGTTTGTACCGGGCAGCCAGGCGCTCCGCGGCGCCCGGAGGCGGCTGTGCGTTATCGAAGATCACACGCTTCCGTCTCGATTATCCCAACCCGGGTTGCTCTGTTAGGATGATGGATGCTCGCATCGATGGGTGCGAAGATCCGGCAGTTCCTCCAGCACGTTTTGCCCGGCGTCGTCCGCCCGCTGCGCGTGCTCTGGAACCAGGTGATCGGCTTCGTCTTCCTGGCGCTGGCCGTCTGGGCGGTACCCTCGACGCTTCGTGCGGTCCGCGAGTTCAAGGGCGACGCCGAGAGCTTCTTTCGCGTTTTCCTGGCCGGCCTGTTTGCCGTGCTGATGGTCTGGTTCGGCGTGGGAAGCTTCCTGCGCGCCCGGCGGATTTCGCGTGCCCGCGACTGAGCTCCGCCTCAGCGCTTGAGCGGCTCCTCCACCCAGGGCGGCGTGGCCTCGATCAGGCGGCCGAGTTCCGGCTCCAGTCTCTCGATTTCCTGCTTCATCCGCCAGGCGATCTCGCGATAACTCGGGTGTCCTTTGACGCCGCTGCGCAACCGGATGATGTATTCGGCTTCGGCAAAGTCCATCTTGAAGAGGAAGCGACCGCGCGCCGCGAACGGCAGCAGGAAGTGCGCGCCCGGGGCGGGCAAGGCACGGACGGTGGCGAAGGCCGCCTCCAGCGGAACTTGATATAGCTCCTCGAGCTTCCAACGGGCGATCGACGCGGGCGTGGCATAGCCCAGTTCGCAGGTAAAATCCTGGCGAAACTGATGGCAGCGCCGGTGACGGTGCAGGTCGCGCCAGGCGCCGATGTCCATCACGATGTCGAAGACATAGGGGGCGCCGCGGAAAGCGCGAAGGAGCTCGTCGCGGCGCGTGCGCGAGCCCAATGCCAGATCGATCACCTCGCGGCGCCGGGCGGCGCTCCAGCCGGCGGCGGTTTCATAAAGCTCCCGGTACGGGCGATCGGTCACCGGATAAAGCAGCGTCGCGACGATGTCAGCAGCCACGTCGGCGGGACGCAGCAGGTCGACATCCGGCGACGCCTGGCGCGCCGGCGGCGGCAGATTCTCGGCCGCCCAACGGCGCAGCTCCGCGCGGGAGCGCAGCAGGTGAAGATCGGTGTCGACGTGGCGGGCCAGAGTGGGAGCGAGCGGCTCGCGGCCGGAGATGGGCTCCCAGAGACAATCCGGTTCGGCCGCGCAGGCTTCGGCAATCTCCCGCGCCAGCTCGCGCACCTCGGCATACTCGCTCGCCTTGAGGCGCCGGATCTGCTTTTCGAGTGTTCGGATGCTGGTGACCTGCCCGACGCTGGTGGGCACGCCGAGCAACAGGAGGTAGCGGGCCACGTCGAAGGCCCGTGCGCGCAGGTTGCGCTCGTAGGCCGCCTCGTCCATCCCGGCCGGACGGGGGAGCTCTTCGCGGAGGCGGTCGAGCGCGGCGGCGTGAAGTCTCTGATAGGCGGCGAGCAGCTTTGCGGCCGCCCCGGCAAAGACGGCCGCTTGCGCCGGGTCCAGTTCCGGCGGGGTCACCACTCCGCAGCGGGAGAAATCCTGATAGCGGCTGGAGCGCGCCTGGCCGTCCCAGAGCGGCTCGTCCTCGATCTCGGTGGCCGCCAGCTCGGAAATCCCCTCAAAGCAGAGCACGACGTGTCCGAGATCGGCAATCGAGGCATGACCGTATTGAAAGTAATAGCTTTCAAGGAACTTCTGCGAATCGTGAGAGCGGACCCATTCGAGCGACTCCGCGATGGAGTCGGGCGAGCGGCTGTAGCGGGCCAGCGCGTAGGCGCACTTCTCCGGCGGCAGTGGAGCGACAGCCCGGACGCGCCGGTGGCCGGGGGGATTCACGAAACGGTTATGATAGCGGATTCCATGCGGGTGAAGATCAAGAGGCTCCATCCGGAGGCCGTGCTGCCCGCTTTCGCCCACGGGCCGCTCGAAGACGCCGGCATGGACCTGCGCTCAGTCGAAGAGGTGGTTCTCGAGCCCGGCGTGCCGCGCGCGGTGGCGACCGGGCTGGCGATCGAGCTGCCGCCGGGCTTCGAGGCCCAGATCCGCCCGCGCAGCGGGCTGGCGCTCCATCACGCCATCACGCTTCCCAACGCCCCGGCGACGATCGACCCCGGCTACCGGGGTGAAATCCGGGTGATCCTGCTCAATCTCGGCAGCCGGCCGTATCGCGTGCGGGCGGGGGACCGCATCGCGCAGATGGTGGTGGCGCGTTACGAGGCCGTCGAGTGGGAAGAGGCCGAACTGAGCGAGAGCCGCCGCGCCGCCGGGGGCTTCGGCTCGAGCGGCACCTGAAGGCTCAGGAGGCGCCGCCCGTGCGCACCCGCTCGAATTCGAAGGCTTCGCCCAGGTAGATCCGCTTGACCTCGGGATCGCGTCCAAGCTCCTCGGGGGTGCCGGCGCGGAAGATCCTGCCGTTGGTAATGATGTAGGCCCGGTCCGTGACGGCCAGCGTCTCGCGCACGTTGTGGTCGGTGACCAGGATGCCGATGCCGGCGCGCTTCAAGTCAAAGATGATCTTCTGGAGCTCGAGCACCTGGATGGGGTCGATGCCGGAGAAGGGCTCGTCGAGCAGGAGGAAGCTTGGCTCGATTACGAGCGAACGGGCGACCTCGACGCGGCGGCGCTCCCCGCCCGAGAGGGCATAGCCGCGATTGTGGCGAACCTTTTCGAGGCCAAGCTGCTCGATGAGCAGCTCCATGCGCTCGCGGCGCTGATGGCGGCTCAGGGGCATGGTTTCGAGGATCGCCATCAGGTTTTCCTCTACGGTGAGCTTGCGGAAGATCGACGGCTCCTGGGGCAGGTAGCTGATGCCGCGCCGCGCCCGCTGGTACATGGGCAGATCCGTGATGTCATCGCCATCGAGCAGCACTCGACCCGAGTCCGGGCTGATTAGGCCGACGATCATGTAGAAGGAGGTGGTCTTGCCGGCGCCGTTCGGCCCGAGTAGGCCCACCACCTCGCCCTCGCCGACCCGCAGCGAGACATCGTCGACGACTTTTCGGCCCCGATAGGCTTTCGAGATCTCGACCGCTTCGAGCGTGCGCATGGATCAGTCGCGCCGGAGCCGGGTGACCGCGGGCCGGGATTTCCCACCCTCCACCAGCAGCCTATCATTTCCGGCGAAGTAGATCAATTGCTGGCCCTCGGTGGTGCCGCGGGCCGAATCGACCAACCGGGCCAGCGCGCCGCGGAGCAGGATCTTCTCCTCGGCCACCAGGTACTCAGCGTAGTCGCCCGTACCGGTTCGCGTGCGGTCGCCGCGGGTCTCGACGATGCGCACGCTTCCTTCCGCGACGGCGTGATCCAGAGTGGTCTGGGAACTCTTCGCTTCGCTCGGAGAAAACCAGGCCCGCAGTTCGTTGCCGGACACCTCGAGGCTACCGCGCCGCAGTCGGACGCCGCCCCGGTAGTGGGCCAGGCGATCCTGCTCGGCGTAAACCAGTTCGGCGGCCCGCACCGTGAGATAGACGGGGGCGGCGGCGCCGTTCTGCGCGGAGTTGGACTTGGCCTTCTCCACCAGCCGGCTGAGAACCCCGCCGGAGGCGAACAGTAGCCGTTGTGTGCGGTCAATCTCGATGCGTGGCGCCTCCAGGCGGTTAGCGCCCTGCCACAGGACGGCATCTCCCTCATAGACGATGTTGGTCCGATTTCGGGTGACGACCATGCTCGTGGCGGCGGCGTGAACCGGCTCTCCCGATTCGAGCAGGCCGGAACCCGAGCCTGAATCCGGCTTGCGGGTGGTGCGGACCCGGCCCGTTGCCGTCAGGTCGCCGCTCGCCTGGTCGAGAAACAGCTCCTCGGCGGCGGTCGAGCCCGTCTCGTCCCACAGACGGGCCTTGCCGCTCAAGGTAACAGTCCTCCGAGCCTCATCCAGAGTCCCCTTCTCGGCCGCGGCGCGCCGCGTGCCCTCCTGGAAGCGGAAATCGCCCCACTGCTCCAGACCGATCAAATCGCCTGAGGCGGCATCGAAGGTAGCCAGCAGGTCCTGGCTCGTGGTGAGGGTCGGCTCGCCCGGCCGGTCACCGCCCGCCCGGGGCTCCGTGCGCGTGGCGACCTGGGTTGCGCGGAAGCTCTCGACGCGGTTGCCCTGGGAAAAGTGCAGCCAGAGGCGCTCGGCCTCGATGCGGCGCTTGCGCTGCTCGGGACTGTTGGGCAGGAATTCGACCACGCCGGGTGTGTGCGTCTCGATGACAGAGATCTCGCTTCCGCCCGGCCGCATTTGGGTCTTGATCACTTCGGCGCGCAGCAAACGGGTTTCCGCGGGAGGTTTTGCGCCTCGCGCCAGCGGCCTCGACTCGAGTACGCTCTCGCCCAGGGCCAGCGCCGAATCGAGCACGCTGTCGCCGGAGACGGTTTGAAACTCCAGGAAGATCTCGCGTGATTCGACACTCGTGCGGTCCGCTTCGGAGATGGCAAGTAGCCGGGCGCCCTCCTGCCCGATGACCTTTCGGACCGCGGCGCCGGCCTCGAAGTCGACCACCAGCCGGCGGGCGCTGAACTCGATCGAACGGCCCGGGTAGCGGTCGCGCCCTCGCGCCAAGGCGGCCTCCACTCGACGCAGTTCGTTGTTTTCCAGCGTAACGACGCTGTCGGCGGCCTCCAGCTCGAAGTTCCCGCGCACGAGCCGGGACCAGGGCGATAGATAGATCCGGTCCTGGTCCTGCTTGTAGACGAGCTCGCCGGCTGCCACCTGCATGAGGTTGGCGCCCGGTCGCCCGGGATGCCAGCGTAGCTCCACACCGCCGAGCATCCGCAGGTCGTTCCAGGCCGGATCAAACGAAGCGCCGAAACTGCGGCCTTCGGCGCGCCCGTAATGAAACGAGGTCGGCCGGTCGGTGACCGCCTTGCCGGTGGTGGTGTCGAAGCGAACGCCCGAGGAGCGGATGGTGACGGGGTTCTCCGGGATAACGCCGGAAACAGGCAACCCCAGGACGATCTCGACCTCCCCGTCGGAGTAAAGTTCGGCCTTCTTGGTGTCGAAGCGGGCAAAAGCGCTCTTGACGCGATCGTAGCTTTCACCGCCGGGATCGAAGATGCGCAGCTCGACGCCTTCGAGTTCAAACTCGGCCGGTTCGGCGATCTGGCGCATGCGGCCGGCGCGGACCTCGACGCGGGGGCGGTCGCCCTCGTGATGGGTGTAGATCCACTCGCGCGTTTCGGCCTGAACGGACTGAGGGAGGGCGGCCGAGGCGGGCGGCGTCTGTCGCTCGAGCAGGCTGCGCCGGGCCCAGTAGGTGAGGCCGACGGCGGCCACAAGCAGGCCGATGGCGACGAGCAGCAGACGGCGCAGGCGCCGCATCGCACTTTCAGCATAGGAAAGCGGGGACAGTATACTCAATCCCCGATTCGAGGCACGGTACCGTTACCACTGCACCCCGCTCAATCCCGTTGTTCGTCCTCTTCGCTCGCCTCGAGCGCGGCGGCATCGGGGGAATAGCGTTCGAGCACGCGGATGGAGCCCGCGGCGCTGAAGCCGGCGTAGCGCAGGCGGCGATAGGCGGCGGCCAGGTGGCGCGGGTCGGCCAGGTGCTCGGCGAGCGAGACCTTGCGGTACTTGCGGCGCAGGTACTCCTCGATCAGTTGGGTTTCATCGGCGCCGGCGTAAACTTTCTCCACGGCGGCGCGCGCCACGGCCGGCGCCACGCGGCGCGCCCGCAGATCGCGCAGGACGCGGAGCTTGCCGTGGCCCTGAGCTTCCAGTCGCGCCCCGGCGTAGTTTTCCGCAAAGGCGCGGTCATCCAGGTAACCGTAGGATTTCAGGCGGTCGAGGATGCGGGCCACGTCGGCCGGATCGGCCGCCTTGCGCCGAAGCTTCTCGCGCAGCTCGCCGACCGAGTAGGCGCGCGAGGCCAGCAGCCGCAGTGCGTTCTCCCACAGCGCTGCGCTGTCGAGCCTGCGCGGTTTCCGCGTGCCTTCCGCCGCCATCGCTCAAGCCTTTGGTGCTATCTTCAAGGATAAACGGAGTACACTCAAAGCAGAAAGGAAGGTTGCCGTGGAGGACAACAACAAGTTGGCGTACTTTTTCCTCGGTTTGGGAATCGGCGTGGGAATCGGCATTTTGTTTGCCCCGAAATCGGGCGAGGAGACGCGTCAGCTCATCAAAACCAAGGCCGACGAAGGTCGGGAGTATGTGAAGCGGCGCACGGAGGAGGTCCGCCAATCGGCCAGCGAGCTGGTCGAGAAAGGCAAGGAAGCGATCACCCGTCAGCGGGATCATCTGGCGGCGGCGGTGGAAGCCGGCAAGCAGGCCTACCGGGAGGCCGTCGGCCGCCCGGCGGAGGCCAAGGCTGAGGGCGAGGCCCAGAGCTGATCTGTCGTTCACCGAATAGCGGACATGGAAGCCCAGGAGCCCTTGTTGTATGTGATGGCTGCGGCGGTGGTCGTCTCCGCCGTGGCGTTGACGCTGATGGCCCTCGCAATGATCCGCGTGGCGCGCGCGACCGCGGCGGTCCGGTCCCAGCTTGCCGAGCTCGTGCCGAAGGCCGAGTCCGTGCTCCAGTCGGCGGAGAAGACCCTCGCCGAGAGCCAGACGCGCATCTCCGAACTGACCGCCAAGGCCGTCGAACTGACCACGAAGGCCAACGCCGCGCTCGAGGTGACGCGCCTACAGCTCGGCAAGACGGATGAGTTTCTCACCGAGCTGACCCAGCGGGCGCGGATCCAACTGGACCGGATCGAGCTGGTGCTCGATGACACCGTCAGCCGCGTCCACGAAACTGTTGTGGTCCTCAACAAGGGAGTCCTCTGGCCGCTGCGCGAGATCAGCGCCGTGGGAACGGGCATTCGCACTGCGCTCCACTATTTGGTGCGGGGCGGCCGGCCAAGCGTCGCGCAAGCCACCACCGACGAAGAAATGTTCATCTAGCTGCGCCGCCCGGGCCGCATGATCGACATTCACAGCCACATCCTTCCCGGGCTGGATGACGGCTCGCCCAGCCTCGAGGAGAGCGTCGAAATGATGCGGATCGCGGCGCGCACCGGGACCACCGACATTGTCGCCACGCCTCACGCCAACCTGGAATACTCGTTCGAGCTGGAACTGACCGAGAGAAAGATTGCCGAGCTGGCGGCCGCGGCGGGACCGGAACCGCGCATCCATCGCGGCTGTGACCTCCATCTCTCCTACGACAACATCCAGCAGG
Source organism: uncultured Bryobacteraceae bacterium (assembly GCA_938003835.1). Lineage (GTDB taxonomy): Bacteria > Acidobacteriota > Terriglobia > Bryobacterales > Bryobacteraceae > CALKXJ01. The sequence continues at coordinate 85,296 of CALKXJ010000013.1, read as the reverse complement.
CTCTGGCCCGGCCCTCGCGCTTCACCATCGACGGGGGAACCTATCTGCTGGTCGAGTTCCCGGATCTGCTGATCATCCGGACGGCCGGCGACATCTTTGACATGCTCCTGGGGGCGGGCGTAGTGCCTATCATCACCCACCCGGAGCGCAACGCTCTGCTCCAGCAGCGGCTGGGCGAGCTCGAGGGTTGGGTCGAGCAGGGCTGCCGCGTGCAGGTGACGGCGCAGTCGTTCCTTGGCCGCTTCGGGCGCCAGGCCCGCGAGTTTGCGGAGCTGCTGGTGCGGCGCGGCGTGGCGCACCTGGTGGCCAGCGACGCCCACGACGCCGAGGATCGCCCGCCCGATCTTGCGGGCGCTTACGACTACCTCCGGCGCAAATACGGGGAGGAAGTAGCCCAGCGGCTCCTCGTCGACAATCCGCGCCGCGTGCTGGAGAGCCGGCCGATTGAGGTATTCGAGAAGCCGAGCGCGACCGGCAAGAAATGGTATAGATTCTGGTAGACGGCAAGAGCTGGGCATGCAGGGCCGTTGGGGCAGACGAGTCGGGCGCGCGCTGGTGGGGATGGCGCTGGTGGGCGCGTACCTCGCCGCGCAGGTTCACGAGACTCCCTTTGCCGGCAAGTGGTTTCCGGCGAAGCCCGAAGAGCTTAACCAGCTGCTCGACCGGGTCTTCGACGCAGCGGAGAACCGCGCCGGGGGCGTGCCGGGACGAAAGCAGCTTCGGGCCCTGATCGCTCCCCATGCCGCCATCCAATACTCGGGGGTGGTGGCCGCTTCAGCCTATCGCCTGCTCGAGCAACCGAAGAACGTCATTGTTCTGGGCTTCAGTCACCGCAGGGCGCTCGAGGGCGTGGTAGCGCCGCGACTGGAGGCCTACCGCACGCCGCTCGGCCTGCTCGAGGTGAACCGCGGGGCGCTGGAGGAGCTCGGCTTTCGCACCGCCGAGGAAAAGGATCTCTGCGACCATTCCGTCGAGAGCCAGCTGCCGTACCTCCAGCGGGCAACGCCAGAGGCCACGATCACGCCGCTGTACGTCGGCGAACTATCGGCACAGCAGCTCGAGGAGGCGGCCGGCCGGCTGGCGGCGCGCCTGAAGAAGGGTGACGTGGTGATCGCCTCCTCGGACTTCACCCACTACGGGAAGGCCTACGGCTACCTGCCCTACCCGAATGATAAAGAGATCCGGCTGCGGCTGTTTCGCCAGGCCATGCTCGCTTTCGAAGGGATCGGATCGATTCGTGTTGCCGAATTCGACAGGTATCTGGAGGCTACCGGCGACACGATCTGCGGGCAGGGGCCGATCCGGCTGCTGCTGGCGGCCCTGAGCCGGCTCGAGCGGCAGGGCGAGGAGATCTACATGGAGCCGGTCGACTACATGGCCTCCGGTGAGCTGACCGGCGACTATTCCATGAGCGTGAGCTACGGAGCACTGGCCTTCTACCCCGCTTCGGCCTTCCAGGTTGACCCGGAAGACCAGCGCAAGCTGCTGGCGAGTGCCCGCCAGACTCTAAACCGGTATCTGGCCGAGCAGGCCCGCGACGGGGTGACGGTGCCCGTGGCGGAGCGCTCGCCGGACCTGGAGCGAGCGAGCGGCGTTTTTGTGACTGTCAAAAAAAATGGCGAGCTGCGGGGCTGCGTCGGCGCCCTGATAACCCGCAAACCCCTGTGGGAGACCGTACCGGATCGGACTCTGGCGGCGATGACCGAGGACCCCCGCTTTCCGCCCCTCAGCCACGGCGACGGGCCGGTAACGCTCGAGATTTCGGTGTTGACACCGCTCAAAAAACTCGCCGACTGGCGCGAATTCCGCCTGGGTAGGGGAGCGCTCCTGCTGCTGGAGGGCAAGTCCGCCACGCTGCTGCCGCAGGTGGCCGCCGAGATGGGCTGGAACCGGGAGCAGTTTCTCGAGAACCTGGCCAAGAAGGCCGGCCTCACAGGCTCGGCCTATCGCCATCCGCAGGCGCGCCTCTACGTCTTTGATGCGCAGGTGTTCGGGGAGGCGGAGACTTCAGGCGGCAACGGTTTGCCCGCTTCAGACCGATAAGGCGAGCCGCCGCCGTTGGTCCGGAGCGGCCGCTCACCGGGCGGGGATGGAGGACGTTGCGAGGCGCTCTTGAGCGGATCCAAGGCAGGCATCCAGGTCCCGGAGCGCAGCGAGGACCTGTTTGGTCGCCTCGAAATGCTCGCTGGCAGGCGTCGAATCGGTGAACAGGGTCACGGCCGATTTGTAGAGCGCCTCGGCGGCGGCGAACACCTCCTCTAGCGAGCCGACCCGCTCGCTAGAGGGCCCTTGGGTTGCGGGCGGCGCTCCGGTGCTCTCGAGGGCGTCCCCGGTGCCGCCGACCATGGTGGCGAGTAATGGCTCAAGCCAGCGCCCCAGCTCCGCACGCCGCCGGTTGAGCTCGCTGAGATGCTCGTTTCTCATCGACTCCAGCCGGCGAGCGGCTTCCGGCGAGATCGCCTCCCGCCGGAGAGCGCCGAACCGATCGGCAAGCCGGCGTAACGCCCACGCTTCGGCCAGGATTCCGTCGACGCTGGAGAGGGCGCGGTCGATCCATTGCACGGCCGTTTCTCGACGTTGGGTGGCATCGCCCGGCATCTGGGATTCGAGAACTGGCAAAATCCAAGGCTCCGGGCGCGCTGGCAGGGCCGGAACCGATTGGATCTGGTCGTGCGGCAAACGACGGAGAACCTCTTGGGTCGTCTCCAGTGCGGCGGTCACGCCGGAGTGGCCGGCGAATTCGGCAAGCGCCGCCAACACCTGTTGCCGCCGCTGCGGTGTGCTCACCACTCCGTGAACGACGAAGCTCCCGTCAGGGCCACGGCGCACCTCAAGGGGTTCATCAAGACACGCCCGAATGCGATGGAGGGCGTAGGCGATGTCCAATTCCAACTCGTCGTCGGCATTCCGGGTTTCCTGCGATAGCGGGGCGGTGGGCGCCGGCCGAGGACCCGCAGGCGGGCGGCGGGTGGCCTGCGTCTCGCGGCGGGGTTCGGTGCTCCGGTACCCGTGAGCCGGCAAAGCTGTTACCTCCACTTCCATGGTCCTGGCTCCCACGCTGTGACGCACGCGTAGAAACCTGGGCGCAAAGGTATCCCGGCAGAACCCGAGTTCAAAGACCGTGATGCTTTTTGCGCCCCGCCGCACCGCGCGAATCACTCTCGTCGCGCTTGCTCCGTCGCTGACGAGGCTCAGGCTCGACCGAATCGGATGCAGGCGAGCGAACCTGGCGAAACCCGAGGACAGCAATGGCGCCGACTCTTGCGCAGCGATCAGCCAGGCGATGACGGCGGACTCCAGTTCCTCCAAGCTCAAATCCCCATCGGGGAACCGACCATCGGCGCCAAGGTGCAAGGGGATGCGTTGCTGCCGGCCGCCCTCGTCCTCCCAGCGAAAGGATGCCCCTTGCTGCGCGGGCTCAGGCCGAGTGCGCAAATAACTCGTACGCCGCAGGTTCGGCGCGTTCGTTCCGCGGGAGACCGCTTGATAAATGTACGACGGTTGCGCCGCGGAACCGCTCGACTGCTCGGCCGCAAGGACCCGGCTCAGTACGGCGTCGGCTGGATCGACCGGCCGAGTGCGAGAAGGCCCGACGGCAAGCCAAACCAGGCAAATACAGGCACAGAAGGCGGCGGCGAGGGCGGCGGCCTCCCAGCCGAGGGAGGCCGTCTGTCGGCCGTCGGTCTGGCGATAATTTCGGGCCCAAACCTGAAATCTGGCGCGCGCCTCGGCGATGCGGTCGGCCCCGGGGAATTGATCGGCGTGGACTAGTCGCGTGACAGCTTCAATTCGCTGCTCCACCTCGGAGAGCCGCGCCCGACAACTCCAGCAGGTCCGCAGGTGGCCGCCCAGCCGGGCCCGGCGCGGAAAGGATACCTCGCCGTCTAAATACGCTAGCAGTTCTTCGTCACTGTAGTGTCTGGCGTTCACGGTTTACCCCCGGGCGGACTGCCACATGGTCTTCCGGCGCCGGCGCCTCAGCCGCCCGGCGCATCTTTGCTAACCCGCGCGCCAGAAGCGTCTTGACCGAGTTGAGGCTAATGCCGAGGGCCGAAGCGATCTCACGGTATTTCAGCCCGTTGACGCGCAACAGCAGAACCTCCTCCTCCCGCGCCGTGAGGACCTGGAACAGGCGCGCCAACTCGTTCGGGTGCCAGCTCAGGCCGGGCGCCGCGGCAGGCGGCTCGTGTTGACTCCGCAGGAGCGCCAACCGGCGGCGGTTTTCGCGGCGCTCGAGCCGGGCAATCTCGCGGCGCACCACACACAGCGTCCAAGCTTTCGGATTCGCGATGCGGCGACCGCCCACCAGTTCTCGAAATCAGGCCATAAAGGAATCCTGGACGACGTCCTCGGCCAGCAAGAGGTCACCGCTGAGCCGACAGGCGTAACGGACGAGACAAGAGTACCACTGCTCGAAAAGCAGGTTCACGAGTTGCTCGGCCTCTCCGCGATCCAATGCCGCTCAGCCTGTGTTGTCTTTAATTATCCAGTGTTCCCGAAGCCCGGATTCAGGTGACGTACGACGTGCGGGTTGTCACCCGTTTTGCCCCGGCCATGCACTCTCGACAACTGGAGGACCTTATGTCGGCTCTTCGGATTAGCGTGATCTTCTTGCTTGCCACACTCGGTCTGGCGCAAGAGTTTCGGGCAACCCTCCTCGGATCGGTTACGGACCCCAGCGGCGCCGGCGTACCTGGAGCCAAGGTGATCGCCGTCAACATCGAGACCTCCGTCCGGTCCAGCACGGAAACCGACGGCGAAGGCAACTACCTGCTCGCTTTCCTGGCGCCGGGGAGATACCGTCTGCGGGTCGAACACAGCGGATTTATGGCACATGAGCGAAGCCCGATTGAGCTGCGAGTGAGCGACCGCGTTCGCGTCGATGTCCAGCTAGCCGTCGGCGTTGCCACCCAGAGCGTCACGGTGACCGAGCCGCTGCCTCTGTTAGAGACCGAGTCGGCCAATCTCGGACGGGTGTACTCGGCGCGCCAGTTCACCGATCTGCCTCTGTCGCACGGCACTCCGTACGTCGTCTTGTACCTGACGCCCGGTGTGACCACGAGCTCCGGTCCGGAAGCCTACGCCCACCCCGCCGGAGCCCAGATCCATACGGCGGTCGCCAACATCCAGGGGGCTCCCATGGGCAGCACCGACTTCACCATGGACGGCGTGCCGAATACCCAAAACGCAGTGACGAGTTGGGGGCAGGGAGCCAATCAGTCGCCGCCGGCGGATATCGTCACCGAGATCAAGATTGAGACGGCCTTTGACGCAAGCGTCGGCCATACGAGCGGAACGATCGTGAACGTAAACACCAAGAGCGGCACGAATGAGGTGCACGGAAGCGCCTACTACAATACCCGGCGCCCGGAATGGAATGCCAACTCGTTCTTTAACAACCGGTCTGGATTGCCGAGACCCGTGTTCGACTACCGCCGCTGGGGCGGCAGCTTCACCGGGCCGGTTTGGCTGCCCAGAATTTACAAAGGGAAGGACCGCACCTTTTTCGCTGCGGCCTTCGAAGAGCTGAAGGAGAACTCTCCCATTCGCTACTTTGTAACCGTACCCACGGCGGAGCAACTTCAGGGTGACTTCTCCGGCTTGCTGCGTCTCGGACCCCAGTACCAGATTTACGACCCGGCCAGCGCGGTCCCGGCACCGGGCGGGCGCCTCAGCCGGCAGCCCTTCGCCGGAAACCGCATTCCGGCGAGCCGCATCAGCCCCATCGGGCTGAACATCGCCCGCCTGTATCCCCAGCCCAACGCACCCGGTGCAGCCGACGGCACGGGCAATTTCGACGTAGGCGACGTGGCGACTCCCTTCCGCTTACGCAACTGGGTCTTCCGCGTGGACCACGCCGTCAGCGAACGGCAGCGCATTTTCGGCCGGTTCGGCTTTTCGACACGCGACACTTTTCCCCGTCGGCCCTGGGATCAACGGGTTTACGGGGCGGCGTATCACGGACCGAACCGTCAGTTCGCCCTGGATCACGTCTACAGCCTTCGCCCGAACCTGATACTCAACGCCAGGTACGGTTACAACCGCTTTGCCGGGCGGCGCGTTCCCGACCACTGGGGCTTCAACGTCCGCGCTCTTGGCTTTCCCGAAGAGACGCTGGCACAGATCACCGAGATCGGTCAGATTCTGCCCCGAATCGACGTCAGCGCCTTGCCGCCGATCGGCTTTGAGGCCGCCAGTTTTGCCATCAGTGACTCGCACTCCGGTTTCCTGACGCTCACCAAGCAGCAGGGCAAGCACAACCTGAAGGCCGGCATCGATGCGAGGGCGTACCGCAACTTCAACCGCTATTACGGAATGGCAGCCGGGTATTTTCTCTTTGACACGGCGTACACGCGCGGTCCGCTCGACAGTTCGCCGGGCTCCCCAAACGGACTGGCCCAGGGCCTGGCAGCCTTACTGTTAGGGCAGCCGAGTTCGGGCTTTATTGACCGCAACACGAGTGAGGCAATCACCATGACCTACTGGGCCGGTTTCCTTCATGACAACTGGCGCGTCAGGCAGGGGCTTACGGTCGACGTCGGGCTACGATGGGAATACGAGGGCCCCCTCACCGAACGCTTCAATCGTGCCGTTCGCGGCTTCGATCCGAACGCCAACCTGGTGATTCGCTCTCAGGCCTTGGCCGCATACGCTGCCAAGCCCGACCCCGCGCTCCCGGTCAACCAATTTCAGGTACGCGGCGGCGTCCAATTCGCCGGTGTCGGCGGCGTGCCGCGATTGTTTTGGGACCGTTACTTGGGCGGGTTTCACCCGCGCATCGGCATAGCGCTTCAGCCCCACAAGCGACTCGTCCTCCGCAGCGGCTTCGGCATCTTTGGCGGCTTCGGCTTTCGTCCAGTCTATTTGGGAGCCGGAACCCAAGGTAGCATTCAAACCGGCTTCAGCCAGCAGACACCGTTCGTGGCCTCCACCGACGGCGGACTGACTTTCATCGGCACTCTGGCCCGACCCTTTCCTTCCGGGCTTCTGCCCGCCTCGGGCGCCTCCCTGGGCCCGAATACTTACCTGGGCCGCGGCCTGGAATTCTATGACCCGATCGCGTCGGCTCCGTATTCGATGAAATGGGACTTCAACATACAGGTTCAGATGCCTGCACAGACTCTGATCGAGATCGGTTATATGGGCAACAAGGCGATCAAACTCATGACGCGCCGAGAGATGAATGGGATCCCGCTCCAGTACCTGAGCTCCTCCCCGTTTCGCGATCAGGAGACGATCAACTTTCTCACCGCTCAAGTACCAAATCCGTTTGTCGGATTGCTGCCGGGTACGGGCCTCAACGGGGCGACCATCGCACGAAATCAGCTCCTGCGGCCGTATCCGCACTTCACCTCGGTGATTATTCGTGATCATCAAGGTCATTCCTGGTACCACGCTTTACACTTTCGCGCGGACCGGCGCATGAATCGCGGCATCGGCGTTCAATTCTCCTACACCTTCTCGAAAGCCATGGAGGCGCTCGGCTACCTGAATGCGGCCGATCCGCGCCCGTTTCGTGGCCTGTCCTGGAACGACAGGCCGCACGCATTGTCACTTAGCGGTATCTTCGAACTGCCGATCGGGCGCGGGCGGGCGGTTCTCGGCTCGGCCGGGCGGGGCCTCGACCTGTTGGTAGGCGGTTGGCAGGCCAGCGCCATTTGGCGCGCGGCGTCGGGCACCTTGGCCCGCTGGGGCAACGTCCTGTTCGCCGGCAATCCCAACGACATTCCGATTCCCGCCGCCCAAAGGCGGGTAGAGCGCTGGTTCAACGCCGATGCCGGCTTCGAGCGTGCGGCCGCCAGGCAGCTGGACTACAACATTCGAAGGTGGCCCCTGTGCTTGAGTTCCATTCGCGGCGGCCCGCTGAACCGATGGGACATCACCCTCGCGAAGCGCTTCCGAATCTCCGAGTCGACCGCGTTGGAGTTCCGGACCGATTTTTTGAACGCTTTCAATCATCCCTCGATGTTCAACGACCCGGTGGTGACTCCTACGGATGCCCGCTTCGGAACCGTGGTCGGCCAGACAGACACCCCACGCTATGTCCAGATGGGGTTGAAGCTGGTCTTCTGAGCATGATCGGCGTCCTCGGCCTTACTCGGCGTCTCGCCCGAATTCTTCGGCGAGGGCGCCTCGGCGCACTCATCGCGGGCGTGGCGATCGCGGCTCCGTGCGCCGGCAGTCTCGTTCCCCTTCCTAAGATGTACCGGAAAGAATCGGGCATCTTCCGGCTCGACGAGCGCGCCATCGTTTGGGGCCATCCCGAGAACGCCGCCGTCTCCGATCTGGTTCGGGACCTGGAGAGGGTAACCGGATTGCGGCTCGCCGTCAAGCCATTGCCGGCCGGCGCGCCGATTCCCGACACCGGCATTGTTGTCGGCGATGTAGGCGCTCATCCCGGGCTGGCTGTCGCAGCTTCCCGCAGCGTACCCCAGCAGGAGCAAGGATACTTCCTCTCGGTCCGTCCCCGTCGGGTTCTCTTGTGCGGGCGCGACGCTCCCGGCGCCTACTACGCCACCCGCACGCTGCTTCAGATGCTCTCCGGGAGAGGCGGCCGGTTTTGGCTGCCCGCCGTGACGATTCGCGACTGGCCCGACATGGCGTGGCGCGGCGTCTATCCGTACTTCATGGCGCCCGAGGACGCTACGTTCCGCTCGTTTCGCGAGTGGATCGACTCCGCGCTGGCCGTCAAGCTGAATCTTTTCGCCTTCACGGATCCCATGATTCACTTTGATCGCGCCGATCCGGCGTGGCCCGACGACAAACGTCGGTCGTTCCATGCCGAACTGCGCGCCGTCGTTGACTACGCCCGGAAGCGCCACATGAAGATTATCGTCTTCGCTTTCGTAGACAAGTTCCCTGTGATCTACGCTCCGAGTTATATCATTCACAAGCCTGCGCCGGCTGTGCATTGGTTCCCTGACGAAGCCGGCAAGCAATTGATAAGGAAAAAGCTCGAGGAGTTAGTTGATTGCGTGCGGCCCGACGTCATCTCGATCAACCAGGATGAAATCATCAGCGATTACAGCCCCTGGAAGCGCCGCCCCACTCTGACGGCGCCTGCGCCGCTCCGCGAGGCGCCCCCACCCGGACGGTACGGACCCGAGACGGTGGCTCATGAGCTCTGGGCCGATTTTTTGAACTATTTCCATTCCGTGATCCGCACCCTGGGAGTTCAGATGGCGATGTGGGGTGATTGCCTGCTGTCCTCACAGGAGCTTCACGGCCACGCGACAAACATGAAGAACGGCGCCTACGGCGGCCCTCCAGATAATCTTTATCTGGCTCGCGATCGCCTGCCGAAGGACATCCTGATCCTCGACTGGAAGTACGACAGTCAATGGAGCTTCCCAAGTATCGACATCTTTCGCGCCGCTGGGTTTCCGTTTCTGGCAGCATCTTATAAGCGCCTGACGAATATTTTTTTTCTGAGTAAATATGCGAAAGAACACGGAGGGCCGAACTTCCGCGGGCTTCTCGGCACCTGGTGGGACAAGGCTCCTCCCGCCAGTCATGAACATGTGGCTGCCTGCTCCTGGAACGCCGGACGGCTGGAGGGAATGCCGGCTTACCTGGCGCGACTGAGCGCAGTGGCCGACGAGGCGATGCGGAAACCGCTCGAGCGCCTGCGCCCGGGGCGCTTTCGCAGGGAAATCAGCTTTCTCGACCATGATGCCGGGCACTTCCTGAGCGCCGGCTGGTACGAGGGCGGCGTCGCGATCGATGACCGGCAGGAGGAACGATTCCTCGGCATCTCGGCGAAACCCGGAAGGCAGGGATTCATCGATTATCGTCTGGCCGGCGAGAAGGCACGCTTTGCGCGGCTCGTCGTTCGCCCGTGGTTCGACAACCCGGGCGCCAACGCCATCTTCATCAAAACCGGCCCCTTGGAGGGCGACGACTGGTACATGCTGAAAGGATGGACGGCGGCGGCTGCCGATCGGAACTGGGACGGTGAGCCGGTGGACCTAAGCCCATGGGTGCGCGGACATGCGAGCTGTTACATTCGGTTTTGGTTCGAGGTAAGCGCCGACAGGGCTCGCGCCGCGAACCCGTGCTTCAGGAGGTTCTCGCTTGAGGGCGAACTGACTGCGGAGGAGAGGTAGAGGGCCTGGCGCATTTCGGCGCGGGGAGGGCAGTAGACTGCAAGTGTGAGAGCACTTCGAGGGCTCGTGGGCGTCCTCGCTCTGCCCTTCTGGCTCCAGGCGGCGGGCACCACGGCGGCCGATCTGGCCGCCCGCATCCGCCAAGCCGGGCTCGATACCGAGGAGTGCTACCGTGTGCGCGAGCTCCACTTCAGCCGCGAGGAGCTCCGATTCTACCTCACCGACGGTTACCTGATCTTCGGCCGCCCGGTCGACGGGCGCATCCTCTCGGCGGTCTTCTCGGCCCACAATGAGGGCGGCGACGCCGAGCTTTTGCTGATGCCGCCGCTCAAAAGCGAGCGCTTGTCGCTGGCCACCTTCACCCAGTCGCCCAATCTGAACGAGCATTTCCGTCTGGCGGTGATGCTGTTCACCGACGGCACCGCCCAGGAGCTGGCGCGCCTGGTTCGCGAGCGCGGCTTCGCACGGAGCCCGGAGACCGCAGTACTCCTCGAGCGGCAGTTGACCTCCTCGGTAAACAACCTCGCCGCTAGTTTCGGCATGCGCTTTCTCTACGATCTGCTATCGGGCGCGCCACCCGAGGAGGGATTCTTCTACGCCGCCGTCCGGGGCAACCGGCTGGGCAACTTTGACGTGATCTATGATCCGACCGCAGCCGAGCAGATTCAGGTCGGGCAGGTGAACTTTCGCGAAAACCGCGCCTTTTTTGATGTTTGGACCAGCTTCCAGGCGCGCTCGTTTCGCAGTGGGGCTCGCCGACTCGACCCGCTTGCGGATTCGCTCACCGGCTACCAGATCGAGGCCACGCTCAAGCCGGATCTGGAGCTCGAAGTGGTGACTCGAGCGCGGCTGCGGACCGGCGGCCGGCGGCGGCCGGTCCTGCATTTTGAGATTTCCGAGAGCATGGATATCACGGCCGTCGCGCTGGATGGGCAGGCCTGCGAGGTCTTTCAGCGCGAAGCGCTGCGCGACAACCTGCTGCGCGGGGCGGGCAACAAGCTCTTCCTGGTCATTCCAGAGCGCCCGCTCGAACCCCATCAGAGCTACGAGCTCGCCTTCCAGCACCGTGGGCGCGTCGTGAGCGAGGCAGGCAACGGCGTCTACTACGTCGGCTCGCGGGGCTCCTGGTACCCGCGCAAGGGCGTGCCGTTCACCGACTACGATGTGAGATTCCGCCATCCGGCCTCCCTGGATCTGGTCCTGCCCGGCGAAGCGGTCGAAGAGAGCACGGAGGGCGACTGGCGGATCGTGCGCCGGCGGACCGAGTCGCCGGTGCGGCTGTTCGGCTTCAACGTGGGCGAGTACCGGCGGCATGAAGAGGTGCGCGGGAACTACCGCATCCAGCTTTTCGCCAACCGGCGTCTGGAGAAGGCGCTGGAGCCGCCGCCGACTGTGGTGCTGGTGCCGCGCAACGAGCCTCCTTGGACACAGAGGCGGCAGCGCGGCGTTCACGACCTGTTAACGCTGCCGGCCGCGCCGCCCCGCGCCAATCCGGCAGCGCGGCTCGAGGCGCTGGCCCGAGAGATTGCCGATGCCTTCGAGTTCATGGCCGAGCACTTCGGGCCTCCGCCCAGTCGCACCCTGACCGTCTCCCCCATCCCTGGATTTTTCGGCCAAGGCTTTTCCGGCCTGCTTTATCTCTCGACGGTCTCCTACCTGGACCCCTCCGAGCGCCCGCAGGCTCTCCGCAACGAGTACCACCGCTACTTCTTCTCGGAAATCCTGCACGCCCACGAGACGGCCCACCAGTGGTGGGGCAATGTGGTGACGGCCAAGAGCTATCAGGACGAATGGGTGATGGAGGCCCTGGCGAACTATTCGGCACTCCTGATGCTCGAAAAGCGCCAGGGCGGCGCCGCGCTCCGCCAAATACTGGAACGCTACCGGGATAACCTGCTGGCGCGCAACGAGAGCGGGCAGACCGTCGAGTCCGCCGGGCCGATCAGTTGGGGCCCGCGCCTGGATTCCTCGCAAGCGCGCGCCTGGCGCACCATCACTTACGAGAAGGGGTCCTGGATCATCCACATGCTCCGGCGCCGACTGGGTGATGAGCAGTTCCTGGCCATGCTCGGCGCGCTCTGCCGCCGGTATCGCTTCCAGAGCATTAGCACGGAGGAGTTCCGCAAGCTAGCGGCGGAGTTCCTGCCGGCCGGCGGGCCCGATCCGGAATTGGAAGCCTTTTTCGACACCTGGGTCTACGGAGTGGGCATTCCGCAACTGAGCTTTAGCCACACCTTGCGCGGCCAGAGCCCGAAGATGCGCTGGACGGCGACGCTGACACAGCGCGGCGTCCCGGCGGATTTCAGCGCTCTGGTGCCGGTGGAGCTGCGCTTTGCCGGCAAACCGCCGCAGGTGCACTGGCTCCGCACCGACGGCGAGGAGCCGGTGACGTTCCATCTCGCCCTTGCGCAGCGGCCTTCGGAGGTCCTGTTCAATCCCGGCGACAGCGTCCTTGCCATCGTCCGTTAACCGAAAATCAAGTATGCTTGTACAGCGAGGGGGGAATCGGGATGCTGTCAAAAGACTGGGGGGCGCGCCGTGCGCGCTACGACTTCATTGTGGTGGGCTCGGGCTACGGGGGAGCGATCACAGCCGCCCGCCTGGCCAATGCGCCGATCGATCCGAAACCAACGGTGTGCCTGCTCGAGCGCGGGCGGGAATGGGAAGTGGGTCGATTTCCCGACCGGCTCGAAGAGGTGGTGGCCGCGCAACGCAGCGCCGCCAATCCTTATGGGCTCTACGAGCTGCTCACCTACCGCGATATTTCGGTGATTCAGGGCTCCGGCCTCGGCGGCACCTCGCTGGTGAACGCCAATGTCGCGATCGTCCCGGATGAGGAGACCTTCGAAAAGCCAGGCTGGCCGGCCGGAGTGAAGCTCGGCGTGCTGCGGCCTTATTTCGAGCGGGCGCGGCAGGTGCTCGGCGCCGGTCCGCATCCGCGCGCCGCGCAGCTGTTGAAGGTGCAGGCGCTCGCCCGTCGCGGGGCCCAGATCGGGCTCGACGCCCGGCCGCTAGACATCGCGGTGAACTTCGCGCTTGACGGAGTCAACCCTTACGGGGTGCGCCAGAAGCCCTGCATCGACTGCGGCGATTGCGTCACCGGCTGCAACGTCGGCGCGAAGAATACGCTGGCAATGAATTATCTGCCGATGGCCGCTCGTGGCGGCGCGGACCTCTTCACCGAAGCCGAGGTGCTCTGGGTGGAGAAGTTGGCGAGCGGCGGCTGGCGCCTACACGGGCGGCGCCTGCTCGGCTTGGGTCGCACCGAAACGTTCCGGCTGGAAGCGGAAAATATCATCCTCGCGGCGGGCGCCATCCACAGTACGGAGATTTTGTTACGCTCTCAGGCGGCCGGGCTGGCGCTGGCGCCCGCCGTCGGCACCACCTTCAGCGGAAACGGCGATTTCTTCGGCCTCGCCTATAACGGCGATTACCGGACCAACGTCTTGGGTTTCGGTAACCACCCGGGCAGTCCCGGTGCGGCCCTGGCGCCCGGTCCGACGATCGTCGGCGTGCTACAGTACAACCGGGGCGGCCCGCTCGAGGGGCGCTTCGCCATCGAGGATCTCTCCTTCCCCAGCGCCTACGTAAGCGCCGCCAAGCTCGCCTTTGGCGCGCTGCGCGGCGAGGATTCCGACACCGGCGACGAGCGCGAAGAGCAGCGCCGCCTGCTGCGCGACTTCGACCCCTTCAGGCCTCATCACCCCGACGGCGCGCTCAATCACACCATGCTCTATCTGTGCATGGGCTTCGACGACGCGCGCGGCATCATCGAGTTTCAACGCCCGTGGTGGGATCCGGACGGACGCGCTGAGGTGGTCTGGAAGGATGCCGGCCGGCAGTCCGCTTTCGCACGCATCAACGACGAGTTGCGGAGGCACGCGAGGGCGCAGGGCGCGAGCTTCATCGCCAATCCGCTGTGGACCATCTTCAACCTCCGGCACTTGATTACGGCGCACCCGCTCGGCGGCTGCCCGATGGGCGACGACGCGGGGCAGGGCGCCGTCGATGAGTTCGGGCGGGTCTACTCCTCCGACGGCAGCGTCCATAAAGGGCTCTTCGTCGCCGACGGCTCGATCATCCCCACCTCGCTCGGAGTCAACCCGTTCTTGACGATTGCCGCGCTTGCCGAGCGCATCGCCGAGCGCAAAGTTCGCGAACTTCAGGGGGAAGCCTACCCGGCGCCGCCCGCAAGCTTCAGCCTGGCCCGGATCGACGCGCGGGCGGTGGCGGGCTGGACCGAAGAGGAGCTTGACCGGCTATTCCGCCGCAGCGTGACCAAGCCGGTCGAATGGATGCTCAACAGCGGGCGGCGCGACATCGACCTGGCCTCCGGCGGGATCCGCAACGACGCCTTCTGGAAAGGGTTCTTCCCGAAGGGCCACGTGCTGAACGCGATGTCGGCCGCCCTCTTCGCCGGCTTCAAGAAGCGCTTCCTCCCCCAGGATGGGCGCCTCGGCGGCATCACCAGCGACGCCGACGACCGCATCCAGGCGCGCAACATCGTCGAAGAGGTCGAGCTCGCCGAGCGAACCGGAGACCTGGATCCCGGCCGCTACATCCTGCTGCGCTACACCGATCCGCCCTGGCAGGGCTTCTACGACGTCTTCAAGGTCATTCAGGACAACCTGCTCGTCGGCCGCGTCTATCTGGGGGTGTTTCCACACGGGCGGCGGCTGTTCACCTTCCCGATGGTGCGCGAATACGGCTTCGAGGCCATGACGGTGGAGGATCATCGCCGCCTCTGGGACATCGGGGCGCGGCCCGAGAAGGCCGAGCTCAGCGGCGCCTGGCGCATGGATGTGATCTCGAACGCCAACCACGCCGTGAGCCTGGCGTATCTCCAGTTCGAGCTCACCCCCGACGGACGCCTTAAGAGTCGCTATCAACTGCTGGGGCTGATCGAAGGCCTGGTGACGCCCCGCTTCACCGCCAATCACTTCCAGCTTCACGACTTCACCCCGTTTCACGACGAGATCCGGCGCCTAACGGCGGACCTGATGGTGGGCAAGTGGGTCGCTCCGGCCCCGGCCGGCACCGCCGGCGTCTTTCCGGCAGCCTCGCTCGGCCTGTTCCATGTCGAGGAGAGTGAACAAGGCCGCCGCTTCGGCTTCTACTACCTGCTCTGTCGGGTCAAAGACCGTGACGTTCCGGTGAACCGGCTGCTCCGGCCCCTGATGGAGACCCGTCTCCCCGAAGGTGTGGGCTTGACCTTCGAGGAAACGATGGCAGGCTGGTTCCACGCCTCAGGCCGCCCGGCCTGGGAAGGCCGCGCCACGGATGCCGCGGATCTCAGCTTCCACGTCCGCATGCGGATTGCCGACGTCAACGATTTCATCGAAGGGGCCGAACACGAGGCGCAACTGGAGGGAACGATTCGCTTCGGCAGCTTCGAAGGGGCCGGCCCGGTGAGCTTCTCCATCGACGAGCGGCGAAGCCGGTTCAACTACTTAAGAATCAACGAGGCGACCCGCGAGGCCGAGATGCGCTACCGGCTGGAGTTCCAGACTCCGCCCGGCCGCCGCTACACGCTCGAGGGCACCAAGTACCTTCAGCGCGATAGCTCGGGCGGCCTGCGCGCCGTCAACGAGCTTCTCGAGGACTACACGACGCTCTACGCCCGGCTTTGGGAAGAGACCCCGGCGGGCCGAGAGGAGCGCGGCACGGCCTATCTTGAGTTCCGCACCTTCGAGGATCTGCCCGCTGCGCGGAACCTGGCCGACTTTCTAACCTCGTTCCGGGTGACAGGCACCGACGACCCGTTGATCAAGCTCCAGGCCCAAATGCGCTTCCTGGCCTTCACGGCCCATTTCGTCCTCACCGAGTATGACCCGCTGGCGCCCGGCCCCGGGGCTCTTCAGGAGGACGTGCGCGCCGACGTGCTGCGTGGCGCCGAGACGCCGGATTACTTCAGCACAGTGCCAACCGCGGAGCTACAGGCCCTGCTGCGCGACACGCCGACGCTTCCGCTCGAAAGCCTGATCAATACCGGCCAGGTGCGCATCGACTTCGAGCGGAAGCGGATCTTCCGGGACTCTTTTTGGAAGGGCTCCTTCGCCCGCGACACGTTGCTCGGTTGGGAGGAGCGCCTGCGAGGGGCAGGCCTGACCGGTGAGGAGGTGGGCGCCGGGGCGATCTTCGCCGGCGGTAGCTTCTGGAAGCGGTTTGACCGGATCGAAAACGGCCTGGCGCGCGGCCACGTGGTCAACTACGAGCTCGATTTTCTGCCCGGCGACCCGGAAGTCCGCGAAGTCGATTATCCAGACGACGCCCGCCGCTACTTCCGCGGCGGCGACCGCATCCTGTTGCTTCGCTACCGGAACCAACCCTACCGAATCGTTTACGACACCATCAAGGTGATCGACGCAGACAGCGCCATCGGCGTCATGCACCTTGGCGAGTTTCCCCACGGAGTCGAGTTCGCCACCTTCGTCATGGAGCGCAATAATTACCCCTTCGAGAAGATGTCGGTCGAGGATCATCACCGGATCTTTTCCGATCCCCGCGTCCGCATCCCCACGGCTTCGCAGCTTGAGGGCGAGTGGCAAGGCAATCTCGTCTGGCTGACCCGCCCTAACGTCAGCCTGCTCAACCAGGCCAATCCCGTACTGTTCCGCCTGCGCTTCACTCCCTCCGGCGGAAGGATCGAGGGCCGCTATCAGTTCGGGCTGCTCCGTGGGGAGATGGATGTAAGCTTCACCGAGGAGTTCGTCCGCCTGGACGATTTCACGACCTTCCACGACGAGATCCGCGCCGTCGACGAGGGGATGCTGATCGGCAGGTGGGTTTCGCGCCGGATGCCGGCGGCTCTGCTGCATGCTCTCGGCGATTATCTCGAGCCCGGGGAAGACCGCGTGGCCTTCTACTACGTGCTCATGCGCCCGTAAGTGGCAAGGCCCTGCCGGACAGCGCCGCTATACTGAAAAAAGGAACGGCGTTGGCGCAGAAGCCATTCATTGAGCGAGGCTTCCTCGAAAAGCTCGAACGGCTGGCTATCCGCTGGCAGAAGTCCTTCCCGGGGCTGGTGGGAGGGCACAATCCGTCGCGGCAGGCGGGCCCGGGTCTGGAATTCCTCGACCACCGGCATTTCCACTACGGCGACGACCTCCGGGCGGTCAACTGGCGGGCCTACCTGCGTTTCGAGAAGCTGTTCATGAAGATGTTCCACGTCGAGCCGCGCATCCCCGTGCGGTTGCTGCTCGACGTCAGCCGCTCGATGGCCACCGGGGCCGGCACGAAGTTCGACTACGCGCGCCGGCTGGCGGCGGCGCTCTGCTACGTGGGGCTCGTGCGGCTGGACGCCATTTCCGTGCTGCCGTTCTCGGACCACCTGGGCGACCCGTTTCACTGCTGGGGCGGCCGCCACCGCTTCGCGCCCGTGGTGGATTACCTGAGCGCGCTCGAGCCTCAGGGCCGCACCGACTATCTCGCCGTGGTTCGTCAGTTCAGCACCCGTTTCCTCCAGCGCGGTCTGCTCATCGTCATCTCCGACTTTTTCGATGACGGCGGCAGCGAGCGCCCGCTTCAGTATCTGGCCGATTTCGGCCACGAGCTGTTCCTGGTCCAGATCTGGGACGAAGAGGACCGCGAGCCGTCCGCCAGCGGAGAGCTCGAACTGGTGGATGCCGAAACGGGAGCCGTCCTGCATATCGACTTCGACGGCGAGGCCCGCCGGCGCTATGCCGAGGCCTTCGCGAGTTATGCGCGCGACCTTCAGCGGGTAGCGCTCGCCAGCGGCGGGCGCTACGTCGGGCTGTCCACCAGCACGCCGGTCGAAGAGGCCATCTTCGGGCCGCTCTCTTACGTCGGAGCGCTGGGCTGAATGCATCTGGTCAATCTGAGCTTGGGCGAGCTGATGGCGTTGTTCGGCGTCACGGCCGCCCTCATCACGGCGCTTTACCTGCTCGATCGTGCCCGGCGGCGGCAGGTGGTTGCTTCGTTGCGTTTCTGGAGCCAGGCAGCGCGCCTGACCGAGATCCGCCGGCGGCGGCGCATCCGCGAGCCGCTGTCGCTCGTGCTCCAGCTTCTGGCCCTGGCGCTGCTGCTACTCGCGGCGGCACAAGTGCGCTGGGGCAGTCGGGAGGACCGGGCGGAAGACCATGTGCTCCTTCTGGACACCTCGGCCTGGATGGCGGCACGCACCGACTCCGGAACGCTCATGGACCGGGCGCGGGAGCTCGCTCTCGGCTATCTGGACGCCCTGCCCGCCGAGGACCGCGTGATCCTGGTGCGAGCCGAGGCGCTTGCTACGCCGGTGACGGCGTTCGAGACCGACCGCAAACTGCTGAGGCGCGCCATCGAGGAGTCCCAACCTGGCGCAGGAGCGCTTCATCTGGAGCAGGCGTTCGATTTCGCCCGCCGGGTGCAGAGACTCCATGCGCGCCGGCCGGGTGAGATCGTCTACGCCGGCTGCGCCCGCACCGCGGACGACCCCACAACTGCGGTCGAAATTCCCCGCCTGCGCCTGCTCCTGGTGGAGAACCGGATCGAAAACGCCGGCATCCGCAAAATCGGGCTGCGGCACTCGCCGACTGAGGCGGACCTGTGGGAGATGTACGTTTCGGTGCACAACTACGGCGTCAAGGCGCGCCGCGTGGAGCTCCGCGCGCAGCTTGCTGGATCCCCCGCCGGATTTCGATCGCTCGCTCTGGACGCCGGCGCCGAAGCGGAGCTCACCCTCCCCTTAAGAACTCGCGCCGCGGCCACGGTGGAGCTTGCGCTGGAACCGGGTGATGGGTTTCCCGCCGATGACCGGGCCCGGGTCGAGCTCCCGGCGCAGCGATCCTTGAAAGTACTCGTGTACTCGGACCGGCCCGAGCGGCTCCGAGCTGTCTTCGACGCCAGCCCGTTCGTCGAAGCCGTGTACCGGAAGCCGGGACAAGTTTCCGAAGAACCGGCGGATTTGGTCGTGCTGGATCGTTGCCTGCCGCCCGGCGCGCTCGAGGCGCACACGCTGTGGATCGAGCCGCCGGCGGGCGGCCCCGTGCCCGTGAGCGGCAAGGTCACCTCCGCCGTGGTCCGCGCCTGGAATCAGAGCCACCCCATCGCAGCAGGTCTCAATACCCAGGAGTTCCAGCTCCGTTCGGCTCGCGTGCTCGCGCCGATCGATGGTTTCGACGTGGTGGCATCGGTCGATGCCGGCCCGGTGATCCTCGCCGCGCGCGACGCCAGGAGCCTGCGCAAGACCGTCGTGCTCGGTTTCGATCCGATGGACGGCGCGGCGCGTTACCAGCTCGCGGCGCCGCTGCTTGCGGCGAACATTTTGCGCTGGATCGAGTCGGCGGTTTTCCGGCGCTGGGAACTCAATGCGGGCAGCGTGGGAACCGTGGAACTGGCGCTCGACGAGGGCTCCGATCCGAACTCCATCAAGGTCCTTTCGGAAACGGGAGCGACCCTGCCTGCGACCTTGGAGGGCGACCGCCTGCGATTCTATTCCGGCGCTCCCGGCCTGGTGCGCGTCGTGACCCGAGACCGCGAGGTCGTCTACTCGATGAACCTGCCCGAGGTGGCCACCCGAAAGTGGGATCCGCCGGCCTCGGCGCTGAACGGGCTGCCCGCTCCGCGGATCTATCCGGCGCCGTTCCGGGAGCTGTGGTGGCCCCTGGCGGCGCTGGCGGCTCTGCTGGTGGTGGTGGAGTGGCTTCGCTTCGGCCGCGCGCGGGGTCGTGCGGCTGAGCCGGCCCGCTCCGCCGTGAGCTGGATCCACGGCTGGCAACGCCGCATGCGTGCCCTCGCGGCGCGATCCTTGCGGAGGGCCTCATGACGCTCGTGCGGTGGTGGCCCCTGCTGTTGCTTTTGCCCCTGATCGCCTGGGCGATCTGGGAGTGGTCCCGCCTGGCGCGCCGCACCGGACTCATCCTTAAGATCTGCGCGATCGCCGCTATCCTCCTCGCGCTCTGCGAGCCGCGCCTGGGCGTCTGGGAAACCAAGATGGCGGTGGCGGCGCTGGTCGACACCTCTGCGAGCGTCTCCGAGGAGGACCTCGAGCGCGCCTCCCGCCTGGTGGCCGAGCTCGAACGCGCCCGCGGCCGGCATTGGATGCGCGTGGTCCCGTTCGCGCGCCAGACGCGGCTGCCGATGCCCGAAGAGAACGCCGCCGGCTGGAAGCTCCGGCATACGACGGGTGAGGAGGGCCGGAGCACCAATCTGGAGGCAGCGCTTCTCGAGGCGATCGCCGCCATGCCCGCCGGGCTGGTGCCCCGGATCGTGCTCATCTCCGACGGCCGGGAAAACCGCGGCAGCATCGTCCGCGCCGTCTGGCAAGCGCGTGAGCAGGGGATTCCGGTGGACACCTATCCGCTGGCCGGCCGCCGCCGCCCGGAGCTGCGTCTGGAGACGGTGAGCTTTCCCGCAGCGGCCTTCACCGGTGAACGCTTTCCCATCGATCTCACCCTGGTGTCGCCGCGGCGCGCCGAAGGCACAGTGGAAATCCGCGCCGAGGGAAAGCTGCTGGGCTCGAGCCAGGTGGTCCTGGAACCGGGCCTCAATCACATCCGGGCGTACGCGAGTTTGAGCGAAAGCGGCGCGTTCGACCTCGCGGGCAGCATCCGCTCGGCTGAACTGGGGGAAGTCCGCTTCGCGCAGGCGCTCGTACTGCGCCGGCCCCGGGTGCTGTATGTCTCCGAGGATCCGCCCGGTACCGAGCGCCATTTTCTCGGCCTGCTCGAGGCGGGCCGCTTCGAAGTGGAACCACTCGCCGGCGACTGGCCGGAGGATCTCTCCAGGTTCGAGATCGTTGTTCTCAATAACCTCGATCTCAAGGCGATGCCGCTCGAACGCAAGCGCGCTCTCGAGACGTACGTGCGCCAGGGTGGGGGGCTGCTGGTGATCGCCGGCGAGAAGAACATCTACCTCGAGGAGTACAAGCATTTGCCCGACCCGCTCGAGGATGCCTTGCCGGCCCGCCTGGCGCCGCCGGAGTCGCCCGAGGGCACCTGCCTGGTGCTGATCATCGACAAGTCCTCCTCCATGGAAGGGCGCAAGATGCAACTGGCGCGCCAGGCCGCGATCAACGTGGTGGAGAACCTGCGGCCGGTGGACCGGGTCGGCGTGCTGATCTTCGACAACTCCTTCCAGTGGGCGGTGCCGATCCGGCTGGCCGAGGACCGCAACCTGATTAAACGGCTGATTGCCGGCATCACCGCCGACGGGGGCACGCAAATTGCGCCCGCCCTGGCCGAGGCCTACCGCCGGATCCTACCGGTGAAGGCGACCTTCAAGCACATCGTGCTGCTCACCGACGGGATCTCGGAAGAGGGCGACAGCCTTGCGCTGGCTCAGGACGCGGCCCGCCAGCGGGTGACGATCTCGACGGTCGGTCTGGGTCAGGACGTCAACAAACAGTACCTGGAGCGCGTGGCCACGCTGGCCAACGGCAAGGCCTACCTGGTTTCCGATCCGGCCGGGCTCGAGCAGGTGCTGCTGCGCGACGTCCTGGAACACACCGGCTCGACCGCCGTCGAGAAGCCCATCCGGCCTGTCGTGCTGAAGCGAAGCGAGATCTTCGAAGGCGTGGGCATGGACTCGGCGCCGGCGCTCAAAGGCTACGTCCGTTTCGAGATGAAGCCGACGGCCGAGATGCTGATGCGTGCCGACCGGGAGGATCCCCTGCTGGCGCGCTGGCAGTATGGGCTCGGCCGGGCCGCCGTGTTCACCTCCGACGCCAAGAGCCGCTGGGCGGCGGACTGGGTGGGCTGGCAGGGCTTCGACAAGTTCTGGATCAATCTGATGCGAGACCTGCTGCCCCGCGCTCAGGCGGCGGAGGCGTATGTCGGCTTCGACAGCGCCAACCAGGAGATCGTCGCCGACTACCGTCTGGCGCGGCACATCGCCGAACCGGCCGAGGTGCCCGACATCTTCATCCTCGGGCCGAACGGCTTCCGCCGGCCCCTGAGCCTCTCCAAGGTCGCCGCGGGCGCCTGGCGCGGCCGGGCGCCGATCAGCGAAGAACAGGGCCTGTTCCGCATACGGCCGCTCGAGGTCTCGCCCGTTTTTCCGGAGCTGGGTTTCTACCGGCAGGAGCAGGAGCTCAACGATTACGGCTCCAACGAAACGCTGCTCCGCCAGGTGGCGGAATTCACCGGCGGGCGGCTCGAGCCTCCGGCGCGCCAGGTCTTCGATTCGGGCGGGCGCGCGGTGGCCGCCACACTGCGCCTCTGGCCGGGGCTGCTCGGCCTTGCCGTGTTGCTTAACCTTGCCGAGCTCATCCACCGCAAGTGGCGTGGGCTCGTCGAGCTCGTTCGACGGCGGAACTAAGACTGGAGGGACCCCGTATGGCCCGTCTTGACAGAATCCGCTGGCCGCTGCCTGTTCGCGCGGCCCTTGCCGGAGCATTTCTCTACGCCGTAATTCATTCCGCGCAGGCGAGCCGCGAGGCGACCCTGCGGGTGCGCATCCTGGAGGCGGCGACGGGCAAGCCGACACCGGTGCGCGTTCTCGTCGAGGGCGAAGGGGGCGTGCGGCCGCGCGCCGCCGGCGCGGTGGCCGTTTCCGAGACAGCCATCCCGGTGCCGAAACAGGCGGTGGGAGTGATGTGGGGCCGCAATGACCGGGCCGAGGGCTGGGCTGTGCTGCCCGACGGCTCCTTCTATGCCGACGGCGCTTTCGAGGTGCAACTGCCGGCGGGCCGATACACCATCCGCGTCTCGAAAGGCTACGAGTATCTGGCGCAGACGCACACCCTCGTGCTGAAGCCGGGCGAGGTATCGCAGCCGGTCTGGCGCCTGGAGCGCTGGATCGACATGCCCGCGCGGGGCTGGTATTCGGCCGACGACCACGTCCACCTCCAGCGCTCCCCGCGCGACGACGCGGCAATCGTGCGCTGGATGGCGGCCGAAGACGTCCACGTCGGCAACCTTCTCGAAATGGGCGATTTCTGGGCGACTTACTACACGCAGTACGCCTTCGGCCCCCGCGGGCGCTACCGCGAGGGCAGCCACATCCTTTCGCCGGGCCAGGAGGAGCCGCGCACGCCCGAAATCGGCCACACCATCTCGCTGGGCGCGCGCGAGCTGGTAAGGAATCCTCGCGATTATTACTCCTATGACCGCGTCTTCGACCGCGTGCACGAGCTTGGCGGCGTTTCTGGCTTCGCTCACCAGGGGATGAGCTTCCACGGCTACCGCGGAATGACGCTCAACATCCTGCGGGGCAAGGTCGATTTTCTCGAGCTCGCACAGTTTTGTGTCCTCGAAGGTCCGCTGGCTCTCGATCACTACTATCATTTCCTCGATCTCGGCTACCGGCTGACGGCGCTGGCCGGATCGGACTTTCCCTGGTGCGGGCGCGGCGAGCGATACGGCCTCGAGGAACGAGGCTCGCAGATCGGCGACGCCCGGTTCTATACCTATGTGGGCAAGGAGTTCAACTTCGAGAACTGGCTCGACGCCGTCAAGCGCGGCCACACTTTCGCCACCACTGGGCCGGTGCTGCTGCTCGAAGTCAATGGGAAGCTTCCCGGCGAAACGCTCGATGTCGCCCCGGGCACGAGGCTCCGTGTGCGCGCCGAGGCGCTCGGCCATCGCCAGCAGGTGCCGCTCGCCGCGGTCGAGATCGTCGGCCACGGCAAGGTGCTGGCGCGGCAGGAAGGCGCGCAGGCGGAGCGGCTGGTGGCCGAGGTGGAGCTCCCCGCCGAGCGGGGCCTCTGGATCGCCGCGCGCTGTCAGGCGGCCAAAGCTCAAATGGCGCACACCACGCCCGTTTACGTCACGGTCAACGGCGCCGGATTCCACAATCCCGAGACCGTGCCCGAACGGCTGAAGCTCTCGGAGCGCTATCTCCGCGAGATCGAGCAGGTCCTCGCCGCCAGCGGCCAGCGTCTCGACGAGGTGGCCTGGCGGCACAAGGCGGAGCTCGAGCGGCAAATCAGCGAGGCACGCCGGGTGCTGGCGCAGTTGAACGACAAGTTCTCTTCCTCAGCTTCGCGCTAGAGACGCCCTGGAGGGCCGAAATTGGGGATTGAGTGTACTGTCCCCGATTTTTACATCATCTCGAAGATGAGGAACTTTACCGGGGCGGCCGAGAGATTCTCCACCGCATGCTCGCCGCCGTCGTGCCAGTGCGCCGCGCCCTCCGGCCATTCCTCCTCGGTGGTCTGGCCGCCGGCGGTGAAGCGCAGCTTGGCCGCCGTCAGCGTGTAGACGGCGCGTCCGGCCGCGTTGTGCACCGGCAGCTTATCTTTGGGCTGGAGCGTGATCTCGATCACCTTCGAGTCGCGGTTCTCGAAGATCACACGCGCTTTGTCCGGCGCCAGCTCGGCGATGTTCGACGTGACGCCCGGCGTCGGATTGACGCCTTTGCGGGTCACCACCAGGTACCGGGCCTCGATCGGGCCGATGTTCTGCACGGCGTGCGTGCCCGAGGAATGCCAGTGGATGTCACCCGCGCGGAAGTCCTGGATCTTGCCCTCCGTGCCGGGAGTCAGATAGCGGAGCTTGTAATCGGAAAGCGAGTAGACCACGCGGTCGCCGCCGCGGTGCATCGGTAGCCGCGCTTGCGGAGGCAGCGTCACGCGAATGACGCTGATCGAGGGTTTATCGAGCAGCAGCTCGACGTTCTGCGGCGCCGCCTTGACGATGTCCTCGACGATGGCCTCCGGCTCTTCGCTCGGACCGCAAGCCAGCAGGAGCAGCACGGGGATGATTGCCGCAAAGACCTTCCTCTGTCTCATGAAACCTCCTTTCCGCCGGGCCGGCCGGCCGGACAGGATCTCTTTGTCACCAATCCTGTCCCGCTTTAGTATAGTCGATCGCTCAAGCCACCACGGTGGCGCCTTCGAGCAGCCCTTTGAGATCGCGTATTCCCACGCCCGGCCCCTCCGGCACGCTCATTCGGCCCTCCCGAACCGTGATGGGCGGCTCGAACCAGGCGTTATAACGCTCGGTGCCGAGCTTGTACTCCTGATAGGCGCCAGGGTCGCGCACCGCCGAGGCGAAGTGCAGCATGTAGACAAAGCCGAAGCCGCCGGAGATGTGCACCGTGGTGGGCATGCCCGCGACGTCGGCCATTCGGGCCACGCGCATCGAGCGGATCATGCCGCCGTAGTAGTGGAGATCCGGCTGGACGATGTCGACGCCCCGGTTGAGAATCATCCACCGGAAGCGCCAGTGGCTGTACTCCTGTTCGCCGCCCGCCACGGGGATGGCGAGTGCGTCGGCCACCTGCTTGGTCTCTTCCAGGTGGTCGAATTCACAAGGCTCCTCGAAGTAAACCGCCTTGACCTCCTCGAGCAGGCGCCCGACGCGGATCGCGTTCGGCGCGTCGTAGGAGCTGTTCGAGTCGGCGTGGATGTCGATGGTATCTCCGAAGCTCTGCCGCACCAGCGGGATCAGCCGCTCGGTGCGTCCGGGCATGGCATCGGCGTTGCGACTCATGCGGCCGCCGATACGGAACTTCAGAGCCCGCGCACCAGACTTTTCCAGCAGCGCGCGCAGGTGCTCGATCTCCTGCTCGGGCGTGGTGTCGCGCCGGCCGCTCGCCACATAGATGGCCACCTCCTTGCGCCGCACCTCGCCGAGGAGCGCGCCCATCGGCCGGTTCAGGATCCGGCCGAGCATGTCCAGGATGGCGAACTCCACCCAGGCCTGCGGGCTCCATAGCGCCAGGCCGTAAAGCTTGTAGTTGTCGTGCCAGCGGTAGAGCTCCCAAAGCAGGTTCTCGAGATCCCGCGCGTCCTTCCCCAGGAAGAACGGGATCACGAGCTGGTTGAGGATCGGATGCAGGTAGTCGGCGCGTGGCGGGTTGGTGACGGAAATGCCTTCGGCGCCGTCTTTCGAGCGCACGTGGACGAAGTACTCCCGATCCTTCCTGAGCAGGCGGAGCGAGTCGATGATGACAGGCGAGTTGAGCCCGTTCAGACGCAAGACGGGCTGCTGGGCGGCGCGGTCGACCTCGCTCGGGTCGGGGCCCTGTGAAGCCGGCTGGCGGCGACAGGCGGCGGGAAGCGCCGCCGCCGCGGCGCCTGCGAGGAATCTGCGGCGATTGGTTGGCATGTCCATCGATTTACCACAACGCTCGTACGGGTGCAGGCTTACCGGCCGCGGAAGACGGGCGGGCGTTTCTCGACAAAGGCGCGAAAGCCTTCCTGAGCGTCCTCGGTGCCCGTGACGAGGCCGGATTGGGAGGCCTCCCAGGCGAGCGCCGCCTCGAAGGGCATCTCGAGACCGTAGTGCACCGCCTGCAAGCAGATGCCGACGGCGAGCGGCCCGTTGGTGAGGATCTTGCGCGCCATCGCGCGCGCCGCCTCGATCAGGTGCCCCCGCGGCACCACCTGGTTGACCAGCCCGATTCGCCAGGCCTCCTCGGCCGAAACCGGTTCGCCCGTCAGCATCATCTCGAGCGCGCGGCCCTTGCCCACCAGGCGCGGCAGCCGCTGCGTCCCACCGTTACCCGGGATGATGCCGAGCTTGAGCTCCGGCAGGCCCAGGCGGGCGCCTTCGGCGGCGATGCGAAGATGGCACGCCAGCGCCAGCTCGAGGCCGCCGCCAAGCGCGTAGCCGTTGATGGCGGCGATGACGGGTTTCGTCATCTGCTCGATCCGGGAGAAGACGCGCTGGCCGAGCACCGCCCACTCGCGCGCGCCGAAGGCATCGAGACCCGCAAGGTTCGTGATGTCCGCCCCAGCGACGAAGGCTTTCTCGCCCGCGCCGGTGAGGATCACCGCGCCCACCTCGCGATCTTCGGCCAAGCGTGTGAAGCAATCGTCCAGAGCGAGGAATGTGGCGCGGTCGAGCGCGTTCCGCTTCTCCGGACGATTCACCGTGACGAGCGCCACGCGCTCGCTCACTTCGACGAGCAGGTTCGTGTAGGTCATGACTTATCGGTAATTCGCGAACAGCTCGCGCGGCAGGAGCTCCTCGCGGAACAGGGCCTCGGGCATCTCCCGCAGAGGCTCGGCCACGAGCGGCCGGAAACCCATCTGCGGCAGGATGTCGCGCTCGACGTCCAGCCCCGGCGCGATCTCCTCGAGGCGCAGTCCCTCCGGGGTGAGCCGGAAGACGGCCGATTCGGTGACGTAGAGCACCTGCTGGCCGAGCTCGCGGGCATAGCGGCCGCTGAAGGTGATCTGGGCGACGGCGGGAACGATCTTGGGCCGGCCCGGTTCGAGATACCGGATGCGGCCGCCAGCGAGCTCGAGGCGCGCCCGCACCGAGAGCGTTCCGCAGAAGACGCACTTGCGCGCGCCCTGCGAGATGTCGATGAAGCCGCCGGTGCCGATGATGGTGCCGTCGAGCTTGCTGACGTTGACGTTGCCCTCGCGGTCGATCTCGAGGAAGCCCAGATAGCACTGGTCGACGCCGCGGCCATGATAGAAGTCGAACATGTGGCCGGTTTCGACGATCGCCGTCGGGTTATACATGGCGCCGAAATCCAGCCCTTCCGCCGGGATGCCGCCGAACTGGCCGTGCTCGATGGTGGGCACGACGGTGGCGGCCAAGCCCTGCTCGCGCGCCACTTTCACGACGCCGTCGGGAATGCCGAAGCCGACGTTGAGGACGGCGCCGGGAGCGAGCTCGAGCGCCGCCCGGCGCGCGATCACCTTGCGGACGCTCAAGGGGTAGTCGCCGAACTCTTCCTCGGGTTTGAGCGCGTCGCCGGTCCAGGAGGGCTCCCAGTGGGTCTGGAAGGTCTGGCCCTGCTCGGGGTCGAGCACCAGGTAATCGACGAAGCAGCCGGGCACACGCACGTCGCGGGGGTGAATACCCCGCCGCGGCACCAGGCGCTGCACCGCCGCGATGGTGATGCCGCCCGAGGCCTTGGCCGCCTGGGCGAGCGCACCGTTGTGCCAAAAGCCCGGTTCGCGATTCATACCCAGGTTGCCTTCCGGGTCGGCTTCCGAAGCGTGCAGGAGCGCCACCTCGATCGGCACC
The DNA here is from genome assembly GCA_938003835.1 of uncultured Bryobacteraceae bacterium. Lineage (GTDB taxonomy): Bacteria > Acidobacteriota > Terriglobia > Bryobacterales > Bryobacteraceae > CALKXJ01. Next base: position 57,323 of record CALKXJ010000013.1, on the reverse strand, counting down.
GTGCGATAGAAGAGGTACTCCTGGCCATCGCGGCGGACCAACTCCACCAGGTCCTCTTTCGCTTTGGCGTTCAGTTTGCCGCCCTCCAGGCGCGGGTCGATGAAGGTGTGCAGCCCGACGCGCGTGAGCCACCCCGGACTGCCGGCCGCCGCCGCGTGAAACAGTTGCACCATGACCCCCGCGGGAAGGCAATAAGCCTCGAAGGCGTTTTGAGCGGCGAGCTTCGCCATCGACGGCGCCATGGACCAGTGGCCGCCGATCACCCGGCGGTACATCCCGGCAAAGGCCATGTGCTCGAGGCCGCGATCCTTCTGATTGCCGACGCCGAAGGCGTGCAGGAGCGTGAGAGCGCGCGGCCGGCCCGTTTCGGCGAAGCGGCGCCCCAGCGCGCGGAGCAGCAGGTCCGGGATGGCGTGGCCGGCGCCGGAGCCGCCGATGGCCACAGTGCGGCCGTCCTCGATGAGACGCGCGGCGTCGCCGGCGCTTACGATCGGCTTCTCCACCGCCACCCTCTCCGCCTGGACCTCCCCCCGGAACCCGCCCAGTATATCAGCCGGATTCGCGGCGCGCGAGCGGCCGGACTTGCCATATCGGAGACGATCGTCTCTAATAACAGTGATGCCGCACCATAGGCCAACCTGGTTGAGATTCATGCGGCGGTGGGCGCCGGCGCTGTGCCTGCTGGCGCTCGCCGCCGGTTGCCGCCCCCGGGGGCGGCTGGAGGTCTGGCCGGTCGACGCGCTCGAGAAGGTCTTTCCGGACGACCGCCCGGGAACCAACAAGACGGGCGAACGGGAGTGGCCTGCGCCGCGCAACGGGCATGTGAGCCTCCAGTTCGCCGTGCGCTCGGCCGGCGGCGTGCCGAAGTTGCGCGTCGAGGTGGAGCCACCGCAACGGGAGCAGGCGCAGCTCGAGGTTCAGGCGCGCTGGGTCGACTACGTCCCGGTCGGCTCGAACCCGCCCGGCACCCCCTTCGATGAAGTGATCCGCGCCGCGCCCGCGCTATTTCCCGATCCCTTGCGCGAGGAGTTCCCCTTCGAGCTGCCCGCCGGGCGCACCTACGCCGTCTGGCTGACGGTGCGTGTGCCGCCCGAGAGCCGTCCCGGCCTTTACCGGGGCAGAATCCGCTTCCTCGACGCCGACGCGGAAGCGGCGGCCGCCTCCTTTGCCGTGCGCGTCTACGCTGCTGCGGTGCCCGCCGAGCAGAAGCTTCAGGTCACCAACTGGTTCAACTTCAGCCTGTCGAATCTGCGCCGCTTCTACAAAATCGAGGAGGAGTACTCGGAGGCCTACTGGGGACTGCTCGAAAACATCGGGCGCGTGATGGCCGCGCGCCGCCAGAACGTGATCCTGACGCCGGTGACGAGCCTGGCCCAGCCGACGGTGGCGGGCGGCGCCATCCGCTGGGACTTTTCCCGGCTGGACCGCTGGGTGGCCACCTTCGAGCGGGCGGGCCTCATCGGCACCATCGAGGGCGGGCACTTGCTCAGCCGCAGCGGGGGCTACTATGCCCCGATGACCGTGCCGGCCGTGGTGGTGGAGAACGGACGGGCAGTGCGGCGCGAGCTCGAGCCCTCGGACGCCCGCGGCGAGCAGTACCTGCGGAGCTTTCTCGGCGCACTATACGCCCACCTCAAGGAGAAGGGCTGGGAGAAGCGTTACATCCAGCACGTCCACGACGAGCCGCATGACCGTGAAGCCCCTGTCTACCAGCGTTACGCCCGGATCATTCGCGAAAGCCTGCCCGGCATCCCGACAATCGACGCGGTGGGCCTGGACCAGGACATACGGTTCTTCGCCGACGTGTGCGATATCTGGGTGCCCGTGCTCGGCAGCTTTGACCGCCGCTTCGAGCTGATCCGGGCACACGTGGACAAAGGCGGGCGGGCCTGGTTTTACACCTGCATTGCGCCCCAGGGCCGGTACCTGAACCGCTTCATCGACCTCGCGCTTCTCAAGGTGCGCCTGCTGCACTGGTTCAACTTCCGGCACGACTTTACCGGCTTCCTGCACTGGGGCGGCAACTACTGGGGCCCGCGGCCGTTCGACAACGTGCAGCTCGTCATCAACCAGAACCGGACGCTGCTGCCCGCCGGCGACAATGCCATCGTCTATCCCGATCCGGCGCGGAACTCCGTGCTGAGTTCGATCCGGCTGGAGGCGATGCGGGAGGGCATCGAAGACTACGAACTGCTGCGCGAGCTCGAGCGGGCCGATCCGGTCGAGGCGCGCCGCCTGGCGGCCGAGGCCATTCCGCACATCAACGACTACGTTCGTGACGTGAAGACATTCCGCCGGCTCCAGCGCCGGCTGCTGGAGGCATTACGGTGAACGAGAGATCCTGCTGCGGTCATCCCCGGTGGCGCTGTGTCGCGCTGGTTGCGGCCCTCCTGCTGGCTGCCGGTTCGAGTGCGTGCGCCCGGCGCTCCAAGCTCGACTACTGGTTCGTCGACGCGCTCGAGAAGGTCTTCCCCGAAGATGCGGCCGGCGCCCGCCGGCTCGAGCGGGCGGAGTTCGACGCGGCGCGCAACTCGCACGTGAGCATCCAGCTCGCGTTGCGCGCCCGGGAGGCGGTGGGCGATCTGTCGGTGGACGCGCTGCCACTCACCGGCCCGGGTATGCCCATCGAGTCGGTGAGCGTGCGCTCGGTGGAGTACGTCGTCGTCACCTCCAACACGCCGAACACGCCGGAGGAGGAGCTGGTGCGGAAAGCCCCGGCGCTGTTTCCGGACGCCCTGCTCGATGAGTTCCCCCTCACGGTGAAGAAGAACCAGACCCGTGCCGTCTGGATCACCGTCACCGTCGCCGCCAATCAGGAGCCGGGTCTTTACCGGGGAGTGCTGCGCCTCCGGCAAGGCGCCGAGCCACTCGCCCAGATCCCTTACCGGCTGCGGGTTCACGCGGCCACGGTTCCCTCGCCGGTGCCGCTGTACATCACGAATTACTTCAACCTGAGCGACTCGCACCTCCAGCAGTTTTACGGCTGTGCGCAGTATAGCGACGCCTGGTGGGAACTGATGCGGAACATCGCGGGCTTCATGGGCCGTTACTATCAGACCTCGATCGGCGCCAACCCGGTGCGCCTGGTGGAGCCGGAGGTGGTGGGAGGCACGCTTCGCTACGATTTCAGCAACTTCGAGCGGTTCGTGGAGACGTTTCAGGCAGCGGGCGTGCCCGGGCCGATCGAAGGCGGCAACCTTATGCATCGGCAGAGGGTCCGCAACGCCCCGCTGATGGTCCGCGCCTGGGTGGTCGAGGGCGGCCGGGCGGTTCAGCGCGATCTGGAGCGCACCGATCCCAGAGCGCAGGCGTTCCTGCGGGCATTCCTGCCGGAGCTCCACCGCCTGCTCGAGCGGCGCGGCTGGACGAAGCTCTATCTCCAGGGCATCCTGGATGAGCCGCACGAGTGGGAGCGCGAGGGCTTTGTGGAAACCGCGGAGCTGGTGCGGCGCCTGATGCCGGGCGTGCGCACGATCGAGCCGGTGGGCGCCCGGCAGGATCTCGGCTTCATGGAGAAGACGGTGGATATCTGGGTGCCGCAGCTTGGCACCTTCGATGACAGGCTGGATGTACTCGAGGCGCATGGGAAGCGCGGCGGCGAGGTCTGGTTCTACACCGCGCTCAGTCCTCGGGGCCGCTACATGAACCGCTTCATCGACTATTCGCTGCTCAAGACCCGCTTGCTGCACTGGATCAACTTCAAGCACGACTTCAAAGGATTTCTGCACTGGGGCGGCAACTACTGGGGCCCGGAGCCGTTCAAGGATACGCAGCCGGTGATCAATGAAGGCCGCACGTATCTTCCGCCCGGCGACGCCTATATCGTCTACCCGAACCGGCTGCGGCGCACCTTTTCGAGCTCGATCCGGCTCGAGCAGATGCGCGAGGGCATCGACGATTACGGGCTGCTGCGGGCGCTCGCCGGCCGCGATGCCGCGGCCGCGCGGCGAATTGCCGCCGAGGCGGTCCAGAGCTTCACTGAGTACGTGCGGGAGCCGGCGCGCTTTCGCGAGATCCACCGGGGGCTGCTCGAGGCGGCCTCGGCGGCGCACTGAAGGCGCCGAAACCTAACCGCAGCGCAATGGTTGCGGGCCGCAGGGTCTCTGCTGTGCAGAGACTGCGCGGCGGAAATGGACGCCTAGCGTTCTTGGCTATTGTTTTTAATGACTTGGGAAGGGTGACGACATTGGCGCCGAGCCTGCCTTTCTCCGAATCGGAGGTTGAAACAAACGTCATGCGAAGGCGATTCCTCACACTGATGACCGCCGGGCTGATGATGCCGGCTTCCGGCGCGGTGATGGCTCAGAACGCTCCTGCCCCGGGCACCTGCCCCAACTGCCCGACGGGCGGCGTTCCCAAGCGCGACGGCACGGGACCGGGCGCCAAGCGCGGCCACCGGACCGGCCCGCAGGACGGCTCGGGCCCGATCCACACCCCGCCGAACCAGGGCCGGCGCGCCGGGCGGCGGTAAGCGGTAAAGGGTCAACCGGCCGCGCGTTCCCGCTCCAGGGCAATTCGGGGGCGCGCGGCCTTCGCCTTTTTTGAGGCCGCCGGACGGCTTCGTTATCATGGGGAGGGGTGCCCGTGCGGCCCCCGGAGGCCTGCGACCGCGATCGGTTCCACGCTTCGGGCGCGCCAGCGTCATTCCTAGTAGGACATGATCGCGGCAGCCGCAGTCCGGGGACGTGCTCGAAGAAGGATGAGCGATACCCTGCCCCCGGTGCTGGCGGAGGCGGCCGAGCGCCGCAGCCGGTTCATTGCCGAGAACCTGCGCCGGATCTTCGTCCAGATCTACCGCATCGTGGGCAATGTGGACGATGCGCAGGACCTCACGCAGGAGACCTTCATCAAGGCGCTCCAGCGCGAGGAGCAACTGAAGGACCCGAAGAAGGCGGCGCACTGGCTGTCCCGGATCGCCACCAACACCGCGATCGACTTTCTCCGGCGCACCAGCCGCGCCGAATTCCTGGACGTGGAAGCCCTCGTCGAGCCGTTGGCCTCGCCGCCCGAAGAAAGCCCGGAGCAGGTTCTGCTCCGCTCCGAACGCCGGCTGTTTCTCGAAGAGGGATTGCAGGTGCTCACCGAACGCGAGCGGCTGGCGCTGGTGTTGCGCGATCTCGAGGGCTTGCCGGCGGCCGAGGTGGCGCGCCGGTTGAACTGCTCCCAGGCGACGGTGCGCTCGCACATCGCCAATGCCCGGATCAAGTTCCGGCAGTGGCTGGAGCGGAGGAACCGATGAGGCATCCTAGGGCAGCCGTCCTGGCCTTGTTTGCCGGCGGGGATCTCGCCTGGTGGAGGAGCTGGCGGCTCGGATGGCATCTCGGCTCGTGCGAGAGATGCCGGCGGGAGGTAGAAGCCTACCGCCGCGCCGCGGCCACGTTTCGCGAGGCTGCCGCGGAACTGCCCGCCGGTTTCGATTGGGAGCGCGCGGCGGCCGAGATGCGGGCCAACATCCAGCTCGGGCTGGAGGCGGGCGAGTGCGTCTCGAAGCCCGAGCGGGCCGCGAACCGCATCCGGTGGCGCGTGGCGGCCGCCGTGGCATCGATCGCGATCGTCATCGTGGGAGGTTGGTGGCTGCACCTGCCTCACCCGAGGGTCCCGCGAGTGGAGGCGCCCCTGGTGGAATCCACTTCTGAGGGGATCCAGATTCGTGAGCTGGAGGGCTCGCTGACGCTGCTCAATCCGGCCGCGGCGCCGGTGATGGTCTCGGCCAGCGCCGAAGGCGCCATGACCGCCCGTTTCGTCGACGAGGAGACGGGCCTGGTTACGGTGAACCATGTCTATGTGGAGTAGGCTCATTTCGGCGGCGCTCTTTCTGGCGGCGGCAGCCGCACCGCAGACCCTCCGCGTGGATTTCCCCGCCGAGTCCCCCGTGACGGTGGTGTCGGCCGACTGGGGAGCTTCCGAGGCAAGCCCGCGCGGCGGGGCGCTCGTCGTCGACCTGCGCACGACGCTGCGGTTGCGCAACTCGGGCGCGGCGCCGATCCGCGGCATCACCCTGGTCGTGCTGGCGCAGGAGGTGACTCCCGGGGGCAAGGCCAGCGTGAGCGTGCCAAGCCTTAACGTCGCTCCCGGCGAGACCTTTCCCGTGCGCATCGATTTGCGCCTGCTCCGCCCCCTCCAGACCGGCCCCGGGCCGCTGGTGCGCGTGGAGCTGGACGGCGTGCTGTTTGACGACCTGACCTTCTACGGGCCCGACCGGCTCAACTCGCGGCGCACGATGACCGCCTGGGAGATCGAGGCCCGGCGTGACCGCCGCTACTTCAAGAGCGTGCTGGCGGCGCGCGGTCCGGAGGGCTTGCGGGAGGAGATCCTGGCGTCGCTGGCGCGCGAGGCCGACCGGCCGTCGCTCGACGTGCAGGTGAGCCGCCGGGGCCGCGCCACCGCGCTCGCCTCAGGCCGCCGGGTCGAATTCGCCTTCCTGCGATGGCCGGACGCGCCCATCGAACCGCTCGCCGGCGCTGCGCTAATCGGACCGCAGGAGGCGCGCGATGCCGCGCTCGAGGTCCGGAACCGCTCCGGCCGCGCCGTGCGCTACTTCGAGATCGGCTGGATTCTTGAGGACCGTCTGGGGAGGGAATACCTGGCCGGATCGGTGCCCGCGGAGCTCAAGTTGCGACCCGGCGAGACGGCGCAGGTGAGCACCGACACGACGCTCCGTTTCTCCCGTCCCGTGGCGGTCGAGGCGATGAAGGGTTTTGTCAGCCGCGTCGAGTTCGACGACGGCGAGCTCTGGGTTCCGAGCCGCCACCATCTGGCCGAGGAGCGCCTGGACCGCCTAGTCGGCCCTTCCCCCGAGGAACAACGCCTGGCCAATCTCTACCGCAAGCGGGGACTGGAAGCCCTCATCGACGAGCTCAACCGGTTTTAGGCTAGAATCGGTGGTTCGAAGATGCCCCGATCGACCGCCTTTGACCCGAAAACTCTCATCGGACGCGAGCCCGAGCGCCTGACGCTGGACGAGCATAACGCGATCGTCGGCCAGTGGATCGCCCTGGAGATTTACGATCCGCTGCGGTTGCCCCTGCGGCGGATCGAGGCCGTGGGGGCGAGCGTCGCCGAATGCGTCGCCGACCTTCGCGGCCGGGGGCTCGATCCGGAGCGCTTCGAGTTCGTCCTCGTGCGGCCGCCCTACGAGTGAGCCCGGAGCCCGCTTAAATCACCCACAGCTCGACGAACTCATCCACCGGCATCGTCTCCAGGCGCGCCGACTCGTCCGCCAGCTCGAGAATCGCCTCGGCCCGCCGCGGCGCAAGGCGCGCGCGCACGGCGCGGGCGAACTTGTCCCGGAGCAACGGCAGCGCTTCTCGGCGCCGGCGCCGGTGGCCCAGCGGGTATTCGATCTCGATGCGCTCGGTCGCGGCGCCGTCGCGGAAAAATACCTGAACGGCATTGGCGATGGAGCGCTTTTCCGGATCGAGATAGTCTCGACTGAAGCGCGGGTTCTCGCGCACCTCCATGAGCGCGCGAAGCGCGTCGATCCGCGGATCGGCGGCGGACTCGTCTTCGTAGTCCTGCGCCTCGAGCCGGCCGCGCAGCAAAGCCACCGCCGTCATGTACTGGAGGCAGTGGTCACGGTCGGCGGGGTTGGCGAGCGGCCCGGTCTTGTCGATGATGCGCAGGGCCGCCTCCTGCGTTTCGATGACGATCCGCTCGATCTCGCCCAGGCGCCCAGCTACCTGCCCGTGAAGCCGGAGGGCCGCCTCGACCGCGGTCTGGGCGTGGAATTCGGCCGGGTAGGCGATCTTGAAAAGCACGTTCTCCATGACGTAGGCGGCGAGCGGGCGCCCGAGGCGGATCTCACCGCCGCGATAGAGCGCGTCCTGGAAGCCCCAGCGGGGAGCCGAGAGCGCCGACGGGTAACCCATCTCGCCGCGCAGGCTGTTCAGGGCCAGCCAGACGCCGCGGCTGGTGGCGTCGCCGGCGGCCCAGCTTTTGCGCGAGCCGGTGTTCGGCGCATGCCGGTAGGTGCGCAGCGCGCCGCCGTCGAGCCAGGCGTTGGAGATTGCATTGATGACGTCCTCGCGCGTACCTCCGAGCATCGCCGTGGCCGTGGCCGCCGTCGCCACGCGGACCAGCAGGACGTGGTCGAGCCCGACGCGGTTGAAGCTGTTTTCGAGCGCCAGCACGCCCTGGATTTCGTAAGCCTTGATCGCCCAGGCCAGCAGGTCGCGGACGGTGAGCGGCGGCCGGCGACGTGCGGCACCGCGGCTGAGGTAATCGGCCAGCGTGAGCAGACCGCCAAAGTTATCCGACGGGTGGCCCCACTCGGCTGCCAGCCAGGTGTCGTTATAGTCGAGCCAGCGGATCATCACGCCGAGATTGAAGGCGGCGCGGACCGGATCGAGCTCCCAAGCGGTTCCCGGCACTCGCGCGCCGCCCGGCATCACCGCCCCCGGCACCACCGGGCCGAGCAGCTTCGTGCAGGCCGGAAATCCGAGGGCCAGCATGGCGCAGCCGAGCGAGTCGAGCAGGGTCCACCGCGCCGTCGCCATCGCCGTCTCGCTCGCGGTGGCATCGAAGCCCGTCACGTATTCGGCGATCTCCACCAGCAGCCGGTCCGGCTCCGGCCGGCGCGCATCCTTCAGTTGGGCGACAGCCACGGCGAGCTCCCTAGGAACGCGCTTCGATCGGCACCCACTCGCGGCGGTCCGGCCCAACATAGTCGGCGCTCGGCCGGATGAGAACGTTGTTGGCCCGCTGTTCGACAATGTGCGCCGACCAGCCGGTGATGCGCGAGACGACAAACAGCGGCGTGAACAGCGGCGTGGGCACGCCCATCATGTGGTAGGCCGTGGCGCTGAAGAAGTCCAGGTTGGCGAACAGGCGTTTCTCCTCCCACATGAGCGTCTCGATCGCCTCGGAGATGTCGAAGAGTCTGGTGTCGCCGGCCGCTTCCGAGAGCCGCCGCGCCCAACTCTTGATGACGGCGTTGCGCGGGTCGCGCTCGCGGTAGACGGCATGGCCGAAGCCCATGATTCGCTCTTTGCGGGCCAGCATCTGGCGCACGCCTTCGCGAGCCTCTTCCGGCGTGGCGAACCGCTCGATGAGCGCCATGGCGGCTTCGTTGGCGCCGCCGTGGAGCGGGCCGCGCAGGGTGCCGATGCCGGCGCAGACGGCCGAATAGAAGTCGGAAAGCGTCGAGGCGCATACCCGGCAAGCGAAGGTGGAGGCGTTGAATTCGTGCTCGGCATAGAGAATCAGAGAGGCGTTCATCGCCTCGACGTGCAGCGGCTTCGGCTCGCGCCCGTGCAACATGCGGAGCAAATGACCTGCGATCGATGCGTCCGCGGTCTCCACCTCGATGCGCTCGCCGGCTGTGGCGAAGCGCCACCAGTAGCACAGGATCGAAGGAAAGACGGCCAGCAGGCGGTCTGCGACATCGCGCTGGCGCGCAAAGTCGCCCTCGGGCTCAAGCACCCCGAGCATGGAGCAGCCTGTGCGCATCACGTCCATGGGATGGGCCGACGCCGGGATGCGCTCGAGCACCTCACGCAAAGCCGCGGGCAAGCCGCGCAGGCCGCGCAGCCGCTCCTGATACCAGGCCAGCTCGCCGGCCGCCGGCAGCTTCCCGTAAAGCAGCAGATAGGCCACCTCCTCGAAGCGCGCCTTCTCGGCCAGCGTCTCGATGTCGTAGCCGCGATAGGTGAGCCCGCGCCCCGCCTTGCCCACAGTGGCGATGGCCGTCTGGCCCACCGTCTGGCCGCGCAAGCCCCCGCCGGAGGACTTGCCGCCCACTGTCTTCACCGTCGCCTCACCGGTACCCATTTACCCCTCCGTCTCTGCCTGTTGAAGAAATCGATCGAGCTGTTCTTCCCATTCGCGATAGCCGAGCACCGCGTACAGCTCCTGGCGCGTCTGCATCATGTCGAGCACGCCGAGCTGGGTGCCATCAGAGCGAATCGCCTCAAAGACGCGCTCGGCGGCGCGGCTCATCGCGCGAAACGCCGAAAGCGGATAGATGAGGGCGGCCACCCCGGCCGACCGCAACTCCGGGAGCGTAAACAGCGGCGTGCGCCCGAATTCGGTCAGGTTGGCCAGGATCGGCACGCCGAGTTCGGCTGCCCGCCGGAACTCGTCGAGCGAGGCGGCAGCCTCGAGAAAGATCATCTCGGCGCCGGCCTCGATGTAACGCCGCGCGCGCTCGAGCGCGGCCTCCAGACCCTCCACCGCCAGCGCGTCGGTGCGCGCCACGATCAGGAAATCTTCATCCTGCCGGGCCTGAGCGGCCGCCTCGAGACGGCTTACCATCTCCCGGACCGGCGCGAGGACCTTGCCCGGACGATGCCCGCAGCGCTTGGCCGGGATCTGATCCTCAAGGTGGCAGCCGGCAGCGCCCGCGCGCTCGAGTTCCCGCACCGCCCGCGCCACCATCAAGGGGGATCCCCAGCCGGTGTCGGCATCGACCAAAACTGGCAGATTTGTCGCTCCGGTGATCCGCCGCAGGTCCTCAACGACCTCGCTCAAGGTCGTCAGCGCCAGGTCCGGCAGCCCGAGTGAGGCGTTGGCCACGCCGGCGCCGGACAGATATAGCGCCCGGAAACCGGCGCGCTCGGCGAGCCGTGCGCAGTAGGCGTTCACCGCCCCCGGGATCTGCAAGGGGCGTTCGGCGGCGAGAGCCGCCCGCAGGCGCGCGCCGGCGCTGATGCTCTTCTGTGAGCTGGGCAAACTTTCCCTCCGAATCCAATAATTCTAACAACCGGCCGCCCTCTCGACCGCGTGCCGGCCTTCAGGTGATATAAAATGTGGAAAAATCTGGGCAATTCCCCGGAGGGACCTCGATGCGGAGCCGTGCGTCTGTGTTGATATCGTTGGGATTGGCCGGGGTCTGGACCGCGCACGCCGAGCTACGGTTCAACCGCGACATCCGGCCGATTCTCTCTGAGAACTGCTTCGCATGCCACGGCCCGGACAAGAACACGCGCATGGCGGGCTTGCGGCTCGACGTGCGCGAAGAGGCCATCGCCAAAGGCGCCATCCGCCCGGGCGACCCGCTGGCGAGCAAACTGCTCCAGCGCATCCGCTCGCCGAAACCGGCGCTGCGCATGCCGCCCATCTCCTCCCACAAGGCTCTCACTGAACGCCAGAAGGAGCTGCTCGAGCAATGGATCGCTCAGGGGGCGCCCTACGAGCCGCACTGGGCCTATATCCGGCCCGAGCGGCCGCCAGCGCCTCCGGGACCCGAAGGCGTCGACTACCTGGTGAACAAGAAGCTCGAGGAGAGGGGGCTAAAACCCGTCGGAGAGGCCGACCGCCGGACGCTCATCCGGCGATTGAGCTTCGACCTGCGCGGCCTGCCGCCCTCCTGGGAGGAGGTCCGCGCCTTTGTGGAGGATCCGGACCCGAAGGCCTACGAGAAGCTGGTGGAGCGCTATCTGGCTTCACCCGCCTACGGGGAGCGCATGGCGGTCTGGTGGCTTGATCTGGTTCGCTACGCGGACACGGTGGGCTTCCACAGCGATGTGCCGGTCAGCGTCCATCCGTACCGCGATTATGTGATTCGGGCCTTTAACTCCAATAAACCGTTTGATGTCTTCACCCGGGAGCAACTGGGCGGCGACCTGTTGCCCGGCGCCGGCCGCGAGCAGCTCGTGGCGAGCGCTTATAACCGCCTCAACCGAATGACCAACGAAGGCGGTGCGCAGGCGAAGGAGTATCTGGCCATTTATGCCGCCGACAGAGTCCGGACCACCGGCAGCGTCTGGTTGGGCTCGACCGTCGGCTGCGCCGAGTGCCACGACCACAAATTCGACCCGTTCACCGCCCGCGACTTCTATCAGCTCAAGGCCTTCTTTGCCGATATCGAAGAGCGGGGCGTCTACAACGGCCATGGCGATTTCGGCCCGCGCATCCAGACGCCGCCGGTCGGACGAGAAAGCGAGCTGGAGCGCATCGAAAGCGAGCTGGCCGCGCTCCGGCGTCAAGGCGAAGGCAAGCTCGCTGAAACGGAGGCCGCACTCGCCCAGTTTGCCGATTGGCTGCGCGCCCGCAATACGGAGTGGCGGAGGCTCCGCCGCGGCAAGGTCACGGCGGCCAGCGGGCTGCAATTTCGGCGCACGGAGGAGGGGGCTTTCCTGGCATCGGGGCGCATGCCTTCGCGCGATCTGCACACGGTGGAGCTCGAGCTCGGCCGGGGACGCCTCACCGCGGTCCGCATCGAGGCGCTGGCTCCCGAGGAGCTCACGGGCGGGGATTGCAGTTTTCTCGTCACCAAAGTCGAAGGAGAGCTCGTCCGCGGCAACAAGCTCATCCCGCTGGAGTTTGCTCTCGGCATCTCCGACGGCGTCGATCCGGCGCATCCGGCCCGCTACGCTCTGGATGGAAACGACCATACGGGCTGGGGCGCCAACGGGGGGCTGCGGCGCAATGTCGAGCAGGCGATGTTCGTTCTCGGAAAGCCCCTCGAGACCCGGCCCGGCGACCGGCTCCGCCTGCGGCTCAAATACGAGGGCTGGGCTAGCCGGCAGGTGCTCGGCCACTTTCGCGTTTCGGTGAGCGGCGCCGACTTCCCGGAGCTGGTTCCCCCGGCTGCGGATTTCGAGCATCCGGTGCGCCTCCGAACCTACTTTCGCGCTTACACGCAGGGCAACGCGCACTGGCAGGCCCTCCGCGCGCTCGAGCGCAGGCGGCAGCAGCTGCTCGACTCGGGCAGCGAATGTCTCGTCACTCGGGCCGCCCCACCGCGCCTGACCCGCATTCTGCCGCGCGGCAACTGGATGGACGACTCCGGGGAGATCGTCGAGCCGCAGGTTCCGCACTTTCTCAAGCCGTTGAGCGCCTCCGGGCGGCCGACGCGCCTGGATCTGGCCAATTGGCTGGTGGACCGCGACAACCCGTTGACCGCACGGGTGGTGGTCAACCGCTTGTGGAAGATGTTCTTCGGAACCGGGATCTCGAAAACTCTGGATGACCTTGGCTCCCAAGGCGAGCCGCCGGTCAATCCGGAGCTGCTCGACTGGCTGGCCGTCGAGTTCATGGACAGCGGCTGGGACATCAAGCACATGGTGCGCACGATGGTGCTGTCGGCCACCTACCGGCGCTCCAGCCAGCCCACGCCGAAACTTAAGGAAGCCGACCCCTACAATCGCTACCATGCACGCCAGGCCGTGACGCGCCTGGAGGCCGAGTTCGTCCGCGACACCGCACTCGCTGTCAGCGGCCTGCTGAACACGAAGATCGGCGGCCCCAGTGCGAAACCCTACCAACCGGAGGGTTACTACCGGGAGCTGAACTTCCCGAAGCGCGAGTACGTGCCCGACTGGAACGAGAACCAGTACCGCCGCGGGCTCTACACGCACCGGCAACGCACCTTCCCGCACCCGGCGCTCATCGCCTTCGACGCCACGCCGCGCGAGGAGTGCACGGCGGAGCGGCCGGTCTCCAACACGCCGCTTCAGGCCCTGGTACTGCTCAACGACCCGAGCTTCGTCGAGGCCGCCCGCGTTTTCGCCGAACGGATACTGCGCAACGGCGGCGCGACCGTGGACGAGCGGATCGATTTCGCTTTCCGAGAGGCTTTCTCCCGATTGCCAACCGCGCAGGAACGCGCCATCCTGCAACGGCTATACGCGAGCCAGCGGGCTCACTTCCGGCGAAACCGCGGCGCGGCAGGCCAGTTGCTCACGGTCGGCATGGCGCGTGTGGGGGGCGACCTTGACCAGCGAGAGCTGGCTGCCTGGACCGGCGTCAGCCGGGCGCTGTTCAATAAACACGAATTCATCACGCGGTACTGAGGAGGGGAGCTATGAAGATCGAATCGCCGTACCTACTGACCCGGCGCGCCTTCCTGGGGCGTGCCTCGATGGGCCTGGGCAGCCTCGCCCTGGCTTCTTTGGTCGAACCGAAGCTGCTGGCTCTGCCGCCTGGGGTGAGCGGTTTCCCCAACTTCGCTCCCAGAGCGAAGCGCGTGATCTTTCTGTGTATGGCAGGGGGGCCTTCGCACCTGGAGCTGTTCGACCCCAAGCCGGAGCTCGCCAAACGGCACGGCCAGCCGATGCCGGAGTCGGTGACTCGCGGCCAGCAGATCGCGCAGCTTCAGGGCCAGGAGCTTAGGATCCTCGGGCCGCAGCACGGCTTCCGCCGCTACGGCAAATGCGGCCTGGAGGCCTCCGAGCTGCTCCCTCATATCGGCTCCATCGCTGACGAGTTCTGCCTGATCCGCTCGATGCAGACCGAGCAGATCAACCACGACACCGCTCATACGTTCATGAACACCGGCACGGCCATCGCGGGACGGCCGAGCATGGGCGCCTGGATCACCTACGGGTTAGGGAGTGAGGCCGAGGATCTGCCCGGCTTCGTGGTGCTGACCTCGCAGGGGGGCGGCCAGGACCAGCCCATCTCGGCACGGCAGTGGCACTGCGGATTCCTTCCCAGCAAGTACCAGGGGGTGCGCTTCAACTCCGGCGCCGAGCCGGTCTCCTACGTCCGCAATCCGAAGGGAGTGGACCGGGAAGCGCAAAGGGAGCTGATCCAGGCGGTCGCCGACCTCAACCGGGCGCAGGCTGAAATGATGGAAGATCCGGAGATCGCCACGCGCATTGCGCAGTACGAGCTGGCTTTCCGCATGCAAATGAGCGTGCCCGATCTGGTCGACCTGCGCAACGAGCCGAAACACATCCTCGAGATGTACGGCGTGGAGAGCGTGGACGGCAGCTACGCGGCCAACTGCCTACTGGCGCGGCGGCTGGCCGAAAGAGGGGTGCGATTCATCCATCTTTACCATCGCGGCTGGGACCATCACGGTGAGATCAAACAGGGCCTGGTGACGGTGACCCGGCTGGTCGACCGGCCGACCGCCGCGCTGGTCAAGGACCTGGCGCAGCGCGGCCTGTTGGAAGACACGCTGATCATCTGGGGCGGCGAGTTCGGCCGGACGCCGATGGCCCAGGGCACGGGCCGGGATCACCACATCAAAGGTTTTTCCATGTGGCTGGCCGGCGGCGGCGTCAAGAAGGGCTTCACCTACGGGGCCACCGACGAATTCGGCTACAACGCCGTCGAGGACCCGGTCCACGTCCATGACCTGCATGCGACGATGCTCCACCTGCTGGGCATCGACCACACCAAATTGACCTACCGCTTCCAGGGGCGAGACTTCCGGCTCACCGATGTCGGCGGTCGGGTGGTGAGAGATATCCTGGCTTGAGAGGCTGGGTTTTCGGGTAGCTTTGTCGCGACGTGGTGCGCCCGGCGCGATTCGAACACGCGACCTTCTGGTTCGTAGCCAGACGCTCTATCCAGCTGAGCTACGGGCGCACAAGCGGTGTCATTCCCAGGGTACCCAGAGTCGCCGAACACTGTCAAGAGCGCTGGCAGATGCGAGGACTTGCCCAAATCCTATAAATCCGATATAGTTTAGGGTATAGGCCGCTCCGCGCGGTAACGATCACCATGAAAGCCTCGAATCCGTTCTGGAAGGATCAGCTCGAGGACCAGATGCCGCCTCAACTGGCGGCCGAGATCGACGTCTTCGAGCACGAGCTGGCGCTCCGCCGCCAGGGCAAGATCGACGAGCGTGTGTTTGCGGAGACACGCCTGCGCCGCGGCGTCTATGGCCAGCGCTACGACAGCGGCCAGCGGCACGACGGCATCCGCACGCGTACGCTCGCCTACCCCGAAGGCAAACCGACCAAGGGCCCGAACACGGTCTGGGATGCGCCGGGAATGCAGCGCATCAAGATCCCCTTCGGCGGGCTCAACGCGCGGCAGCTCGAAGTGATCGCCGAGCTCGCTGAGGAGTACGCCGACGGCGTCGCCCACGTCACTACGCGGCAGGACTTCCAGCTCCACTTCGTGCACATCGACGACACGCCCACGATCATGCGGCGCCTGGCCGCCGTTGGGATCACCACGCGGGAAGCTTGCGGCAACTCGATTCGCAACGTCACAGCCTGCCCGCTGGCCGGCGTCTGTCGCGACCAGGTCTTCGACGTAACGCCCTACGCGAAGATGATGGCGTACTATCTGCTCGGCCATCCCGAATGCCAGGATTTCGGCCGGAAGTTCAAGATCGCCTTCTCCGGCTGCAAGGAGAACCCGTGCGCCCTGGTGCGGATGCACGACATGGGCTTCATCGCCGCGGTGCGGGAGGTCGACGGCGCGCTCCGGCGCGGTTTTGAAGTCTATGTCGGGGGCGGCCTGGGCACCGTGCCGTATCAGGCGAAACTTTTCGCCGAGTTCTTGCCTGTGGAGGAGCTGTTGCCGCTGGCGGTGGCGGTGGCGCGCGTCTACACGAAATACGGCGAAAAGAAGAACCGCAACACCGCGCGGATCAAGTTCCTGGTTCACAAGCTGGGCCTCGAAGAGTTCAAGCAACGGGTCGAGCAGGAGCGCGCCGGCCTGAGGCCGGATCCTCGATGGGAGCAGATGCTGCGCGAGATTCCGACCTATCAGGAGAGGCCACTCAAAGACCCGGGCCTGCTTCAGATCACCGCACCGCGCCTTGAAGGCTTCGAGCGCTGGTACGCGCGCAACGTGTACCGGCAGCGCCAGCCCGGCTATGCGACGGTGACCATTGCGCTGCCCCTCGGCGACATCACGGCGGCGCAGTTGCGGCGGGTCGCGGATCTGGCGCGCAAGTACACGCGCGAGACGGTGCGCACGACGGTGGAGCAGAATCTCGTGCTGCGCTGGGTGAGCGAGGCGGATCTGCCGGCGCTTTACGCCGAGCTGAAGGCGGCGCAACTGGCCGAGCCGGTGGCGGGCTCGATAGCCGACATTGTGGCCTGTCCGGGGACCGACACCTGCAAGCTGGGCATCGCCTCTTCGCGGGGCCTGGCGGCAGAGCTGCGCCAGCGCCTGCTCGCTCAAGGCGCCGATCAGGATGCGGCCGTGAGTAATCTCCACATCAAGATCAGCGGCTGCTTCAACTCCTGCGGTCAGCACCATGTGGCCGACATCGGCTTTTACGGCGTCAGCCGCAACAAGAACGGCTACACGGTGCCGCACTTCCAGTTGCTGGTCGGGGGCCAGTGGGAGGAGAACGCGGGCTCCTACGGGCTGGCCATCGGCGCCATTCCGGCCAAACGGGTACCCGAAGCGCTCGAGCGGTTCATTCGTCGCTACCGGAGCGAGCGCGCCTTCGGAGAGTCCTTTCAGAGCTTCATCCAGCGCATCGGCAAGGCCGAGTGCAAGCGGATGGTGGAGGACCTCATGCCGGTGCCGCCGCACGAGGAGGATCCTTCTTTCTACGTCGATTGGTCGGACGCGCGCGAGTTCACCATCGGCGACCTGGGCGTGGGCGAGTGCGCCGGCGAGCTGGTCTCCCCGGTCGATTTCCAGCTTGCCGCCTGCGAGCGCGAGGCCTTCGAGGCCCAGCTCCTGCTTGAGGCCGGCCAGATCGAGCGGGCTGCGCAGACCGCTTACAAGGCGATGATGCACGGCGCGCAGGCGCTGCTGCGGTTCAAGCTGGGCGCCTTTCCGGAGGACCCTGAAGCGGTCTACCAGCAGTTCCGGACCCACTTCTACGACACGCAACTGTTCTTCGATCCGTTTGCGCAGGGCAAGTTCGCGCACTATTACTTTGCCGCCCACGCGCGCAACGGCGCGCCGCACGATCCGGAGTCGGCCCGGCGGCAGATCGAAGAAGCACAGTTGTTTCTCGAGGCCGCGCATAGCTGCTACGCGCGGATGCTGGCCGCGCCCGCGGGAGGTTGAAGGAGAACGGCCGTGGCGAAACAACCGGATCACATCAACGTCAAGATCTTCGCGCTGGAGCCGACCCCCGAGGATCTTGCCGGCGCCATCCCGGTGTTCCATCGCTGGATTCAGCAGAACGCAGCGCCGGAGCTGTTGATCGACGTGGCGGACTACCGGCACGTGCCGGCCGGGCCGGGCGTCATTCTGGTCGGCTTGGAGGCCAACTACAGCCTCGACCTAACGGAGAATCGCCTAGGCCTGCTCTACAACCGCAAGAAACCCGTGGCGGGCTCGCTCGAGGACAAGCTCCGGCAGGCCTACGAAGCGGCCTCGGCCGCCTGCCGCCGGCTCGAGCAGGAGCCGGAATTTCACCGCAAGCTGCACTTTGACCCGAACTCCTGCGAGGTGATCTTCAACGACCGGCTGCTGGCGCCGAACACGCTGGAGACCTTCGAGCGGTTGCGATCCGGGATGGAGCAGTTTTTCGCCGAGCTGTGGGGTCGCGGGACGTTCGCGCTCGAGCGCGTGGGCGAGCCGCGGGAGCGCTTACGGGTGCGCGCCGCCGTACGCTCCAGCCTGACGCCGCTCATCTGAGCCGGCCGGTTTGCGCCGACTTCCCTATAATCGGGCTATGGCCGCCTTGCCCGAGGCCGGTTCGTTCCAGCTCGTCGAGCTGGACCGGCTGCGAGCGGAAGAGCTCGAGGCAGTGCTCGAGGAGGAGACCGAGCTCTGGCGGCAAGTCTTCGATTGGGATTTTCGCCCTTCCGCTGATCTGGTGCGCCGCTTCGTCCGCATGCGCGCGCTAAGCGGGTGGGCGCTGGCGGCGGCCGGGCATGTGATCGGCTATTCCTACTTCGTGGTGGAGGACGCCAAGGGACTCATCGGCGACCTGTATGTGCGTTCGCCGTTCCGCTCGGGCGAGCTGGAGAGCCGGCTGCTCGAGGCGGTGCTCACCTCGCTGTTCGCCGGCGCCCAGGTGCGCCGCGTCGAGGCGCAACTGATGCTGCTGGAGTCGCCCTTCGAGCGGCCGATCCCGTACCGGGAGCTGTGGCGCGGCTACCGGCGCTACTTCATGGCAGCGGAGCTGGCCGGGATCGGCCGCCTCCCGCGCGCGGCATCAGCCGATCAGATTCGCGTTGAAGGCTTCCGCGACGGCATGGAGGAGGCGGCCGCGCGTCTGATTGCCGCCGCCTACAAGGGTCACATCGACAGCCAGATCAATGATCAGTACCGCTCGGTAAGCGGCGCCCGGCGCTTCTTGGCAAACATCGTCCAGTACCCGGGTTGCGGCGCCTTCTACGCGCCGGCCTCACTTGTCGCCATCGATCCGGCCAGCCGCGAGCTGGTGGGGCTGGTGCTGGCGAGCCTGGTGAGCGCGCGCGCCGGTCACATCACACAGATCTGCACCGCGCCGGAGGCGCGCGGCCGCGGCGTAGGCTACGAGCTGCTGCGCCGCTCGATGGGAGAGCTGGCGCGGGCCGGCTGCACGAAGGTGAGTCTGACGGTGACGGCAGCGAATGGGAGGGCGGTGCAGCTCTATCAACGCGCCGGCTTCGAAATCCTGCGAAGTTTCGCCGCCTACGTCTGGACGCGCGGTTGAGCGAGGATCCCGGAGCGAGGTGGACGTGAACGTCTTGGATCTGTTTCGCCTGGACGGAAAGGTGGCGCTGGTTACCGGCTGCCGGCGCGGTATCGGCCAAGCGATCGCGCTGGCGCTGGCCGAGGCGGGCGCTGACATTGCGGGGGTGAGCCGAAGCCTGGAGGCGGCGGGCAGCGAGGTCGAGCGTGAAGTGTTCGCCCGCGGTCGCCGGTTTGCCGCCTACGCCTGCGACTTCGGCGACCGCCCAGCGCTTTATGGCTTCATCGAGAGGGTCAAGCGGGATTTCCCAGTGATCGACATCCTGGTCAACAACGCCGGGACGATCTTTCGCAAGCCCGCCATCGAGCACCCGGACGAGTACTGGGACCGGGTGATCGAGGTGAACCTCAACGCCCAGTTCATCCTCAGCCGGGAGATCGGCAAGGAGATGGTACGCCGGCGCGCGGGCAAGATCATCTTCATCGCCTCCATGTTGAGTTTTCAGGGCGGCATCACGGTGCCGGGCTATGCGGCGGCCAAGGGCGGTGTGGCGCAGCTTACCAAAGCGCTCGCCAATGAGTGGGCCGCCTTCAACGTGCAGGTGAACGCCATCGCGCCCGGCTACATTGCCACCGACAATACCGAGGCGCTGCGGGCCGATCCGGAGCGCAATCCGGCCATCCTGGCGCGCATTCCCGCCGGACGATGGGGCACGCCCGGGGATCTGCGCGGGGCGGCGGTCTTTCTGGCCTCGGCCGCCTCGGATTACGTCAATGGGGCGATCCTGGCCGTCGACGGAGGCTGGCTGGCGCGCTAGTGGGCGCTTGCCGGTGCTCTATGGCGCCGCGTCCCGGGCCAGGGGTTTGAAGATTCGGGCCAGGGCGCCCGCCAGATCCTGGTCGAAACCGGTCTTCCGCGCGATCAGGGCGGGCTCGGCCTGCTCGAGCTCTTCGACGGCTTCAAAACACTCCCGGAGCTTCTTCACCTCGGCGTCGTCCATCGCCAGCCGCGCGCGCCGGATCCGGTCGCGGATGAGGCGTTCGGAAAGGAAGCGCGCTTCGCGGCGGGCAAGAAGCTCGCGCGTGTCCTCGATGGCCTCAAAAGCGGCGCGTAACTGGGCGACCAGCGCCTCTGAAGGGTCGCCTGCGCCGGCTTCGGGCAGCGCGTACTCCACGTAGAGCCGGCCCTTGAGGTCGCTCGGCGCCTCGAGCCCGTCCTTGCGGCGAAGCACGAAGACCGGGCGGTTGCGCGGGTCGTTCTCGGTCATGCCCAGCTCGAGCATGACGTTTGGATTCAGCGTGCTGATATCGGCCAGAAAACCGTCCACGAGCGCCATGTGGGCCTTGACATTGTCGAACAGGCCGGGCTTGAGCGTGCGGTCGCGGGCCAGAATCAGCTTGAAGCAGTAGGGCTCGTTCTCGAAGAGGCGCCGCAGGGCCTCCTCGAGGACGCGAGCCTCTTCCGAGTAGGGCATCATCACGAACAGTTGGGTCGGCCGCGACCCCCGGGAAGTCGGTTTGGCTTTGGGCCGCGCCTGGTCGTAGCGGCGGAGATTGGCCAGCATGGCGCGGAGCTGGGCGCAGACGCGAATCAGGCCGGCGCCCTGCTCGCCGAGCGCGGCACTCTCGTTTTCGGCTTCCTGGATGCACTGCTCGAGTGCGGCAAAGTCCAGATCGGGCGTCGGCTGACCCTCGAGCAGCGCGCGGAGCAGCCTCGCGGCGGGCACGAGCACGTCGCTGATGGCTCCGACAACGCCGGCCAGTCGATAGCAGTTGCGGCGGATCGGCTGATCAAGGCCCGTCCGGCCGATCCACTCGCGCGCCTCGCGAGCCATGCGGTCCGGCGCCGCGATCCGCTCGAGATCGAGCCGAGAGAAGTCCGACCAGAGCTGGAACAGGGCATAGTAGGCGCGGTAGAGTCTCGCCAGCCCGTGGCAGAAGGACCAGTCGTCGTCGGCCTCTTCGTAGTAGGTGGCCGCCAGGTACTCCGCCTTCTGCGCGGCATCTTCGAGCAAGGCACGGGCCAGCGCCAGGTCGCCGCGCGTGAGCGCGATCACCCCGGCGGTGAACAACTGATCCGGCGCCATGTGATCGACGAGCGGCTGGAAACGGCCGCCGAAATCACCCGCCCGGTTAAGGACCTCGGGCGCCTGGCGAAGCAGCTCCATGGCTCGGGTGAGGTTTTGGCGGCGAACTTCCGTGAGTCCCTCGAAGTACAGGCGCAGTCCTTCGGCGGTGTCGGCCAGTTCATTTAAATCGAGAGCCTGAAACACGGCCCTGGATGAGGCGAGCAGTCCCGCGGCGGCGGCGAAATCGGCCTCCGATTGCACGCGAGCCAGCGCGAGAAAAACTTGCCGCGAGGCCGTAAGGAAGGCCCGCATGTTTTCGAAGTCGGGTCGGTGGCGAAAGCTTTCCAGGTAGCGACCGGCCTGCTCCACGGTGGCCAGCGCATCGGCCGGCTCCTCGCCGAAGCAGGCCAGGACGGCGCTGATGATCCCGGCGAATTCCTTTTCAGGTGGCTCGACAGGGCTGGGGGTGTCTTCCGGCATGATCTCCTCCTGGGCTTCACTCAGGATGACAGAGCGCGCTTGCGCCGGCAAGCGGGGCCTGGGGCGCGGTCACGTCGGTGGCGGCAGCTCAGTGCAGGTCGAGCTTGGGCCGCAGCTCGAAGCGGCGGAACTCCTGAATGAACTCGACGAGAGCGTCGACGGCGGCTTCGAACCACAGCTTGCCTTTTTCTGCCGTGGCCAGCGTGGGATCGCCGACGACGCCCGAACGCGAGATCCGCGTCCACCACTCCACCATGCGGACCTTGGGCCCGGCGCCGAGATCATGCCAGTAGTATTTCGAGCGCTCGAAACCGATCTCGCGGACGGCCTTGGTCATGTCCACGGCCTCCGGGTTCAGATACAGGTAGACGGAGGTCTCGAGCTCGCAGGCGTGGGACATGCCGCCGGGAAAGACGCTCTCGCGCGTTTTCCTGATGAGATCCGAGATGAGCGACGGCCAGATGAAGCAGGCGCACAGTGCCTCGGACTGGATGATCGTCTTGCGCGCGGCCAGATCGAGAATCGGAACATTGCTGCCGTGGCCGTCGGCGAGCAGGACCTTGCGGAAGCCGTGGTGGGCCAGGCTGAGGGTGATGTCGAGGACGAAGGCTTCCAGATGCTCCGGCTTGACGGTGATCGTGCCGGGGAAGCTCATGTGGTGATCCTCGAAGCCGTAGGGAATGGGCGGCAGCAGCAGCACCTCGTCGGGGATGCGTCGCGCCGCCTCGTCGCAGATGCGGTTGATCAGATAGTTGTCGGTGTCCAGGGGCAGGTGATGCCCGTGGTCTTCCACCGAGCCCACAGGCAGCAGGCAGACCGGCTGGCGCGCCACAAGCTCCCTGATCTCGGGCCAGGTGTAATGATCGTAGCGGTACTTCAGGCGCGGGCCGTCCATTTCAAGCTCACGGGATGTATTGGAGCGCCTGGATGATGCCCCGGATGTGGCCGTAGGCGAAGGCGAAGGCCTGCAAACCGCCCGGATCGTCCGGGTGGTGCGGCACGTGGTCGGGCATGAGCATGTACGGGTAGCCGACGTCGCGATAGACCATGGCCGCGCGCACCATGTCGACGTCGCCCTCGTCCGGGTAGACCTCCTGGAAGTCGTCGCGCCGGCCGCGGATGTTGCGGAAGTGCACATTGAAGATCTTGCCGCGTTCGCCGAAGTAGCGAATCACGTCGAAGATCTCCTGGCCCGGATTCTGGAGCATCTCCGCGACCGTGCCCTGGCAGAAGTTGAGGCCGTGGTAAGGGCTCTCGCGGATGGAGATGAGCTTCTTGAGCCCATCGACGGTGCCGAGCACGCGCTGGACGCCCTGGTAGCCCTCGGGCGGCACACCGGGGTCGTGCGGGTGGCAGGCCATGCGGATCTTGTACTCGTTGGCGACGGGAATGACGCGATCCAGGAAGTAGGTGATCCGTTCCCAGAACTGGTCGGCGTTCACCACGCCGGCGCGCGTCAGCGGTTTTTCCGGCCTGGCCTCGCGCAGCCGCCAGGTGCTGTACGTGGCGCCGCCCCGCCCCGGCGTCCGGCCGGTGCGCAGCACCCCGAGAATGCTCATGTTGTACTTCATCGAAGGGATGCCAGCCCTGGCGCAGGCGCGGATCGACTCCTGAATATCCTCGATGTCGCGGTCACGCTCGGGATCCTGCGCCAGCAGGATGGCGCCGCGCTTCTCACGGTCGATATGGCTCGAGGTGAGAAACGGCGCCGGAACCATGTCGAGGCTGACGCCGTGTTTCTCGCACAGCTCGCGCAGCCGCAGGAGCTCCTCGACCGTATACCGCCGCTGTTCGCGCGAGCCCTCAGGATAGCCGCAGATGTGCTCGACCGAATGCCGCTTGAAGAACTGAAGCCGCTGCGGCGTGGTCGGGCCGCTCTGGCAGCCCAGCACGAACTTCACCGGCTTTGGCTTCGGGGCGCCCTGGGCGATCGGCGGGCGCACGGTGCCGGCAGCCGCAGCCGCCGCGGTCACGGAAACGAACTCTCTGCGTCGCATCGGGTGTGCCTCTGGTTCCTTTTCCTTTAGCAGTGGAGTGTATCACAGCCCTCGAGGCCGGTCACGGCGAAAAGCGATTTTTATTTCTTGCGCTCTCAGAGAGTTAGTTTCTTGCAGCGGCCTGCGGGCAAGGGTTGCCGTCTAGAATCCTAGTCGAGCCGAAGCCCCGGGCTTCGAACACCGTTCGTGATCCAGTCATTCATCGATTTTGTCTCGCGCCGCTGGCTGAGCCGCTGTCGCCGAAACTGTCCGGAGGTCGGCGGTTTGCACCGGATGCTCGAGGAGACGCGCCAGGCTCTACGGCGCGCCGAGGAGGAGCTGTGCTGGGAACAGGGCGTCAGCGCGGTCTTGCAAGATCTCTACCGGCCGCTGGTGGCGGCCGATTCCTCGAGTCGCGAGACGGCCTGCATCGTTCTGGAGAAGGCCCGGCAACTGACCGGCAGCGCTACAGGCTTCGTCTCCCTGGCCGAGAACGTCATGGCCAACGGCGCCGCGCAGCAGATCATCGTGGCCGACACCGGCGGCCGGGAGGGTGGCGTCGCAATCTCCGAATGGCTGCCGGCCGTGCGCGGCGACCTCTTCCGCAGGGCGCTCGAAAGCGGACAGGCCTTCTTCGACAACACGCTTCCAGGCGGAGCCGCAGAGGGAGCCTCCGGCGCGGGCTCGATCCGGCGTTTTTTGGCAGTGCCGGTGAAGCTCGACGGCAAAGTGGTCGGGCAGCTCGCCCTGGCCAACCCGGTACGAGATTACGTGGAGCGGGACCTTCGCCTGGTGAACTATCTGGCGAAGTTCTACGCCATGGCGTTGCAGCACAAGCGCTCCCAGCAGCGGCTCTACGCCACGCTGCGGGAAAAAGAGGTCCTGCTGCGGGAGATTCACCACCGGGTGAAGAACAACTTGCAGGTGATCTCGAGCTTGTTGAGCCTTCAGGCCGCATCGCTCGAGGATGCCGCCGCGCGCGAGATGCTCAAAGAGAGCCAGAACCGGGTGCGCTCGATGGCCCTGGTGCACGACCAGCTTCACCGTTCGCGCGACCTGTCTCGAATCGGCTTCCGGGAATATGTCAAGAACCTGTGCGCCAGCCTGTTTTCCTCCTACGGCATCGACTCGGCGCGGATCGCTCTGCGTGTCGAGGTCGAGGACGTATCGCTGCCCATCGACACGGCGATCCCGTGCGGCCTGATCATCCACGAACTGGTGTCGAACTCTCTTAAGCATGCGTTTCCGGAGGGCCGCCGCGGGAAGATCTTCATTGGACTCTCTCAGGCGCCGGGCCGCGGCAGGGTGCTCACGGTGGCCGACGACGGCGTCGGCCTGCCGCGAGATGTGGATCTGGACACGGTGCATTCGCTCGGCTTGCGCCTGGTGCGGATTCTCGCCGCTCAGATCGATGCGGCCGTGCGCTGCCTGGTGCACGGGGGGACGCGGTTTGAGATTGTGCTGCCGGAAGCCGCGAGCGAGGAGGAGCCTGCACTCCCATGAAACCAGCAAGAATCTTGGTGGTCGAAGACGAGGGCGTCGTCGCCGCCGATATCGAAGAGTGCCTGAAGAAGTTGGGCTACTCGGTCGTCGCCTCGGCCGCGACGGCCGCCTCCGCCATCCGCAAGGCGGTGGAAAAGGAGCCGGACCTGGTGCTGATGGATATCCGGCTCAAGGGGCCGGTGGACGGCGTCGACGCCGCCGACGAGCTCCATCACCGGTTGGGCATTCCGGTCGTCTTTCTCACCGCCTATGCCGACGCCGAAATCCTGGAGCGCGCCAAGCGGACCTGCCCGTCCGGCTATATCCTGAAACCGTTCGACGAGCGCTCGCTGCGCTCGGCCATCGAGATCGCCCTGCACAAGCACCCGCTCGAGCAGCGGTTGATCGCGAGCGAACGGCGCCTGGTGATGGCCTTGCGCAGTATCCACGAAGCGGTGATTCTCACCGATGCGCGCGGGGCGGTGACGCTGATGAACCGGCCGGCCGAGGCGCTCACCGGATGGAAGCAGGCCGAGGCGGCGGGCCGGCGCGCGGGCGACGTCTTCGTCAGCGTCCATGCGGCGCGGGGTTCGCTGCTCAGCGACCCGGTGGGTCGCGTGCTGCGCGAGGGAGTCGGCATCGGCCTGGGCGACCACCGGGTGCTCGTAGCGCGCAACGGCAACGAAACCTGGATTCGCGGCAGCGCCGTGCCCCTGCGCGACTCCGACGGCAAGACCATCGGCGCGGCGCTGGTCTTTCACCCGGCAGACCTCTCTCCGGCGGAGCCGGGCAGCTCGCCCCGGACGCTGGAGGACCGGCGCCTGGAGACCGCCGGGCGGCTGGCCGGCGAAGTGGCCGCCGGCTTCACGCGCGAGCTCGAGACGATCGAGCGGGCGGGCGCGGCGCTGCTCCGGCGGCTCGGCGGTAACCAGGAGGCGCGCGCCGAGGTCGAGACCGTCCTGGGGGCCGCAGCGCGAGGCAGCCGGCTGGCCGGGCAACTGGCGCGGTACAGCCGGCGCCGGTTACCGCGCCCTGAAGTCTTCGATCTCAACGAGGCGGTGGCCGGCCTCGACAGCCTGATCGAAGCCGCTGCGGGCGAGAAGGTCCAGGTTCTGTTTTCCCTCGACCCTTCGGTGGGAAGCGTCCTCGCCGACCGCGGGCACCTCGAGCACGTGGTGCTGAACCTGGCGGCGGAAGCCCGCCACGCCCTGACCGCCGGGGGACAGCTTACCATCGAGACGCGGCGCATCGAGGTCTCCCCGGAAGCGAACACTATGGTCGAGGGGCTCGCGCCGGGCGCTTACGGCGCCCTTGTGCTGAGCGCAACGGGCGAAACCACGTCCTGCGGGGATCCGCAGCCCGAGATCAACGATCTCGTCGAGTTGATCGCTCTCGCCGGCGGCCGCTTGCGGCGGGTGAGCGAGCCGAGCCGGCTGGTCTCCTTCGAGATCTACCTGCCGTCCGCCGTCGAACCACTGACAAATTAAGAATCTCCGGGCTACGGGCCAGGCCCGCTGAGGCGCAGCCCGAGGAACCGCTCCTCGCCTTCCCGCACCTCGATCGAGCTGCCGAAGCGGCGGCAGCTTTCGAGCGACTCCACAGCGTAGATCTCGCACGGCGGCTCGTCCCACCAGCTCATGAGGGTGTAGCGGCCCGGCGCCACGCCGCGGAAGGCGAACAGGCCGTGCTCGTTGGTCGTGGTCGTCTGGTAGTGGTGCATGCGGCCGCGAGCCGGCTCCGGGATCAGGGCGACCGTCGCCCCTAACGCCACCCGGGTAGCGCCGTCGGCGACTTCACCGGAAATGGTGGCGCCACGCCGGGCGAGCACGAGCTCCAGCGGGGGCAGAGCGCCGCCTTCAAAATTGAAGCCCGTCGCCAGCACATCGAAGCCGCCGATGCGAGCACTCTTCAAGTAGGCGCCTTCCGGGGCATCGGTGACGAGAACGTCATACGTCTCTCCGGGAACGAAGGCAATTTCGAACAGGCCCCCTGGACCCACCGCCGCGGAGCTCGCTCCCGCGGTGTCGGTGTGCGGCTCCAGCACGACGCGCGCGGCGCTCAGATCGGCCTGCGGATCCTCTTCGAGCCGGAGCCGGCCCGCCAGCCTGGGCAAAGGTCGGAGCAGCAGCACAACGTTGTCGATAGACTGCCCGGCGACGGTGAGGGGTACGCGCCCGGTGAGGCGCTCGCCGGCTTCAGCGGCTTCCACCGCCAGCAGGTAGGAGCCGGGCGCCAGCCCGCGAATCTCGAAACGCCCGCCCGGAAAGATGCGAGCCGGAGCGGGCACGTCCATCATCGCCTCGCCGGCGGGACCTCTCTGGCGGAGGCGCAACTCCGCCGCCCCCAGCGGGCGCCCGCTCAGGCCGCTGGCAAGCTCTCCGCGCACGCGCACGGTGCGAACCTTGGCCAGGAAGATATCGATGTTTGCAAGCTCAGAACCGGGCTGGAGGCGCAGCGGAACCGCCTCGAGCAGGCGGGGCGTCGACGGGTAGTAGGTCGTGACGAAGCTCTCCTCCGGAACCGGAAGCCCGTTTTCATCCAGTTGGAGCTGCTCGCGCACATTGGCGCCCGCCTCGGGCGGCGTGTAGGCCGCCGCGACGTAGTAGTTGCCCGGCGCGAGGCCGTAGACGCGCCAGGCGCCGCGATCGTCGGTCGAGGCCGTCGCGGCACGTTCGAAGCCGTGCCGCCCGCGATAGAAGTATTCGCGATAAAGTTCGACGCGCACGCCGACGGCGGGCTCGCCGTCGACGAAGCGCACGGTTCCCGCCAGCACGCCGGCCGACCGCATCGCGATCAACAGCCCGCGCAGGTTCTCCCCCGGCAGGAGCGGAAAGATCGCCGGCAAGCGCGTGTGCGGGGTTTCGGCGGACCAGGCCGGGAGGTAGCCCGCCCTCCGGGCCGCCAGCGAGTAGCGGCCCGCCGGCAGATTGCGGAACTCGAAGTTGCCGTAGTCGTCGGTGGTCGAGCTGAGCGCGGGTTGCTGGGGCTCAGCGGGCTGAAGGATCACCAGGACGCGGCGCAGCGGGCGGCGCGTCTGCTGATCCACCACCGTACCGGCAATGCTGCCTCGCGCCGCAGGGTCCGGCGGATATTGCCCGGCGCCGGCAGCCGCAAGCGCCAGTGCGGCCACACCCAGCCTGGCGAGCACTCCCACATCAGCAATGACGCGCGCCGGCCGTTGGGCGTGGAGGCGGCGCCGGGCTTACCGCGCGCGAAACTCGGTCCAGCCGAGAGCCGGCATGTCGCGCAGGTAATCTTTCTGCCAGTCGAATTCCGGATGCTGCGCCAGATGCTCGGCGGCCCGGAAATCGCGCCCGCAGGCATGGCCCGCGGCGGCCCACAGCGCCATGCGGGCGGCTAGGCTCGAATCGGTGACCTTGTTCTGGACCGCGCCGGCCGGGGCGAAGGGGGGCTGCCAGGGCGCAAGCCCCCGCGGCGACAGTTCGATGTGCCCGCAGATGGTCCGCTCGCTCGGCGCCTCCTCTCCGGCAAACGCATCGTAGTGATCGGCGAGGAAGCGCTGCGCCGCCCTGACGTCGATCTTTCCCTTGAACTCCTCCATCAGCTGCTTCCAGCGCGCATGCCGCGCGTTGGCGCTGTGGCCTGCATCCTTGAGATCGAAATCGGTCTCCTCGCGCGCCAGCTTCTCGCTCACCGGGAAGTTGGAGCCCACGAAGTAGCCGTCCCGGCTGCGCAGCAAGGTGACGTTCTTCAGCCCCAGCTCGAGGTCGGCGATCTCGCCGGTCTTGCGATCGCCAACCAGCCAGTTGTTCGCGTAGCCGCCGTTGTTGCCCTCGCGCATGATGCGGGCGAAATCCTCGATCGAGGCGGAGTACTGCATGGCCTTGCGGGCTCGCACGAATTCCGGGATACCGGCGGGATCGTAGCCCGAGAAGTTCGAGATTGTCGTTTCAGTAATCAGGATTCCGGCGGCGTTGATGCCGAAGTCGTCGGCCGAGTGGATCAGTCCCGGGTAGCCGTCCATGAGGATGCGGTGGCCGCGCGCGGGTACGATGTCGAAGATGACCGTCCAGCGCGCGCCGTCCATGTAAGAGGTCCAGGCGTTGTGGCCCATGACAATACCGCCGTCGGCGGTGTAGCTGCCGGTGGCGATGAAGGCGCTGCACGATTCCTTCTGGCCCGCAGTCGACGGTGCGGTCCGGCCCTGCTGTTCGTCGTAGTACTTGGAATAACCGCCCCATTCGAGCCACGCATTCGCCGCCACCACATCCCAGAGGTCGAATTTGACGCCCCGCGCCTTGAGACCCTCGGCAATGCCCGAAAGTTCCTGCCGGTAGTCCTCCTCAATGCGCGGCCAGTGGAGTTTTTCGGCCGCCTCACGGAAAAACTGCCAGTCCTTCTTGGTGTCGCGGGTGGTCTCGAAAATGATCACCCGGTAGCCCTCCTCGATCTCCGGCGCCAGCAGATAGCCGTGCTGGAAGCCGATCTCGGCGGGGGCGCCTTCAAGATGCACGAAGGTCCAGCCGTTCTGGGGCGCGAGGCGATAGGCGCCCTTGAGGCGAGGGTCCGATTTCGGACCGCAGGAGAGAAGGGTCAGCCCGAAGGCGACAACGACCGTGGCGGTACGCACACGGCCATTGTCGCGCACTCCGGGCGGGTTGCGAACTAGCGTTTTTCGAGGAAACGCTTCTCGACTTCCGGCCAGTTGACGACGTTCCACCAGGCGGCGATGTATTCGGCCCGGCGGTTCTGATACTTGAGGTAGTAGGCGTGCTCCCAGACGTCGAGGCCGAGGATGGGGATGTGACCCTGCATCAGCGGTGAGTCCTGATTGGCGGTGGAGTACAGATCGAGCTTGCCGCCGGCGAGCACCAGCCAGGCCCAGCCGGAGCCGAACCGGGTCATGCCGGCGTTGGTGAACTTTTCCTTGAAGTTGTCGAAGCTGTTGAAAGCGGCATTGATGGCTTCGGCCAGCGCGCCCGACGGCTGCCCGCCGCCCTTCGGGCTCATGATCTGCCAGAACAGCGAGTGGTTGGCGTGGCCGCCACCGTTGTTGCGGACCGCCGTGCGGATCGCCTCCGGCACCTTGGCGCACTCGTTGGCCAGCAGCTCCTCGATGGGGGCGTTGGCCAGCTCCGGCGCCGACTCGAGCGCCTTATTGACGTTCGTGACGTAAGCCCCGTGGTGCTTGGTGTGATGGATCTCCATCGTCATCTTGTCGATGTGGGGCTCGAGAGCATCGTAGGGGTACGGCAAGTTCGGCAATGTGAAAGGCATTCTTCCCTCCTAAGCTGAATTGGATGATCGAGCGGCCCGCTCAGTTGCCGCCAAATCCCCCGGCGCGCTCGAAGGCCTCGGCGATGCGGAACATGCACGGCTCGTCAAAGTGCCGGGCGAGGATCTGCATACCGACGGGCAGGCCCTGCGCGGTGCGCCCGCAGGGAACGCTCATGCAGGGGATGCCCGCCAGGTCGCCGGTGATGGTGAAGATGTCCGAGAGGTACATCTCAAGCGGATCGTCGATCTTCTCTCCCAGTTTAAAGGCCGGAAAGGGGGACACGGGAGTGACGATGGCGTCGACGCGGCGGAAGGCCTCTTCAAAATCGCGGGCGATCAGCCTGCGGACCTTCTGCGCCTTCAGGTAATACGCGTCGTAATAGCCGGCGCTCAGGACATAGGTGCCCAGCATGATACGCCGCTTGCACTCGGCGCCGAAGCCCTGGCCCCGGGTTTCCCGGTACATCTCGGCGAGCGTCTCGGCCTGCGGAGCGCGCCAGGTGTAGCGCACGCCGTCGTAGCGGGCGAGGTTCGAGCTGGCCTCGGCCGTGCAGATGATGTAGTAGCAGGCGATAGCGTAATCGGTGGTGGGAAGGCTGATCTCCTCCAGCCGGCAGCCCAGCCGCTCGAGCAGGCGAACGCCGCGCTCCACCAGAGTGCCGGTCTCGCTCGCCAGATCCCGGTAGTACTCGCGCGGAAGACCGATGCGGATGCCCCGGACGTTGCCGTCCATCGCCGCCAGATAGTCCGGCACGGGCGCGAAGGCCGAGGTGGCGTCCATCGGGTCACGCCCCGCGATCGCCTGTAGCAGCCGCGCCGCGTCCCGGACATTGCGGGCCAGCGGCCCGATGTGGTCAAGCGAGCTGGCGAAGGCGGTGAGCCCGTAGCGGGAGACTCGGCCGTAGGTGGGCGTCACACCCACCACGCCGCAGAAGGAGGCCGGCTGGCGAATCGAGCCGCCGGTGTCGGAGCCGAGCGCCGCGACTGCCGTGCCCTGCGCCACCGCCGCCGCCGAGCCGCCGCTCGAGCCGCCCGGCACGCGCTCCGGATCCACCGGATTGCGCACCGGCCCAAAGGCCGAGTTCTCGTTGGAGGAGCCCATGGCGAACTCGTCGCAGTTGGTCTTGCCCAGGATGGCGGCGCCGGCGGCCTCCAGGCGCGCCACAGCGGTCGCGTCATAGGGAGGGATGTACTGGGCCAACAGGCGAGACCCGCAGGTGGTGCGCACGCCCTTGGTGAGGATGACGTCCTTGACCGCGACCGGCACGCCGGCCAGCGGTCCGGGATCCTCGCCGCGCTCCAAGCGCTCATCGACGCGGGCAGCCGCTGCCAGGGCTCTCTCCGGACACAGGTGCAGGTAGGCGTTGGTCCTGGGGTTCTCCGCCTCGGCGAACCGCAGCGCCTCCTCCACCAGCTCCACGGCGCTGTAACGCCGCCGCGCGAGATCCTCGCGGATCTGGTCGATGGTGAGCCGGGCGACGTCCATGGCAGTGAGCTCAGCGTTCGATCACTCGCGGCACCTTGAAATAGCCCGCCCCGGCCAGCGGCGCGTTGGCAAGAGCGGCCTCGGCGCCCAGAGACTCCCGCTCGACGTCGTCGCGGAGCGTCGCCGTCTCTTCGGCTTCGAACAGCACCTGCGCCATGGGCTCGACGCCTTCCGTGTCGAGCTCGTTGAGTTTGTCCATGTAGGCCAGGACCTCGCCGAGCTCCCCGGTGAAGCGCCGGATCTCCTCTTCGGTCAGCTTCAGGTGGGCCAGATCGGCTACGTAGCGCACTTCGCTCTCGGTGATCTTCACGCCGTCGACCTCTTTCGCCGCGCGCGATACAGGGCGCCCAAAACCGGATCGGCGATCAAATCGGCTTCGTCCCGGACGGCAGGTTTGCGGGGCGCCGCCGGCGCCTCCAGCACCCGCCCGGGGCTCTTCCTCGGGCATGCCAGCCGCAGTTCGATGTCCTCGACGGCCTCCTCGCCCAGCTCGCGCTTGAGGTTCGCCAGAAGGAAAGGCCGCAGCGCGAGCAGTTGCCGCCGCCAGATTTCGTCGCGGACCTCGACGATCAGGTGCCGCCGCACCAGGCGGACGTCGACGGTGTGGATGGCGACCTTCTCGCCGGCCGCGGCCCGCCAGGCGGCGCGAGCCAGCAAGGCCAGATCGATGCACTCCGGCGCCCGTTTCCATCGAGCCAGAATCCGCCCCGCGCGCTCCATGGCGGTCGAATGAACCGCCATTGTAACATCTCGCCCGCGGTCCGATAAGATGGTCGAGCGGCCGCATGCTCGAGAAAGTGAATCTGGACAAGAAGCTGGCGCACGCCGATTACAAGCGCGCGCTGCCCGTCCTCCAGCGGCGGCTTTACGAGCTGGAGAAAGCCTGCTGGGACCAGCGCATTCCCTCGATCGTCGTCTTCGAAGGCTGGGATGCGGCGGGGAAAGGCTCCGCCATCGCCACTCTGACCGAGCGGCTCGACCCGCGCGGCTTCAAGCTGCACCCCATCCGCCCGGCGCGCACTTACGAGAAGCAGCGGCCCTGGCTGTGGCGTTTCTGGCTGAAGATTCCGGCCTACGGCGAGATGGCCATCTTCGACGGCAGTTGGTACGGACGCGTGCTCGGCGAAAGAGTCGAGGGCCTCATCAAGAAGCGCGAGTGGCGGCAGGCCTACCAAGACATTCTCGACTTCGAGCGCATGCTGGCCGATGACGGCACGGTGATCGTCAAGTTCTGGTTCCACATCACCAAGCGCGAGCAAAAAAAGCGGTTCAAGGCGCTTGAAAAAGACCCGCTCGAAAGCTGGCGGGTGACGCCGGAGGACTGGGAACGCCACCGAAAGTATGACAAGTACCTCGTGGCCGCCGAGGAGATGCTGGCGCGGACCGAGTCGGAGTGGGCGCCGTGGACGATCGTGGAGGCGACGGATCGCTGGTTTGCCCGCAAGAAGATCTTCGACACGCTGATTGCAGCCCTGGCGAGACGCCTCGGGCCGCTCGCTCCAGGCATAGAAACCTCGCCCGAAGCCGAGCGGAAAGACCAGGCGGTGCGCCAGGCGGTCGAGGAAGCCGAGCTGGCAGTGGCGGGAGGCTCCTGATGCTCGAGACGATCGATCTCTCGCTGGCGCTCGATCGGGAGACCTATGTGCGGCAGCTCGCGCGCCGGCAGGTCCAGCTCCGCGAGCTCGGCTATCAAGTCTATGTGCGGAAGCGGCCCGTGGTGATCGTCTATGAAGGCTGGGATGCCGCCGGCAAGGGCGGCAGCATCAAGCGGCTGACCGAGAAGCTCGATCCGAGGGGCTACGTCGTCTATCCGATCAGCGCGCCCGTCGGGGAGGAGAAGACCCATCACTACCTGTGGCGCTTCTGGCGGCGCGTGCCCGAGCGAGGCCAGATCGCCATCTTCGACCGGAGCTGGTACGGGCGCGTGCTGGTGGAGCGGGTGGAAGGCTTCGCCACCGAGGGCCAGTGGCGGCGTGCCTATCGCGAAATCAACTCCTTCGAACGGAACCTGTGCGACTTTGGCACGATTCTCATCAAGTTCTGGATCCACATCAGCCGCGAGGAACAACTGCGCCGCTTCGAGGAACGCCAGGCGAGCGGCTACAAGAGCTGGAAGCTCACGGCCGAGGACTGGCGCAATCGCGAAAAATGGCCGCTCTATGAGGAGGCGGTGCGGGACATGCTGCTCAAGACAAGCACGCTGCACGCGCCCTGGACCCTCCTCGAGGGCAACGACAAGTATTGGGCGCGCGTCAAGGCGCTGAGCACGGTGGTCGAGGTGCTGGCGCGCGAGCTCGACTACACGCCCCGCGATCCCTTGCCGGCGGGAAACGGCAAGGCCGGCGGCAATCACAAGAAATAAATCAGCGGATCGCCAGCGGGCGCAGGGCGAAGCCGGCGGTGGCGCCCTTGAACCGGTTCGTCACCGCGATATAGGTGAAGCGCCAGACCTGGTCACGCGCCAGTTCCTCTAGATTGTGCAGCTCGCCGATGTGTACTCCCTGCTCGACCAGCAGATACTCGTGGACCGGGATGGCCACGCCCGGCACCGCCGGATCCTGGCCCACTTCGAGGCCGCTCGTGTCGGAGCCGATCATTACCGCGCCCTTCTGCTCGACCAGCCACCGTGCCGATTCGAGCGTAATGCCCGCCGAATCATGCTCGGCGAGCTTGGCGTGGTCGGCGCCGGTCTCACCCCAGTACCGGCAGGTGCCGGTGCGGATCAGGACGACGTCGCCCGGCTCGATCTGGACCTTCTGGCGCGCCAGCGCCGCCTCGATGTCTTTGGGCGAGATCGGGTAGTTGGCCGGCAACGCGTCCACGCCCTTCAGGGCCGCCACGTCCACCAGGACGGCGCGG
The DNA here is from genome assembly GCA_938003835.1 of uncultured Bryobacteraceae bacterium. Taxonomy (GTDB): domain Bacteria; phylum Acidobacteriota; class Terriglobia; order Bryobacterales; family Bryobacteraceae; genus CALKXJ01. The sequence goes on along the minus strand of CALKXJ010000013.1, from coordinate 22,515 downwards.
GCGATGATCGGCGGGATCGAATCGGCGTCGGCCTTTCGCAACCCAAAGTCGCCGCCGTAGTCGGCCTCCTTGAAGCCGTTGTACCAGTGGTTATCGTCGCCGGCGACGATGTGGCCGAGCGAGTCGATCTGCGTGCCCAGGTTGTCGGAGCTGAACATCGCGCAACTGTGGAAGGCGATGCGCCGCTTGCTGGCGGCGAAGGCCGGCGGATCCTTCTGGCGCAAAACGCCGTCCGGAGAGCGGAACGTCATCATCACCAGGGGCGCGTGGCCGGGCCATTTGAATGAGCGATGGTCGATGCGCACCCCGAGGTCGTAGACCCTGCCGGCCTGGATCTCGCGCAGGGCGCGCATCACGTACTCGGGACCGAGAATGCCGTTTAACGCGCCGACCTCGTCGTTCGGCCCCCAGATCCAGCCCCATCCCTTGCCTTTCTGCCAGCCTTTCGGCGCCTGCGCCGCGAGGGGCAGCGACACCAGTACACTCAGCGCAACAGTTGCTCGCCTCATGGGGAGCATTGTAGCTGTCAGGCGCCGGGCCTTTTGGGGATAATGACGGCTTAGATCAACATGGAGGCCCAGTGAGAATTCTCATTCTTTGCACAGGGAACTCGGCCCGTAGCCAGATGGCCGAGGGCATCCTTCGCGCGCTCGACCCGCGCCTGGAGGTCTACTCGGCCGGCACCGAGCCGGCCGCGCAGGTCAACCCCTTCGCGGTTGAAGCCATGCGCCGCATCGGCATCGATATCTCCGGCGCGCGGCCCAAGCATGTCCGCGAGTTTCTGGAGCGGCCGTTTGACTACGTCATCACCGTCTGTGGCGAGGCTGAACGCAACTGCCCGGTCTTCACGGGAGAGGTACGGCGGCGGCTGCATCTGGGCTTTCCGGATCCGGCGGCCGCGACGGGAACCGACGAGGAGAGACTCGAGGTCTTCGAACGGGTGCGCGACGCCATTCGCCAACAGTTTGGCGAGCTGTACGAAAAGGAGATCCGCAGAGGCTTATGAGGGAAGACGAACTGAAGTCCGCCGTGCGACACCGCTACGGCCAGCTTGCGCTGACCGTTCTCGGAGGCGCTTCCGCTTCCTGCTGCGGAACTGGGACCTGTGAGGTGATTACCGCGGATCTCTATGCGCCAGAGGAGGCGGCCGCTCTGCCCCAACAGGCATTGGAGGTCTCGCTCGGCTGCGGCAACCCGACCGCCCTGGCCGAGCTCCGGGAGGGCGAGACGGTGCTGGACCTGGGTTGCGGCGGCGGTATCGACGTGCTGCTGGCGGCGCAGCGAGTCGGCCCGGCGGGCAAGGCCTACGGCCTGGATCTAACCGATGAGATGCTGGCGCTGGCGGAGGCAAACAAGTGCGCCTCCGGCCTGAGCAACGCGGAATTTCTCAAGGGCGACATGGAGAACATTCCGCTGCCGGACGGGTCGGTCGACGTCATCCTCTCCAACTGCGTGATCAACCTGGCGGCCGACAAGGACCGGGTGTTGCGAGAGGCTTTCCGGGTGCTGAAGCCCGGCGGCCGGCTGGCGATCTCCGACATTGTCACGCGCGGAGCGATCCCGGAGACTGTTCGGCGCAGCGTCGAGCTATGGATCGGCTGCCTGGCGGGGGCGCTGGACGAGGCCGATTACCGGTCGCGGCTGGCGCAGGCGGGATTTGTCGACGTCCGTCTTGAACCGACGCGAATCTATCAGGTGGAGGATCTGCGCCAGATGGCAACGGCCGCGGGCATCGACCCGGTGGCGGTGCCGGAAGTCGCTGGCGGGGGCTTCTTCGCGGCATTCATCAGCGCGCGCAAACCGGCGCGCTAGCGCGCCGGTCCTTCTCCTTTTACTTGACTGGTCTGTCACAAGGAGGCACCCATTCGATGAGCAAGCGATCTCTGTTGAGCGAGAGCGAACTCCAGGCGGCCCTTCAGAAGTTGCCCGGCTGGGAGTTGATCGAGGGCAAGCTGCATCGCGAATACCGGTTCGCCGACTTCGTGCATGCCTTCGGCTTCATGGCCGCCGCGGCAGTGACCATCGAGGCGATGAATCACCACCCGGACTGGCGCAACGTCTGGAACCGCGTCTCGATCGACCTGTGGACCCACGACGCAGGCGGCGTCACCGCCCTGGACGTCGAGCTGGCGGGCAGGCTCGACGCGCTGGCCGCAAAGCTTCTCCCATGAGGCACGCCGCTGCCGCGATTGTCGCTGTCATCCTGTCGGCCCCGGCGGTCGGCGCCGGCTTCGAAGGCTCCGGGCAGCTCGACGCCATCGTCGGTGAAGCTGTCGCCAAGGGGGAGATCCCGGGTGCGGTGCTCGTGGTGGGGCGCCAGGGGCGGCTGCTCCACCGCAAAGCCTACGGCGCGCGGGCGCTCGAACCGGCGCGCGAGCCGATGACAATGGATACGATCTTCGATGCCGCTTCGCTCACCAAGGTCGTCGCCACCGCGCCCGCCATCATGCAACTCCTCGAGCAGGGCCGCATCCGGCTCAACGACCCGGTGACGGAGTATCTCGCGGAGTTCCAGGGAGGCAAGAGCGCCATTACGGTACGGCATCTGCTGACCCACTTCTCGGGCTTGCCGCCCGGCATCCGGCTCACTCCGACCTGGAGCGGCTACGAGACCGGCGTCGCCAAGGCCCTGGCCGAACGGCCGGTGGCGGAGCCCGGCGAGCGGTTCATCTATAGCGACGTCAACTACATTCTGCTTGGGGAGATCGTCCGGCGACTGAGCGGCGAGCCGCTCGAGGACTACGTTCGGCGCCACATCTTCGAGCCGCTTCGCATGCGCGACACCCTGTTCCGGCCGCCGGCGGCGTTGCGACGCCGCATCGCGCCCACCGAACGGCCGGCGGGCGAGACGGAACCGCTGCGGGGCGTGGTGCACGACCCAACCGCGCGCGCCATGGAGGGCGTCGCCGGTCACGCCGGCCTGTTCACCACCGCCGAGGATCTGACCCACTTTGCGGAAATGCTTCTGGGGCACGGCAGCTTCCGCGGGCACCGCGTGCTCCAGCCGCTTTCGGTGCGCAAGATGATCACGCCGCAATCGCCATTCAACCAGCCGGTGCTGCGCGGCCTGGGCTTCGATCTGGATTCGCCCTATTCGGCGCCGCGCGGGGAGCTCTTTCCGCTCGGCTCCTTCGGGCACACCGGCTTCACCGGAACCAGCCTGTGGATCGACCCGGTGACGCGCACCTACGTGATTCTGCTCACCAACGCGGTGCACCCAAAGGTGAAGCGCCCGATCTCGTCGCTTCGGGCGCGTGTGGCCACGGTGGTGGCGGCGGCGCTGGGCATCGACCTTCCGACCGCCGCCCTTACCGGTTACAACGAGACGCTCGCCGGCACGCGACTGCGGCTTCGGGCGGAGCGCAACGGCCGCGTGCTTACCGGCCTGGACGTGCTCGCCGCGGAAGGCTTCGCCCTGCTACGGGGCAAGCGAGTCGGCCTGATTACCAATCACACCGGCGTCACGCAGGATGGGGAGCGCAACGTCGATGCGATGCGGCGGGCCGGCATCCAGGTGGTCGCGCTGTTTTCGCCCGAGCACGGCCTTCTGGGCGAGGCGGACGTCGCCGAAATCCCCGACAGCCGAGATCCGAGCACCGGGATCCCCATCTGGAGCCTGTATGCCGGCTCAAGGCGCAGGCCCACCGATGCCATGCTGGCCGGCGTCGACGCGCTGGTGTTCGATATCCAGGATATCGGCGCGCGCTTTTACACCTACATGTGCACGATGTTGTACGCCATGGAGGAGGCGGCAAAGCGCAAGATTCCCTTCTATGTGCTGGACCGCCCAAATCCCATTACGGGCGTGTACGTGGAAGGGCCGATGCTCGATCGAGAACTGGAAAGCTTCGTCGGCTGCCTGCCTCTGCCGGTGCGGCACGGCATGACCCTGGGCGAGATCGCCCAAATGGCCAACGCCGAACAGCGGCTGGGCGCCAACCTGCACGTCATTCCGATGCGGGGCTGGGAGCGCGGCGACTGGTTTGACGCCACGGGCTTGATCTGGGTGAACCCGTCGCCCAATATGCGCAGCCTGAATGCGGCGCTGCTCTATCCGGGCCTGGCGATGCTCGAAGCCTCGGCGAACTATTCCGTCGGCCGGGGCACGGACAGCCCCTTTGAGCAGATCGGAGCGGACTGGATCGACGGGCGCGAGCTGGCGCGGTATCTCAACGAGCGGCGCATTGCTGGGGTTCGGGTCTACCCGACCCGCTTCCGTCCCACCTCGTCGCGCTTCGCCGGTCAGTGGATCGAGGGGGTGCGGTTCGTCATTACCGACCGCGAACGCCTCGACAGCACCCGCCTCGGCCTGGAAGTGGCAGCCGCCCTTCAGAAACTCCACCCCGGCCGGATTGCCTTGCGGGACAACGAGCGGTTGATCGGCAACCGCGGCGTGATCGCGGCCCTGGAGCGTGGTGACGACCCCCGCTTGATCCAGGAGGAATGGCGCGGCGCCCTAGAAGCCTTCCAGGCGGCACGGAACAAGCACCTGCTCTACCGGTGAGGTCGAGCCCGCGCCCGCCGCTCAGCTCGCCGCCGTCTTGGAGGCGGCCGGGGCCTTCTTGGCCTCCTCCATCTTCATCCGCTTCTTGGCCGCCGTCATCCACGCGGGAGGCCGGCCACGCCGCTTCCCGCGCCCGCGCGCCAGGCGTTCTAGGGTGATGATAGCCTCTTCAATTTGCTCGCGCTCCTGCCGTAATTCGGCCAGCATTTTCTGAACGTCCATCGTCTGACTCCCTGCGGGGGTATGGCTCCGCCAGAGCCTCGTTCTGAATGCGGAACAGAATTCCATTGTGGCCCGGCGGCCCTCTGTGTTGTTATACCCTAATTTAGGGGCTCAATCAAGACCCTGTTCTGAAATCAGAACCGAAGCCGTACTATCCCGCTGCTGTCCACCCGGTGCGAGGCCGCTGGTACCTTTGAGGCATCCGCCCTCAGGATATCACAGTGTCGCCCGGCGCCTCCAGTAGAAATAGCAAGGTAAACCGGCGGAAATGACGGCCAAACCCATCAGCGATTCCCGCGGAGAACCCACGAGGGTGGCCACCAGCAGGCACGCGGCCACGACCACAAACAGTACTGGTACGGCTGGATATCCTGGTGTGCGGTAGGGCCGCACCAGATCGGGCCGCTTGCGGCGCAGCACCAGCACCCCGGCCGCCGTCAGCCCGTAAAGCAGCCATTCGGCGAAGATCACATAGGTGAAAAGCTGCTCGAACCTTCCGCTGAACACCAGCAGCGCCGCCCAGCCGGAGATGGCGAGAATCGAGATCGACGGCGTCCGGTGCCAGGGATGAACGTAAGCCAGGCGGCGGAAAAACAGCCGGTCGCGAGCAGCCGCGTAGGGGACGCGCGCGCCCGCCAGAATCGATCCGTTCAGGGCGCCGAACATGGAGACCATCGCCGCGATGCTGACCGCCCCCGCCCCGAACTCGCCGACCACCTTTCGCATCATGGTGGCGGCAACGCGATCGCTCGCGGCGACCTCAGAGGCGGGCAAGACGTAAAAATAGGCGACGTTGGTGAGCAAGTAGACGGCGATCACGATGAGGGTGCCCCCGATGAGCGCCCGTGGGAGGTTCCGCTGCGGCTGCTGGATCTCGGCCGAGACCATGCTCACGTTGTTCCAACCGTCGTAAGCCCAGAGCGCACCCACGAGAGCGGCAAAGAAGCCGGCCAGGCCCCCGGCGGCGGCGACCGAGGTGCGGAAGTTCTCCGCCGAGCCCCCGCCGGCCAGCAGCCCGGCAGCAATCAGGGCCAAGATCAGACCGACCTTGCTCGCGGTGAAGGCGACCTGCACCCGGCCGCCGAGCTTGACGCCCCAGTAATTGATCAATCCAAGCAGCAGGATCAGCCCCGTGGCGACGAACTGGCCCCGGCTGATCTCAAGCGGGCCGCCGTGAGGACCGATGGGCCATCCGATGGAATAGACGACGCCGTCCAGCGCGGGCAGGAAATGCGCCAGGTAATAGACGAAGCCGGTGGCGAGCGTCGCAATCGCGCCGGATTTCCCCACCCACATCATCATCCAGCTGTAGAGAAAGCCCCACAGCGGCCCGTAAGCCTCCCGCAGGAAGACGTACTCGCCGCCGGCCTCCGGCAGCGCCGCCGCCAGTTCGGCGTAGCTCAAGGCGCCGGCAAGCGACAGCAGACCACCGAAGACCCAGACCAGCAGAACCATCTCCGGCGTGCCGACGCGCTGGACCATGGAGGCGGGCACGAGAAAGATGCCGCTGCCGATGATCGTGCCGACGACGATGGAGGTGGCGCTCCAGGCGCCCAGGTCACGCCTCAGGGAGACGGTCTCGGATGCCGCCACGGGTTTTCTCCTTCAAGCTTCAAGAATGTCGCCGCCAGGGACCCGACGGCGAACGTCACCAGGGTGCCGATGGCCACGTACCACGTCCAGGCGATCGCTGTGCCGAAACGAACGTACATCATCACGGCGAAGCCGGCCGCCATGGCCGTCATGGCCGCTCGTTCGCCCACGCGCCGGGTGAGCACGCCAAGCAGAAAGACCCCGAGCAAGGACCCGTACAGCATGGAGGCGACCGAGAGGCCAGCCTCGAGCACCGGTCCCCAGTGCCGCGCCAGCAACCCGATGCCGACCAGCACCAATCCCCAGAAGAGAGTGGCCGCCCGCGCCAGCCGCAACATCTCGGCGTCAGTGCGCCGCCGTCCCAGGCGTTCGGCGAGCGGGCGGTAGAAGTCCATGATGGTGGTCGAGGCAAGCGAATTCAACGCCGAGCTGAGGTTCGCCATCGCGGCTGCCACGATGGCGGCGATCACCAGTCCGGCCATGCCCACCGGCAGGTGCTCCCAGACGAACTGCGGGTAGAGCCGGTCGAGCGGCCGCGGCGGCTCAAGCCCCGCGCCGCGATAGTAGACAAACAGCATGACGCCGATGAGGAGAAAGAGCGTGAACTGAAGGAAGATCACCACCCAGCTGGCGAAGAGCGCGGCGCGGCTTTCAGCCTGATTGCGCGCCGCCAGCAGCCGCTGCACCATCATCTGCTCAGTGCCGTGACTGGCCGTGGTGAGGAAGCAGCCGCCGATGAGGCCCGCCCAGAAGGTGTAGGTCTGCTCGAAGAAGCGGGGCGAGAAAGAGAACTGAAAGTCGAAGATCTCAAACTTGCCCGCGGCCGAAGCGGCGGTCACGACCCCGCCCCAGCCGCCGGGGATCATGCCGAGGATGACAGCAAAGCTCAACAGGGCGCCGCCAAGATAAAGGATCATCTGCACGACGTCGGTCCAGATCACCGCGGTCAGACCGCCCTCGAAGGTGTAAAACAGCGTCAGGCAGACGATCACCAGAATCGAGGCCACCTCGCCGGTGCCGAGCACCACGGAGACGACGATGGAGATGGCGAAGACGCGAACCCCTTCGGCCAGGGCGCGCAGAACCAGAAACAGGCCCGCGGTGAGCTTGCGGATCCGATCGCCGAAGCGCCTCCGCATCAGCTCGTAAGCCGTGTACATCTCGCCGCGGAAGTAGTGCGGCAGCAGCAGCGCGCTGATGACGATGCGGGCGAGCAGGTAACCTAGCACGACTTGCAGAAAGCCCAGGTTGCCGCCGTAGGCCAGGGCCGGCGTGCCGATGACCGTCAGCATGGAGGTTTCCGCCGAGACGATCGAGAAAGCGATTGCCCACCACGGCGCCCGGCGCCCCCCGAGAAAATAGTCGTGCAAGTTCCGCTGGCTGTGGCGGAACCGCGCGCCGAACCAGGTGATCCCCGCCAGATAGACGAGGACCACGGTCAGGTCGAGAAGCCGCATGGGAATCGGGATTCTAACACACCGCCGGCCGGCGATCGGAGAAACAGGCTGCCTGCGCCGGGCGTCTAACGGTGAGGGAAGGCGTCGGAAGAGCGGTTCCGGGCTCTGAAGCCGGGCCGTTGCGGGGACGGGGCCACCACGCCGAGAGCCGGTTGCCAGCAAGGAAGCCGATCCGGTTCGCCTGAGCGGCAGAGATCCGGACCCGGCGGCGGCCGCGGCGCGGAGTAAAACCGGGCGCGGCAGTTGCGGCTCGCCGCCCGATCGGATATACTCCGCAATTGCCAGTTTGCTGATGTCGCCGCAGAGTCGGTGTTCGCCCCTGTCGCGGTGAGGCCCCGCGCGGCGGCGAGCGAGAGTGAATTTGAGGAGGCCACGAGTGTTGCTAAAGCTAGCTTCAAAGGTTACGGTTGCAGTCCTGTTGGCATCATGGTTGGGCGTGATGCCTTCCGGCCGGGCGCAGCAGAAACAGTGGAAGGACCGGGCCGAGTATGACCTGTTCGAAGCCGCCCGCAAGGAGGCCGACCCGAAAAAGAAGCTCGACACGCTGAACACCTGGAAGCAGAAGTATCCCGCCACGGACTTCGAAGAAGAGCGCCTGCTGCTGTACACCCAGACCTACCAGCAACTGGGCGATGCCGCACAGATGTACGACTCGGCGCTGGCCCTGGTGGAGAAGAACCCCAACAACATCCAGGGCCTGTACTTCATCACCTCGTTGACCACCTCGATGGCCGACACGGCGCCGGCCAAGCTGGCCAACGGGGAAAAGTACGCCAAGGCGCTGCTGGCGGCGATCGGGACGCTGAAGAAGCCCGAGAACATGGCCGATGACGCCTGGAATCGGGAGCTCGATGCGTTGCGCGTGGTGGCGCACACCACACTCGGCTGGGTGGCCATGCAGCGCAAGAACCACGCCGCCGCCGAAGAAGAGTTCCGCCGGGTGCTGAAGATGAACCCCAACAACGGCCAGGTCTCCTTCTGGCTGGGAACGGTGATTCTGGCGCAGCGCGATCCGGACAAGCAATCGGAGGCCTTCTTTCACTTCGCTCGCGCCGGCCATTACAGCGGCGAGGGCGCCATGCCGCCGGCGGGCCGCAAGCAGGTGGCCGACTACCTCCACAAGATCTACACCAGCTTCCATGGCGACGAGAGCGGCCTGGCTGACTTGATTGCGATGGCCCAGAAAAGCGCGTTTCCTCCGCCGGGCCTGAAAATCAAGTCCAAGGAAGAGATCGCGTTCGAAAAGGAGGAGGAGCTCAAGCGCAAGGATCCGGAGCTGGCGCTGTGGCTCAACCTCAAGCGATTGCTCACCGGTCCGGACGGCGAGAATTACTTCGCCAACTCGATGCGGAACACCAAGGTGACCGGCCTGCGGGGCTATCTGGTGAGCGCCACGCCGCCGGACCGGCCGAATACGCTGGTGCTGGCGCTATCGGACCGTTCCGGTCCCGGCGAGGTGACGCTGGTGCTCGATGAGCCGTTCCGCTACAGCGCGCCGCGAGGCACGACGATCCGCTTCGAAGGAATCGCCAAGAGTTTCTCCCGGCAGCCGTTCATGCTGACCTTCGACGCCGAACAGAAGAGTATTCAGGGCTGGCCGCCGCCGCCCACGCGCCGCCCGGCGGCTAAGTAGGACGGTTCGGTCGCCAGCTGCGGAAAGTCGCGGTGGCGGGCTGACTGTGGCGGCTGAGCAGGAGGCTCACCGCCAGGCGTTCCCACCAGCTCGGCTGTGCCGCGCCGTCCAGTCGTTCGAAGTATCGCAGGAACCGCGCCGGGGTTTCAGGAAGCGGCGCGTGACGGAGGCCGCAGTCCAGCCCTTTGACGCCGCCGGCCACCAAAGCCAGCAGCACCACGGTCTGAACCGCCCTTAGCCGCCACATTCGCTTCACAGCTTTATAGACGAGGCTGCGGGCGAATTGTTTGCTCTTTTTCTCGCGCGGCCCGGCGCAGCCCCCGCGCGGAGTGCAATCGGCCCATGAGCCGAGCCCGGCGGCTCTGGCGCGGGCCAGAGCTCCTCGGGCTGGCGGCCTTCGCCCCGCTCGCCACCCCGACGGCCCGACGCCTCAGGACCGCAGCGATCGGGACGATTGAAATACTCCCAGGCCCAGCGCATCGAGGACCCGCTCTGCAAAGGCCACGGCTGGCAGGGCGCCCACCATCGTCCCCCGCTGGATCGGGTGTCCCTGTTCGTGGATCAGGTCGGCGAAGGGGATTTGAGCCGCGAAGGCGCCGGGCGCTTCCCCTTCCTCAAGATCTACCCCAGGATCGCCGAAGTGGTCACACTCGGCGGTTCCCGGCTGGTGGTGGACGGCATCCTGCTCACCGGCGAATACGGTTGCGGCCCGCCAAACGAAGCGGGCGGGCGAGTCGATCCCCCTACGAGTTCTGGAAGGAAATCATCGAGGTCCTCGAAGCCGGCGGCCGCGCCGCGGCGACCTATCACGACAAGCCCCGCTGCTACAGGTTCGTACAAGCGTGCTGGACGGTCGAAGCCGCTCGGCGGCTGCTGGAGGCGGCGCTCTCGCGCAGCGACACGCCTCAGGAGCTCTCCGTTGCCGACGGCCGGATGCAGGACCTGATCGGTTCAGGCGAGCGGGGGAAACGGGGAAAGAACCCGGCCGCCTGTTTCATCGAGCACGCCGACGGGCTTCGCACCACGCTGCTGCGGAACGGCGCGTTGCGCGATTTCACCTTCGCCACCCGCCTTGAGGGCATGCGCGGCTTTGCCCGCCCGCTCGCGGCCCAGCCCGCCGGGCGGGGCTCGAGCATCCGCCGGCGATTATTCACCTGTCTTTGCGTCGGCTGGGGATTCAAACCTGTGCGTGACCTCGAAGACGGTCCGGGCGGCTTTTCGCCGGATGATCAGGACGGGTACGCGCTCTTCCGGGTCGCGGCCCGGCGCGTCGCCGGTGAAGATCTCGGTGCCGGGCTCGCCTTTGACGCGCAGCACGAGCCTGGCACCGTCGAGGTCGAAATGCGCCCACCAGTCCTTGTCGGCCTGCCCATGGAGCAGCGAGCGGATGTGCTGGTAACCGTTGACTTCGCCGAGAGCCCCCGCCCTGGGCTCCAGCCGCACGCTGGTGGATAACTTGCCCGGGACGTGAAACGCCCAGTCATAGGTGTGCGAGTTTTCTGAGGCGCACTCGAACCGGTCGCGGAGTTCTGCGTCGTCCAGCGTCAGCGTGCGCCGCAAGACGACGCCGTCGTAGGCCCCCTCGGCTAGAGCCTCGAGGCGAGTCGAGCCGTCCTTCACGGCCCAGTCCAGCAGGCGGCCATCGACGTTTTTCTGAAGCTCGCCGTCGACGGAGACCGTATTGTGGGCGATTGTGGTGCGGTACCACTCCTGTTGAAGCGGCACGCCGTAGTTGATCGAGCCGGGATCGATTCCGCCGGCACGGCCGAGGCCGAACGTGACGAGATTCAGTTTGTCCGGGTGGCCGTGTCCGCCGCCGTGCCTTCCAAAGCGGACCGCAGCCGTCACTTGCGGCGAGCGGAGCACGGCGAAGCCGGCATCGGCGAGCAGCACGCTCCGGCTCGGAGTCGCGGGGCCTTGCGGAACCTCGCCGACTCCGTAGAGCAGTGCTTCGATCGAGTCGCGGCTGCCCAGGGCAGCGACTCGTCCGTGCTCGGGCTTGCGCCAGCGGGCATAGGCCAGCTCGTAGAGCGGAGCGTAGGCTCTGAGGTTCGATCCCGCGCTGTCGTTGAAGCCCGGCGAATCCCCGTTCGGGAGCGCGAGCGCGATCGGCGCATCGTAGAGGGAACGGTACCGGAGGGAATCGAGCTCGACTCCGGCCCGCCGCGCCGCCTCGACCAGCGGCCAGAGGGCACTCATCGTGTAATGGTGATACCCCAGGGAACCCTCCCACCACAGGCCCTCAGCCGTCACACCTTTCTCGATCTGGACGCGGAAGCCGCGCTCGGCGTCGTCGATCGCCTCGCGAACGAGCTCCTCGTCGCCGATGGCGAATCCGACCAATCCCACCGCACTGTTTTTCCAGCACTGGATGTTGTGGATACCCATGCGGTGCTCTCGGATTACGCCGGCGGCGGGCCGGAGCAATTCCTCCTCGATGCGCCCTCTGTCGGCATCCGCCAACGTGTCGCGGATCAGGCTATAAGCGAAAACAACAGGAATCAGCCAGACGCTTTCATCGAGGGTCTGCGCCATCACGCGGCCGCCGCCAATCTTCGGTTCACCGAAACGGTCGTGCAGCGGATACGTCCGGTAGCGGTCAGCGTAGCCGAGCAGGATTTCCCTGGCTTTGGCGGCAAACTCCGCCCGGCCTGTGAAACGGTAGGCCAGGCCGAGCTCCCGCGCCGCCCGGCTGTACTGGCTGTGGACGCCGTACAGCACGACGGCGTCGTAGGGATCGCCCCGGTAAATCCGCTTGCAGGCGGGGCATTGGTGTTCGGTCGGCGAGATCGTTTGCAGGCGGACTCCGTCCTGGGGACAACTGTACCAATGCGGCCATTGGCCGCCCCGGGCCGGCAGCTCAACCGGGCGGCGCAAGGCCTCCCCCGCCCTTCGGAGAAGCCCGTCGAGCGTGGCGCGGGCCCAGGCGTAGCGCTCGGCCTTGGCTCGAGCCGCCCGGATCTCCTCGTCATCGAGCAAGAGATAGCCGGCAGGCCACGCCGCTCCCGCGGCGAGCAGCAACAAAGCCGGACATAGCCTCACCATCGCCATGCACATCGCTACCGATGCTACCATTCGGCCGACGGCGTGACGCGGCTTGGCTCGATCTGGCTTTCTGCTGTGCTTTCTCAGCCCCGCGGGCGGAGCGCGTCATCGGCCAGTGGCGCCTGTCGGTGCAACTACTTCACGAGCAGGATTTCGAAGTACTGCTCCGGCGCTCGAAGATGCAGAGCCAAGAGGCGCGGATCAATGACCTGGCCGGTGAGGTTGCGGGCAGGCCGCAGAAGCGAGACATTTGCGGTCGATCAACGAGACGGGGGCAACGACCGTGAGTTTCACGCGCCGGGATCTGCGTTGGCCCCGGTGGCGGCACCTTTTCGCTCGCTCGCGCATGGTCTTCCGCAAGCCAACCTGGCCTTGATCGCCGTGTACGATCTCAGTAGTCGCCCCGAGTGCTGTGGTGACTCCCGGGTCTAGACTCGAGACAGTGACCGGGTGGCCGGTCGCGCAGATCCGACGCCGGCCGGGAGCCGCCGCGAACTTCTCGAGGCCGGCCAGCGGACGCCCGCACCCTCGGCCGGGTTCGTAGAATCACATTGAGAGACCGAGATGATCCCGAAGGTTCGCAAAGCCGTCTTCCCCGCCGCGGGTTTGGGCACCCGCTTTCTTCCCGCCACCAAGGCCCAGCCGAAAGAGATGTTGCCGCTGGTGGACAAGCCGCTCATTCAGTACGCGGTCGAGGAGGCCAAGCAGTCCGGCATCCAGAACATCATCATCGTCACCGGGCGGAACAAGAGCAGCATCGAGGACCACTTCGACGTCAGCTACGAGCTCGAACACGAGCTGCGGAAGAAAGACAAGACCGACCTGCTCAGGATCGTTCAGGAGATTTCGGATCTCATCGACGTGGCCTATGTGCGGCAGAAGGAGGCGCTCGGTCTCGGACATGCGGTGCTGCGGGCGCGCGAGCTGGTCGGTCCCGAACCGTTCGCCGTGGTGCTTTCCGACGACGTGATCGACTCCGAAGTGCCCTGCCTGCGCCAGTTGCTCGACGTCTATGAATACTTCGGCGCCTCGGTGGTGGCGCTCATGGAGGTGCCCGAGGCGAGCATCCCCGCCTACGGCATCGTGGCCGCCGAACCGGTGGAGCACAACGGCACCAACGACCGCGTCTACCGGATCCGGAATCTGGTGGAGAAGCCGAAGCCCGAGCAGGCGCCTTCGCGGCTGGCGATCATCGGCCGATACGTGCTCACACCGGAGATCTTCGCCTCGATCGAGGCGATCGGGCCGGGAGCCATCGGCGAGATCCAGCTCACCGATGCGTTACGCCACCTGCTTCGCAGCCGGCCGATTTACGGCTACCGGTTTGAGGGCCGCCGCTACGACGCGGGCGACAAGCTGGGCTTCCTCCAGGCCACGGTCGAGTACGCGCTCCGGCGCGAGGATCTTGGCGCTCCGTTTCGCCAGTACCTGAAATCGCTCGATCTGTAAGGGGCCTCCGGGGCGCTTCCGCGATAATACGAACATGCGGCGGAGAGATTTTCTCGGCGCGGGCGTGGCGAGCGTGGCGGCGCTCGAAGGGCGCGCGCAGAAGCCGGCGCCGGTGAAGCTGGGCATCGATCTGTTCAGCATCCGCTCCTCGGGCTGGTCGCCGTTCGAGTTCCTGGACTATTGCGCGCGCCAGGGAGCCCGCGTGGTGCACTTCTCCGAGGTGCGCTTTCTGGGAAGTCTCGAGGAGGCGCACGTGCGCCGGGTGGGCGAGCACGCCCGGAGGCTGGGCATCGAGCTCGAGATCGGCATGACCTCGATCTGCCCGTCCTCGAAACGCTTCCGCGCCGAGGACGGCCCGGCCGAGGAACAGCTTGTACGGGTGATCCGGGCGGCGCGCGCCGCCGGCTCGCCCATCGTCAGGGCCTTCCTGGGCAGCATGGAGGATCGCAAAGGGCCGATCCCGATCGAGGGCCACATCGAGAACACGGTGAAGGTGCTGCGCAAGGTGCGTTCGCTCGCCCTCGACGCGGGCGTGCGCATCGCGGTCGAAAATCACGCCGGCGACATGCAGGCGCGCGAGCTCAAGAGCCTGATCGAGGCCGCCGGCACGGACTTCGTCGGCGCCTGCATCGATTCGGGCAACCCGCTCTGGACGATCGAGGACCCACACCTGACGCTCGAGGTGCTCGCGCCTTACGCGCTCACCAGCCATGTTCGCGACAGCGCGGTCTGGCGAACCGAGAACGGCGCGGCCGTGCGCTGGGTCCGCAACGGCGAGGGCAACGTCGGCATGGACGAGTGGATCCGCAAGTTCCTCGAGCTCTGCCCGGCAAAGGCGCTGACCCTCGAGGTCATTGTCACCGGCCCGCGCGAATTCCCCTATCTGAAGCGCGAGTTCTGGGACGGCTACCGCAACGTGCCGGCCTGGGAGTTCAGCCGGTTCCTGGCGCTGGTGGAGCGCGGCACGCCGCTCGAGGGGCCGCCGCCCGTGCCGCCGGAGGAGCGGGCCGCGCGCGAGCGGGAGGATCTCGAAGCCAGCATCCGCCACGTCCGCCACATATTGGGAGAAACCGCATGAAGGGGAAGCTGCTTGCTGTTCTGGGACTGGCGAGCCTCGCTTGGGCCGCCGATTTGGTGCGCGACGTCCGCGCGGCCATCAACCGTAAGGATCTGGCCACTGCCGCGCGTCTGGTCGAAGAGCACCGGACGCGCCACGGGGTCAACCCGGAGATGCTCGAGGGCCTCTCCTGGCTCGGCCGGGGCGCCCTGCTCGCCGGCGATCTCGACACCGCCGAGCGCTACGCGGCCGAGGTCCGCGAGCTTGCGCTCGAGCTGCTCAAGAGGCGCCCGCTCGATCAGGAAAAGCGCCTGCCGATCGCCCTCGGCGCTTCCATCGAGGTGCAGGCGCAGGTGCTGGCCCGGCGGGGTGCGCTCTCGGAGGCGATCGCCTTTCTTCAGCAGGAGCTCGAGGCCTGGGGCAAGACTTCGATCCGCATGCGGATTCAGAAGAACATCAACCTGCTGTCGCTCGAAGGCAAGCCGGCGCCGGAGATCGAGTTCACCGAATATCTGGGCGATCGGCCGCCGGCGCTCGCGAGCCTGCGCGGCAAGACAGTCCTCCTGTTCTTGTGGGCGCATTGGTGCAAGGACTGCAAAACGCAGGCGCCGGTGCTGGCGCGGCTGAGGAACGAGTTCGGCGGCAAGGGCCTGGTCATCATCGGACCGACGCAGCGCTATGGCTACGCCGAGCGCGGCCGTGAGGTCACGCCCGAAGAGGAGCTGGCCTACATCGACAGGGTCCGCCGCGAAACCTACGCCGCGCTCGACGGCATGCCGGTGCCGGTGAGCGAGAAGACGTTCCAGACTTACGGCGCCAGCACCACGCCGACGCTGGTGCTGATCGACCGCCAGGGCATCGTCCGGCTTTACCATCCCGGCGAGATGAGCTACGAGGAGCTCGCGCCGCGCATCCGAGAGCTGCTCGCCGGCTGAGTCGGCCGGAGCGAGGGCGCTCGGCGGTCGGCAATCCGCCCGAGCGGTTGCGGGGCGTCCCGGTAAGGTCGAGTTTCCGGCGAGCCCAAGCCTGGTCGAATCGCCTCTGTTCGTACCGGTGATCGGGGCCGGGACCGCCGACGCGCCTTGAGAGCCCTCACGCTGGCGACGATCGAGACATTGGCCGCCTACCGATGTTCGTTCCCTTCGAGCAGCCGCAGGGCCGCCCGGAGGACCTCGAAGGCGTCGGCGACGTAGAGCACATCGGCCTTGCCGCGCGCCCAGCCGCAGTTGGCGTCCAGATTGATCGCTCGCCGCTCGCCGATGAAACGCCAGCCCACCACATGCGGCTCTTCGCCGTGGCAGCAGGTGGCAAGGCCTTTGGGATGCCGGGGCGTCGCGCCAGTCTGGCCCACCTGGTGTAAGTGGGTGAGGAAGGGCAGTACGGCCTGGCCCTCGCCGGCGAGATCCACCAGGGACTTCGAGCTGCCGAGCGACGCCTTAGTCTTGCGAACAAACTCCAGAATCAGATGCGCCGCCTCCTCGACGTGCGTCTTGCCGTCTGGCTGCTTCTTCGTCCAACCCGCTCCGGCGACAAAGAGGAGCTCGGCCTCGGGCCGGATCGTCTGTTCGCCGGTGTCGACGGCTTGAAGTCCGACGACATCGGTGCGCTGCGCCTCGGGTCCAAGCTCGAGCGGCACCCGTTTGACGGAAGCCGTGCCCGGTGCGCCATCCCAAGGGGGAAAAGATCCCGGGTCGAGCGCGAGAATCCACGGCCGGTGCGCGCGCGTGAGCGTCGCCTCGATGCGCTGGCGGTAGTACCAGCGGTCCGCCTGAATGGCCCCGTCCTGAACCCGCAGGCCCACCACGTGCGTGTCGATGCGGGCGCCGAGGCGCTGGGCGACGCCGCCGAGCGCACGCATAAGCCGTGAACTGCCCGGCGCCAGCACTAGGCCGGCCCCAATCGCACGGCAGAGCGCCTCCGCCGCCGCGGCATCGGAGGCATACCGGGAAACGGCGAACTCCTTCCCTTCGACCCCCACGAAGCCGGCCGCGCCGCAGCCCGCCAGTTGCTCGGCGGCCGGGGAGATTGTGCCGCCGATCAGGCCCACCGTCCACACCGAGCCGCCCAACGCGCACACCAGGTTGCGCGTGGCCGTTACCGCCTCGCGCTCGGCCTTGCCGATCGAGCCGTTCTCACCCGTCGTCAACAACAGCAGAACCTGTTCCATGGCCTACCCCCGGATCCAGTCGACGATCTCGCGCGCCACCTCTTCGGCCGCGACGTCGCGGACGATGCGCGTCTGGCGCTGCTGGCTCGGCAACGCCACGCGCACGAAGCGCAGTTCCGCGGCGGGAAGCGCAACCGATTGGGCCCGCTGGAGCGCGGGCAGGATGGTGCGCATGTTCTGCATGCCAAGCTGCGGCTGATTGGGCGGCTCGGCGAGCGAGCCCGTCGCCCAGCCCAGCACCGCCGGCGGTCCGGCGCAGCGCGAAATCTGGTGGCGGCCGCCTTCGACCCGCTCGAGGATTCGCAGCGAGCCGTCCGGCTCCACGCGCAGTTCATCGACACCCTGAAACTGATCGAAGATGCCAAGGCGCTCGCCGACCATCGCCAGCGTGGTGCCGGCGCCGCGCGCGGCCGACTCCCAGCCGCCGAATAGGAGCAGTCGCGAGCGGTCCAGGCCGGGTATGGCTTCGATGGCGGCAGCGAGCGCGCCGGCCACCTCCGCACTGTCGGTGAAGCCGCCTGCCGGGCCGTCCAGAGCCACCAGCTCGAACGGCGCCTTCTGCGCCACGGTCATCATCACCTGCTGGAGCTTGGCGCGCGGGCTGAGGCTGACCAGCCAGACCTTGCTGCCTGCGTGCCCGCGCGCCAGGTGCGCGGCTTCATAGAGCGCGTGCGCCGCCCAGGGGTCGAGCACCGCCGGCAGCAGCATCTCGTTTTTCAGTGCAGGGCCCGAATCTCCGATTACGGGCTCGAGCGTCTGGAGCGGGTCCGGAACGATGCCCGCGCAGACGACGATGTGAAAGCTCAGGTTCATCAGCTCGCTCTCCTGATCAATTCTCCGCCGAGTGCAGCCCGCCGGCGCCCGCCTCGAGCAACACGTTCTCCCTGGGACAGTTCCAGACGCAGGCGCCGCAGTGGACGCATTTTTCGCGCTCGAAGACGGGAGGGCCGTCCGCCCGCGGCTGGATCGCCTCGCCCGAGCAGATCTCGACACAGATCCGCATGCCGCACTCTTCGCACAGGTACGGGTAGAGAAAGACGACGTGATCGGCCACGCCCGGAGGCGCCTGCACCTTGCCGCCCACCAGCAGCGCGTCCTGGTGACTGACGAGCAGCCGGCCGTCGAGGGGGATGGGCGGCCAGCCGGCGCGCTCCATCAGGGCGTCGTGCAGGGGGCGGTTCTGGCGGGCGCACTCGGCGCGGATCCGCGCAATCTCTTCCGGGGGGATCCGGCCGCGGAAATATTCTTCCAGGGACGGCGCCGGTTTCCGGGGCCGGCCCGGCAGGCGGAGCCGCCCGCGCGTCAGGCCGGCCAGCGCCACTCCCGCGAGTCCGCTGAGGAAGCCGCGGTGGAAGCCGTCGCGCGCGTGCTCGGCCATGCGCGCCTCCTTTTCGACCCAACTGGCTCGCCGGCGGGCGACGTAGCTCGCTTCCAGATTCTCGCGCGTGAAAGGTTTGCCCTGCTCGAGCAGCTCGATCACCGCTTCAGCGAGCATCACGCCGGTCGCCCAGGCCTCGTCGACGCCGGAGTTGGTGAGTACGTTGGTCGAAGCCGAGCCTTCGCCGATGCGCGCATAGCCGTTCCCGGCGAGTTTCGGCTCGCCGCGCCGGCCCGATTCGCGGATCGATTTGGCGCCCCAGGAGCGCAGGCGGCCTCCTTCGAGGTACCGCCATAGATACGGGTGCCGGATGTAGTGCTGGAGGTAGCGGTAGGCGGTGCGGGCCGGGTTATCGAACCACGAGGGCACGAAGATGCCCACCGAAGCGATCCGCTCCGGGTGCACATAAAGGAACCCGAAGATCTCGGGCTCCGGATAACCGATGGTGTGGATCACCGTGCCGGTTTCGAGCTCCGCCTGTCCGGCGAGCTCGATGACGAACTTCATGCCGATGGCCCACTCGCGGTTGTCGAAGCCCTCCGGCGTGCCGAAGGCCGCATCGAGCCTCCGCCCCACGGCGCCTACCGGGCCGTCGGCAGCCACGGTGAGCGCGGCGCGCACCTCCATGCCGGGCTGATAGCCGGCCGCCGGCTTTCCATGCCGGTCCACGCCCTGATCCATCAGCCGCACGCCGGCCACCGTGCCGTTTTCGACGACGATGTCGGCCACAGGCGTGCCGGGCCAGATCTGCACCGCACCCGTCATCAGGAGCTGCTGGCCCACCCACTGGTTAAACTGCGCGATCGAGAGCACCAGCCCATCCTCTTTTTTGAGAAACGCGGGCAGCCAGGCAAGCTCGAGGGCCTCGTGCTCGAGCCCGAGAACCGAGCCGAGGGCGCGGATCAGCCGGTCGGCGAGACGCAGCGCGGCTGGGCGCCGGCTAGCGCCGATCGGATCGAGCAGGTAGACCAGCTTTTCGCGGCTCACCGCGGCCGCCATCGGGATCGCCGCCGGGTCCAGATCGGGGAAACTTTCACGGATCGCGCGGGCGCGCGTCACCGCGCCGGAGACGCCAAAGCCGATGTCGTCAGCCCGCTCATAGCAAACCACCTGGAGCGGCAGGCCGGGCATGGCGCGGCTTTCGATCGGAGGCTTCGAAGGATCCGCCAGCCGGCGCGCCAGCGTGGTCAGAAACCCTCCGGCGGCCGGTCCGAAGCCGGCGCAGACGATGTCGGTCTCCATCACCGGGCGGGTCAGCTCGGGCTCGCTCATGCCGGATAGTCCAGGGCGGCGGGGATCATCACCTGAGTCAGGGCGCGGGCGGCGCGATCTTTCGCGAGCTGGCCGCCGGTGAGGCAGCCGTCGAGTTTCGCGCGCAGCCGCGTGAAGTCCTCCAGACCTTCGAAACGGACGCACGGACCGGCCTTGGCCGGATGCGATCCGTCAGCGCGCAGGGCCTCGCTTTCGGTGGCGTAGGCGGCGATGCCGGGAATGAGTCCCTCGATGGAGGCCAGCTCTTCCTCGCGGTAGCAGGCCGGAGCGCTCGGGTCATCCCAGGCGGGGTGGCGATTGTAGCCGAACACCAGGGTCGCGCAGATGCGTCCCACCTCGGAGGCGGCGCGCACCACATGGGCGTGCGCGAGGTCGGTGAAGAAGGCGAGCAGGCCTTCGAGACCTTCGGCCACGGCGGGGTTCTGCGGCCCTTTCTCAGCCAGCTCGACCAGGTCGAGAATCTGAGCCCGCACGGCCACCAGCCATGCCAGCGCGTCGGCCAGCGGAAAGACGACCCCGTGCCGCGACCCCTGGAAGAGCTTGACGCCGTCGGCGTCGCGGGCTTTCTCCAGGTGCTCGAGCGTCCACAGCCACAGGCTCATGGCGGAGGCCAAAGCGCAGGCGCCCGTGCCCGGACGCCGCGAGGCAATCCGCCGCATCTCCGTGATCCAGGCGCGGAACTGCGCCAGGAAGATCTCGTTCGTCATGGTGACGCTCAACTGGCGGCGCTGGACCGCTTCGGGCCCTTCGTAGGTGGCCTCCAGTTGCGCGTCCATCCACTTGTAGCCCAGGAAGCCGGGACAATCCTCGGTGATGCCGTAGCCGCCCATGAGGCTCACGGCCTCGCGCATCATGTTGGCGCCGTGGCCGGTGTTCCAGAGCTTGGCCGCCGGGCACAGCACGTTGGCGACGGCGTCGAGCATGAGGAACCGCACGAGCGGATCGCTGCTCAGCTCCTCGAGGCGCGCCTGGTTGCGCCGGTCCTCCGGCGCCGCTTCGAGCGCGATCAGCTCGAGGGCGTCCTTCTGCGAGTTCCGCAGCGCCTTGAAGGCGGCCAGACCGCCCCGAACGCCCCGCGATGCCAGAATCGCGTCCTTTTGCCGTTCGAGCGGGTCGAGCTCGTCGAAGAGGCGGGCAGCGGCGAAGCCGAGGGAGGCCGCGGCCTCCCCGGTGGCCCAGATGTCGACCAGGCGGTGCAGCACGTCCTCCCGCTGCTGGAGCCCGAGCTCATAGCGCGGCGTGCCCGGAGCGACCGCCTCGCCGCCGCGAAAGCGCTCGCGGTGATAGCGGATGAGGGGCTCGACGGCCGAGAGAAGCTTCGCCGCGGTCATCAGGCCCACGGTAACGCGGGTGCGGCGGAATACGGCCTCGATGATCTCGGCGTGGTCGTAGTTGGGTACCAGAACGCCATCGCGGACGGTGTAGCCGCCGACAATGCGGCTGGCCGGCACGCGCAGCGCAAAGACCGGATCGGCGGTGGAGGAGAGCTGGTGGACGAGCTTGCGCGCGGGCGTGCCGCGGTCGAAGATGCCGGGGTCGGACTCCTCGAGAATGACCATACAGCTTCCCTGGATGCGCTCATCGCCCGAGTCGACGGCCGCGGTGACGAAGTTGGCGAAGCCCATGTTGGTGATGAACCGGCCGCGCTTGGTGACCTCGAGGATCGGCTCGCCGTCCTCGGGCCACTCCGCCACGCGGGCCTTGCCGCTGAGCAGGCCGGTCTCGACGCCGACGTAAGGGATGGGCTCGGTGAGGCAGAACGCGCCGCGCCAGGGCGGGCGGCCCGGGGCGGGCACGGCGAGGCTCATGTAGCGCTGCTTTTGCTCCTCGGTGCCGCGCTCGTGGATGGGAGCGAGCGCCAGGGCGGTGGCGAGGCTGGCCGTGGCGGCGCCGGCGTCCACCCAGGCCAGCTCGAAGGCTACCAGCGCCAGGGCGAGGTTCTTAGGCCCCTCGATATAGCCCCCGTAAGCGGGGTCGATGTAGACGGCGGTGAGGCCGGCCTCGTCGAAAGCCTCGAGCATCCGGGCCTTGGCTTCGGTCCACTCGTGGGTGTGGCGGGCGCCCTCGGCCACCAGGCGGGCGACGAGGCCGCGGGCGACCGAGCGGGCCGCCTGCACGAGCATTTGGAGGTCGTAGCGTTCAGCGTAGCGCCACATGATCTGGCGCACGTCGTCGCCGGGAAGAGTGCGGAGCGCGGGGCGGGCGGCGCGGCTACCGGGTCTCGTCATAGAAGTCCTCAGGAAATTGGCGTCAAGAGTCTCATTATCGACAAGCGGCGGCGCCGATCGCCACTTGTTTGACTTCCCTGGGTTGGCAGGGGTGCGCTAGAATGAGGGAGGTTTCGGGCCGTGGCGCAGCCTGGCTAGCGCGCTTGCTTGGGGTGCAAGAGGTCCCGGGTTCAAATCCCGGCGGCCCGACCATCGGATTCCCCGCACTCTGCCCCCCTCTTCCTTCCTCCCGCAGCTGCGGCGCGGATTGGCTTGGGAGCGGGTAGCAAACTCTCGTCCAGGCGGCTGTCATTGGCTCCCCATACTTCCGTGGCCCCGGCCGTCCCCGTGACGCCCCTCGCCGCAATCTTTCACCACGGCCCCCAGCCATTTGCGGCAGCACCACCCGGTCCTGCGGCCCAGCCCGTGCCTACGCTCCCTGCCGGAGCATCTCTGATGTCCCAGCCAGCCGCCTGCGGGAAACCCGGCCGCCCCCTTGACCCCAATCTGCGGCTGCACGCCGGCGGCGCC
>CALKXJ010000012.1 GCA_938003835.1 uncultured Bryobacteraceae bacterium | reverse complement strand
ACGGCGTTCTGCTGTACGTGAACCTCTTCGACGGCGTCCGGCGCCGGCATATAGCTGGTCTTGTAGCCGATGCCGATCGGGCTGCCGTCGATCTGAAGGTCGTTGGAATAGTTGCGGCCGCCGCCTACCTCCTGCCGGTTGCCCGACCAGGTGAAGTAGGGCTCGTTTTCCCGCGCCGTGTCCGATTGCACCACCGCCGGGTCCAGGCGTGTGAGCAGTAACGGGTTCCGGTAGAACTGCGGCATGCGGGCCACCAGCGTCCGGTCGACGGTGGTCTCCAGCTTGGCGGTGTTGAACTGCACCTGCGCGGCCCGCTCGGTGACGGTGACGGTGTCCTGCACCGCTCCAGGCGTCAGCGTGGCGTTCACCGTGACGTCGCCGCGGGCCGAGACGAGAATGTTTTCCTGAACCAGCCGGTTGAAGCCGGCAAATTCGACGGTGATGGTGTAGACGCCCGGATTAACCAGGTCGAACAGATACCGGCCAGTCTGATCGGTTTGTCGGGTCGAGGAGACCCCGGTGTTCACGTTGGTCAGGGTGACGGTGGCGCCGACGATGACGGCCTGGCTGGGATCGGTGACGGTGCCCTGCACCCTGCCGCGGAACTCCTGGGCGAAAACGAAGCCGCCGGTGAACGCCACGGCGAGCACGCCCACCAGGAGAAATATCAATGCGCGTTTGGTCTCCATGGAATTGCTGACCTCTTCTTTTTCCTGGCTCGGGAGTTTAGGCACATGCTTATCCTGCGGAGGCCGGCTCGATCACGCTCTTGTCTTCCTGCCTCCGTGGGAGCGTCTGTTGCCCGAAACTCGGTATGGAAATGGGAGGGAAGCAGCCGATTGCTTCTCCTTTCGAAACAATTATGGTCCTGAAGTCCGGTACTGTCAAGCCTTTCTCGTTCCCGCCCGAGGCCGGCCGGCAGATTCCTCAGGATTGGTCCGAACTCTGCTCCTCTGCCGGTTCTCCGGCCGTGGTCACCGGCTGCGCCTCGCCCTCGCCGGCCTGAGCGGCCTGCGCTGCCCGCTCCTTCTCGACGATCGACTGATACCAGAGCGGGTGGTGGTGTTCGGCCCACTTGCGCGTCACATAACCGTCCACCAGCACTCGCCACGTGCCGGGATTGGCGATCGTGCCCAGGTAGGCGTGCGCGACGACGCCCGCGATCAGGACAAAGCCCAGCAGGTTGTGCAGCGTCGAGGTGAACACGAGCGCCGGCAGCGACACCAGGCTCTTGAAGATCAACAGCATGCCGGTGATTGACATCAGATTGCCGACGATGGTGGTGTACCAGTAGAACATCTTCTGACCGGCATTGAACCGGCCGGCGGGAACCACGCCTTTGTAACCCAGGTAACCTCCGATGACCCGGACCCACTCCTTGTCGTAGTCGGCAAACAGCGCGTCCTTGAACCAGACCCACGTGCCCATGACGGTCGTCACCAGGAAGACAACCCCGGCGATGATGTGGATGGTGCGCACCTGTTCCGGCGAGGAGAACAGCAGCTCCTGCCAGGGCACCAGATTGAAGGCCATGATCAGCCCGGTCACGCTGAGGATGACGAAAGAGATCAGCCGGAACAGGTGAATGCCGCGCTCGAGCAGGGTGAAGCGCAGGATCTCATGGCTGAAGGGTTCAAACGGGATCCGCTTGGGCCCGTAGCTGTGGTAGTGGAGCGTGATCAGAAAGACTACCAGCATCAGGCCGACGCTGGTGAGCGGCCGCAGGATCTCCAGGTGGAGCGAGCTTAAGGTGAAGGCAAACGAGCCGGCGCCGATGCCGACGCCCATGGGCTCGAACGGCGGCGGCCCGTCCGGCCCGTAGAGCCCCACGTAGCGCGGCCCCTTGAAAAAGTGGGCGTCCGTGGCGTGGCACTCGATGCACTCGTGCGTGCCGAGCGCCAGGCGCGCCGGGGCGACATTATGGCTGATGGGGAAGTTGATCTTCGCCAGGCCGGTGACGTCCCGGTCCAGCCGTGTCAGCCGGCCGGCCTCATCCAGGTGGAAGGCTCCCTCCGGGCTGATGTAAACCGGATTTACGCGCCTGAAGCGCTGGTTCCCCCGCAGGATCTCGGCGTAGGCCTTGAGTCCGGCGATGATCTCCTCGGGGCGGTTGACGTCCGGTTGTCCGTCTTGGTTGTCGTCGGTGACCTGGTCGCGGAACAGTTTCCAGCCGGCGGCCTGCTCGCGCAGGAACAAGGGGTAAAGCACGCCGTCTTCGTCGAGATTCGCCCACCAAACCATGTAGAAGGTATTGAAGGGGTAGATGACGCCCCCTTGGCGGCGTTCGTAGTCTGGGCCCCAAACGGCAGGATCGCCGGCCTGCTTGGTGCCGGGCGGTTTCGTGACAAAGATCAGCTCGCCCGTCGTGGATTCGAAGCCCATGGTGGTGGCCCGCTGAATTCTCGGGATGTGACAGACCTGGCAGGCCATGCGCCGCACGTGCGAAGGCCGGACCGTCTTATGCCGCGGAAGCGTCGCGCCGCCGAAACCGGCCTCGTGGCACTCCTGGCAGTCCATCATCGAGCCGTCCAGCTCGTCGGCGACGCGGTTGATCTCCGAGCGGCCTTTGGCGATCTGGTGATCGAGCTCCGCCGGATGGCAGTCCACGCACTGCATGCCTTGCTGGTAATGGATCTCCGGGTTGCGCATGTCCGACCAGGTGAAGCCGCGCTTGAAGACGTCCGAGCGCCGGTGACAATAGACGCAGTTTTGCGACGGCGGCGGGCCGTTCCAGGGCAGCAGCACCGTGCCGTCGGCGTTGAAGAAGCGCTTGTTATAGGCGATCTTCGGCTGCTCGCCGTCTTTGACCGAACCGCTGACGACGCCGATGCCCGTCGCCGCCACCACGGCCCACTGATAATTGCCTTTCTCGAGCTGCGCGATGCGCTCTTCGAAGTTGTAGCCCCGCAGGTGGCACAAAAAGCAGTCCGCCTCCACCACGCCGCTGCGGTCCCAGGCGCTCCGGTAATAGTCCCCGTCGAGGGTCTCGCGCAAATGCGGGTTGGCACGCAGGTGTTCGTCGTAGCGGTTGCCTTCTCGATCGAACTCCATGCCGCCGCCGCCAGGGTGGCAGGCGCCGCATGGGGCGTTGTAGGGGCCGATGCGGGAGAAGCCGACAAAGTCGTACGAGGTGAGGTCGATTTCGTCCGGGTGCCGGTTCTTTTTCTTGGCAAAGACCCGGGGCGTGAAGGGATACCAGCCGCCCATCTTGCCGAAGGTGAGCTCCCACGGGCGCCCGTGCTGGCGTC
This sequence comes from uncultured Bryobacteraceae bacterium, assembly GCA_938003835.1. Lineage (GTDB taxonomy): Bacteria > Acidobacteriota > Terriglobia > Bryobacterales > Bryobacteraceae > CALKXJ01. Next base: position 332,544 of record CALKXJ010000012.1, on the reverse strand, counting down.
CGAAGTCGTCCGAGACCTTGTCCCAGCCCATCTGGAAGTGGTAGCCGGCAGTGATGGTGGCGTAATCGTGGCAGGTCCCGCAGGTCTTCTCGGTGCTGAACGGCTTGTCGGCGTTTTCGCCGGTGAGCGGGTTGATCTGGTTGAAGTCCTTGTCGTAGAGCGGAACCGGAGGATGCTGCGCGGCCAGCCTCAGAGCCAGCAGGCTGCACGCCAGCGCCACCTTGCCCAGGGAAAACCGCTCAGAAGACCCGAATCTCATGTTCCGCGCAACTCCTTGAAACGAGCATACCCGAATCGGCCGCCGGCGCCAAAACCGCCCCGGTCTGCTACACTCCGGAATGGCGAACCGGCGGCGAACCGGGAAGGCTCGCCGGGGGCGGGGCGAAGAGCATGAAACGAGGTGGCTGGCTGCTCCTGCTGGCTGCGGTAGCGCTCGCGGCCCCGCCGGCCCGGATCACCATCGACTATCCGCTCGCCGACTCGATCTTTCCGCCGGACTTTGCGCCCCCGACCTTGCTGTGGCGGGACCCGTCGGAGGAGGCGACCGTCTGGGTGATCGAGGTGAGCTTCGCCTCGGGCGCCGCGCCGATCCGGATCACGGCACCCGGTGAGCCTTACCGCCTCGGAGAGATCGACCCGCGCGCAGTGGCCGACACCAACGAGCCGCCGAAGCTCACTCCCGAGCAGGCGGCGGCGCGCACCCTCCGGCCAGATGGCCCAACCTGGGAGACAATCAAGAAACGCTCGGTCGACCGCCCCGCCATCATCACCATCACCGGGCACCGCGACGCCAGGCTCGGGCCGCCCGTCTCGCGAGGAAGGGTGAGCATCCGCACCGCCCGGGAGCCGGTCGGCGCGCCGATATTCTACCGCGACGTGCCCCTGATGCCCACCGAGACGGAAAAAGGCGTCATCAAGCCGCTGGCCCGGGCCGGGATCCCGCTGATCGCCTGGCGGCTGCGCAACGTCGCCGAGACCGAGAGCCGGCTGCTGATGACCGGCCTGCACACTTGCGCCAACTGCCACTCCTTCTCGGCCGATGGCAAGACGCTTGGCATGGACCTGGACGGGCCGCGCAACGACAAGGGCATGTATGCCCTGGCCGCGGTCCAGCCGCACATGGCGATCCGGAACGAGGATGTCATCTCCTGGACCACCTTTCTCGGCAGGCCGCAAGGCGATCTGCGCGTCGGTTTCATGTCTCAGGTCTCGCCCGACGGCCGCTATGTGGTGACGATGATCAGCGGCTGGCAACAGGAGGCTTCACCTGGCGCCGGCGCCGGGCCCGGGCGGCGCCCGCGCCGGCAGTTGATCAGCAACTTCTACGTGGCGAACTTCAAGGATTACGGCTTCCTCCAGGTCTTCTACCCGACCCGGGGGATCCTGGCCGTCTATGACCGCACCACCGGACGGCTGGCGCCGCTGGCGGGCGCCGACGATCCGCGCTACGTACACACGGGCGCCGTCTGGAGCCCCGACGGCCGGTACCTCGTCTTCGCCCGGGCTGAGGCCCGCGAACCCTATCCCGAGGGCAGGCAGATGGCCGCCTATGCCGGGGACCCCAACGAAACGCCGCTCCAGTACGACCTCTACCGGATCCCCTTCAACGAGGGCCGCGGCGGAACTGCCGAGCCGATCGCCGGCGCCTCGCGCAACGGCATGAGCAACAACTTCCCCAAGGTCTCGCCCGACGGCAAGTGGATCGTCTTTGTGCAGTGTCGCAACGGCCAGCTCATGCGCCCCGACGGCCAGCTTTATATCGTTCCGGCCTCCGGCGGCCGGGCGCGGCGCATGCGGGCCAACACCCCCCGGATGAACTCCTGGCACAGTTTCTCGCCCAACGGCCGCTGGCTGGTCTTTGCTTCCAAGGCGCGCTCTCCCTATACGCAGATGTATTTGACCCACATCGACGAGGAGGGCAACGACAGCCCGGCCATCCTGATCGAGAACGCCACGGCGGCCAACCGGGCGGTGAACATTCCGGAGTTCGTCAACATTCCACCCGACGGGCTCCTGAAGATCGATGTGCCCGCGGTGGAGTTCTACCGGATCTTCGACCTGGCCTGGGAGGCGGCCGGTCAGGGCCGCCACGCCGAGGCGGTCCCGCTCTGGCGCCAGGCGCTCGAGCTCAGTCCCGCGGATGCGCGCGTGCACATGAACCTGGCGGTATCGCTCACCAACCTCGGCCAGGCCGGAGAGGCGCTCCGGCATTACCGGAAAGCCGTTGAGCTCGACCCGGACTACCCGGAGGCGCACATGAATCTGGGCGCGGCCCTGGCGGCTGCGGGCCGGATCGCAGAAGCCATCCCTCACTACGAGAAGGCGCTCGAGCTCGATCCGGAGTACCTCGAGGTGCACAGCAACCTCGGCGCGGCGCTGGCTGCTGCGGGCCGGCTCGAGGAGGCGGCCGCGCATTACCGGAAAGCGCTCGAGCTCAAGCCGGACTTCGCCGAGGTGCACAGCAACCTCGGTGTGGCGCTGGCCCGGCTGGGCCGGCTCGAGGAAGCGATCTCCCATTTCGAGCGGGCCCTCAAGTCCAACCCGAACTCGGCTGAGATTCACAACAACCTGGCTCGCGCGCTGGCCAGGACGGGGCGGCTCGAGGAGGCCGTCTCGCGCTTTGAGAAGATGCTCGAGCGCTATCCGGACTCGGCGGAGCTCAACAACAGCCTTGGCGTGATGCTCATCTGGGCCCGGCGCCCGCAGGAGGCCACGGCGCGTTTCCGCCGGGCGGCCGAACTCAAGCCCGGCTTCGCCGAGGCGCTGTCCAATCTGGGGGACACGCTTTATTACATCGAGGGCCGGCCTGCCGAGGCGCTGGCGGCCTGGAACGCGCTCATCGAGGCTGCGCCGAACCACATACCCGCCTTGGCGCAGGCGGCGCGCCTGCTGGCGACGGCGCCCGAGGCCGAGCTCCGCAATGCCGCCCGGGCCGTGGAGCTGGCGGAGCGGGCAAGCCGGCTCAGCGGCGGGAGCGATCCCCAGGTGCTGGAGGCGCTGGCGGCGGCCTACGCCGAGGCGGGCCGCTTCCCCGAAGCGGTCGCGGCGGCGCACCAGGCGCTCCGGCTGGCGCTGGAGCGCAACCAGGGCTCGCTGGCCGATGTTCTCCGCGAGCGCATTCGCCTCTATGAGAACCGCACCCCTTTACGCGCCGCCCATCCCGGCAGGCTCTCCTCGCGGCCCTGATCTTACCGGGCGGGTACAATCGTAACAGGCAGCCCAAATGCAAACCCTTTTTGGCGCCACCGAGCGCGGGCCCAGCCTCTTTGAGCGCCTCAAGATGGGCATCCAGAAGACCCGCCGGGGTCTGGTGGAGCGCCTGGACGAGGTCTTCGCGGGCAAGAAAGAAATCGACGCCGAGCTGCTCGAGGAGCTCGAGTACACGCTCATCACCGCCGACATCGGCGTCAAGACCACCGCGGAGATCCTGGAGCGGATCCGCGAACAGGCTGACCGGCGGGAGCTCGCCGATCCGGAGGCGGTCCGGCAATTGATTCGCGACCATCTGCTCGAAGTGCTGCAAGCCGCCGAGCGGCCTCCGGTCGAGGTCGCCGAGCCTCCCGCGGTGATCCTCGTGGTGGGCGTCAACGGCACGGGCAAGACGACCACCATCGGCAAGCTGGCCTACCAGTACCGGAGCGAAGGCCGCAGCGTGCTGTTGTGCGCAGCGGACACCTTCCGGGCCGCGGCCATCGAGCAACTGGAGATCTGGGGCGACCGGGTCGGCGCCGAAGTGATCCGCCAGAAGCCGGGCGCCGATCCGAGCGCCGTGCTCTTCGACGCCTTGCAGGCGGCCCGGGCGCGCCGGATCGACTGCGTCATCGTGGACACGGCCGGGCGCCTGCATACCAAGTCCAACCTGATGGCCGAGCTCGAGAAGATGCGCCGCACCGCCGGCCGGGTGGTTCCGGGCGCACCGCACGAGGTGCTGCTGGTGCTCGACGCCACCACGGGACAGAACGGACTCGAGCAGGCGCGCCGTTTCACCGAGACGAGCGGCGTGACCGGCATCGTGCTGACCAAGCTCGACGGCACGGCCAAGGGCGGCATTGTCGTCTCGATCGTGCGCGAGCTGAACTTGCCGGTGCGTTATGTCGGCGTCGGCGAAAAGCCGGATGACCTGGTGCCGTTTGACGCCGAACGGTTCGTGGCATCCTTGTTCTCACCCTGATGGCTCACTACATGCAAGAGGCGCTCGCGCTGGCGCGGCTCGGCATCGGCCGCACCAGCCCCAACCCCGCGGTCGGCGCAGTCCTGGTCGCCGACGGCGAGGTTGTCGGCCGCGGCTTCCACACCTGGGCCGGACGACGCCATGCCGAGGTGATCGCTCTCGAGGAAGCGGGCGAGCGCGCCCGCGGCGCCACCCTTTACATCAACCTGGAGCCCTGCTGCCATGAAGGCCGCACCGGACCGTGTACGGAGCGGCTGATCGAGGCCGGTGTCCGCCGCGTGGTGGCCGCCATGGAGGACCCCAATCCGCAGGTGGCCGGCCGCGGCTTCCAGCGCCTGCGCGAGGCGGGCGTCGAGGTCGAGATCGCCGCGGAATTCACCGCCGAGGCCGAAAAACTCAACGAGGCCTTCACCCACTTCATGCGCACCGGGCGGCCGCTGGTGACCTTGAAAGCGGCCCTCACGCTCGACGGCAAGATCTCGGCCCCGGAGGACAACTTCGGCTGGATCACTTCGGAGAAGGCGCGAGCGCATGTGCAAGAGGTGCGCCATGCGCACGACGCCGTGCTCACCGGCATCGGCACCGTGCTCGCCGATGATTGCCGGCTCACGGACCGCACGGGCCGGGAGCGCGCGCGCCCGCTGATGCGCATCGTGCTCGATTCGCAGCTCCGCATCCCGCTCACCTCGCGGATGGTCGCCGAAAGTTCGAATGACCTCACGGTGATGACCACCTCGGCGGCGCCCGCCGAACGCCGGCAGGCGCTCGAAGCGCGCGGCGTGCAGGTGTTCGTTTTCGACGGCCCGGCCGGGCGGGTGGACCTCCACCGCGTGGTGGAGTGGGTGGCGGCGCAGCAGTACCTATCGCTGATGATCGAAGCCGGAAGCAAGGTGAACTGGGCCTTCCTGGCGGCGGGCGAGGTGGACAAGATCCTCTTCTACTATGCGCCGAAGATCCTGGGCGGGTTGAAGTCGCTGCCGGTGGTCGGCGGCAAGGGCGTGGCGCGCCGGGCCGACGCCATCCTCTTTCACCGCACCGCCATCACGCCCATCCCGCCTGACGAGTTTCTGCTCGAAGCCTATCTGGTGAAGGAATCGGCCGGCCGTGTTTACGGGGATTATTGAGGAGCTGGGTGTGGTCGAGGCCCTGGAGCCGCGCGGGGCCGGCGCGCGCCTGCGCGTCCGCTGCGCGCGGGTGCTCGAGGACGCCGAGCCGGGCTCCAGCATCGCCGTCAACGGCGTCTGCCTGACCGTGGCCGCACTCGGCCCGCACTCCTTCGCCGCCGACGTCTCGCCGGAAACCCTGCGGCGCTCCAATCTCGGCGAGCTCCGGCCGGCATCCCGGGTGAACCTGGAGCGGCCGCTCGCCGCCCGAGGCCGCTTCGGCGGCCATATCGTGCAAGGGCATGTGGACGCCACCGGCGAGCTGGTGGCGCTCGAGCCGGTCGGCGACGGCGACTGGTGGCTCACCGTGCGCTTTCCCGGGGAGCTCGACCCCTACTTCGTCGAGAAGGGCTCGGTGGCTGTCGACGGCATCAGCCTGACGATCGCCGCCCTCGAAGGCGACACCTTCTCGGCCACCGTCATCCCCCACACCTGGCGCAACACGACGCTGCACCTGGCCTCGCCGGGGGCGCGGCTGAACCTGGAGTGCGACATCCTGGCCAAGTATGTCGCCAGGCTGCTGGAGCGGGGCGAGCGCCGCTCGCCGCTGACGGTCGAGAAACTCCGCGAGATGGGTTACTGAGCGGCCGCCGGCGCTACTGGCGCAGCACCTCGACGATTTCCCGGGCCACGCGGCGCGCCTCCTCGACGGCGCCTTTCGGAAAACTGATCGCGCCGACACGCGCGTGCCCGCCGCCGCCGTAGCGCTCGCAGATCTTGGCCAGGTTGTGCCGCAGCGGCTTCGCCGCCCAGGGGTTCGATCCGACGGAGACCTTGGTCCGGAAGCTGGAGATCAGCACCGAGACCGTGTAGAGCGAGTCCGGAAACAGGTAGTAGGGAATAAATTTGCTGTAGCCCTCGACCGGGTACTCCGTCAGATCGAAAAACACCACCGTGCCGTCGTCGCGCGCCTGCCGCCGGATGAGCTCGATCGATTCCAGATGCTTGTGGTACAGCGGCTGATAAATCGCCTGGATTTCCGGGTCTAGGATGATCTCGGCCAGCCGGTGGGATTGCATTTGCCGGATGATTTTCTGCACCGTTTCCGAGTCCCGCACTCCCTCGATGACGAGCACCAGTTTCGTGGCCGGCGCCTCGAGCTCGACGGCTTCGCGGGCGCTTGCATACTGCGCGCCGTCGACGATGTCGGCCCAACGGACCAGCTCCGCGAGATCCGGCGCCTCGAAGCCGAACTTCTCGCGCGCCATCGCCGCGATGAAGCCGGTGCAGGATTTGTACTCCGGATCGTACATCTTCTTGCCCGAGGTGTCCCGCCGGAAATGTTCCTCGTCCTCCGGGCTCAGGAAGGCGCTTTCGTGATGGTCGAACCACCAGGTGAGTTTCGGGTTCGAGGAATACTTGAAATCGACGATGGCATTAACGTCCCCGTCAAAGAGGGAATCCTCGAAGATTTGGGACGCCTTGTGCGCCATTCCCGTGTAGAGGAATTCTGCGTCCGGGTGAAAGGCCCCGCGCAGAAATCGGGAGAAAAAGGCTGCCGAGGCCGCGCCGTCGAAGCAGTGGTCGTGGTAGAGGACCCTCACCCGCATACAAGCAGATCAGAAAACTCACTAGCTTGCCTCAACCGCCGCCCCGAATGCAACCGCACGGGCACCGCGCGCCGGGCTAGTTCTTGAGCCGCGACGGGTCGAAGAGCTCCCGCAGGACCGGCTGCGCCTCGTAGGGCGAGTAGTCCGGCTCGCGCGCGAAACACTCGCTCAGGTCGCTGGCGGCGGCGTCGTAGAGATTGAGCGGCGGCAGGCCGAGAAGGCCGAAGATGGTCTTGAGCAGGCTGGGATAGCTCGTGTTGCGCCGCAGCACATAGTTCTTGCGCATCCAGGGCCCGATCGCCAGCAAAATGGTCCGGTGGGAGTCGACGTGATCCACCCCTCCCTGGGCGTCGTCTTCGGTGACGAAGATCGCCATCTGGCGCCACCATGGGCTGCGCGACAGATACTCGACGATGCGGCCGAGCGCCAGATCGTTGTCGGCCACGAAGGAGGCGGTGAAGGGATAGCCCTCTTCGGGGCGCGCCTCGGCCGTGTCGTCGTTCGGCAGGTGGAGATAGAGGAACCGCGGCAGCGGCTCGCCGGTCTTGGCATACAGCCGGTCGATCTCCTGGATGAACTGCGTCGCGCGGTACTGGTCGGAGATGTCGGTGTTGTATTGCGGGTAGTCACGCGAGGTGTTGCGGTAGAGCGGCTCGGGCATCGGGATGTTGGAGAGGAAGCGCGCACCCGTGGGCTTCATCCCCTCGCCCCGGATCACGCCCGCCAGCTCGAAGCCCTCGCCGAAGTTGCGGAAGCTGATCCGGTGGCGCTCCAGATGATGCCAGATCGTGCCGGCCTCGGGGATCTCTTCCGGATGCACGCTCGAGTTGCTGCCGGCAAACAGCAGCCGGCCCGGGGCGCCGGTCGGAAATTCGTAGCTTTTCTGGCCCCCGTAGGCCGCCAGGAAGGTGCTCACCGTCCAGGCGTTCGGGTAGGCGCCGACCAGCCAGTGATGTCCTTCGACGCTCGATTCGGCGTCGGAGTAAAAGTTGTCGCTGAAACAGAAGCGCTCGGCCAGGGCGTGGTGGTTCGGCGTGACGTTGATGCCCCGCAGGCTGAAGCGCTGCGGGAAGCGCCGCCCCGTCTCGGCGGCGCTGCCGAAGCGGCCGAACCGCGCCAGCATCGGCGCTCCGTCGACGGGTCCGTTCGAGGCCTGCTCGATGTCGCCGAAGACCTCATCGAAACTGCGGCTCTCCTTGACGATCAGCACCACGTGGCGGATCTCGGACGGATAGGCGGGGGGTGAGGCGCGGCGGTCCGGCACGAAGCCGTTGAGTTGCAGCACGCGCAGCGTGAGCCTCTCCAGCTCGCGCCGGTCCGGCAGGGGGAAGACGGTGAGGGCGCCGCGCCGCTCGGGCGGCTGAAAACGCTCACTGAAGCCCACCATGCGGTTAGCGTTGGCGCCCGTGCCGTGACCTTTCGTGTTGGCGACATAGACGTCGTCCTCATGCACCGCCACGGCGGCCGGAAACCAGGCGGCGGGCACGTGGCCGACAACGGTGAGGGTTTTCGTATCGATCACCCCGACGGCGTTGATGCCCGCCTCGGCCACCAGCAGCCAGCCCGAGGCCTCGTGCAGGGCCAGCCCGATGGGCAGAATCCCGCGAAGCCGCTCCAGGCCCGGAATCCGGATGGGGATCTCCGCGACAATCTCGAGCGTGGCGGCATCGACGACCGAGACCGAATCATTGTGGGCGTTAGCGACCCAGATGCGATCGGAGGTGGCCAGCACCGCCGAAGGACTGCTGCCTCCGGGCGTCGACTCGGAGACCGGCAGGCCGGTGCGCACGAACTTTATCAGTTTCGGTCGGGCCGGATCCGCCACGTCGATGACGGCGAGCGAATTGGACTCCTCCGCGTTGGCATCGCCGAGACCCGGCACCTCTACCGGCCCGCTCAGGCTCTGGCGGCGCGCCCCGCGCTGCGCCTCGAGCGACGGGAAGCCGAAGGCGGGAAACGGCAGCCCGGTCTCGATCGCCGTGGCGACGCTGGCTCCGGGGATCAGCCGGTATTCGAACATCCCGAGATGGGCCACGTACGCCCGGCGGCCGTCCGGTGAGAGCGCCAGAGCGAACGGCAGGCGGCCCACCTTGAGCGATGCGAGTTCGCGCCGCCGGCCCGCGTCGAAAATCGCCAGGCGGAAGTTGGCCTGATCGAGCACATAGAGCAGTCCACGAGCCGCATCGTAGGCCAGATCGCCGCTGAAGCTGTGCTGGTAGCCCTGGCGGTTCAACTCGAACAGCTCCGGCTTGCGCCGCCCGCCGAGCCGCATGCGGCGCACGCGCCCGGAATTGCCTTCCGAGACGAACAGGTCGTTGTCGCCGGCGAAGGCTAGGCCCGCGGCCACGCTGCGCCAGGGGTCTTCCTTGGCTTCCTGTGTGCCCGGCCGGGGCGTCGGGATGTGCGAGACGCGATACCGCCCTTGCACATCGCGCTCGAGCACCGTAAGCGAGAACTCCTCCGGGCCGATGTTGGAGGTCACGGCGCGGCGCCCGTCTGGACTCACGGCGATGTCGAAGGGGCCGGAGCCGGTGGCGAACTGCCGCCCGAAGGGTTGCAGGAGCCGGCCCCCAGGCAGCACGCTGACGGCGCCAGGGCGGGGAATGGCCGCGCGCTCGCCGGCCGGGGCCGAATACTCGCCGGCGCTCACCGAGGCGGCCAGAAGAAGGGCAAAACCGAAATGCATGGACGGGCTCTGCTCCTAGCTTGTCACATCGCGCCGTGCCGTCCCGCCGCCATTGACTTACACTGAACAGTTGCCCTGCCGCGGAGGCATTCGACCATGCAACGTCGTACCTTTCTCACTGCACTAGGAGGTGCAAGCGTCATGCCGGCATCACAAGCGACAAAGACCGACAAGCGGACGAACTACTACATCCTCCATCAGTACTTCCTGAAAAACGGCACGCAGCTCGGGCGGCTCCATGACTACCTCGGCAAGTCCCTGCTGCCCGTTCTCGAGAAGAAGCTTCCCGGGCCGAAGATCGTCATGCAGGCGCTGGTGGCGCCGCACATGCCGCAGGTGGCCGCCATCTACGGCGTCGAAAGCGTCGAGGACTACATCGCGCTCCACCAGGAGCTGCTGGCCGATAAGGAGTTCGCCAGGGCGCTCGATGCGTGGGAGAAGGGGCCGGAGCCGCCCACGGAGCACTCCATGAGCTGGCTGCTCAAGGCCACCGACTACTCGCCGGAGATCAAACCGCTCGCCAAGCCGCCGGCCGCGCCGCGCGTCTTCGAGCTGCGGACCTATCACTCGCCGAGCCTCTGGCAGTTGCGCGCGCTTCATGAGCGCTTCGCCGGCCCGGAGATCAAGATCTTCCACCGCGTGGGCGTTCATCCGCTGTTTTACTCCGAGACGGTCTTCGGCCCCTCAAAGCCGAATCTGACCTATCTGATCCCGTTCGACAACCTGGCGGAGCGCGAGAAGGCCTGGGCGCGCTTCGGCGCCGATCCGGAATGGCACAAGGTGCGCCAGGAGTCGATCGAGCGCTCGGGGCAGATTTCAAGCATCATCCAGATCTCGCTTTACACGCCGGCCGACTACTCGCCGATCCGCTGAGTCCGCTCAAGCGCAGAAGGCCAGTGCGGCGAAGCTGACCACGCTCTGCGGGTCGATATTCCACTGCTCGTAGCGGCGCAACTGGCTGCGCGCCTGGGGCACGGCGCGCAGGAGGGTGTAAAGCGGCGCCGAGCCGCACCATTTCAGATCGTCGTGATTCTCCCGCACCAGTTCCCAGAAGCCCTCGGCGTCCCCGTGGCTCACCCGCTCGATCCGCGCCCGGTCGCGCTCGGCCACCTGAGCCATGGGCCCGCTGTCGGCTCTCGCCGCGAACGCATCGCCGTAGCGGCGGCCCATGTGGGCCATGTCGATGCCCAGCACCCAGAAGAGGCGATCGCCGAGCGCGGCGGCCAGCTCCCCGAGCTCTCCCAGAAAGCGCCGCACCCGGTCGTTATCCTCGGGCTTGCCGCCTTCGTACAGGCTCCGCGCGAAAGAGCCCACCAGGATAGGCAGGATCTGGATGTCGGGCCCGAGCAGGTGCTGGAGGAAGACCACCTGGAACTCGACGGAGTGCTCCGTGGCGTGGCAGTAGTCTTCCATCTCCACAGCCTCCGGCGCCCGCTCGGCCAGCCGGTCCACCAGCCCGACCTCGGTCCGGGCGATGCCCAACGGCGTCACATAAGGCTTTCGGGTGAGGCCGAACCGCTCCGGCGGGCCGTAGTGCGAGGTGCCGAGAATGACGAAGATGCGATCGCGGTATTCCGGCCCGAGGGCGCGATAGGCGGCGCGGTAGGTCTGCCAGCCACCCTCGGGGCTCACATGCGGCGCGGCGATGCCGACAAGCTTCGCCGGAGCCGGCTCGCCCTGCCCGTCGCCCAGATACCGGTCGAGCGTCGCGCGCAAGGGTTCCGGCTCGTCAGGATAGGCTGAGCCGGCGTGAGCGGGCTCGCGGAGCGGAGCCTCGGCAAACTGCCGCCGGCGCTCCTCTCGCAGCCGGTGATAGACCTCGTCGTCCAGGAAGCCGGCCTCGCTCAGCGTGCGGATGAGATGCTGTTCGAGCTCGCTGACGCGCACGTCTCCGGTGAGCCGCACCAGATGCGCCCGCAGATCCAGCTCGCTGCGCTCGCCGTCGAAGTAGCGCAGGCATTCTACCAGGGGCGGCGGAATGATCAGCGTCGCGTCGGAGTAATGATACGGATCCCGGATCAGCAGGCCCGGCCGGTCGGGCAGGGGCGACGGCATGAAGTCCAGGTCCACGCGTAGGCGGGGCAGCGTGCGAGCCATCCTGCCACCATCATAGCGGCCCGCCCCGTGTCGCCACCCCGGCGCGGCGGTATACACTCAAGGATTGAGAGGAAAAAGGCATGGCGGAGTTCGACAAGGCAAGGCAACTGATCCGGCAATTCAAAGGGGATTCCTACCTGAGCGGCTACGGTGTACTCCCCCGTGTCGGGGAGCTGGCGGTGGGGCTCGGCCGGCGCGCGGTGCTGGTGCGTGACACCTTCCCCGGCTCCGACGAGTACGCGGCGACGATCCGCCGGTCGCTGGAGGGGGCCGGCGTGGAGGTGATCGGCGTGCTCGACGGCGCGGCGCCCAATGCGCCCCGCGAGGACCTGTTTCGCATCGCCGACGGATTGAAGGAACTTGCGCCGGACTTCTACGTCAGCTTCGGTGGCGGCAGCACCATCGATGCGGCGAAGGCGGCCGATGTGCTCCGGGTGCTCGGCGGCAGCATCGACGATTACTTCGGCACGGGCCTGGTCACCGAAGCGCTGCGCGCCACCGGCAAGCGGCTGACGCCGCACCTGGCCATCCAGACCGCCTCGAGCTCGGCGGCGCACCTGACGAAGTATTCCAACATCACCGACATTCACACCGGCCAGAAGAAGCTCATCGTGGACGAGGCCATCGTGCCGCCGCGCGCGGCCTATGATTACGAGGTCTCATTCGGCTCGCCGGCCTCGCTGACGGCTGACGGGGCGCTGGACGGTTTTTCCCACTCCCTCGAAGTGCTCTATGGCGCGGTGGGCAAGCCCTACTACGAGCTCATGCAGGAGGTGGCCCGCGAGACCTTCCGTCTGGTGCTCGCTTACCTGCCGCGGGTGCTCGACAACCCGCGGGATCGCGAAGGGCGCGAGGCCCTGGCGCTGGCCACCGATCTGGGCGGTTACGCCATCATGCTCGGGGGCACCAACGGCGCGCACCTGACCAGCTTCTCGCTGGTGGACATCCTGAGCCACGGCCGGGCCTGCATCATGATGAATCCCTACTACACGGTCTTCTACGCTCCGGCGGTGACCGAGCCGCTGCGCCTGGCGGGCGCAACTCTGGCCGAGGCGGGCACGGCGCCGGCTTCGGTGGTCGAGCTGAGCGGGCGCGAGGCGGGCCTGGTGGTGGCCGACGGCATCCGCGCATTCGAGAAGCGCGTGCGGATTCCGACGACGCTGGCCGAAGTGCCCGGCTTCACCGACGCCCACATCGAGCGCGCGCTCACGGCGGCCAAGAACCCGCAGCTCCGCATGAAGCTCCAGAACATGCCGGTGCCGCTCACGCCGGAGCTGGTCGACGAATACATGGGGCCGGTGCTCGTGGCCGCCAAGACCGGCGATCTGAGCATCATCAAGAACCTGGCCGTCGCCCAGCAGGCCTGAGCCCGCGCGTCTCGGCAATGCTCGGGCGGGTGATTCTGATCTTTGTCCTCGGCGGGGCGATCTCGGCGGCCCAGCCTTTGCTTCGCCCCGCCGAGCCGGCCGCCGCCGGAATGTCCGCGCAACAACTCCAGGCCGCCGCGGCGATTCTCGAGCGCGAAGTGCGCGAGGGGCGCGTGCCCGCGGCGGCCATCCTGGTGGCGCGCGGGGGGCGCATCGTCCTGAACCAGGCCTACGGTCGAATGGGGCGCCAGGCGGGCTCAGCGCCGGTCACGCCCGAATCGGTTTTCCTGCTCGCCTCGATCAGCAAACCGGTGACGGCCTGCGCCGTCATGCGGCTGGTCGATGCCGGGCGCATTTCGCTCGACGATCCGGCTTCGCACTACCTTCCGGAGTTCAAGGGCGACGGCCGCGAGGAGATCCGCGTCCGGGATCTGTTGCGCCACACCTCGGGCCTGCCCGATATGCTGCCGGAAAACATCGAGCTGCGCCGCGCCCACGCTCCTCTGAGCGAGTTCGTTCGCCGGGCCCTGACCACGCCGCTTATTTACAAGCCGCGCACCGGCTTCGCCTACCAGAGCATGGGGATCCTGCTCGCGGGTGAGATCGTCGAGCGCGTGAGCGGCATGCGCCTGCGCGATTTCATGAAGCAGGAGATCTTCGAGCCGCTCGGCATGAAGTCCAGTTCGCTCGGCCTGGGCGGCCGCGCAATCGACGATACGGTCTTCTGCTGCGAACCTCAGGGCGATCCGGCCGACGAGGCCCGTTTCGGTCCCAATACGCAATACTGGCGCGACATGGGTCACCCCTGGGGCGGCATGCACAGCACCACGGGGGACCTGGCGCGGCTCCTCCAGATGATGCTGAACGAGGGCGTCTACGCCGGCCGGCGCCTCTTCAGCCGGGCCGCCGTCCGAGCCATGACGCGAAATCAGAACCCGGGGACGCGCACTCCCTGGGGGCTTGGCTGGGCGCTTGCGGAATCGCCGGTGTGGGCCTTTTTCGGCGAGCTGGTCTCCCCCGACACCTTCGGCCATGTGGGCGCCACCGGCACGGTGGCCTGGGCAGATCCGGCCACGGGGACGCTGTGCGTCATTCTGACCAACCGCTCGGTTTCGGCCGACGGCGGGCGGCTGTTGCGGGTGGTCTCGAACGCGGTGGCCGCGGCCGTGGAGCAGTAGGCGGCAGCCTCGTCAACCCCAGAACAGCCTCCTGGCGTTGGCGCCGCGGATCTTCGCCCGGTCTCGTTCGCTCGCGAAGGCGAACATCTCCTCGAAGAGCGCCCGCTGGCGGCGGTACTCTTCCATCGTGCGGCCTAGACCGCCCCAGATCATGCGGTCCGGCCCGAAGGCGTCGTAGGTGAGGCGCACCAGGGCGCGGACGTCGCGATGCGGGTAGTCCTCGCGTGAGGAGTAGCGCACGGCGGAATACTTCATGATGACGTTCCCCAGGCGGCCCATCTCGAGCACCTGGGCGTATTCGGCCGGCGTGCCGAAGCCGGAGCGCGCCAGATGGTCGATGATCACCTTCGTGCCGCTGAACTCCTCCGCCAGGGCGCGCACCTCGGGTGCATGCACCGGGATGATGTGCATCTGGATGGCGAGCCCGAGCTCGTGCGCTTTTTTCCAGGTCACCTTCATCTGCGGATGCTGGAGATCGCGGTCCCGGATTGCGCCCGTGGTGGTGGGCGGCACGCCGCGCTCGCGGTTGACGTGGATGCGCAGCGCCACAATCCGGCCGGGATTGCGGCGCACGAGCTCCTCCATCCGCCCGGGCGTCGCCGGATCGATCGGGTCGAACAGGCAGGTGCCCTTGAAGAACAGCTTCGAGGGTTCGTTCGCGAAGCAGTACTCGAGGTACCGGTGGTCGTCCTGGTAAGGCTCCGGGTGCACGATGACGACACCGTCGATGCCGGCCTCGCGCGCGAAGGGAAGGTAATCCTCGAGCGGCGCCGGCTCGGGCCTGTAGGTGGCCTGCGGGTGATAAGGGAAGCGCTGCTGGTCGGCCGCAAACAAGTGGATGTGGGTGTCGATGATCGGGCCTTCGGAGGCGGCGCGCACCGCGAGCGAGGCCGCCCCCGCCAGAAGGTTCCGTCGCGAAAGATCGCCGAGTCGAGACATGGCTGCCGGCTCCTGCGGCTACGGTGGCGGGAACCGCCCCGGACCGCCATCTCAGCATACTCCGGCCACCGGCTTTCGGGATGCCGGCCGCCGGTCGCTACAATCAAGTGATGTCTCTCGTGGTGGTCGGCTCGGTGGCCTACGACGGCGTGGAGACGCCGCGCGGGCGCGTCGAGCGCATGTTGGGCGGTGCGGGAACCTTCATCTCGGTCTCCGCGAGTTACTTTACGCAGGTCTGCCTGGTGGGCGTCGTCGGCGAGGATTTCGCCGAGGAGGACCGCGCCTTCCTGGCCGGCCGCGGCATCGATCTCGAAGGGCTTCAGACGGCGCCCGGCAAGACCTTCTACTGGTCCTGCATCTACTCCGAGGACATGAACGAGCGCACGACGCTGCGCACGGAGCTAAACGTCTTCGCCAATTTTCGTCCGGAGCTGCCTGCCCGCTACCGCTCCTGCCCTTACATCGTGCTGGGCAACATCCAGCCCGCGCTCCAGCGGCGCGTGCGCGCCCAGGTTCCCCAAGCCCGGCTGGTGGCCGGCGACACGATGAACTACTGGATCGAGACCGGCCGCGACGAGTTGCTCGCGGCGATCGCCGAGTGGGACGCGCTGCTCGTCAACGACGGCGAGGCACGCTTGCTGTCCGGGGAGCGGAACCTGCGCCGGGCCGCGCGCCGGCTCGAGGAGGCCGGCCCGCGCATCGTGGTCGTCAAACGCGGCGAATTCGGCGCGGTGCTCTTCGCGGGTGACTACGTCTTTGCGGCGCCCGGCTACCTGCTCGAAGAGGTCTGGGATCCGACCGGCGCCGGGGATTGCTTCCTCGGCGGCTTTGCCGGCTACCTGGCCGAGCGGGGCCTGGATCCGCGCTCGCCCGAGCTCGATCGCAAGGAGCTCGCCAGGGCGGTCGTCTACGGTTCCGTGCTGGGCAGCTTCTGCTGCGAGCGCTTCGGCGTGGACCGCTTCCGGACGCTGACGCGCGCCGAGATCGATGAACGGTTCCTCGAGTTCAAGCGCCTCACAGAGTTCTGAGGGGGCCGCGCCGGGCGCGCGCGGCTGGCGGCCGGACTGGGCGCTGGCCGTTGTCTTCGTCGCGCTCGCGGCGGTGAGCGCCGCCGCCTTGTGGTGGTTCTACCGGAGCGGCTCTCTGCTCTACTACGGCGACGCGGTGGCGCACCTGAACATCGCCCGGCGCATCGTCGACTCCCGCACGCCGGGTCTCGATCAGATCGGAACGGTCTGGCTGCCGCTGCCGCACCTGCTGGCCGCGCCGCTGGCGCGCGACGATTTCCTCTGGCGGAGCGGGCTGGCCGGGGCGATTCCGGCCGCCCTGAGCTTCGTTGTCGCCGGCTGCTTCCTGTTCGCTGCCGCCCGGCGCCTGCTCAAAAACACACCGGCGGCAATCACCGCCGTCGCGCTGTTGGCGACCAATCCGAACCTGCTTTACCTCGCGTCGATCCCCATGACGGAGGCGATCTTCCTGGCCGCCTTCTTCGCACTGCTTTATCTCACCGTTCGCTTCCGGGACAAGCCTTCGGCCTGGACGGCGATCGGCGCCGGTCTGGCTGCTCTCGCCGGCACCCTCACCCGTTACGAAGGCTGGTTTCTGATCCCCTTCGCGGGCCTCTATCTTCTCGTGGCCGGGCGGCGCTTTCTGCCCGCAATCCTCTTTCTGGTGGTGGCCTCGGCGGGTCCGGCGGCCTGGCTGGCGCACAACTGGTGGCATTACGGGGATCCGCTCGAGTTCTACCACGGCCCGTCCTCAGCCAAGGCGATCTACGAGCGGGCGCTGGCGCAGGGACTGGCGCGCTATCCGGGCGATGGCGACTGGGCTAGGGCGGTACGCTATTTCGCCGCCGCATCGCGGCTGGTGGCGGGCTGGGGGCTGGTTCTGTGCGGCCTGGCCGGCGCGGTGCTCCTGGCAAGAGGGCGCCGCCTTTGGCCGCTCGTTTTGTGCCTGCTGCCGCCGGCCTTCTACGTCATCAGCATGCAGTCGGGCTCGGCGCCCATCTTCGTGCCGCACCTCTGGCCGTTCTCCTACTACAACACCCGGTACGGAGTCGCGACGATCCCGCTGTGGGTGCTGGGCGGGGCGGCGCTCGCGGCGTGGGCGGCGCGGTCTCGCGCGTGGGCATCGCTGGCCGTGGTGGCCATCGCGGTGGCGCCCTGGCTGGCCGCGGCTTCGCACGAGGCCTGGATCTGCTGGAAGGAGTCGCAGGTCAATTCCGAGACGCGCCGTGCCTGGACGCGCGAGGCCGCCCAATTCCTCCGCGAACATTATAACGGCGGAGGGATCATCGCCTCGTTCGGCGATCTGACGGGTATCTTTCTGGAGGCGGGCATCCCGCTGCGCGAGACCCTGCACAGCGGCAACGCCCCGCATTGGCAGGCCGCCCTGCGGCGTCCCGATCTGTTCCTCTGGGAGGAGTGGGCGGTGGCCTACTCCGGCGATCCGGTCGCCACGGCCATCCTGCGCGCCCAGCGCGACGGGCCGCGCTTCGAGTGTGTCAAAATGATCGCATTGAAGGGGGCGCCGGTCATCGAGATCTACCAGCGGCGGCGATGAAGATTCCGTTTGTCAAGGCGCACGGGGCAGGCAACGATTTCCTGCTCACCTGGATGCGGGATGCCCCCGCGGCCGATCCGGCCGGCGTGGCCCGGTCCATCTGCTCGCGGCACACCGGGGTGGGCGCCGACGGCTGGTACCTGGTCGATCCCGGCGTGCCCGCCGCGGACGCCTCGCTCCGGCTGTTCAACTCCGACGGCAGTCCGGCGGAACTTTCCGGCAACGGTACCCGCTGCGCGGCGGCGATGCTCGTCGAGGCGGGTCTGGCGGGGCCGGAGCTGCGAATCCTCACCGGCGCCGGGGAAAAGCGCCTGCGGCTCATCGAGCGCCAGGGGCTTCGCTTCCGCTTCGAGATGGAGATCGGGCGCCCCAGCTACCATCCCGAGGAGATCTGCACGCGCTTGGCGCTGGCTCACGGTCCGATCGAGGTCTCCATCCTGGACGTCGGCAACCCGCAGTGCGCCGTCTTTGTCGAGGAGTTCCCGCCCGAGTGGAGGAGCCTGGCGGCCGAAATCGAGGGGCACGCCCGTTTCCCGAATCGCACGAACGTTTCCTTTGTCCGGCGCCTCGATGCGCACACGCTCGAGGCCCGCTTCTACGAGCGGGGCGCCGGCGAGACGCTCAGTTCCGGTACGGGCTCGGCTGGAGCGGCCGTAGCCGCCATGCTGCGCGGCCTTGTCGCCAGCCCTGTCTCGGTGCTCACGGCGGCCGGGGCGCTCGAGGTTCGCTGGGAGCCAGGGGGGCCGATTCTCCAGACCGGCCCGGCTGAGATTGTCGCGCGGGGCGAATACTATTTCTAAGGATCAACCATGGACGGAGTCGCCACAACCACCACCGCCGCCATTCTTGCGGAGAAAATCGAAAGACGGACGGCGCACGTCGGCGTCATCGGTTTAGGCTACGTGGGCCTGCCCTTGGCGGTCGAGTTTGCCAAGGCCGGCTTCACCGTCACGGGCATCGAGGTCGACCCGCAGAAGGCCGCCTCGATCAATGCCGGCCAGTCCTACGTACAGGATGTTGCAAGCGAGGTCATGGCGCCGCTCGTCGCCCAGGGCAAGCTCCGCGCCACCAGCGACGTAGCGGCCATCAGCGAGCTCGACACCATGAACATTTGCGTGCCGACGCCGCTGCGCAAGACCAAGGACCCGGACATGAGCTATGTCGCCGCCGCCTGCGAGGCCATCGCCAGGTATCTGCGCCACGGCTCGCTGGTGATCCTGGAGTCGACCACCTACCCGGGAACGACCGAGGAGTTCGTCCTGCCGATGCTCGAGCGCCCCGACCGGAAAGTGGGCCGGGACTTCTTCCTGTGCTTTTCCCCGGAGCGGGTCGACCCCGGCAATCCGGTCTACCAGACGGCGAACATCCCCAAGGTGGTGGGCGGCATCACGCCGGAGTGCACGCGGCTGGGCGCGCTGCTTTACTCGCAGGCCATCGAGAAGGTGGTGCCGGTCAGCTCGACACAGGTGGCCGAGATGGTCAAACTGCTCGAGAACACCTTCCGCATGATTAACATCGGCCTGGTGAACGAGATGGCCCTGATGTGCGACCGCATGGGCATCAACGTCTGGGAGGTGATCGACGCGGCGGCCACCAAGCCCTTCGGCTTCATGCCGTTCTATCCCGGGCCGGGCCTGGGCGGCCACTGCATTCCCATCGATCCGTTCTACCTGTCCTGGAAGACCAAGCAGGCCGGCATCGAGGCGCGCTTCATCGAGCTGGCCGGCTACATCAACGGACAGATGCCCCTGTTCGTGGTCGAGAAGATTCAGAACGCCCTGAACGACCGCGCCAAGCCGCTCAAGGGCTCGCACATCCACCTGCTCGGCATGGCGTACAAGAAGAACATCGACGACGTCAGGGAGTCGCCGGCGCTCGATATTGCGCTGCTTTTGGAGAAGCGCGGCGCCCGGGTGACCTACTCCGATCCTTACGTGCCCTCGGTGGCGCTCAACGCGCGGCGCCTGGAATCCTCACCGATGGAGGAGATGGTGCCGCAGGCCGATTGCGTGGTGATCGTCACCGATCACAGCGCGGTGGACTACGCCTTTGTCGCGCGCCACGCGCGCCTGGTCGTGGACACGCGCAACGCGCTCAAAGGCGTCAGCTCGGAAAATATCGTACGCCTGTAAGCCTGTCGCCGGCCGCGCGCCTTGGGCTATCTTGGCAGAAAGGAGCGCTTTCATGGCGGGGCGCCGACACAGCCTGATTCTTCTCTGTCTCATCCTCCTGGCAGGGGCCTGCACCCAGGATCCGGAAACGGCCAAGCGGAACCTGCTCGCAACGGGGAACAAGTACTTCAACTCCGGCAAGTACAAGGAGGCCTCGATTCTCTACCGGAAGGCAATCCAGAGGGACCGCCGGTTCGGCGAAGCCTACTACCGCCTGGCGCTCACCGAGCTGGAGCTGGGCCGCGTCGCCGAGGCCGTCGCGGCGCTCGAGCGCGCCACCGAGCTCGAACCCGCCAACGCGGATGCCTTCGCCAAGCTGGCGGATCTGTATCTGGCAATCTACTTCGCCAACCAGAGCGCAGCGAAAGAGGTGCTGGAGCGCATCGCGCAGCTTGCCGAGCGCGGCGAAGAGTCTCTGGCGGGCTCTTTCGATCTGTTGCGGGTGAAGGGCTTCCTGGCGCTCCACCGCAAGCAGTACGACGACGCCATCGCCAGCTTCCAGGCCGCGGCGGCCCAGAGACCCGAGGATGGCCGGGCCGCGCTGGGGCTGGCCGAAAGCCTGGCCGCGGCCGGCCGCGACGAGGAGGCCGAACGGCTCGCCCGGGCCTTCATCGAGAAGAACAAGTCCTTCGCCGGCATGTACGACTTCCTCTACGTGCGCTACATGCGCGACGGCCGGACCCGCCAGGCCGAGGAGATCCTGCGCGCCAAGTGCTCCGAAAATCCTGCCCAGACCGATTTCTGGCTGCAACTGGCGGGGCACTACCACGTCGTCGGCGACCGCGCGCGGATGGAGGAGATCCTCAAGCGCCTGCTCGGGCAGCCGCAGCCCCAGCCGGAGGTCTATTCGGCCGTGGGCGACTTCTACATGCGCACCGCCCAGTTCGAGTACGCGCTCGAGACATACCGCAAAGGCGCCGAGATCGCCCCCAAGCAACGCGTCGATTTCGAGCGGAAGATAGTGGAGGCGCTGGCCTTTCAAGGCAAGGTCGGCGAAGCCTTCGAGCTGGTCGAGCGGCTGCTCAAGGAGAACCCCAAGGACAATCAGGCGCGGGCCATGCGCGGCGCCTTGCGGCTTCGCGGCGGGGATCCCAAGGAGTTGGATGCCGCCATTCAGGACTTCGAGGCGGCCCTCTCGGCGATGCCCGACAATGCGGTGGTCCGTTTCAACCTCGCTGAGACGTACCTGGCCAAGGGCAATTCCGACCGGGCGATCGTCGAATATCAGGAGGCGATCCGCCGCCGCCCGGACTATCTCCAGCCGCGGTACGGCCTGGCGCGGGCGCACCTGCTCAAACAGGACTATGCCCAGGCGCTGGCGGTAGCCGACGAGATTCTTGCGCTGCGTCCCGACGACCTGCGCGCCAAGCTGATCCAGTCGGTCGCCTGGCTTCAGCTCGGCAAGCTGGACCTGGCGCGGAAGGGTTTGGAGGAGATACTGCGGCGGGCCCCTCAAGCCGGCGAAGCGATGTTTCAGCTCGCCATGCTCAACTTCGCCGAAAAGAAGTACGACGAGGCGGAGCGGTGGCTTAGCCGGCTGGGGGAGGCCAGCCCGTCGGATCGCCGCTCGGTCTTCGGTCTGGTGGAAGTCGAGATGGCGCGCGGGCGCCGCGATCGCGCCGCGGCCATTCTCGAGGCAAGGATTCGCGCCGAGGGTGACGATCTGGACTGGCGGCGCGCGATGGCCAACGTGGCCGCCCGGATGCGCGATTTCGACCGCGCCGCGCGGGAATGGAGCTTCGTGCTCTCCCGCCAGCCCAATGACGGGGCGGCCCACCGCGAGCTGGGCCGCGTCTACATGGAGCAGCAGAAGCTCGAGGAGGCGCAGCGGCACTTCGAGCGCGCCGTGGAGCTCGCCCCGCAGGATCCTGCCGCCAGCCTGTTGCTGGCCATGACGCTCCAGGTCCGGGGGGATCCGCGGACGGCCGCGCACTACTACCAGCGCACCCTCGATCTGAGTCCGGACCATCCCATCGCGTTGAACAACCTGGCCTACCTGCTGGCCGAAAGCGGCGAGGATCTGGACCGGGCCCTGACGCTGGCGCAGCGCGCTCGCAGCCGCGCCCCGCATAACCTCGACATCGCCGATACCCTCGCCTGGGTCTACGTCAAGAAGAACCTGAACGACAGCGCCATCACGATTCTCGAGGAGCTGGTCGCCAAACAGCCCGACAACGCTTCCTGGCGATACCATTTCGCCGTGGCTCTCTATCAGAAGGGAGAGGGCGAGCGGGCGCGGCGACAACTGGAGGCCGCTCTCCGCAGCAAGCCCTCCGCGCAGGAAGAGGCGCGTATCCGGGAGCTGCTGGCCAGGCTGGCCGGCTGAGGCGCACAAGCGGGATGAGCATCACGCGGCATCCGGCGGTCTCCTACGTCGCCGGATTCGTTGTCTTTCTCGCCTTCCTGGCCTTGGGCGACCGCTTGCCCGGAACGGCCGGTCTGGCAGTTCGCCTTACGGTCACGGCGGCCGTGCTGGCGCTCTTCTCGCGCCGCGTCATCGAACTCCGACCCCGCCGGCCCGTAGGGGGCCTCCTGCTCGGGGCAGCCGTTTTCCTCGTCTGGATCGCGCCGGATCTCCTCTGGCCGGACTACCGCCGCCACTGGCTCTTCGAAAACCCGATTACCGGCACGATCCCCTCGCTCCGTGATCCGGCCGATGCCGGTGCGCTCTTCCTCCTGCTCCGCACGCTCCAGGCTGTCGTGCTGGTGCCCGTGCTCGAGGAGTTGTTCTGGCGCGGCTGGCTGTTGCGCTGGCTGGTGAACCCGGACTTTGAAAAGGTAGCGCCTGGAACTTACACGCGGACGTCGTTCTGGATCACCGCCGTTCTGTTCGCCTCCGAGCACGGGCCGTACTGGGACGTGGGCCTGGCCGCCGGCGCCGCCTACAACTGGTGGATGATCCGCACGCGAAGCCTGGCCGACTGCATCTTCGCTCACGCCGTCACCAATGCGGTGCTCGCGGCCTATGTGATCGGCTGGGGGAAGTTCGCCTACTGGCCGTAGGATTGTGCTAGAATTCCGCCCATGCGGATCGGAGCCGTTGCCTTGCTCGTTGGAGCCGTGCTCGCCGCCGCCGATGTTTCCGGCTCGTGGCAATTCACCGTGGAGACCCCGGCTGGCACCGGCAATCCCACGTTTGTCTTCCAGCAGGAAGGGGAAAAGCTCACCGGCACTTACACCGGCCTGCTCGGCAAAGCCGACGTGACCGGCACGGTCAAGGGCGACCAGATCGAATTCGAGTTTGAGGCCTCCTACGAGGGCCGGAAGTTCACCGTCCGCTACTCGGGCACCATCGAGAGCCCCACGCGGATGAAGGGCACCGCCCGGTTCGGCGACATGGGCGAAGGGAGCTGGACCGCCGTCAAGAAATAAGACCCGCCCAGCCGCGCCGGCTCAGGCCAGAAAATACGTCCGGTAGAGCGTATCCCGCTGCCTGGGGATGAAGCCCGCGTCCCGGATGATCCTCCTCAGCTCCTCCTCGGAGGCCTGATTGCGCGCCCCGGCGGCCGAGACGACGTTTTCTTCGATCATGATGCTTCCCACGTCGTTGGCGCCAAAGCGGAGGCCGATCTGGCAGGTCTTCAGGCCCTGGGTGACCCAGGAGGCCTGAACATTCGGGATGTTTTCCAGATAAATGCGTGAGATGGCCAGCGTCTTCAGATACTCGACGGCGGTCGCCTCCTCCTTCACCGTCCGGCCCAGAGAGGTGTTCTCCGGCTGGAAGGTCCAGGGAATGAAGGCGGTGAAGCCGCCGGTCTCCTCCTGAAGCCTCCGGACGCGCTCGAGATGGTTCATCCGCTGCTCGATGGTCTCGCCGCAGCCGAACATCATCGTTGCCGTCGTGCGCAGCCCGAGCTCGTGCGCCGTCCGGTGCACCGCCAGCCATTCCTCGGTGTTGCACTTCAGCCGGCTGATGCGGTGGCGGACTTCATCGTCCAGGATCTCGGCCCCGCCGCCGGGAATCGAATCGAGACCCGCGTCGTGCAGCCGGGCGATGGTATCCCGGAGCGAAAGCCCGCTCACCTCGGCGATGTTCAGGATTTCGGGCGCCGAGAAACAGTGCAGCCAGACGTGGGGAAACCGGTCCTTGATCGAGCGGAGCAGATCCTCGTACCAGTCGATCTTGAGGTCCGGATGCAGGCCGCCCTGCATGAGGATTCCGGTGCCCCCGAGCGCGATCGTCTCCTCGATCTTGGCGAAGATCGCCTCCCTGGGCAGGATGTAGCCCTCGGGGTGGCCGAGTGGACGGTAGAAAGCGCAGAAGGTGCAGTACTCGGTGCAGAAGTTCGTGTAATTGATGTTGCGGTCGATAATGTAGGTGACCACGCCCTCCGGGTGCAAGCGCCGGCGTACGGCGTCGGCGGCCATGCCGATGCCAATCAGATCGTCGCTCTCGAAAAGTTCAATGGCTTGCTCGCGCGTGATCATCTGCGATCTGTCCTGCCGGCGAATCCGGCCTCCAGGGCGGCCGCTTGTTCGAGGAAGAGCTTCAACCCCTCGTATTCATTCTGGCCCAATTCGAGCACCACGTTCCGGGTAAGGTAGTCACGAACCAGCTCCGGCGCCAGCCTCCGCCGCGCCGACTCGGCTCGGACGATCTCATCCAGGCGCTCCTGCCCGAAGCGGCAACTGGCGGTGAAATCGGGGGCCAGCCGGGCCGGGGCAAGCCGCCGGTGTCCGGCCCAGACGGCAAAGACCATGGGCTTGCCGGTCAGCTCCACCCAGGCCGCGCCCAGGTCCCAGACCTCGAAAGGCGAGCGCTCCGGGTCCACGTGCAGCGCCGGATCTCCGATCAGCACCGCGGCGTCGGCGGTCTCGAGCATCCGGGCCAGTCTGGGCGCCATGGGGCGCAGCTCCGGCAGGACACTGTAGCGTTCGGCCAGCAGGATTCGTGCCAGCGCCACCGAAGTGCGCGAACTCGTGTCGGCGGCCAGAGTCCGGATCTCGCGCATCGGCTTGCGGCTTACCAGCAGCACGCTGCGCGCCGGCCCCCGGCAGGCGATCCCCGTCCCTTCGATCACTTCAAGATCGAGCCGCGCCAGCTCGACCACCGGCACGATGCCGATGTCCGCCGCACCCTCTTTGAGCCGGTCGGCGCATTCCGATGGCACGGCGAAGGAGAGCTCGAAGCGTCCCCGCTGCGCCCCGTGGAGCATTCCCCAGACCAGAGGCACCGTGTTCAGGAAGCTGACGGCGCAGACCCGGGGACGGGAGTTTCCCGTTGTCGGCGCGCCGGAACTCGAGGAAGGAATCTTTCGCATGTTCTTTCCAGGTTCGTTACGCATCTAAACGAGGGAGATGCAGCGAAGGACGATGCTTTTGCTTCTCGCGGCGGCGGCGGCGCCGGGGGCCGAGCTGCCCCAGACGCTGGCGGGCACGCTCGAAGTCGAAGGCGGCCGGCCGGTGCTCAAGACCCCGACCGGAGTGTTGATCCGGCTCGAAGGAGACGCGGCCACCCGGAGCGTGCTGGCCGATCCGCGGCTCCACGGCCGCCGGCTGGAGGTTTTGGGCAGGCTTCAGGCTCCGGACCGCTTCGAGGTCGGTCCGATTCATCTGAAGTCCATGTACGTCGTCGAGGGCAACCGGCGCCTGCTCATCAGCTACTGGTGCGAAGTCTGCGCCATTCGCACCTACACGCCGGGCAGGTGCCAGTGCTGCCAGGAGGAGACCGAACTCGAGCTCCGGCCTGCCGAAAAACCTTAGCCCGAATTCAAGAACGTTTTTCGCGCGGCGCGCGTATTGGGAAAAGAGGAAAGCCGCCGTGGTGAAATTCCTACTCTGGCTGATTCTGCTGGTTCTGTGCTGGCCGCTGGCCATCGTGGCGCTCCTCGCCTACCCGCTCATCTGGCTCCTGCTCCTGCCCTTTCGTCTCATCGGAATCGCCGTCGGCGCGGTGCTCGATCTTGTCTGGAGCCTCGTTACTTTGCCCGCGCGGCTGATCCGGGCCATAGGGAGGGCCTGAGCCGGCGGGGTGGGCTCACTCATAGCGGAGCGCCACCACCGGGTCGAGCCGGGCGGCCTTCACCGCCGGCCAGACGCCGAAAAATAGACCGACTGCCACCGAGACGAGCAATCCTGAGGCCAATGCCCAGGGCGGCACCTCCGAGGGCAGCGCGGGCACGAGCGTCCCCACGAGCAGGGTTACCAGCAGGGCGACGGCAATTCCCAGCAGCCCTCCGACGCCGGTGAGCGAGACCGCCTCCATCAGGAACTGGAAGACGATATCCACCCGCCGGGCGCCCATCGCCTTGCGAATGCCGATTTCGCGCGTCCTCTCGGTGACGCTCACCAGCATGATGTTCATTACGCCGATGCCGCCCACGAGCAGACCCAGGGCCGAGAGCGCGATCGTGGCCAGATAGACCATCCGCGTGATGCTGTCCAACCGGGAGATGATCTGATCCGGCGTGGTGAGCGAAAAGTCATCGGGGGCATCAGGCGGTACGTTCCGCAACCGGCGGGTGATCGTGCGGACCTCCTCGAAGGCGTCCTCGCGCCGCCCCGGCGCCGCCTTGGCCACGATGATGTAACGGTCCGCCTGCGGATAGCGCAGTTGCGCGGTCCGCAGCGGGATCGAGATCTGGAAGTCCAGCCCGTTCTCGCCGAAAAAGCCGCCCTTGGCCGGGGCGAACACCCCCAGGATGCGGTACTCGGCGCCGTCGACGATGACGGTCTGGCCGACGGCGCTTCCGGTGGGAAACAGCGCCTGGGCGAGGCTCGCGCCGAGCAGCGCCACCCGGTCGCCCCGGGCCGCCTCGGCCGCGGTAAACAGCCTCCCTTCGGCGAGCTCGCGCGGCTGGATGATGAAGCTCGTCACGCTGTGGCCCACCAGGTTCACGTTGGCCGATTCAAAGCCGCGAACGCGCGCCGTGATCGGGCGGTCGCCCACGATCGAGGGGATGTAAAGCTGCACGGCGGTCTCTTCGACCGAGGGGGCCAGCCGCTTGATCGCCTCGGCGTATTCCGGCCGCAGCGGCCGGCGCTTGCGCTCGGAGAGGCGCCCCGGGGCGTTCGGGTCGCCGCTGACGCGGTTCATGAAGATGTTGTCCGGGCCGAACTCCTCAAAGAAGGTGAAAATGCCCTTGCGCACCCCGGTCAAAAGCGAAGAGACGCTCACCACCGTGGTGATGCCGATGACGATGCCGACGATCGTCAGCGCCGAGCGAAACTTGTGCGTCCAGACGGCCTGGACCGCCATGCGGACGTTTTCACCGGGCGTGATGCGCATGGTTTATTCCGCCCGCAGAGCCACCACCGGATCCAGCCGCGAGGCGCGCGAGGCCGGATACCAGCCGGAGGCGATGCCCACGGCGCTCGAGACCGCCAGCGCCAGCACCACATAGCCGGCGGTGACCTCGAGCTGCTGGTCGAGCAGGATCGAAACGACGCCGCTCAGGACGTACCCCAGCCCGAGCCCGATGGCTCCGCCCACCATCGCCAGCAGCACCGCCTCGATCAGGAACTGGAGCATGATGTCGGACCGGCGCGCCCCGAGCGACTTGCGTATGCCGATCTCCTGCGTACGCTCGGTGACGCTCACCAGCATGATGTTCATGATGACGATGCCGCCCACCACCAGCGAGATCAGCGTCACCGGCACGATGGCCACGCGGATGATGCCGAGGATGTTGTCGATGAAACTGCGGATGGCGTCCGGCGTCAGCACGTCGAAGTTGTCCTCCTGGCCGGGCCGGGTGTGGAAGCGCGTCCGCAGAGCGGCGCGCGTCAGATCGAGCGCTCCCTCGAGCGTCAGGCCGCTCTCCGGCCGCGCCTTGCCGAAGACCGCAATCGACCTGCCGGGACCGTAGATCCGGTCGAAGACGGTGATCGGGATATAAAAAGAGTTGTCCTGGGCCTGCGGGCCCATCGCTCCCAGCTTCTGCTGGTAGCCGATCACCTCGAAGTCCAGGCCGCGGAGTTTCACCGTGCCGCCCAGGGCCTCGCTGGTGGGAAACAGCGTCCGCCGGACCTCGTCGCCGATGACGGCGACCCGCTGGCCGGTCCGTTCCTCCGTGTCGGTGAAGAAGCGCCCGGCGGCCAGGCCGAGGTCCCGCATCTCGGCCAGGGTGTGCGAGACGCCCAGCACAACCGCCTCCTCGTAGGTGATGTCGCCGCGCTTCACGTCGTCCGGGCGCTGCCGGTAGGGCGAGTAGACGACCTGATCGCCGGTGGTCTGGCGCAGGTAAGTGACGTCTTCCATGCGTATGCGTTTGTTCCGGCGACGCTTTTCAGCCTCCTCCTTGCGATCGAGCCGTCCCACCGAGGCGATCTGGGCCACCAGATAGGTATCGCTGCCGAAGGCCGCCGAAGTCGAGCGCTCGGCGTAGGCGCCCAGCCCTTCGATGGCCGCGCCCACCACCACGACGCTCGCCACGCCGATGATGATGCCGAGCAACGTCAGGAAACTGCGCAACTTGTGCGCCAGGATCGAGTCCACGGCCAGGCGCAGGGCCGTCGTGGCGACGTACCAGTAATGTCGCATTCCTCTACCTACTTCTGATGTTGCCATCCCGAGAACGGTGTAGGAAACTGAAAGCAAACGCCCATGCCTGAGGAGACCGCGCCGGAGGGCACATTCGTCTGGAGCGTGGAAGGCCGCCCGATCCGCATTCGCGCGGCTGCCGAGGTTCTGGCCTCGATCGGCAGGGCGGCCCGGGAAGGGCTCGAGAAGGTGCCCCGGCGCGGTCTCGAGATCGGAGGCGTGCTGCTCGGCACGCGCGAGGGCGACGAGCTGACGATCACCGACTGGCGCCCGATTTCCTGCGAACACGCCCGCGGCCCCGGCTTCGAACTCTCCGCCAACGACGAGGCGGCCCTCCGGCAACTGCTCGGCTCCCTGGCATCAGAGCCGGCGCCGGGCGGCCTTGAGGTGCTTGGCTGGTTCCACACGCACACCCGCGACGGTATCTGCCTGACGAAGTCGGACCTGGATGTTTACAACCGGTTCTTCCCCGCTCCTTGGCAGGTGGCCCTGGTGGTGAAGCCGCACCCCAAGGAGCCGGCTCGTGCCGGCTTTTTCTTTCGCGAACCGAACGGCGCCATTCTCGCCGAGAGCTCTTACCGGGAGTTTGTGATCGAGCCGGGCTTGCGGCCCCAGCCGGTCGGCTTCGATCCGGCCTCGCTCGCCCCGGCGCCACCCCCTGCGCCGCCGGCAAGAAGCGAGCAGGCGCCGTCTCTGCCCCCGCCCCCCGAGCCGGGAGCGGCTTCCCCGCATGGCGCGCTGCGCCTGGCGATGCGGCGCAGCCTGCTCGTTGCGCTGGCGGCGGCCTTCCTGCTCGGCGCGGTAGCATTCGTCGCCATACCACTCCTGCTCCCCCAGCCGCAGCCTGCCGCGATCGCCCTCGACGTCCGCCCGTCGGCCGATGCGCTGGTGCTCGAATGGGACCGCTCGGCCGCCTTGCTCCGGGACGCCTCCCGCGCGACCCTCACCATCGAAGACGGCGGCGAGCGCCGCGTCATTGAACTGTCGCCGGAGGAGCTGGGGAACGGGAGCCTGACATATTACCGGCGCACGGGCGAGGTTGCGTTTCACTTGGAGCTGGTGCGCCGGAGCGGGCCGCCGGTTCAAGGCAGCACGCGGTTCCTCGGCGAGCCGCCCGGGCCGCCGCCTGCGGCCGAGGACCCGGCTGAGGTGGACCGCCTGGAGCGCGAAATCGGCCTGTTGCGCCTCGAGCTCGAGCGCGAAATCGCCCGGTCCAAAAGGCTTCGCCTGGAGATCCAGGAGCTCGAACGGCGTCTCACCGGCGCCGGCCGCGGGCGCTGAGGGGCGGGCGCTTCTCCACCGCCCGCCGATGTTTCCGCAGCAGCTCGTACAGCACCACCCCGGCGGCGGTGGCGACATTGAGCGAATCCTTGAAGCCCAGCATCGGGATCGCCACTTGGACGTCGGCGCGCTCGAGCGCCGCCTCGCTCACGCCCGAAAGTTCGTTGCCGAAGATCACACACACCGGGAAGCGGGGCGCCCAGTCGAACAGATCGACGGCATGCCGCCCGGTCTCGACGGCGGCGATTTCGTAGCCCTGCGCCCGCAGCCGCTCGAGCGGCTCGGCCACCTCTGCGGCATATTCCCAGGCCACGTGCTCCTCGGCGCCGAGCGCCGTCTTGGCGATGCCGCGGTCCGGAGGCCGGCCGGTGATGCCCACCAGCACCAGCCGCTCGACGCCGGCGCCGTCGGCGGCGCGAAACAGCGCGCCCACGTTGTACAGGCTCCGGAAGTTTTCCGCCACCGCAGTGACCGGCAGCGGCTTGACGCCGTCGTAGCGCGCCGCAGCGGCGGTCGCCCGGAAGGGAAGCCGCTCCATCTCAGTCCGAAAGGAAAATAGCAAAACGGCTTACTGGGCGAAAGCCTAAGCGCCGGTACAGCGGCTCGCCCTCGCGGCTGGACTGCAAGACAACCCGCTCAAGTCCCGTCTCGGCCCGCGCCTGCTCCACCGCATGGCGGACCAGGGCCTCGCCAATGCCGCGGCCGCGAAACTCGGGCAGCGTGGCCACGCTGTAGAGGCCGATGGCGTCTTCGACGCTCACGGTGGCCACCGTCCCCACCGCCCGGCCCTCCAGATACCCCACCCAGGCGACAAAGCCGGATTCCCAGATCCGCTCCGGCTCGTAGATCTCGCGCGTCGCCTCGGGGGGGAGCCGGAAGCTGGCGGCCGTGATGAGCGAGAAATCGCGCCGCTCACGCGCGCCCGCCACGCGCCGGCATTCCAGCGGCGGCAGGGGCCGCCCCAATGGAGGAACGCCCTCGGCCAGCATTCCCGGGCACTCCGAGGCGAGATAGAGGCGCCGTCGCTCGAAGACTGCTCGGGCGCGGGCGCGTACGGCCGGCTCGAGCAGCTCCTGGCACAGCCAGAAACACCAGGCGAGGCCGCGCGCCTCGAAGAAGACCTTGGCGATCATCAGCCGGCGATCGAGCTCCACCGGGTCGGTGACGGGCGGCCCGGTGAGGGCAGCCGAGTTGAAGACGGGCGTCGAGGTGTTGGCGCTGGCGATCAGCACGCCGGGCATGCGCCGGATCTCTCCCCGCCCGGTGGCCAGCGCATAGCACTCGAGCGAGCGCCGCAGGTTGCGTTCGACGATTTGATAGTCCAGCAAAGCCGCCCGCGGCTGCTCAATCGGCATGCCGCCTCCAGACGGGCTCGCGCAGCCGGGCCAGGGCCCGCTCGGCCGCCTCGAAGAACTCGCGCCGCTTCGTCTCGTCGGGGAAGCGCAGGCCGGCAGAGCGATAATACTCGATCTCGGCGGCCCAGCGCGCCGCCAGGCGCTCGCGGGCCCCGCCCGCATTCACCTCGCGCCCGTCGCGCAGCCACCAGACCACGTGCGTATGCCCCTGAAGCTCCGGCTCCCCGGCCTGGTGCGTCGCCCGCGCCCGGGCCGCCACCCAGCAGCTTTCCGGGCAGTCGACGCTGGCGGCAAGCTCGAGCGCCGTTCGCTTGGCGTCGCCTTCGGCCCTGGCTACGACCTCGCCGTTGCGGACGATCTCGAGCGCCTCGAGCGGCCGCCAGTAGCGCGCCACGGCCTTGACGGCGGAGCGCGCAGGGTCCGCCTCGAGGAGCACCAGCGGCCCGTTCGTGACCATGGCCTCGCCACGGCGCACGCCTTCGGCCCAGTCCTGGTAAGGCGAGCCGCCGCGCGAGCGCACGAGCGTCCGCTCCGGCCCGAGCAAGGGCACCAGCCGAGGCCACTCCTCGGGCCGGTTGAGCCCCACCGGGAAATCCGAGCCGGCGATGCCGGTGACGCGGAAGCCGGCGTTCAGCAGCTCGTACCAGGGCTCGGTCTTCAGCACGCCGAACTGGAAGACCTCGATAAAGTCGATCGTGCCGAGCGCCAGATCCATGAGCAGCGTCGAATGCTTCATGCCGCCGTCCAGGTGCGCGTAGCCGACCGTGGCGCCGAGCTTGCGGGCCTCGGCGAACAGCACGGCCGGCTGCGGCCAGGCTTCGGGCGAATTGGCGTACATCGAGCCGACGCTCAGCGGGCGGATGAGCCGGCGCGGGCCGAGGATGTTGACGTGGCCGTAAAACTCGCTCCGCGATTCGTGGCCCGGCCGGATGACGTACCGCCCGCGCCGTGCCTGGCCCTCTTCGCCGAAGGCGTACTGCACGGCGGCGTCCATCTGCCGCTGGAGCTGGAGGAAGTTCGCCACCTCGAGATCCTCCGCCTCGAGCCAGCCGAGCAGGACGTTGTCATCGGCCGGGGCGCGCGTGAGGTGGATGTGGTCGTCACCGGCCAGCCACCGGTCGGCCTCCTCGCCCGCCCAGTTCTCCATCGCGAGTTCGACGCGGCGGCTCTCGCCGGCCTTGAGTTCGAACTCCGCCGTCGCCGGCACATAGAACAGTCCGCGAAAGGCCTCCAGCCGGTACTGGCCGGCCGGCAGGTGGAACGTGCCGCGCCCGGCAAGGAGAATGAAGTGGGAGAAGTCGCGGCAGGTGACCTCCAGGGTCTCCGGGGCGGCACCGGCGTACCAGATTCGCTCGCGATAGAAGGTGTCGACGCGCAGCGGAAGCAGCGCCTGGACCGGGCTCAGCCGGAAGGGCCGGCCGTCCTTGAACAGGTAGACGCGCACGGGCATTTCGGGGCGCGTGGCCAGCTCCAGGCGCGCGGAGAGCTCCTCGAGGCCCGATTCGCGGAACTGCGCCAGCAGGAGCGCCAGCGCGAACGGGGGAATCGCCAGCGAGCGCGAGATTCTCAAAACAGGTCTCCGCCTCGCTATCCTAGAGGAACCCAAGCCGAAGTTCCACTCGGGCGAAAAACGGCTATAATCGCATCAGCCGCACTACGGCGCCTATGTCCTACCGGCCGGAGACGCCCTTCGATAGCATCGAGGACACCCATCAATACATCGAACTGCTGCTCGAGACCATCGGAGAGGTCCGCCAGGAGGTCGATGCCGACATCGAGCGCGCCGTGCGCAACCGGGCCGAACGCCGCGAACAGGCCCTGCGCCTGGTGGCCCACAACCTGAGCCGGCTGGAGTTTCACATCAAACGCAGCCGGCGCATCCTGAACGACCTGCGGTTGCTCCGCCGGCTTCTTCTCGAGGAGCGGGCTTCCGCGGCGACGGAGCGTGGCCAGGGAACGGCTCTCGAGTAAAGGCGGCACTCGGGCCCGTCCGGTAATCCTGTGGCCGGCGGCCGGCCCGGAGCAAGCCATCCGCGGCGAAGAGGGCATCGACGTCTGGTGCGCCGCGCTGGATCTGGCCGCGGAGGAGCTGGCCCGCCTCGAGCGAACTCTCGCCGCCGAAGAACGCGCGCGCGCCGGGCGGTTCGTCCTCGAGCGGGATCGCGAGCGGTTCGTCGCCGCCCGGGGCCTGCTCCGCCAGATTTTGGCCGCCTATCGGGGAGCGCCTCCGGAGGCGCTGCGCTTTCGCTATTCGGCCAAGGGCAAGCCGGCGCTCGAGGACGCCGGGGCCGGCCTGGAGTTCAACCTAGCCCATTCGCACGGGCTGGCCCTCTACGCCGTAGCCTGGCGCCGCCCG
The DNA here is from genome assembly GCA_938003835.1 of uncultured Bryobacteraceae bacterium. Taxonomy (GTDB): domain Bacteria; phylum Acidobacteriota; class Terriglobia; order Bryobacterales; family Bryobacteraceae; genus CALKXJ01. Next base: position 299,186 of record CALKXJ010000012.1, on the reverse strand, counting down.
GTAGGCGTGGACGTCGAGCGCGTCCGGGAGGACATTGACGTCGAGGGCATTGCCGGGCGGTTCTTCTCCCCCAAGGAAGCCGCGGCGCTGCGGGCAATACCGCAAGCGGAGCGGGTGCGCGCCTTCTTCCGCTGCTGGACCCGCAAGGAAGCGCTGCTCAAAGCCTGGGGCGAGGGTCTGCCGTTCGGCCTGAACCGCTTTTCTGTGTCGCTCGCAGCCCGCGAGGCACGCATCCTCGAGACGCCGTTCACCCCCAGCGAGTCCGGCCGCTGGTGGTTGTATCCGCTCGAGCCCGCGCCGGAGTTTGTCGGCGCGCTCGCCGTGCGCGGCAGCGCGGCACGCGTGCACTGCCGCGAATGGCGCCTGCGATAGTGCCGAGCGGGGCCGGCGGGCGAGGGCGGGCTACAATGAGTCTTAATGGCAGAGACAAGTGCGGGGATGCCTGCCCCCAAGGTGCTTCCGACCAATCCCGCGGTCCCGCTGACGCTTGAGGGCGCAAGCCTCCTGCATCAGATGCTGCGCCTGCGCTGGAGCGAGTGGAAGGCTCTGGCGGCTGAGATGCGCCGCGAGATCGCACACGAAGCGGCCGGCTGGTTAGGAGCCCTGGAGCCGCCCGGCGAGCGCCAGAGCGCGCTCTATCAGATTCTGGGGCACAAGGCGGATCTGATGCTCGTGCACTTCCGCCGCAGCTTCGACGAACTTCACGCCGCCGAGCTCGAGCTGGCCAACCTGCGGCTGTTCGACTTTCTGGAACCGGTCAGCTCATTTGTCTCGGTCGTCGAGCTGAGCCTGTATGAGTCGAGCGTGCGGCTGTACGCCGCTCTGGCCGACCGCGGCGTCACGCCGGGCTCCGAGGAATGGGTCCGGGAGGTCGAGGAGACGCTCGAGCGCCAGCAGCGCGCCATGGCGCCGCGCCTATGGCCGGAGATCCCCCCGCGCCGCTTCATCTGCTTCTATCCGATGGACCGGCGGCGGGGCGAGTCCAAGAACTGGTACGAGGTCTCGATCGGGGAGCGGCGCCGCATGATGCACGAGCACGGCGAGGCCGGACGCAAGTACGCCGACCAGGTCAAGCAGATCATCTCCGGCTCGATCGGCCTGGATGACTGGGAGTGGGGCGTGGATCTGTTCGCCGACGACCCGCTCGTCTTCAAGAGGCTGATTTACGAGATGCGCTTCGACGAGGCCAGCGCCGTCTACGCGCTGTTCGGGCCGTTCTACGTCGGCCGGCGCGTGGCGGCCCCGGAGCTGGCATCCCTGCTGGTCCGCTGAGCGGCCGTCAGTCCTTGTCGGGAAACATCTGCCGGGTGAGATCCTCGGGCGGCTTGGGCGGCTTGCCTGCCAGAGAATAGCCGGCGGCCGCCGCGGCCAGAGCCAGCCCGTAGACCGCCGCGGCGAGCGTGTCGATGCCGACCTGCCAGGTGATCGCCGCTCCGGCCAGCAAGGTCCGCAAGGCCCAGCTTGTCGGTCCGAGACCCCGGCGGCCCGGCTGCGGTCCGCGCCGGATCGAACGGCCGAGAAAATGGGCGAAGGCGATGCACATCAGGCCGAGCACCAGGCGCAGAATCAGAAACCGCGTCACCACGACCCTTCAGTCTATCCTGCCGGCGCCGGACCGGCGCGTTGAAACAGCACCGGGTGCCGGCGGTTTTTCCGCTACGATGAAAGAGTAGTTCCCGCGAGCACCCGATTTGCTGAATAAACTCGTCCTTGAAAACTTGAAGCACCGTCCCGTCCGCACCGCATTGAGCATCCTGGCCATCGGCGTCGAGGTCACGATGATGCTGACCGTGGTGGGTCTGAGCGAAGGCATGCTGGAAGACTCGGCCCGGCGGGCGCGCGGCGCGGGCGCCGACATCTGGGTCCGGCCGCCGGGCTCCGCCGTGATCGGGCTGAGCTCGGCCCCGATGCCGGAGAAGATCCTGGAGTTTTTCCGCAAGCAACCGCACGTGGTGATCGCCACCGGCTCGGTGGCTCACCCGATCGGCGGCGTCAACACGGTGACGGGTCTGGATTTCGAAGAGTTCTCGCGCATGTGCGGCGGGTTCAAGTTCCTCGAGGGCGGGCCGTTCCAGGGTCCCGACGACATCATCGTCGACGAGCGCTACGCCCGCCAGGAGAACATTCGCGTTGGCCAGACGATCCGGATCATGAACCGCGACTGGTATGTGCGGGGCGTGGTCGAGCCGGGCAAGCTGGCGCGCCTGATCGTGCCGCTCCGCACGCTTCAGGAACTGACGGGCAACACCGGCAAGCTCACCCAGGCCTATTTGAAGCTCGACGATCCGGCCAACACGCAAAAGGTGATCGATTCGCTCAAGGCCCAGCTCAAGGACTACCAGATCTACTCGATCGAGGAGTTCACCTCGCTGTTTTCGGTAAGCAACGTGCCCGGCCTGCGGGCCTTCATTCACGTCATCATCGGCCTGTCGGTGGTGGTGGGCTTTCTGGTGGTCTTCCTGTCGCTGTACACGGCGGTGCTCGAGCGCACGCGCGAGGTGGGGATCCTGAAGTCGCTCGGCGCCTCGCCCGCTTACATCCTCAACATCCTGCTGCGCGAGACGGCGCTGCTCACTTTGGCCGGCTCCCTGCTCGGCATTGTGCTGAGCTTCGGCACGCGCTGGGCGGTGATGACCTTCATTCCCGCCTCGCTGACGCAGAAAACGGTTCCCGAGTGGTGGCCGATCGCGACCGGAATCGCGCTCGCCGGGGCGCTGATCGGCGCCGCCTATCCCGGCTGGAAGGCCGCCCGCCAGGACGCCATCGAGGCCCTCGCCTATGAGTGAGGCCTCGACCATCATCCGGATCCGGGACCTGAAGAAGGTCTACCATGTGGGCGAAGTGGACGTGCCCGCGCTGCGCGGGGTGAATCTGGACGTCGAGCGCGGAGAGTTTCTGGCGGTGGTGGGCCCTTCGGGCTCGGGCAAGTCGACCCTGTTTCACATCATCGGGGGGCTGACGCCGCCGACCTCGGGCTCGGTGGTGGTCAACGGCAGGGATGTGGCCCGCATGAGCGACGCCGAGCGCACCGAGATGCGCAAGCGCGAGGTGGGCTTCGTCTTTCAGAAGTACAACTTGCTGCCGACGCTGACGGCTTATGACAACATCGCCATCGCGCGCCACATCGCGCGGGGCTCGCCGGAGCTCGACGGCGATTTCCGCCAGATTCTGGAGCTGCTCGGCATCGCCCACCGGCTCCATCACAAGCCCAGCGCGCTCTCGGGCGGCGAACAGCAGCGGGTGGCGATCGCCCGTGCCCTGGTCAACCACCCGGCGATTCTGCTGGCCGACGAACCGACGGGCAACCTCGACAGCCGGAACTCGGAGGCCGTGCTCACGCTGCTGCGCGACCTCAACAAACGCCTTGGGCAGACCATCCTCATGATCACCCACAATCCGGAGGCGGCCGCCTACGCCGACCGGATCGTCCACATGCGCGACGGGCGGATCGTCGAATTCGACAACCTCGATCAGACCTAGAAGAACGGAAGACGGCGGCGCTGCCGTGGCTCTGCCGGGCGAACCGCCTGCGCGATGGCCTGCTCCACCAGCGGCGCCATCACCCGGTAGCCGGCGGCGTTCGGGTGCAGGCCGTCATCGGCCAGCTCCTGGCGCAGATAGCCGTTGGCGTCCACCATCGCGGAGTAGTAGTCCAGGTAGACGTGAGCGTGGCGTTTGGCGAAGTCCCGGATCCAGTCGTTGAGCTCGATGATCGTCTTGAGCGGCCGCAGGCGCGTGCGCTCCCAGCGGGGATCCTGATCCTTGTTGTAGTTGTGCACGGGCAGCACCGAGGCCAGGATCACCTTGATGCCGCGCCCGGCGGCCAGCTCGGCCATCATCGCGAGGTTGTCCTGGATGATCTTGAGCGGCACGCCCCGGGCGATGTCATTCGTTCCGGCGAGCACCACCATGGCGGCAGGCTTCAGATCGAGCACGTCGGCCTTCATGCGGCCCAGCATCTGACCGGTGATCTGCCCGCTGATGCCGCGGTTGATGAAATCCCGTTCGGGGAAATACTCGTTGAGGCGCCAGCCGTCGGTGATCGAGTCGCCGAGGAAGACCACCCGGGGGCGGTTCGGCTGCGGCGGGCCGATTTTCTTGTTATCCTCGGCGTACCGGGCCAGATTATCCCGGTCGGGCTCGCGGAGCATCGCCTCGACCCGATCCAGCACGGCCCGGAAATGGCTCTCCAGGCGCTCGGAGGCCTCTCTCAGCTCGGCGAACTGCCGCAAGGCCTCGACGGGGAAGGGGTAGGGCTTCGGGATCGAGTCGGCCAGCGCCTGATAGGCCCGCACGTGGCTCAGGAACTGATAGGTCTGGCGGGCATCGAACGGGTTGTAACCGCTCTTGAGTTCGGCCAGGGCCTGGCGGGTGTTCTCGAGCACCGGCTCGGCTGCGCGCGCCAGCCCGGGCACGGTGATCGTGGTCGATTCCATCAACTGGACGACGCGCTCGAGGAACGGAATGAGTTCCGGGGCTTTGATGAGCGCCTCCTGCTGGGCGCTCGTGCCGGAGGAGGCCAGCAGGATCAGGGATGCGAGCGGGAACAGTTTCGATCGGCTTTTCACGTCGTTTCCTCTTGTGGTGGCCCGGCAAGTTGCAACGTCACGGTCCCGATGAAGAAGGGCATCTGAATGCGAATCTGCACCGGCAGGCGGTGCTCGTCGTCGGTGAGCCAGACGAAGAGCCGCGCGTTGCGCCGGTAGAGCACGTTTTTGAAGAGAAAGGCTTCGTAGCGGATGGTGTCGTAGACGCCGCTCGGCGTCTCGATGCGCTCCCTGCGTTGCGCCTCCACGCGCGCCAAGGCCGCCTTCTTGCCGTTGCTCACCGGCAATTCGACGCTCGCCGGCGGGACCACGTCCATGGTGCGAAGGCGGGCGAGCGCAGCCAGTTCGTCATGGACGCACTCGGGCACATCGATCGTCCGGGTCTCGACGACTTTGTCCCTGACGGGGTCATACTCGACGTAGCTGGCCTTGCCCGCGGGCTCCTGATAGCGGACGCGGATCTGGCGGCGCTTGCTCCGCTCGTGCACCAGGTAGTCGTAAGAGGAGGCGCAAAAGCCCTCATCGAAGAGCACCGTGTAACGGTTATCTACCTTGTAAAGGGCCGCGGCAAAGCCGCGCGTCTTCAGCTCGAGCTCGGCGCGCCCGGTGCGGTTCGTGCCGGGTTCATGGTGAAAGCGCAGCGTGACGTCGCCGGCATGCATCAGGCGCCACTCGGCACGGTAGTGGAGCACCAGCGGCGAGCCGGCCTCCGGCAACGAGGCGCCCGCCGCCCCGCTGCACGAGAGCGCCAGCATGAGCAGAAAACTGCCCCTGGCAGACACGCCACCCCTCATGGAAATTCGAGTGTGGCAGATGCGCCCGGTCGATTTCCACTAGACTGGACTTGCTGCCGTGACCCGCATTGGCGCTCTCATTCTGCTCGCTGTCGGGAGCTCGTGCCCGGCCGTGGCGGCGGAGCGTGTCGAGCTCGTTCGGGACCGCTGGGGCATCCCCCACCTCTTCGCGGATACCGAGGCCGGCGCCTTCTTCGGCGCGGGGTACGCTTGCGCCGAAGACCGGCTGCTCCAGATGGAGCTGTTCCGCCGTCGAGCGCGGGGGCGGCTGGCGGAGATCTTCGGCCGTGACTGGGTGGCCTCAGACCGGAAGTTTCGTATTGCCGGCATCGGCCCTTACTGTGACGAGGCGGCGGCGAGGCTGCCCGCCGATCTGCGGTCCCATCTCGAGGCCTACGCGGCCGGAGTGAACGCCTTCGCGCGCGCCAACCCGGAGCGAGTGCGCCGGAGGTTTGCCCCGCTCGGCCTGCTGCCTGAGCCGTGGACGGCGGGCGACTGCGTCTGCGCCTGGATGGCGGTGGCGGAACTGTTCGACACCCTGTACGACGAGAGCGCCGTGCGCCTTTATCGTGAATTCCGGGAGCTGGCGGCCCGCCTTGGCGAGGAGGAAGCGCTGCGGCAGCCGGGGATGATCATCGACGACTGGGCGGCGGTGGTGCCGGAGTCTGAAATGGCCAGGCACGGGGAGCTCTACGCCCGGCTCAAGGCCACCCCGCCCACCCCTGGCTTCTGGTTCCGCAGCCTGCCCGACGAGCTGTTGCGTTTCAGTCACGCCTGGGCCGTCTCCGGGTCGCGTTCCGTGACGGGGAAACCCCTGCTCGAAAGCGATCCGCAAACCCCGGTGAACAATCCGCCCCTCTGGTACGAGTTTCACGTGAGTGGTGGGCGGTTCGATGTGCGCGGCATCGGCGTAGCCGGCTCACCCGCGCTACTGGTCGGCTTCAACCGCTTCCTCGCCTGGGGCGCCTCGGCGCTGGGGGCTGCCGCGACGGTCACCTTTATCGAAAAACTGGCGCCGGGCGGCGCCGGCTACCTCTACCGCGACCGGATCGAGCCGTTCGAGGTCCGCAAGGAGATCATCGAGGTGAAGGATAGCCCGCCGGTGGCGATTAGCGCCCGCCGCTCACGGCACGGGTTCGTCTTCGATGACCTGGCAAGCCTGCGGCCGGAGGGGGAGGCCTTTGTGAGTCACGTCCGCCAGATCGAGGACGGCCAGACGTCGCTCGCCGGCCTGCTCGGGATGATGGGCGCCGGCGACTGGCATCAGTTCCGGGACGCCATGCAGTGGTATTACAGCCCCGGCCTGCACATCGTCTACGCCGACGTTCACGGCAACATCGGCTATCAGACCTTGCTTCATGCGCCCCGGACCCGATGGACGCGCCGCATGGCGCTCGAGGGATGGACAGGCGAGCACGAGGCAACCGGACGCGTGCCGCTCGAAGAGCTGCCCTGGATGCTCAACCCGGAAAGCGGCTTCATCGCTCATGCCAATAACCTGCCGGTGGGTTCCTGGTATCCGCATGACCTCGGGATTGCCACCGGCGGCACGGGCCACTCTTCGCGTTCCTGGCGGCTGGTGCAGCTATTGAGCGCCACGGCTCTGTTTTCGCCGGAGAGTTTCGAGACCCAGGTGCACCGCGACGACGTGCACTCGGTGGTGGCGGCCCTGTTTCCCATCGCCCGGCGGCTGGCCGTGGAGGCGGCGCGGGGCGACGAGGCGCTGGCGCGGCTGCTCGAGGCGCTTGGCGAATGGGACCTGCGCTATCGCGCCGATCAAAACTCTTATCCGGCGGCGATGGCCCTGGCCGGCGCCTTGCTTGCACCGTATCGCGCTTCGCCGCTCGGCCGGCGCTTGGGAGGCGGCGAAGGCGGCATCACCCACCTGGCGCGCCTTCTGGCCGAGCAGTACGGTCATACCACGGCGGTGCCGCAGGACGCCGAGGTGCGCGAGTACCTGCTCGCCTGGCTGCGTACCGCGGCGAAGAGTTTCGCCGACGGGCGTGGCGGAGCTCCTCCGCCGCGCGACGGAGTCTCGCGCGAGATCCATGTCATGCCCTATCAGGAGAACGGGCCGCTGCGCCTGCCGCCGCTCGGAGGCCGCCTGGCGCTCGAGTCCCCGCCGCTTTCCTGTGGCCAGGTGGGCACCATCTGGTCGCAGAAGGGCAACTCCTACACGCAAATCGTCGACCTGGCGGATCCCGACAGCTCGCGCGCCGTGCTGCCGCCGGGCGTTTCGGAAGATCCGGAGAGTCCGCACCGCGCCGATCAAATGGCGCTGTGGGCGGCCGGCGGCACCCGGCCGGCGCCGTTGTCGCGAAGCGCGGTGGAGGCGATCGCCGCCTCCCGGCGCCAGCTCGTGGTCGAGCCTTACGATATTCTCGCCCCGCGGCTTCTTTCGGCCGACGGTTCCGGTCGCGGTCCGGCGGCCGGCCACCTGTTGCGCATCAGCGGCGAGGGCGCCGAGCGCTGGGAGCCGCTCGCGGTCTACCATGAGGGGCTAGAACGCTGGGTCGCGGCGCCGGTGGCGCTCGGTCCGGAAAACGAGCGGTGCTATCTGGTCCTGTACGGTCACGGGATCCGCAAGCACGCTGCGGCGGGCGCCGTCAAGGTCTGTGTCGACGACACCGTCCTGGAGGCGCTCTATGCCGGGCCGCAGGGGATCTACCCCGGCCTCGACCAGGTGAACGCGCCGCTCGCAAGCTCGCTCGCCGGGCGCGGGGAGGTCGACGTCTGGATCGGTGTTGAGGGAAGAATGAGCAACCGGGTGAGAATTCATCTTGCCGGAGGGGCCGGCTCGCCATGAGCAATCCGACGGCGCCGCGCAAGGTTCCAAGCTGGGACGCCTACTATCTCCGCATCTGCCGCCACGTGGCGTCGCGCAGCAAAGACCCCAACACGCAGATCGGCTGCGTCATTGTCGGGCCGGCGCACGAGATCCGTTCGACCGGCTACAACTCGTTTCCCCGTGGCATCCGCGACGACGTCCCGGAGCGGCTGGAACGGCCCACCAAGTACCTCTGGATGGAGCATGCCGAGCGCAACGCCATCTACAATGCCGCCCGGGCCGGCACCTCCACCGAGGGCTGTTCGATCTACGTCGAGATCATGCCTTGCATGGACTGCGCCCGCGCCATCGTGCAGGCGGGCATCAAGGAGGTGGTGATCTCGCGGGAGCGGATGCAGCAATACTCGAGCGAATACTACAATGATCACTTCAAGAACGTCGAAATCCTGTTCGCGGAGGCCGGCGTCCGGATCCGCCAGGTGCCCCTGGAAGAAAGCGAGGAGCCTGATTCTCCCTTTGGTGGTGGGACTGGCGCTGACCGCCTGCCGTAAGCCTGCCGAGACGGAACTGAATCTCATCCCCGCGCCCTCGCGCATGGAGACCGAGAGGGGAACCTTCACCCTGCGAGCCGACACGGCCATTCTCACCGACGAGAAATCCAGCGACACCGGACGCCTGCTCGCCGAGATGCTACAGCCGGCCACCGGCTACTCTCTGGTTGTCGAAGAGCGCGCCGAGGAGCGGGATAACAGCATCGCGCTGCAGCTCGACGGCTCGCTCGAGCGGCTGGGGCCGGAAGGCTATGTGCTGGAGGTGAGCCGCCGCCGGGTGCTGATCCGCGCCCTGGCGCCGGCCGGGGTCTTCTATGGCGCCCAGACGCTGCGCCAGTTGTTTCCACCGGCCATTTATGCCGACGAGAGGCAGGCCGGCGTCTCCTGGACGGCGCCGTGTGTCCGGATCGAGGACCGGCCCCGTTTCGTTTGGCGCGGCGCACTGATCGACGTGGCGCGCCACTTCATGCCGCGCGAGACCATTCTGAAGTTCATCGATCTGCTCGCCGTGCACAAGATGAACACGCTCCAGCTTCATCTCACCGACGATCAGGGCTGGCGCATCGAAATCAAGCGTTATCCGAAGCTGACCGAGATCGGCTCCATGCGGCGCGAGACGCGCCTGGGTCACGAGCGCGAGGCGCGCGGCTTCGACGGGAAGCCGCATGGGGGCTTCTACACGCAGGAAGAGATCCGGCAGATGGTCGACTACGCCCGGCGCCGCCACGTGAACCTGGTTCCGGAGATCGAGATGCCAGGCCACGCCCAGGCGGCCATCGCCAGCTACCCGGAGCTCGGCAACACGCGCGAAAAGCTCGAGGTCTCCACCCGCTGGGGCGTCCACAAGAACATCTTCAACCTGCGCGAGGAGACCATCACCTTCCTACAGAATGTTCTCGCCGAGGTGATCGAGCTGTTTCCGAGCGAGTACATCCACATCGGCGGCGATGAGGTGCCGACCGATCAATGGAAGGCGAGCCCTTACGCGCAGGCGCTCATGCGCAAGCTCGGTTTTAAGAGCGAGGTCGAGCTGCACGGCTGGTTCATCGGGCGCATGAACGACTTTCTGCGCTCGCGCGGCCGCCGCCTGGTCGGCTGGGACGAGATCCTCGAGGGTGGGGCGCCCCCGGGAGCCGTGGTCATGTCGTGGCGGGGAGTGAAGGGCGCCATCGCGGCCGCGCGCGCCGGCCATGACGTCGTGATGGCGCCGACCACGCACACCTATTTCGACTACTACCAGTCGAAGGATCCTTCCGAGCCGCTGGCGATCGGAGGGTTCCTGCCGCTTGAGACCGTCTTCGAGTTCGATCCCATCCCGACCGAGCTCACCCCGGAGGAGGCGCGTCGGATCCTGGGCGCCCAGGGCCAGCTTTGGACCGAGTACATCCCCACGCCGGAGCATCTGGAATACATGGCCTTTCCACGCCTGGTGGCGCTCGCCGAGGTCACCTGGACCGGCAAGCCCGGGCGGGACTACGCGGACTTCCTCCGGCGCCTTCGCCGGCACCTGGAGCGGCTTCAGATGCTGGAGGTGCGCTTCCGGCCTCTCGATTCCGAATGAGGGCTGCGGAACCGGTGTCCGCGATCTGGCCTCGCTGGCATAGAATGAGAGTACGCGGGCCAAGGAGCCCTTTTGATGCTCCCCGGCTGTGAACCGACGCCTCTAGCTCCCGTTGTGGAGGGCTCGGGGCGGCAGGCGGCCTTCCGTCCTGCGGCCGTCGTTGCCCGTTTGCTGCACCTTGCCGCGCGCCTTCTTTCCGCACCGGTCGTGCTGGCCGAGTTCACCGATCCGCGGTTTCGCTGGGCGCGGGCCTGCCTCGGAGATGTCGCAAACTGGGCGGAGGCGGAGCTGGTCTGTTGCCGGCGCACGGCGGCTGCGGCCGAGCCGCTGGTGATCGCCGATCTTCAGAGCGACCCCCAATTTGAAGGCTGTCCGCTCATCGCCGGCGGCAGGAAGTTGCGCTCCTGCGGCTCGGTGCCCCTCCGCGGACCGGCGGCGGAAACCATCGGCTGGTTGAGCGTGCTCGACTACCAGCCAAACCGCTGGCAGAGCGCCGATCTTGCTCCGCTGGCAGAGCTGGCGGCGCTTCTTGGGGAGATCGTCGGCTGGATTGCCTCGGGCGTCGGCCCGGCATCCGAGAGCGGGCTGCACCCGGTGCAGCACCGCTTCCGCGCCCTGTTTGACAACACTGCCGATCTGATCTACACGCAGAACCTCAAGGGCGAGATCACCGCGGCCAACAGCGTCGCGGAGCGCCTGCTCGGCTATCAGCGGGAAGAGCTGTTGGGCCGATCCGTCGCTTCCCTGGTGAGTTCCGCCGACGAGGAGAAGGCGCGGCAGATGGCCCTGATCCACTTCGGCGGAAGCGGGCCGCAGAGCTTCGAACTCGAATTCCGCACCAAGGACGACCGGCCCCTCCCGCTCGAGGTCACGACGCATCTGCTGTTCGAGCAGGGCATGCCGGTCGGATTGATCGCCTTCGGGCGGAGCCGCTCGGCGGCGGCGCACGCCCGTGCCGGCCGCTCCAATCTGGGTGCGCGCATCGCGGAGCTTCGCACCAGCGGAGCGCGCCTGGCGCCCGCTCTGGTGGAGTTCGAGGGCGCCGTGCGCAAGGCGCTCGACAACGAGGAGCTCGAGCTGCGGTTCCAGCCGATTCTGACGGTGGCCGGCGAGCTTTACGGACTGGAGGCGCTGCTGGCCTGGCGACATCCTTCCGGCAAGCTCGTCTCGGCGGAGCCGTTCATCCGCGTGGCCGAGGAGACCGGCCTGATCGCCCCCATCGGCGCCCGGGTGCTGGAGCGCGCCTGTCGCTTGGCGGCGGGCTGGCAGAAGGGCCGGAAGCGCCCCCTCCGGCTGGCAGTGAACGTCTCGGCCGTGCACCTTGCCGAGCCGGGCTTTGCGGAGCTGGTCGCGGCCACGTTGCGCCAGACGGCGCTCGATCCCGGCCTGCTCGAACTCGAGGTCACCGAGAGTGCGCTCATGCGCGATCTGCCGTCCTCCATTGCAGCGATGGCCGAGATTCGGCGGCTAGGGGTCCGCATCTCGATCGATGACTTTGGCACGGGCTACTCCTCGCTTGCCTACCTCGACCGGCTCCCCGCCGATGCCCTGAAAGTGGACCGCTCCTTCCTGCGGCCGACCGATGCGCCGGAACCCGCGGTCCGGCTGCTGCACGGCATCGTCGCGCTCGCCCGCGGTCTCGGCCTGACGACCGTCGCCGAGGGCGTGGAAACGGCCGCACAGTTCGAGCTGGCCCGGCGCGCCGGCTTCGATCTGGTGCAAGGCCACCTGCTCGGGCGGCCCATGGCGTTGGCGACGGTGCGGCGGTTCCTGGCCCGACACCGTGCCCGCCGCTGAGTCACCGCGCCCCAGCGCGGCATTTCAGATATAGTCGTCGGATATGGGATGCCTGACTCGTCGCTCCCTGCTGGCCTGCGGCGCCGGGCTGCCGGCGCCTGCGCTTGCCGGGCCGAAACCGCGCCTCGGCCTGGTGCGCTCCGACCACAGGCAACTGAGGCGCCCCGCCTCGCCTGAAACCGAGCTCGACTACGAGCAGGTGCGGGACATGGTGTGGCGCGCCATCTCCTACGGCCGTCCCCGCGCCGGAAGTCTCGAGGCCAAGATCAAGCCGGGCGCCTGGGTGGTGCTGAAGCCGAACATCGTCTCGCTGCGGCCGCGCCGGGCCTACCGCACGGGCGACATCACCGACATGCGTGTACTCAAGGCCGTGCTCGAGTACGTCGCCTCACGGTCGCGGGCCCGGCGCATCACCATCGCCGAAGGGGGCAGCTACCGCGGGCTCAACGACCCGGCGACCACGGCGGTCATCATGCAGAACGGCCGTCGCGTCGACGCGCTGACCTTCGACTGGGGCGACAAGGAGTGGAATGGCTTCTCCGGAACCCTGGGAGACATGATCCGGGAGACAGCCCGGCGCTTCCCGGACAAGACCTTCGACTACGTCGACCTGGCCTACGACGCGGTGCGGGGCCAGGACGGCCGCCTGAGGCGGATCGAGGTGCCGCGAGCGCCGAACGGCGCCGGGGCCTTCTCCTCCCAGCCCGCCTACTACGTCACCAACACCATCACGCAGTGCGACTTCCTCATCAGCATCCCTGTGCTTAAGGTCCACAACCAGTGCGGGATCACCTGCTGCCTGAAAAATTACGTGGGCACGGCGCCCCGCATCGCCTACGCACCGCCGGAGGGCTTTTCCAACCTCCTGCTCCACAAAGAGCACTCGGTGGACTTCCGCATCGATCCGTTCATCGTCGATCTGGCGGCGTTCCACCCGCCCGACTATGCGGTGATCGATGCCATACGCGGCCTCCAGTACTCCGAGCACGACATCGGCCGGCCGGACCAGATGGTCCGGACCAACGCGATCATCGCCGGCGAGGACGCGGTGGCCTGCGATGCTCTGGCGGCCCACCTGATCGGTTTCCATCCTTGGGACATGGAATTCCTGCATCTGGCCCGGGCACGACTCATGGGCGAGATGGAGTTGAGCCGGGTTACGGTGGACGGGGATGATCCGCTCACCCTGCGGCGGCGCTGGGCCAAGCCGCGCCTGTGGTATGGCCGTGGCAACCGCGCCTGGCGCATTAGCGCGGAGCCGGAGCGCCCCGTAGAAGCCTGGCAGCGCGTCCACTCGCCGACCGACACGCTCGAGTTCGCCCGCTGGCTGCCCCAAAGCGTCGCGCCGGGCAGTCGGCTGGCCGCCGCGGTTACGGTTCGGGCTCGCGACTCGCGCAAGGGCTTCCTGTGGATCGGAGTCGACGGGAGGCTGACGCTCGAGCTGAACGGCCAGAAGGTCGTCGCCCTGGAAAACGACACGCGCTACCGCGTCGCGCAGTTCCGCCAGCCGGTCGAGCTTCGAAGCGGTGACAACTTGTTGCGCTTCGAGCTGGAGGCGCTGTCCGCCCAACCGCGCCTCAGCCTGCACCTCGTCTCGGAGGAGAACAACGGCGACACCCTCGAGGGCATCCTCTGGCAGGCCTGAGCCCCCTGCCTCTTGGTGACGAATCAGCCCCGAGAGAACTGGCGCGCCGCCCGGATCATGGCCCGGATGTTTTCCGCCGGAGTCTCCGGGGCGATCGCACAGCCGGCGTTGAGGATGAAACGCGGCGTGTCGGCGAAGAGCTCGACCAGGCGCCGCGTCTCGGCTTCGACCACGGCGGGCGTCCCGTAAGCGAGAACCGCGCTCGGGTCCAGATTGCCGATGAAGACCGCCCGGTCTTTGAGCAGAGCGTGCGCGCGGCGGGCGTCGGTCTTATGATCGAGCTCCAGGCCGTCGGCGCCGGTCAAGATCATGTCCTCGAGAATCGGGTCGGTCCGGCCGCAGATGTGGAGGAAGTAGGGTAGGCCGAGCCGGTGCGCTTCATCGACGAGGCGCTTCTCGTAGGGCAGGGCGAATTGGCGGTAGATCCGGGGCGAGACCAGCTCGGGCCCGGCCGGGCTGTCGCCGTTGGAGAGCATGTGAGCGCCGGCGGCGGCGACGAGCTCGAGGAACTGGCGCGAGGCCTCGAGGCAGTACTCGAGCAGGCGGTGCGCGGCCTCATGGAGGTGGGGGTCGGTGAGGTCGAGCATCCAGGCCTCGAGCGAGCGCATGGCGGAGGCGAGCGAATAGGGTGCCTGGTCGCAGTTGCCGCGGAGGAAGAGCTCATCGCCGAAATGGTTCCGCAGCAGGCGCACCCCTTCCACCCACACCTGCACGCCCCAGTAGTCGGCGACGCGCGGCGGCTCGAGTTCGGCCACTTCCGCGAGATCCCCCAGCCGGGCGCCCGCCACCCGCGCCGGCGCATCCTCCGGAAAATCGACCGGCACGCCCACGGCGCCCGCCAGCGTGGCCGTGTCCACATCGACGAGGATGCCATCGACGCCGTAACGCTCGGCCGACTCGATGAACGCCCGCGCCAGCGCCTGCGGGTTACGACGGAACTCGGCCATCGGGATCCCCGCCTCGCGCGCCGCCATCATGAAGTTGTGCAGCATCACCGGGACCCTGTCGGGCCACTCACCGGCAATCGCCGCGCGGATCCGTTCGTAGCCGGTCATCTCGGAACCTCCGAGCACCCAGTATGACCGATTCCGGCGCGTTTGACGCCTCCGGCCGGCTCCGATAAACTGGAAGATTGGTTCCCCGCGGGTGTCTGGCCGCTGATCTTGAGTTCTGGCGCTGCGGTTCGGCGCGAAGCTCATTCGGAACGTGAGGCGAAAGGCACCCTCGAATCCAATTGCGGAGGCTAACGGAGCGTGAGCCGAAAATACATTTTCACGTCGGAGTCGGTCACGGAGGGGCACCCGGACAAGATCGCCGACCAGATCTCCGACGCCGTGCTCGATGCGGTGCTCAAGGATGACCCGATGGGCCGGGTGGCCTGCGAAGTGCTCGTGACCACCGGCATCTGCCTGGTGGCGGGCGAGATCACGACCAAGACCTATGTCGACGTGCCGGCCATTGCCCGCGGCGTCATCGCCAGCATCGGTTACACGGACGCCGCTTACGGCTTTGACGCCAAGACTTGCGGGATCCTCAACGCCATCCAGGCTCAGTCGCCGGACATCGCCATGGGCGTCGATACCGGCGGCGCGGGCGACCAGGGCATGATGTTTGGCTACGCCTGCCGCGAGACCGAGGAGCTGATGCCGCTGCCGATCATGCTGGCGCACAAGCTGGTGCGGCGGCTGGCCGAGGCCCGGCGCGAAGGAATCCTGCCCTTCCTCCGGCCCGACGGCAAGTCCCAGGTCAGCGTCGAATACGAGGACGGCCAGCCGAAGCGAATCGACGCGGTGGTGGTTTCGGCGCAGCACGACGAAGATGTCTCCACCGAAGAGCTTCGCGCGGAGATCAAGAGGCAGGTGATCGAGGCGGTGGTACCGCCCGCGATGGTCGACTCCCGGACCCGGTATCACATCAATCCGACCGGCCGCTTCGTCATCGGCGGCCCGCATGGCGACACCGGCCTGACGGGCCGGAAGATCATCGTGGACACCTACGGCGGCATGGGACGGCACGGCGGCGGCGCCTTCTCGGGCAAGGACCCGACCAAGGTGGATCGCTCGGCCTGCTACATGGCCCGCTACGTGGCCAAGAACATCGTCGCCGCCGGTCTGGCCGATCGCTGCGAGGTTCAGCTGGCCTATGCCATCGGCGTGGCCGACCCGGTTTCGGTCAACGTCAACACCTACGGCACCGGGCGCGTCGACGAAGAGCGCCTGATCGAGCTTGTCCGCGCCCACTTCCCGCTTACGCCCCGTGGCATGATCGACCACCTGAAGCTGCGGCGTCCCATTTTCCGCAAGACGGCCGCCTACGGGCACTTCGGGCGCACGGAGGAGACCTTCACCTGGGAGGCGACCGACAAGGCCGAGGCGCTCCGCCAGGACGCCGGCGTGGGCGTAGCGGCCACGCTCGCCTAAAGCTTCATCAGTTGAGAGAGGATCAAGTTTAACATCGGTATGTCAGCCAACACGCAACGCCATGTCGCTTGTGATGTGAAGGACCTGTCGCTGGCCGATGCCGGCAAGCGCCGCACGGAATGGGCCTTCCAGTCGATGCCGGTGCTTCAGATGATCCGCAAGGAGTTCATCAAGAACCAGCCGCTCGAAGGCATCCGCATCTCGGCCTGCCTGCATGTGACCACCGAGACGGCCAATCTGGCCATTACGCTCCGCGACGGCGGCGCCTCGGTGGTGCTGTGCGCCTCCAACCCGCTCTCGACGCAGGATGACGTGGCGGCCACGCTGGTGCGCGACTACGGCATCTCCGTCTACGCCATCAAGGGCGAGGACAACGCCACCTATTACCAGCACATCTCCGCCGCCCTGGACCACGCCCCGCACATCACCATGGACGACGGCTGCGACCTGGTGACCAGCCTGCACCGCTCGCGCCCCGAGCTGCTCGACAACGTGCTGGGCGGTACCGAGGAGACGACCACCGGCGTCATCCGCCTGCGCGCCATGGCGCGGGAGGGCGTGCTGCGCTATCCGGTGATCGCCATCAATGACGCGGCCACCAAGCATCTGTTCGACAACCGCTACGGCACCGGCCAGAGCACCATCGACGGCATTCTCCGCGCCACCAACTATCTGATCGCCGGCCTGAACTTCGTCGTCGCCGGCTACGGCTGGTGCGGCCGGGGCGTGGCCATGCGCGCGCGCGGCCTGGGAGCCAACGTCATCGTCACCGAGGTCGATCCGGTGCGGGCGCTCGAGGCCCTCATGGACGGCTACCGCGTCATGTCGATGGCGCAGGCCGCCGAGATCGGCGACATCTTCGTCACCGTCACCGGCGACAAGGCGGTCATCCGCCGGGAGCATTTCGAGCGACTCAAGAACGGGGCGATCCTGGCCAACTCCGGGCACTTCAACGTGGAGATCGACCTGGAGGCGCTTGCCTCCATGGCCAGCTCGCGCCGCAAGATCCGCGAGTTCGTCGAGGAGTACGCCCTGAGCGACGGCCGCCGCATCTACGTGCTCGGCGAAGGGCGCCTGATCAACCTGGCCGCCGCCGAGGGCCATCCGGCCTCGGTGATGGACATGAGCTTCGCCAATCAGGCTCTCGCGGTGGACTACCTGGTGAAGAACCACCGCTCGCTCGAGAAGACCGTTCTGCCCGTACCCGCCGAGCTGGACCAGCGCGTAGCCCGCATGAAGCTCGAGTCGATGGGGGTGCGCATCGACAAGCTGACGCCGGAGCAGGAGAAGTATCTGGCGAGCTGGAGCGAAGGCACCTGATCGGGCCAGCCGCCGCCGGGACCGAGGCAAGCACATTGGGGCTCATCGAAGGTTGCAGGTATAGCTTGGACGTCACGGTTCCCGTCGAGGAGGTTGAACGGGAAACCGAACGCGTCGTGGAGGCGCTGCGCGAGAAGGTCCGCCTCCCGGGGTTCCGGCCCGGCAAGGTGCCGGCCGGCATCATCCGGTCGCGCTTTGCCGCCGAGGTGCGGCAGGAGGTGCTCGAGGCGCTGGTGCCGAAATTTCTGCGCCAGGAGGTCGAAAAGGCCAACCTGCCTCTGGTCGGCGAGCCGGACATCCATGATCTGGAATTCGAGCCCGGCAAGCCGCTGCGGTTCCGGGCCGAATTCGAGGTCATCCCGGAGTTCGAACTGCAAGAGTACCGGGGCCTTACGGTCAGCTACAGCGAGCCCGAGGTTACCGAGGAGGATATCGACCAAAGGCTCGAGGAGCTGCGCGAGCAGAAGGCCGACTACGTCAACGTCGATCCGCGGCCGGCCGCCGACGGCGACTACGCGTTGGTGCGGCTGGAGAGCGTCGCGGGAGTCGAGGGCAAGCCGATCCGCCAGGAGGATCTGCTGCTCCATCTGGGCGATCCGGACACGCTGCCCGATTTCACCGAGAATCTCCGCGGGGTCGCCCCGGGCGAGGAGAAGGAGTTCGACGTCGCCTATCCGGAGGATTACGGCGAGCCGCGGCTGGCCGGCAAGCGCGTCCGCTTCCGCGTCCAGCTCAAGGCGATTCGGCGCAAGGAGCTGCCGGAGCTCAACGACGAATTCGCCAAGGACCTGGGCGACTACCAGGACCTGGCCGAGCTGCGCGAGGAGGTGCGCAAGTCCCTGCTCGCCGAACGCGAACTGCTCGCCCAGCAGCGCGCCAAGAACGAGCTGATCGACAAGCTGGTCGACCTGCACGACTTCCCCGTGCCGGAGGTCTTCGTCGAGCGCCAGATGGAGGCCAACGTCGAGCAGCGCATGCGGGAGCTGGTGGCGCAGGGCGTCGATCCGCGCAGCATCCGGCTGGACTGGGACAAGGTGCGCCAGGCTCAGGGCGAGCGCGCCCGGCGCGAGGTCAAGGCTTCGATGATTCTGGAGCGCATCGCCGACCGCGAGGCGATCGAGACCACCTACGAGGAGCTGGACCGCGAGATTCAACGCATCGCCCGGCAGCGGCGCGAGCCGGTGCCGGCGGTGCGCAAGCGGCTGGAGCAGGAGGGCCAGCTCCGGCGCCTGGCCTCGCGCATCCGCATTGACAAGACGCTCAACTTCTTGTTCGAGCAGGCGCGCAAGGTGCCGGCCGCCTAGCCGTTTCCAACCGCCTCGCCGGCCCTCGCCGGAGAGACTACAATTCAAAGTGCGGCATGTGGCACGGCATCGCCATCGCGCTCCTGATGGCCGGCGGCGCCGCCGGGGCACAGGGGCCGGCCGCCGGCGCCGAGCAGGCAGCCGTGTTGCGCTGGACCGGCGAACCCCTGCGGCTGCCCTTCGCCTGTTCGCCCGACGACTGGGCGATGTTCGAGACGCCCTGCACCGTCACGGAGCCCTGCCCGGTCTACCTGCAACTGGCGGCGGTGCGCGGCGTCGAAGATAAGATTTTCCTGGCCGGCAACCTGCACAACCGCGCCACGACGATGTACTCGATTCTGCTCGCGAGCGAGGATGGCGGCGCGAGCTGGACCGAGGTCCATCCCCGGATTCGCGGGGCGGGCCTCGATCAGATCTACTTCCACGACGCCAAAACCGGCTGGGTTTCCGGTCATATCCTCACGGTGCCGCCGCGCGATCCCTTCTTCTTGCTCACCACCGACGGCGGCAAGCACTGGCGGCGGCGGGGCATCTTCGGCGAGACCCGGATCGGGGTCATCGAGGAATTCTCCTTCGACGATGCCCGCAGCGGCACCGTGCTGATCGACCGGGTGCGCGCTTCGGAGACCGGGGCGCGCTGGGAGCGCTACGAGACGATGACGGGCGGAGCGGACTGGATGATCCGCGAGGTCAGCGCGAGCCCTATCCCGATGAAGGTCCGCAAGCCGGTCGAACCGGATCCGAACTGGCGGCTCGCCGAGGAGGCGGCGGGCGGCGCCTGGCGCATCGAGCGGCGGCGTGGTGAGGAGTGGATTGTCGTGTCCACCTTCCAAGTCGAGGTGGGCGCCTGCGCCCCGCCGCCGGTCGAGGTCGCCGAGGAAGAGCAAGAGGAGGTGGCCGAGCCGGAGGAGCCCGAGACCGCCAGGCCGGTCGAAGAGCTGCCGACGGCCCCGGGCGGCGTCTTCCAGATTCCCGGCCCGGCCGGCCCGAAGCCGCCCAAGGAGGGCCGCCCTCCGGGCCGCAGGAGGTCGCCCGCGCTACCCTGAGACAGTCCGGCAAGATAGAGCGAAGCGGGTCCTGGGCGGCTCGATGGTAGGCTAAGAGGAGTGGACGAAGAGAGAGGGTGAGGGAGCGGCAATTGATGGGTACCGAGTGCGCAACCGGATCGTTTCGATTCAGCCATCGCCAGTGCGTGGCGCTGGTCTTCGGCTGCACCGTACTGGGCGCGGCGGCCCAGGTGTTGATGAAGATCGGCTCGGCCGTGCTGGCCAGTCCCAATCTTTACGCCATCCTCACCAGCGTCACCCTGCTCGCCGGCTACAGCCTCTACGGGCTGAGCACGGCGCTGCTCGTGCTGGCGTTGCGCGACGGCCAGCTTTCCGTGCTCTATCCCGTCGTCTCGCTGACCTACGTCTGGGTGACGGCGCTCTCGGTGATGCTCTTCCGGGAGCCGCTCAACGCCTTCAAGATTCTGGGCGTGGCGGCGATCATGGCCGGCGTGACCGTGCTGGGCAGGAACGCGAACCCGTGACGACGCCGCTGTCTTCGATCCTGCTGGTCTTCACGGCGGCCTTCGTGGGCTCCTTCGGGGCGGTCTTTCTCAAATCGGGCGCCGGGCGCCTGCATCGTGATCCCCGGACGCTCATCCTGAACTGGCGCCTGGCCGCGGGCGTCGGGCTGTTTCTGTTTTCCTCGATTTTCTACCTGATGGGGATTCGCAAAGGCGAGCTGTCGATCCTCTATCCGATGGTTTCGCTTGGCTACGTTTTTACTTTGTTCTGGTCCCGCCTGTTTTTCGGCGAGCCCCTCACCCGGAACAAGTTTCTGGGGCTCGGTCTCATCCTGCTCGGAATCCTGCTGCTGGGCATCGGCAAGCAGTGAGCCAAGCCCGGCGCCGGACCGGATTTTCCCGGTCCGGCGGCAGGTTTTCCCCTCGCGCCAACTCAGTGATCCCATGAATTGTTCGGAAATCGCCGTTGCCCGAAACTGGCCATAGCGAGTGAAGAACTCGAAAAGAAAGCTGAGAAAGCAGGGAGAGGAGAGAGCAAAACTATGATGCGTTTGATCCTGAGTTGGAAATTCTGGAAGGATACGCGCGGCCAGGACCTGATCGAGTATGCGCTTCTTGCCGGCGCGATCGCCTTGGCGGCGGTAGCGGCGATGAACTCACTGAGCGGGGCCATCCAAAACGCTTTCAGTGCGGTGTCCAGTGTGTTGACCACGAACGCGTCGAGCGGCTCCTGATCGGGAAGGCGGCCTAGGCGGGCGAGGCGGCGAGCTGCTCCCAGCCGTTGCGCGCCTCCAGCAGCTCGACCAGATTCCCCTCCGCATCGAACTCAAGCTCGCGCGGCGGGCCGAGGATTTCCAGTTGCGGGTGCCGCTCGATTTCGGGCCGGAGGTTCTCGCTGAGCACCAGCCGGTCCAAAACCAGGGTGTTGCGGATCCAGCCGAGAGTGACCTCGAGCGGGTCGAACTTGCCGACGGTGGGCCAGAGCCGCTCGAGGCACTCCCGGTCGGTCGGAAAGTGGACCGGCAGGCGCATGGTGGCGAAGCTGGAGGCCGTAAGCGCGTTGACGATGGTCGGCTCCCAGTCGATCGCCTCGACAAAGCGGTCGGTGACCACGTCGGCCATCCCCATGCCGACGGCGCTGCCGTAGGAGAGCGGGCTGAGCGAGCGCACGAAGATCCGCTCGATCTTCGGCGCATACGGCCAGGGGTTGGGCGGGCCGCCCTCGCAGCGGTTGATCACCTTGGTGTCCATGCCCGCACCGCTGATGTTCTTGCCGAGCTCGTCCACGACCAGGATGTCCAGCGCCTCCAGCGGAATGCGGCCCATCCAGCTTTTGACCAGCGCCAGCAGCTCGCGTTCACGCGCTTCCATCTCCTCGGCGCCCACCGCGGCCACCAGCGCCGTCTGGTGATAGGCGTCCTCGAGGATCGCCAGCCCGCCCAGGATCTTCCCCGTCCGTAGCAGGTGCCGGCCCACCGAGAGAATGACCCGCTCCAGGCCCAGCTTGTAGGCGTGGGTATGATACTTGGCCGCGCCGGCGAACTTGCCCAAGCCGATCGCCATCATCTTGAACAGGCCGCTTTCGATCTCGCCCTCGAAGTCGGTGTGCCACTTCACGCGGCTCACCAGCATGATGGCGTCGCTTTGCCAAGCCAGCCGGTCGACGTAGGTCTCGATGCCTTCCTCGGTCCGGCCGGTGTCGACCACCTCGAGTTGCGAGCGGATTGGACACTCCATTGTGGCTTCCCGGATGCCGAAGTGCGCCAGCACGCGAGCCTGCCCCTCGGCCGTAGCGGCGCCGTGGCTGCCCATGGCAGGAAAGATGAACGGCTTCATCCCCCTCGTCTTCCAGTAGTCCACCACCGCACGCGTGATGACGGCGATGTTGGCAATGCCCCGGCTGCCGACGCCGATGGCGATCGAAGATCCCGGCCGGAGGCGCTCGGCCAAGCCCGAACACTGAAGCTCGGCTTGCACGGCGCCGGCCACATCGGCGAGGCTCCGGTCAGGGAAGTGCTGGCGGACAAGCAGGATGCGGGGAAACTGCATGCAGGAATTATAACGGTTCCCCGGGCGAGAGGGCGGCGGGCTCTGGCTCGATCCGGCGCGGGGGGGAAACTACTCCTCCGCCCACTCGCGCTCCAGCATCCGGGCATATTCGCCGGAGGCATAAAGGGCGAAATCGAACTCCGAGGGATCGATCTCCTGATAGCGCGCCAGAGCCAAGAGCGCGGCAAAGAGATGGTCAGCGTACTTGTAGTAATAGCGCAAGAAGTCGCGCGCCAGCTCGTCCCGGGCGGGCAGCTCTTCGAAAACCGATTTCAGGCCCAGGGCACGGGAGAATATGCCGCGGTAGTCGGCCACACCCCAGCGGCGCAGCTTGTCGCGGACGCCTTGCGGTGGCTCATAGACGAGATACGCGGCCAGGCTTTGCAGGCGATAGCCCCGTTGCCGCAACTCGGCCCGGTGGTCGATGAAATCCAGGCACTGTTCGATCCATCGAAACAGGTCCTTGCCAATGTAGAAGAGCATGCGCAGTTCGCAGTAGCGACCGGCAAGCAACTTTTCCTCGAGCTGTTCGGGAGTGGCGTCTCCGCCCGGCAGCAGCCCATGCAGGACGAGGCTCGCCCGCGAGCTCTCGACCAACTGGCTGGGGCCGGTGGCGTCGGAGAAAGGGTGGAGAATCAGCGGGGGCAGGATCCAGGTTTTTGGACAAGGGGTTACGCCGCCGGACATTTCCTCTTCATCATCTTATCGGCGGCCTGCGGCGCAAAACTTATCGGCGTTGCTCGAGCCGCACTCTGGCCTCCACCGGCGCGCCGTCGCGCAGGACCCGCACCGTCACCTCGTCGCCAGGCCGTTTGCCGCGCAGGGCATAGGTGAAGTCGTACAGGTTGTCGATCGGCCTGCCGTCGAACTCGATCAGGATGTCGCCCCGTCGCAGGCCCGCCTTGGCGGCCGGCGAGCCTTCCCGCACGTCGGCGAAACGGACCCCTTTGGAGACTTCAGCGAAATCGGGCACGCTGCCGAAATAGGCGCCGTAGCCGGCGCCGCCGGAGCCCGCCGGCGTGCCCGCCTGGCCGCGATGGGGTTCAGCCAGACGGACGAACTGGGGCTTCTCAGCGCCGTCGCTCAGCCGGGAGATGACCTGGGCCACCAGCCCGAGCAGCTTCGCCGTGGCCGGAGCGTCGATCTTCTCCCAGGTGTCGCTCGGCCGGTGATAGTCGCCATGCAGGCCGGAGAAGAAGAACAGGACGGGGACCTCCCGCGCGGTGAAGGAGGTGTGGTCGCTTGAGCCGTAGCCGGTCGTGTCGGAGAACTCCACCTGGAGGCCGGATTCGGCAAACAGCGGCTCGAGCGTTGCCCGGAACGTCGAGCCGGTTCCCAACCCCCCCACGTAGACCTTGGAATCGCGCATCCGCCCGATCATGTCCAGGTTGATCATGGCCACCGCACGCTCGAGCGGCAGCAAAGGGTGGTTGACATAATGGCTGGAGCCGAGCAGGCCGAGCTCCTCGCCGGCAAAGGCCAGAAACAGAATGCCGCGGCGGGGCTGGGGTTGTGCGGCAAACCAGCGGGCGAGCTCGATGATGCCTGCCGTGCCGGAGGCGTTGTCGTCGGCGCCCGGATGGGGCGTGCCCGCCTCCGAAGGCGCCATCGAAAACTGTTCCCCGAGGCCGAGGTGGTCGTAGTGCGCGCCGACGACGATGTACTCGGGTGTGAGGCCGGGCAAATACCCCGCCACGTTGCGCACGGTGCGCGCCTGGCGGCGCACGTCGACTTCGAGTTCGACGTCGAGCGAAGCAGGGAAGGCGAAGCTTTGCGGGGTCAAATCCTTGTCGATGGCCGCCTGGAGCTCGACGAGCTTTTTGCCCGCCGCCTCAAACCACGGTTCGAGAGCTTTGGCTCTGACATGGACGAACGGGATGCCGACACTGGCAGGCCCGACCGTCCGCTGGAACTTCTCCAGTTCCCCGTCCTCGTTGTTGTGATTGCCGATGTCGTTGACGAAGATCACGCCGCGCGCGCCGTGCATCTTCGCGTTGACGGCTTTGCTCGAAAGCTGGGCATGCTCGGTATAGACCTTGCCGGCGAAAACGCTCGTTTCGTCGAACTCCTGCGGTTCGTGGCGCAGCACGACGACGAGCTTGTCCTTGACGTCGATCGCGGCGTAGTCGTCGTAGTTGTACTCGCGGGCGGTGATGCCGTAGCCGGCAAAGACCACCGGCCCGGAGAAGCGCCCGGCTGCGGAGAAGTTCAAAGGAAGGAAATCCGCGCCGGCCTTCAGAGTGTGCCGGGCGCCGTGCAGCCGGTAGCTGAGCCGGTTCGCCGGGCCGAGTTCGGCGTTGACCGTCACTTCGAACGGCTGAAAGTACCCGGACGGGCCCACCGGCTCGAGGCCGATCGATTCGAACTGGCGAGCAATGTAGTCGGCAGCCCGGTCGAGCTCGGGCATGCCGGTGCCCCGGCCTTTGAGTTCCGGGGAGGCCAAAAACTTGACGTGCTCAAGATAACGGTCCGGGTCAAGCTGAGGCCTGGCCGGCGGCGCGGCAACGCCCTGAAGGCAAAGGAGCGCAACGAGCGCCGTGACAAAGAGTGCGTGCCTTCTCGCCCAACGTCTCATCCCAGCCCCTCCGAGTTCACTTCGGCTCGACCGGCACCGGCAGCTTCACCGCACAGCAGTCCTCGCTGCTCGCCTGCGCGCTCTTCTGATAGTCCAGCTCGAAATCGATCACCTGCTTGAGGTTCTCCCAGGGAATCTGCGCGCTGATGCGGCGGCCGTTGATAAACAGCGTCGGCGTCGCATTCACTTGCAGCGCCTGCGCCTCGGCGACCGAGCGGTTCACTTCCGCCTCGGTCAGGCGCTTGTCCAGGCAGCCGGCCAGCTGGAAGTCATCCAGCTTGCCATTGCTTTTTGCGAATTCGAGAAACCTGGTTTTGAAGTTCTTGAGATCGAGCTGCGCCTGGTTAGCAAAAACCCAGTCGTGATAGCTCCAGAAGGCCTCTTCCGATTGGCGGTAGACGCATCGGCCGGCGATGGCGGCCAGCCGGGCCCAGGGGTGGATCTGATCGAGCGGCAGGTCTTTGAAGTAGAGACGGACCTGCTCGGGGTAGGCCTTCGGCAGGTTCTCGCGCAGCATCCGGGCTTCCTGGGCGCAGAAGCCGCACTGGAAATCACTGAATACCACGATGGAAACCGCCGCCCCCGGCGGGCCCAGGGCGGGCTGGCCTTCCGTGGTGAGCTTGGCCAGTTCCTGCTCGAACGGGCTCCGGTTGACGTCGTAGATGAGAGCGCGGACGATCTTCCGGCCGTCTTTCGAGACATATAGGTCCTGCTCCTGCGAAGCGCCGCCTGCGGCCGCCCGGACGCGCACCGCGAGCAGCCCGGGTAGCTCCGAAGGCTTGGGATCGGAGATGGTCACCTGGATTTGCGGCCCCCAGAGGAACAGGTGACGGATGTAGGCCTCAAGCGTCGCTTTATCCAGGGCGGACTTGGGTGTGCCGGCGGCAAAGGCGAGCGAACCCAGAAGCAGGAAAGCCGGAAGCAAGCGCATTTGCTTCTATCGTATCCGATGACTTAGAGCACTGGCCCGATGCGCCAGGGCACGAACTCGTTATGGCCGAGGCGCTCCGCGGCGGTTCGCTCGCCGGAGGCGACGCGCAGCAGCAGCTCGAAGATCTCCCGGCCGACTTCTTCGACGGTGGCTTCGCCATCGGCAATGCGACCGGCATTGATGTCCATGTCCTCCCGCATGCGGTGAAAGGTGTGACTGTTCGAGCAGATCTTGATGACCGGCACGGTGGGGAAGCCGGTGGCGCTGCCGCGGCCGGTGGTGAAAGCGAAGATGTTGGCGCCGCCGGCGGCCAATCCGGCCAGCGAAACCGGGTCGTAACCCGGCGTGTTCATAAAGACGAAGCCCGGGGTGCGGATCGCCTCGGCGTACGCGAGGGCGTCCATCAGCGGCGTGGTGCCGGCTTTGATGACGGCGCCCAGGGATTTCTCCAGAATGGTGGTCAAGCCGCCGTCCTTGTTGCCCGGGCTGGGATTGTCGTCGAAGGTGCTGTCGAAGCGGCCGAGGTAGGCCCGGTAGGAGTTGACGAAGCTGAGGTAGCGTTCCGCGACGGCGCGGCTGCGCGAGCGTTTCACCAGAAGGTGCTCGGCGCCGAAAGTCTCCGGCGTCTCCGCCAGAACCGTCGTTCCCCCGCAGGCGACCAGCAGGTCCGAGCAGTGGCCGAGCGCGGGGTTGGCGGTGATGCCCGAGAAGGAGTCCGAGCCGCCGCATTGGAGGCCGAGAACGAGCTTGGAGGCAGGCAGTTCCACCCGACGGTCGGCCGCCGCACGCTCGATCATCTTCCAGACCTCGCGACGCGTCGCCTCGACGGCGGCGCGCGTGCCCCCTGTGCCTTGCAACGTGAGGAGAGCCAGGCGGCCGTTGCGCACCGCTTCCGAGGCATAGCGCTCCACCTGATTCACTTCGCAGCCCAGTCCGACCAGCACCGCCCCAGCCACGTTCGGATGCAGCATCACGCCGGCGAGCGTCCGCTCGAGCTGCTCCGTGTCGGGTCCGATGGCGATGCCGCAACCGCCCTCGATCGGGAAGGCGGCCACGCTGTCGACCTCCGGAGGAAGCTCCTCGTTCTCGAAGCCTCTCGCAGCCATCAGCACGGCGTAGGAGGCGCAGTTGCTCGCCGCGACAATGGCGATGTAGTTGCGCGTGCCCGCACGGCCGTCCTCGCGAAGATAGCCGAGGAAGGTGGGCGCCGCAGCGGAGCTCCGGGGCAGGGGAAGCTCCCCGGCCGGGAACTCGTAATCGATCGCGCGCTCCTCATAAGCGAGGTTGTGCACGTGCACGTGCTCGCCGGGCTCGATCGGGCGGCTGGCGCGGCCGATCATCTGCCCCCAGCGGCGCACCGGCTCGCCTTCCCGAATGGGCGCAATCGCCACCTTGTGCCCAGGCGGCACCGGTTCGCGGACGGTGGTGGAGACGTCGCCGACGCGGAACTCAAAGCCGCGCGCCAGCGGCACGCGGGCCACAACCACGTTGTCGGCCTCATGCAGCCGGATGACGGCGTTGGTCGAGGTGGGAAGTCGAACGAGCGGTAACGGATTCATACGAGGCGGCCCGGCAACGGCGACCGGGCCGGCGGCAGGCTTTCGCCCCTGTGGCCATTATACGCTGGAGGGGTGTTGCGCTCCGGCCTCGCGGCGGCCTCCGCCGGCGTCCTGGTCTACCTGCTGTACTTTTTCGGCCTGAGCGAGGTGGGCATGCTCGGGCCCGACGAGCCGCGCTATGCCGCCATCGGCCGCGAGATGGCTCTCTCCGGCGACTGGATCACGCCACGGTTGTGGGGAGAGCCGTGGTTCGAGAAGCCGCCGCTGGTTTACTGGATGGCCGCCCTCGGCTTCCGTGCGGGCCTAAGCGAGGAACTTGCGCCCCGCCTGCCGGTGGCTCTCCTCAGCGTGGCCTTTCTCGTCTTCTTCCAGCGCCGGCTGGAGCGCGAATTCGGCGCCCGCGCCTCCTGGTACGCCACCGCAATGCTGGCCACCAGCGCCGGCTGGGTGGCCTTCAGCCACCTGGCGGTCATGGATCTCGCGCTGGCCGCCGCCTACTCGGCCTCGCTGCTTGTCAGCTTCGATTGGCTCCGCACGGGTAGCCGCAAGGCGGCCGCCGTGGCCGGCATCCTGCTGGGGCTGGCGGCGCTGACGAAAGGATTGGTGCCGGTGGCCCTGGCGGTCCCTCTCGCTTGGTTCGGGCGGCGCCGGCTGCGGGCGCTTTCCCTCTATGGCGCCGCCGCTCTGGTTTGCGCCGGGCCGTGGTATGTGGCCTGTACGCTCCGCCACGGCCGGGCGTTCCTCGAGGAGTTTTTCTGGAGGCATCACCTGGAGCGCTTTGCCAGCGAGACGATCCAACACGTGCAGCCGTTCTGGTTCTACGTTCCGGTGCTGGCGGCGGGGCTGGTTCCCTGGACTCCGCTTCTGGCGCACGGATTCCGCCGCCATTTAAGCGACCCCCGCCGCCAATGGCTGCTCGCCAGCGTCGTCTTCGGCTTCGTCTTCTTCTCCGCGGCCACCAACAAGCTGCCCGGCTACCTGCTGCCCTTGTTTCCGCCACTCTGCACCCTGCTGGGACTGGCGGCGGCCGAAGCGCCCCGGCTCCGCGCCGCCCTGGCGGCATGCGCCGTTTTGTTGATCTTCGCGCCGTGGGCCGCGGCGGTGCTGCCGGAAGCCCTGCGTGTAGGCCTCTCCAGGGCCGGGTGGCCGGGTTTGCCGCTCACTCCGTCGGTCGTGGTCCTGCTTCTGGCTGCACTGGTCTGGTGGCTGGAGCGCACGAGCAAACGCGACCATGCCGTGGCGGCGCTCGCCGCCGGCGTCGCGGCCGGGGTCTTCTTCCTGAAGCTGACTGTCTTCCCGGTGCTGGACCGCGAAGTCTCCGTGCGCGCGCTCTGGCGCCAGATCGAAGCCGTGCGCGGGCAGGTGTGCGTGGATGCCGTTCACCGGAGCTGGCGCTACGGCCTGAACTATTACGCCGTGACGCCTCTGCCCCCCTGCGAGGAGCGTGCCTTGCCCTACCGCGTCGTCCAGGCGCCCGGCTCCCCGGCGGCGCTCGAGGCCGTACAGCCCTGACGGAGGTCGGCTCAGCCTTTCGGCTTTAAGGCCTTGTCGATCTTCTCCATTAGCGCCTTCTGCTCGGGAGTCTCCGGCACGCTCTTGAGCGCTTCAAGGGCCCTCTCATTCAACAGTTTGAACTTGTCCGGCTCGTTCATCTTGGCGGGCGCGTACAACTGAGACAGCGCGTGGAGCTGCTTGGCCATGGCGAGCAGAAACGTCTCCTTGGGAACCGTGACATTCTGGCCCGAGAAGATCTGTTGGGCTTTCGCCGTGTCTTCCTCGGCGCCGACGGCGGCACAGGCCGCCATCAGGATCGCGCGTTCGATGGAGCGCCGCTCGGCAGTGGCGAGCTCGGTCTCCGAGAGGGCAATGCCTTGCCCGGCTTTCGTCAGCTCCGCCACCGGGAGGGGGTTCCCGCTCGGGTAGGGAAAGGCGATGGGTATCGTCGCACCGGGGCCGGTCTTCTCGAAGGCGAGGAAGCTTTCGGCGAAGGTCATGGCGCGGCGGTTTGCCTGGCTGCGGTAGACGTTCATCCGGCGCCGGAACTCGGTGGCGGCTTTCTCATTCATGCGCGCGCCGGCCTCGAAAGCCTCGGCCAGGTCGATGTAGCCGCGGGCGAGGCCGGCGGTCAACACCAGCCGGAAGGGCTGGGCGCGTTCGGTGAACTCTCCGCCGGGGGCGATCAGCGGCTCCAGATGATCGATCGCTTTCAGGTAGTCGCCCGTCCGGTAGGTGTCCTGTGCGGCCTGCCAGAACCAGGGTGGCGTATTCGGCGCCGGACCGCTGGCGCAGGAGATCAGGGCGAGGGCCACACACAGGCAGATGGCGGCGCGGGCGGACGAGGGAAAGGATGCGGGAACCATGGTGCCTCCTGGTCCTAGACTGCTACCACAGTTGCGGCGCGTGATTCAAGCGCAAAAGGCGGAAACGGCCCCGGCGCGCCTCATGGCCCGGGGTGGAACTGCTCGCCGGCTTCGATGGCCACCGGAAGGTGGTTCTGCCTGGGCGGAAGCGGACAGGTGGTGTAGGGCGTGAAGGCGCAGGGCGGATTGTAAGCCTTGTTGAAGTCGAGCACGACCGTGCCGTCGTTGGCGGGGGAAGCGTAGAGGAACCGCCCCGCCGGGTACGTGGTCTTTCCACTGGTCAGGTCCCGAAAGAGGATGAAGAGTTCCCCGCCCGCTTGCGCGGGCTCGAGCCGCAGGCGCCGGCCTTCAAGTTCGAAGTCGAGATACCCCGGCGCATCGAACTCTTGCGGCTCTCCGATGGTCGAGCCGACCCGCAGCTTGCGCGGCTCCGGGTAGGGGACGAGGCGGGCGGTGACGCGCCAGGCCGCCTTGACCGGGTACCACTTCAGGCCGGCAAACTCCCTGCGGTAACGGCTGTTCTTGTCGCGTAAGCGGACGCCGTAGCGGCTACCGCGCCGGATGACCTGGAAACTGAGATCTCCGAAGGGGACGATGGTCTCGTCCGGCCGCATCTCAACCGGCTCGGCGGGCCGGTCCGCCCACCGCAGGAGGGTCCGCCCGCCCGAGTGCTCGAAGAGGCCGGCGCGTGGCGGGGCCGAGCCCGCCGGCAGCACGATGTCGCAGGAAGGGTCCGTGCCGAAGCTGTTCGGCCCCTCCTTGAGCCAGAATAGGCCGGCCACGGTCAGCCAGCCGTCGTCGGCGGCAAGTCGCTTTTCCCGCTCGCGGCGCCAGGCCTCGATTTCGGCGACATAGGCGTCCGCAGCCGGCCAGGCGGCGGAGGCAACCGCTACCAGAAAAAACGCGCTCCGGGCGATCGGCATCACGGCCAGATGATGGTTTCGCGACCAGCTTACCCCATTCGGATCTGGATTTTCTACATCTCCTCTTTGACATGAACCACCTCGGGCTGGGAAGATGGGGAATCATGGAACCTAACTTGCAACCGGATGCCGTCCCCGCTGTCAAGCCGGGGGATACGGTCCGGATTCATTACACCTGCCGCTTGGAGGACGATACGATTTTCGCCACCACGCGCCACCGCGAACCGCTCGAATTCGTGGTCGGAGAATCCCAAATTATTCCAGGACTTCAGGAGGGGGTGCTGGGAATGAAGGTCGGCGAATCGCGTACCTTCAAGATTGCGCCCGAAAAGGCATTCGGCCCCTACCACGAGGAGATGACGGCGACGCTCGACCGGAGCATGGTCCCGCCGGAGCTGGAACTGGAGATCGGAACCTCCTTGCGCGTCCGGCACGCCGACGGGCATGAGTCTGACGTCCGCGTCACGGGGCTCACCCAGACGACGGTAACCATCGATGGCAACCACCCCCTGGCAGGGAAGGAGCTGACCATGGAGGTCGAGCTGGTCGAACTCGTGGAGGCGTGAGCCGGCAGGGCCTCCACCGAGGCGAGGCGTTCCCATGAGGTTGGGGATCGACTTCGGCACGACGCGGATCGTCGTGGCGCTCGTCGACCGCGGCAACTATCCGGTCATCAGCTTCGAGACGCCGCAAGGCGAGCGCACGAGCTGGTATCCGCCGCTGGTGGCCGTGCGCGGCCCCGAGCGGCGTTACGGCTGGGAGGCCTGGGAGAGCCAGCAGGAAGAGGGCTGGACCATCATCCGGTCGCTGAAGCGATATTTGGAGGATGCCGGGCCGCATACGATCCTGGAGATCGCCGGCGAGCGCCTGCGGATGCTCGAGCTGCTTACCGAGCTGGCGGCTTCGCTGAAGGCGGCGCTGCTGGAGCGCTCGACGCTCGAGGCGCCGGGCGGAGAGCCGCTCGAGGTGATGCTCGGCGTGCCCGCCAACGCCAACGGCAATCAGCGGTTCCTGACCGTTGAAGGGTTTCGCCGCGCGGGTTTCGAAGTGCTGGGCCTGCTCAATGAACCCTCTGCGGCGGCGATCGAGTTCGTCCACGCCAACCAAGGCAAGCTCCCGGCGCGCGGCAAGGGGCTGCTGCTGGTTTACGATCTGGGCGGAGGCACCTTCGATGCCTCGCTGGTCAGCACCGAGGAGCGCCAGTTCTCTGTGATCGCCTCCGAGGGGATTCCCACGCTCGGCGGCGATGATTTCGACAACGTGCTGGCCGAGATGGCGCTCGAGGAGGCCGGCATCGGCGCTGAGGAGCGCGAGGCGCTCACCCAGGCGCAGTGGTTTCGGCTCCACGAAGAGTGCCGCCTGAAGAAGGAAGCCTTGCACCCGAACACCCGGCGCATCGCCGTCGATCTCGGCGTGCTGGAACCGAGCTGGGAGCCGGTGACGATCAGCGTGGACGCCTTCTATGAGCGCTGCCGCCCGCTGGTCGAGGAAACGGTGCACGCCGTCAAGGACCTGCTCGAAACACACCAGGCGGAACCGGACTTACTCTATGTTACGGGGGGAGCGAGCGAGCTGCCGCTGGTGCCGCGCGCTTTGCGCGAGGTCTTCGGCCGGCGGGTGAAACGCTCCACTTACATGTATTCGGCAACCGCCATCGGCCTGGCGATCCAGGCCGACGAGCAGGCCGGCTACGTCCTGCGCGACACCTTTACCCGTTACTTCGGCGTCTGGCGCGAGGCCGACTGCGGCCGCACGATCGTCTTCGATCCCCTGTTCGCCAAGGGGACACCCCTGCCGGCCGCGGGCGAGGCGAGCCTGAAGGTGTCGCGGCGCTACCGCCCGGCGCATAACGTCGGACACTTCCGGTATCTCGAATGCAGTCACCGGGCCGAAGACGGCCGCCCGCTTGGAGATATCACGATCTGGGACGAGATCCTGTTCCCCTTTGACCCCGCCTTACGGGATGCGAGCGACCTGACGGCGGCGCCGATTGCGCGCTGGGACGGAGCCTGGAGCCAGGAGATCGAGGAGTCTTACTCTTGCAGCGCCGGCGGAGTCGTCACCGTCGAGATCGCCAATCTGACGGCCGGCTACCGGAGGACTTACCACCTGGGCCGGTGGGCGGTCCCGAGCGAGCCGATCGTTCCGGGAAGGGGAGGGGACCGGCGGCGCCGCAAGAAAGTCGCGGGCCGGAGTTGAGATTTCGGCGGCGGGGGCCAATTAGACACAGGCTGCGGCAAATTGCTACAATAAAAAACAAAGAGGCACCCTTTCATGGCCCCCAAGCCGCCATTCGCTCAGAACGCACAGATCGAACACCCGAAATTCGGCTGCGGCACCGTCGTTTCCTGCGATGACGAGTATGTGGTCATTCACTTCGATGACCACGGACAGAAGAAGTTCATTTCCTCGATTGTTGTCCCGAACCTGAAGAAGATCGACCGCCAGCCGCCGAACCGGACCAAGGCCCGCCGTCCCAAGACGAAGAAGGCTGCGAGCTCGGCCGAGTAAGGCTGCCTCAGTCGGCGTCGGCCCGGTTCGCAACTCGCCTGCGAGTTTTCCCTCTCCGCGGCACTACTAGGACAGATCCCCTAGAGGGATAGCCAAATGCGTAGTGCCCAATCTCTGTTTCTCGCTGCGGTGCTGGCGGCGCGTGCGCCGGCGGTTGTGGTGGAGCAGGACTCCGCCTATGCCCACCTGGAGGAGGCCTACGCCGCCCTGCGGGTGAAGGATTATGATGCGGCCGTCGCCGCTTTCCGCCAGGCCGTCGAAGCGGCGCCAGACCGCGCCTCCATTCGGAAGGACCTGGCCTACACGCTGCTCAAGATCGGAGAGAACGAGGCCGCCCGCGACGAGTTCGGCGAGGCGATGAGGCTCGATCCGAGCGACCACCACGTGGCGCTCGAGTACGCGTTCCTGTGTTTTGAAACGCGCCAGGAGGCGATGGCGCGGCGGATCTTCGACCGCGTTCGCCGCACCGGAGAAGGCGACGCGCGGCGGACGGCGGAGCAAGCCTTCGAGAACGTCGACCGCCCGCTCCGGGAGGGCATCGCCCGGTGGAAGCGCGTAGTGGAGATGGATCCGAACAACTTCAGCGCGCACTGGGAGCTGGCCCGGCTGGCCGAGCAGCGCGACGAGCTCGAGTTGGCGCTCCAGCACTATCAGTACGCCTGGCGGCTGCGTCCCGACCGGCGGCGCCTTCTGCTCGACATGGGGCGCATTCTCCAGCAGTTGGGGCGCGCCGAGCAGGCCCATGCGGCGCTGCTGGCCGCCTCGCGCGGCGCCGAGCCGCGCGTCGCCGAAGAGGCGCGGGCGTTGCTCGACGCGCGCTACCCTTATGTCTACGAGTTCGAGCGTGCCCTGGAACTCGATCCCACCAACGTCGATCTGCGCCGGGAGCTGGCTTACCTGCACCTGGCGATGGGCAACCGGGAGGCGGCCGAAGAGGAGTTCCGCCGCATCGTCGAGGCGGCGCCGGACGACCTGCTCTCGGTGGCGCAGTTAGGATTCCTGCACCTGGGGCGGAAGGACTACGAGGGCGCCAGGCGGCTGCTCGAGCGCGTGCTCGCCTCCGGCAACGAGGAGCTGGCCGATCGGGTTCGCCAGGTCCTGCACCTGCCCCAGAGCTTGAAGCGACCGCCGGAAACTCCGCCCAAGAAGGTCTCGGTCGAGGCCAAGGTGCTGGCCGAGAAGAGCTACCAGGCCGGTTATCTCAAAGACGCGATGAAGTATTTCACCATTGCACACCTGAACGATCCGGTGGATTTCGAAGTGATGCTCAAGCTGGGGCAGACTTACAATCTGTTACGCCGGGATGAGGAGGCGCTCCTGTGGTTCGACCTGGCGCGGCGCAGCCCGGATCCGTCGATTGCCGAGCAGGCCGAGCGCTCCTACCGGACCCTGCGGCCGTCGCTGGCGCGCCTTCGCACGACATTCTGGTCGCTGCCGTTGTATTCGACCCGCTGGCGCGACCTGTTCGCCTACGCGCAGGTGAAGACCGAAGTCAGCCTGGGCCGGGTTCCCCTGCTGCCATACATATCCGTGCGCTTTACCGGCGACGCGCGCCAGACGGTCGGCTCGGTGGTGCCGCAATATCTCTCGGAAAGCTCGTTCATCTTCGGCGTGGGCATCCGCACCAAGCTCTGGAAGGGGATGTTCGCCTGGGCCGAGGCCGGCTCCGATGTCAGTTATTTGAACCGGCGCGACCGCCCGGGGCGCATGGCGCCGGACTATCGGGGCGGCTTCTCGGTCGGCCGCGGCTGGGGAAACTTCCTGGGCGGGGAATCCCCCGGGCCGTTCTTTGACAGCTTCCTCGACGCGGTCTTCATGAGCCGGTTTTCCAACACCGTGCTGGGCAGCTTTCGCAACCGCTTCGGCTACACCCTTCCGGTGGCGGCGGCCGTTGGGGGCCTGGAGACGCAGCTCTACTGGAACGGCAACCTGACGGTGGATTCCAAGCGGCAGATCTGGGCGAACTTCGTCGAATCCGGCCCGGGCTTTCGCTTTCGCTGGAAGTCGATGCCGCGCTCGATGTTCTTTACCGTGGATGCGCTTCGCGGTCGTTACCTGATCGAAGGCCATCCGCGCGGGCGCGATTATTACGACCTGCGGGGAGGAATGTGGTATGCGTTCAGCCGGTAGCCTTCTGCTCGCGCCGGTGCTGGCCGGAGCCGTCGCCGTCGCCGCGGAGACGCCCGCACCGCGGCCGACCTTCTTCTATCACGTGGCCGGCGACGAACCGGGACCCTGGCCCGAAATCTTTTCCGCGCTCGGGCTGATGCCGGAGGCCGGGGGGCATTCCGGCGTCTTCGTCGTCCGCACCGGGGGCGCTGAGCTGGCGCCGGCATGGCGGGAGCGGATCGAGCGGGGCGCCATCCTGGTGCTCGAAGGAGACACGGAGCTGGCTGCGGCTTTCGGCTTCCGGCCGACCGGGCAGCGCGTACCCGTGCGCAACGTCCTCGACGTGCACGATCCCAAGCTGGGCATCATCTGGGAGCGGCAGCTCGAACTGCCCGTCTTTGCGTTGCCCGAAGGGGCGCGCGTCTTCGCCAAAGAGCGCTGGAGCGGCTCGCCGCTCGTGGCCGGCCTCCGGCTGGGCGCCGGGGGCGTTCTCTGGGTTGTCGTGACCCCCGGCGAGCACGGCTATGAGCGCTTCCCGTATCTGTTTCATGCATTGCGGGACCTGGGCTTCGAACCTCCGTTCCGCTCCCGGCGGCTGTGGGCCTTCTTCGATGGGCCTTACCGCAGCCGCGTCGATCTGGACTATTTCGCCAGGCGGTGGCGGCGGGCCGGCATCCATGCCCTTCAGGTCGCCGCCTGGCACTACTTCGAGCCGGAGGCGCAGCGCGACGCCTGGCTGCGCGCACTGATCGAGGCCTGTCACCGGCAGGCGATCCTGGTTTACGCCTGGCTCGAGCTGCCGCACGTGAGCGAAGCCTTCTGGAACGCGCATCCCCACTGGCGCGAGAAGACGGCCGTGCTCCAGGACGCGTTTCTCGACTGGCGCAAGCTGATGAACCTGGCCAACCGCGACTGCTACGCCGCGGTCGCGCGCGGGATCCACGAGCTGATCGACCGTTTCGATTGGGACGGAGTCAACCTGGCCGAGCTCTATTTCGAATCGCTCGAGGGGCACGAGAATCCGGCGCGGTTCACCCCGATGAACGAGGACGTGCGGCGAGATTTTCAGGCGGCTGCGGGCTTTGATCCGCTCGAGCTGTTCCGCGCCGGCTCGCCGCGGCATCACTCGAAGAACCCGGAAGGATTGCGGCAGTTTCTCGACTACCGGGCTCATCTGGCGCGGCAGATGCAGCAGGAGTGGATCGCCGAGATCGAGCGGGCACGGAGCCGCAAGCCGCACCTCGATCTGGTGCTGACGCACGTCGATGACCGTTTCGACACCCGGATGCGCGATCTGATCGGCGCTGACGCCGCCGCGCTTCTGCCGCTGCTCGACCGCCATCGCTTCACGTTCCTCATCGAGGATCCCGCGACGGTCTGGCATCTGGGGCCGAAACGGTATCTGGAGATCGCGCGGCGTTACGAGCCGCTGACGCCGCATGCCGAGAAGCTGGCGATCGACATCAACATCGTCGAGCGCTATCAGGACGTCTACCCGACGCGGCAACAGACGGGGATCGAACTTTACCAGCTGCTGCACGTCGCCTCGCAAGCCTTCGCCCGCGTCGCGGTCTACGCCGAGCACTCTATCCTGGCGGCCGACCTGGGGCTGCTGCCCTCGGCGATGGCGGCGGTGCGGCGGGTGGCGCAGGCCCAGAACCGCCTGGTGGTGGAGTCGCGTTTCGGTGTGGGCGTGCCCTGGCGGGGGGCGGCCAAGCTCAACGGGCGCCTGTGGCCCTTCTTCGACGGAGAGACGGTCTGGCTCCCCGGGGGCGCACACGCCCTCGAGCCGGCCGGGGAGATGCCGCCGCTCGTGTTGCTGGACTTCAACGGCGAGCTACGCAGCGCGGCGGTGACGCCTGGAGGGCTGGAGTTCGCCTATGAGAGCGACTCGCGCGCCATCGCCGTGCTCGGGCGGCGCCCGGCGCATGTGGAGATCGACGGCGAGCCGGCGGGGGTGCGCCTTCTCGAGGACGGCGACCGAGTCATTCTCTTCCTGCCGCGTGGGCAGCACCTGGTGAGCCTGGAGGCCTGGCAGGCTTCGGCTGCCCGTTAGCCTTCCTAAGACCCTCAAGCCGAACGCCCGGCCGTCCGATGAAGAGGTTGGTGCGACGCGCCGGACCTGTTCTGCTCGGATGGCTGATCGCCGGCCCTGCGCTGGGTGGAGATCCGCCCGATCCCTACCAGGCTGCGCGCGCGATGATGGAGGCCGCGATCGCCCGCCAGAAGGAATCGGTTCGAATGCAGGTGTCCTCCTCGGCCGCGCCCTCCGGCTCGGACTGGTTCACCGTGCCGTGGGCAGGTCCGGCCCCGGAGGCCGACTCGGAGCCGGGCGGCGGAGACTGTCTGCCGATTCCCCCGCACGAGCTCAAGGACTACATCGAAGAGGTCGCCCGGCGTGAGGGGGTCACGCCAGAGCTGTTGCGGGCGATCATCGACCGGGAGTCGGGCTTTCGTCCCTGCGCCGTCTCGCGAAAAGGCGCGCAGGGGCTGATGCAGTTGATGCCGGAGACGGCGGCCGAGCTGGGCGTCAACGACCCGTTCGATCCGAAGGAGAACATCGCCGCAGGGGCACGCTTCCTGAGCCAGTTGCTCGAGCGGTACCAGGGCGACATCACGCTGGCGCTGGGCGCCTATAATGCCGGGCCGGCGCGGGTGGACCGATTCCAGGGCCTGCCGCCGATTCCAGAGACGCTGAACTACGTCGCCGACATTCTCGAGCGGCTTGATCGCCAGGAGCAGTAATTTTGATGGCGCAAGACGCGGCCCGTTTCGATTCGGGCGAGTTTCGTCCGATAAGAGGGCAGGAGGCGGATGCGGCCCAATGCCGCGCGAGCGTCAAGGAGAGCGCCGATTCTGACATGGCGAAAGCGCCCGATGAGCGCGCGAGTCCCGGGAGAGGCTTGGAACACACGGCGGCGGGCACGCGGGTCCTGGTCGACTGGCACCCGGAGGTGCTCGCCGGGGCTTGGCGGCCCAAAGTGTTGATCGTCGACGGAGCGGCCAGCAACCGCATGGTACTGCGCTCCATGCTCCGCCAGGAGGGCTGCGTTTTTCTGGAGGCCTCGCGGGCTTCCGAGGCCCTGGCCATCCTCGAACGCGAGAGCGTGGACCTGATCATCCTCGAGATGATGCTTCCCGACATGGATGGCATCGAGCTCTGTGCCCGCCTGAAGTCCGACCGCCGAACGATGCTCGTGCCGGTGCTGATGGTGACGAGCGTTCCCGGCGTCGAGCACGAGATCTTGGGCCTAAACTCGGGGGCCGATGATCTGCTGGCGAAGCCGCTGCATCCCCAGCTCGTGCGCACGCGGGTGCGGGCCATGCTGCGGCAGAAAGCGGCGCTCGATACGCTGGAGGAGGCCGAGGCGATCCTGTTCGCCCTGGCGCAATCGATCGAGGCGCGGGACCGCTACACACACGGGCACTGCCAGCGCCTGGCGGCCTTCAGCGTCGCCCTCGGCAGGGCGCTCGGCCTCGGGGCCGACGAGCTGGTGGCGCTTTATCGCGGCGGATACCTGCACGACATCGGCAAGGTCGCCATCCCCGACGCGATTCTGTTCAAGCCGGGCCCGCTGACCGGGGAGGAGTGGGAGCAGATGCGGCAGCACCCCATCGTCGGCGAGGAGATCTGCC
This sequence comes from uncultured Bryobacteraceae bacterium, assembly GCA_938003835.1. GTDB lineage: Bacteria > Acidobacteriota > Terriglobia > Bryobacterales > Bryobacteraceae > CALKXJ01. Next base: position 260,296 of record CALKXJ010000012.1, on the reverse strand, counting down.
GTCCGATGAGGACGCTGGCCGCGGTGCTGCCGATCATCCGGCACCATCATGAGCGCTGGGATGGCTCGGGCTATCCGGACGGCCTGCGAGGAGAGAGCATTCCCCTGCTCGCCCGGATTCTCCAGTTGGCGGACATCTATGACGCGCTGACGACGGAGCGGCCCTACAAGGGCGCCATGTCGCAGGTGGAGGCGCTCGGCGTGCTCGAACAGGAGGCGCGCCGCGGCTGGCGGGACCCGGAGCTGGTGGCGATCTTCCGTGACGTGTGCCTGGACGGCGTCTTCGTTCCCGAGCCGACGCCCATCTCGGCCTCGCTCGAGAATCTGCGCCGGGGCATCCTCGGCGATCTGAGGATAGGGGAAGGGAAGCTGCCCGGGCTCTGCGTCTATCCGGTCTCCGGAAGGAAGGCGGGCGTGCTGACGCCGGCGAAAGGCTTGAAGGAGCCGCGCACCTGACACAGGTGCAGCTCGACGTTGCGCGCCCCGCGGTCGTACATCCGCGCCACCAGAGCCGCCTGGTCTGCCGGCAGCAGAAACAGGGCCGGCCGGCCCCGGAAGAAGCGGTCCAGTTCGCCCAGAATCAGCGCCTCAGCTTCCCTCTCCGAGCGGGCCACGCACGGACCCACCATCTGGAAGGAGCGGTGGGTGCAGGAGAGAACGAAGCCGTCGATCGAGCGGGATTCCGCTTCGTAGACGGAGGCGTGGAAACAGCCCAGGGGGTTTTCGATCGCGAAGCGATAATCGAGTTCCCGGCTGATGCCGCTGACGGCCACCTCGAGCTGAGCCATGGCGGCGACGTCGTGAAGGGTAGCGTCGCGCACGCGCGCGGCGCCGGTCTGGGCATCGCTCAAGCCGCCGGCGGGAACCACGAGCACCATGTCTTGGAAGACCTGGCGCGGCACGAAGCCGTGGCGCGTGTAGAGGGAGAAGGAATCCAGGTTCAGCGCGCTCGAGGTCAGGCGCACGGGCTTGGCTTCCTGCTCGGCCAGCCCGATGATGTAACGAAGCAAGGCGCTGCCAGCGCCTGTGCCGAAGTAGTTGGGATGGACGTTCATAATCCCGAGGCCGACGTGGTGCGGGCGGGGATGGAAGAAGCAGGAGCCGGCGAGCAGGCCGGAGGCGGTATCTTGGGCGACGATGCCGCAACCGGGTTCCAGAGCGTGATAGACCTCGAAAAACACGTCGGCGGCCATCGGGTCGCCGGAGAAGATCGGGGGGCGGCCGTGGAGGCGGTACCAGAAATTGAGCGAGACCTGGATCAGCGAGGCGACCTCGGCGCGGTCGTCGGGGCTCATCGGGCGGACTTCGAAGGGCATGGGGGTCGGGACACGATTGTATCAGGCGAGGGGGACCGGGCCGGCGCACCGCGCGAGCGCCTCCCGCGGCTGCCGGCCGGGTGTAAGCTAAGGAGGAGGATCGCGCCAGGCCGGCCCGGATGCCGGGATCGGTCTGTTCGCCCATGTTGGTTCGCCTAACGCTCGCGCTCTTCTGGCTCCTGCCCGTTGCCGCAGCGCAGCCAGCCGCCACTCCGGTGGGTTTCACCGAGGCGAGACAGTATCGGGTCCACCGCCGCCTGAGCTTGCCCGGCTCGGTCGAGGCATCCTTGATCAGCCGTGTGGCGAGCGAAATCGCCGGCCTAGTCACGGAAGTTCCGGTCCGCGAGGGCGAGCGCGTCAAGAAAGGCGACTTGCTGGCGCGGCTCAGCGAGCGCAGTCTGGAACTCAGCCAGCGGGCGGCACAGGCCCAGCTCGAGGAGGCCGAGGCGCGCCAGAAGCTGGCGGAACGCAACTTTGAGCGCGCGCGGGAGCTGTCGGCCTCCGGCGTTTTCAGCCGCCAGCAGCTTGACGATGCGCTGTATGAATTCCGCGCCTGGCAAGGCCGGATCGACAATCTGCGCGCCGAGATCGACCGGATCCGCTACGAGCGGGAGCGCTGCTCGATCCGGGCGCCTTTCGACGGCATCGTGATCAGCCGGCACACCGAGGTGGGCGAGTGGCTCAAGGTGGGCGATCCGGTGGCGGAAGTGCTATCGCTCGAGGAGCTGGACGTCGTGGTGAACGTGCCGGAACGCTATTACCGGACGGTTCGCGAGGGCGCTCTAGCCCGGCTGACCCTGGATGCGTTTCCCGGAAGCTTTGTGCGCGGACGGGTGAGCGCGGTCATCCCCCGCGCCGAGCCGCAGGCGCGCACCTTTCCCGTGCGGGTGCGCATTCGCAATGAGGCGGGCCGGATCGCCGCAGGCATGCTGGCGCAGGTGGAGCTGGACGGGGTCTTTGAAACCGGCGAAGGACCGCGGCTGGCGACGATCGTTCCCAAGGACGCAGTGGTGCGCGAGGGGGCTGAGCTTCGTGTCTACGTGCTCGACGGGGATGGCACGGCCAAGGCGGTTCAGGTGTCGACGGGCGCCGCGGTCGGCGCCTGGACGGAGGTGAACGGGGCCGTCGCGCCGGGCCAGAAAGTGATCACGCGCGGCAACGAGCGGCTCCGCCCGGGCCAGAGGGTCGCCGGCGAGCGCGTCGATTATCCGCTGCCATGAAGCTGGTCGAGCACTCGATCCGCTATCCGGTGACCACCGCGGTCGGCGTCATTCTGCTGGCGCTGTTCGGGGGGCTGGCGCTGCGCCGCATTCCCGTGCAATTGACGCCCACGGTGGACGAACCCTACGTAACCGTCTCCACCTTCTGGCCGGGGGCCAGTCCTGCGGAGATCGAGCGTGAGATCGTCCAGGAGCAGGAAGAGCAGCTCAAGGCGGTCGAGGGCCTGCGGCGTATGGAGAGCACGGCCTCGGACAATTTCGCCACGGTCAATCTGGCGTTCCGGCTTGGCACGGATGAGAGCGCGGCCCTCATCAAGGTGGCCAACGCGCTTCAGCAGGTTCCCGACTACCCCTCCGAGGCGCGAAAACCGGTGCTCTATGCCGGCTCGAGCGACGCGAGCGCCATCGCCTGGTTCGTCCTGCATGCCGCCGGGGAGAAACCGTTCGCGGGCGATGTGGCCAGGCTTCAGGACTTCGTCGAGGATTTTGTCAAGCCTGAGCTGGAGCGCGTGCCGGGGGTGGGTGCGGTGAACCTCTACGGGGGCCAGTACACCGAGATGCACGTCATCGTCGATCCGGCTCGCCTGGCGGCGCGCCGGGTGACGTTGAACCAGTTGGGAGCGGCGCTCGAACGGGAAAATCGCAACTTCAGCGGGGGCGATTTCTCCGAGGGCAAGCGCCGGTACGTGGTGCGAACGGTCGGCGAATACACCTCGCCCGAGGAGATCGCCGACGTGGTGATCGCGGTCTCGGGCGGCGTGCCCATTTACGTGCGCGACGTCGCGCGCGTCGAACTCGGCTATCGCAAGCCGACGGCGCGGGCCTTTTTCAAGGGCGAGAGCATGATCGCCCTGAACACGGTCAAGCAGCCGGGCGAGAACGTGCTTCAGGTGATGGCCGGGCTCAAGGCGGCTGTGGAGCGGCTCAACCGGGAGGTGCTCGCCGCGCGCGGCCTGCGCCTCACTCAGGTCTACGACGAGACCGAATATATTCGCCGCTCGCTCGGGCTGCTGCGGCAAAGTCTGGTTGTGGGCGGCACGCTGGCGGTGCTGGTGCTGCTCGTCTTTCTCCGGAGCCTGACGAGCACGCTGGTGATCGCCGTGGCCATGCCGGTGAGCCTGGTCGGGACCTTCCTGCTGATGCTGTGGTTCGACCGCTCGCTCAACGTCGTCAGCCTGGCGGCGCTGGCCTTCGCGGTCGGCATGGTGGTGGACAACTCGATTGTGGTGCTCGAGAACATCTACCGGCACCGGCAGATGGGCAAGCCGCGCCGGCAGGCGGCATACGACGGAACGGTCGAGGTCTGGGGCGCGGTCCTGGCGAGCACGCTGACGACGATCGCCGTCTTCGTGCCGGTCCTCTTCGTCGAGGAGGAGGCCGGGCAACTGTTCCGCGACATCGCCGTCGGGCTCAGTTGCGCCGTCGGGTTGAGTCTGCTGGTGGCGATCACGGTAATCCCGAGCCTGTCGGCGAAGATTCTGCACGCGGAACCGGCGCCGGTGCGAGCCCGCCGCTTCGGCCTGACGACGCTGGGCCGGCGCTTCAGTGCGGGCGTGACGGCGCTGGTGGGCTGGCTCGGCGAGGGCGTGCTGCGGCGTGTGGCGGTGGTGGCGGCCCTGACGGCCGCCGCAGTCTGGCTCAGCCTCGCCCTGATGCCGAAGGCCGAGTACCTGCCCACCGGCAATCACAACTTCCTGTTCGGCGCCGTGCTTCCCTCGCCGGGCTATAACCTCGAGGAGGTGGCCGCCCTGCGCCACCGCTACACCGAGAAGCTTTCCCATCTTTGGGAGGGGCCGCCGGAGGCGACGGCGCATCTGCCGGGAGGCGGCATCGAATCGTTCTTCTTCATCGCCATGCCGGACCGGTGTTTCCTGGGCGCCGGTTCGCGCCAGCCCGACCGCGCGCGAGAGCTGATCGCCGAGTTCCAAAAGGTGAACGCGACCATTCCCGGCGCCATCGGCTTCGTCAGCCAGGTCGGGATCTTCGAGGGCGGCCAGGGGCGGCGCATCGAGATCGACGTCACCGGCCCGGAGATCGAGCGGCTGGTGGAGCTGGGCCGGGAGATCTACGGCGAAGTGCTGGCCAAGCTGCCGGGCGCGCAGGCGCGGCCGATTCCGAGCCTGGATCTGGGCAGCCCGGAAGTGCGGGTGATTGCCGACCGGCGGCGCGCGGCCGAGGCCGGCATCTCCAACCGGGATCTCGGCTTTACGGTGAGCGCCCTGGTGGACGGCGCCAAGGCCAGCGAGTATCAGCACGAGGGGCGCAAGATCGACATCAAGGTGATGGCCGAACCCGGCTTCCGCCACCGCACGCACCTGCTCGGCCAGATGCCGATCGCCACTGCCGACGGCCGGCTGATCACCCTGGACTCGGTGGCGCGCATCGAGGAAACGCGCGGCCCGGTTAGCATCCGGCATCGCGAGCGCCAGCGCGTCATCACCATCCAGGTGGCTCCGGCGGAGCGGATGCCGCTTCAGGCGGCGATGGAGACGATCCAATCCGAGATTCTCGAGCCGATGCGCACGGCCGGCAAGCTGGGCGGTCTCTACCGGGCGCACCTGAGCGGAACGGCGGACAAATTGAGCCAGACCTACGAGGCGTTCAAATGGAATTTCGCGCTCGCCGTCGCCATCACGTACCTGCTCATGGCCGCGCTGTTTGAGAGCTTCCTCTATCCGCTGGTGATTCTGTTCAGCGTGCCGCTGGCGGCGGCGGGAGGCTTTCTTGGCCTGGCGGCGGTGAACCGTTTGCTCGCCTATCAGGCGCTCGATATCCTGACGATGCTCGGCTTCGTGATCCTGCTGGGGACGGTGGTGAACAACGCCATCCTGATCGTGCATCAATCGCTCCGGCATATCCGGGGCGAGGGCCTGCCGCCACGCCAGGCGGTGCGGCTGGCCACGGCGAGCCGGGTCCGGCCGATTTTCATGAGCGTGCTGACCAGTGTCTTCGGCATGCTGCCGCTCGTGTTGTTTCCGGGCCCGGGCTCGGAATTCTATCGCGGGCTGGGCAGCGTGGTGGTGGGCGGCCTGCTGGTGTCGGCCGTCTTCACTCTGGTCGTGGTGCCGTCGCTATTCAGCCTTGTCTTTGAGGCACGCGCGGCCCTGGCCGTCGGCGTCCGGCGATGGGTCGGCTCCGAGGCGGGTGACTGAGAGGCGGCGATTGCTTCTTCATCCCGGTTCGGGGGATAATGAAGATGGATCCGGATCACCGTGGCGAGGCGCAAGAATCCGGCGGGGGTAGGGCTTGAGACGATCGGGGTTTGACGATACCTTACGCTGCTCGTTTTGCCATAAGACTCAAGACGCCGTCGGCAAGTTGATTTCTTCCCCCGGGGAATACCCGCGGGCCTACATCTGCGACGAGTGCATCGCCGTCTGCAACTCGATTCTGGAGGACGATCGGCCCGAGCACGCGCCCGGCGGAGCCTTCAAGCTTCCGAAGCCGCTTGAGATCAAGGACTACCTGGATCAGTATGTCATCGGCCAGGAGTCGGTGAAAAAGAAGCTGGCCGTCGCCGTTTACAACCATTACAAGCGCATTCATCTGAACCGGCAGCGCTCGAGCGACGTCGAGCTGTCGAAAAGCAACATCCTGTTGATCGGGCCGACGGGCACCGGCAAGACGCTGCTGGCGCAGACGCTGGCGCGGTTTCTCGATGTGCCGTTCGCCATCGTCGATGCCACCACGCTCACCGAGGCGGGCTATGTGGGCGAGGACGTCGAGAACATCATCCTGCGGCTGTTGCAGAACTCCGACTGGGACGTGCAGCGCTGCCAGCAGGGCATCATCTACATCGACGAGATCGACAAGATCGGCCGCAAGGACGAGAATCCCTCGATCACGCGCGACGTCTCGGGCGAGGGCGTGCAACAGGCGCTTCTGAAAATTCTCGAGGGCACGATCGCCAACGTGCCGCCGCAGGGCGGGCGCAAGCACCCGCACCAAGAGTTCACGCCGGTGGACACCACGAACATCCTGTTCATCTGCGGGGGCGCTTTCGTGGGGCTGGAGAAGATCATCAGCCGGCGCATCGGCCAGTCCTCGATCGGCTTCATCAACGACAAGGATTCGCAGGAGCGCAAGGCGTCAGCGAGCGGGCGGCGCGATCTGAACCTGCTCGAGAAGGTGCAGCCGGTCGACCTGATCAAGGCGGGCTTCATTCCCGAATTCATCGGACGGCTGCCGGTGATTGCGGTGCTCGAGGATCTGGACAAGGACGCGCTGGTGCAGATTCTGGTCAAGCCCAAGAACGCCATCATCCGGCAGTACCAGAAACTCTTCGAGTTCGAAAATGTTAAACTGAGATTTACGGAGGACTCCCTCGAGGCGATCGCGGCCTTGGCCATGGAGCGCAAGGTCGGGGCGAGGGGCCTGCGCACCATCCTCGAGGATCTCATGCTGGAGCTGATGTACTATCTCCCCTCATACAAGAAGATTCGCGAGTTCGTGGTGACCAAGGAGATGGTCATGGCCCGGAAGATCAACCTGGCGCTTCTCGAGAAGGCCGGCTGACGACGCCCGGAACTCCGGCCGGCGCGCCGTTTGATCGGGGACGGCTCGGCAAATACATTCGACTCAGCCTCAGCTTGACCAAATGCTAACCTCGAAGGAAAAAACTGAAACCAAACGCCTCCCGATGATGCCCATCCGGGACGTCGTCATCTTTCCGTTCATGATGACGCCGTTCGTGGTCGGCCGGGAGTCGAGCGTCCGAGCGCTCGAGCAGGCGCTGATGGGGGACAAGAAGATCTTCCTGGCCACGCAGCACGACGCCTCGGTGGACGATCCCCGGCCGGAGGAGATCTACACCGTTGGCACGATCGCCAACATCGTGCAGAGCCTGAAGCTGCCGGACGGCAACATCAAGGTGCTGGTCGAGGGAGTGGAGCGGGCCAAGATCCTTTCGCTCAGCGAAGAGGAGGGCTTCTTCCGGGCGCTGGTGCGCACGCACACCTACCGGGTGGAGCCGGGGCCGCAACTGGACGCGCTGATCGCGCGCGTGACCTCGCTGTTCGAGCAATACGTCAAGCTCAGCCAGAATCTCAACTACGAAACGATGATCGCCGCCGTGCGGGTGGAGGATCCCGGCAAGCTGGCTGACACGGTGGGCGCCAACCTGCCGCTGACGATCGAGGAGAAACAGGAGCTGCTCGAGATCTTCGATCCGATCGACCGGCTCACCCGCGTCGGCGACATGCTGGACATCGAGATCGAGAAGCTCAACGTCGACCGCACGATCCAGGGCCGCGTCAAGCGGCAGATGGAGAAGGCCCAGAAGGAGTATTACCTCAACGAGAAGATCAAGGCCATCCAGAAGGAGCTGGGCCGGGGCGAAAAGAGCGAGTACGACGAGCTGCGCAAGAAGATCGAAGCCGCCGGCATGAGCCGCGAGGCCAAGGAGAAGGCGCTGGCCGAGCTGAAGCGGCTCGAGGCCATGCCGCCGATGTCGGCCGAATCGACCGTCTCGCGCAACTACCTGGACTGGCTGCTGGCCGTGCCCTGGAAGAAAAAGACGCGCGAGATCCGCGATCTGGTCTACGCGGAGAAGGTGCTCGAGGCTGACCACTATGGGCTGGAGAAGATCAAGGAGCGGATTCTCGAGTTCCTCGCCGTGCGCCGGATGGTGAAAAATCCCAAGGGCTCGATCCTGTGCTTCGTAGGGCCGCCGGGCGTGGGCAAGACCTCGCTCGGCATGTCGATCGCCAAGGCCACCGGGCGCAAGTTCGTGCGCATGTCGCTCGGCGGCGTGCGCGACGAGGCCGAGATCCGCGGCCACCGGCGCACCTACATCGGGGCGCTGCCGGGCCAGATCATCCAGATGATGAAGAAGGCCGGCACGCGCAACCCGGTGTTCATGCTTGACGAAGTCGACAAGATGTCGATGGATTTCCGCGGCGATCCCTCGGCGGCGCTCCTCGAGGTGCTCGATCCGGAGCAGAACTACATGTTCATGGATCACTACCTCGATGTCGAGTACGATCTGAGCCAGGTCTTCTTCATCTGCACGGCCAACGTCCTGCACACGGTTCCGCCGGCGCTTCAGGACCGCATGGAGGTGATCCGGCTGTCGGGCTACACCGAGCCGGAGAAGCTGGAGATCGCCAAGCGGTTTCTCGTGCGCAAGCAGATGCAGCAGACGGGCCTCACCGCCGAGCACATCGAGTTCACCGACGAGGGCATCCTCACCCTCATCCAGCACTACACGCGTGAGGCGGGCGTCCGGAATCTGGAGCGGGAGATCGGCAACATTTGCCGCAAGGTGGCGCGCCGGGTGGTGAACGCGCGCAGCGCCGGCCAGAAGAAAAAGCCGCCCAAGGTCATCGTGACGGCCGAGGCGGTGCCCGAGTTCCTGGGCCCGCACAAGTTCCGCGATTTCCAGGCGGACAAGAAGAACGAAGTCGGCGCCGTGGTGGGCTTGGCCTGGACCGAGGTGGGCGGGCAGATCCTCACCACGGAGGCCACGATCATGGAAGGCCGCGGCAAGCTCACCACGACGGGCAAGCTGGGCGACGTCATGCAGGAGTCGGCGCAGGCGGCCATGAGCTATATCCGCTCGCGGGCGCACACGCTGGGGCTGCCGCGCGACTTCTATCGCCAGCTCGACATTCACGTGCACGTGCCCGAGGGGGCGATCCCCAAGGACGGTCCCTCGGCCGGCATCACGATCGCCACGGCGATCGCGAGTGCCCTGACGCAGATTCCGGCCCGTTGCGACGTGGCCATGACGGGCGAGATCACGCTGCGGGGCAAGGTCCTTCCCATCGGCGGGCTCAAGGAGAAACTGCTGGCGGCTCACCGGGTCGGCATCCGGGAGGTCATTCTGCCGAAGGACAACGAGAAGGATCTGCCCGACGTGCCGGAGAACATCCGGCAAGACATGAAGTTGCACTTCGTCGAGTCAATGGACGAGGTTCTCAAGATCGCTCTCGAGCGGGAGATCCCTGCCGGGGAGGCGCTGCCGGCGCCGCCGGTCGAGCTGGCCGCGTCGCGCCCGGCCGAAGAGTTGGACAAGTTGATGCACTGAGGACGGCCGGCGGAATGTCCCGGGGGGCGCCGTCCCGGGTACATGGCGGAACATGGTGGCAGCGGAATTCGTTCGCAGCGCGGCGCGTGCCGACCAGTTCCCTCCGGAGCAGGCGCGCGAGTTTGCGTTTCTCGGCCGGAGCAACGTCGGCAAGTCGACTCTGTTGAACGCCCTGCTGGGGGGGCGCAAGCTGGCGCGGACCAGCTCCACCCCCGGCTGCACCGAGATGCTCAATTTTTACCGGGTCGGGCCCGACATGTACTTCGTCGATTTCCCCGGATACGGGTATGCACGGGTGCCGCCGGATCAGCAGCGGCGCTGGAGGGGCCTCGTCGAAGCCTACCTGCGGCGCCGGCGGGCGCTGCGACTGTGTTTCCTGCTCGTGGACGCCCGCCACGGCTGGATGGAGAGCGATCTTCAGTTGAAGCGCTGGCTCGAATATTTCGGCCGGCCATACCTGGTCGTCGCCACCAAGATCGACAAATGGAAGAACCAGAGGGAACGGCATCTCGGGCTGGCCGCCTTGACCGAGCACGTCGCGGCGGACCGGCTGGTGCCGTTCTCGGCCCTCACCGGCCAAGGAGTGAAGGAAATTTGGCAAGCGATACGCAACACCTAGAACCGAACGAACAGACGATTCCCACCGAGGAGAAGGCGCCGGAGCAGGCCCCTGCGGTCGAGTCCGAGACCGCCGAGGCCGGCGCCAAGGGCGAGGAGACCGTCGCGCCGTCGCGGAAGAAGCAGGCCGCGCGGGCCCAGAACAAGACGGGCACCACGCTCGATCTGGCGGTGCTCAAGGAGATGAGCATTCAGAAGCTCAACCAGATCGCCAAGGAGCTGGGCGTGCCGGGCGCCGCCGGGCTGCGCAAGCAGGAGCTGATCTTCAAGATCCTGCAAACGCAGGCCGAAAAGAGCGGGCTGATCTTTGCCGAGGGCGTGCTGGAGTGCCTGCCCGACGGCTTCGGCTTTCTCCGCGCGCCGGAGTATAACTACCTGCCCGGGCCCGATGACGTCTACGTCTCGCCCTCGCAGATCCGCCGCTTCGACCTGCGCACCGGCGACACGATCTCCGGCCAGATCCGGCCCCCGAAGGAGGGCGAACGCTACTTCGCCCTCATCAAGGTGGACGCCATCAACTTCGAGCCGCCCGAGGAGGCGCGCAACAAGATCTTCTTCGACAACCTGACGCCGCTCTATCCGAATCAGCGCATCCGTCTGGAGACGACGCGCGACAACTACAGCGGGCGCGTCATGGACATGCTGACGCCGATCGGCAAGGGCCAGCGGGGGTTGATCGTGGCGCCGCCGCGGACGGGCAAGACGATGCTCTTGCAGAGCATCGCCAACTCGATCACCACCAACCACCCGGAGATCATCCTCATCGTGCTCCTGATCGACGAGCGGCCCGAAGAGGTCACCGACATGCAGCGCTCGGTCAAAGGCGAGGTGATCAGCTCGACTTTCGACGAGCCGGCGTCGCGCCACGTGCAAGTGGCCGAGATGGTGATCGAGAAGGCCAAGCGTCTGGTCGAGCACAAGCGGGACGTGGTCATCCTGCTGGACTCGATCACGCGACTGGCGCGGGCCTATAACACCGTGGTGCCGCCGTCGGGCAAGGTGCTCTCGGGCGGCATCGATTCGAACGCCTTGCAGCGGCCCAAGCGCTTTTTCGGCGCGGCGCGGAACATCGAGGAGGGCGGCTCGCTCACCATTGTCGCCACGGCGCTGATCGACACCGGAAGCCGGATGGACGACGTCATCTTCGAGGAGTTCAAGGGCACGGGCAACATGGAGATTCACCTGGATCGCCGCCTGGTGGACAAGCGGGTGTTCCCGGCCATCGACATCCACAAGAGCGGCACCCGCAAGGACGAGCTGCTTCTGCCGAAGGAGGAGCTCAACCGGGTGTGGGTGCTCCGCAAGGTCCTGAGTCCGCTTTCGCCGGTCGAGGCGATCGAGCTGTTGTTGGACAAGCTGAGCAAGACCCGCAACAATGCGGAGTTTCTTGCCTCGATGAGCACCTGAGGCGCCCGGCGGTGGCGATTTCTCGCCCGCCGGGATAACCTCGAAAAGGCTGACTTCGTCATAAAGGCAGGGAGAAACCCTCCGGCGCCCCTGCCGAGGCGGGGGCTGGGCGAGAATACGTCATGGAAGCGCCAAAGCAAACTTCTATCGTCCCGGAGATCGTTCCCCGGGCGCCGCGTCCGGCTCCTCAGGTGGTCCCAGCTCCCGAGCGGCAGCGCCGGCGGCGCCTCCGATGGTGGATTGTTCCGGCTATCCTGCTGGTGGGCATCGGCTTGTACGTACAGTGGGGACGCCAGCGCGCGGCCCGCGAGCAGGCGGCGGGCGCCGTCGCTCAAGTGCCGGTCTTCAAGGTGGAGGCGGGTGCGCTCGAACGGACGTTGCGCGTGAGCGGCACTACCCGGGCCGAAAAGTACGCCAGCGTTCTGGTGCCCCGGCTGGAGGGCAGCCGCAGCGGTCGCGGGCGGTCGGCGCAGGCGAGCCTGATCCAGGCGGACTCCACCATCACGGTCGGCTCGACCTCCACCGTGGCGCGCTCCTCGACGGCCTCGCGGTTGAGCCAGACGGGCACGGTGACCTCCACCGGAACAGGCTCGGGCGGCGGCTTCAGCGGGGCCCCGCGCAGCGGCTCGAGCGCCATGCGCGCCGCCACGAGTCGCGTCGGCGGCTCATCGTCGGGCGCCTCGGGCGGCAATATCAGTGCCTCGACCACGCAGAGCAGCTCGGCCTTAGGCACCTCCGGCCTGGGGAGTACCGCCGCCAGCCTCAGCGGCGGCGCCGCAGGGCCGCCGGCCATTGGCGGCGCGGGAGGCGGCGGAGGGCGGGGGCCGCGCGGGGACTTTATGCTGGCGCTTCAGAAGCTCGTTCCGGGCGGCACCCGGGTCAGGAAGGGTGACGTCGTGGCGGAGTTTGACCGGCAGTTTATGCTGCTGCGGCTGGACGACTACCGCGCCGCAGTCGCTCAGACCGAGGCCGCTTTCCGCAAGGGCCTGGCGGACCTGAAGGTGAGCCGCAAAGCCCACGAGCAATCGATTCTGGCTGCCAAGAGCAACCTGGAGAAGGCCCAGCTCGACGTCAAAGCCACGCCGGTGCTCTCCGAAATCGACGCCGAGCGCCTGAAGCTCGCCCTAGAGGAGGCCGAGGCGCAGTACCAGCGCCTGTTGAGCGAAGTCAACTACGTCGATATCGCGGAGAAGGCCCAGATCCGCAACGCTGAGCTCCGGGTCCGGGAGGCGCAGGTGGAGCTGCGCCGGGTGGAAAACAACGTCGAGAAGCTGGTGGCCAAGGCGCCGATCGACGGCATGGTGGTCCACCTCAACGTCTTCCGCGGCGGCGAGTTCGCCCAGGTGCGCGAAGGCGACGAGCTGTGGAGCGGCATGCCGTTTCTTCAGATCGTCGAACCGAGCTCGATGGTGGTCGATGCCCGCGTCAACCAGGTGGACGCCGAAAAGGTCCGCATCGGCCAGAAGGCTCACGTGCGCTTCGACGCCTTTCCGGATCTGGTGCTTCCGGCGCGCGTCTATTCGATCGGCACGGTGGCGGTGGGCCGCCAGTACCGCCAGGAGTATGTCAAGGAAGTGCCGGTGTTGCTCAAGCTCGAACAGATGGACCCGCGCGTGATCCCGGACCTGTCGGCCAGCGTGGAGATCGTCCTGGAGAAGGTCGAGCAGGCGGTCATCGCCCCGGCCGAAGCGGTCTTCTCGGATGCCGCCTCCGGCGGCAAGTACGTCTTCGTCAAGCGGGACGGCGGCTGGCAGCGGCGCCCGGTCGAGGTCGGCCTGCGCAACCATATCGCCGTGGCGGTGCGCTCGGGGCTGGAGCCGGGCGAACTGGTGGCTCTGCGGCGGCCGTCGCCGGAGGCGATCAGGAAGAACTAGTTCGGGCAGCGTGAGAAGCCGATGTCAAAGGACGTGAAACCCAGAAAGAGGCTCGGTCAGGGAAAGGTCTCGCTCAAGAAGAGGATTCTCATCTGGGCGCTGGTCGTGGCGGCGCTGGCCGCGGCGGGCTGGTACGCCTATCAGCGGACCGGCACGACCAAGGTCGAGGTGGCTGTGGCGCGCGTGCGCCGGGGCGACTTCATCGACAGCGTGCGGGCGCGCGGCGAGATCAAAAGCGGCAACTCGGTGATCCTCTCGGCGCCTCAGGTGCCGGATTTGCAGATCGTGCGCCTGACGCCGAGCGGACAGCGCGTCAGGAAGGGCGACGTGGTCATCGAGTTCGACTCCGCCCAGCAGGAGCAGAACCTGCTGCAATACGCCACCAACGTGCGCACCGTGGACAGCGAGATTGTGCAGATGCAGGCCTCGCACAAGATCGTCAGCGAGCTGGACGCGATGAACCTGATGACGGCCGAGTACAACCTGGAGCGGGCGAAGCTGGAGGCGAGCAAGGCGGAGGTGATCTCGGAGATCGAGGGCGCCAAGAACCGCATCAACGTGGAGGTCTCCAAGGGGGAGCTCGGCCAGGTGAAGGTGACCATCGGGGCGCACGAAGTATCCCAGCAGGCCGATCTCGAGCGGCTCCAGTTTCGCAAGGACAAGACGATCCGGGATCTCGAGCGTGCCAAGGGCTACCTGTCGCGCATGGTGGTGCGGGCTCCGATCGACGGCATCGTCCACATTCTGCCGAATTTCCGCAGCCAGGGCTCCTGGGGTTCCAAGCCTCCGCCTTTCAAAGAGGGCGACACGGCCTGGACGGGAGCGGCGATCGCCGAGATTCCGGATCTTTCGCGCGTGCATCTGGAGATGAACCTCGACGAAGTGGATCGGGGGCGGCTCCAGCTCGGGCAGAAGGTCCGCGTGCGGGTCGATGCGGTGCCGGAAGCCGAGTTCGAGGCCGAGCTGGATTGGATCAGCCCCATTGCCGCGCTGCAATTCCGCGGCGCCGGGTCCACGGAGAAGAACTTTCCGGCACGCGCGACGCTGGCGCGCTCGGATGACCGGTTGCGGCCGGGCATGAGCGCCACCGGGGAGATCGTCATCGAGAAGCTCACCAACGTGTTGCTCATTCCCGCCCGGGCCAGTTTCCTGCACGAGGGCAAGCCCGCCGTGTGGGTGCAGCGCGGGGAGCAATTTCAGATCCGCCCGATCGAAGTCGGGCGGCGCAACGAATCCGACATCGTCGTGCTGGCGGGCCTGAAAGAAGGCGAGGTAGTGGCTCTTGAGAATCCGGCCGAAGCCGCGGCCCGGGCGAAGAGGAAGTTGTAATGCCGGCAGGAATGGCCATGAAGAAGTTCAAGAAGGTTCTGCTGCGAGTTTCCATCGTGGCGGCGGTGGTGGCCGCCGGCTGGGGCAGCTACCGCCTGGTGCGGCAGCTTCCGGAGCGGCAGCGGGAGGTTCCCACAACGCGCGTGCGGCGCGGCGACGTCGTGGTCCGGACCTTCTCGCGAGGCGAGCTGCGCGCCGTCCGGTCGATGACCTTGATCGCCCCCAACCTCTTCGGCACGGTTCAGGTGACGAAGCTGGCGCCGCTCGGCGCCTTCGCGCGTGAAGGCGACTTGGTCGTGGAGTTCGATGACGCCGAGGTCCTGTCGCGGCTCGAAGAAAAGCAGCTCGAGCTCGAGCAGGTCGCCGAGCGGATCAAGAAGGCCGAGGCCGATCTGGCCATCCGCCGGAACCAGGATGAGGTGGAGCTGCTTCGCGCCCGCTATGCAGTCCGCCGCGCTGAACTCGAGGTGAAGCGCAATGAGCTGCTCTCAGCCATCGACGCCAAGAAAAACATCCTCAATCTCGAGGAGGCCAAGCGGCGGCTGGACAAATTGAAGAGCGACATCGAGAGCCGCCGCAAACAGGCGGAGGCGGAGCTGGCGGTGCTGCGCGAGGAGCGCAACAAAGCCGAGCTCGAGCTGGCGCGCGAGCAGCAGCGCCTCCGGCAGGTCAAGCTCCTGGCGCCGATGAGCGGCCTGGTCGCCATCCGGCAGCAGCGCACCGGCTTTTTCTTCGCCGGCACCCAGTTGCCGGACATCCGCGAGGGAGACGAGCTGCGGCCGGGCATGCCGGTGGTGGACATCCTGGATCTGTCCGAGCTCGAGGTGGTGGCGAGGGTCGGCGAGCTCGACCGGGCGAACCTCCACGAAGGCCAGCAGGTGCTGATCCGACTGGATGCTCTGCCGGATAAGACGATAAACGGCAAAATCAAGACGCTCAGCGGGACGGCGAGCGCCGACGTCTATTCGAACGATCCGGCCAAGAAGTTCGATGTGACCTTCGAAGTCGACATGCGCGAGCTGCTGACGGCGCTCGGAGCCAAGCCCGAGCAGATCCAGCGGATCCTGGCGATGGCGGAACAGAACCGCAAGCGGGCGCCCGTGCAGGCGTCGGCGCCGCCGATGATGCTGGCCGGCATGTTCAGCCCCGGAGGAGCGATGGCGTCGGGCGGCGCTCCCAGCGCCGGAGGCGGCGGCATGGCTGGCGGATTCGGTGGTGCGGGCCCGGTTGGCGCGGGCGCGGGCGGCGCGGGCGGATTCCCCGGTTCCGGCGGAGGATTTCCGGCAGCGGGCGGCGGATTCCCTGGTGCCGGTGGGCAGGAAGGCCAACAGGGCGCCCGCCGGCAGGGCGGCGGAGCGTTCTTCACGCAGATGCTGGCGCGCCTGCCCGAGGATCAGCGCAAAAAGGTGGAAGAGGCTTTAAAGAAGGAGCTCCAGGGCAAGAGGCTCGAGGAGCTCGAGCCGGAGCAGCGGCGCGCCATCTTCCAAAGGCTGCGCGAGCAGATGAGCGGGCTGTTTCCGGGCCGGCCTCCGGGCGGCGCGCCGTCCGGCCAGGGGCCGGCCGCCCCGGGGCAGGGGCCCGGCGGCGGAGCGCCGGCGAGGGCCTTCGGCGAAGGCAACGAACTGCTGCGGCTTGCCTCGCGCGGCGGAGCAGGGCAGTTCTCCGACGCGCAGCTTGCCAACGCGAAACTGCCCCCGCCGCCCGAAGAGGACAGCCAGCTCGACGTGCTGCTGCGGCCCGGCCTGCTGGCCGACGTCGAGATCATCGTGGAAAAGATCCCCGACGCCATCCACATTCCGATTCAGTGCGTCTTTGAAAAGGACAACCGGCCCATCGTCTACGTGAAGGTCGGCAACCGCTTTGAGGAACGGGTGATCAAGCCGCTCAAGCGGAGCGAGAATACGATGGTCGTCGCCGAAGGCCTGAAGGAAGGCGAGCTGGTGGCCCTGGCGGATCCGACCGCCAAGCCGGGACAAAAGAAATCGGAACCGGCCGGTGGTCAAAGCCCCACGCCGATGGGTGGACTGGGTGGAGCCGGCATGGGCAGCCCGGGCCGAGGTAGGTAAGAGATGTTGCCGTTTTCCAGCCTGTTTCCGGAAATCTCGATGGGCCTCGCCAGCCTGCTGGCGCACAAGTTGCGCAGCCTGCTGACGATGCTCGGCATGATCTTCGGTGTCGGGGCGGTGGTGGCGATGCTGTCCATCACCGCCGGCGCCCAGAAGGAGATGATGAGCTACATCGACCTGCTGGGCGTCAACAACATCATCATCGAAGCGCGCGAGGCGGTGGACCGCAACGAGCTCCAGGCGCGGCGGGCCGTCTCGCCGGGGCTAACCTTCCGGGATTTTCGCGCGATTTCGGAGAACGTGCCGGGGCTCGAGGCCTTGACGCCCCGCAAGCGGTTCAAGCCGCAAAAGCTGCTGCCCCGCGCCACCCAGGAGGTGCCGCTGCTGATCGGCGTCGAGCCGCAGTTTCTCCACATCAACAACCTGACGGTCGTCGAGGGCCGGTTCTTCGACGAGGAGGACAACCGGGAGTCGGCGCCCGTCTGCGTGCTCGGGCAGGGGGCGAAGGTTTCGCTGCTCGGCTATGAGCCCGCCGTGGGCAAGTACGTCAAGGTCAACGATGTCTGGCTTCAGGTGATCGGGGTGCTGGCGCCGCAGGCCACGGCCGGCACGCAGCTCGAGCAGCTCGAGGTGGCCTCGAGCAACGAGCTCATCCTGGCGCCCCTGAACACCGTGATGCGGCGATTTGAAGACCCGAACAGTTACCTCAAGGACGAAATCGACGGCATCTACATCCGCGTGGCCGCCGGGACCGATTCGATCGAGACGGCCAACGTGGTGAGCGCCATCCTGGCGGCGACGCACAAGGACGCTGGCGATTTCACGGTGACGGTTCCGGCGGGCCTGCTCGAGCAGAAGCGCCGGACGCAGTTCATCTTCAGCATCGTCATGATCTGCATTGCCGGCATCTCGCTCTTGGTGGGCGGCATCGGCATCATGAACATCATGCTGGCGACGGTGCTCGAGCGCACCCGCGAGATCGGCATCCGGCGGGCGATCGGGGCCCGGCAGAGCGACATCATTCGCCAGTTCCTCACCGAGGCGGTGATGATCTCGATTCTCGGCGGGCTGATCGGCATCGCGTTCGGCTTTACGCTCTCCCGCGTGATTGCGGCCGCGGCGGGCTGGTCCACTGTGGTCACCACGGCTTCGATCGCCGTGGCCTTTGGGGTCTCGGTGGGCATCGGCCTGCTGTTCGGCATCTACCCGGCGGTGCAGGCCGCCAAGCTCGATCCCATCGAAGCCATCCGCTACGAATAGAAACGCTTGGATCGCCATGCGACGGAATTTTCTTTTCACTCTTTTCGTGTGCGCGGGCACGCTCAGCGCCCAGCAGTTGCTGCCGATCGGCGGCAGCAAGCAACTCAAAGACGGCATCACGGTCATCGAAGCGCCCCGCTTCGGCTCCCCGCACTGGTTCCGGACGCACTTCGTGCAGCCGCAGCCGCCGCGGGTGAGCGTGCGGGCGCCGGCGCGCCTGGCGGACTTCGTCGTCGACGGCCATCTCGAGCTCTCGCTCAAGGACTACTTGGAGCTGGTGCTGGCCAACAACACGGATATCGCCATCCAGAGGCTGACGATCGAGACGCCAAAGAACGCCATCACGCGCGCGCTGGGGCGTTTTGATCCGGCGGTGGTGACCACCTTTCGCTCCACGCGCACCGTCTCGCCCACCTCGAGCCAGCTCGAAGGGGCGCAGACACTCAGCCAGTTGACCCAGCCGCTGAGCTTCGCCTACCAGCAGACGCTCGAGACGGGCACCAGCTACAACATCGGCTTCAGCGGCAACAAGCGCTCGACCAACTCCGCCTTCGCCACGGTGAACCCGTCGATCAACGCCAGCCTGGACTTCAGCGTCACGCAGCCGCTGCTCAGGAATTTCGGCAGCTACGTCAACCGGCTCCAGGTGATGGTGGCCGAGAGCCGCCTCAAACAGAGCCGCTTCGATCTGGAGAACCAGCTCCTGCGGCTGCTGGCTCAGGCGGAGACGATCTACTGGAACGTCGTGGATGCGCGCGAGAACCTGCGCGTCAATCAGGAATCGCTGCGGCTGGCCGAGGCGCTGCTCAAGCGCAGCGAACGCGAGCTGGAGCTGGGGGCGATCTCGCCGCTCGACATCTTCCAGCCGCAGCAGAACCGGGCGATTGCGGAGATTGCGGTGACGCAGTCGATCTACCGGCTGGCGCAGGCCGTCGACGCGCTCAGGCAGCAGATCGGCGCCGATCTCGACCCGGACTTCCGCGACATGCCCATTGTACTGACCGAGCCGGTGGTGCCCGGGGGCGCCGAGGAGCCGATCGACAAGGAGATGATGGTGGAGCTGGCGCTGCGCCAGCGGCCGGACCTGAAGAGCACACTGACCGCTCTGGACATCGACGATCTCAACTACCAATCAGCGAGGAACCAGCTTCGCCCGGACCTCTCGCTGACGATGAGCTATAGCGCCGCGGGCCTGGGCGGCACCTTCTTCGAGCCGCTGGGCGGCGGAGCTTTCCGGCCCATTCCCGGCGGTTTGGGCGACGCGCTCAACCAAGTGTTCGGCTTTAACTTCCCTACTTACGGGTTCGCCCTGTCGCTCCGGCTTCCCATTCGCGACCGCGCCGCGGTGGCCAACCTGGCCGACGCCGCCGTGAGCAAGCGGCTGAATTCGCTCCGGGCCCGGCAGGTGGAGCAGCAGATTCGCCTGGAGGTCCTGAACGCCGTCAACAACGTCGAAAGCAGCCGGGCGCGGCTGAAGCTGGCGCAGCTTTCCGTCGACTTCGCGCAGAAGCGGCTGGATGCCGAGCAGAAGAAGTACGACCTCGGCGTGACCACGATCTTCTTCCTGCTGGACGCACAGAACCGTCTGGCGGAGGCGCAGTCGCAACTGGTGACGGAAGCCTCGCAGTACCGGCGGAACCTGACCAACCTGCTGCGCGTCACCGGACAACTGCTGCGCGAGCGAAACGTGGTAGTGCCGTAAGTCGACCTCGCGGTTCCGGTCAGCGCCCGACGAGCCGCTCGATCTCCTCGAGCTCCTTGCCCGCCTCGCTCCAGCGGCCGTCGGCCACCAGGGCGCGGTAGCGGCGCAGATGGTCGCGGATCGCCTCCAGGCGGCGATCCGCACGTTCCGGGGGAGCTTCGCGTCCGCGGTCGGCAACCGCCACCTCCGATGGCGGCGCGGCCTGATGGCCGCTCAATGAGGCCAGCTCGCTCAGCGCCTCCTCATACGTGTCCCGATAGATGAGGCGGTTGCCCATGGCGAGGACGACCTTCTTGAGCTGCGGCATGCGCGCCTCGGCTGCCTGGATGTAGATCGGCTCGACATAGACGAGCGTGTTCTCCACCGGCAGCACCAGCATCTGGCCGCGCAGCACCTGGGAGCCTTGCTGGTTCCACAGCGTCAGGTCCTTGGAGATGTACTGGTCCTGGTTGATGCGCGCCTCGATCTGCATGGTGCCGAAGAAGAGCTCCTGCTTGGAAAGCTGGAGAAAGAGCAGCTCGCCCAGCTTGTCGCCGTCGCAGCGTGCCAGCATCAGGCCGATCAGGTTGTCCTTGTTGCGAGGCGTGAAGGGAAGCATCAGCAGGAACTCGGCCTCATCCTCCCCAGGCACGGCGGCGACGACATAGGTCGGCTGGAGCGGTTGCGGCCTCAGGTCCGGGCCATGAATGTTGCGCCCGATATCCCAGACGTCCTCCTTGTTGTAGAAGGCCTGCGGGTCGAGCATGTGGAAGGTGCGGTAGATCTCGGCCTGGATGCGGAACATGGTGACCGGGTACCGGGCGTGGAAGCGCAGGTCGGCCGGCATCTCCGACTCGGGGCGGAGCAGGGCGGGGAACAGGCGCTGGTAGGCCTGGATCAACGGATCGGCCGGATCGAAGATGTAGAGGCGCGTCTGGCCGGTGTAGGCGTCGATGGTGGCTTTCACCGAGTTGCGGACATAGTTGATGCGCCCCATCCCCTCGACCCGCAAGGGCTGCGAATACGGATGCGCGGTCGACGTCGTGTAGCCGTCGATGGTCCAGACCAGGCGTCCCTCATCGGTCAGCACCAGGTACGGGTCTTCGTCCCAGGCGATGAAGCCCGCCAGCGTGCGCAGGCGGTCGCGCACGTTGCGGCGGATCATCATGCGGCTTTCGGGCGTGAACAGCGTCGTCAGCAGGATGTTGACGTCGCCTTGCACCAGGGCCGCGGCCAGGCGGGTCACCGGCGAGGCGATGGGGAAGCCGCCGGTTCCCTCGTAGGTCGAGAAGACATTCTCGCTGCCGGATGGATAGCTGAACTCCATCTCCTTGGTTCGGACGAAGACCGGCTCGTGGGTCCGCTCGCCGTAGTAGATCTCCGGGCGCGTCAGCTTCAGACTTTGAGTGCGCACCTGCGGGGGAGCGTCCTGGACGAAGAGCACGGGCAGGCCCTCGGCGGTGATGCGGTTGGCTTCGGCCATCACCATGCCATAGCCGTGGGTGTAGATGAAGTGGGGGTTGACCCAGCGGGCCTGCGCGTCCGGCAACTGCCGGATGTCGAGCTCGCGAGGCGAGAGCAGAACCTGGCGGAGTTGCCCGTCGATGACGTAGCGGTCAACGTCGGAATCGTTGAAGACGTAATAGGTGCGCAGCGCCTGGATCTGGGTGGTGGTGTCATGAAAGGCGCGCCAGTCCCACAGGCGCACGTTATCGAACAGCGCCCGGTGTTTGCTGGGATCGATCTGGGCTTCAAGACGCGCCTGGAACTCGATCTCCTTCGAGCGGCGGTCAAGCCCGTAGGCCGAGCGGGTGGCCTGGATGTGCGTTTCGATGAACGGGCGCTGGATGGTGATTTCGGTCGGCCGGACGTAGGTGGCGTTGATGATGGGCGGCACGGCGGCGTTGAGCACCAGCACCGCCAGCAAAAAAGCCGCTAGCAGCCAGCGGCCCATCCAGACGAAAACGGCCGAAACCAGGCAGGATGCGATCACCAGCCACAGCAGGGGCAGCCGGATGTTCTGGTCCACCCAGTCGGCGCCGACCATGAAGCCGTGATCGGTGAACAGCAGCTCGTAGCGGACCAGGAAGTAGCGGATGGCGAGAGCTACCAGGAACACGGCCGCGGCGCCGCGCAGGAACTTCGACTCGAGCCCACCCTCCAGGCGAAAGATGCGCGGGTCGAGCTCCTGGGTCTGCTGGAGCTCCGGCAAGCGGTCCCGGAGTTGCCAGCCGCGGGCGGTGATCCAGTAGACGAGCACCGCCACCAGCGTCAAGGCGAGCAGATAGCGCCGGAGGAAAGAGTAAAAGGGCAGGCTGAACAGGTAGAAAGAGAGCGGCTTGGAGAAGACGGGATCCTGCCAGGCGGTGGCCTCCGGGGGAAGATTCAGCCCGCCGAAATAGCGCACCACGGTCCAGGTGTCCACGCTCGAGCTGGCGAGAAAGATCGCCACGAGGGCGAGCAGCAGCGGCACGACCCTGCGGTAGGTGCGCGAGTAAACACGCCGGACGCCCGCAAAGGCCAATCCGCGCCGGTGCGCCACCAGGAGCACGAGGAAGGCCACGAGCGCCGCCACGAGTACCGGCGCGACGCGGTAGGCCAGCATGCTCAGCCAGGTGGCGAGCTGCTCCAGTTCCTTCCACCAGAGATAGTCGAGCCAGAAAGAGGCGAGCGTACGAGCGCTCAGAAGAATGACGAGCAGAACGATGAGCAGGCCCGCCAGGCGGCCCTGCCCACGGGGAGCCGGCAACTCTTGGTAGGTCACACTTCCATCATCCTAGAAGTGGCCAGTCGAAGGCGAGCGGCGCGATGCCTCGCTCAGTGCCACTCCCAGTCGATGAAGCCGGGCTTGACGTCCTCCATGGCGTTGACGATCAGCTCGACCAGGCCGCCGTAGCCGATGCGGTGCTTGTTCCAGAGATCGTAGTAGGCGATCATGTCGCGGAACTGGCCCTTGCAGTTGGAGCAGGGGGCGCAGACGTACTTGTTGATCGACGGGTCCAAACAGTCGGCGAAGACCTTGAGCACCTGCTCGAGCTTCTTGCGCCCGGAGACGTGGAAGCGCCAGTCCGGAAAGTTATGGCCGCTCATGATGGCGAAGCCGGAGCCGCCGCCGCAGCAGTAGTTGTCTACGCCGTGGGGCTCCATTTCGCGAAACTGCGGGCAGATCTTGTGGAGAATTTCGCGCTGGGGGCTGACGACGCCCATCAAGCGGACCAGGTTGCACGGGTCGTGCAGGGTGACGGGGAAGTCGTTCCGGCTGGGATCGAGCTTGAGGCGACCGCTCATGACGATCTCATGCAGCAGCGTGATGGCGCTTTCCCGGGGCACGTTGTGATCGCCCACCAGGACCCGATCGGCCACCACCGAGAGCGCCTTGTTGGCATGGCCGCACTCGCCCAGCACGATCTTCTTCACCTTCAGCTTGCGTGCCGCCTCGGCGTGCTTGAGCGCGACGCGTGCAAACTGCGCATCGTCGTACCAGAGTCCGTAATTAATCGCGTCGTAGCCGGCCAGCTCTGAGCTGAGGGTCCACTTGATGCCGGCGGCGGTGAGGATGATGGCGAACGCGCCGGGGTTTTCCGGCCAGGCCAGAATCTCGCCGGCGTTGTGGATCAGGAGCACGTCGGCGCCCTCTACGTCCCAGGGCGTCTCTACTTTGATGCCGGTCTTCTCGGTCATCTCCTCATCGATGAAAGCGATGTTGTCCTTCACCACCAGCGCATTCATGCCGGTCGAGGAGCCGACCTTGAGTTGAAGCACGGAACCCTGTTCGTGAATCTCCTTGGGGGCGATGCCCATTTCCTGGCTGAAGAGCTTGCGCAGCTCGTGCGCGACCAGCCCGTTGTCGACGCCGAGCGGGCAGGTCTGCGCGCAGCGGCGGCAAAGGTTGCAGCGATAGGACAGTTCGATGAGGCGGGCCACCAGCGGCCAGTTCAGTTCGATGTCGCCGTGTTGGAAGGCCGCGAGCAGGCCGCCGTGTTTCACGTACTTGTAGTAGAGACGGCGGACGATCTCCGAGCGATAGGTGGGGCGGTAAAGTTCGCTGTAGCCGCTGGCTTCGTAGATATGGCAGGCTTGGGAGCAGGTCTGGCAGCGCGCGCAGTGCTCCATGCTGAGCACCAGCGGCTGGAGGAAGCTCCAGTTGTCTTCTTTGATGAAGAGCTTGTCCAGACCAGCCAGGAACTTTTCGACCAGTTGGCGCTCTTCCTCTCTCGACTTGGGCTTGGGCACGCTCACCGCGCAGGTGTCATCCAGCCGGCACTCGAACTGCTGGCGCACCTGCGGCGACAGCGGCGTCCAGTCGTGATCCTTGGCCGGATCGTCGAGCGGCGGCGGCAGCGGCATCAGGTCCCGGTTTTCCAAGTGCAGCAGCGGCTCGTCGTCCGGCCGCGCCATGTCGCTCAGCTTGACGTTTTTGCTCATCGCTTGGCCCCTTCAAACGGATTTGTCGTGGCGATTTCGGCCCAGGTCTTGCTGCCACCGCTCGCGATGTGCGGCGCCGACCAGTGAGGCCGGTAGGTCAGGTACTCGGCGAACTTCTTCTGCAGCTCGGCGGCGTGGGCGGCGGGCAGATCGTCCCAGCGGATCGCGTGATAGGTAAAGTACTTTGCGACGTAGTGCGCCATGTGCGTCATCGGGATGTAGATGACGAGCAGCGAGGAGAGGATCAGCCCTGCCGCCACCAGCCCGGGAATCTGAAGGGACGTGTCGAAGCGCACCAGGCCCCGCGTGATCTCCAGCGCGCCCGGAGCTCCCCCGGGCCGGGTGAGGAGTCCGGCGCCTAGCAGGCTGAATGCCGCCAGGAAGAAGGCCAGGTTGAAGACATCGCCCGGCACCGTGTAATTTTTCAAATTCGGATCCCGGAGCCGGCGCCACAGCAGGCCGAGCGCTCCGGCGATTGCCAGCGCGGCGCCCAGCTTGCCCAACACGGCGGCCAGCGAGGCCAGAGGGGGCGCCACCAGGGCCGCGACGACGAGCGCCGCCAGGGCGCCGGCGATCAGATAAAGGCCGAAATGGAAGGGGAAGGAGCGGTACCAGAGCTTGCGGTTGAACTGCCAGAGGCCTTTCAGCAGGAGCATCTCCTCGAGCGTGAACTTCAGCTCGGTCAACCGGTTGAAGCGCAGCGGCCTGGTCCACCAGTCGGAGGTTTCAAAATAGGAGCCGCCGTGGCGGACGCGCTCGGGCTCCTCGTGCGGAACCGGATAGAGCTCCCAGCGCAGGTGCAATGGCTGGCGGGCGTAAGAGATGGCCCGCGCCAGGGTGCCCGCCAGAAAGCCCAGGATGCCGGCGTAGAGGATCACATAAACGAGTGCGGTCATCTTCACTCCTCGCTTCGGACGGGGGACAAAATCCGTACCATCGCGTACAGCCTACGGTACCATCATATATCGAATTGAGGATTTTGAGGCTCTGAACTACTGATTCAGCCTTCGCGCGCGGGCGCGGCCCGCGGAACGGCTACAGGGAGCGGAGGAACCGCACGCCCTGGCGAGCGATGTCGTCGGCGCTCGGCGCCAGATCGCGCCAGATGCAGGCCGCGGCGGCGATTTCCGGGATCTGCGAACCGAAGCTTTCGATGACGACCCAGCCTTGGTAGCCCACATCCCGCAGGGCGGAGAAGACCTCCGCCCATTCGACATGGCCGCTACCGGGCACGCCCCGGTCGTTCTCACACGCGTGCACGTGGGCGAGGCGCGGCCCGAGCGTGCGGATGGCGCCCGGCAGGCTCTTCTCCTCGATGTTGGCGTGGAAGGTGTCGAAGGCGATCTTCACCCGCGGGTGGCCGACGTCGTCGCAAAGCCGGGCAGCGTCGGCGGCGGTGTTCAGGAAATAGGTCTCGAAGCGGTTGAGCGGCTCCACGGTGAGCGTGACGCCGGCGGCATCGAGCGTCTCGCCAAGCGCCTGGAGCCCTTCGACTGCTCGCTTCCACTCGTCGTCGGTCCGGCGGCGGCCGGGCAGGTAGCCTACGGGAGCGCAGAAGGGGCCCATGAAGTTCGTCGCGCCGAGCTCGGCGGCGGTCCCGATGCCGCGGCGAAGAAAGTCGAGGGCCCGGCTGCGGATGGCCGCATCGTCGCTCACCAGGCTGAGCGAGCCGGTGAGAGCGGAGCAGAAGGTGCATTCCAGGCCCTCACCCTCGGCGGCCGAGCGGATCTCGCGCGCCGGGAAGCCGTCGAAGTCGAACCGAGAGATCTCGATGCCGTCGAAGCCCATCTGGCGCACCTTGCCGAGCAAGGCCAGATGGGAGCTACCGAAGCCGGCCGTCCACAGCAGCGAATTGACGCCGAACTTCATCGGATAAACCTCTCGGCGTCGGGATTGCCGGGACCGAAATGCTTGAGCATGACCAGATTCTCGGTCGCGCTCCGGTTGGCGATCTTGACGCCGGCGCGCGCCGCCTCCGCGGTCACGAACAGTTCGTCCTCGGTCATCTCGCCGTAGCGGATGAGCGACGGGGTGGAGACGTCGAAGACGCCGATCTTTCCGTGGCCCTGCGTCAGGATGAGCCCGTAGGCGGCGGCGTCGCGAATGACGACTTCATGGCCCGGGAAGACGGTGAGCTCCTTGGCCGAGTAATGGGGCGTCGAGTAGACCACCCACTTCTCCTGATAGCCGCTGTCGGCCATCTCCTCGGGATCTTTCACCGGCGCCGGTTCGAAATAGTGATGCTTGTGGAACTCGGGGTCGAGGTTGGCGTCCCAGTCGAGCATGTCGAGCAGGTAGTCGAGGTCATGGTGGTGCTCCGGCGGGACGTCCTTCACCAGGAGCTCCCACGGCACGGCGCGGCCCTCCACCATCGACTGGAACATGGCGAAGACGTCGGAGTTCACCTGCGGCTCGTAGGTGACCAGAGAGCCGGGCGCGTGCAGGATGCCGGCGTCAACCTGCCAGCCGGTGCCCGGCTTGAGCTTGAAGGCATGGGAGAGATAGAGGATGCCGTTGTCGCCCTCGTTCCAGCGCTCCAGACACCGGCGGACGTCGTCGCGCGTGGTGCCGGGGTTGAGGCCCATGAAGGTGTAGGGAAAATTGTTCTCCCGCATGTTGTACTGGGGCGGGAAGTAGTAGGCCTCGGGCTTCCCCTTGGCGCCGACGCGCGCAGCGAAAGCGTCGTTCTGATGCAGATGGTGGGGGATCGGGCCCAGGTTGTCGAAGAATTTGCACAGAAGATTCCACCCGCCGTATTTGGCCATGACGTCGGCGCCGAGGAAGCGGTCGCCCATCGTCTCGATGGCCTCTTTGAGCAGGACCCGCTTGCCGTGGAAGTCGATGTAGCTTAAGCCCTCGTCCGGAGCGGTCAGCGGGCCGTTGTCGGCCTTGGTGGTGGAGGCGAACCAGCGCTCGTCGATGCCGCCGCGGTGGGCGCCGAGCGCATACAGGTCGCGCGGATCCAGCCGGAGCCGCCCGCCGGGCATCAGGAACGAGCGCGGAACCCAGCAGGGCGCAAGGCGCACGATGCCCTGGCCCTCGGTGAGCGCGTCTTTGAGAATGTCTGCGTTCGGCATGCTCTGAATGTACCACGCGAGGCCGCGCGTCTTAAATGAGCAGCTCGCGGACGGGCTCGACGCCCGGCTCCACCAGCGGGATCCTCTTGCCGTCCGGCCCTGCGATCTCGCTGTGGGGGTCGATTCCGAAGGCCTGATAGATCGTGGCGGCCAACTGGGCCGGCGTGACCGGTCGGTCTTTGGGAAAGGCCCCCTCGGCGTCGGAGGCGCCGATCACCTCGCCGCACTTGAGCGGTCCGCCTCCGGCGATCGCCGTCCAGCAGTAGGGCCAGTGGTCGCGGCCCCCGGCGAAATTGCGGCGCGGCGTACGGCCGAACTCGCCGGTGGCGATCACCATGGTGGTGGCCAGCAGGCCGCGCTCGTCGAGATCCTCGAGCAGGGCGCTGAAGGCCCGATCAAAGACGCCGGCGACGTGATCCCGGTAGTCCTCGAGACGGGAGAACGGCTCGTAGCCGTGGCAGTCCCAGGTGCGGCGGCCGAAGACGGTGTCGAACATGTTGACGGTGACGAAGCGGGCGCCGGCCTCGATGAGGCGGCGGGCGGCCAGGCAGCTCCGGCCGAAGAGATGGCTGCCGTAGCGTCGGCGCAGGCGCTCGGGTTCGTCGGCGACGCCGCACTCCTCGGGCGTGCGGAGGGCGGGCGCGCAGGAGCTGCCGAGGTAGCCCGCGCCCTGGCCTTGCGGCAGGTTGCCGCCCGTCGGCCCGAGCGGGCCGGGCAGAACGGCATGCGCCGGCACATCCCCGTGCGAGCCCCTAAACTTCCCGACGACGCAGCCGAGATGCGGGTGTTCGATGCCGCGCCGGAACGCCCGGCCGGTCTGGACGGCCTGATGGCCGACATCGTGCACGGGCGCGGCAGCGTGATGCATGCCGCGCACCAGCGAGTATTTGTCGGCGTGCCGCGCCATGCGGGGAAACAGCTCCGTGATCCGGATGCCGGTGACATTCGTCGGGATCGGACGCCAGGGGCTCCGCACATGCGCGGGCGCCTCGGGTTTGGGATCCCAGGTGTCGAGCTGCGACGGACCGCCTACCAGCAGCAGGAAGATGCAGCGTACATCCCGCTCGGGTGAGCGCGCGCCCGCCAGGCTCGCCGCGGGGGCAGCAGCCGCGCACAGGAACTGGCGCCGGCTCAGGGCATCCGGCATCGTATCGACCTCCTCGATTGGAAACTGCTCAATAGATTACATCAGAGGTCCGGCTGAACGCCTGGGTTAGGATGGAAGGCTGTGACCCGCGAATTCTATCTCGAGCTTGGCGCCCGTGGCCTGAGGTTTCCCATTGGCACGGACCTGGTGCTCGCCGAAGAGCCGGATCCGGAAGCGGTCCGCCGGGATGGGGAGGCGCTCGGGCGCGTGGTGGAGCGGGCCGCGCGGCGCTACGGGTCCCCGCTGGCGATCCCGCTCATGGATCTGCGGCTGGAGAAGGCCGACCTGCTCGGAAACCTCGGCGTCGCCGAGAGCGAGATCGAGCAGTTCCAGTTCCGCGAGCCGCCGCCTCTGGAGGCGGTCGAGACGCTCCGGCGGCGGCAGGATGCGCCGTTCGGCGAGGGCAACCGGGCGCATCAGGAGGCCATCCGCTACATCGCCCGCCACACGGATCTGGTGCCGGTGGGGATGACCATCGGGCCATTCTCGCTGATGACCAAACTCGTCGGAGACCCGATCTCGGCCGTGGCGCTGGCCGGCATGGGGCTCACCGGCGAAGAGGAGCCTGCGGTCGCGCTGGCCGAGCGCGCCGCGGAGCTGGCCGAGCTCACGGTGGCGCGCTCGGTCGCCGCGCAGATTGCCGCAGGCGCCCGGGCCATCATTGTCTGCGAGCCGGCGGCCAACGCGGTCTACCTCTCGCCCAAACAGATCGCGGCGGGCTCGGACATCTTCGAGCGGTTCGTGATGGAGCCCAATCTCCGGCTGAAGCGACAGATGGACGATGCGGGCGTGGACCTGATCTTCCATGATTGCGGCGAAACCACTGACGCCATGGTGGAGGCTTTCGGCCGGCGGCTTCACCCGGTGATTCTCAGCCTGGGCAGCTCGCGGCGACTGTGGGAGGACGCGGCGAGGGTGCCCCGCGACGTCGTGCTCTACGGCAACCTGCCCACGAAGTCCTTCTATTCCGACAGCCGGATGCCGGTGGAGGAGGTGGCGCGGCTCACCTGCGAGCTGCTCGAGCGGATGGCGGCCGCCGCGCACCCGTTCATCCTGGGTTCCGAGTGCGACGTGTTGAGCGTCCCCGAGGCGCATGAGACCATACGGCGGAAAGTGGAGGTCATGCTCAACTGCCGGTGTTGATGAGCAGCGCCGGATGAATCCCCCGCGCCTCGAGGCGCGCCCGGACCTGCTCCGGGGCGAGTAGGCCCTCCTCGGTGATGACGCCGCTGACAAGCTCCAACGGCGTTGTCTCGAAATAGAAGTTTTCCGCTGCGACGTTCGGCAGCTCTTCGGGGAGAATCTCCTCAACCGGCTTGGCGGGCTCAGGCGGCAGGCGGTAGCCTGCGGGTAGGAACTTCTCCGTGCCGCACAGCACGTAGAACGGCTTGCCGAGGGCGCGCGCAGCAAGGGCGAGCGGGGCGGTCCCGGTCTTGTTGACGACGCCGGCGCTCGAAATCGCATCGGCGCCGGTGAGGGCGAGCGAGCAGTTCGGCAGCCGGGCGAAAACGGCGGCGTCGATGATGAGCCGCACCGCGATGCCGGCTTCGCCCAGGCGGCGCGCCAGCCAGACGCCCTCGCGCTGCGGGCGCGATTCGGTCGCATAGATGAGGAAGCGCTTGCCGGAGGCGTGTGCGGCGAGCAGGGCGTCAAGGACGGCTTGGCTGGAGGAGTGGGTGAGGATCGCGCCGCCGCCCGCGATGAGCGCGGCGCCGTGGCGGGCGACCCTGTCCCGCGCCGAGTCCAAATGCTGGAGGAAACTGCCCGCAGCATCCCCGATCGAGCCGGTTCCCCGCAGGAGCGTGTCTGCGAGATTCACCAGCGGGGCCATGGCCGGCTGCGCGAGCACCAGACGGCGGGCGATCTCGGTCAGGGTCAGGAGTCTCTCTTCCGGCGCCAGCCGGTCGAGCTCGGGCGCAGCCTCGAAAACGGCTTGGGCGGCCCGGCGCGCCAGCGCGGCGGCGCCGCTTGTGCGATCGCTTTGGATTTCGTCGATCGCGGTGGCGAGGGCTTCGGGAAGAGGCCGCATTCGCCCGGACAGGATAGCAGCCTCGCCAGGTTCAGCTCTTGCCGGCCGCACGGGCTTGAAGCAGCATCCGCGCGGGACCACCGAGCCTGCGGTGGAGCGCCGTGACCTCCTCGCGGCTCAGGCCGAGTTCGTCGCGCACTTCGGCCGGGTCCTCCCCGTGGAGATAACAACGCTCGAGATATTCGCGCTCGAGCTCGGAGCAGTTCGCCAGAGCCTCTTTGAGGGCGCGAACCCTGGCGGCAGGTGGTTTCCTCCGGCGCTGCCGCGGGGTTACGAAGCCGCAATCGCGCGCTGCCGCTCGCACCGCCTCCGCCAGGCTGGCGTCCGCCTCATTCTCTCTGATGCGCCGGACGAGCGCATCAAAGACGCGTCTCGTTGCGCTTTGGGGATCCGCGGGGTCGAAAGTTCGCTCCAGAAAGAAGCGGATGCCGCCGGCGCAAGTCTGGCGCAGTTCGACGACCGCATCCGAATCTCCCCGGCGCACGCGTTCCAGCAGAGCGTCGAGCTCCGGGACGTCACCCTCGAGCGACAGCAGCAAACAACTGGGTAGACGGCTCACAATGCCCTCACCAGACAGAAGGCCCGCCAGCCCTGCTTGCGCCGGGCGGGCCCGGGTTTCTCGTGCGACTCAGTGGATCTCTGGTTAACTAGTGGCGGCAACGGAGAAAAAATCGCACGCCGCGAGGGCCGGGCGGCTTCTGTTACGATCGGCGAAACATCCCCGATGAGCGAGAAGCGCGCGCGACCCACCCGCGTCCGCCACATCGTGCTGTGGCTCACCGTGGCGGCCTACATGATCACCTACATGGATCGGGTGGTGATCTCGGCCGCCGTCCCGGTCATCCAGCAAGAGTTCGGCTTCTCGCTGGTGACGATGGGCTGGATCCTGGCGGCCTTCCGATGGGGCTACGCGCTGTTTCAGATTCCGGGCGGCTGGCTCGGAGATCTCATCGGGCCCCGGCGGGCCCTGGCCCTGATCGTCACTTGGTGGAGCCTGTTCACCTCGGCGACGGCGCTGGCCTGGAACGCCGCCTCGATGGCCGTCTTCCGCTTTCTGTTCGGGGTGGGGGAAGCCGGCGCCTTTCCCATCGCAACGCGTTCGCTGTCACGCTGGATGTTGCCCACCGAGCGCGGCTACGCGCAAGGGCTCACGCACGCCGGCTCGCGGCTCGGTGCGGCCTTCACACCCCCCATCGTCGTCCTGCTGATCGCCGCCTACGGCTGGCGCACGCCCTTCTTCGTTTTCGGCGCCCTGGGAATCCTTTGGGCGGTCGTCTGGTATCTCTATTACCGCGACACGCCCGAGGAGCACCGCTCGGTGAACGCCGCCGAACGGGAGATGATTCACCGGGCGCTCGGCGGGCCGCGCTCCCGAACTTCGCGCGCCGTGCCCTGGGGTCGCATCCTGCGCCATGGGAATCTGTGGGTGCTCTCGTCGATGTACGCGCTCTACGGTTACTGTCTCGCGGTTTATCTCGACTGGTTTCCGAAGTACTTGAACGACCACCGCGGCTTTGACCTGAAGCAGATGGGCTTCTATGCGAGCCTGCCTCTTCTGGCCGGCACGCTGGGAGACCTGGTGGGAGGCTGGAGTTCCGACCGGCTGGCGGAGCGCACCGGCAACCTGCGGTTGGCGCGGCGGGCCGTGGGCGCCGCCGGTTTCCTCATCGCCGCCACAGGCATCGCCCTGGCGGCGCTCACGCCGGATCCGGTTTCAAGCGTCTGGTACTCCTGTCTCGGAATGTTCGGGCTGGAGGTGACTGTCGGCGTCTCCTGGGCGATCCCGCTCGATGTCGGCGGCGACTGGGCCGGGTCGGTCTCTGCCGTCATGAATACCTGCGGTAACATAGGAGGCGCGATTTCGCCGGCTCTGCTCGCCTACCTGGTGCGGGGCTACGGCTGGGAGACGCCCTTTCTCGTGGCGGCAGGGCTGAGCGCGGTGGCGGCCGTTCTGTTCACCAGAATCGACGCCACCCGCTCGATCTTCGGCTCGGAGGTTCGCCGATGAGGATCAGCGCTGAGCGTTGCGTGGCCTGCGGCAACTGCACCTACGTCTGCCCGATGGGCGCCATTTACATCGATCCGGTGATCCGGCGGGCGACCATCGACCGGGACGAGTGCGTGGAGTGCTACACCTGCTTGAACGGCATGAGCCAGGAGCACCTGAACCCCACGCTGGTGCGGGCGCTCCGGCGGCTGTTTTCCTGGTTCCGGCTGCGGTTCGACCCGGAGCCGGACGTCTGCCCGACCGCCGCCTTCGAGCCGGAGGAGCTCACCTGGCCGCGGATCGTGCGCCGGGCTTTCTCCGATCCGAGGGTGCCGCACGAGTCGACCGGAGTGGAGGGCCGCGGCACCGAGGAGGTCAAAACCAACGACGTCTCCGGGCGCATCCAGGTGGGCGAGGTGGGATTTACGATCGAGTTTGGGCGGCCCGGCGTCGGCGTGCGCTTCTGGGAGATCCAGGAGATGACGCGGGCGCTCGCCCGCGCGGGCGTGCACTTCGAGCGGCGCAACCCGGTGACGACCCTGATGAAGGACACCGCCACCGGCGACATCCGCGAGGACCTCCTCGACGAGAAGATCCTCTCGGCGATCGTCGAAATCAAGGTTCCGGTCGAGCGGACCGAGGAGATCATCCGGCTGGTCTGGGAGATCGAGAAACGCATCGACACGGTGGTGTCGCTCGGCGTCGGCACGCGGTGCGATGAGCGCGGCGAGGAGAACGTCGTCGCGCCGATCCTGGAGCGGCTGGGCTACAAGCTCCATCGGGCCAAGACCAATACCGGACTGGGCAGGGTGACCAACGAGCCGGCGCGGGAGCCGGAGACCGTCGGAGCGGCGAGGTAAGGCCATGACGAACACGTTGCACCGCTACGGGGACGCCGAGAGCTTCCGGGACGATTACGTCGTTTTCGCCATGTGCTGCCGCGGCAAGAACGACCAGGGCGCGCTGCCCAAGCTGAAGAAGTTTCTGGAGATGGCCCTGGAGTTCAAACCGGTCAATCTGGGTGATGCGCGGCACGGCGGGGCGCTGCGGCCCTGCCGGAAGCTAAACCCGCTCGTGCACTGGCGCCGGGACAATACACCGGACTTTCGCGCAGTCATCGACGGGCTGGATACGATCACCACGGCGGCGGCGGTCTTCGACAATCGCGAGGCGGCCGAAGCGTTTCTCAAAAAGGTGCGCGAGGCGGACCTGGGCCTTTCAATCAACATCTCCACCTCGATCGACGGGGCGGACCAGTGTTGCCATGCCGCCGGCATTCGGCGCCACAGCGTCGGCTACTCGCTGGGCTTTGAAGGCAAGACGGAAAAGTTGCCCGAAGCCGACGTGCTGATGCTCTCCACCATGTGCGGGCACGGCATGATCGCCCACTCGCTGGCCCGGAAAATGGTCGACTGGGTAAAGGAGGGCCGGCGCACGCCGGAGCAGGCCGCCAACTATCTGACGCGCTTCTGCTCCTGCGGGGTCTTCAATCCGACGCGGGCGCGGCGTATTCTCGAGCGGGCGAGGTCGAAACGTTCGTGAAGATCGCGCGACCGCTGGATGGGCGGTGATGGGTCCGGCGTTTGCGCTGAACGAAGCCCGGCGGCGCCGGCTGAGACACCTGCTGGGAGCCGGCGAGCCGGAGCGGGTCAGCCTTCAGGAAACGCCGGTCGATCTGGCGGTCGTCACGGCGAACGAGGTGAACGACCGGCACGGCACGGGCGTCCTGGTTCAACGGGTCTTGCGCGGGCGGACGGCGGTCTTCTCGATCCGCTCCCGCAACGATTACGGCGCGCAAGAGTTCGGCGACTGGCAGGCGCTGGTGCCGCAGCGCGGCGCTGCGCGGCCGGAATGGTTCCGGCGCGTGCTGGCCGTCGTCGGCGCCCGCGAGGTTCGCCAGGCGCTCTGCGTACCCTACTTCCCCGACGAGGCGGCCACGGCCATCGCCCTCCAGGCCGCTTACGGCGCTCGCCTGGCGGTCTGGATCATGGACGACCAGAACGTGGCGATCGATGGGATCCCGGACCCGATGATGGAGGAGCTGCTCTCGCGCGCGTCTGTGCGCCTGGTGACGCACCCGGAGCTTCGCTATGCCTATGAACGCAAGTACGGCCTCGAATTCTGGCTGCTGCCCGCCGTCGTGCCGGACCACCTGATCCTGCGCGCGGCCCGGCCGGTGTCGGCGGCTTCGAGCCGCCCGGTGCTGTTCGGGAGCTTCTGGGACCAGCGGTGGTTCGATCGCACCGTGGAGGTGCTCGCGCGGAGCGGCTGCGCGGCCGACTGGTACGGCAACAACCGGTCGCCCTGGCTGCGCTTTGCGCCGGAGGCGCTCGAGCGGGCAGGAATTGTCGCGCACGGAGTGGCGCCGGAGGCGGAGCTTGCCGTGCTGCTGCGCGAGCGCCCATTTGTCATCGTCCCGGCGGCCGAGCTCGAGGGCGGCGAGATCAACGCGGGCGTGGCGTGGTTGAGCTTGCCGGGCCGGATCCTGTTCGCCCTGGCGGTGGCGCAGGCGCCGGTGCTGGTGCTCGGAAGCGAGAAGACCTGCGCGGCGCGGTTTATCCGCCACTTCAGCGTCGGCGAAGTCGTACCCTATTCCGCCCCGGCGGTTCGTGGGGCGGTCGAGCGGCTCCTCGAGCCGGAGACCCAGGCTCGTTACCGGGCCCAGGCTGCGGCTGTGGCGGCGCGTTTCTCCGATGCCGGCGTGGTCCGGTGGCTCGAGGAGTCGATCGAGCGGGGAAGGCCGGCCGACGAGCGCTTCGAGGAAGCCTTCGCAGGGTATGAAGGCGCCCGGGTGGCGGAGGTTCTACCCGCGCACCGTTTCCGGAGGCGCACCGGGCCGTGACGCTTCCCGCCGATCCCCTCTGGAAGCGCAACGAGGCGCTGGCGGCGCGGCTGCTCGAACTCTGCGGAAAGCCCCGGCCGATCCCGTCGGCCGGGCTCGAGGAATCCGCTTGGCTGGCGGGCGCCGACGCCGTTGTCACGCACATCGAGATCAACGACTGCCACGGTGTCGGCGTGCTGCTCGGCCGGCTGTTCGAGGGCTGCCCGAACCTGATCACCATCCGTTCGCGGGACCACTTCGGGGGAGACCAGCGGCTGGGGGACGTCGAGCTCAAGATCGCGCATGGGGATGCGATTCGCCCGCGAATTTTCGAGAACGTGCTGCGGGCGCTCCAGGGCCACACGGTGGCCCGCATCCTCGCCGTGCCCTACTTTGCCGACGACGCGCGCAACGCCGTGGCGCTCCAGTCGATTTCCGGCGCGCCGATGTGCGCCTATCTGATGGATGACCAGAACCTCCTGGAGCCGGGCATTCCCGATGCGTTGATGGCGGAGCTTCTGGCGGCGTCCCGGCTGCGCCTGGCGATCTCGCGCGAGATGGCGGCAGGCTATGAGGCCAAGTACGGGCTCAAGTTCTGGTGGATGCCCCCTGTGGTCGAGCCGAAGCACATCCTCCGGCGACTCGATCCGCCGCCGCTCGAGGCCGAAGCGCCCTGGGGCGTCATCGTCGGCAACATCTGGGGCGAGGGCTGGCTCAAGCGCCTCCGGGAGACGGTGCGCGGCTCCGGCGTCCGCCTTTACTGGTATGCGCGGTCGCATTTCCGGTATTTCGAGGCGGAGCCCTCAGCCCTGGCGCGAGCTTCGATCTTCGTCGCCGAGGGGGAGCCGCTCGCCGATGAGGCGCTGATCGAGGTTCTGCGGAGGGCGCCGTTCGCGGTGGCGCCCACGGGCACGCTCGAGCTCTCCGACGACCGGCGGGCGATTGCCGCCCTCAGCCTGCCCAGCCGGATCCCGTTTCTTCTTGCGACAGCCCACGTTCCGGTCCTGGTGCTGGGCGCCCGCGAGACGGCGGCGGCGCGATTCGTCGAGCAAAGCGGCATCGGCCTGGTATGTCCCTACGAGCGGGCGGCGTTCCGGCAGGCCGTGGCCCGGATCCTGGAGCCGGAGCGAAATCTGGCAATCAGGCGGCGGGCGCTCGAACTGGCGCCGTTGTTCTCTGCCGAAGGCGCTCTGGACTGGATCTGGCGTTCGCTCGAGCTGGGGCGGCCGGCCGACGACCGATTCGAGCGGCTGCGCGCGGCGCTCGAGGCGGGCCCGGGTGACAGCGGAAAACAAAGATGAGGATCCGAAACGAGATCAAACGGCTGCTCAAGATGTGCGGCCATGCGCTGGTCGGCACCGTGCACGACCGGCTCAACCACACCGATTGGCAACTCGACGTGGTGATCGAGCAGAACAACCGCCTGGCCGAGACCCAGACGGCGCTGCTCGAGGCGTCGATTCAGCTCGTCGAGGCTGCCGGGCTGCGGCGCTACGAGGTGGCCATCGAGGAGTCGGGCTACGAACTCGAAAATCCGGAGGTCGGTCTGATGGCCTTCCTCTACACGTTCCTGCCGCACCGGAGGGCGCTCGACGTCGGGGCGCATGTGGGCGAGGTCTCCGACCGGCTGCTCGAAGCAGGCTTCGAGGTCTACGCGTTTGAGCCGAACCCGGCCGTCTACGCGCGTCTTGTCGAGCGGTTCAGCGAGCGTGCCGGCTTTCGCGCCTTCGACTGTGCGCTCGGGGCGAGCGAGGCCGTCATGCCGCTCTATCTTGCCGAAGACCGGTCGCCGGATGGCCGCTACGGCGAGGCGACTGCCTACGCCTCGCTGCTCGATCACGCCATGCCACCCGAGCTGGTTTTCACCGGCCGGGTGCCGGTACGCGTGCGGACACTCGAGGCGCTGCACGCCGAGGGCGCCTTTCCGGCCGAGATCGGCCTGGTGAAGATCGACACAGAGGGCTTTGACCTGGATGTCATCCGGGGCATGGGCGAGCATCGCTATCCGGTGGTCTGCGCGGAGTTCTGGGATCGCGGGACGCCCTTCGGCGCTTCCGGCCTCCGGTACGAGCTTCCGGATCTCGTTCGCGAGATGCGCGCCAGGGGCTACGGCTGGCACACCGTCATCTATCGCGTCTGGGGTCGCCCGGACATTGCCTTCTACTCGAATCATCCCCGTCCGGTACCTGCCTCCTGGGGGAATGTCTTCTTCTTCCGGGATTACACCGTGTTCCGCGAAGCCGATCAGTGGTGCGCGGTGATGCTGGCCCGCACGTACTTCCGGGCCGCCAGGCGTTGAAGCGTCAGTGAATGTAGCCGAAATTCTTCAGCCGCTCGATGGCTCTTGGATCGGCCCGTCTGAGGCGATTGACGCGGAGAGGCGTCCTCTCAAGCCAGGCGTTCAGGCTGCGCCGCAGCGTCGCGGCGGCCTCCGGCTCGACCGGGGCGAGGTTGGCCGTCTCGCCCGGGTCCCGCGACAGGTCGTAGAGCTCCTCACCTTGACCGGCAGAGGCGATCAGCTTCCTGTCTCCACCGATTACCGCGGTTTGGGTCAGCGGGTGGTGAGCACGCAAGTTGGCCACCTCCGGGTCAGCGTTGTTCTCGGCAAAGACCGGGGCGCCTTCGAGCTCTTCGTCCCGGAGCAGGCTCCGTCCTTGAAGAGGCCGGGAAGCCGGGATGCCTGCTACGTCGAGGATGGTCGGCATCAGGTCGACGAGGCTTACAGGGAACCGTACCGTCCGGGCGCTGCGCTGGCCCGGATAGCGAATGAACAGGGGGATAAAGACCTGGTCCTGGTAAAGGGACGCCGAGTGCCCGACGAACTGGTGCTCGCCGAATGCCTCACCGTGGTCGGAAGTGACGATGAGCATTGTGTTCTCCCACAGACCGGCACTCTTGAGGCCATCGACGAGCCGCTCCAGTTGAGCGTCGAGATAGGCGATGGCGCCGTCGTACTGGGAGATGTAATGGCTCCGCTCGTTCTCGGTGATGGGACGGCGCCGGCTGACCACCTCCCTCATCGTTCGGCGGTAATCGTCATAGGTGAGCCGCGGATTCCTGCCGGGAAACGCCGTGTCGTAGGGGTGCGGTACGACGTAGGGCTCGTGGGCGTCCATACAGTTCAGAAACAGGAAGACCGGATGGCCGGAGGCGGCAGCCTTCCCCAGGAGCACGAGTGCGTCGTCCGTGATCGCGGCTGCGTTACGGTACGCCTCATCGATCGGTTGCGTGGCGAAGAAGGGGGTGAGCAGGCGGCGAATGCCGGAGCGCAGCGTGCCGCCACGCCGCGCCGGCAGGAGGTGAACGGGCCGGAGGTTGGCGAAGGCCTCGAAGCCCTGGGCGAGGCCGTAGTCCGCATTGACGAAGACCGCATTGGCGGAGGAGGCCACTGTCCGGTAACCCCGGGAGCGCAGGATTTCGGCCAGGGTTTCGTACTCGCGTTCCAGTATCTGGAAGTTGGGCGTCCCAGGCGGAAAGATGACGGCGCCGTGGGAGCGCGGGTACAGGCCGGTGAAGATCGAGGCATGCGAGGGCAACGTGAAATTCGACGGCGCGACAGCCTCTGTGTACAGGGTTGCCTCACGGGCGAGGCTTTCCAGGAAAGGCGTGGTCCGCCGGCCATAGCCGTAAAGCGACAGGTGGTCGGCGCGGACGGTGTCCAGCACTACCAGCACGATGTTCGGGCGGCCGGCGGCCGGGAGAACTGACGCTTCCGGGACGGCCGGCAGGCCGCGGCTGCTGAGAGCGACGGCGCTGGCCAGGGCGGCCACCGCGGCCGCCAGCGCCCAGCCGTGACAACGGGGCGGGAGCGCCGTGCCGGACCTGGGGTTTAGCCACCACCGCGTGAGCAGCGCTGTGGTTGCCACTGCCGCCAGCAGCACACCCCGAAGCTTATAACCGCCCGAAGCCGCAAAGGCTGCCCCGAGCAACACGAGGGACAACGTCCAGGGCCCGCAGACGGGCGCCAGCGAGGAGGCCGCGCGCGGCCAGACCAGCGCCGTCAGGGAGGCGGCCAGCAGCCCAGAGCCGGCAAGCAAGGCAGCGGGCTCCAGATGCGCCGGATCGATCGAGCCGGCCCAGAGCCCCTTGGCGACAAATGCGAGGGCGAGCGAGGCGGCTGCGGCGGCCTGATAACCCTCCCAGCTCGACGAAGTCGCGGCGGACCGCAGCCGCGCGACGAACATCCCACCCAGGGCTCCGGCGATCGACCCGATGCCCAGGTAGATGAGCCAGAACAGCAGGCTCCAGCGGATGTGCGCCGGCGTGACGTAATCCGCGTAATGCTGGAGCAGTGGCCGGAGCGTGAAGAACGCGGACTCGGTGACGGCGTACGCGCCCCAGATCACCGCGCCCCAGCATGCGCCCAGCCGGGCGCTTCCCCGCCAGTTGCCCTTCATGCGACTTGCGTCAATGGTAGCATCCCGCGGCGGGACGGCCTCAGTGGTCCAGCACGCAAATGTCGGGCAGGCTCCGGTAGTCCTCGGCGAAGTCCAACCCGTAGCCGACGACGAAGCGGTTCGGGATCTCGAAGCCGACATAATCGGCGGCGACCGGGCGGGTGCGCCTGCCGGGCTTGTCGAGCAAAGCGGCCACGCGCAGCGAGCGCGGCTTGTGCCGGTTCAGGTATTCCATCAGGTATTCGAGCGTCGCTCCGGTATCGATGATGTCCTCGACCAGCACGACGTCGGCGTCCTCGATGGAGCTGTCGAGTCCCTTGGTCAAGATGAAGCGGCCGGAGCTCGAAGTGAAAGAGCCGTAAGAGGAGATGCCGATGAAATCCAGGCGCACCGGCCGGCGGATGGCGCGCGCCAGGTCCGCCAGGAAGAAACAGGCGCCCTTGAGGACGGCGATCAGGTACAAGGGCCCGTCCGGGTGATCCCGCTCGATCTCGCCGGCAAGCTCGAGGACGCGCCGGCGGATCTCGTCGGCGCTGACGAGGACCTTGAGGGAGTGGCTGGACATGGACAGACGGCTTCAGTCGCCAGTCCCGAGGCGTGTCGAGGGCGGACCCAGATGGATGTGGGCGCCGGTGGACCTTCCCGGCACAGAGCTGCGGAAGGCGTAGTATGGCACGCCCAGCTGTTCGAGCAATCCGATCAGCCAGCGGCCCTCGGGCTGATCCGGGTGAAGCGCGACATCGACGCGCCCGCGGTGATCGAAGCCGAGCGCCCGGTGCACGGCGGTGGCGCCGGCGGCGCTTACCGGGAGCGGGCGCTTGAACTCGCGCTCGAATGCCCGCCGGATGTATTCCATCTGCGAGGCGGGCAAAACGCCTCGACCCTCGAAGCGACTTACCAGTCCGGCGCGGCCGGGTGAGGCTTCCTCTTCGGCGGAGGCCAGCTCAGCCTCCGCTTGCGCGATCGCGGCGAGCTCCTGGAGAAGCCGGGCGCGCTCCAGGGCCAGATCCAGCGTCTGGCGGCGCCGGGCGAGCTCTTCCCAGGGGCGTTCGAGCGAAGTGGCCGGCACGGCTCCTTCTTCGACGAGCCGGCGGAGACGCTCCAGGCGCTGCCGCGCGCGTTCGAGGAGCCGCTCGGCCGCGGCGACCATTTCCTCGGCCTGCGACTCGGTCAGCTCTTCGAGCGCGAGCGAGCCGTAGAGCGTGCGGTCGAGCACGGCTTCATCGGCGGCTTCTTCGAGATGGCGTTCGGCCTCCTCCAGGGCGTTCCGCGGCAGGGCCCCGGCCTCCACCAGCGCCCGGATGCGATCGCGTTCGGCGCGAGCTTTTTCGAGGACCGTACCCTCGGAAGCAGCCGCCATCGACCAGAGCGAAAGCCCCAGGCCGAGACAGGCCAACCGCAGGAATAGCTTCATCCCTTATTCCCCGATTGTAGTACGATCAAACAGTAGGAGGTTGTCGCCCGGTAGATTCGGTGAAGAAGCAAACGGCATCGCCCGCAGCGCCAATTGCGACCGAGGGGAGCCAGTTCTGGCTGGCTGCGGTCCGCGCCGCTGAATCGAAAAAGGCCGTCAACCTCACCGTGCTGGACCTGCGGGAAGTTACCTCTTTCACGGATTATTTCGTCATCTGCTCCGGAACGAACCCGCGCCAGATCCAGGCAATTACCGATGAGATCCTGGAGCGGCTCAAGGACCTGGGTGAGCGGGCGATCAGTACCGAAGGTTACGAAGGCGCCGACTGGGTGCTGATCGACTACGGCGACTACATCGTCCACGTCTTCTCCGAAAAGGCGCGGGAGTATTACGACTTGGAGCGGCTCTGGCGCCATGCCCGCCGCGTCGAGATCCCGCCGGCGGAAGGCGGAGCTTAGCTAGCTCGGAGGCGCCAGAACTTCCTCGAGGTTTGTCAAGCGTCCCCCGGCGGCCTGAATCTCCTCCAGGGCGCGGCGGCCGTCCTCTTCCTTGAGCGTCTGAACGGCGTCGGTGACGACCTCCACCGCCCGGCCGCGCGCGAGCAGCCCGAGAGCGCAAGCGCGGACGCAATACTCGGTCACCACACCGTAGACCACCGCCCGTTCGGCGCCCAGCCGGTCGAGGATGGCCGGCAGGTTGGGGTTGGTGAAACAGTCGAGCGCCTGCTTCTCGAGGATGATCTGCGCCACACTCACCGCGGAAAATTCGCCCGGGGTTGACGGCACCACCCGGCGGGGCTCGAGCAGCGTCTCTTCCGGCTTGCGCTGCCCCAGCGTTCCCTTTACACAGTGCGGCGGCCACTGGCGGAATTCCGGATCGTCTTCGGCATGGGCATCGGTGGTCGAGATCACCGGGATGCCGTGCTCGGCGGCGAAGCGGTTCAGGCGGGCCACGATGGGGACGATCCGCTCGGCGCCGGGCACGTACAGGGCGCCGGCAGGGTAGAGGAAATCGATCTGGGTGTCGACGTCAAAGAATACGGTTTTCATAGCGGAGCTCCCACGCGGCTGTCGCGAATGCTTTCCTGAAGCTTCCGGATCTCCTCACTGTATTCGACACGATAGGGCGGGTCGATGGTGAACAGGCTCAGGCACGCTGTCGGGAGGCGCTTGAGCGACTCCTGAGCGCGCTGCCGGGCCGAGGCGACGCCGGGCAACTCCGCCACGAGCTCGCCGTCGAGGATCACCGGACGGAGCAGCGCCTCGGCCGGCGTGCCGTCCGGCGCGCAGGCCGGGCGTTCACCCGCGCGGCCGATCACGTCGTGATCCGGAAAGCGGAAGACCTGTTTGGCGCCCGGCATGGTTTCCTTGTCTTGGGAGAATTTGGCGGTGTACCGCGTAACGCCGCCGGAACGGAGCTCGACGAGCTTGTAGACGACGCCGAGGGCCGGCGCATCGGCCGAAGTGGCCAGCTCGGTGCCCACCCCGAAGGCATCGATCGGCAGGCGCTCCTTGGCGAGCTCCAGGATCTTGTACTCGTTGAGATCGCCGGTGGCCATGATCTTGGCGTCGGGCAGGCCGGCTTCGTCCAGGATCCTCCGGACCGCCCGGGAAAGCTCCACCAAATTGCCGCTGTCCAGGCGCACGCCCCACATCGGCCGGCCGAGCGAAGCCGCCTTCCGCGCTCCCTCGATCGTGTCGTAGGTGTCGATCAGAAAAACGGCCGCCGGTCCGAGTAACTGCTGAAGCTGCCGGAAGGCCTCCAATTCGGATTCGAAGGCGAGCACCCAGGAGTGAGCCGCGGTGCCGAAGACGGGAATCCCATAGCGGAAGCCGGCCAGCGTGTTGCTGGTGCCGATGCAGCCGCCGATATAGGCGGCGCGGCCCGCCAGCACACCCGCCTCAGGGGAGTGGGCGCGGCGCGTGCCGAACTCCACCACCGCGCGACCCGCCGCAGCGTTCACCAGCCGGGAGGCCTTGGTCGCCACCAGCGACTGAAAACCCACCGTGGCGAGCAGGTAAGTCTCTGGGATCTGGGCCTCCATGAGCGGAGCGCGCACGGTGAGGATCGGCTCGCCGGCGAAGACGATCGTCCCCTCAGGCACGGCAAGCAGATCGCCCGTGAACCGGAAGCGGGCCAGCGCGTCGAAGAATTCCGCGGGCGCGCGAGCGAATTGGGCGAGCCCGCGCAGGTAGGCGATCTCTTCGGAGGTGAACCGCAGGTTCAGCAGGTAGTCAACCGCCTGGGCCAGGCCGGCGGCGATCAGATAGTTCCGGTTCGGCGGCAGGCGCCGGACGAACAGCTCGAAGGTGGCGATCTCCCGGGCTTTGCCGGCCTGAAAGTAGCCGGCAGCCATGGTCAACTGGTAGAGATCGGTGAGCAGGCCGTTCATGTTCCGGCCCGGGCGGCCGCGCCGCCTCTAGGACTTCTTTTTCTCATCCGGCTTCTCCGCCTGTTCCTTGACGTCTTTGGCCGCGCTACGCAGCCCGTCGACGTCCGAAGCGGTGAGCTCGTAGATGGCCGGTTCATTCTCGCGCCGGGCGAAATACTTGTCGCCGTTCTTCGAGATCAGCACTTTCTCCGTGCGCTTGCCGTCGTCCCAACTGACGCGGGCTTCGATTACGGGCTCGGTAAAGCCTTTCTCCGGGAAGCCCTGAGCGGAAAGGTCACGAAGCTTGTCGATGAAATTGCGCACGCTGGTCGAGTCCATCTGTTTGCCGGCACGCATCCACTTGTCGGAGCTCTTTTCGTAGACGGCCGTCTCGGCGCCGTCGCGCCATTCGATCTTCGTCGGCTCATTCCAGCCGAAATCGAACAATTTCTTGTTGCGCAGATCGTCAAGCCCCTTGTCCAGGCCCTCGCCCACCCAGCTCGTGATCTTATGGATGCCGTCAATGACGCTGCTTTTGGCGTAGTAATCGTTGTCTTTTGTCTTGCGGACCTCGAGCTGTTGCGTGCCGGCGGCGTCCGTCACCCGAGCGATAGCGACGAGGGAGGCTTTCGCGAAAGCGGCCTCGGCCTTCTTGCGCTCCTCGGCCGTGAGGTTCGTGTCCATCTTGGCGTCGCGGAGGCGGCTGAGGAGCTGTTCGACGTTGCCGCCGTCGGCGCGCAGCGGGCGGGGCTTGAGAATCTGCCATTCGTTCTGCGCGTTCTTGCCGATCTCGATGGTTTGGTTCTTGGCGTTCAACTCCAGGCGCGTCAGCTTGTCGGAATCGAAGGTGAGCAGGCGTTTGTCCCGCAGGTCCCAGACGCTCTTGTCGATGCTCGTCTTGTTCCAGCTCGCCATGGTGAACACGCGCGCGTCGCCGTCGAGCTTGACGAAGTAGTAGCTGCCGGTCGGCGTCTCGTCGCCGATGAGCAGTTTCCTCTCGCCCCCCTCCTTCTGCCCGATGACGAGCTCGACTGCGGGCGCCTGGAGCCCGTAGGGGCTGAGATCCTGCGGGTTCTCCTCGATGACGCGGTCGGAGTTCAGCGAGGTGACGGTCGACACCAGGCTGCGGACCGAGTCCTGGTCGG
This sequence comes from uncultured Bryobacteraceae bacterium, assembly GCA_938003835.1. GTDB lineage: Bacteria > Acidobacteriota > Terriglobia > Bryobacterales > Bryobacteraceae > CALKXJ01. The sequence continues at coordinate 215,686 of CALKXJ010000012.1, read as the reverse complement.
CATTGAGCGCCTCGGGGGCCGTGATCTTCCAGTTACCGTCCTGGCCCTTCTCGAGCACCACCGCCGGCTGATCTCGCTTGCGGATTTCCAAGCGGACGAGGTTGTCCTCCTTGAGTTCGAGAATCTTCGGAGGGGCGTTCGGATCCGGTTTGCCCTCCTTGGCCTTTTGGGCGCGGTTGGACCAGTAAAGCAGGCCGCCCAGAGCGGCCAGCGCCGCGGCGGCGACAAGCAACCCGCGGATCCGCATCCTGCTACCTCCGGCGCCACCAGACGCTCAGGCCGGCGGCGATGATGATGAGCGGCAGGCCGAAGACGCTGCCGTAGAGGATCCGGCTCATCTGCTGGCGCGTCAGGTTCAGGCGGCGATCCTCAGGCTCCTTCGGCCGGATCGAGATCAGATCCTCATCGGCCGAAAGCCAGTTCATCATGTTCAGGAACAGGTCGCGGTTGCCGTTGAAGCGAAGGATGTTGTTGGCCACCCAGCCGGAGGAGCCCACCACGACGAACCGGCCCTGCTTGTCCTTCTTCTCTTCGGAAGCTTTGTTGTCGCCGCTCGAGGAGGCCTTCGCCGTCAGCGTCCCCGCGACTCCCAGCGTGAAGGGCCCCTGCTTGTTCTTCTTCGGATCCAGCCGGATCTGCGCCGAGCCGAGCTCGGTGGTCGAGTAGCTGTTGCTCGAAGTGGAAAACAGCTTGTCGACGGTGGCACCGTCCACCGACTTCGTCTCGAGCGAGCGCGCCAGCGGGAAGGCGGTGGCGATCTCGCGCATGTCGCGCACGATGGCGTGAAACTCGTAGTTGCTCACCAGCGGAACTACCTCGCTCAAGCCGAAAAGGCTGCCGATGCCGCTCGTATCGAGCACCAGGTCCTTGTTGGCCACCACGCCCCAGCCCTCGAGCAGCTTCATCAGGGCCGGGTTCTCGCTGATCTCCTGCTGGCCGAACCGGATCGGCGGGTCGATGAGCAGCAGCGCGCTGCCGCCGCCCTCGACGTACTTCTTGATCGCTTCGACGGCCGGATCAAGATAGTCGAAGCGGGGTCCGCCGACGATGAGGACCGTGCAGTCGGAGGGCACTTCCGGTTTCTCGATAAGGGAGATCTTCTGCGTGGTGTAGTTGTTCTTCTCGAGCAGGTCCTTGAGGTTCGAGTAGCCGTCGCGGCCGAACTCCTCGATGCTGTGCTCGCCGCTGCCCTGCACGATGCAGGCCTTGCGCACGCCGCCCTTGAGCGCGCGGATCAGCGCGTTGGTGATCTCCTCCTCGGTGAGCGACTTGGCTTCCTCGCGCCGGCCCGAAGCTTCGACAAAGATCGTCCCGTAGCTGCGCACGCCGGCCGCGCGAGCCAGTTGCGGCTTCTTGTCCGGATCGATATATTCGACCGTCAGCCGCGGCGAGAGGTTGTCGTAGCGGTCCAGCAGATCGCGCGCCTCGGTGAAGCGGCTGGTCTGGGCGAAATAGGTGATCTTGGCGTCGTGGTCGAGGCCTTTGACCACCTTCACCGTCTGTTCGGAGAGGCTGTAGCGCTTGTTGGCGGTGGCGTCGTAGGACTTGTTATGGCGGTCGGCCAGGTAATTCACCACCGTGAGCGAAGCGAGCACGATCGCAATGTAGAGGGTGACGTAGGCGGTGTACTTGGTCTGTCGCGTCTTCAGCCAGTCGATGCGCATCTTAAGCCCTCCAGCGCAGAGACTCCATGGACCGGGCGGTCAGAAAGAGCCCGAAGAAGATCACCGAGAGATAGTAAATGGCGTGCTTGCTATCCAGCACGCCCTTGGCGAACGGCTCAAAGTGCGTCACTACGGACAGATAGGACATGACCTTGGCCCAGGTCGTCGTCTCGTAGGCCGTGATCCAGTCGAAGACCCACAAAAGCAGGCAGGCGGCAAAGGTGGCCGTGCCGGCGATGATCTGGTTGCGCGTCGTCGTCGAAATGAAGGTGCCGATTGCCAGCAGGGCTCCCCCCTGAAGCAGTAGGCCGAGATAACCCACGAGAATGGGCCGCCAGTCGGGCTTTCCGTACAGGAACAGCAGCGCGATGTTGAGCGCCGAGATCGCCAGGATGCAGGTGTAAAGGATGAGCGCCGCCAGCCATTTGCCGAGGATGATCTCGGAGTCACGCACGGGCGAGGTGGCGAGCAGCTCGATCGTTCCCGAGCGCTTCTCCTCGGCGAACAGCCGCATGGTGATCATCGGGATCAGGAACAGGCCGATGACGCTGATGTTCATCAGCACCGGACGGACGACCCATTCGTTGACGTCCATGGGAAAGCCGCGGCCCATCATTTGCGACTCCAGGCCGCGTGTGACGAAGATGGCCGTCGCCACGTAGAAAAAGTAGCCGGCGATGGCGGCGAAAAAGGCCATCAGGCCGTAGGCGATCGGCGAGGCGAAGTAACTTCTCAGCTCTTTACGGCAAATGATCCAGATGTTCTTCATGGCTTGCCTCCGGCGGCGCCGCCGTCTTCCGATGCCGTCAGTTGCAGGAAGATCTGCTCGAGACTGAGCGCGGTGGCATGCAGCTCCACGAGATCCCAGCCGGCTTCGACCACGCTGCGCGCCAGCGCCCCGCGCACCGAACGACCCTCGAGGCTTTCGACCTCGAAGCGGTGCCGGTTGTCGCGAGTCTCCTTGAAGATGACCCGGCTGACGCCCGGCACCTGCTCAAGCCGCCGCTGGACTTCGGCCGTCTCGAGCGCCCCATCGCGCGGCGCCACCTCGACGGCCACGGTCTCTGAGCCGCGTAGCCGGTGCGTGAGGTTCTCCACCGTGTCGGTGGCCACCAGCTTGCCCTTGTCGATGATGATGACCTGCTCGCAGGTCTGCTCGACCTCGGGCAGGATGTGGGTGCTGAGGATGATGGTGTGGTCTCCGGCGAGGCTCTTGATGAGGCGGCGCGTTTCGTTGATCTGTTTGGGGTCCAGGCCGGCGGTGGGTTCGTCCAGGATGAGCACGTCCGGGTTGTGGATGATCGCCTGGGCCAAGCCGACGCGCTGCCGGTAGCCGCGCGAAAGCTTGCTGAGCAGCCGCGTGCGGACGTCGGTGATGGCGCAGCGCTCGCAGACCTCGTCGACCCGCCGGTCGACGGCCGATTTGGGAATGCCCTTGAGCCGTCCGACGAAGCGCAAGTACTCGACCACCTCCATCTCGGGATACAGTGGCGGGCTTTCCGGCAGATAGCCGATGCGCTTCTTGACCTCGAGCGGCTGCTGGAGCACATCGAAGCCGGCGACGCGGGCGGTGCCGGAAGTAGGCGGCATGAAGCAAGTCAGCACGCGCATCGTCGTGGTCTTGCCGGCCCCGTTCGGGCCGAGAAAGCCGACGATGCGGCCTTTCTCGACCTCGAAGGAGATGCCGTCGACCGCCACGGTGCGGGCGTATCGCTTGGTCAGGCTCTCCACTTTAATCATACGGTTCCTTCAGATAACGAGAGAGGAGCTCCGGCTGGAGCCGGAGAGCGCTCGCGGATGCGCGCGCTCAGTCACATTTCCTGCGCACTTTTAATCATAGGGAGACGGCGCGGCGGGTGTCAATGCGGCCGGCGCCGCCGGTCTGACCGAGCGGGCGACCGATGAGACCGGCCCGCTCCGGTTTGCCCGCATGGCCGAGCTTGCGGTATGGTTGACTGTTGGCTCCCCGCGGAGCTCAGACAATCAGACCTGATCGCACTCACGTGCGGCCGGCGCGTGCCTCCGCCGCCGGCCAGGAGGTAACTGTTTCATGCGGATCCCGTTGACTCCGGGCGCCATCGTCGCGCTCGTTCTTCTCTCGGTCCTGACGGCGCTTCCTGCGCCGCTCGCGGCTCAGCAGCCGCACGGCGGCGGCGAGGCCAGCCTGGTGCTGCCCGATCTGAATCAGGCGACCTTTTTCGACGGCGTGGGCGGCCGGTCGCTGTTGATGGTCGGCCTGCTGGTTTGCGTGCTCGGCATGCTCTTCGGCCTGATGATGTACATGCGCCTGAAGAACCTGCCAGTGCATCGGGCGATGCTCGAGGTCTCCGAGCTAATCTATGAGACCTGCAAGACCTACCTGATCACTCAGGGCAAGTTCTTGCTCATCCTGGAGATCTTCATCGGCGCCATCATCATCCTCTACTTCGGCGTGCTCCAGCACTTCGACGCCACGCGCGTCGTCATCATCCTGCTGTTCAGCCTGGTGGGCATCGCCGGCAGTTACAGCGTGGCCTGGTTCGGCATCCGGGTGAACACCTTCGCCAACTCGCGCACCGCCTTCGCCAGCCTGCGGGGCCGTCCGTTTCCCTGTCACGCCATTCCCCTGAGCGCGGGCATGAGCATCGGCATGCTGCTGATCAGCGTCGAGCTGGTGATCATGCTCTTCATCCTGCTGTTTGTGCCGGGCGATTATGCGGGGCCGTGCTTCATCGGCTTCGCCATCGGCGAGTCGCTCGGCGCGGCGGCGCTGCGTGTGGCAGGCGGTATCTTTACGAAGGTCGCCGACATCGGCGCCGACCTGATGAAGATCGTGTTTCGCATCAAGGAGGACGACCCACGCAACCCGGGCGTCATCGCCGACTGCACGGGCGACAACGCCGGCGATTCCATCGGTCCCACCGCCGACGGCTTTGAAACGTACGGCGTCACCGGCGTGGCGCTGATCTCCTTCATCCTGCTGGCCGTGCATGAGCCGGTGGTGAAGGTGCAGTTGCTCGTGTGGATCTTCGTCATGCGCATCATGATGGTGATCGCCTCCGGCCTGTCCTACTTCCTCAACCACCTCATGGCCAAGGCGCGGTACGCGGCGGCCGAGAAGATGAACTTCGAAAGCCCGCTCACGACGCTCGTCTGGTTAACCTCGCTCGTGTCGATCGCTCTGACCTTCCTGGTCTCCTACCTTTTGATTCCGTCGCTCAACGGCGATACGACGCTGTGGTGGAAGCTGGCCGCCGTCATCAGTTGCGGCACGCTCGCCGGTGCCCTGATCCCCGAGCTGGTAAAGATCTTCACTTCGACGCTTTCGGCCCACGTTCGGGAGGTGATGACGGCCACGCGCGAAGGCGGCGCTTCGCTCAACATCCTTTCCGGGTTCGTCGCGGGCAACTTCAGCTCCTTCTGGCTGGGCGTGGGGATTCTGGCGCTGATGATGATCGCCTGGGGCGTCTCCACGCTCGGGCTGTCGACCCTGATGGTGGCTCCGGCGGTCTTTGCGCTGGGCTTGGTCGCCTTCGGTTTCCTCGGCATGGGACCGGTGACCATCGCCGTGGACTCCTACGGGCCGGTGACCGACAACGCGCAGTCGATCTACGAGCTTTCCGCGATCGAAGAGCAGCCCGGCATCCGCGAGGACATTCGAGCGAATTTCGGCTTCGATCCCGATTTCGGCAGAGCCAAGGACCATCTGGAGGAGAACGACGGCGCCGGCAACACCTTCAAAGCGACGGCAAAGCCGGTCTTGATCGGCACGGCGGTGGTGGGCGCGACCACGATGATCTTCTCCATCGTCGTGTTGCTGACCGAGGGTCTCAGGGAGTCGCTGCTGGCGAACCTGTCGATTCTGCACCCGCCCTTCTTCTTCGGGCTGGTGGCCGGCGGCGCCGTCATTTACTGGTTTACCGGGGCCTCCACCCAGGCGGTAAGCGCCGGAGCCTATCGGGCCGTCGCCTTCATCAAACGCAACATCAAGCTGGAGGGCACGACGAAAGCCTCGGTGAAAGATTCCAAGCGCGTGGTCGAGATCTGCACCCGCTACGCCCAGATGGGGATGTTCAACATCTTTTTGACGATCTTCTTCGCCACGCTGGCCTTTGCCTTCTTTGAGCCGTACTTCTTCATCGCCTACCTGATCGCCATCGCGCTGTTCGGGCTCTTCCAGGCGATCTTCATGGCCAACGCCGGCGCGGCCTGGGACAACGCCAAGAAGATCGTCGAGACCGAACTGAAGGCTAAGGGCACAGACCTGCATGCAGCCACGGTGGTGGGCGACACCGTGGGCGACCCCTTCAAGGACACTTCGTCGGTGGCGATGAACCCGATTATCAAGTTCACCACGCTGTTCGGGTTGCTCGCCGTGGAACTGGCCGTCTCGGTCGCTGCGCAGCAGGGCACGTTGCTGACGCACGTGCTGAGCGTCATCTTTTTCGCCGTGGCGCTGTTCTTCGTTCGGCGTTCCTTCTACGGCATGCGGATCGGCACCGAGGTTGAGCCGCCGGCCTCCTCGGCCGGCTAGGACGGCTCGGCCGGGTCGCGTGATACGATAACCGCTCGTGCGAGCGGGCTTCCCGAGCTGGGACAAGGACGAGCTGCCCCCGCCGCCGGCCTTTCAATGGCGGCACTGGACCATGCTCATTGGTCCGGGCCTGCTGATGGTGGGCGCCAACATCGGCGGCGGGGAGTGGCTCTTCGGACCTCTGGTGACGGCGCAGTACGGCGGCCGCGTGATGTGGCTCGCCAACCTCTCCATCCTGATGCAGGTCTTCTACAACCTCTCCGTGATGCGATACACGCTGTACTGCGGCGAGCCGATCTTTGTGGGCTTCTTCCGGACGCCGCCCGGCGTGCGGTTCTGGACCGTTTTCTACGTTCTGGGCGACCTGGGGGGCGTTTGGCCCTATTTGTCCTCGAACGCCGCCGTGCCCCTGGCGGCGGTGATCCTGGGCCGGCTGCCGACGGGCGACGACGACGCGCTGGTGCGCGCGCTCAGCTATGCCATTTTCTTGAGCGCTTTCGTGCCGCTCATCTTCGGCGGCAAGATCTATAACGCGCTCGAGCGCGTCATGGTGACCAAGCTGGTGCTGGTGCTGGGCTACCTCGGCTTCGTGGTCCTTGTCTTTGTCAGCGCGGGCACCTGGTGGGAGATCCTGAGCGGCCTGTTCCGCGTGGGCAGCCTTCCCGAGGGTGACTTCAGTTGGGCGACGCTGGCGGCCTTCGCCGCCGTGGCCGGCGCCGGCGGGCTGACCAACTCGGCCTTCTCGAACTACGCGCGCGACAAGGGTTGGGGGATGGGTCCCAAGGTCGGCGCCATCCCCAGCGCCATCGGCGGGCGCACGATCCGGCTATCGCACACAGGCAAGGTCTTCGAGCCGGCAGGGGAGAATCTGACCCGCTGGCGCGGCTGGCTGCGGCACATCCGGCGGGATCAGCTCCTGCTCTGGGCGCCAGGCTGCGTGCTGGGCATGGCGCTGCCGGCGATGTTCTCCTACGAGTTCATCCGGGGTGTCTCCGACGTCTCCGGGCACGCCGTCGCGGCCCTGTCGGCGGAGGCCATCGCCGCCCGGCACGGCCGGATCTTCTGGTTCCTGACGCTGCTGTGCGGGTTCCTGATCATGGCGCCGACGCAGGTAAGCCAGCTCGACAACATCTGCCGCCGCTGGACCGACGTGCTGTGGACCGGCTGGGGACGCCTGCGGCGCCTGGAGGGTCATAAGGTGAAGTATGTCTATTACACGATCCTCGCGCTCTACGGCGCTTGGGGTCTCGTGGCTCTGCGGCTGACGCCCAGCCCGCTGGTGCTCGCCATCGCCAGCGGCGTGATGATGAACTTCGCCCTGGGCTTTTCCGCGCTGCACACGCTCTACGTGAATCTGCGCCTGCTGCCCGGACCCTTGCGGCCGGGCTGGTGGATGCGCGCCGGTCTGGTGGCTTGCGCCCTGTTCTACCTCGGCATCTCGAGCATTGCGTTCCGCCAGCAGTGGCCGAATCTGAAAGCGTGGCTGGCGTCCTGAGGCCGCCGTCGTGATAGATTGCGAAGGGAAGCTAGCCATGAAGCCGTTACCGGAAAGACCCGCAGAATTCCGCCAGCAGTATCCGCGCGTCTGGGAGGCGTTCGAGAAGCTGGGCGCGGCGTGTCACGAAGCGGGCCCCCTCGAGGAGCAGACGCGCCGGCTGGTGAAGCTGGCCCTGGCCATCGGGCACCGTCACGAGGGAGCGGTGCATTCGGCGGTGCGGAATGCAGCCGCTGCCGGCGTCAGCGCCGACCAGATGCGCCACGTCGCGCTGCTGGCCGTCACCACGATCGGCTGGCCGGCTGCTTTCGCCGCCCTGACCTGGATCGACGAGGCGCTCGCGCGCGAGGCGACGGCGTAACCCCGCTCGCCGGCTTCAAACCTCCTCCCATCGCAGGCGCCGCTTCCGCCGCAGGGCGAGATTGCCGAGGTGGGCGGCGTCGGCGGCGCCGACCGCCTCCTCGAGCGGAGCGTTCGGCGGGCGGCGGCTGCGGATCGATTCGAGAAAGTTGCGCACGTGGGCGACGGTGCCGTCCTCGAGCGAGCGCATCTGGATCTCGGGCTCCGGATACTGGGTCTTCTCCCGGGGGATGACGCCTTCGGGATAGACGGCAAAGCCGTCGCGCGTGATCCTCATCATCGCCTTGTCGCCGCGGAAGATGAGCGTGCCGCCCTCCAGGTGACAGTGCAGCGTGCCGTTGTAGGCCACGGCAAAACGGCCGCCGTAATCCCACATCGTGCTGATCGTGTCCGGGCACTCGGCGAACTTCCAGGCGTAGCTGGCGCCCATGGACTGAACCTCGGTGGGCCGGTGGTCGTTCATGAACCAGTGGATGACGTCGCACCAATGCGAGTACAGGTCCGTCAGATGCCCCCCGCCGAAGTCCCAGAACCAGCGCCATCGGAAGTAACGCACGGGGCTCAGCGGCTGCTCGGGCGCATGGCCCAGGAACCGCTTCCAGTCGATCCTGGCGGGCTCGAAGGGCGTCGCCGGGTCGAATTCCGTGTAGGCCTGGTACCAGGAGGCCAGGATCAGCGTGATCTTGCCCAGCTTGCCCGCAGCGATGATTTCCCGCGCGCGCTGGAAATGCTCCCAGCTACGCTGCTGGTAACCCACCTGAACCAGTTGCTTTGAGGCCCGGGCCACCTCGATGAGCTTGCGCCCCTCCTCAATGTTGTGCGAGACCGGCTTTTCGACGTAGACGTCCTTGCCGGCGCGTATGGCGTCGATGGTCATCGGCACATGCCAGTGGTCGGGTGAGCCGATGATGACGCCGTCGATGTCCTTGCGCTCGAGCGCCTGGCGATAGTCGACGTAGCCTGCCGCCTGCGGGTTGATCTTCTCGCGCACCAGGTCGATGCGCGGCTCGTAGACATCGCAGGCGGCCACGACCTCGGCGCCCTGCTGGGCTGCGAGCGACAGCAGGTGCCGGCATCTGCCGCCGCAGCCGAGCCCGGCCAGGCGGATCCGGTCGTTTGCGCCCAGGATGCGGCGGTAAGAGGCGGCCGCGGCCGTTGTGGTCGTGAGAAAAACTCGTCGCGTGGTTTGCGTCATCATTGGCCTCGTGCGGTTATCCTACTACGAGGAGGGCTGCCGATGAAAGCGCGCGCCGCGGTTGCGGTCCTGTTGAGCCTGGTCGGGTGCTGGAGTGCGGCCGCGGCGGTCTGCGAAGAGCTCGCCCGGCTCGAGCTCAAGCAGACGACGATCACGCGCGCCGAGCGAGTCACCTCCGGCGCTTTTGAACCCCCCGTCGGCAAGCCGATTCCCCAGCTTCCGGCTTTCTGCCGCGTCGCAGGCGTGATCCGGCCGTCACAGGACTCCCACATCGAATTCGAGGTCTGGATGCCGGAGGCGGGCTGGAACCGGAAATTCTACGGGGTGGGCAACGGCGGCTTTGCCGGCGCCATCAACTATGGAGGACTGGCGCAGGCCGTCCGCCGCGGCTATGCCGCCGCCTCGACCGACACCGGCCATCAGGGGGACGGACGCGATGCAAGCTGGGCGCTGGGCCATCCGGAGAAGATCGTCGACTTCGGCTGGCGCGCCATCCATGAGATGACGGTGAAGAGCAAGGCGATCGTGCGCGCCTTTTACGGCGAGCCGCCGCGGAGGTCCTATTTCAGCGCCTGCTCGAACGGCGGCCGCCAGGCGCTCATGGAGGCCCAGCGCTTCCCGGAGGACTACGACGGCATCATCGCCGGAGCTCCGGCCCACAACTGGACGCGCCTGCTCTCCTCGGCGGCCGCGCTGCTCAAGGCGACGCTGGCCGAGCCGGGGGCGTACATTCCGGCCTCGAAGCTCCCGGCGATCCAGAACGCCGTGCTGGCCGCCTGCGACGCTCTGGACGGGGTCACCGACGGCGTGCTCGAGCTTCCGCCCCGCTGCCGGTTCGACCCGGCCACGATTGCCTGCGGAGGGCCGGAGAGCGAGACCTGCCTCACCGCGCCGCAGATCGCCGCGCTCCGCAAGATCTACGACGGGCTGCGCGACTCCCGGGGCAGGCTGTTGTTTCCCGGCTATTCGCCGGGCGGCGAGGCCGATCCGGGCGGCTTCGGACCCTGGATTACCGGCTTCAAACCGGAAACGAGCGCCCTGTACGCCTTCGGCACCCAGTTTTTCAGGAACATGGTCTACAACGATCCGAACTGGGACTACCGCACCTACGACGTGGAGCGCGACACGAAGGCCGCCGACCGCCTGGCGACCGTGCTGAACGCGACCGATCCGGACCTCGGCCGCTTCGAGCGCCGCGGCGGGAAGCTGATCCTTTATCACGGCTGGTGCGACGCAGCGATCCCCGCCCAGAGCACGATCGACTATTACCGGAGCGTCGTCGCGAGGATGGGCGAAGCGCGCGTACGGCGTTTCCTGCGGCTATATATGGCCCCGGGCGTTCAGCATTGCGGGGGCGGGGCGGGGCCGAACGTCTTCGGGCAGCTTGGCGTACCCATGGGGGATGCCAGGCATGATCTGGCGGCTGCTCTGGAGCGCTGGGTGGAAGAGGGCATGCCGCCTGGGGCGATCATCGCCACGCGCTACAACAAGGGCGCCGATCCGTCGAGCGGCGTCCAGCGCACCCGGCCGCTGTGTCCCTACCCGCAGGTGGCGCGCTGGGACGCCAAGGGCAACCCCGACGAGGCGGCGAGCTTCAGCTGCGCGGCGCCGGAGCAGATGCCCGGTCGCTGAGAAACTCCTGGCCGCGAAGGCACTCAAGTTGATGAAGCCCGGAAATGGTTCCTCCTCATTTGCGACGCCGGCGCGCCGGGCGAGGCCGTCCGGCCGGGGCCGCCTCAGCCGCTCAGGCGCGCCCGCACTTTCTCGCTGAGAGCCTTGCCGTCCACCCTCTTGCCCGCGAGTTTTGCCTGGGTGGCCTTCATCACCGCGCCCATCTGCTTCGCCGATGTGGCGCCCGTCTCCTCGATCGCCGCCCGGATCGCCGCCTCGATCTCCGCCTCCGTCGCCTCCGCCGGCATGTAGGCTTCGATTATTTTTCGTTCCGCCTCCTCCTTTTCCGCGAGGTCGGCCCGGCCACCCTGGCGAAACATCTCGATCGCTTCCTGGCGTTGCTTGAGGAGAGTATTGAGTACTTTGAGCTCTGTCTGCGCGTCGAGCGGCTTTCCGGTATCGACTTCGTGCCGTTTGAGCGCGGCCTTGATCAGCCGAAGCGCGTTCAGCCGCGCTTCGTCACGCGCCTTCATCGCCGCGGTCATATCTCTCTGGATCTGATCGAGTAAGGGCATCGTCTCTGTTATTCTAAGAGGTTCACCAAGGCCCATGTTTGTCCGTAAGACCAGACTCTTGACGCCGGGCCCCACGCCGCTGTATCCGCCCGCGCTGCATGCGATGATGGCCGCCGACATCCATCACCGCACCCAGGACTTTGTCGGCCTGTACAAGAAAACGGTTCGAGACCTCAAGGAGGTCATGGGAACCTCCTACGACGTCGTTCCCCTGGTGGCCTCCGGCACCGGAGCCATGGAAGCTTCGGTTTCGAACCTGTTCCGTCGCGGCGATCGCGTGATCGTCCTTTCGGCCGGCAAGTTCGGTGAGCGCTGGGTCCAGATCGCCGAAGCGTTCGGCCTTCAGCCGATCGTGCTCAAGGCGCCGTACGGGGAGGTGGTCTCGCCGGCCCAGGTCGAAGCCGCGCTCGGCGAGCCGGGCGTGCGGGGTGTGTTCTTGCAGGCTTCGGAAACCTCGACCGGAGCGCAGCACGATGTGGAGGCGATCGGCAAGCTCGTCTCGCGCACCGAGGCGATCCTGGTGGTGGACGCCATTACCGGACTCGGCACGATGCCCCTGGACATACACGGCTGGGGGCTCGATGTGGTGATCGGCGGCTCGCAGAAGGCCTTCATGATCCCGCCGGGTCTCGCCTTCCTCTCCATCAGCCCGAAGGCCTGGAAGCATGCCGAAAGCTGCGACCTGCCGCACTTTTATTTCGACCTGAAGAAAGAGGCCAAAAACGCCCTCGAGGGCCAGTCGAGCTGGACGCCTTCGACGGCGCTACTGCTCTCGCTTTCGGCCGCGCTCGATTACATCAAGTCGCTCGGCATGGCGAATCTGATCCGCAACGCCCAACTGCTGGCCCGGGCGACGCGGGAGGCGGTCACCGTGCTGGGGCTCAAGCTCTTTGCTGCGTCCTCGCCCTGCTCGGCCGTCACCGCCGTCTGCGCGCCGGAAGGGATGGACTCCGGCGTGATCGTCAAGGAGTTCCGCGAGCGCTTCGGCGCCATCATCGCCAACGGCCAGGGCAGCATGAAGGGCAAGATCTTCCGCATCGCCCACCTGGGCTACTTCGACTTCGCCGATCTGTTCGCCGTGATCGCCGAGCTGGAGCTGATCCTGGCGGGCCGGGGCCTGCCGGTCGAGTTCGGCGCCGGTGTGGCGGCGGTCCAGAAGGTCTACGCCGAGGCGGCCATGCCGCGGGAGGCCGTCGGCGCCTGAGCGGGGGTGGTTTCATGAAGATTCTTGTCGCCGACAATCTCAGCCCGGCCGCCCTGGCCCTGCTTCAGGCACAGCCGGATTGCGAGGTGATCGTTTCCGATCCGAAGGGCTTCCACGAGCATTTGGGCGAAGCCGAAGCCCTGCTGGTGCGCAGCGCCGCCAAAGTGACGCGCGAGGTGATCGGGAAGGCGCCTCGGTTGCGCGTCATCGGCCGGGCCGGCTCAGGCGTCGATAACATCGACCTCGACGCCGCTACCGAGGCCGGCATCCTGGTGATGAACACGCCCGGCGGGAACTCGGTCTCGGTGGCCGAGCATACACTGGCGCTGATGCTGGCCCTGGCGCGGCAGATCCCGCAGGCCAGCCTGTCGACCCGCAGCGGCAAGTGGGAGAAGAAGAAGTTTCTCGGCACCGAGCTGCGCGGCAAGACACTCGGCATCATCGGGCTCGGCAGCATCGGGCGCGAGGTGGTGCGGCGCGCCCGCGCCTTCGAGATGCGGATCCTCGCCTGCGATCCCTATGTCAGCCGCCAGTGGGCCGAGGATCTCAACATCGAACTGGTTGACCTGAACCGGCTGCTCGCCGAAAGCGACTACATCTCCGTGCATGTGGCTCTGACGGCGGAGACGCGCAACATGATCTCGCGCGAGCAGTTCGCCCGGATGAAGGACGGCGTGCGCATCATCAACTGCGCGCGCGGCGGCATCATCGACGAAGAGGCGCTGCGCGAGGCGATGGAGTCGGGCAAGGTGGCCGGCGCGGGCCTGGACGTCTTCGCCAAGGAGCCTCCGGAGGGCAGCCCGCTGCTGGCGCTCGAGAACCTGATCGCGACCCCCCATATCGGCGGCTCGACGGAAGAGGCGCAGGAGATCGTCGGGACCCTGATCGCTGAGCAGGTGCTCGAGTACCTGCGCAGCGGCGTGGCGGTCAATGCCGTGAACATGCCCGCGGTGCCGCCCGAACTCTACCGCCTGCTGGGCCCGTATGTCGAGCTGGCGCGGCGGCTGGGCGCTTTTGCCGCCCACATCGCCTCGGGCAACCCGAGGGCCGTGCGCCTCATCTACATGGGCCAGTTGGCGGAAAACAACACGCACCTTATCCGTAACGGCGGCCTGGCCGGCGTGCTGAACCGTTTCCTCGAGCAGAAGGTCAACGTCGTCAACGCCATGCAGATCGCCACGCAGCGGGGGCTGGCGGTGGCAGAGCGGCACGAGAAACGCGCGGCGCACACGGATTCAGTCGGTCTCGAACTCGAAACCGATGCCGGCGTCACCTCCGTAGTCGGCGCCGTCGTGCTGGGCAAGCCGCGGCTGATCCAGGTGGACGGCATCTACTGCGAGACACCTTTGAGCGGTCACCTGACCTTCATGAAAAACCGGGACGTGCCCGGCGTGATCGGGCACGTGGGCACGGTGCTCGGCAACCGCGGCATCAACATCGCCAACTTCTCACTCGGCCGGCAGGACGCGCCCGCGGCGCCCGGCGAGACGCTGGTGGCGGTGGCGGTGGTCGAAACCGATGAGGCGGTGCCCGACGCGGTGCTGGCCGAGCTCTGCCGCATGCCTGCGGTGCTGCTGGCGCGCCGCGTCGAGTTCGACTGAGCCGGCGCGACGGGGCCGCCCGCCTCAAGAGTGCCCGATGTAGTCCATGCGACCGCCGTCGACGGTGATGGTTTGGGCAGTGAGAAATCCGCTTTCCTCGCCCGCCAGGAAGGCCGCCACCGCGGCAATGTCCTCGGGCCGTCCGATCCGGCGCACCATGGCACGTTCTGCCATGCGGGCCAGCAGCGCCTGGAGCTCCTCGGGCGTGCGTTCCGCTGCCACCATATCGGTGAGGATGAAGCCGGGCGCGATGGCGTTGACGGTGATCCCGTAGGGGCCGAGCTCCATGGCGAACCGGCGCGTCAGCGCGATGACGGCCGCCTTGGTGGCGGCGTAGAATGTCGTCCCCGGCAGCGCGGTGCCGTGCGCAGCGATTGAGGCGAGGTTGATGATCCGGCCCCAGCGGCGTGGCTTCATCAGGCGCGCCGCCTCCCGGCTGAGGGCGGCCAGGCCGGTCACGTTGACGCGCCACATCTGCTCGAGAGCCGCCGGATCGAGGGCCTCGAGGTCGCCGCGATGAATGATCGCTGCGTTATTCACCAGGATGTCGAGTGCGCCGAGTCGGCGCTCGACCTCCTCGACAAGCGCCGCGGCCGCACCCGGCTCGCCGACGTCGGCCTGGATCGCCAGGGCGCTCCCGCCCGCCGCTTGAATCTCACCCACCACGGTCTCGGCTTGCGTCCGGCTGCTGCGGTAGTTCACCACCACCGCGGCGCCCTCCCTGGCTAAGCGCGCCGCGATCGCCCGGCCGATGCCGCGCGAAGCACCGGTGACCAGCGCCACTCGAGAGTGCAAGGCCATGCTGTCGTCCTCCCATGCGAGCTTTGCCGCCCGAGAAACTATGCTAAAATCGCCGCGCCATGCGACTGCGCCTCGTGCTGGTTTCCCTGCTCGCCCTCCGGGCGGCGGCCGCTCCCGTCAACATAACGCACGGGCCGATCCTTGGTCGCCTGGGTGCCCACGAGATCGGTGTTTGGGCGCGCACGGACCGGCCGGGGGCCTTCCGCGTCCGCTTCGGACTCGAGCCGGGTAAACTCGACCGGATTTCTGAGCCGGTCCCCACGCGGGTGGAACGCGACAACACGGGCTGGGTGCTCCTGACCGGCCTCGCATCCAACACCAAGTATTACTACCAGGTCGTTCCGGAGGGCGCCGCCGGCGTGCCGCCGAAGCCGGACGGCGCGTTCCTGACGCTGCCCGAACCGGACGACTACCGGCACCCAGAGCACAATCCGCGAGGCCTGTTCAACTTCCGGTTCGAGTTTGCCTGCGGCAACAATCAGAACCCGAACTCCGGCTTGGGCCCGGAGCTGCCCGCCTACGCCACCATGCTGCGCCATTTGGACGACAAGATTCACTTTGCCGTGCTCAACGGCGACTGGCTGTACGAGGATGCGCGCGACTATCCGGCGGAGAAGTGGCTGGTGCAGGTCGGGCTGCGTCCTGCCGAGATACCGCGGCTGGTCGAGCTGGCGCCGAGCATCGCCGGCCTGTGGGAGAACTACAAGCTTTATCTGGCGCGCAGCCGGAATCTGGCCGCCTGGCACCGCGAGATCCCGTCGTTTTTCACCATCGACGACCACGAGATCCTCAACGACGTCTATGGCACGGCGACGGCCGGCCGGCGCGACCGCAAGGCCGTTCTCCGGGATATCGCCGTGCAGGCCTGGTATGACTATCTGGGCTGGAGCAACCCGACGGAGTTCACCCAGCCGATCCACTTCGGCCGGGCGCAGCTCGGCGCCGGAAGCGACCTGCTCACCGATCCGGAAGCCGACTTCATGCGCCTCGATCTGACTCAGATGGCCAATCTCCACGTGCACTGGGGAGGGCAAAGGGCCGGAATTCTCGAGGGCGATGCCGGCCCCGGGGATCCAAACGCAGGCGTCTATGACGTCGTCGGGGTGATCGACCGCCATCGGCTTCGCATCCGGCCCGCGGCGCGCGCCGACTCTCGTTCCGCCTATTCAATCGGGCGACTCACCTACGGCGACTTCCGTATCTCGAACGCGCACTTTTTCCTGCTGGACACTCGCAGCATGCGCGACATGCATGATACGCGCGAGCCGGCCAAGCCCGGCCTCTCGATGCTCGGCAAGCGCCAGAAGCAGTGGTTGATCGAGCGCATGCGGGCGAGCGACGCCGACTTTTTCTTCATCTTCTCCTCGGTGAACCTGACGATCCCGCACGTGGGCGGCACTCCGGGTGCGCAGCGCGCTCAGCGAATCAGCGACAAGGACGACGCCTGGACGGTCTTTCTCGACGAGCGCGAAGAGCTGATCCGCTTCTGGGATTCGCTCGGCCGTCCGGTCCTGGTCCTTACCGGCGACCTGCACAACAGTTTTGCCGTGCGCCTGACCGAGCGCGTCTGGGAGTTCGCCTCCGGGCCGCACAACTCCCGCAATCACGTCGCCACGAGCGAAGGAGACCGCCCGCCCAATGGGATGTTCGACTCGCGAGGCCGCCCCGTCGAGATCCGCTGGTCGACTTATTTCCTGGGCGACGTCCCCGGGCCGCTGGCTCGCCAGCCGGTCTACACCGTCATCCAGGTGAACAACATTTTCAACAATCCGGTGCGCGAAGGCGAGCAGCGATGGGTTGCTTTCCCGCGGCCGCATGCTGTGGTGCAGTTTTACGACGGCTTCACCGGCGAGCTGCTCTATGCCGAGCCGGTTCTGCGGTGAACCGGTCGGCTAGCGTTTTTTGAGCGTCACCGCCAGACCCGCGCCCTCCATATACAGGACGGTCTCGAGCGCCGGATTCGTCGTGACCGCTTCGGCGTAGTCGCGCGCCATGTCGATGTTGTGAGCCAGGATCAGGCCGCCCGGCCGCACCAGCGGCAGCAGCTTGTTCAGGTAGCTGACATAGCCGTCCTTGTCGGCATCGATGAAGGCCACGTCGACGGGCTCCTTGAGCCTGTCGAGGTTCCGGTGCGCGTCGCCTTCGACAAGCGTCACCAAGTGATCGACGCCCGCCTTCTTGAAATGCTCGCGGGCCAAGGCGGCCCGGCCGGGATCGATCTCGAAGGTCGTGAGGCGGCCGCCGGTCCTCGAGAGGGCGAGGGCGAACCACAGGCCCGAGTAACCCGTCGAGGTGCCGATCTCGACCACGTGTTTGGCGCCCGCGGCCTCCGCCAGCAGGCGCAGCATGCGGCCGTCGGCATCGGGCACGCTCGCCCAGGTGCGGCCCGTCCGCCGAACCTCCTCGATCACGCTTAAGATCCGCTTCTCGGTCGCGTTGTTGGCGAGCGGCGGTTTGGCGCCCTCCATGGAGCGGCGCCATCTCGGCTGCGCGACGGCCGCGGCGGCAACCACCATTGCCGCGGCAAGGATCAAGATCCGTCTCCGGGTCATTTCTTCTCATCATACGGGCGAACGGAGGCTGGGATGACGCGCCCTGAGCTTGTTATGCTCTCCCCGAAGGTTGCCATGAACTCCTACGAGCGCGTCATGACGGCCATGCGCCGCGAGCAGCCCGACCGGGTCCCGATTCTCGAGTTCGCCATCCACCCTTCGGTGATCGCCAGAGCCTGCCCTGGGGCGACGACGCAGGCCGAGTTCGAAGAGAGGATGGCTTTTGACGCCGTCTGCGCTTGTCACCGCTTCCTTCCCGTCAAGGTGAACCCCGACGGCACCTATTATGACGAGTGGGGCGTCCTCTACGGTCCCAGCACGGAGATCCAGGACCACCCGATCCGCGGCCCGATCCGCTCGCGGGACGATCTCAAGCGCTGGAGGCCGCCCGATGCGGACCTGCCGCATCGACTGGGCGATCTGCCGGCTCTGGCCGCGCGCTTCAAGCACCGGCGAGCGATCGTGTTCCTCCAGCGCGCCGCCTTTATGCATTCGGTTTCCCTGCGCGGCTTCGACAACCTGCTCGCCGACTTCATCGACGATCCCGGCTTCGCCCATGAACTGATGGACCGCGTGCTGGAGGCCAACATCCGGCTGGCGCGCAACGCCGTGCGCGCCGGCGCCGACATCATCGTGCTCGCCGACGATTACGCCGGCAACAAGACCACCTTCTTCTCGCCGGCGCACTTTGAAGAGTTCGTGCGGCCGCGCCTCCAGCGTATGGTCGACGCCGTCCACGAGGCCGGGGCGCTCGTTATCAAACACTCCGACGGCAACCTGTGGCGGATTCTGGACCGCATCGTCGATACCGGCGTGGACGCGATCAACCCGCTCGAGCCGGTCGCGGGCATGGATATCGGTGAAGTGAAGCGCCGCTACGGCGACCGGGTGGCGCTGGTCGGCAACATCGACTGTTCGTATATCCTCTCGGAGGCGCCGGAGCACGAGGTCGTCGAGGCGGTGAAGGATTGCCTGCGGAAGGCGGCCGCCGGGGGCGGCCTGATCGTCTCCTCCTCGAACTGTATTCACTCGGCTGTGAAGCCGGAAAACTATCTGGCGATGATTCGCGCGGTGAAGCAGTACGGGCGCTATCCGCTCCACCTGGAGGACTGAGGTTCGCCGGGCGGATCCGCTCTCGCTTCAGGCGAAGCGCGTCCGCTTCCACAAAAGCGCGCCCACAACCAGCAGAATCACCACCGACGCCGCCGAGAGGGCGACCAGCCAGGGAAAATGAATCTGGATGGGCTGGCGACTGGCGCCGAAGGCCAGCCACAGGAAGATCGCCACCGCGAGCACGGCTACGCCATACTCCCACCAGCGGCGGGCGTGGCCCTCCTCGGCGATCGGATCCTTGCCCTCGAGATTCGCCGCCGTGCGCTCGGGGTCGAGCCCGTAGCGGCGGCACTCGCGCTCCATAGCGGCGCGCCAGGAGCGTTGCTCCGCCGCCGGCGCTTCGGCCAGGCTGATCGCCAGGGCGCCGGCGATCATCACCAGGGAACCGGCGACCACCAGCACCTGTCCCTTGGGACTCAGCGCGGCCATCTCGCCAAAGACCAGCGCGCCCCAGGCCAACCCCCAGAGCTGGTTCGTGTTCGACAGCGGGATGCCGCGCCCGATGCCGATATACTTGGCCGCATACTGCTGGAACAGATCCCCCAGCACCCAGCAGAAGCCTCCCAGGAAGAGCCAGAACAAAGCGGGTCGCACCGAGACGAGTTCGGCCTCGAGGCCGCCCCAGCCGCCCAAAAAGCCGGCCGCCAGCGCCAGCATCGTGCCCAGTTCCCCGAATGTGAAGACCGTGACGAAGGAGAGCGGATTCATCCCCGAGATGTAGGCCTTGCGGTAGGGGATGTACATGGTGCCCCAGAGCAGGCCGGCGGCGAGTGCGGCCGCCACGCCCAGCGTCGCATGCTCGCGCGAGACGCCCTCCTGATGGGCCGTGGCCCAGGCGAGCAGGCAGGCGCCGCCGGCGATCGCCAGCGCTCCGCCGGCCACCTTGGCCCAGTCGCGCCGGCCCGCCCCGCGCAGCTCGGCAAACAGCAGCCAGCCCCAGAACAGACCCACCAGGCTGTTGGTGTTCCACAGCGGAAAGGCGATCGAAAGCCCGACGTTGCGGATGGCGAAGATGGTGAGCGTGTTGGCCACGGCCCACAGCATGCCGGCCAGCACGGCCCAGACCACCAGGTGTGACTTCTCGCGAAGATCCTGCCAGACGTAGCCAGTCCCTTTGAGCACCATCGGCAAGGTCCAGCGGGCGACGAAGACACCTGCCACCATTCCGAGCGAAATCACGAAGGGCGAGTAGCCCACCATCACGAGTTTGGTGGGCGCTTCGGCCGCGCCCAACCAGGCGCCGGCCGCCAGCCCGCAGAGGACGCCGAGACGGTGCAGGGAACGGGAAGAGAGATCGTTGGCGGGCATCGCCTCAGCGCACCACCAGCAGGAGGCTCCCACCGGCGAGCAGGACGGCGACGGGAATCCAGAAGTGCAAATCGGTGAGAATGCATTTGAGGCGCGAGCCTTTCACTGGTGACCTCCCTGGCGGCGCCGGGCCGCTTGCGTCTCTCTACAGCTTATTCGATCAGGAAGCGGCGGCCTGCCCCGGCGGGTAAGCACCTGGGACCATAGGCCCGGCGAAAGAGCTGGATGGCGCGCTCGCCGGTGCAGTGTGCGGGAGCGACTTGCTCGACGCCCAGCTCGCGCAGCCGATCGATCACTTGCTGGATGAGCTCGTCGCTGAGCCGGTGGAGGTGAAACCCGCCCAGCACCAGTCGGACGGTCTTCGCATTGCGCTGCCGGCAGGCAGCCTCCACCATCGAAGCGACGCCCGGGTGGCTGCACCCGGTCAGGAGAACCAACCCGCCGCCGGTCTCGACGACGAGCGCCTGCTCGTCCGGATCGCCCGGGACGGTCCCGGTGGAGAAGACGCCGGGCGCGATCTCGATCGGCTCGCGAACGCGCACCGGATCGAGCGCCACGGCCCCCGCCAGCTCATAGATCTCTGCCGGAAACGAATCCAAAAAGTAAGCCTTCAGGGACCGATTCTTGAGCGCCAGCGTGAACAGGCCGTTGCGGTGGTCGGCGTGGCGGTGTGAGATCACTGCATGGGTGATCGAGGCCGGCTGGACGCCCATTGCGCTGAGGTTGCGGAGCAAAATGGCGCCGTCGGCGCCGGCGTCGAAGAGGATCCGGGCGGCTCCGGCATCCACGACGGCGGCGAAGCCCCAGTCGGCGCGCAAGAAAGGCTCGGCCGAGCTGTTGTCATAGACGATGCGGATCTCTACGGGGCTAGCCATGCAGGCCGTGCCGAAAAGGACGCCTGCGAGCAGAACCCACACTTCGCACCTCCGCCCGCGCTGCCCTTAGTCTACACCGGCGGAAGCGCGGGCGCTCAGCAGGCTTGCGATGAACCCTGCGAGCGGGCTAGCCTATTAAGTAGATCCCCGGTGAGGTGCGAGAGTGGTTGAATCGGGCGGTCTCGAAAACCGTTGTACCCTTACGGGTACCGTGGGTTCGAATCCCACCCTCACCGCCAGCCCTCAGCGCCTCTCGTAGCGCCCCATGTACTGCGCTTCGGCCAGAATGTGACCTCTGAGCGCTCGGTCCAGCTCCGCGCGCTTGGCGCCTGGACGCAGCTTGAGATCCGCTACGTCGAGCGCGTAAAGCCGAAAGTAGTACCGGTGCGGCCCGTGGCCTCGCGGCGGGCAGGGACCGCCGTAGCCGCGCTTGCCGAAATCGTTCGTGCCGTCGACGCCGATGAAGCCCGGACGGACGCCCTCGGGTAGGGAGGTCGTCGTCGCCGGAATGTTCCAGAGGAGCCAGTGGTTCCAAGTGCCCACCGGCGCGTCCGGGTCGTCCATGATCAAAGCGTAACTCTGGGTGCCGGCGGGAGCCTCTTCCCAGGCGAGAGCGGGCGAGATGTCCTTGCCTTCGCAGGTGTGCTCTTTGGGAATGGTCTCTCCCTCGCGGAAGCCTGCCACGGTGAGTTGGAACGCCATGCGACCAGTCTAGCCAAGCCGGTCTTTGATGGCGACGCCGGCAATGTGCGGGCCGGCGATCGGCAGCGGCAGCCGGAACCGTTCGTATTCGAGGTGAGCGAAGCCGGTCGACTCGATCGCGCGCCAGGTCTCGCGATCCGGCCGGCAGCCGTCGGCGAGCAGGCTCCAGACGGGCCGGATGAGCCGCTGGCGCCGCCGCGTGGCGGTGCCCGGCTCGGCGGCCACGTGTTCCAGGAAGACGAACCGCCCGCCGGGCTTGAGCACGCGCAGGATCTCTTCGAGCACGGCGCGCTGATCGGCCACGCCGCACAGCACCAGCGTGCTGATGACGGCGTCGGCGCTCGCGCTAGCCAAGGGCAGGCGTTCGGCTCGGCCTTCGACCAGTTGCGCGTTCACGCCCAGTTGCCGCGCCTTGTGCTCGACGTAGCGCCGCATGGCGGGATTGGGCTCGACGCCGAACCACCGCACGCCGGACTTCAGGTAGGGGAGGTTCGCGCCCGTGCCGGCGCCGATCTCGATCAGGGTGCCGGCCAGCTCACCGAGCAACCGGCGCTTGCGCTCGGCCACCAGCGGTGCATAGTGCCGGTCGAAACGTTCGAGCAAGGCGGCGTAGGCGCATTCATACCAGCCCCCTCGGCGTCCCAGTGGCACAATACAATCATTGTCGCGCAAAGGGTTGTAGGTATCGATGAGACCAGAGCCGCCGCGGGACTGCGGCTCGCCTTTGCCGCGCTCATCGTCGCGGGATTACTTCTCCAGTGGGTGCCGTCCCGCTGGGCGCCGGCGAGCGTTCAGATCGGCCTGAGCCTGGTGGCGAGCGCGTGGCTGATACGCGCCGCGCGGGGCCGCGACTGCGTCCGGTTCGACTGGGTGCTGGTGGCGCCGGCTGGGGCCGCGCTCTGGGGCGTCCTCCAACTCGCTTCAGGCGCCTCGGTCTACCCCTGGGCGACCGAACAGGCGGCGCTCGACTGGTTCTATCGTTTGGTGGCCTGCCTGCTGGCACTCGCGTGGTTCCGGGCGCAGGCGGACCGCGAGCGCGTGCTGGCAGGTCTTCTCTGGTTCGGTTTTGTACTGGCCGTCGTCGCCACCGTGCAGCGGTTCACCGCGCCGGGCCGCATCTTCTGGCTTTTTGATTGCGGCGTTCCGAGTGCCATGGGGCCGTTCGTCTACTACAACCAGTACGCCGCATTTTTCGAGACGGTGCTTCCGCTGGCGCTGGCAGGGGTGCTTGAACGGCGCGACCGGACCTGGCTTTACGCGCTGATGGCTGCGGTAATGATCGCTTCCGTGGCGGCCGCCGGTTCGCGCGCCGGCACGGCGCTTCTGGCGGCGGAAACGCTCGCGGCGTTGCTGGTCTGGAGGAGGCATACAGGCGCACCGTGGCGCGACCTCGCCCCGCCGGCGGCGGCCGTCATGGCGCTTGCTGTCGGGCTCGCTGCGGCGATGGGTTGGAGCCCGTTGCTCTCCAAGCTGGCCCGGCCCGATCCGTGGGGCGAGCGCCGCCACCTGAGCTTGGCTTCCATCGACATGCTCCGTGACCGGCCCTTGTTTGGCCACGGTCTCGGGACATGGCCGGTTGCCTATCCCGCCTACGCGCGGTTCGACGACGGGCTGTTCGACAACCAGGCGCACAACGATTGGGCCCAATGGGCGGCCGAGGGCGGCCTGCCGATGCTGCTTCTGATGGCCGGGCTGGGCGCGACGGTAGTTCGGCGCGCTGCGGGAAGCATCCGGTGGATCGGCCCGGCGGCGGTGCTGGCGCACGCTTTGGTGGACTACCCGTTCCAGCAGCGCCCCGCCATCGGCTACTATTGGTTCGCCCTGGCGGGACTGCTCGCCGCCGGCCGGCGTCAGTAGGCGCCCTTGCCGGCGAGGCTTACCGCAACGGTGCGCCCCAGGATGTAGAGCTCGAGCCAGAGCGACCAGTTGCGGATGTAGTAGGTGTCGAGCTCGCGCTGGACGTCGAGGTCGCCGTCGGAGCGGGCGGCGACCTGCCAGAGCCCCGTCAGGCCGGGGCGCACGCGGGCCCGGAGGGCGCGAAACTCGGGGTCGAATCGCTCGAGATGATAGGCGGGGAAGGGGCGGGGTCCGACCAGGCTCATTTCGCCGCGGAGGACGTTCCACAGTTGGGGCAGCTCGTCCAGGCTGGTGCGCCGGAGCCAGCGGCCGATGCCGGGGATGACGCGCGGGTCGCGCCGGAGCTTGCAGTAGCGGCGCCACTCCTCGCGCGCCTCGGGCGATTGCTCGAGCCAGTCTGCCAGCATGCGATCGGCATCCCGATGCATGGTGCGCAGCTTCGGCACGCGAATCGTCTTTCCCCCACGGCCTTCCCGATTCTGCCAGTACAGCGCCGGACCCGGTGAGACACGGCGGATCCAAACGGCCGCGATCGCAAGAACAGGCAGCGCGAGCAGGCCGAGCACGGAGGCCAGCAGCAAATCGAGAAACCGCTTCACGAACCGGGATGCGGGATCGAGCAGGTTCTGGCGCAACTCCAGGCCGAGAACGCCCCCTAGGTCGCGCGGCGTCACCCACAGGCTGGCCATGCCGAGCAGATTGGGGATGACGATCACGCGCGCAAAGTCGTTCGCGTAACGCTCCAGGATCTCGAGCAGGCGGCTGCGCTCGAGCTCCGGCATGGCGACGATAAGGTGGCGAATCCGCCAGCGGCGGGCCAGAGCGGGCGCAATCGCCAGGGGCCCGAGCACCCGCACGGTGGTGTCGCCGGTGTGACGTGCCGGATCTTCATCCAGGCAGGCGATCGGTTTCAGTCCCAGCGACGGCTCGGCGACGAGCTTGCGCACGAGCACGCGAGCGGTCGCGCCGGCGCCGAAAATCAACACCGGAACGCCCCACCACGAGCGGGCGGCACAAAAGCGCCGCAGTCCGGCGCGCCCGAGCGGTATGAGAAACGCTGCCAGAAACGCGGTGCTCAGGAAGGCTCCGCGCGAGTACTGGTCAGCGCCCTTGGTGAGAAAGGCGGCGGCGGTGAGGACGAGCGCGACCACTCCGGTCGCCAGAGTCAGCCGCCGCAGCTCTTCGACAGGGCCCGGACTCGCTGCGGCGTAGAGGCCGAAGGCGAGATAGGCCGCGACAAACAGCAGCGCCAGGGAGGCCGGATGAAACAGGTTGGCCGTCGTGATCTCCGGATTGGCGAGCCGCCAGAGAAGGTAGCCGAGTTGCGCGGCCGTCAAGATTCCGGCCGAATCCGTAACGACGAGTGCGAGACAGGTCAGCCACGGGCGCGGTTGCCAGGCGGCGCCGGCTGGGAGGTCCAGCTTTGTCGACCAGTCGAGCCGGGCAGGCAGCGGCGTAACGCTCATCGGCCGGAGGGTTAACTCGTATAATCGAGGGTGATGGCGACGGTGCTCGAGCTGTACGACAAACTCAAGCCAAAGCTCGGAGAGCTAGAAGCCCGGGCCTTGCTCGAGTATGTCGAGTCCAGCGTCGAGCGCCATGCAGCCACAAAGGCCGATCTCCAACAGGCCGTCCTGCAGCTGCGCGCGGAGACGCAGCAGTGGATTGGCGAGCTGCGGGCGGAGATCGAGGGATCGATCGCCGGCCTGCGCGCGGAGACGCAGCAGTGGATTGGCGAGCTGCGCTCGGAGACACGGGAGGCGGTTGCCACACTGCGCTCCGAGATGCAGGAATCCACCGTTGCGCTGCGAGGCGAAATGCGGCAGATGGGCGCTGAGCTCCGCGTGGAATTCCAGCAGGAGGTAAGCCGGGTCGAGGGTAGCCTGCGCAAGGAGATCCACGAAGCCCGCAGCGAGCTTCTCAAATGGTCATTTGCTTTCTGGGTGGGCAACGTAGCGGTCCTCTCAGGGATTCTCTTTGCCATGCTGCGGACGCTCCGCTGAGCTGCCGTTCGAGCCGCTGTTGGAGCGGCGCCGGAGCAGCTCCTCGGTCACCAGGCGAACGAATCGCGGGTTATTCAGCAGGTAGCGGCGCCAGAGCCGCCGCGGCTCCATCGTCAGGCGGAACAGCCATTCCAGCCCCAATGGCATGAGCCAGCGCGGCGCCTGGCGCTTGGCGCCGGCGAGGTAATCGAAAGCGGCGCCGACGCCCAGCATCACCGCCCGCACGCGCCCCCGATGCGCGGCCATCCACAGCTCCTGCTTGGGCGTGCCCAAGCCGACGAAGAGGATGCGCGCGCCGGAGGCGTTGATGCGTCCGAGCGCCTCTTCGCTCTCGTGGGGTGCCAGAGCCCGGAACGGAGGCGCCCACGCGTAGGCGATCTGAACGCGCGGGAAACGTGTGCGGACACGCGCGAGCAGTGCCCGCAGCGTCTCCGGGGCTCCCCCGTAAAAGCCCACGGGAATGCCGGTGCGCGCCGCGGCATCGAGCAGCACAAGCATCGCGTCCGGCCCGTAAACGCGGCGGGCGTCGGGCCAGCCCAACAGGCGAAGGCTCCAGACCACCGCCATGCCGTCCGGCGCGATCCAGTCGGCCTGCTCGAGGGCGCCGCGAAATCCCGGTGCATCCTGCGCGCGGACGAAGTGGTCGGCCGGCGAGAAACAGACGTAGCGGGACTGTCCGCGAGCGGCCCAATCGACGACGCGGGCGCAAAGCGCCTCCGCGGAGGTTACTCGGACTTTGAGACCGAGCAGGGAAGCCGTTGTTACTCCCCCCGCAGGAATCATTGCCTCGCCGTTGCGATCGCGCGATGAAAGGTTTCCATGAGAAGTCCGTAGTTTCGTTCCGCGGTGTACTTGGCCTCGTACTCGGCCCGTGCCTGTCGGCGCATCCGGTCGAGCTCGGCGGGGTGAGAGAGCGCCCACGCGATTTTCGCTGCCAGGTCCTCCGGGTCGCCCGGGCGGAACAGGCGCCCGGTGCGGCCATCATCAACGAGTTCGGCAAGACTCCCCAGGGCGCTGGCAAAAACCGGCAGACCGGTGGCAAAGGCTTCGATGACGGTGCGGCAGAGGCCCTCGTACCAAACCGAAGGCACGACCAGGAGCCGGGAAGTTTGCATGAGCGAAAGGACCTCCTGGGTCGATCTCCAGCCGAGCCATTGAACGTGGGCGAATTCCCGGCTGTGCCGCTCGACCACGGCACGCATCGGCCCGTCGCCGAGGATTTGGATAGGGACGCCGGATCCGAGCAACCTCGAGGCCTTCAGGAGAGTCTCGATGCCTTTCTCCGGCGCCAGTCGCCCGACGAACAGGATGTTTTCTCCCCCAGCTCCGGCCCCAGGGTCTTCAAGTAAGAAATTCGGCTTGACCACGATGCGGCCGGCCGGAAGCCCATGCATGACGAACTGCCGGCGTGCGAATTCGGTCAGCGCCACATAGACGCCGATCCGGCGCTGCCACGTGCCGG
Source organism: uncultured Bryobacteraceae bacterium (assembly GCA_938003835.1). Taxonomy (GTDB): domain Bacteria; phylum Acidobacteriota; class Terriglobia; order Bryobacterales; family Bryobacteraceae; genus CALKXJ01. Next base: position 188,795 of record CALKXJ010000012.1, on the reverse strand, counting down.
CAATCTTGTGCGCTGCCGAGGTCCATGCCACCGCGGCCGTCGCCAGCCGGCTGCCGCGGTAACAACCGTAGGCGACGCCCGGCCAGGCGAAGGTCCGGCCCCGGCAGGTCTCGCACACTCTTCCGTTCCTGCACATTGTCGCGGCGGGGCAGAGCAGGCGGAAGTTGTGTAGCGTCTGCACAACCGGAACCTTTTCGGCACAGGCGGCCGAATAGATTGACGGTGACAGTTGCGGCAGGATGTTGTGGACGCTCGCCACGTCGGGCCGAAAGGCGCGGATAATCCGCCGGGCCCGGAAGTAGCTGGCCGGATTCCAGGCGCCGCAGATGCCGGCGAGCAGGGCGCCGCTTCGCCCAAGAGCGCGGTTGTCGGCCTCGAGCAGCGCGATCTGGTGCCCGTGGCTTTTCAGCAGTTCGACCTCCTGCCGTACGGACTCGTCCTCGCCCCCGGCCAGGCGGTAGCGGTTATGAACGACCAGGACTCGCATCAGCAGCGTCACACGGCTCGCCGTCGCGGCGTCGCAAGGGCGCCCGGCTCCGAATGCCGGCCAGGGCGGCGCGAAATCCGTAGTACCAGGAGAAGGCTGCCAGTTCCAGGATCCGCCACGCGGCGACGGCGGCGCACGCGGCCAAGGGCCACCTCCAGTATTTTCGAAGGAACCGGAACTCGCTCTGGAGGAACCAGATTCGCCGGCGAAACGGAATCTGGCGCGTGCCGGCGGCTTCGTCGTGCAGATAGGTGGCGCAGGTCACGGCCACACGCAGGCCGCAGGCGTGGAGGCGCTCGGCGATGACGAACTCCTCCTCGTACAGGAAGAACTCTTCGTCAAAGCCGCCTATGGCGGCGAATGCCGCCGCGGGGAACATACAGGCCGCCCCGTAGATCGCGTATACGCTCTGTCCGTCGCGGATCTCACGGGCGCGCAAGATGTGTCCGGTTTCAAGCCAACGGCCGCAAAGCTGAGCCAGCGGCCCGTACAAGATGAGCTTGTCGATCAGTGCGGGTCGGTTGCGCCCAGCCCGCTCGGACGAGCTGCGGCCGGGGCGGATGGGCACGCCGCCGACGCAACCGACCGTGGGGTCGGCGATGAGCACATCGAGCATCGCGGCCACGGCGGTGGGCCCCAGCAACACGTCCGGATTCACGAACAACAACCAGCGAAATCCCCTCGCCATCAGGTGAGCGGCGCCCAGATTGTTGCCCCGCGAATAGCCGAGATTCTTCCGGTTCGCAATGACGGGCACTTCGGGGAAGCGCTCTCGCAGCGCTTGGAGGGAGCTGTCGCGCGAGGCGTTGTCCACGACGACGAGCTGGCGCGGCGCGAAGCCGGCGTGATGGATGAGCTCTCCGACGCAGCGCATCAGGCTGGCTCGCGTGTTCCAGCTCAAAATGCAGACCCCCACGGTCTCGAACTGCCGAGCCGCCGTGACCGGGCACTCCGAAGCCGGCTTACAAGGGTCGGAAAGCGCTTTCATGCAGAGGAAGGGACGAGCGGGGCGGTGCCGGGACCTGAGCACCGGGGAAGCGCCATCAGGCTTTGCCCTGCGCCCACCAGACACCAGAACCAGATGCCTCCCTGAGGTCCTTCCAGATATACGTCGGAGGCGCCGTTGATCGTTGCGGCCAGCCAGTAGGTGAACAGCCACAGGAGCACATGGGACGTCCGGGCGTCACCGGCGAGCCTTGCACGGCGCGCCAGGCGGACGAGACCCCATCCGTGGGCCAGCAGGAACGCGGTCCAGAGGACGAAGCCCGGCACGCCCGTGCGCGCCAGAATCGTCAGGTGCCCGTTGTGAGGGCTACGCAGGCTGCGGTCGCGCGTCACCTGAAAGCCGTCTTCGTCGGCAAGATTCGGTCCAAATCCCTTTCCCGACCAGAAAAACGGTCCGTGAACCGTGTACCCGACGATTTTCCGCCACCACTCCAGCCGCCAGCGGCGCGTGCCCTCCAGGCGAGGGTTGTCGGAGCCGACGACGCTCTGAAGGTTTTCCACGATCTGCCGGGGCGTGGCCTTTCGCTCATAGCCGAAATCGATCTCCAGGTTCATCGCGGCAAAGGCGGTGACCAACAACAGCCCAAGGACGACCGCTTTGGCCCATCGACCCCGGCGCAGCACGACGGCCAGGAACAGCAACGAGACGGTCAGGCCCAGCAGCCCTCCACGATTCTGCGAACCGTAGAAAAGGAAACAGCCAACCCAGAGGAGCCACAGTTGCCACTCGCGCCTCAAGGTGTGGGCTGGGCTCGCTAGCCGGGATCGGTGCAGGCCGAGAGCCAGAAAGGCCGCCACGCCGGCCAGGTGTACCGCCACGTCCCCGGATTTGACAATCACCAGCGGCACCCCGGCCGGACCCTCGGGAAATTGCAGGTTCGGCTGAGAGGCGCGCGCCAGGCCCAGTAGGAAGAACCAGACCAGCAGCGGAGTTAGCAGGGCGCAATACCAACGAAGAACCGGGCGAACGTCTCCGACGCGCCACAACGCAACCGCGACAGCCAGGGCGAATGCTGCGTATCCCCAGAGGGCGGCGTCACGCAGCGCGTCCAGGCCGTACTGGAAGATCCCCGGAAGGGTGCCGGCGGCACACCAAGCCAGAAAGGCGACGAGGATGAGTGCCGACGGGTGCAGCCGGCGGCGGGCGCTCCCTGTCCGGATCGACAGGAGGCATACGGCGAAGAGCACGATTTCGCCGACAAAGACCGGCGGCACGCCCAGGTAGGCGAAACCGCGTCCGAAGAAAGCATATCCGGTCAATAAGGCGCCGACAAGGATCAAGACGATGCGCGCCGGCGCCAGCCCGGGCTGCAAGGCGAGGCTGAGTCCCACGAGAGCCAGGCAGGCGGTGGCCGCTGCGGCGGGATTCCATGCGGCCGCAGCCGAAAGCGCGAGCGTGGTGAGCGCGGCGCCCGCTAGCACCCAGACCGGCCCCGTCGCCGCCGGTCGCGACCACCGTTCGAAACGAGCCAGGCCGCGTTGCGGTTCCACCGTCAGTGTCCTGTGGCTTCCGCGACTGCCCGTTGGGGGCGTGAGTCTTCGCCCGATACCCCAAATCCGGCTGCGAGCTGGTAGATCCGATCGAGCGCTTTCTCCTGGCGCGACCATCGAAATCGCTCCAGCGCCACGGTGCGCGCGCGCCGCCCGATCGATTCGCGGAGGTCCGCATGGCGGGCCCAGATCCGAAGCGTCTCCGCGAGCTGTTCGACGATTCGCTCCGGATTTGCCGAGGGAATGACCGCACCCCCCTCGCTACCGACGATTGCAGCGGGGCCTCCAAGATTCAGGCAGACTACCGGGCGTCCTGCCGCCATCGCCTCCACCACGACATAGCCGAAGGCGTCCCGCAGACTCAGATGGACGAGCACGTCGATCTCCTCGAGCAGAGCGAACAACTGGTCGCGCGGTTTCCAGCCGAGAAATCGCACCGAATCCGCGCATCCCAAACGCAGCGCGAGCTGTTCGAGGCGGCGCCGCTCAGGCCCTTCACCGATGATCCAGTACTCGGCCTCGGGAATCTCCGCGCGCAGGCGTGCGAAGGCCTTCAGCGCGAAAGCGGTCCCCTTCAGAGCGAACAGCCGGCCAATCGAGGCCATCCGGAACGGGGAGGAACGCCGGTGCCGAATCCGGCTCAGCCGCATCACTTCTTCTTCCGAGAGGCCACCACAGGCGACTGCCTCCACGCGCCGAATCCCCGGCCAGCATCGAGCGGGGGCAAGGGACAAAATCGCGGCGGCGCGCCGCACCACGACGCAGTCCGTTACGAGGCGAAAGAGGCTCATTACCGCGGCACGAGCCATTTCGGCGAGCGCCCCGCGCCAGCCCAGCCACCGCGCCAGCCTTAGCGGGACGACGTCGCGGCGGCCACCGTTCCAAACCAGCGGCGGGCCGACCCATCCCGTCAAGACAGGAACCCACGAATTCTGGTACGTGACGTGGTGGATCAGATCGAAGCCGATCCGCCGGTGGAGCCGGCGCGCTTTCAAGAACGCAGCGGCCTGCCAGAGCGCGTAATAAAGATAGCCGCGCCAGCGTATGCTGAAAAGGCGAGAGAAGGGCCACGGAAGGGTGAGGTAAACGAGCTCGGCGCCAAGCCTCCGCGCGGCTTCAGCGTCCCGCTCCACCCAGGCGCGGTTGTGCCCGTCAAGCAGAACCCACACCTGATGCCGGCGGGCGGCGATTGCCGCGACGTTCCAGCCAACGCTCGGTTCCGAGCCCTCTCCGGGGGCGCAAGCGTACGCGACGATGAGAATCTTCACGGCGCCCTACCCGGCAACGCAACGAGGTTTCCCCCCGCGCTCTCGGCGCATGCTCGAAGCGTCCCTGATGGGTGGGTCTGGTAGACCGCGTAACCGAGCGAGCGCAGAATCCCGGCCGCTTCGGATGCCCCCAGCCCTAAAGCCGCCGCGGCCCGGGCGTTCTCTTCGAAGATGACCACGGGCCGCTGCGCCCGCAGAGTGCGGATCGCGCCGCGCAGGGCCGGTGCTTCCGCGCCCTCGATATCCAGCTTGATCACGTCGACACGGCGGACCTGCTGCTCGTCGAGGACATCGTCCAGTTTTCGGAGGCTCACGGTCTCGCCGCTCGTGCGCGCCGACTCGACTTCTCCCAGCGAGTTCCTCCCGGGGTCGGCGGCGTGCCGAAGGAAGGCGTCTCCCTGCCGATCCCACAGGGCAAACCGGAGAGGGCGCACGTTGACGAGCCGATTTAGCCGGACATTTCCGGCGAGCCGCTCGTAGGAATTCGCGGCCGGTTCGATCGCCAGAACCAGGCCGCTGCGCCCGACCCGGCTCGCGGCAACCAGCGAATAGATGCCGTAGCAGGCGCCGGCGTCCACCATCACCATGCCCGGGCGCAGGTACTGCCGGAGAAAGGCGAGCTCCGGCTCGTAATCGTCGCGAAAGGCGTAAATGAGTTTCGCGACGCCGCGCCATTCGGGCGGCACGCGCAGGCGCACCTGGTTCTGGCAAAGCTCCACCTCGGCTTCGCGTCCCGCGAGGCACCAGGCGCGCCACGCCGCCAGGCGCGCCAGCACCAGGACCGGCTGCCGCTGGAACGCCGGCTGGCTTCGCAACCAGTTCCACCTCTCAGCCAGGCCGGCAGCGGGTGCACGCTGCCGTGAGATCGGGTGGCGGAAATGGATCAAGCTTGCTGCGCGTCCCGGTAACGGTAGTATTTCCGGTAGTAACCGTAGTAGTAATAGCCGTCGCCCGTCTGCCGGTGAACTTCGTTCAAGACCAGCCCCACGACGCGGGCGCGCAACCGCTCCAGCGTGGCGATGACTGTCGCTACCGCTTTGCGGCTCGTGTCGCCCGCCCGTGTCACGATCAGCACGCCGTCGACCGCCGTCGCCATCTGGAGCGGCTCGGCAAAGCCGAGCAGCGGCGGCCCGTCGAGGATCACCAGATCGTAAGAGCGGGCGGCCTCTTCGATCACCTGGGCCAGCCGCCGGCCCACCATGTCCGCGGCGCGATGCGGGGCGTGCCCGGCCGGCAGGATGTCCAGATTCGGCTGAGCCGGTGCGGCAACCGTCGCCTCGTTCCAGGTGAGCTCGCCTGCCAGCACATGCGCCAGCCCGCGCAGACCGGGCAGGTCCAGCCTGCGGTGCAAGCTCGGCCGCCGCAGATCCCCGTCGATGAGTAACGTGCGATGGCCCTGCGCGGCATGGGCCAGCGCGAGGAAAAACGCCGTCGTGGACTTGCCCTCGCCCGGCGTGGCGCTGGTGACCAGCAGCGAGCGGATGCCGCGTTCGAAATCGGCGAGCAGGATCGCGTTCCGCAGAGTGCGGATCGCCTCGCCGTAACTGGCCAGGCCCACATCGCCGTTCTGGCCGTTGCCGCCGGTGGCCGGCGCCAGCCGTCCCTTCCAGCTTTTCACCCTCGGCAGCGTTCCCAGCACGTGGGTATTCATCGTGCGCTCCACCTGCTCGGGATCGCGCACCGTGTTGTCCAGATGGTCCATGGTCACTGCCCCGCCAACTGCCAGCAGGGCGGCGAGGACAAAAGCAACTAGCACGCTTAAGCCCTTCCGCGGGAAGACAGGTTTCTTGCCCGGCAGAGCCGGATCGGCGATGCGCGCACCGGTGTTCTGGAAACTGGCGTTGATCGTCGCTTCCTTGATTTTGCGCAGCAGTTCCTCGTAGAGTCGTTTGTCGCCCTCAGCCTCGCGTTTGAGGGCCTGGTATTCGAACGAGCGCGCGTTCAGCTTGTCGAGCTCCGCCTTGGCCAATTTCAGTTCCTGCTCGAACATCCGCTCGCGATCGAGCGCCGTGCGGTACTCGATCTCGGCGCGCTCGGCGATCGACCGGCTGGTGGCCTCGATTTGGCGCCGCACCTCGGCGAGTTTGGCCGCCGCCACCTGGTGCTCCGGGTGGTTCGGGCCGTAGTGCGCCTTGACCTCGGCAAAGCGCTGCTCGGCGGCGTTCAAATCGGCGGTCAGCCGCTCGAGCGCCTCCCGCTGCGAGAAGGTGTGCGCCGCCTCCGGCGAAGCCGCCGCCAGCGCCTTCCAGGCCGCTTCCTTTATCACCCGGTCGGCCTGAGCGCGCGTGTACTCAGTGTTCAGCTCGAGCAGGCGCGCCGACAGAATGTTGGTCTTCTCCTCGGGATTGATGATGTTGAGCTCGCGCTCGAAACGAGCCAGCGCGTCGCCGGAGCGCTCCATCTTCGCCCGCAGCTCCTCGATCTGCCGCTCCATGAAGGAAGCAAGCCCGGCGGCGGCCTGGTAGCGGATCCGGTAGGTATGCTCGAGATAGGATTGCGCGATGGCATTGGCCACGTCGGCGGCCAGTTGCCGGTCACGGGAGCGATAGCTGATCTTGAGCAGGTAGGTGTTCGGCGGCCGACGCACGCGCAGGTTCTTCAGCCGGACCGGGGCCGACGGATCGAAGGCCTGCCGCCCGCCGGCCTCCTCCATCTCGCCCTCGCGCTCGAACAGGCGAAACTTCATCACCACCGGCCGCAGCACCGAGTCCGACTGGATGAGATCCACCTGGGTTGCCAAGTATTGCTCGGCGTCCTGAATCGTCGGCTGGAGCGCCTCCTGGCCGAGAATGCCGGGTGGTGCCGAGCGGTCGATGTCCACCGTCGCCGTCGACTCGTAGATCGGTGTAAGGCGATAGCAGATAATTAGTGTGAGCAGACTCGTCGCGCCCACGAAGGCAGCCATCTTCCAGAAGTAGCGCCGGAAGACGAACAGGTAGTGGGCCAGCGGAACGGCCGGCTCGGGCGGCTGCGCGTCCCACCACGCCGGCGCGGGCCAGTAGCGTCCCTCCCGCGAGGTGGTAGCGGCCGGGGTGGTGGCGGGCGTCTGCATCCGGCTATCGCCTCCAGATCAGGATTCCCGACAGCGTGCCGGCGCCGAAGCCGGCGGCGCGGTCGATGACGTTGACTGTGGCGCGCTTGCCGGTGTTGTCCGGAACATAGAGAATGTCGTTGATCTCGAGCGGCATGTCCGGCGCCTGGCGCTTCAGGATCTTCGCCAGCTCGACCGGAATCTCGCGCCGCCGGCCGGTCGCCGGATCCTCGCGGTAGATGAAGGCGACCTTCTGAGCATATGGCGCCAGGCCCTCGGCCAGCGCCAGCAGCCGTAGCACGCTCGCGTCTTTCGGATCCGGTACGGCGTAGGCGCCGGGCTTGCGCACGTTGCCCACCACGAAGACTCGCCCGGCCTCCGGGACCCGAATCTCCTCTCCGCCTTCGAGCGTGAGATTGACCTCCGGATCGGCCGCGTCGATCAGGCGCTTCACCGCGATGCGGCGCACCAGCGGCCCGCCGTCCGGCCCGCCGCGCGGCAGCGTCACCAGGATCTCCTGGGCCGCCTCCGGCGCCAGCCCCTCGGCGCGCGCCAGCGCGTCCAGCAACGTGACGCGGCCCACGGCCTGAAAGGTCATCGGACGCTTCACTGCGCCGACAACGCGGATGGGGCGACTGGCATATTCGGCCACGGTGACCTTCACGACAGGATTCACCAGGATGCCTTCGCGCTGAAGGGCGGCAGCGATCTGTCGCTCGAGTTCATACGGCAACAGGCCCGCCGCCCGCACCGGTTCGCCGAGCAGCGGCAGCGTGATCTGGCCGGTCGCCTCCACGCGCACCGTGCGCGTCAGCTCCGGTGAACGGTACACGGAAATCAAAAGCAGATCATCCGGGCCGATTGCCTGAACGGGCAGGTTTGCCGTTATCGAGGGCTCCATCGGCGCCGGAGCCTGGGCGGTGGCCAGCGCCGGGGCGAGCCAGAGCGCCACCAGAGTCTGCTTCATCAGGCGCGTCCCGTTGGGACCGGCAATCTCCTTGAGAACTCGCAGCACCTGGCGCAGTCCGGTATGGAGCTCGCTCAAGCGCTTGTCGAAGGCCGACAGGCGCTGCTCGAGCCCGTCGGCGCGTACCGTTGCGGACCGGCCGAGCAGCTCCCGGCGGGTGAAGTCAGAAATGCTGCGCGCCCCGCTGGCGGAGCTGGCCTTTTCCAGGCGGCGGTACTCCTCCTGCGTGACGCGGAAAACGACGAGGCGATCGCGACGCTTAAACACTCCCATAGGGGGCATGCTGGCGGTGAGCCCGGGCGGCGCAAGCTACCGCCCCGTCAGTCCCAACCGCGCGGGCGGACCGAAGAGAATGTATAACAAGTGTAATACATCAGGCCCCGTCTCTTGTCAAGAGGAAATATTTTCCCATCCCCTCGGAAACCGAGCGCTCTCAGAGCCGGCCCCGCAGCCGGTACCAGACCAGCGCCCCCCACTCGTGCAGGCAGTCCTCATTGGCCAGAATCGCTTCGCCGCTCGGCAAGTACTCCCGCCAGTGCAGGAACGGGCGCCTGCTGCGCAGCGAGCACGGAGCGGGAAGCACGTCGACACCCTGCTTGCGCAGCAGGATCTCGGAGCGCCTCATGTGAAAGCCGTCAGTGACCAGCGCCACACGCCGGATCCCCCGCGCGCGCAAGATCTCGCCGGCGTAGACGGCGTTTTCGGCGGTGGAGCGCGAACGGCGCTCGGGCGTAATCTGTTCGGCCGGTACGCCGGCGCTCAGGAGGATGCGGAGGGCCACGTCGGCGATGGTGATCTCGGGCGAGACCTCCGAGGCGGGCCCGCCGCTTACGATGATGGGCACGGGCCGCCAGTTCCGGTACAGCCAGGCGGCGTGCAGGGCGCGGCGGTAGGTCGACTCGCTCGCCACCGGCTGCGGCTGGCCCGGATAGGGCAGATCGGCGCCCCCGGCGAAGACGACGATGGCCTCGGCCCCGCCGGCAGGAGCATCGAGCGGCGCATAGCCTCGCTCGAGCGTCCAGGCGGCCAGCCGGGCCACCGGTGGGCTCGACCAGACGAGGAGGGCAAGGAAACCGATCCACAGCGCCCGGGCGCCCGCGCGCTGCGTGCGCTGCGAGCCTCGCGCCAGCAAACCGAAGGCGAGAGCCGCGAGCACCACCAGAAGGCCGGGCTGGACGTAGGTCATCGGATTTCGCAGTATACGACGGCCGCCCGGACTCGCGGCTGCGGTATGCTATGCTGCCGCGGGGGACCTATGCGCAGGACGATCCTACGATCTGTTCTTTTGGCAGTTAGCGTTCTGGCCGCGTTACAGGCCGCTGACGTGGGCGGGCGCTGGCACTTCGTCTTCGACACCGAGGCCGGTGTCCGCGAGGCGAACATGGCGCTCGAGGTGAAAGGTCAAGAGGTAAGGGGGAAGGTTTACGAGATCAGCTCCGAGGAGGTTTCCACGGAGGTCAAGGGCACCTTTTCCGGCGGCAGGCTCACGCTCGAATTCGAATATTATTCAGCCGACGCCGGCTACAAGAGCGTCGTCAAGATCCAGGGAGCGCTCGAAGGCGACAAGATCAGTGGGGAGTGGCAGTTCGACCAGCACTCGGGTACCTTTACCGCCACGCGCCTGAAGGCGGAGTGAGCCCGATGCGCCCGCTCCTGCTGCTGGTCGCTGCCGCGCTGGCCGCCCCGGCCGCCGACTGGATCGAGGCCTTCGGCTACCGCTGGCGCGTCTCCGTCGCCGGAGACTGGAGCGTAGCGACCGAAGAAGGCGTCGAGACGCTGCGCCTGCTCGTGCCGCGGCCGCAGCTTCAGCCTCGCCGCCCGATCCAATACGCCCTGGCCGAGACGCCCGATTTCTCCCGCGTGACTCTGGAGGCCGAGGTGCGCAACGAGGCGGCCTCCGAGCGCGGGCGGCGCACGTCGCTAATCTTGGTTTACGCCTGGCGCGACGAAGCCCATTTCAATTACGCCCACCTGTCAGTCGATTCCGCCGAACAAGTGCCCGTACACAACGGTATCTTCCATGTCTACGGCGGCGAGAGGGTGCGCATCAGTCCGGCGGAAGGACCGCCCGCGCTCACCTCCGAGGACTGGCACCGGGTGCGCCTCGAACATGACGGCCCGAGTGGCCGCGTGAGAGTCCTGGTGAATGGCAAGGCCCTGCCGGCTCTCGAGGCGGTCGATCTCAGTCTCCGTCAGGGCAAGGTGGGATTGGGCAGCTTCTTCGATCTCGGCTCCTTCCGCCGCGTTCGGATCGAGGGTGTACCGGCGCCCTGAGCCGGACCTCGCCTCAGACCAGAAGCAACCCGCCGGAAGCGCCCGCCGGCGCCTCTTCTTTTCGCCCGACCGAGGTCCCGCAACGGGCACAGACGTAGTGGTAGATCTCCCGGTCGAGCAGCACCAGCGTGAGCCGTTTGCGAACGGGCATGGCCAGTCGGCAGTTCGGGCAATAAATTCGGCTGACCTCAAAGTCTTGGAAATCTCCGGGCGGACGCCGCCGGTTGACCAGATCCATCACCTTCTAAGCTAGCCGATCCGGCCCGCCAGTGCGATGTGATAGTCTGCATGGGTCATGCCGGAGGCTGCTCAACCCACGCTGCACCGCCGTCTTGGGGTGTTGAATGCCACCTCGATCAACATGTCCAACATGGTGGGCATCGGCCCCTTCATTGCGATACCGCTCATCTTGCGGACGCTCGAAGGGCCGCAGTCCTACCTGGCGTGGTTGGTCGGGGTGCTGATCGCACTCTGCGACGGGCTGGTGGTGGCCGAGCTCGGCGCGGCGCTGCCGGCCGCCGGCGGCACCTACGTCTTTCTCCGTGAGGGCTTCGGGCCGCGCACCTGGGGCCGGATGCTCGCCTTCCTGTTCGTCTGGCAGTTGCTGTTTGCCGGGCCGCTGGAGATCGCCAGCGGCAACATCGGCCTGGTGCAGTATCTGAAGGTCTTCTGGCCCTGGATGACCGACTTTCAAATGAAGCTCACCGCAGCCGGCGTCGGCGTCTTCCTGATCTTCACGCTCTATCGCAAGATCACCGACATCGCCAAGATCATGCTCGGGCTCTGGATTACCATGATCGTCACCACCGGCTGGGTGATCCTGACCAGCATTGCGCGATTCGATCCGGCGCTTGCCTTCGACGTTCCGCCCGGCGCCTGGCGCTTCGATCTGAGTTTCATGCAGGGCCTGGGTCAGGGCACCGCCAACGTTCTGTACCTGTTCCTCGGCTACTACCAGGTCTGCTATCTCGGCGCCGAGATCCGCGAGCCGGGCCGTACGATTCCGCGCGCCGTCGTCTACTCGATCCTCGGGGTGACGCTGATCGACGTGGCGCTTTCGTTCGGCTTCATCGGCGTCGTGCCCTGGCGCGAGGGGATGGCCTCGGAGTCCATCGGATCGGACTTCATGGCGCGGGTCTACGGTCCCTGGGCCGGTCAGGTGCTCGCCGGGCTCATCGTGGTGACGGCGTTCGCATCGATTTTCGCCCTGCTGCTCGGCTACTCGCGCGTGCCGTACGCCGCGGCGCAGGACGGCGTCTTCTTGCGCTGGTTTGGCCAGTTGCATCCCACCAAGGAGTTCCCCCATCGCTCGCTGCTGCTGGTGGGTATCGGCGCCATCATCGCCAGCTTCTTCACGCTTCAGGACGTCATTCTGGGCCTGATGGCGGCACGAATCCTGATTCAGTTCAACGCGCAGGTCATCGCGCTGTTCCTGATCCGCCTGCGCCGGCCGGACATCGAGCGGCCGTTCCGCGTCTGGCTTTACCCTTTGCCGCCCCTGGTCTCGCTGGCCGGCTATCTTTACGTGTTCGCCTCGCTCGGTTTGCGCTTCATCCTCTTCGGTCTGGCCACGCTCGGCCTGGGCGTGGTCGTCTATCTGGCTGCGGCCAGGAAACAGCGGGAGTGGCCCTTCGCAAGAGCCTGACTCGAGGCCGGTTCAGAACCCGGGAATCAGAGCGAACTCCCAGTGCCAGCTCTTGAGCGGCCGGTCCTGCGGCTGCACGTAGCTGATCTGGGCGATCGCAAAGCCGAGCAGGTTGATCCGCAGCGACGCGCCGAAGCTGGTAACCGGTTTGCGCGCGCCGCGGAGCACGGAGAGGTTTTCCCGGCTGTACCAGGCGATGCCGGCATCGTAAAAAGGTGCGAACTCCACCGGAGGCACGCCCGGGCTGCGCACCAGGCCCAGCGCTCCGAACAGCGGGATTCGCAACTCGGCATTCGCCACCGCCATCCGGCTGCCGAAGAGCTGGTCGAAGACCGGGCACTGGCCGGTATTGTCGCCGCACTCCTGGGCGCGGAACGAGCCTGCGCTGTAGCCGCGCACCAGGCTCGGGTAGCCGAGAAAGATGTCCTGGAAGCGGTAGTCCTCGGCGCCGCCGCCGTAGCGGCCGTAGTGCAGGAGGCGTCCGGCGAGCGTGAGCGGGCGGGCCAGGCGGACGTATTCGCGGTAATCGATGAGCGCATGGGTGTGCGAGACGGTGCCCGCCGCCGCCCCGTACTCCAGGCGGTAGCGCCGGCCCATGATCGGGCTGGTACCGCCGAACACCGAGGTATCGTGCACGAACGCGGCGCTGCCCGTGCCCAGATGCAGGCCTGGCGGCATGGGTAGATCCCGCCGGCTGAACCCTGTCAGGCTGCCCGTGGCGAGGTCGAAGATGGCCGTCTCGCTTTTGGCGCTGAAAGCGATGTTGCGGTAGCCGCCGGTGAATTCGATGCGCTTGGCTCGGTTGAAAGGATAGCTCAGCAGTGCTGCCGCTTCTCGGTTGATCTGCCAGAAAAGGATCGACTCTTCCACTAGCGACGGGCGCCCGCCCACGAATGCAATCGTGCTCCTGTAGCCCCCGCTCAGATAGGGAAGCTGGCCGCCCAGAAAGCCCCAGTTCCAGCGCCGGCGCTGGTTCTGGTAGCCCGCCATGCCGCCCAGGTTGTTTAAAAGCCCGCCGCTGGTGAAGCTCGTGCTCTGCACGGTGGCCATCAGCAGGTGCTGGCCGAGCAGGTCGCTCCAGTAGAAGGCCGTGCCGCCGCCCACCACCGGTCCGAAGCTGCCGAAGCCCACGCCGATGCTCGGCGGGGCGACGTAGTCGAGCGAGAGGCGGGGCCGGTAGGGGGAAACCTGAAAGTTGTCCGCCGCAGCCAGGCCGAGATCCGGCCGCGCGAGAAACTCGGCGACGGCGCCCGCGGCGTCGCGGTGCGGCGGCAGGATGCCGGCCAGGCGTCCTTCCCAGGCCTGTTTCACCGGAAAGCCGGCGAGCTGCTCCGGCGAATCGATCAGGTAGATGTCGTAGCTGTCGTTCTCGAAGGCGGTGAAGGCAAGGCGCGGGGCGGAGGCCGCGATGCTCATCGCCGGGCTGAGCGCGCCGATGCCGCTCGCGCCCGTGCGCAGGTTGGTCACCTGCCGGATCTCGCCCGAGCCGAGCTCGGCGCGGTAGACGTTACTCACGCCCGAGTGGTCGGAGATGAAATAGAGGCCGCCGCCATCGCCCGACCAGTTTGGATTGATATGTTTGCCCGCCCCCAGGCTTGGCCCGGGATCGATCCGGCCGTCGGCCAGCCGGTAGAGCCCCAAACGGTAGTCCCCAAAAGAGAGCTGGTTGAGATCGCTGGTGAACCGATCGGTCACGAAAGCGATCGTGGCGCCGTCCGGCGACCAGGCGGGCTGGAGATCGGCGTAGGCGTCCTCGGTGAGGCGTCTCAGCTCACCGGTTTCGATGTCCAGCACATACAGGTCCGTGAGCCCGGCGACGAGCGCCGATAAGGCGAGCCGGCGGCCGTCCGGGGCAAAGCTCAAGTGTTGGACTTCAGCGAGATCGCGCAAGCGGATCCGTTTCACCGTGCGCCGGCCCGCGACGTCCCAGATGTGAACCTCGGGCTTTCCCGCCTGAATCGAGGCGAAGGCAACCCGGCGGCCGTCCGGACTCCACGCCCCGGCCGAATTGACGAATTGCAGGCTGTCCAGATGGGGGTCGACCGCCGTGTTGGTCAGCCTGGCGCGGACGGCGCCGCGCTCCACGTCGTATAGGAACAGATCGACGGAAAGCAGGTCCCGCTCCGAGTAGAAGAGCATCAGGCGGCCGTCGGGGCTCAGCACGGGGCTCAAGTTGAGCCGCCCGCCGGGGCCCCGGCGCGAGATCAGCAGCCGCGCCTGCTTCGCCGGCGGCTGGGTGGCTTCGAGCACGGGCCGGAAACGCTCGCGCAGGGCGTCCCGCCAGGCCTGCCCAAGTTCCTCCGGCGAGACCTGGAGCACGCTCCGAATGGCCGCCTCGACGCTCCGGCTCTGGCCCGCCACCTTGAGCATCCTCCCGACGACCTCATCACCGTAGTTGCCCGCCACGTAGGCCCAGAAGGCGTGGCCGAAGCGGTACGGGAAATACTTCGGGCTATCCAGTTGCTTGAGCGAGGGGAACTCCTCCCGGGCGATGGCGTCGCGCATCCACATGGCCGTGTGCGGGTCTTCCGGGCCGAGGGAAAGATACTCGGCCATGCCCTCGATGAACCACAGCGGCAGCGCCACCGCCCCGGGGGTGCCGACCGCCATGCCCTTGGTGTCGCGCGGCGTGGTGATGTCGTACTGGAAGGCGTGCACCAGTTCGTGACCGAGGACATGATCGGTCTCGGCCAGCGGACCCGCCATCGGCATCACGATGCGCCGTCGCAGCCCCTCGGTGACACCGCCGGTCGTTTCACTGATGAATCCGGGAATGACCGTGGTGCCGCGGAAAGCCGTGTGCGAGTCGTAAAGGATCAGCGGCTGGCCGGGCGGCAAATGGTGTTCGAGGACTTTCGAGAGGCGCTCGTACCAGCGCTCGGCCATGCGGCCGAACTCCTCCGCCGCGCCGCGCTGCCTGCTCGCAAAGTGGATCTCGAACCGGTCGGTCTTGAGCACCTCCCAGTCGAGTGTTTCGTAGCGGACCTTGTTCTGTCCGAAATACTGCGCCGGCGAAGGCGCCGCCACCAGGAAGAGAAGAAACGCCAATCCCGCCCGTCGTCGATGCATGTCTTCGCCTCCGTTCCGCGAAACTCAGCTCGCGCGCGCCACCAGTTGTTCGATCCGGTCCAGCCGGAATGCGCTACCCTCGGGGCGCAGGATTCCGCGCGCGCCGTAAGCCCAGACCGAGCCGTCGACAGACAGCGTTCCGTTGAGGAAGAGCCAGTTACCCAGGCGGCGATGCGTCCAGCTTTGGCCGCCGTCCTCGCTCACCAGGAATCCGTCGACGGTGGTGATCCAGCCGCGCCCGGCGGAGTCGAAGGCGACCGAGGTTAACGAACTGGTCACCGGACTCGCCAGCGCCTCCCAGCTTTGACCACCATCCCGGCTTCGAAGAATCTGACCGCCGAAACCGACGATCCAGCCGTTGTCGGCGTCGCGAAAGTAGACCGCATGGAGCGACCACCTGGCGTCCGGTGCGCTCACCTGCTTCCAGGTCTGGCCGCCGTCAGTGGTTCGCAGGATTGTCCCCACCCAACCGACCGCCCAACCGCGCGCGTCGTCAAGGAAATAGATTCCCTCAAGGCCGTGCGAGATGCCCGTTTTCTGGAGCTGCCAGCTCCGCCCGCCGTCGGCGCTGTGGAGAATGACGCCGCTCCAGCCCGTGATCCATCCCCGCTCGCCGCGGAAAAAGACCGCGGTCAGATTCTCTCGGGTCGGGACCTCGATTTGCCGCCAGGTGTTGCCGCCGTCCTCCGTGGCGAGGATCATCCCGCGATCGCCCACGATGAAACCGCGCTTGTCGTCGAGGAAGGCGACGTCGCGCGGCGTCGACTGCACCGGCAACGCGATTTGGGTCCATCCGCTCCGCAGGGGGGAGCCCGCGAGCACCATCCCCTCCTCGCAGACCAGCCACAGGCGGTCTCGGGCGGCCGTGGCGCCCTCGATGAGACAGGCCGCCTCCGGAACCGGGATCTGGGCCGCAACAAGGGAGCCGCTGAGAAAGAACAGAACCGAGAACCGCTTGCGCATTTGACGCCTCCACTCAATGTACAGAGTGGTGTTCTTCCTCTTCGGTTTACGACGAGGAAGCCACGGCCGGGGTTTCAGACCGAGCCGAGCAGCGCATCTTCGAACCGGTAATCCTGCGGTTGCCGGCGGTGGTGCGACTTGTACCAGTCATAGGTCCGCCGAAGAGCGCTGTCGAAATCCGATGGCCTGAAGCCAAGCAGGCGCTTGGCCTTGTCGATGCGGAGGGTGATAGGAGGGACGTCGAAGTAGACCCCGAAGTAAAGTTTCTCCGGCCCCATCACGCTGCCGCCCGCCGCTTCGATCCTTTCCCGGCTCACGGAAACGAGCCTGGGCGTCTTGCCGGCGGCGCGCGCCAGCGCCAGGACCAGCTCCGTCTGGGTGATGGGCCGCTCATGCGCCACGTTGAAGGCTTGGCCCACGGCCGCCGGCTCCTCGGCGGCCCTCAGACAGCACCAGACGAGGTCTTCGACGTAGACAAACTGCATCAGCCGCGCGCCGTCCCCCGGCACGATTATCGGGCGCCCGTCTTCGATCCGGTCCCAGAAGAAGGCCTCGCGATAGAAGGGGTTGCCCGGGCCGTAGACGAACGGCGGCCGGAGGGTTACCACGGGAAGACCGCGTTCGCGGTGGAGCCGGAAGAGAGCGCGCTCGCTCGAGGCTTTATGCCGCACATAGGCAATGGGATGGTCTTCGGGCGCCAGAGGATCCTCTTCGGTGTGATCCAGCCCCTCGCCGTAGGCGGCCACGCTCGACATAAAGATGTATCGGCGAAGGCCCTCCGCGCAGGCGAGCGCCGTCGCCTGGACCTGCTCGGCGGTGGTGCCCCGCTCCCAGTCATAAACGTTGTCAAAGACGATGTCGAACTGCCGGCCGGCCAGCGCCCGCCGAACCGCCCCGGCGTCGTTGCGGTCTGCCACGAGGCCCTCCACCCCCGCGGGCAAAGCGCGCCCGTGCCGGCGATGTAGGACGGTAACCGCGTGGCCCTGTTCGAGCAGGCGTTCGACCAGACGGCGCCCGATGAACAGTGTCCCGCCGATGACGAGCACCCGCATCGGCGCCCTAATCGTAGTATTCAAGACCCAGGTGGGTGATCAGATCTTCCCCGCGCATCCACCGCAGCGTGTTCTTGAGCTTCATGAGCTGGATGAAGAGGTCATGCTCGGGATACAGGCCCGGGGCCGTCAGCGGGGCCTTGAAATAGAACGAAAGCCACTCCTGGATGCCCTTCATGCCGGCGCGCTGCGCCAGATCGAGAAACAGCACGAGGTCGAGCACGAGCGGCGCCGCCAGAATCGAATCGCGGCACAAGAAGTTCACCTTGATCTGCATCGGGTAGCCGAGCCAGCCGAAGATGTCGATGTTGTCCCAGCCCTCCTTGGCGTCGCCGCGCGGCGGGTAGTAGTTGATGCGGACAAGGTGGAAGATGTCTTTGTAAAGGTCCGGGTAAAGCTGCGGCTGGAGAATGTAGTCCAGCACCGACAGCTTGGTCTCTTCCTTGGTTTTGAAGGCGGCCGGATCGTCCAGAACCTCTCCATCCCGGTTGCCCAGGATGTTGGTGGAGTACCAGCCGGTGACACCGAGCATGCGCGCCTTGAGTCCCGGAGCGATGATCGTCTTCATCAGCGTCTGGCCGGTCTTGAAGTCCTTGCCGCAGTGCGGCACCTGACGCTCGCGCGCCAGTTCTACCAGCGCCGGAACGTCGTTGGTCAGGTTCGGAGCGCCGTTGGCGAACGGCACGCCGCACCGGAGCGCCGCGTAGGCATAGACCTGGCTGGGGGCGATCTCCGGATCATTGGCGGCAAGCCCCTTCTCGAAGGCAGCCAGCGTCTGATGCACCGGCGCCGGCTTGTGATAGACCTCCGTGGAGCCGCACCAGATCATCACCAGCCGCGCCGCGCCGGAGTTGCGCCGGAAACTTTCGATGTCCTCCATGAGGGCCTCGGCCTTCTCCATGAGCGAGCCACCTTCCTTGATGTTCGGACCGGTCAGGTTGTGCAGGTAATTCGGGTCGTAGACGGCCTTCATCGGCCGGATCGCCTCGAGCGACACTCGGAGCTGATCGAGCAGGGTCCGCTCGAGCACGCCGGCTTTGACGGCCGACTCGTAGGCATTGTCCTCGAAGATATCCCAGCCGGCAAAGACCAAGTCCTCGAGGCGCGCCAAAGGCACAAAGTCGCGGATCAGCGGGGTTCGTCCTTCGGTGCGTTTGCCGAGCCGGATCGTCGCCATCTGGGTCAGCGAACCGAAGGGTTTCCCCAAACCTCGCCGCACCGCCTCCACCCCGGCGATGAACGTTGTCCCTACGGCGCCCAGGCCGGGAATGAGGACGCCGAGGCGGCCTTCGGCCGGGGCGATTTTCACGGGTTCCTGTGTAGGCAAGCGAACAACTCCTTTCGACCGAATGACCTGAGGGTGTCTCAGGATCGCAAGCTGCTATACTAACATTCCGATGGCAGGGCGCGAGACGGCAACGTTGCGGGCAGTCCTGGTCGATGACGAACGGCTCGCCTCCGACGAGCTGGCTTACATGCTGCGCGAGTTTCCCGACGTCGAGGTGGTGGGAACCGCGCGGAACGGTCTGGAGGCAGTCGAGCTGCTCGAGACGGTGGAGGCGGACCTTGTCTTTCTCGACGTGCAGATGCCGGGCCTGAATGGACTCGGCGTCATCCGCAAGCTGCGCGAGCGGGGCGTGCCACTGCCGCGCTTTGTGCTCGTGACCGCCTACGACCATTACGCGGTCGAGGCCTTCCAGCACGAGGCGCTCGACTATCTGCTCAAGCCGGTTGAGCGCGACCGGCTGGCGCTGACGCTCGAGCGCGCGCGGCGCGCCATCTTCGGCAAAACGAAGGCCGCGATGGCCGAGCCGCCGCCGGCGCGGCCGCCGGCTCAACGCACGAAGCTGCTGATCCGGGCCAACAATCGCAACTTCATCGTCGACGCCAACGACGTCATCTACGCCACCATCCAGGACGGCGTCATCACCGTGGTCTCCACCCGTATCGAAGGCCAGTCCAACTACCGCACCATCGAGGAGCTGCAAGCCAATCTGGACCCGGAGATTTTCTGGCGCGTGCACCGCTCCTACCTGGTGAACATCAACCGGATCAAGGAAGTGATCCCCTGGTTTAAGTCCAGCTACCAGTTGCGCATGGACGACCGCAATCAGACCGAGATCCCGGTCAGTCGCGTGCAGACCAAACGCCTGCGCAGTTTACTGAAGCTTTGAGGGCATCACGCCCGGGTGCAGCCGGCAGCCGGAGTGTCCCGCCCCGGCGACTCGCCGGGCCGGCGCCTCACGCCGCCTCGATCGCTCCGGCGCGAGGATCGTCTGTCGTCCGCCCGGATCGCACGCCCCAGGGCGTGGCGCGAGGGAAGGCTTTGCCGCCCGAATTTCGCCGAAGCCTCAAAGCAGGTCGAGAATCTGCCCGGCGATTTTCCTCCACGCCGCCGACAACCGCGGCGCCTCCGCCGCCGTCTGGTCCCAACCCCTTAGCGCGGCCTCGCGATAAGCAAGCCCGAGCCGGCGCACGATCCAATCCTCGTAGCAGGCGGCGAAACAGCAGATGGCGGCGAGCTGCTCGACTAACTGAGTCCGGGGAACAGCCCCTGCCGGCAGGAGCAGCAGACTTTCTGGACTCCAGATCGGTCTTTCCAGACAGGCCAAATCCACCGGCGTTGGCCTAAAGTAGTAGCGATTGACATAACAAGCGCCCCTGCGCTCCTCCCAGACGACGCCAAAGCCCCAAAGGTGAACCTGAATTTCACCCATCCGCTTCCGGTAATGCGAGCTGCCCGTTGCCGGCGCAGTGGGGCGTTCCCGCACGAAGCCAAAATCGATCAGCAGATTGCCCTCCGGGCGCCGAATATCGTATCCCCAGCACCAGCACTGCTGGTGGAGCAGGCGCGCTCCGCGTTCCGCCAGCGCTTCGGGCAGTTGCATTTCTGGACGATCTTGTGCCTGGGCGGGGGCAATCGGCTAGAGGGTGATCACCTGGTCCGGCGGATTCGTGCTCAATGCCCGGTACAAATCCGGGAAGCAACCGATGCCGACGCCATCAAACAATTTGTCGGCGATGTCGCGCTCGTAACAGCACTGATCGCAGCACATTAAAAGTATATTCTTCTCCCGGGCGACCTTTACCAGTCTTTCGCCGATGGGATCCCCCTTACGCATAATGTAAGTATTATCCTCGAAGAAAAACATCCCTACGACTTCGGCCCCGTGGCGGTTTTCCTCCAGCTGGGGAAGAATCATCCGGCCTAACTTGTAGGACACATTGTGTCCCGTGGTGGCAAAAATATATGCAACTTTCATGGCTTTCTCCTGATTTTCCTGCTTCACTCATCTGCCCTTGCGACATGAGTCAGCTTTGAGGCGAATCTAAGGCTGCGCGAAGCGCGGCGATCGGCAAAGCAGCCCGCGAACGGCGTTGGAGCGGAACGCCCCGCACCCGTTCCGCCAGGTCCGAATCGGTCAGCGCCAGCGCCTCTTGCGGCGACTTGCCGGCCGCCAGATTCACTAATAACTCGCAATACGCCAGAAGGGTGGCGCAGGTGGTGGCCTGGTAGTCGATCCGAATAATTGTCCAATCCTGGATATCCAGGTACAGAACAACGGTGAGGTCTTCGTCCGGATCATGCGCCACACCCTTACGGTGGGCCGGACCTTTCCAATGCCGCCTCCGCAAAGCAGCCTCGAACAGCTCTTGAAGGCTATTACCGCACAGACTACAGCAACAACTCACGCGGGGAACACCTCTCCTTTTGAGATTGATCTCAGGGCCCCGCCGGACGCGTGCGCATTTCAGCGGGCGCGGCTTGCCGCCGGGGCAGTTGCAAAAATGCAGGAGCTTCCCTGCCTGGGCCAGACGACGAGGGCGACTCGCCGCCGATCTGCGCCGGGGAACTATTGCAGGGGTGGGGCGCGTGCGCCTTGACGTTGGGCGCGGTCGCTAAAGGCGAGTTTCTCATCGGCCGGGGTCAGCCGCTCGAGCTCGGTCCAGTGAGCGGCCACCTCGCTCGGCGCGGCTGCGACGAAGCCCGCGGCGGCGATGGTGCACAGCGAGCAGCCGGCATCGTGATGCGAGGCTTCGTGACTTGGAGCAGCGAGAGCGATCGCGGCGAGAAGAGCAATTCCGAGCAAGACGTCCCGTCGCACCCGCAACTGTTGGCGACCGGCCATGCCTTCTCAAAACCTAGCATCGAGGGCCCGACGGTGTCAAGCGGCAAAGCGCCAAGCGAAACTCGCGCAGCCGAGCACATCCGTCTCCATCGGCAAGGGTTTGGTTTTCAGGTGACTAACCTGGATCGCCGTCGATCCTCCGGCCGGCTTGTAAACGCTCGGGAAACATGCGATTGCGAGGCCCGCTCGCTGGCGAGATCGGCCCGCCCTCAGCTAAACTCGACAGTTCGGGCCCGAAGGACCCGCGCGGCTTATGGAGTACGTCAACCTTGGACTGACCGGACTCAAGGTTTCCCGCATTTGCCTCGGCATGATGACCTACGGCTCGAAGGCCTGGCGGCCTTGGGTGCTCGAGGAGGAGGAAGGCCGGCCCTTCATCCGCCGCGCCCTCGAGCTTGGCATCAACTTCTTCGATACCGCTGACATGTACTCGAACGGGGTGAGCGAAGAGATTCTCGGCCGCGCGCTCAAGGATTTCGGCGTCTCGCGCGAACGGGTGGTCATCGCCACCAAGGTCTTCTTTCCGACAGGCGACGATCCCAACCAACGGGGCCTCTCCCGCAAGCACATCGTGCACGCCATCGAGGCCAGCCTCCGGCGCCTGGGTCTCGACTACGTCGACCTTTACCAGATTCACCGCTTCGACTACGCGACGCCGGTCGAGGAAACTCTGGAGGCGCTCGATGATGTCGTCCGGTCGGGCAAGGCGCTCTATCTCGGCGCCTCTTCCATGTACGCCTGGCAGTTCGCCCGCATGCTTTACCGGGCGGACCAGCTCGGGCTGGCCCGCTTTGTGAGCATGCAGAACCACTACAACCTCGTCTACCGGGAAGAGGAGCGAGAGATGATTCCGCTGTGCCGGGCCGAAGGCATCGCCGTGCTGCCCTGGAGTCCCCTGGCGCGGGGTTTCCTTGCCGGCAACCGCCGCCCGGAAGACTATGGAGACACCCTGCGAGCCAAGACGGACGATTACGCCCACAAGCTCTATTACCGCCCGTCGGACTTCACCGTCGTCGAGCGCGTCGGCGAGCTCGCCCGCCGCCGCGGTGTCTCGAATGCGCAGATCGCGCTGGCGTGGCTGCTGGCCCAGCCGGGCGTGACGGCGCCCATCATCGGCGCGAGCAAGATGCACCATCTGGAGGACGCCGTCGCCGCGCTGAGCCTCAGGCTCGAGAACGAGGAGCTTGCCTCGCTTGCCGAGCCCTACGAGCCCCATCCGGTGCTCGGCCACTCCTGAGGGCTAGTTGGTGATGTCGAAGGTGATGCTCTGCTCGCGGATCGGAATGTAGACCTTGTACCACTCCTTCTGCGCCGCGCTGCCGGCATAGTCCTTGAGCGCCTGCTCGCTTTCGAACTCCATGACGATCGCGTGCGTCATGGCGCCCTGTGCCTTGATGGTCCGCAGCCAGACGTTCTTGATCCCCGGGAACTTCTCGCTCATCTTGTGAACGCCGTCCAGGGCGGTGCGGATCTGCTCGGGCGTGGTGCCTTCCTTCCACTTCACCGTCACCACGTGGATGACCGTCGTGGGTTTTCCGGCGGCCGCCAGAAGCGTCCCGGCGGGGAAGACCGCCAGCAACGTGACAAGCGCAATCGCGAGGCGAAACTGTTTCATCCGGTTCATATCGACTGAAGCTCCTCAGTGGAATTCATCCTGTTCAAGTTAGCATTGCGAGCATGAAACCCGCACCACTCCTCGCTGGCGATGATCGAGTTGGCCGGGTTCGCGGCCAGATACTTCAAGGTCACCGGCCCGATCAGCGTCGTCAGGTCTTCAGGCAGCCGTTGGCGCAATGGGCTGAGGTCCTGCGACGCCGTGTATTCGACCCCCATCACTGAGTAGGAGAAGAAGGCCGTTTGCCCGATCACATCGGTGACGACGCCGTTGCTCATCCGCCCGCGCCGTCCCACTTCGAGCCGCCGGCGGCGTTCCCGCTCCGCCGCTCCGAGCCGAGAGCGCATCAGGATCCCCACGCCCGCGGCGGAGACGGCCACTGCGGCAACCGCCAGCGCAATGAGGGTTATCTCAATGGGCATGGCGCTAGCGCTGAGCCGGAACCTCTTGGAACACCCTCTCCCAGTCGCGAAGGAACTGGGCCAGGCCCTTATCGGTCAGCGGATGGAGGAACATCGCCTCCAGCACCTTCAACGGCAGGGTAGCGATCTGCGCGCCCGCCTTGGCCGCCTCGATCACATGCAGAGGTGAGCGGACGGAAGCGGCCAAGACCTGGGTTTTGAACCCGTAGTTCGCGTAGATACGCACGATGGAGCGGATCAGCTCCATGCCGTCGGCGGAGATGTCGTCCAGCCGGCCGATGAACGGGCTGACGATGTAGGCGCCGGCCTTGGCCGCCAGCAGCGCCTGCGCCGGCGAAAAACAGAGCGTGACGTTCAACCGCACGCCCTCTTTGCTCAGCCGCGAGGTCGCCTTAATGCCCTCCGGCGTCAGCGGCACCTTTACCACCACCTTGGGATGAAGGCTCGCCAGCCGCCGGCCCTCCTCGATCATCTCGGCGGCCGTGGTGGAGACCACTTCGGCGCTCACGTCGCCGTTCACCATCTCGCAGATGGCCCGGATCTGCTCCTCCATCGGCCGGCCCTCTTTGGCGATCAGCGTGGGGTTGGTGGTCACGCCGTCGACGATGCCCAGATCGACCCCCCGAGCGATCTCTTCCAGATTGGCCGTGTCCAGGAATATCTTCATCGTTCAGCCCTCCCGGATGATCGGATTTTCCAGAGCGCCGACGCCCTCGACTTCAACCCGGATGCGCGCCCCCGGTTCGACCAGCCCCACGCCGGGCGGCGTGCCGGTGGCGATCAGATCCCCCGGCTCCAGCGTCAGGAACTCAGTGACGAAGGCGATTATAGCATCGACCGGGAAGATCATCTCGCTTACCGGAGCATCCTGGCGCTTGAGGCCGTCGACATAGCTGCGCACCCGCACCGCCTCCAGGTCCACCTCCGCGCGCGGCACGATCCACGGCCCGACCGGGCAGAAGGTGTCGAAGCCCTTGGCTCGCGTCCACTGATTGTCTTTTTTCTGAAGATCGCGCGCCGTGACGTCGTTCAGGCAGGTGTAGCCGAAGAGGATCCCGAGCGCCTCGTCGCGCTTTAGGCGCCGCGCCCGGCGGCCGACCACAAGGGCGAGCTCGGCCTCATAGCTCACCGCGGCCGAAAGCGCCGGATAAACGATCGGATCACCGTGCGCCGCCAGCGAGGAGGGCGGCTTCAGGAAGATCAACGGCTCCTCAGGCACGGGATTGCCCAGCTCCCTGGCGTGATCGACATAGTTGCGGCCGACGCAGACGATCTTCGAAGGCCAGCAGGGCGGCAACAGGCGCACCTCATCCACCCGCCAGGTCGGTCCCAGCGGCCGGGTCCCCAGGCGCGCCGTCTCGAAGACCAGCTCGCCGTCGAGAACTCCGTAGCGAACGCTCGGGTCGGCATCCGGCAGATTTCCCGGGGCGCCGAGGTCCAGGCTGAAGCGGACGTGTCGGGTCATAGCTCGTTTTCGTTCAAGGCAGGACCACCTCCACGGGAGGCGATTTCTCGCTCTCGTTGCCCAGGCGATCCACGGCCGAAACCGCATAAGTATATCGCTTGCCGCCGGCCACGGTGCGGTCGCTGTAGCCGGGAGCGGTGAGGCCCTCCGCGACGAGCTCCTCCGGACCGCCCTCGACGGCGCGCCAGAGCCGGTAGGTGAGCCCCGGCTCCTCGGAGCTTCGCTCCCAGCTCAGCTCGACGCTCTCCGGGGCCGGCGCCGCCGTCAACCCGGAGGGGACCGGGGGAGGGAAGCGGTCCTCGGGCGTGATGGCGACCGGCGGACTCGCCTCGCTTTCCGCCACGTCGTCGCCGGTTCGCACGAGCGCCTGCACCTGGTAGAGATACTCGACGCCATAGTCGACCCCGGCGTCGGTCCACTCCTGGCGGTCCGTTTCGGCCAGGATCACCGCTGCCTGCTGCGCTCCCGGCCGCCGCAGCAGGCGGAAGCGTGCCGGGCGCTCGTCCGGCCACCTCCAGGACAGGCGAATTCCCTCGGGCCGGTTTTCGGCGGCGAGATCGGCCGGCGGAGGCAGCGGGCGCACCACGTGGAGGGCGCGGAAGTCGGACCAGTCCGAGAAGCGGCCGCTCGGCCCGGCGACGCGCGCCGCCACGATGACCTCCCGGCCCGCCCAGGCGGAGGCAGGCGTCTCGGCGCGGAGCCTTTCCCCGGGCGCTCCGCCGGGGACCGGAATGGCGGAGGCGCGCGCCTCCCAAGTCTCCCGATGCCACGGCGCGACGCCCTCGGCTCCGATGCGCAGATCGATCTCTCCCAGACGATTCAGCCCCACGCCGTCGGTCGAGAGCACCGGCAGGGTGAATTCGATCAGGATCTTTTCGCCGCGCTGGAGCACGGATAGATCGGCGACCGGCCGGGGAATCTTGAGCGAAGGCGGAAGGGGGTCGCCCACATAACCGCATCCGGCCAACCCGAGCGCCACCAGCCCCGTGAGCTGCCTCAAACGCCCCCGCATCGGCGAGCTCACAGGATGTAGCGGCTCAGGTCCTGGTCCTTGACGATGTCGGCCAGCGCCCTGCGCACATACTCGCCGTCGATGCGGACGAACTTCTTCCGCAGGTCCGGCCCCTCGAAGGAGATCTCTTCGAGAACCTTCTCCATGATGGTATGGAGGCGCCGGGCGCCGATGTTCTCGGCCGATTCGTTGACGCGCGCCGCCATGCGCGCGATCTCCTCGAGCGCGTCGTCGGTGAACTTGAGCGTAATCCCCTCGGTTTCGAGCAGCGCGGTGTACTGCTTGACCAGCGCGTTCTTGGGCTCCTTGAGGATCCGGATGAAGTCCTCCTCGGTGAGCGACTTCAGCTCGACGCGGATCGGGAAGCGTCCCTGAAGCTCCGGGATCAGGTCGCTCGGTTTGGAGACGTGGAACGCTCCGGCGGCGATGAACAGGATGTGATCGGTGCGGACGAATCCGTAGCGGGTGTTGACCGTGGTGCCCTCGATGATCGGCAGAATGTCGCGCTGCACCCCCTCGCGGCTCACATCGGGCCCGTGACCGGTTTCGCGGCCGGCGATCTTGTCGATCTCGTCGAGGAAGATGATGCCGCTGCGCTCCACCCGCTCGATGGCGACGCGCGTGACCTGGTCCATATCGATGAGCTTCTGCTCCTCCTCTTGAATCAGGTACTCGAGCGCCTCGGCCACGCGCATCTTCCGCTTCTTGGTCCGCGTTCCGAAAATACCCGGCAGGACGTCTTTCAGGCTGATATCCATCTCCTCGACGCCCATGTTGGTGGCGATCTCGAAGGTGGGGCCGCGCTCGCGTACGTCCACTTCGACGATGCGGTCGTCCAGCCGGCCGGCGCGGAGCCGCTCGCGGAGCTTCTCGCGCGTCTTCTCGGCCGTGGTCTCTCCCGGCTCCGGCTGCGGCGGCATCAGCAGGTCGAGCAGCCGCTCCTCGGCGTTGCGTTCGGCCCGGTCGGCCACCTCCTCGAGCCGCTCCTCGCGCACCATGTCGATGGCGATCTCCACCAGATCCCGGATCATCGAGTCGACGTCGCGACCGACATAGCCCACCTCGGTGAACTTGCTCGCCTCGACCTTGAGGAACGGCGAGTTGGCCAGTTTGGCCAGCCGCCGCGCGATCTCGGTCTTGCCCACGCCCGTGGGGCCGATCATCAGGATGTTCTTCGGATAGACCTCCTCGGCCATCTCCGGGTCGAGCTTCTGCCGGCGAATGCGGTTGCGAAGGGCGATCGCCACGGCCTTCTTGGCCTCGGCCTGGCCGATGACATACTTGTCGAGTTCCCGGACGATTTCCCGCGGAGTAAGTTCGTCGAGCAGGGGCCCGGCCTCGGTGGCCTGGCTCGGCAGATAAATCACCATAAGTTACCCCAGCTCCTGGTAAGTGATGTGCTCGTTGGTGTAGATGCAGATCCGGGCCGCGATCGCCATGGCCTTCTCGGCGATCTCCCGCGCGCTCAGGTTTGTATTCTCGAGCAGCGCCGTCGCCGCCGCCTTGGCGAACGGCCCCCCGGAGCCGATCGCGGCCACGTCCTCGTCCGGTTCGATCACGTCGCCCGAGCCGCTGACGATATACATCTTCTCGCTGTCGGCCACCAACAGCAGTGCCTCCAGATGCCGCAGCACCCGGTCGGTGCGCCACTCCTTGGCCAGCTCCACCACGCTCCGGGCGAGATTGCCGCCGTGGGATTCGAGCTTGGATTCAAAGCGCGCGAACAGCGAAAACGCATCCGCGGTCGACCCGGCGAAACCGGCGACGATCTTGTCGTGATACAGGCGGCGGAGTTTGTTCGCCCCGGCCTTGAGCACCTCCTGGCCCAGCGTCACCTGCCCGTCGCCCGCCATGACGACCTTGCCCGCCCGGCGCACGCACAGGATCGTCGTCGAGCGAATTCGCTTGTTCATCGGGGACACTTCATTCTAGCGCAGCCGCCCTGACGCATGAGAGAATAACCTCTCGATGAATCCCGGAATTGAAGCCGTTCGCCGCAAGGGAAGCCGCATCCTCACCGAGGGTGTGCACATGCTGCCCGCCGCCTCCCTGATGATGGCCGAGGGAGTGATCCGCTCCGTTCAGGATCTGGCCAGGCCCTTTGTCACCATCGTCAACTCCTACACGACGCAAATTCCCGGTCACGCCCACCTGGACCGGCTCGGCGCCGTCGTCAAAGAGGAACTCGAGAGGCTCGGCTTCAACGTCTGGTACACCAATGTGGGCGGCGCCATCTGCGACGGCATCGCCATGGGCCACTTCGGCATGAAGTATTCGCTGGCCTCGCGCGAGCTGATCGCCGATCAGATCGAGACGATCATCGGCGCCCATCCCTGCGACGCCTGGATCGGCATCGGCAACTGCGACAAGATCGTGCCGGCGATGCTCAACGCCATGGTGCGCATCAACATTCCCGCGGTCTACGTGAGCGGCGGCCCGATGCTCACGGGCCGCGACAACACGGACCTGATCTCCGTCTTCGAGGGTGTGGGACGCTACAGCGCGGGCCGCCTCCGCCACGACGAGCTGGTGGCGCTGGCCGAGAAGGCCTGCCCGAGCTGCGGGAGCTGCTCGGGAATGTTCACCGCCAACTCGATGAACTGTCTGGCGGAAGTGATCGGCCTGGCCCTTCCCGGCAACGGCACTGTTCCCGCCGCCCGCTGGGTCAACGGCGGCGCGGCCGTCGAGCTCAACCCGGATCGCCTGGCGCTGGCGCGCCGCGCCGCAAGCGTGCTCAAGCAGTGCCTCGAACGCAACCTCCGCCCGCTCGACATCGTCACCGAACAGGCGCTCGACAACGCCTTCATCCTGGACATGGCCATGGGCGGCTCCACCAACACGGTCTTGCACGGCCTGGCGCTCGCCCATTCCGCCGGCATCCGCTACGATCTGGACCGGCTGAACCGGCTCTCGGCCCGGACGCCGAACATCTGCAAGGTCTCCCCCAGCCGCCCCGACGTTCACATCGAGGACGTCGACCGCGCCGGCGGCGTCGGCGCCATCCTCCGCGAGATCGCTCTCAACGCCGACACGGGCCTCGATCTCGATGTCCCGACCGTCTACGGCCGGCTGCGCGATCTCATCGAAGGCAAGCCTGCCCCGGACGGCAACGTCATCCGCAGCGCCGCCGACCCGTATTCGCGCGACGGGGGCCTGGCCGTGCTTTTCGGAAATCTCGCGCCCAAGGGCGCCGTGGTAAAGGTGGCCGGCGTCGCTGAGGAGATGATGAGCTTCGAGGGCCCGGCGCGCATCTACGAGTCGCAGGAGGAGGCGCTCGAGGGCATCCTGCGCGGCGAGGTGCGCGACGGCGATGTGGTGGTAATCCGTTACGAGGGGCCGCGGGGCGGCCCGGGCATGCAGGAGATGCTGGCGCCCACCGCCGCCCTGGCCGGTGCGGGCGTCAAGGCGGCGCTCATCACCGACGGCCGCTTCTCCGGAGGCACCCGCGGCCTGTGCATCGGCCACGTTTCTCCGGAAGCCGCCGCGCGCGGGCCCATCGCCGCCCTCCAGCCGGGCGACCGCATCGCCATCGACGTCCGAGCCCGCCGGCTCGAGGTGCGCCTGAGTGACGAGGAGATCGCCGCGCGCCTGGAGGCGCTTCCTCCCTTCGAACCGAAGGTCAAGCGCGGCTGGCTGGCTCGCTACCTGCTCCACGTCACCAGTGCGGACACGGGCGCGGTTTTCGAAATTTGAGTCGGGACCTCGCTCCGGCGGACTCCGGCCCCGTATAATGGGCTGTTCCGCCTTTTCTGGGAGAACACCGTATGGCCTACGTGATTGCCGAGCCGTGCATCAACACCAAGGACACCGCCTGCGTCGATGCCTGTCCGGTCGACTGCATCCATCCCCGCAAGGACGAGCCCGATTTTGAGAAGGAGGAGATGCTCTACATCCACCCGGAGGAGTGCATCGACTGCGGCGCCTGCGTGCCGGTCTGCCCGGTTTCGGCCATCTTCGTTCTCGACGAGCTGCCGGAGAAGTGGGCCCACTTCGCCGAGCGCAACGCCGCCTACTACCGGCGCTGAGCCGGACCCCCGCCGGGACGCCTATCGCCGGTAGGTTGCCAGCGAGGTGTCCGTCTCCCAGACGGTCACCTCCTTGAGGCGAACCCCGCTGAAACCCTCTTCTCCCAGGGCGCGTTCGAGCTCGTCGAAGAAATACCGCGCCATGTTCTCCGCCGTCGGGTTGAGCTGATCGAACGGCGGCAGCTCGTTAACGAAGCGATGGTCCAGGTACTCGATCGAGCGCCGCAGCAGCCGTTTGAGGTCGACAAAGTCGACGAGCAGCCCGCTCGTGTCCACCCGCTCGCCCTCGAGCGTGACCCTCACGCGGTAGTTGTGGCCGTGAATGTGTTCGCACTTGCCCTGATAGCCGCGCAGGGCGTGGGCGGCGGCGAAGGTCTGCTCGACGGCGATCTCAAACATGAAAGAACCTCTCGACGTCCTCGAAACGCGTGGTCAGCCGGTAGGGCGGCAGACTCTCGAGGAAGACGCGACCGTAACGCTGCCGGAGAATCCGGTGATCGAGCAGCGCCAGCACCCCGCGGTCGGACCGGCTGCGGATCAGGCGGCCAAAGCCTTGCTTCAAAAACAGCGCCGCCTGCGGAACCTGGTAGTCATAGAAAGGGTTGCCCCCCTCCTCTCTCACCGCGCGGATGCGCGCCGCCACCACCGGGTCGCTCGGAACGGCGAACGGCAACTTATCGATGATAACGCAACTCAGTTGCTCGCCCGGCACGTCCACGCCCTGCCAGAACGAGCTCGTGGCGAACAGCACCGAGTGGGGCGTGTTGCGGAACTCCTCGAGCAGGGCATGGCGCGGTCCCGTGCCCTGCACGAGCGCCGGATAGTCGAGCTCGAGCGAAACGCGATCGTGGATGGCCTGCATCTGCTGATAGCTGGTGAACAGCACGAACGCCCGGCCGCGGCTGGCGCGGAGCAGCCGCAGGATCTCCTCGGCGGCGGCCGCGACGAAGGCCGTCTCGCGCGGATCGGGCAGGTGTTCCGGCACGTAAAGCAGCGCCTGCTCGGCGTAATCGAAGGTTCCGCTGACGATCAGCGTGCGCGCCCCGTGCAGGCCGAGCCGGCGTTCGATGTAGTCGAAGCTGCCGCCGACGGCCAGCGTCGCCGAGGTCAGCACCACCGTATCCAGGCGCTCGAACAGCCGCTCGGCCAGAATCGGCGAGACATCGATCGGCGTCGCCTGCAAGTAGCAGCCGCGGCCGCGGCGCTCCAGCCAGAAGACGAAGGAGCGGTCTTCGGCTTCGATCAGAAAACGGAGCTTCTCGGCGAGCTCCACGGCGCGCCGCAGCAGCGGCACGAGCTCTTCCGGGGCGCTCTTGATGAGCTCGAGTTGCGCCGCAACGAGCTCGAGCGCGCTCACGAGGTCCCGGTACTCACGCTCGTGCTGCGCGCGAAACTCCGCCCGGTGGCCGAAGGCCTCGCGGCCCTCGCCTTCGCCGAACAGCGTAAAGAACCGCTCCGAGCAGTCCTCGAGCGCCTCGAGCGTTCGGTCGAGCTCCTGGGAGCCGAATCCCTTGCGCCGCGCCAGCGCCGCCACGTCCCGCTTCAGTTCCTGGATCTGGTGGTTCGATATGGAGACGCCGAAGTACTGCCCGGCCACATCCTCGATCTCGTGCGCCTCGTCGAAGATCACCGCGGCGTAGTCCGGGATGATGCCGCCGAAGTCCTCATCCTTCACCGCCAGGTCGGCAAAGAACAGGTGGTGGTTGACGATGATGATGTCGCTTTCGCGCGCCCGCTGCTGCATGCGGGTGATGAAGCAGCGCTCGAACTGCGGGCATTGCTGGCCCGCGCACCGCTCGCGGCGGGCGTCGATCTTCGCCCAGGCGGTGCTCGCATCGGGAAGTTGCCGGATCTCGGCGCGGTCGCCCGTCTCGGTGGTCTTCTCCCAGGCGCGTATGATCTGGAAGTCGGCCACCTCTTCGAGCCCGCTCAACACCGGCTCCTTCTCGGCGTCGTAGATCTTCTGCCGGCAGGCATAGTTGTTGCGGCCCTTCATGTAGCAGGCCCTGAGCGGGCGCTCGAAATGCCGCTCGAGAAACGGGATGTCTTTGAAAAAGAGCTGCTCCTGGAGGTTCTTCGTGCCGGTGGAAACCACGACCCGCCGGCCGGAGAGAATGGCCGGGACGAGATAGGCCAGCGTCTTGCCCGTTCCCGTGCCCGCCTCGACGATCAGGTGATGCCCCTCGGTCAAAGCCGCCTCGACCGCTTCGGCCATCTCGAGCTGGCCGGGCCGGAACTCGTAGTTGGGGTGCCAGCGCGAGAGAATCCCGCGCGGCGCGAAAAACTGCCGCGCGCGCGACGCCTGCGCCTCGAGCCTGCGCCCCATCCTCAGCTTCAGTATAAGAGCCCTTTGCGCAGCAGGGCCGGGCCGTTCCGAGCTAGAGCGGGCGCAGCTTGATGTTGCGGAACCAGGCCTCGTCGTTGTGATGCTGGAGGGCGATCGGCGTGCGGCGTCGCTCCTGCCGCGCCAGCCGCTCATAGACCGGCGAGCCCTTGCCCCAGCGCCGCGCCAGCCGCTCGAGCACCGCGGGCGCGTCCAGATCCACGTCGACTACCTTCACCCCGTTGACCCAGTGCTCGACGTGGTTGCCCCGCAGCCTGATCCGCCCCTGGTTGAACTCCCCCACCGGCCGCGCTGCCTGGTGCGGCTCCCCGGCCAGGTCGTAGAGCGAGCCCGGACCGCTCCGCGCATCGGAAGCCACAGCCGGATCGATCACCTGATACTCGAAGGCCACCAGATACTCTTCGACCTCCTCGTCAGGGGCGATCCTGCCGCGATCCGCCAGCCGGTGCGTGAGCTCGTAGTTGACCATATCTTCGAACTTCCTGCCCGCCGGGCTGGGGCGATTGCGCAGCAGCACGGCCCGATCCTGGATTCGGTACTTGACGCCGCTGTTGCCCCGCGGAGAAATCTTCCAGTCGAAGACCAGCTCGAAATCGCCGAAGCTTTCCGTGGTGAGGAGATCCTCGCGGATCCGCGGGTGCGCGACCGCCTTCAGGCACCCGCTCTCGATCACCCAGGCGTCACCCGGCGGACGTTCCCGCGCCGGGTCCTCCCAGCCGCGCATCGTCTTGCCGTCGAAAAGCAGCCGCCAGCCGGCGGCCTTCTCCTCGGCGGTCAGGCGGTTCACCGCGCCGGCGGCGGGCAACCGCAGCGCGGCGGCGCACACGAGGAAACCGCGGCGGGAAGGTAACTGGTTCATGGGTTCGATCCTAGCACTTCAGCCGCGCACCGGCGGCGCGAGGTGCTTTTTCATCCGGAGCGCCTCGCCGCCGTCCGGATAGTAGTTCCGTATGCGGCGAACCGGCTGGAAACCCAGCTTCTCGTACAGGCGGATGGCGCCGGTGTTGGTAGTGCGGACCGAGAGGCGACAGGAGGCGAGACCGGCCCGGCGCAGGCGCCGGAGCATCGCCCGGAGCAGAGCCTCACCGACCCCGCGCCGCCGCTCACCGGGCGCCACGGCGATCGAAACGAGCTCGGCCTCCTCCCCGTCGATCTCCGCCAGGCTGTAGCCGATCAAACGCCCGCCGCGCCGCGCCACCAGGAACAGCTCGGGGCACTTCGCCGCAAACCGTTCAAAGAGCGCCTTGTCGAACGCCTCCCCCGGGAAGCAGACCTCCTCGAGGGCGAGCACATCCCTCATGTCTGCAAGGCGGAAGCGCGAGATGCGGACCGGCCCGGTCACTGATCTTCTGAGGTCTTCAGGCGATAAATCACAGCCCCGGGCGCGCGCGCCAGCTCCTCGTAACGCTCAAGCCACAAGCTGAGCTCCGGGTATCGAGTAATCGCCAACGTTGGGTTATACGGCCCCAGCCCGTCCACGACGAACGTCGGCGCCGTCGCCGTCAGGCGAAGGAGGTTGGCCCGCGCCAGATCGGGAGCTGACGGGCGGGCGTCAACCAGGTGGCGGTCGGCGATCACGCCGGTGAGCGGCTGGGAGTCGAGAAACGGCGCGCCCGCCGCCAGCCGCGTCTCGACGAAGATGTCCGGCCGGTAGCCCCAGACAAGCAGCGTGTCCGTGGGCCGGGCGTACGCCCGAATCATGCGCGCAGCACGCCGGCTGGACTGGTACATCGCCG
The DNA here is from genome assembly GCA_938003835.1 of uncultured Bryobacteraceae bacterium. Lineage (GTDB taxonomy): Bacteria > Acidobacteriota > Terriglobia > Bryobacterales > Bryobacteraceae > CALKXJ01. The sequence continues at coordinate 154,794 of CALKXJ010000012.1, read as the reverse complement.
CGTCCCTCCAGGCGTGCTCCCGCCCGGCGATCATGTCCGAGGCCAGCATCACGTAGCGCGGCCCGAACCGCACCAGGGGAACGAGCAGGACAAGGAGCGCCGCCAGGGCGGCCCGCCTGCCAAGCAGCGCCAGCCCTCGCACCCCGATGAGAATCATCACCGGCAGAAGGTGAAAGTAGTAGCGCGGGAAGAAACGCCAGCCGGCGGCGACGGCCGCCAGCGCGATCAGCATCCACAGGGCGAACCGGCGCGCCTCCGGATCCTGTCCCCGCCGGAAGTACACCACCGCCCCGACAACCAGCACGGCGTGGAAGCCCGCCCAGTTCGCCGTCCGCTTCAACCCCTCGAAGATCGGCGACGCGACAAAGCTATCCCGCGAGTAAAGCCAGCCCCAACGCCACACCTGTTCAAAATATCCGGCAAGCGCCCCCGTTGCGCCCAGGCCGGCGAGCATGACGAGATTCGGGAGCGCGAAGCCAATCGCGACCCGCTTCCAGGCTCCTCCGGCGAAAACGAGGCACGCGGCCAGCACGAACAGCCCCTTAGTATTTAACAGCACGGCCACGCCCGCAGCCAGGCCGGCCGCGAGCGGCCGCCGGCGCCAGCCAAAGTAGACCGCCGCCACATGGGGTGCAAGCATCAGCAGGTCCGGCGCCAGCGCCATCACGGCCGACGGCACGCCGAAGGTCAAGAAGAAAACGCACAGCCCGGCGGCGAGCATGCCCTCCCGTTCGCCCCATTTGGTCGACGCGAAACGGTAAAGCAACCAGGCGGCGGCCGTCACGTAGAGGGCGCCAGCCAGCCGCAGCGGCCAGCCGCCGTAAGCGCCCCACAGCAGATAAACCAGCGGGGCCAGCGGCGGCTTGTCGAACCAGAAGTCCCGATAGGGGATCTTGCCGTGTAGGATCTGGATGGCTGCGGCCGCCGGGTAGCACTCCTCCACCCAGAGGAGCTCGAGATGGCAAAGGCGCCCCGCCAGCGCTCCGCCGAGAAGAAGCCCCCAGACGAGCGGGCGCCGCATTCAGCTCGTCCGGAGCAGCCTCTCGATCGCCGCCCGCAACGCCGGGCCGTAATCCGGGTCAGCGAGGGCGAATTCGACGAAGGTCTCGAAATAGCTCGGAAAGTTGCCGATGTCGTAGCGCCGCTCCGAAGGCGGCAACCGGACCGCGAGCACCCGCCCGCCCTCTTCGCACAGCCGCTGAATCGCGTCGGTGAGCTGAATCTCGCCCCGTTCGTCCGGCTCCACCTGCCGGATCATGTCGAAGATCACCGGGGAGAAGATGTACCGGCCGGCGATCGCCAGGTTGCTGGGGGCATCCCGGGGCGCAGGCTTCTCCACCAGCCGGACCACCCGGCACCAGGCGTTTTCGCCAGGCCCCGGCTCGATGATGCCGTACTGCGCGGTCTGCTCCCGCGGTACTTCCTCGACGGCGATCACGCAGCTTGCCCGCCGTTCGTCAAAGAGCTCGACCATCCGGGCGACGCAACGCGAGTTCGCATGCAGGCCCAGGATCGAGTCGCCGAGCGCGACCACGAACGGCTGCTCGCCGGCGAAGCTTTCCCCGCACAGCACGGCATCTCCCAGGCCTCGCTGCACGCGCTGCCGCGTGTAGTAGAGGTGCGCGCCCAGATCCTCGAACTCGATCTCCTTGAGCAGCCCCTCGCGGCCGGAGGTGTGAATGGCGCGCGCCAGGTCCGGATCGCTGTCGAAATGATTCTCGATGGAGGCCTTCTTGCGCCCGGTAATGAACAGGATCTCGCCGATGCCGTTGGCCACCAGCTCCTCGACCACATATTGGACGATCGGTTTGCGGGCCACCGGGAGCATCTCTTTGGGCTGGGACTTGGTGGCCGGCAACAGCCTCATTCCGTGGCCCGCCACCGGAACAATCGCGCGTCGGATCACTCTCTAAACTATATAACGGCGAGGTTGGCGCCCCGTGATCCTCGAAGTCGAAGCTGCCGAGGCGGGCCTCCGCCTGGACCTGTTCCTCCACCGGCGGCTGCCCCAGTACAGCCGCTCGCGCCTCCAGGACTGGATCCGCCAGGGACGCGTCCGCGTCGGCGGCCGGCCGGTCAGGCCCTCGCTGGTGCTCAAAAGCGCCGAGACCGTCGAGGTCGAGCCGGCCGAGCTCCCTCCGCTCAAAGCCGTGCCGGAAGCCATTCCGCTCGAGATCCTGTACGAGGACGAGGATCTGGTGGCGGTCAACAAACCGGCCGGCATGGTGGTGCATGCCGGGGCGGGGAATCACACGGGCACGCTCGTCAACGCGCTGCTTCATCGCTTCCAGACCCTGTCCACCCTGGGCGGCGAGCTGCGCCCGGGCATCGTCCACCGGCTCGATCGCTTCACCAGCGGCGTCATCCTGATCGCGCGAACCGACGCCGCCCACCGGGCGCTGGCCGCACAGTTCGCCGGCCGCGAAGTCGAGAAGGTCTACCTGGCGCTCGTCCACGGGCGCCTCGCGGCCGAAACCGGCCGCATCGACAAACCGATCGCGCGCGACCCCCAGCGGCGAACTCGCATGACCACCCGGCTGGGCGCCGGGCGCGCGGCCTCCACCAGTTACCGCGTCCTGCGCCGCTGGCCGGCCTTCAGCTATCTGGAAGTGCGCATCCACACCGGGCGGACCCATCAGATCCGCACCCACCTGGCCGCCATCGGCCATCCCGTGGTGGGCGATCGCCTCTACGGCGCCCCCGCGCGCATCCCAGGGCTGCCGCCGCTGGGGCGTTTCTTCCTGCACGCGCACCGGATCAGTTTCCGCAGCCCCTCGACCGGCCGGCCGCTCACCATCGAGGCGCCGCTGGCCGCCGAACTCGAGGCCTTCCTCGAAGCCGTGGAGAGGGCTGCGGGTTGAGCCGCACCCTATAATGAAATCAGGGATTGCCATGAACCGGGCGTCGCGCTTCCTGCTGTTCTTCGCGATGGCTCTCGCCGCGTGGGCGCAACCCGCCAGGCCTCGCCTGGCCGGACCCGAGCCGGCAGGCGTGGAACTGGACGAGAAGACCCGGTTTACGCTCGACGTTACGCGCGTCAACATCCTGTTTACCGTTTCCGACCGCAAGGGGCGCTTCGTCACCAACCTGACCAAGGACGATTTCGAGGTGATCGAGAGCAAACAAAGGCAGAATATCCTCGAGTTCACCGCCGAGAGCGACTTGCCCTTGCGCCTGGCGATTCTCATCGATACCTCTAACAGTGTGCGTGACCGCTTCCGCTTCCAGCAGGAGGCCGCCATCGAGTTCATCAACAGCGTCATGCGGCCCGCGGTCGACAAGGCCGTCATCGTCAGCTTCGACACCGCCATCAACGTGGCGGCCGAACTTACCGGCGACGTTGAGAGACTAGCGGAAGCCATACGCGAGTTGCGGCCCGGCGGCGGCACCGCGCTCTACGACGCCATCTTTTTCGCCTGCCGCGACAAGCTGATGCAGGACCAGCCGCTGCACAAGTTCCGGCGCGCCATGGTGGTGCTGAGCGACGGCGAAGACAACCAGAGCCGCTATACGCGCGATCAGGCGCTCGAGATGGCGCACCGCGCCGACGCGGTCATCTACACGATTTCCACTAATATCAGCCGCGTGCAGACGCCCGGCGACAGGGTGCTGCGCTACTTCGCCGAGGAGACCGGCGGGTTGGTCTTCTTCCCCTTCAAGGTCGAGGATCTGGCTCAGTCGTTCGAGAACATCGCCAACGAGCTGCGCCACCAGTACAACATCCTCTACCGGCCCGATCCGCTCTTCACCGACGGGCGCTACCAGCCGGTCAGCATCCGCGTAAAGAATCAGCGGAACCTGGTGGTGCGCGCCCGCAAAGGTTACTATGCGCCGATGCTGTAGGCCGCGCGGCCGGATTGTATAATCGTAAGGTCCGCTGCGCGCCTCCCCCGAAGGACGGGATCAGTCATGGATGAAAAAGAGCGAAGCCGCATTCTGGAGCTGACGCTGAGCCAGATCGAAAAGCAGTTCGGCAAGGGCTCGATCCTCCGGCTCGGCGCCAGGGAAGCCGTGGTTTCCGTCCCGGTGATCTCGAGCGGCTCCATCTCGCTGGACGCGGCCCTGGGCGTCGGCGGCTTCCCGCGGGGACGCATCAGCGAGATCTTCGGACCGGAGTCCTCCGGCAAGACCACCGTGGCGCTACAGGTGATCGCCGAGGCGCAGAAGATGGGCGGCATGGCCGCTTTCATCGACGTCGAGCACGCGCTCGACCCCAACTACGCCCGCCTGCTCGGCGTCGATGTGGACAACCTGCTCGTCTCGCAGCCCGATTATGCCGAGCAGGCGCTCGAGATCACCTCGGCGCTGATCAACTCCGGCTCGATCGACGTGCTGGTGGTCGACTCGGTGGCCGCGCTCGTGCCCAAGGCCGAGCTCGACGGCGAAATGGGCGACAGCTTCGTTGGCGTCCAGGCCCGCCTGATGTCGCAGGCCATGCGCAAGCTCACCGGCGTGGTCTCGAAATCGAAGACCTGCCTGATCTTCATCAACCAGATCCGCGAGAAGATCGGCGTCATGTTCGGCAGCCCGGAGACCACCACCGGCGGGCGGGCGCTCAAGTTCTACGCCTCGATCCGGCTGGACATCCGCCGCGTGGCCGCCATCAAGGACGGCGAAACGGTCATCGGCAACCGCACGCGGGTCAAGGTGGTCAAGAACAAGGTCGCCCCGCCGTTCCGTGAGGCCGAGTTTGACATCCTCTACGGTGAGGGCATCTCCCGCGAAGGAGACCTGATCGACCTCGGCGTGGCTCACCGGCTGATCGAAAAGAGCGGGGCCTGGTACAGCTATGGCGGCGAGCGCATCGGCCAGGGCAGGGAGAACGCCAAGCAGTTCCTCAAGGCCCACCCGGAGATTCGCGACAAGCTCGATCTCGAGCTGCGGAAGCTCCTCGGGCTGCCGGTTCCGCAAGCCGCCGGGCCGGCGCCGCCCGCTCCGGTTTCGGCACCGGCCGCCGCTTCCAAGGGCCGGTAGCGCTCCCGCCCCCTACAGCGGCAGAATCTCCTCGCGCACCGGGTCGAAGTTCAGCCTCCGCTTCTGGACGTAGGCGATGTTGCCCAGGTGCGAGGCCTGGGCCGAACGGTGCCCGATCAGCACGTCGCCCCGCGGCCGCTGCCGCGTCCGCACGCACTCGAGGAAGTCCTTGACGTGGTCCAGCGTGAAATCGTACGGCTCCGCCTCGACCACCACGGGCTTGGCGCCCTTCTCCGCCGGATGAAACTCGTAGCGCTCGCGGCTGATCCAGAGGCGGCCCTGGGTGCCGCAGATCTCCACCGCCGCGCCGCGTACGCCGGGGGCGAGCGTCGCCTCGAACGTCGCGGTGAACTCGCCCGGATACTCGAGCAGGACGTTGATGGTGTCCGGGGCGGTGCGCCCGTCTTTGTAGTAATAAACCCCGCCGGCGGCCACCGCCGAGACCGGGATCTCCTGCCCGAGGAACATGTGCACCACGTCGATCCAGTGCGTGAACAGGTCGGTCACCTGCCCGCCGCCGAAATCCAGATACGCCCGCCAGTTCCAGTATTGCTGCGGGTCCCAGTCGCGCCATTTGAGCGGGCCGAGGAACCGAGCCCAGTCCAGGTTCGACGGCTGCTGGCGCAAATAGTCCGGAGCGCGCCGGAGGTGGTAGGTGTTGCCGTGCCACCAAGTCCGCGCCAGCGTCACCTTTCCCAGTCGCCCGGTGTCGAAATACTCCTCTTTTGCCCGCAGGTAATGAGGGCCCGAGCGCTGCTGCATGCCCACCTGGCAGACACGTTCGTTGACGCGGGCGGCCTTGACGATCTCCGGCCCCTCCTCGATGGTGAGCGTCAGGGGCTTTTCCACATAGACGTCCTTGCCGGCGTTGAGGGCGTCGATCGTGGTCTGGGCGTGCCAGTGGTCCGGCGTGGCGTTGAGGACGATATCTAATTCTCTATATTCGAGAAACTTACGGTGATCGGTGAAGGTCTTGGCGCCGGGCGCCGTCTGGAGCGCCCGATCGAGCATTGCGGCGTAGATGTCGCACAGGGCGGTGACCTGGACGCGACTGTCTTTCTGGAACAGGCTCATGACGTGACGGCCGCGCTCGCCCGTTCCGATGACACCCAGCAGAATCCGGTCATTGGCACCGAGAATTCGCGAATACGAGGCGGCCGTAAAGCCCGCGGCGGCCTTCAAGCCGCCACGGAAAAGCTGGCGGCGATTGAACTCCCCGAAAGACATGTGCGAATTATACAACCTCGGCGCACTAACTTCACAGATGCTCCTTGCTCGCGCGAGTCTGTCTGTTCCGTACGCAGTCGGACTCTTGACGTTTCTGGCGGCGCTGCTATTGGGGCAGTTGCCGGCGGCTCCTCCGGCAGCGCCGCCCGTCAAGACCCGAACCTTGAGCGACGCGGAGCTCGAATCGGCCATCCAGCACCGCTTCGAGCAGTCCAAGATCGGCGCCAACGGTTTCAAGGTGCGGGTGCGCAACGGGGTCGCCATTCTCGAGGGCCGAACCGACGTCCCCCAGCATAAAGGCACCGCCACGCGGCTGGCGCGCCTGGCCGGCGCACGGCGGGTGGACAATCGGATCCAGGTCAGCCGGCAGGCCCGCCAGCAGGCCTCCAGCCGCGTCCGCAGCGAGCCGCGCCGGGTCCAAGTGCGGCGCTCGGAACCCCGCTGAAGCGGTCCCTCAGTTACACTCCGCCACCAGCGGCCCGGCCAGCTCTTTCAGGAAGAACAGCCGCCCGGGCAGCGTCGGCATGTAGCTCGAAGGCACCCAGCGGTCTGGGCCATAGCGCAGCGTCACCCAGAGGCTGACGCCCTGCCACTGCATGCCCCGTCCCAGCGCCCCGTCGGCGCCCCCGATGATGCGATCGGCCTGGAGAAACAGCCCCGGGCCGATCGTGTTGGCGCGCGCCGGCACCAGCGTCGTTCGGCTCTTGAAGCTGGTGATGGCGTTCTGCTCGATGGTGAGCGGATGGAGCCTGGCGCCCAGCCGGTAGGTGGCCTGCTTCCACTCCTCATCGCTTGCGTACTCGGCTGCAAAATGGGGCTCCCAGAACGCGATGTGGAAGACCCTGCCGATGCCGAAGATCACGATGAGCTCGGCGCCCTCGGCCTTGAGCGCGCCGATGCGCTCCGGGTAGCTCGGAAGCAGCTCTCGCGTGGCGAAGTACCGCTGATTGGCTGGCACGGTCAGCGCACCCAGCGGCCCGTAGAAGGCGTCCTCCATGGCGTAGCGGAAGGCGCCCGGGTTGTCCGGCGGCAGCGTGTTGCCCTCGGCATCGCTCCACTCGTCCATGTTGAAGCCCCAGACGTGGTCGCAGGCCACGCCCCACTCCTTCAAGAACCAGACCGCCCAGCGGTACATGCCCATCGGCCCCACCGGCAGGATCAGAGCGAGCTTTCGTCCGGCTTCGCGGGTGCGCCGGATCTGCTTGGCGATCTCATGGCCCATCATCGTGTCGAAGTCCGAGAGGCTCTCGCACGGGACGGGCTCGAACTCCGGGTGCCACCAGGGCTGCCTTTCGAGCACGGCCTCCGGCGGGTTGGAAGCGCAGGCGTCGATCTTAGCGAGATCCCAGCCGGCGGGGAAGAACCCCTCGAGCAGGGAATCTTTGAGCGTGCTGATCAGGTTGATGGCCATCTCGAGCTCCTCTGGTTCAGGCGATCTCCACGATCTTACCCATTCGGGCCGACTCGTAGCAGGCGGCTAGCACCTTCTGGCTCCGCAGGCCGATCTCTCCATCCACCGGGACCGGCCGGCCCGCGAGCACCGCCGCGCTGAAGGCTTCGATCTCGGCGCGATACATATTCACCGGCTCCGGTGCGATCACCAGGCCCCCTTCGAGCGTCCGCTCGCGCTGCTGCGCTTCGTAAGCCGCTTCGGCCTCCTCGAGGAACGCCGTCATCTGGCCGCGCTCGCCCTGCCCGATGGTCCCCTCGGCCAGGATCGAGCCGCGCGTGCCATAGAGCTCGAGTCGGTTCTTGCTGGAGGCGTCCGGAATCGCAAAGAACGCATCGACGGTGGCGAGGGCGCCGTTTGCGAATCGCAGCAAAGCGGCGGCGCTGTCTTCGGGGGTATACGCGTGGACCAGATTCCCGGTAAAGCAGGCCACCTGGACGGCCGGCCCGAAGAACATCTCGAGCAGGTCGATCGTGTGGCCGCCCATGTCCATCAGCGAACCGCCGCCTCCTTGCGCCGGATCCTGCCGCCAGGCGCCCGGGATCGGCGGGTACCAGCAGGAGAGCTGCGCCCGGCCGTAGACCAGTTTCCCGAGTCGGCCCTGGCGCACCATTTCGAGCGCAGCCTGATGCTGCGAGTGAAACCGCATCATCAAGCCGACGCCAAGCTGGACGCCCGCGCGCCGGCAAGCTTCGATCATCTCCTCCGCCTCGGCCACGTCCAGGCCCAGCGGCTTCTCGCACAGCACGTGTTTGCCCGCGGCGGCCGCCTTCAGCGTCTGCGCGCGGTGCACGTTCACCGGCGTGGCGATGTAGACGGCATCGACGGGCGCCTCGAGCAGCTCCTCGAGGCCGGCGGCGGGCCGCGCGCCGAAGCGCTCCGCCACTTGCCGGTTCACTTCCTGGTTGATGTCATAGACGGCGACCAGCTCGGCGTTCGCCGCCGGGACGATTCCCTCCGGAATGGTTCGCCGCAGCGCGATTCCGCCGGAACCGATCACGCCCCAACGCAGTTTCTCAGGCATGGAACTCCTCCTGGCGGCTGCCGCTACTTCAGTTTCGTGTAATGGTCGATCACCTTCACCAGCGCGTGCGCGATCTGGTGCATGTCCTCCTCGGTAAAGGTCGGATAGGCGAAGCAGGTGAAGGTGTGCTCTTCGTGCCAGCGGGCATTGGGCACCTCCACCTTGGTGTAATCGACGCTCGCGGGATTGGTGTACTCCCGGGACTTGAACGGGAAGCCGGAACGCCCGAAGGCCCGGTGCTCCTGGAAGGCGCGCTCGGTGTGGCACTGCGGCCAGAAGACCTTCCAGCAGGGCGCCCCCTCGGCCACGGCGGCCTCGACGAACTCGCGAATGTTGCAGTTCATGTTCTCGATGTCCAGCGAAAAGGCGGTCACGTACCAGCCGTTCTGCCGCTCCGGCGTGTCAATCGGCATGAACTTGACCTCGGGCCGGTCCTTGAGCGCGTCCATGAGAATCCGCGCGTTCCTCCTGCGGGTGGGCATGTTCCAGGAGTCCATCTTCTCGAGCGCCTTCAGCCCGATCACCGACTGCATTTCGGTCATCCGGTAGTTCCAGCCCACCATGTTGTGGATGTATGGCAGCTTCTGCTCGAGTTCGAGCAGGCTCAGCCGCTGCTGGACGTCGTAGCCGTGATCGCGGAACGAACGGGCAGTCCAGGCCAGTTCCTCGTCGTCGGTGGTCACCATGCCGCCCTCGCCCCCGGTGGTGAACGTCTTGTTCTGGCAGAAGCTGCAAGCGGCGATGTGACCGAGCGTGCCCGTCTTCTTGCCCTTGTAAGCGCCTCCGAAGGCCTCGGCGTTGTCCTCGATGACGAAGAGGTTGTACTTGCGGGCGAACTCGAGCACCTTGTCCATGTCAGCCACGTTGCCGTACAGGTGCACCACCATGATCGCCCGGGTGCGCTCGTTGACCAGCCTCTCCGCCGATTCGACGCTGATGCAGTGGTCCTCCAGATTCACGTCGGCAAAGCGGGGGATCGCCCCGGCCTGGACGATGGAGAAGCTCGAGGCGATGAAGGTGTAGCTGGGCACGATGACCTCGTCGCCCGGACCGATGCCGAGCGCGGTCAGCGCCACGTGTAGTGCGGACGTGCCCGAAGAGGTGCTGATGGCGTACTTGCTGCCCTGCCATTCGGCGAACCTCTTTTCGAACTCCATTCCCCTGGGCCCGGTCCAGTAGTTCACCTTGCCGGACCGCAGCACGTCGGCGACCGCCTGGATGGTCTCTTCGTCGAACTGGGGCCAGTAGACGAGCTTGTTGGTGACCGCCTTGGGGCCACCGTGGATTGCCAGTTTCTCCATGATGCCTCCGTAATCTCCAATCAAATCCCGTGCGGGGCGCGCTCCGCCGCTAGGCATCATATCATGCGCGGCGGGCGCGCGAATTTTCATCGCGGAATTCCAGATTCTCAGCCGAAAATCCGGCTCCGATCTTGTCACGCCGCCCCGCGCTTGCGTAAGCTGGAGAGCGATGATCTCACGCCGCCGTCTGCTGCTCGCCTCGCCGCTGGTGGCCCCGCTGCTCGGCGCCCAGGCCGAGGCCGGCTTCGAACCACTGTTCGACGGCCGGACGCTGGCGGGCTGGCAGGTCCGCGAGGGCCCTTCCTCGGCCTTCTACGTCGAGGACGGCGCCATCGTCGTCCACCGTAGCTCGAACTACCCGACCTGGCTTTCCACCACCCGGACCTTCGAGAATTTCGACCTGCGTCTGGAGTTCTTTCTCCAAGGCTGGTCCGACTCCGGCCTCTATATCCACGCGCCGGAGCACGGGCCGCCCTCCTCGACCGGATTCAAGATCAACATCTTCCACCAGCGGGATCAGATGCCCAAGCCGGAGTCGATGGGCTCGATCTTCCCCATCGTCGCCCCGCGGCTGGTGAACGTGCGGAACCAGGGCGAATGGAACACGATGCGGGTGCTGATGGACTGGCCGCTGCTGCGCGTCTGGGTGAACGAGGAGCTCGTCCAGGACCTTGACGTCGAGACCCACCCCGAGCTCCGCCATCGGCTGCGCAGCGGCTACATCGGCCTGGAGTCGCTCTCCTACCCGGTGCGCTTCCGCAATCTGCGCATCCGCCCGCTCGCCCCCAAGGAGAAGTGGGAGGTGCTCTACGAGCGCCCGGAGGACTTTTCCAAGTGGTTCGTCTCCGAGGGCGACCCGAAGTTCGAGGCGCTGGGCGAGGTGCTCTACGCCGACGGCTCCGGCCACATCGCCACGAAAGAGAAGTTCCGCGACTTCGAGCTCCAGCTCTACATCCGGGCCGACCAGTTCCACAATAGCGGCGTCCTGTTCCGCTCTTCCGGTGAGGGGCTCAAGGGCAAACGTTACGAGATCCAGTTGCACAACGTCCCGGAGGCGCACTATCCCACCGGCTCGCTCTACTCCTACCAGCGCGCCCGCTATCCCCAGATCCGGGAGTTCGAATGGTTCCTGATGCAGTTGTGGGTCAAAGGTCCCGACTGCCTGGTCCGCATCAACGGCGAGACGGTGCTGGACTACGACCGGCTGGAGAATCTGGAGGCGGGTCATATCGAGTTGCAGGCGCACCGGCCGGGCAAGTGGACCGAGTTCAAACGGGTGCGCATCAAGCGTCTCTAGAGGAGCAAGCGATGAATTCGGAGAAAGTGGATCGAAGCCGGCGGGAGTTTCTCGGCCGGACACTCGCGGCGGCCGCGCTCGGCACCGCCTCCCGGCGGCGCGTCCTCGGCGCCAACGACCGGATTGCGGTGGCCAACGTCGGCTGCGGCCGGCGGAACCTGCTCAAAGAGGCGATCGACATTCGCCTGGAGGCCAACATCGCGATCCGGGCCGTCTGCGACACCTGGGGGCTCAAGCGCCGCCGCGCCGCCGAGCAGGTCAAGGAGTTCACCGGCGAGGAACCGCTCCAGGTGACCGACTTCCGTGATCTTTTGGCCATGCGGGACATCGACGCCGTCATCATCGGCACGCCGGACCATCTCCACGCCCGGATGCTCGCGGAAGCGGCGCGGGCCGGCAAGCACGTCTACGTGGAAAAGCCGATCGCGATGAACATGAAAGAGCTGAACGAGGCCTACGATGCCGTCAAGAAGCACAAGGTCGTCGTGCAAGTGGGCACCCAGATGCGCAGCTACCCGCAGTCGCTTGCGGCCAGGGAGTTCATCGCCTCGGGGCGGCTGGGTAAGATCCTCAAGGTCGAGCAGGCGCGTAACGGCTACGAGCCATACTGGCAGAGCTACGGCGGCCCGAAGTTTTTCGAAGACGTGCCGGTCGAGGAGGACGTCGCCTGGAACCTGTTTCTCGGCGACCGGCCCAGGCGGCCCTTCAGCGCGCAGCAGTATCTGGGCTGGTACGGCTATCGCGAATTCTCGCGCGGCCCGCACACCAACCTGATGGTGCACTTCCTCGACCTGGTGCACTACGTCACGCCGGCCAGCATTCCCCGCCGCGTGGTGGCGCTGGGCGGCACTTACCGCTGGAAGGGTGACTACACGGCGCCCGATTCGGTGGAAGTGGTGCTGGACTATCCGGAGGACTTCCTGGTCCGCTACACGACGGTCTTCGGCAACAGCGCGGGCCGGTGCGCCCGCTGGTACGGCACCCGGGGAACGCTCGACGCCAAGAACCTCTCCAACCGCGAGCCCTGGACGGTGAGCGGCGAGGGTTCAGGTGAGCCGGACCGCCTGACGGAAGCGATCGACCTACCGCTGCCGCCGCGCGTGCATCACCTGAAAAACTGGATCGACGCCATCCGTTCGGGCGAGGAGCCGGTGGCGCCAATCGATGCCGGCTACGCCCACGGCGTCGCGGTCATCATGGCGGACGAAGCCCTCATCACCGGCCGGCGCCAGATCTGGGACCCCCAGCGGCGGGAGGTGCGCGCCGGCTAGCCCCCATGGAAGGCCTGCAACCGGGTCTGCTCGGGGTCTGGCCCCCGGCGTGCTAGAATCGAGCCGAGTAAGCTGGAGGATCCCAGATTCGTGTACGCCCTGTGTCCTCTTTTCATCCTCTTGCTGCCGGCCCTGGCTCAGGCTGCGGAGGCCGTCACCCCGGAGACGGTCGTGGCTACGATCAATGGCCGCAAGTTCACGGCAGCAGATCTCGACCGGATTCTGCTCGGCGCCCCGCCGGCGCTGCGGGAGAACCTGCGGCAGAACCGGAAACTGTTCGTCGACAACTACGCGCTGGTGAGCACCTTGGCGGCCGCGGCCGAAAAAGAGGGACTGCCGGAGCGTAGCCCCTACCGCGAGCAGCTCGCCTGGATGCGGGCCCAGGTGCTCATGCAGGCCGCCATCAGCGACCGCTACCAGAAGTTCCGCCAGGGAACCAGTGAGGCGGAGGCGGAAGTCCGCCTGAAGGAGTGGCTGAACCAGATCAACCGGGAGGCCGCCGTCACCGTGGAAAACGAGCAGGCGCTGGTGAACCTGGAGAAGACCCCGGAGGCGGAAGTGGTCGCCGTGGTACGCGGCCGGCGCCTGACCGCGGGCGAGCTGCTTGCCCTGCTGCGCGGCGCGTCGCCCCAGATCCAGCAGAACCTGCGCGCCAACCCCAGACAGTTCCTCGTCGAGCTGGCCCGGATGAACGCCCTTGTCGGATACGCGGAAAAGGAAGGACTCCCGGAGCGAAGCCCGTACCGCGAGCAACTGGACTGGGTGCGCTCCGACCTCTTGTCGCAGGCGATTCTTAATGATTTCAATCTGAGGAATCCGGTCTCGGCCGAGGAGGAAAAACAGTACTACGAAAGCCACCGCGACGATTTCACCGAAGCCCGGGTCAGGGTGATCTACCTCTCTTTCGCGGCCGATCCCAAGGCAAAGTCCGCCGACGGCCGCAAGTACCGGAGCGAGGAGGAGGCCCGGGCGCTCATGGAATCGTTGCGCAAGCAGATCCAGGACGGGGCGGATTTCACCGATCTGGTGAAGAAGCACTCCGAGGATGCCGATTCGCGCGCCAAGGACGGCGAACTCGGCGTCATCCGCCGCAAAGATCAGGTGCCGGACCACATCAAGGAAGCCATTTTCGCGCTCAAACCGGGCCAGGTGAGCGAGGTGGTGCGCCAGCCCAACGGTTTCTATCTGTTCCGGGTGGAGGAGATCAGGACGAAGACGCTCGATGAGGTACGCGACGAGGTCAACCGCGAGGCCCAGTCCGCCAAGTTCCAGGGCTGGTTCGACGGGATCCGCAAGTCGGTGGCCGTCACCTACGAAAACGAAGGATACTTCCGCCCGGCCGAGACCAGATAGATGTCCGCGCCTTGAGGGCGGCGTCTTCCGGCTGGCGGGCGACGCGGAGGCGGGTGTCCGTCGGCGCGTGGCAGAGGTCTGCGGGTGCCTGCCCCCTTTGGAGGGCCGCCCGATCCGTCTCAGTTTTCGCCCGGACCTGCGCGCCTGGCGCGGCCGTCTCGTCTCCGGATCCCGGCGGGGTGAGGAGGTCCACGCCGGCTCCCAGCTTCGCAAACGCCTCGTCGTGCTGGACCGGGCTCTGCTGGACCGGCCCGGCGAGCTGAAGCGGATCCTGATCCACGAGCTGTTTCATTTCGTCTGGTTGCGCATCCCCCACGCGCTGCGCTTGAGCTATGAAGAGTTGTTGCGCCGGGAACTGGCCTTCCGGGCACGGGGCGAGCTGGGCTGGTCCGCGGAGTTGCGCAAGGCCAGACTGGATGCCGGGGACGCCGCCCGGCGCAGCCGCCGCTGGCGCGATTATGCTTGCGAGAGCTTTTGCGACACTGCGGCGTGGCTGTACTCCGGGCTGAGGGCGCACGAGGAGTTTACGTTGAAACACCGCTTCCGCCTGGCGCGCCGCCGCTGGTGGGCTGCCTCGATCGAGGCCAGGGAAACGATCCCCGTATAGTAAAATGTTAGGGAAGGAGTGAATTTGCCCTTCCGTGTGCCGAGGCCCTCTGTGTCTGTCCTGCTGATCCTCGCGGCGCTGGTCGCCTGCTCGCCTTCTTTCGAAGCTTCCCAAACTACACCCCGCGCCTCCGTCAAACCGGCCAAGGAACGCCGCCCGGCGCCCGATTTCGCCCTCAAAGACGAAAACGGCGCGACCGTGCGTTTGTCGGACTACCGGGGCAAGGTGGTGCTGCTCAATTTCTGGGCGACTTGGTGCGGCCCGTGCAAGATCGAAATCCCCTGGTTTGTCGAGTTTGAGTCCAAGTATAAGGATCAGGGATTCGCGGTGATCGGCGTTTCCATGGACGAAGGGGGCTGGGACGACGTCAAGCCGTACCTGCGGCGCGCCAAAGTCAATTATCGCGTCGTCATCGGCGACGAGGAGGTAGCCTTAAAGTACGGTTCGGTGGAGGCCCTGCCGACGTCCTTCCTGATCGACCGTGAGGGTCTGATCGCCGCCGTCCATGTCGGGCTGGTTCCCAAGTCCGATTACCAGAAATCGATTGAAGCACTGCTCGGAAGCGCGTCCGAGAGCCGGCGCGACTACCGGCGGAAAACGGCGCTCGCCGGCGCCAGCCAGTAAGTCCCTGGCGTCCTCATGCGCCGGTTGCTGATCCGTCCCGGCGCGATCGGTGATTGTATCCTGTCGCTTCCGGCGCTCGAGGCACTCGCCGCCGACTACACGGAAGTTTGGGTGGCGGCGCAGAACGTCCCGCTGGTCCGCTTTGCCGACGCGGTTCGCTCAATCGCCTCTACCGGTCTGGACCTGCTCGAAATCGAAGGGCCGGAACGGTGCGCTTCCCTGGTCGACCGCCTCGCCGGCTTCGATCTCATCGTTTCCTGGTACGGAGCGGCTCGAGGGGAGTTCCGGAGCGTAATCGCCGGCTTGGGTCTGCCCTTCCATTTCCTTGCCGCTCTGCCTGATAGTCCAGGCCGACATGCGGTGGACTTCTATCTGGAGCAAGTTCGGCCGCTGGCGCTGCGAGAGGTCCCGGCCGTGCCCCGCCTTCGGTGCCCCGCCACGCCCGGCAATTTCGCCGTAATTCATCCGTTCTCCGGCAGTCGCCGGAAGAACTGGCCGCTCGAGCGGTTCCGCGAGGTGGCGCGCCGACTGGAAGAGCTCTTGCCTGTGGTCTGGTGTGCGGGCCCCGAGGAGGAACTCGACGGGGCGCGCCGCTTCGAGGATCTTTATGAGCTGGCCTGCTGGCTTGCCGGGGCACGCCTGTATCTGGGCAACGATAGCGGTATCACGCACCTGGCGGCAGCGGTCGGCGCTCCGGTGGTCGCTGTGTTCGGTCCGACCGACCCGCGCATCTGGGCCCCGCGTGGTGAGCGCGTCCGCGTTGTTGCCGCCGACCGGCCCGGCAAGACCATGGAATGCATTCCCGTCGAGGCGGTCGCCGAGGCGGCGCTAGCCCTGCTCTGAATGAGACGTTGATTGGCCGCTCACTCCTTCGCAGGCAGGATTGACGGAGATGGGAAGCACAAGAGGTGGGCGACTCCCATCCCCCCTGAGCTCCCCCTCCGGGACTGTCGAGGCCACCATAACTCGAGCCAGAAAGAGCGATCCGCTGTCCACGCGGCTCGTCCGCCCCGTCTGACGGCGATCCGGGGGCCGAACCAAGGAAAGTCAGAACAGCAGGCGCAGTCCGAGCTGCACCAGGCGCGGGTTGTTGTATTGGCCGCTGATGACGCCGAAATTCGGGTTACCCAAAGCGCGGCCCGGATAGCCGAACTGAACGCGGTTAAAGAGATCGAAGATTTCCGCCCGGAACTGCAATCCCAACCGCTCGGCCAATAGCTGCGTGTTCTTGAACACGGCGAAGTCAAAGTTGTTGATGCCGTGCGAAGTTACATCCGGGACCGTGCGGCTGAGGTTGCCGAAGGTGAAGGCGGGCGGCGCGACAAACTGCGAAGTGTCGAACCACCGGTTGAGTCGCTGCTGGGCCGGTCCGGTAAGCCGCGCACTCTGGCCCGTGCTGTTCGGGCGCGAGCCGCCGCCGAAAGAGTTCGTTCGGTTCACCGCCATCGTCATGCCCAGCGGAAACCCCGTCTGAAAGGTCGTAACGCCGTTGACACCCCAGCCGGAGATGAGCTTGTCGGCCGCGCCAGTAACATTGCCGGCGAAGCGCTGGCCCTTGCCGAACGGCAGATCGAGCACGTAGCTGATCACCAGCCGGTGGCGAACGTCGTAGTTGGCAAGCGCCCGCTCGAGCCGGAGGTTGTTGTTGTTCTGCGGGGCGAACCCCCCACCGGGTTCCAGCCACCCCGTGAGCGTGTCCGTATCAGTGATCAGCTTTGCCCAGGTGTAGGCCAGCAAGACGCTGCCGCCCTGACTGAAGCGCTTTTCACTTTTGACTTGCAAAGAGTGATAGATCGAGTTCCGATTGCCCGGCGCGGCGATCGCCACGCTGGTGTAGTGCGGGAAGGGCCGCAGCAACTGGCCCTGCGCCACCGTGCGCGCCGCCAGGCTCCCCGTGGTGATCTGGCCGAAGAAGGGATTCTCCACCTGGCGCTGCAACTCGGCGCCGAGGCTCAGGAACTGATCGGGCAACTGATTGATCTGCTGCGAGTAAGCGGGAAGATGCGTGCCCTTCGAGCCGGCGTATGCCGCCTCGACCACCGTGCCGGAAGGGACTTCGCGCTGAATGCTGAAGTTCCACTGCTGCACGGTCGCATAAGGATCGCCGGGCAGCGGAGCCTGAATGCCTTGGCCGGCGAAGAACTTGCCGACATCCTGGCTGCGCCCCGGCGCGGGGAGCAGTCCCGTTGGGAAGGGATTGCTGAGGACGTTGGCGGGGGTGAGCGAGCCGTCGAGCGTGCCGACGAACGGGTTGGTGAAGCCGTTGACCAGGTCGTTGTTGGGGCTGGTGGCGAACACAACATCGTTGCCCACAAAGAACAGACCGTAGCCGGCGCGGATCACGGTCTTGCTGAAGGCACGCCAGGCGAGGCCCGCACGGGGCGCCAGCAGGTGATGCATGTCCGTATTGTTGCGGCTTGGGCGGTCGGCTGAGTTCACCAGCGCCAGACGGCCGAGCAGCGGCTTGCCATCGCGCCCGACGATGGGACTCGGGGCCCGCGGCAGCAGCACGGTCATGCGGTCGAACCGCTCCGACCAGGGCCCCGGCCCCTCGTAGCGCAGTCCGAGGTTCAGCGTCAGCCGACTGGTGAGTTGGATGGTGTCGCTGGCGTAGACAGAGCGATAGATCTGCTGGCCGGCGACGAGCGCCGCCTGGCGCAAACCGCCGCCCGTGCCGTAGCCGAGCAGGAAGGAGGCGAAGCCGTTGCCGCCCGAGGCGGTGAACGGCGTCAGGGCCGTAAACAGCGAGTCGAAATCGAAGGCCCCGCTGGGGTTGTTTTCTTGGTAATAGTTATGAGTCAATCGCCGCCACTCGGCGCCGAATTTCCAAGTATGCCGCCCGACAATCTTAGTAAGCGACGGGACGATCGAGTAGCTGTCGTTGCGGGCGATAATTCGGCTGCCCGTGCCGTTGGTGGCGAAAACGTCATTGTAACCCTGCACGCGCGGAATCGGCTGCACGCGGAAGGCAACGAGGTTGTTGAACTCGGCGGGCCAGCCCAGTTGCGTCAAATCGTAGCCCAGCGTCTCCGGCGTCCGGTCGTAGGAGAAGCGGAGAAAAGCCAGGCGGACGTCCAGAACCGTCGTCGGGCTCATCGTGTAAGTGTCAGCCAGAACGACTTGGTCGGTAATGAAGGTTTCCGTGCACCGGTCGACGCAGGTTTTGGTCCGGTACGGATCGATCGGCAGGTTCAGGTTGCTCCAGCGCGTAAAGCGGCCGAAGAGGCGCTGTTTGTCGCTCGCCGTCCAGTCGATCCGGCCGGTCCCTTGATCGTTGTTGCCGCCCACGCTCGCATTGGCGGTGTAATTGTTCACCGCCGTGAACGGCAGGCCGGGACCGTTCGGCAGGGCCCAGAGAGGGATCATGGCCCGGGCGGCCCGGTCGATTCGGTTGTTCGGAATGATGTTGTTCGGGAAAGGCTGCCGGGTGATGATTTCGCGGCCGCCGGCGTCGACGGCGCAGGGTGGATTGCCCAGCCGGCCGCAGGTGGTCAGCGGATCGTGGATCGGCACGAGTGCGCCGGCTGCGGTGCGCACGTTCGAAAAGTCGCCTCGCCGCATCGCCTCCGTAGGCACGGTGTAAGTAAAGGATTGACCCTGCCGGAGGCGGAAGCCTTCGTAGGAGCCGAAAAAGAACAACTTATCGCGTACGATCGGGCCGCCCAGATTGGCGCCGAACTGGTTCTGCGTGAAGGCGGGTCGCTCGATGCCGGCGCGATTGTTAAAAAATGTATTCGCGTTCAGCACCTTGTTGCGCAGGAATTCGTACGCGGTGCCGTGAAAGTTGTTGGTGCCGGACTTGGTCGTCAGGTTGATCACGCCGCCGGCGAAACGGCCGAACTCCGCGCCCAGGTTATTCGTCTGGACGCGGAATTCCTGGATCGAATCCTGCGTCGGCACCAGCGCGGTGAGGTTGATGTAGCTGACGTTGACCGGGCCGCCGTCCAGATAGGCGGCGCTCTGGTTCGCCTGACCGCCGCCGATCTGGTAGTTGCCCCAGGCGAACGGATTCGTACCCGTCGGGTTCTGCATGGACTGGCCCTGGGGCACAACGCCCGGCACCAGGGTGACCAGATTCAGAACGTTGCGGCCGTTGAGCGGCATCTCGAGGACCTTGCGCGCCTCGACCACCTGGCCGAGCGAGGCGTTTTCGGTCTGCATCAGCGGGGTTTCGGCCGATACCTCGACGGTCTGCGTCACCTCGCCCACCTCGAGCGTCACGTCGATCCTCACCGCCGCCTGTACCTCGACGGTGATCGGCTCGCGCGCGAAGCGCTTGAAGCCGTCCTTTTGCATCTCCAGTCGGTACCGGCCGGGGACCAAATTGACGAAGAGGTAGTTGCCTTGGGCGTCGGTTTTCATCGTTCTCCGCTCGGCCGTACCGATGTTGGTCAACGCTACGTTCACGTCCGGCACCACCGCTCCGGTGGCGTCCGTGACCGTGCCGACCACGGAGCCGTAGAAGGTCTGCGCCGCGCAGATTGCCGGCGAACCATAAAGCATTGCGAGCGCGAACAGAAGGCGAACCGGCCATGCGTCAAAGATCGATTTCATAAACAACCCTCCGGCCGACGGTATCATAGGGAGAGGTTAAAGTCAACAAGTTTGTCATGCTGCTGGCGGCCTGCACGGCGATCTTGCTCGGCGCGATGGAGTTGGTCTGTCCCCCGGGCCTGGACTTCATTCTGCGGCACTCGCCGACATCGCAAAAATATATTGTCGAGACGATGACCGGCGGCGTGGCGCTACTGGACTACGATGCGGACGGGCGGTTGGACATCTTTCTAGTCAACGGCGGCAAGCTGGACGACCCCGTGAAACCGCCGGTGCGGCTCGCGCGCCATGAGCCCGCCTACTGGAACCGGCTCTACCGCCAGCAGGCCGACGGAAGCTTTGCCGACGTCACCGTAAAAGCCGGATTGGCGCGCGCGGGTGAATCCAACTACGGCATGGGGGCCGCCGTCGGCGATTACGACAATGACGGGTATCCGGACCTGTATATTACTAATTTCGGCCAAAATCAGCTCTACCGCAACAACGGCGACGGCACCTTCACCGACGTGACGGCCGAGGCGGGCGTCGCGGCCGGAGGTTGGTCGGTCTCGGCCGGTTTCCTTGATTACGACCGCGATGGGTGGCTGGATCTGTTTGTGAGCCGGTATCTGGACTGGGACTTTACCCGGAATCTCCACTGCGGAACCCCGTTCTGGGCCTATTGCCGGCCGGACCGCTACGAAGGGGTCCCGAACCTGCTGTACCGGAACCTGGGCAACGGGCGATTCGAGGATGTCAGCGAGAAGGCGGGCATCGCCAAGCCTGTGGGCAAAGCAATGGGCGTAGCTTTTCTCGATTATGACCGCGACGGCTTCCCGGACATCTTCGTCTCCAATGACGGCATGGAGCAATTCCTCTATCGGAACCTGGGCAACGGGCGGTTCAAGGAGAGCGCCTTTGAAGCAGGCGTCGCTTTGAGCGATGACGGGCGGACCTACGCGGGTATGGCAGTGGCGACCGGCGACTACGACAACGACGGATGGCCGGATGTTCTCGTCACCAATCTGGCGCTCGAGCACTGGGCCTTGTACCGTAATGAAGGCGGCGGCGTTTTCCGTTACGCCACTCAGGAGTCGCGCCTGGCGGCCGCCAGCGCCTCAAGCTCGGGATGGGGCGCCGGCCTGTACGACTTTGACAATGACGGATGGAAGGATCTGTTCGTCGCTCGCAGCCACGTCCTCGACAACGTCGAAAGGATCCACTCCGGGCTGCGATATAAAGAGCCGGCCGCGCTGCTGTGGAACCGCAACGGGCGGTTCGAGCTCGCAAAGCTCGAAGGCGCGCCCGCCGTGGCCGGGCGTGGAGCGGCGTTCGGTGACTTGAACAACGACGGGGCGATCGACGTCGTGGTGGCAGTGCTGGGCGAGCGCCCGCAGGTCTTCCTGAACCGGCGCGGAGGCAACCACTGGCTGACGCTGCGGCTCGTGGGCACTCGGAGCAACCGCGACGGGCTCGGGGCGAAGGTGCGCGTCGGCGATCAGTGGGCCGAGGCCTGGAGGGCCGGCAGCTACCTCTCCTCGAGCGATGCCCGCGTGCACTTCGGACTCGGCGCGCGCATGCGCGTCGACGTCGAGATCGAATGGCCGAGCGGCCGCCGCCAACACCTTGCCGGCGTTCGAGCCGATCAGATTCTCGAGGTGCGCGAGCCGTGATCGGATGTGCCATCGCCCTGACCTTCGCTCTCGCCAGCCAGGCGCCGCAGCCGAGCTTGCGCGAGCTGGCCGAAGCGGGTTTGAAGGCCAAACAAGCCGGGGACCTCGAGGCGGCCATCCGCGCCTTCGGGCAAGTGGCGGCGCTGGCGCCGGAGTTGGCGGCGGCGCACGTGAATCTCGGAGCAGCTTTGCTTGAAGCCAAGCAATATGAAAAGGCCGCCGCTTCGTTGCGGCGGGCGCTGGCGCTCGATCCCGGCCTCCCCGGCGCCCACGCCCTGCTGGGCACGGCTCTGTTGACGCAGGGCTACGCTGCCGAGGCAATTCCGCACCTCGAAAAGGCACAGCGCTGGGATCTGCTCGGCGTGGCGCTGGTCGAGTCCGGCCGCTTCGCCGAGGCCATCACGGCGTTCGAGAGGCTGCTGAGCGAGCGGCCCGACGATCCCGACCTGCTGTACTATCTCGGTCGTGCGCACAGCCAGCTTTCTCGCCAGCTTTTCGATCGGCTGCTCGAGGCGCATCCGGACTCGGCTCGGGCGCACCAACTGTTGGGCGAGGCGCACCAGGCGGGCGGCAACCGCGAACAGGCCGAGAAGGAGCTGCGCGCCGCGCTCGATCGCCGCAGCAGCCTCCCGGAGGTGCATGTGATGCTGGGCGAGCTGTACGAGAGTGCCGGCGACTATGCTCGAGCCGAACAGGAATACCGGATTGAAGCTCAGGCGCGGCCGGGCGACGCCCGGGCGGCTTTCAAGCTCGGGGCGGTGCTGCTGGCGCTCGGCCGGCTGGAGGAGGCGCTCGAGTGGCTCGAGCGGGCCGACCGCCTGCGCCCGGACATGGCCGAGACGCTGTTTGAGCTCGCCCGCGCCCTGACCCTGGCCCGGCGCTTGCCGGAGGCTGAAGCGCGCCTGCGGCGGGTTCTCGAGCTCGAATCCAGTTCTCGCCTGGCCGAATCCGCGGCGTTTCAGCTTTCCCAAATCCTGCGCCGGCAGCGGAAGACGGAAGAGGCCGATCGAGAGCTCGAGCGCTGGCGGCGCATCCGCGCGGGACGCTCCTCCGGGCTCCCCGGAAAGTGAGCGAGGTGCTTCACCCGAAACTCGGCTGGAGAGATCCTGGCGTCGCCAGGCAGGCCGAGGGGTCGCCCGTACTGTGCCCGCGACGTCGCGGTCCTCTTCAAAACTGGCTCGGCTGCCGCTTCGTGGGCACCCTCCGGAGGTCCGCCGTCGAATAAAACGGCCTACCAATCCACCACGCTGCCGTCGTCAGGATCGTAGGTCTCCGGATTGCGCCAGTCGTGACCGATCTTGTCGGCCAGGGCATTTTCGTCGAGTTCGATGCCCAGCCCCGGGCCCGTCGGCAGATCGAGGTAGCCGTCGCGCACCTGGAAGGGCTGCTTGAGATATCCCTCGCCGAGGGAGACCTGCTCCTGGATGAGGAAGTTCGGAATCGAGGCCGCCAGTTGCACGCCGGCCGCCAGCGAAATCGGCCCCAGCGGATTGTGCGGCGCGATCGCGGCGTAGTAGGCCTCTGCCATGCCCGCAATCAGCCGGCACTCGGTGATGCCTCCGGCGTGGCAAAGGTCGGGCTGAAGAATCGTCGCGGCTTTCTTTTCGAGAACTTCGCGAAACCCCCACTTCGTGAAGACTCGCTCGCCAGTGGCGATCGGCAGATGCGTGCCCCGGGCGATCTCTGCCATCACGTCGTGATTCTGGGCGTTGATCGGCTCCTCGATGAACATGGGGTGATAGGGCTCCAGGGCCTTGATCAGCAACTTGGCCGTGGCCGGGCTGATCGCCCCGTGAAAATCACAGCCGATGTCTACGTCATCGCCCACCAGCTTCCGGAGTTCGGCGAAGCGTTCCGCCGCATACTGCACCTGGGCGGGGGTCTCGACGTAACGAGAGGGCCGGCGCTTGGCCGGGCCCGTCTTGAAGGCGGTGAAGCCCTCTTTGAGGCGCTGCTGAATCTGATCCGGCGTACGAGCATGAGCGTAGACGCGCACCCGGTTGCGCGTCGGCCCGCCAAGCAGCTCATAGACCGGTACGCCGAGCGCCTTGCCCTTGATGTCCCACAGCGCCTGATCGATCCCGCTGAGGGCGCTCGTAAGGATCGGGCCGCCGCGGTAGAAGGCGTGCCGGTAGATGGCCTGCCAGTGGTGGACCACCTGGCGGGGGTCCTTGCCCACCAGGTAGGGCTCGATCTCTTTGACCGCCGCTTGGCACGTTAACGCTCGCCCTTCAAGGATTGGCTCGCCCAGTCCCACGATCCCCGCGTTGGTGTAAACCTTCAGGAACAGCCAGCGGGGCTTGACGAGGAAGGTTTCGAGCTTGGTGATCTTCAGGCCGTCTTTGGGGGAAATCGGCGGGTTCTTCACTTGGGCTGCCGCGGCCTCCACCTTCTGATAAGCGCCAAGGCCCAGAACGGCAAAGGCTCGCTGCAAGATCGATCGGCGCGTGGCCGGCTCTTCCATCATGGCGATCAACACCTCCCGGTAGGGCTTACTCTATCGTTTGTGCGCTCCCGCTCGCAACCTCGGCCGGCAAGGAGGAAAGGAAACGGGCCAGCTCGTCGCGGGCAAAGCGGGGCAGGGCGGTGCCTTCGCCCGGCGGCACCACCTGGCCGATGACAGCAGCCGGTATGCCGGCTGCGGCCAGGCGCCGGAGCGCCTCTTCGACCGCCTCGGGCGCCAGCGTCGCCAGCAAGGCGCCGGAGGCCAACAGACCGAGCGGGTCGAGCTCGACCGCCTGCGCGATTTGACGGCATTCCTCGAGCACGGGGATGGCGTCGAGATCGATGCGCAGACCGCAGTTGGCCGCCTCGGCGATCTCTTCGAGCGCCGTCACGACGCCCCCTTCGGTGGGGTCGTGCATGGCATGGATTCCCGCGAGCGAGCGCAGCAGGCGCGCTGCCGGAAGCACCGAGATGCCGGGCTGCCGCAGCCAGCCGGCCGCCCGTGCGATGGTTTCCTCATCCACGCCCCGCTGGCGAAGCAGCGCCGCGTGCTCGCGCGCCAGGATCGCCGTGCCCTCGATCGCCACCCCGCCGGCGAGCAGCACCGCATCGCCGGGGCGCGCCCCCGAGGTGCGCAGCAGCCGGTGGCGCGGAACCGTTCCCAGAAGGCAGCCGACCAGCACCGGCCGGTCCAGATGCACCGTCATCTCCGTGTGGCCGCCCACCAGCGAGATGCCGGCCTCATCGCAGGCAACCCGGAGGCTCTCGAAAACGCCGGCCACCAGCTCCGCCGAGGCGCCCTCGGGGAGCAAAGCGGTTACCAGCAGCCAGCGGGGTTCGGCGCCCGTCGTCGCCAGATCGTTGGAATTCACCGCCACCAGATAGCGGCCGGCGTCCTCGGTGGCAAACGTGATGGGATCGGTCTTGGCGACCAGCAGGTCTTCGGCGCCGAGATCGAGGACGGCGGCGTCTTCCCCCACCGCGCCGCCGACCAGAACGGCGGGATCGCGCGGCTCGAGGATTGCCAGAAAACGTTTGAGTTCTGCGGCGGGAAGTTTGCCGGCGGGAAAACCCACGGTCAGCGGCCGGGTGGCAGGGGCAGCCGCCCTTCCTTTTCCATCTGCTTGCGCCGCTCCTCGCGCTCCTTGCGGATCTTGGCGTACTCGATTCGCTGCTCTTCGGTGAGCATCGCGTTGATGCGGTCGGCGTGCTGCTGCCGGATCGCCTGCTTCTCGGCGCTGGATTTTTTCTCGTACTCCTCGTAGCGCCGGCGCGTCTCGTCCAGGATTTCGTTGAGCTGCGCCAGTTGCTCTTCGCTGAGCTTCAGGCGCGTCTTCATCATCTCGACGTACCGCTGGCGGTGCTCCTCCGGTGTCAGTCGGCGTTCGACGGCAGCCGCCGGCTTGGCCACCAGCAGGCGATAACCGATGGCCCCTACGGCCACACCGCTCAGGAAGACGAGCGCGAGCGCAACGATGAGTGCCGAGCGTTTCATCGCAACCCCGGACTCTCAGGGACCTCCAGGTACGCGACATCCCCGTAGGCGAAGGTCTCGAACGGCTCGTCAGTCCCCAAGGTCTCCACGTAGCTGAACGGATGCAAGCCGGGGTCCGCCTGCCGCAACGTCTGAACTATCGTCAACAGAGACAACGCCATCGCCGCTGCTACAAAGGCCCCGGTCCAGCGCCGGAGGGTGAGAAGCGAGCGGCGCCGCCCCTCAATCTTCGCCCACAGGCCTGGCATAAAGGCGGCGCCAGGCTCCGGGTCCGGGCAGGCCTCCCGGTAGCTCCGAAACAGCTCCGCCAGCCTCTCCTCTTCGCTCATCGCCGCACCTCAAAACGATCCCCTTACTTGCTACCCTATCACGCCGCCGTTCCCGCGGTGCGCGCCGCCTTGGATTTTTCGAAGGCGCGGAGCACCCGCTGCCGGGCCCGAAACAGCCTCACCTTGAGGGCGTTCTCGTTGACCTTATAGATCTGTTCGAGCTCCTTCAACGACAGCCCTTCTACTTCCTTGAGGATCAGCAGAATCCGATCCTGCTCCGAGACCTCTCCCAACAGCGCCTGGACCATTTCCCGGTACTGAATCCGGCGCTTTTCCTCCTGTTCGGCCCGACTGCCGGCGGCTGCGTCCGCCACGACGATCTGCTGCTCCGAGAGGTCCGCCATCCGGGACTCCCCCCGGCGGCGCTGCTTCCGCAGGTAATCATAGGCCGCATTCACCGTGAGCCGGTACAGCCACGGCTCGAACACCTCCGGCGTCCGGAGCTGGTCCAGCGAGAAGTATAGCCGGACAAAAACCTCCTGAGCCACGTCCTCGACATCCTCAGGCCGTCCGATGATCCTTGCGATCGCGCCGAGAATCCGTTTCCGGTAAGCTTGGACGATGGCGCTGAAGGCAGCGTCGTCGCCGTTGCGGGCCTGTTCGATAGTCTCCGGATCGATCCGCACGGAGGTTTCACGTCCGGCACCATTCAGCAACCTCAAACGGCTTCAACTGGAATGGCGTGCCGTTCTTCCAACAGGTTACAAAGAGGCGGGCGAAATTGCCAGTCGGCCGGCCGCAGGCGGCGCGCTTCAGTAGAATTTGGTGGAGGTTCGATATGGCCGCCAGAATTGACGGAAATGTCGCCATCGTCACCGGGGCGGGCTCCGGCATAGGCGAAGCGATCGCCCGCCGGTTCGCCGAGGAGAACGCCGCCGTCGTCATCGCGGAGTGCAACCACGCCGCCGGCGCGCGCGTGGAGGCTGACATCCGCGCCCGCGGCGGCCGCGCCCTGTTCATCCCGACGGACGTCTCCCGCGCGCCGGAGGTCGAGGCAATGGTGCGCCGGAGCGTGGCCGAGTTCGGGCGCCTGGATATCCTGGTCAACAACGCCGCGATCCAGATCCTCGGCCGGCTGGCCGAGACGAGCGAAGAGGACTGGGACCGCATCCAGAGCGTCAACCTCAAGGGCGTCTTTCTCTGTTCGAAATATGCCATTCCCGAAATGCTGCGCACCGGCGGCGGCTCGATTGTCAACATCGCCTCGGTGCTGGCTCTGGTGGGCGACCCGGACCTGGCGGCCTACTGCGCCGCCAAAGGGGGTGTGCTCGCCCTGACCAGGGCGGCCGCGCTCGCCTACGGCCCCCTGGGAATCCGCGTCAATGCCGTCTGCCCAGGGGACGTGGACACGCCCATGGTCCGCGACTATTTCAACAAGGATCCGAACCCGGAGGCGCTGCGGCGGGAAATCTCCTCGAAGTACGCGCTGCGGCGCATCGCCGAGCCGCGCGAGATCGCCGAGGCGGCGCTCTATCTGGCGAGCGACGCTTCCTCGTTCATCACCGGAACCGCGCTGGTCATCGACGGCGGTTTGACCGCCAAGTGCTACTAGCGGCGCCCCGGGACGTGCGAAAATCGGGAGATTCAAGGAGGTCGGCACGTGAAAAGGCATCTCGCGCTCTTGGTCTCAGTCCTTGGCATCCTACCGGCGGCGGCCCAGGCGCCCGCGCCGCAGAAGATCCAGACGCTCATCATCACCGGGCAGAACGGCCACGACTGGCGTGGCACGACGCCGTTGCTGCGCAAGATCCTCGAAGACACTGGGCGCTTCGAAGTCCGCGTCACCGAGGAGTTTCGCGGCGCCGGCGACGAGACGCTGGCCCCGTACGACTTGGTGGTGCTCAACTACTTCGAGCGGCGCCGGCCCGATCTTTGGTGGGGCGCCCGGGCCGAGGCTGCCTTGCTGAGCTGGCTGCGCCGCGGCAAGGGCCTGGTGATGTACCACTTCTCGGTGGCCGCTTTCGACGGCTGGGAAGAATATGAGAAGCTCTCCGGCGGCAACTGGCGGCCCAACCAGGGTCACCATTCGCCGCCGCACGATTTCACCGTCGAGATCAGGGATCCGGATCATCCGATCACCCGCGGGCTGAAAAGCTCCTTCGCCGTCAAAAACGACGAGCTCTACGCCAATTTGAAATGGCAGCCCGCCGGCAGCTACCACGTGCTGGCGACGGCCTGGGACGACCACTCCCTGTACAAGAACCCCCGGCAGCCCACACCCGGTCCCGGCCTACACCAGCCGATGCTCTGGACGGTGCGCTACGGCCAGGGCCGCGTCTTCGCCACGGCTCTTGGACACGCCCCCGCGAACTTGGAGAATCCGGGCTTTCAGGTGACCTTCGCCCGGGGCGCCGAATGGGCCGCTACGGGAGAGGTGACGCTTCCGGTTCCGCCGGAGCTGGCGCGCTGAGCGCCGCCGGTTACAGCCGCTGCCGCAGCACGCGCAGCGCGGCGGCGGCTTCGGTGCCGACCTCGGCGTCCGGATCCCTGGTGAGTTCCTCTAGATGAGCAATGCTCTGGGCATCGCCGCTGCGCGCCAGCACCCCCGCCAGGCGAATCTTTTCGAGCTTGCTCCCGCCCTTGAGCGCCACCTCGAGCTGGCGCCGCACCGCCGTATCGCGCGCCGCCTCCACCAGGAACGGCGTCGCCACGCCATGGTAGGAGGCCGAATTGAGCGCGTTGACCAGATAGCGGAGCGGGCTGAACTCGCTCAGCTCGGTCTTGCCCAGCAGCACCAGCGCGAAGGCCATCGACAGCCGGGGGTTCATCCTCTTTTCGGCCTCGAAGGCGCGCTCGAGCATCTCCACATCGGCCGGGTTCCGCAGCCGCCCGAAGCCCTCGGCCGCCGCCGCCCGCATCAGCTCATCCTTGTCGTTGATGTACTGGTTATAGAAAGGCCGGCTGGCCTCGTCCGGCAGCATCGCGATGGCCGTCAGCGCCGCCCGGCGAACGCGCGCGTTGCGCGCCGTCTTGAGGACGTCATAAAGCTGCGGGAGTGCCTGCTTGTTGCCGAGCAATCCCGTCGTCTCGATGGCCGCGATCTGCACCCGGTCGTCGAGGTCGCGCAGCAGGAAGGAGATCCCCGGCGCGGCGCTCGGATCCTGGATCTTCTGGAGCGCGATCAGGGATTCGTAGATGACCTGTGAGTTCTTCGACCGGACGGCCTCGAGCAGGTACGGAACCGCCGCGCGGCCGCGCAACACGCCCACCGCCCGGGCGGCGTTGGCGCGCACGTCCATGGTCGAGCCGCCGCTGGCCAGTTTCCCCAGCGCCTCGATGACGTCGGGCCGCACCTCGATGTGCAGCGGAATGACCTGATCGTTTACATCGGTGAACCGGCCCTTGATGGTTTTTCCCACCTTGCGCAAGGTCGCCGTCAATCCCGTGCGGACGTAGCCCGGCAGATAGAAATCGACCAGGCCGTCCGTGGCGCGGATCTGAATTTCGGGATCGGGGTCCCGCGTGGCCTCGATCAACGCATCCAGGCTGTCCCGGGTGCCGATCTGGACGATGGACTTCACCGCCTCGAGCCGCACGTCGTAGACCGGGTCCTGGAGCAGTTTTCGCAACTCGGGGAGCGCCGAGGGCCCCCGGTCGGCCAGCGCCTTTGCGGCGCGGGCGCGTTCCCGCGCATCCTCGCTCGAGGGATCCTGGCCAAACAGAGCAGCGGAGGCGATGACAAGGAGGAACAAGAGCCGGACTCGCATACCTCCATTATGCCCACGCGGCCGGAAGCGCCACTTCGCAGCCGGCCCGCTCGCCGTTCTAGCGCAGGAACTCGATCGAGACGCGCCTGGGGATGAGGCCGGCTTCGTAGCCCAAGTCGAGCAGCTTCTGCGCGGCGGCCGGCACCAGCTCGCCGCAATCGAGCGTGTAGTGATTCACGTACATGCCCACGAACTTCTCGGCCAGGGCGGGCTCCATGTCGCGGGCGAACTGCATCGCGTAATTGAGCGCCTCCTCCTGGTGCTCGAAGGCGTAGAGGATGCTCGCCCGCATCAGACGCGCGCACTCCTGCTGCACCTCGGCCGGCAAGGACCTCCGCAGCCCGTTGGCCCCCAGCGGCAGCGGCAGGCCGTATTTATCTTTCCACCAGCGGCCGAGATCCAGGACATGGTGGAATCCGCCTTTGGCGTAGGTCAACTGCGCCTCGTGAATCACCAAACCGGCGTCGACGACACGTTCCCGCACCAGATCCGGTATCCGGTCGAAGGGCAACACCACCGCCTCGAAGTCCGGCTCGCGGAGCCGCAGCGCCAGATAGGCCGTGGTCATCCTGCCGGGCACCCCGATCCGTTTGCCCTTGAGTTCGCCCGGCTCCATCGGCGAGGCGGCGATCACCACCGGACCGTAGCCGTCGCCGACGCTCGAGCCGCTGGCCAGCAGCACATAGTGCTCCGAGACGTAGGGGTAGGCGTGGAAGGAGATCGCGGTCAGCTCGTAGGCGCCCTCGAGCGCCTTGCGGTTCAGCGATTCGATGTCCTCGAGGACATGATGGAACTGCACCAAATTCGACCGGATCTTCCGCGTGGCGAGCGCATAAAACATGAAAGCGTCATCGGAATCCGGGCTGTGCGCGCAAACAATCTGCCGCAGCTTTTCCGATGCCATAACAGGAGTATTTCACTATAACAGACGGGCCGGAAAGTCAGGTGCGGCCACGAAGGACCGGTTCTAGCGCAGAGTTTCCCAGTCGACAACGATAGCGGTCGTATTCGCGTTGGCGCGGAGCGTGACCGCCAGCCACCCGTTCGAGGCGGCCGGCGCTTGCAGCACCTGGAGGCTGTCGGCGCGCTCCGGCGCGTAGCGGTACAAGGTCCGCGTCCAGGCGTTTGCCGGACCGGGCGGCTCGGCAAGACCTGCGCCGGCGTGTTTGGGATTCGAGGTGTAGATGATGAGCCCGGCGCTCGATAGCTCTGCCGGAAAAACCTGAATTCGGACGGGGACGCCGGGAAGCTGGCCCGTGAAGCTGCCGAGCGAGGCCTGGCGACCGCTGATCGTCAGAACCCGTCCCGGACCCAGCGCGCCCGTCCAGATCAGGCGGCCTGTGTTCGGAGCGGTGGCGGGTTTCAGCGCGGGCATTGCCGCGCCGCCGGGAGTTGCGCCGGCCGGCGGCGCCGGCGAAATTGCCGCCGGACGCTGCTCCAGGGTCACCTGCGGAGCAGCGGGCTCCGGCGCCTTCTCCGCCACTTCGAGCCGGGGCTTGGGAGGTGCCGGCTCACGTGCCGGGCGTGACTCGAGCAGCTTGGCAAGCAAAGCCCGCTGTTCGGCGAGCGTGTTGGCCTCCGCTTTCTGTACCTTGAGAGCCGTCTCCAGCCGCTCCTTCTCCTCCAGCAGGGCGGGCCGCCGGCTGGGGCCGGAGGAACTTTCGGGTGGAGAGCCCACCAGGTGCGCCGTCTCATGCGGCGAGCCGCCTGCTCCGCCGGCGACTGAAAGAGTCACTGTTACGTGGTCGGAGTTCCGCTCGAGTGTCAGCGATCCTTGGGCGACGGCGGCGGCGTCGAGCGGTAGCTCTCTACCTTCGGCGCCGTCTCGAACCTCCAGCTTCACTTCCCGGGTGCTCTGAAACCCCGGCGCGGCGGGGTTCCAGGAGACGGTGAGTCTGCCGCCCTCGGCGGCTAACGCCAGTTGGAACGGCCGTTGCCCCTCTGTTCCTTGTCCGGGCCGCCAGTAATTGACCATGCGCTGCCAAGAGGCGCCCCAGTCGGCGCGGGACAAGGCCGGCCAGCCGAGAGCGACCGCCACAAGCACGGCCAGGGCCGCGGAGGCCGCCCACAAAACTTTGGATCTTTGCCGCCAGGGGAATTTGGGACCGGAGCCGCCCGGCTCGCTCGGGCCGGACTCCGGCGAGTGTTCAGGCCGCCCATTTCCCGCGGCGACCTCGGCCGCCAGCGAGTCCTCGTGCACCACCAGGGCAGGACGGAGCGGCAGTTCGCTCTCTTTGGTCCGGACGAACAGACCGATCTGCGTCGGCTTTCCCACCTCCGGCCGCAACAGGAGTCCGAACTGCCAGGCCTGCGAGAAGTGGCGATTGTGCAGATGCGCGTCCGCGTCGGTGTAAATCAACCCGCTTCGCGTATGGGAGTGATACCAGCCGACCGGGATCAGGCCCGCCAGTTGCGGATCTTGCCGGGCCTGGACGAGCAGAGCCGCCAGCTCGTCGTGTTCTTCGGAGGTGAGAGTGAAGGAGGGGCCGAGCAGATGCTTGCAGGCAACCGAGCGCGCCGCCAACACGCGGATCCGCGCGCCTTCCCTCCGGCCGAACAGCACGCCCCCGACCTCGAGCCCGCCGCGCGGAAGCCGGTTGAATCCCTCCTTGGCGGCGGCGATCACGTTGGCAATCAGCGTGACGGGGAGCTCGAATTCCAGGCCCAGTTCGGGAATCCGCCAGACGGTCAGGCCTTCCTGTCCAGAAACCTCCACGGCCGGCATGAGGCGTTATTTATATTGGAACACGGAAAGGACGGCGCGGGGTACAATGGCAAGCTGTTGTCATGCTCGAACATCACGGTCCCCTGCGCGTCATCGCCATCGGTGCTCATCCGGACGATTGCGAATTCTACTTTGGCGGGACGGCAGCCAAGCTGGCGGCCCGAGGGCATCAGGTGAAGTTTGTTTCGGTAACCAACGGCGACGCGGGCCACCAGCGGTTGGCCGGTCTGGAGCTTGCCGCGCGCCGCAAGGCGGAGACCGAAGAGGCGGCTCGCCGCCTCGGCATTGCCGCCTGGGAGGTGCTCGACCACCACGACGGGCTGTTCCTGCCCGATCTCGGAGCGCGCCTCCAGATCATCCGCTGCCTGCGGCTCTGGCAGGCCGACATCGTGCTCACCCACCGCATCAACGATTACCATCCCGATCACCGTTACACCAGCCAGCTCGTGCAGGATTCCGCCTATCTGGTGCTGGTTCCGAACATCTGCCCGGAAGCTCCGGCGCTCCGGCGCAATCCCGTCTTTCTCTATTTCGAGGATGACTTTCAGAAGCCGGCGGCTTTCACGCCGGACGTTGTCGTCGCCATCGACGACGTCTGGCAGAAAAAGGTCGACGCTCTCGACGCCCACGTGTCACAGTTTTACGAATGGCTCCCCTGGGTGGACTGGAATGGAGAGCCGGTGCCTTGCTCTCCGGTCGAGCGCAAGGCCTGGCTGGAGACGAAAATCACCCGGCCGCCCTCGCCTCGCGTGCGCGAGAGGCTTTCCCAGCGTTACGGCGCCGAGTGCGCCGCCCGCATCCGTCACGCTGAGGCGTTTGAGCTGTGCGAGTACGGCCGCCGGCCGTCCCCCGCCGAACTCGAGGAGCTGTTTCCGCGCTGAAGCTCAGGCGACCTCGCAGAAGGCGTTCGGGTTGAACAGCCCGGCTGCGGAAGCCTCCTCGCTCGCGAACCCGGCCAGCTCCCGCGGGTAGCGCCGCCTGAGCGCCTCCGGGGCGCGGGGCGCCTCGCCCGCAAGCAGCGCCTGAAGCTCGAGGGCGTTGAGCACCGCGTGCGCCCCGGCGTCGTTGGTCATCACCACGAAGACCGACTCGGCAAACCGCCGCAGATGTTCGATGCGCTCCTTCCACTCCGCGAGCTCCTCCGTGGTGTAAAGATACGCCCGCCCTGCGGCCCCCCTGCCGGAAGCCCCCGTCGGGAGTGAGGGAGCTGTGAGGTTGCGCCCGTGGAGCCGCACATAGCCGATGCTGGAGGTGAGCCACACCCGGGGAGGCAGGGCGAAGCCCGGAGGCAGCGGATCGATGTGACAGAAGCCCACTTGGTAGTCGATCAGCACGCCTAGCGCCTCTTCCCGCATCCAGCTCGTGTGCTGCATCTCGGCCACCAGGGGAAAACGGGCGAAGGCCCGGCGCAGCCGGATCAGGAAATTCCGGTTCTCCCCGGTGAAACGGAACCAGGCGGGGAACTGCATCAGCACGCAGCCGAGCCGGCCGGCCTCCGCCAGCGGCTCGAGCCCCCGCGCGGACGCGGCCACCGCTTCGGGCTCGAGCACGCGCTCGTGCGTGAACTGACGGTTGAGTTTCGCGGTGAACTGGAATCTCGGGTTTGCGGCCACGCGGCTGGCCCAAAGCCGGCTGATCTCGGGACGCAGCGCCCTGTAGAAGGTGGTGTTGATTTCGACGAGGTCGAAATATTCCGCCAGGTATTCGAGAGGATGGAAGCAGCGCGGCCGGGGCTTGGGGTAGACGAAGGAATGCCGGTAGGTGTGATCCCAGCCGGCGGGGCCGCAGCGGACGGGTGCGAGTGCAGGCATGAGAGGCTCCTTTCTTCGCTTTTTGTTCGCCTCTCAGTCTAACGCGGAACCCTCCCCCGCGTCAAGCAAATTCTGTGATCGGAGATGAGGCCCCCGGCGCTGCGTCGGCGCCGGGGGCGGCCATCAGCGCCTCAGGCGAGAGAAACCTCTTCAGCTTGCAGGCCCTTCGGGCCACGCTTGACGACAAAGCTCACCCGCGCCCCCTCTTCGAGAGTGCGGTAGCCCGTCGCCTGAATGGCCGAGTAATGCACGAAGACGTCCTCGCCGCTATCGCGCTGGATGAATCCGAAGCCCTTGGCGGCGTTGAACCACTTGACAGTTCCTGTTTCTTTCACAACTTTCCTCTTTGCTAATTCTGCGATCAGGAATCCGCTGCCCCGGCTACATCCGGTGATTGGGGAAGGTGCTTCGGATGAAACGGAGGGCGAGGAATTCTTGAACGCCCTTTCAGGGTAGCACGCCGGAGATCGAAACCACAACGAGGCGGCGATGCCGGGTTCGTGTTTGCGCGAAGCAAACGGCCCGGACCCCCCGGTTTGGGCGGCCCGGGCCGAAGTGGTGGCGCCGATGGGTCTCTGCTAGAACTCTAGCCGTAACCCCATCGTGATGATGCGCGGGGCCTGCTGCGGAGCGGTGACCCGGCCGAAGTTGGGATTGCCGACCGCCGCGACGACGCCACCGAAGTTGGTCCGGTTGAAGATGTTGAAGGCGTCGGCGCGCAACAGCAGATCCACGGTCCGGTCGCCGCTCACCGGGAACTGGAGGCGCTTCTGGATCGAGACATTCTCCTCGAAGACCGGCGGCTGGCGGAACTCGCGCAGGTAGGAGGCCACTGTACCGAGTTCGAACTGCCCCGGTTGCACGAAGGCGTTCGGGCCGAACCAGCGCACGTTCGGATTGTTGGGATCGAGCGTGGTGCGATCGACGCCGGTGCGAATCGGGTCCGGGCCGCGGTTGGCCTTCTTGAAGCGGCTGAACAGCACGCCGCTGCCGAGCGTGTTCGGCGCCGAGATCTGGATCGGCGCGCCGTTGCGGTAGTTCTGGGCGGCGGCGATCGTCCAGTTGCCGATGAGCAGGTTCACCCAGTACCGATCGGTGTTCAGGAAGCGCTTGCCCTTGCCGATCGGCAGGTCATAAGAGTTGAGAATGCTCAGAATATGCGGCTGGTCGAACGGCGAGATCGCCTTCATGTCCTCCGGGTTGTAAGCATCCTGGGCCCCGACCTGAAAGTGCTGGCTGAAGATCTGGCGGTAGTGATTCGCGGCCAGCGCCTTCGACCAGGTGTGCGCCGCCATGAGCTGCCAGGAGCCGAATCGCCGCTCCAACTTGGTCTGGAGCGAGTCGTACCAGACCTTGCCCAGGCCGCTGTTGCGGTCCAGGACGCCGAAAAACTGCGGGTAAGGACGCAGTGCCTGAGCCAGCGTCTGGTTGTCCGGGAAGCCGGGCCAGGGCTTGGTGAAGCCGGCGGCCACGACGGCCGGATCCGTGATGCGCCGCTGAAGCAGCGAGCCGAGCGCCAGGCGGCTCACCGGGAGCTGGTTGAGCTCGATGGTCGAGTTCAAGCCGCGGCCGCGGTTGCCGACATAGGCGATGTCAAACAGAAAGTTCTTGAACTCCTGCTGGATGTTGAAGCTCCAGTTGTAGTTTCGCGGCGCTTTGCCAAAGTTGGGTCCCATGACGTCCATGTCGCCGGCGAAGTTGCCAACCGTGGGATCGATGAGCGGCGGGGGCCGGAAGCCAGGGGGCGCCGGCACGCCGTTGTCCCACTGGATGGCGGCGTTCAGGCCGTCGGAGACGTAGGTAATGGGATTGGAGAAGCCGAGCCGGCAGCCGCAGCCGCCGTTGCCGAGCGTCTGGTAAAAGATGCCGAAGCCGCCGCGGATCACCGTCTTCTCGAGAACCCGGTAGGCGAAGCCCAGCCGGGGACCGACGTTGGAGAAATCGGTCGGGTAGAAGCGCTTCTCGCCGGTCCGCCCGGCGCCCTTGCCGGCGAAGACCACCGCGCCGGGCAGGCCGCCCGCGCCGGGATTCGGCCGCCGCAGGTCGACCGCCGACATGTCGCCGTTTTTGTCGTGCCAGCCGATCGGCACGTCGTAGCGCAGGCCGATATTGAGGGTCAGCCTGGGGGTCACCTTCCAGTTGTCCTGGAAGTAGACGGCGTGATAGCCGTAGCGGATGTTGCCGACCAGCACCGGCGTGGCGATGCGTTGCGCCTGATCAGGCAAGCCGAGCAGCAGGCTCGCGAAGGCGTGTCCGGTGCCTGCCAGATTGGTGGGCAGCGCCGTCTGCGCGCGGGCGAAATCATAGGTGCCGTTCGTGCCGGCCAGATCGATCGGATCCGAGGTGGTATGCAGCCGGCGGAGATCGCCGCCGAACTTGAATTCGTGTTTGCCGCGCGTCCAGGTCCAGCCTTGCGTGAAGTGATAGGTGATGTTGATCTGACTGCCGTTGCCCACCTTGCCGTCCTGCACGCCGTAATTGGTTAGCTGGTCCGGGCCCGAGAAGCGGATCCGCGGCGTCGCGTCCGGGTTGCCGGAAAGGCCCGGAAAGCCCAGGCGGCTCGCCCACCCCTTCTGCTGCGGGTTGTCCCACATCTGTCGGGTGCGCGAGTAGCCAAACGTGGTGTGGACGATCAGGGTGGGGTTGATGATCAGGTCATGATTCCAGCGCCAGTTATCCGGCCGCTGAAAG
Source organism: uncultured Bryobacteraceae bacterium (assembly GCA_938003835.1). Taxonomy (GTDB): domain Bacteria; phylum Acidobacteriota; class Terriglobia; order Bryobacterales; family Bryobacteraceae; genus CALKXJ01. The sequence goes on along the minus strand of CALKXJ010000012.1, from coordinate 118,257 downwards.
TTGTGCAGGCCCTGGCCGAGCGGCCCGGTGAAGGCGAAGATTCCGTTGTTGGACTCCTCCTCCTTGGTCACGGTGAAGGCCAGCCGGTTGTTCGGCGTGATGGCATGGTCGAACTTCAGGTTCCAGATGTAGCGATCGTAAATGCTCTGGTTGTTATGGTCATAGTTGCCCACCAGCGTCGGCCGGGTCGGATTGGGAATGATTTCAGCCAACTTGGCCGAGATGGGGCTGAAACGGCTGCGGGGGATGATTTTGTTCGGAAACGGCTGGCGGACGTTTCCCGACGTCGTGGCCGGATCATAGATCAACTGAGGGGCCTCGCCGAAGTCACCCTGTCGCATCCGCGCCGTCGGCACGGTCGACAGCACGGCGGTCGAAGTCACCGGCCGCTGGTCCTTCGAGTAGGTGAAGTAAAAGAACGACCGGTTCCGACCGTCGTAGACCTTCGGAATCCAGATGGGACCGCCGGCGGCGCCGCCGATCTCGTTGAAGCGCTCCTTAGGCCGGAGGCGGCCGGTGGCGTTGAAGGCCCAGGCGTTGGCGTTCCAGATGTCGCGGCGCATGTTCAGGAACGCCGTGCCGTGGAATTCGTTGGTGCCGCTCTTGGTGACGAAGATCTGTACGCCCCCGCCGAAGCGGCCATACTCGGCATCGTAGGTGTTGGTCAGCAGCTTGAACTCACCGAACATCTCCGCGCCGGGAAAGTTGAAGACCACGCCGCCGGACTCGGGGATGATCAGGCTGGCGCCGTCAATGAGCACCTCCGAGGCGCGGCCGCCGGAGCCCGAGATCGACAGCTCGGGGGTACCGCGCGAAACGCCGGGCATGTAGCCGACAAAGGCCTGGGCGTTGCGGATGCCGCCGGTAAACAGCGGCAGGGTGTTCATGAAGCGGTTGGAGAAGCTCTGTCCCCGCATCGGCGAGGTGACCTCGAGCAGCGGTGCCTCCGCGGTCACCGTGACGGTCTCGACCACGTCACCCAGTTCGAGCTGGACGTTCAGGTCGAGCCGCTGCGCGATGCGAATTTCGATATTGGTCCGACTGAGCTTGCGGAAGCCCACCTTTTCGAAGGTGAGCGTGTAGACTCCCACTGGGAGGGTGGGGAACACATAAAGACCCGCTTCGGTCGTCGTCGTCTCCAGGCGTAAGCCGGTGGCCTCGTTGGTGGCCACCACTTTGGCGCCTGGCACGAGTGCCCCGTTCGGGTCCGTCACCACTCCCGAAAGTGATCCCGTAGCAACCTGCGCCGGAATGCTCAAAGCGGCTCCGAGCAGCAGGCAAAGACAAAACAATAAGTCTTTCTTCATTGTTTCCTTGAGCGCTCTAGACAACCTCGAGCGACCGTTACCTCCTGGTCTTTTCATGCCGGTCAGGGCTGCCCCTCATGCCGCCCTGGACCCCTGTCGCGGCGCTTGACCGCCACGGTTACATGAGTGTATCACCGCTCGCGGGTCGGTTGCAACCGCTCCCCGCTCACCAGCGAAGGCTTTTTACAATCGGAAGGGAGAGGCCCCCCAGCGATGGAGCTGCGCGAGAAAGCGGCCCGGCTGCCGGCAGCCCCCGGCGTCTACCTCTACAAAGACGCCGAGGGCGCGGTGCTCTACGTGGGCAAGGCCAAGAATCTCCGCGCCCGCGTCCGCAGCTATTTCTCCGACGACCGACTGGGAGACACTAAGACGGGCACTCTGCTCGGCGAGGCTCGGGATATCGACTACATCCTCGTCGACAACGAGAAAGAGGCGCTGGCGCTCGAGAACAACCTGATCAAGCAGTGGAAGCCCCGCTTCAATGTCCTGCTGCGCGACGACAAGACCTATCCCTATCTGAAGCTGACCAGGGAAAAATTCCCGCGCATCTACGTCACGCGAAGGCTGGTCAAAGACGGCTCCACTTATTTCGGCCCGTATTTTCCCGGCAACCTGGCGCACCGCCTGCGGCACTTCATCAACCGCGAGTTCCGCGTGCCTTCTTGCAAGATCGACCTCACGCGCACCCACCCCCAGCCCTGCCTGCAATACCACATCCACCGGTGCCTGGGGCCGTGCGTGGAGGGGCTCACCACCGTGGAGGCGCACGCGGAAGCGGTCCGCAACGCCCGGCTGTTTCTCGAGGGCCGGCATAGGGAGCTCACCGCGCGCTTGCGGGAGCGCATGCAACAGGCTTCCGAAGAGCTGCGCTTCGAGGAGGCCGCCACTCTGCGGGACCTGATCGCCACGGTCGAGGAACTCGACGAAAAGCAGAAAGTGGCCGCCGCGCAGGGCGACAACATCGATATCTTCGGCTACTACGCCGAGCCGCCGCAGGTGGCCGTGAATCTGTTCCACCTGCGCAACGGCCGCGTCGTCGACCGGCGGGAGTACTTCTGGGAGGATCTGGCCGAGTTCGATCCCCCGGAGTTCTTCTCCGCCTTGCTCAAGCAGGTCTACCTCGACCAGCCCTACATCCCCGACCGGATCCACGTGCCGGTGGAGTTCGAGGACCGCGAGCTGCTGGAGGAGATGCTGACCGAGAAGCGCGGGCGCAAGGTGGAGATCCACACGCCGCAGCGCGGCCAGAAGCGGGCCCTGCTCGAGCTGGCTGAAACCAACGCCCGCCACGGCTTCGAGCAACGTTTCCGCGTGATGCGTCCGTCGGCGCGGGCCATTCAGGAGAGCCTGGCCGAAGCGCTCGGCCTGGAGGAGCCGCCCCGCCGCATCGAGTGCTTCGACGTCTCGCACATCCAGGGGACCGACCAGGTGGCAAGCATGGTGGTTTGGGAAGACGGCCGGATGAAAAAGTCCGACTATCGGAAGTTCATCCTTCGGACCGTGGCGGGCAACGACGACTTTGCCGCCATGCGCGAGGTGATCACGCGGCGCTACGGCCGGCTCAAGGCCGAAGGAGATCCCCTGCCTTCCTTGGTGCTGGTGGACGGCGGGCTCGGCCAGCTCCACGCGGCCGCCCAGGCGCTCGAGGCGCTCGGCATCGCCGACCAGCCGCTGGCAGCCATCGCCAAACGGGAGGAGCTGCTCTATGTGCTGGGCCAGGAGGAGGAGCCCATTCGGCTCGAACGCTCCTCGCCGGTGCTCCATCTCATCCAGACCGTGCGCGATGAGGCGCACCGGTTCGCGGTCACCTTCCACCGGCAGCGGCGCTCGACCTCGCGGCTGGCCTCCGAACTCGATCAGATTCCGGGGGTCGGGCCCAAGACCGTCGCGAAGCTGTTGCGACGGCTCGGCTCCCTGCGCCGCGTGCGCGAAGCCTCCGAAGAGGAGCTGGCGGCCGTGGTCGGGCCCGCTCTGGCCCGGCGCATCCGGTCTCACCTCCACCCGGAGGCGGCCGGCGCCGGAGAGACTGCCGCTCAGCAACCGTAGGCGAGGCGCTCGGCCAGCCCCGGGGGCAGCCCTGCCGCCACGATCTTCCGCTGGGCGGTTTGAACGTCATAGCAGACGCGGTGGAAGCTCAGGCGTCGCCGCTCCTCATCGAACAGCACGTAGGCCGCGCGGGGATCGTAGTCCCTCGGCTGGCCGACCGAGCCGGGGTTGATGAGGAAACTCGCCTCCGGCTCGAGGTTTAGACTCATCCGGCTGCGCTCGCGCGGCATCTGCCGGATCGTCTCCGCGCCGCCGGGCCTGAGCAGAAAGCCTCCTTGCAAGTGGCTGTGGCCGAAAAAGTTGATCTCGGCTGCCAGATAGCCGAACATCTGTTCGGCCTCCCATTCGCTGAGGATATATTCGTCCTCGTCGAGGGGCGAGCCGTGCGAGATCGCAAAGCCACCGACACGGAGCGGACCCTGGGGCAAGCCGCGCAGATATTCCAGGTTTTCCGGCGTCAGCGTGCCGTGGGTCCACAGGGCGGCGGCTGCGGCGTGGGGATTGAACCATTCGGTCACCGTCAAATCGACCGCGGCCTTGTCGTGGTTGCCACGCACGATGGCGCGCACGTGACGCCGCGCCCAGTCCACCACCCGGTTGGGGTCCGCCCCGTAGCCGACCAGGTCGCCGCAACAGGCGATCTCTCCGTAGCGGCCCGCGGCGTCCTCGAGGACCGCCTGGAGCGCCTCCCAGTTGGCATGGATGTCGCTCAGAACTAAGTAGCGCACAGGCGTATGAGGGCGACCTCGGGGGGCGATCCAAGCCGGGCCGGCACGGCCACCGTCCCGATCCCCCGGCTGACGAAAAGCAACGACCTCCCCTCCCTATACAGCCCGTAGACATACGGAGTGAGGATCCGGGCCGGGTTCAACTGGCGCTCGAAGCCGGGAACGGCCAACTGCCCGCCATGGGTGTGCCCTGCGAGGGTGAGATGGTAACCGTGCGCGGCTGCGGCCGGGAAGGCGTCCGGGTTGTGCGACAGCAGCAGGTTCACCTCCCCGGGCTGGACAAGAGGGGCTGTTTCTCGAATGTAGTCTCGCGACCTGCGCCGGAAATCCACGCCGGAGACCCATAGTGTAGCGGAGCCGAATCTCAGCCGGCGCGACTCGCGGCGCAGGAACTCGATGCCGAGCCGCGCCCCTTCGCGCTTGGCCCGCTGCTCGCAGCCGGCGGTCTGCTCGTGGTTGCCCAGGCAGCCGAGCACACCCGCCTCGGCACGCAGTCGAGCCAGCTCCTCCAGGCACTCGAGCAGAAAATCGTCCCGCAGGGTGATCAGGTCTCCCGTGACGACGGCCAGGTGCGCCTCTGTGGCGTTGGCCAGCTCCACGGCGCGGCGAAGCTGCCGGCGATCGAGGAACGCCCCCAGGTGAATGTCGCTGAGCTGAACCAGCCGCAGTCCTTTGAGGTCCCGCGGCAGGCCTTCGATGCGGGCCTCCACTTCGGTGAGGCCAAGCTCATTCCGCCCAACGAGGATGCCGAAGGCGGTCCCGGCAGCGGGGGCGCCAGCCAGCAGGGTCGCTGACCGGCGGAGCAGGCGCCGGCGGGCTGGATCGAAAGCTGCTGAGCCGGTTCTCGAGCTTGCCAGCAGCGGCAAAAGGGCCCAGAGTGTGACAGCGAGGATGCACCATCCGAGCGCCAGACCACGTGCCCACTCGAGCCACAGGGGATTTCCGGCCAGAAAGCGGACCCCCGGGACGGCCAACGGCAACGGCGTCGCCGTCCATAGAGTGCCGGCAAATCGCGCAAAACGCAGCCACGGGGCAGGGAGGCCCGGCCGGGATGCGAGGAGAGCTCCGGTGAGTCGCCAGTAGCACCAGACGGCGAAAGCGGTGAAAACCAACTCGGGGACGTGCCGGACAGAGAGCCCCATGCCGATGTTCCCATCTTATCGGCTCGGCCGGCGACGCCCTCAACTACGCCGGACAATCCGCCGATAGATCTCCTCCAGGGGGAGCTCGAGCGCGGCGCCCCCGGCCACAGGCATGCTTTCGCTGAAGAGATTCATGGCCGAGATCGAAGAGTACGAGGAGCGGTTCCGCGCGGCCGTGGAGGTTTACACGCTGGCGCTGCGCCTCATCGGCGAGCACGCCCCGCCTGTCCAGCCCGATCTGGTCCATCGGCTCCGGCAAGGCCTGGCAGCCCTTCGCCGATCGCTCGGGTCCGATCCCGCGGCGGAACAGCTCGCTGCCAGCGGCCGCCAGTTGGAGGCGACCCTCCGCGAATTTGGCGCCGCTGCCTCCGAGGTGCTCGAACAGCGGGAAAAAGAGATCCGCGGGATTATCAAATCGTTAGCCGAGGCGACCCAATCGCTGGCTGCACAAAACGAGGCCCGTACGGCAAAACTTGCGCAGTTCACCCAGAAGTTGGAATCGATCAGCCGCGTCCCGTCGCTGACCGAAATCCAGCGCCAGCTTGGCGAGGAGGTCGAGCGGCTGCGAACTTACGTCTCGACGGTGCGCCGCGAGCAGGAGACCTCGCTCGAGCAGATGCGCCGGGAGCTCGAAATGTTCCGGGAGCGGCTGAAGCGGGCCGAGGCGCTGGCCTACATCGACGCGCTCACCGGGGTCTCCAATCGCGCCGAAGGCGAGCGGCGCCTGGCGACGCTGGTGGCGCGGGGCGGACCGTTCAGCATCCTGTTCTTCGACCTCAACGGCTTCAAGCTGGTGAACGACCGCTGGGGCCATACGGCCGGCGACTTGGTGCTCAAAACCTTCGCCCGCCGCCTCGCCCAGAACGTGCGCCCCGGCGATACCGTCTGCCGCTGGGGCGGTGACGAGTTTCTGGTGATTCTGCCCGACTGCCGCCTGGAGACCGCCCTCTGGCGCGCCAAGCACCTCGCCCGCGTCTGTTCGGGCCTGTTCACGCTGGCGGTGGCGGGTCAGGATCTGGTGGTCAACGTCTCGGCCGCCGTGGGCGCCGCCGAGTTCTACCCGGGCGAATCGGTCGAGGATCTGGTGAACCGGGCCGACAAGTTCCTATACCGCGAAAAGGAGTGTCCCACATTGATCTAAGAGGCAACCGAAGAGGGCTCGAGATGCGCGAGCTACCAGGAGCACCGGCCCGATTCGGCCGATGAGGATAAGTGCCATGAGGGTTGCTGCAACGGATCTCCTTGGCGCTAAGAGCCGGCCGCTCGGAGCGAAAGCGGAGGCGCGCGCCACCTTGCTGCGACATCTCCGGGAAGCCCTCATCGAAGCCAAAGCCGATCCGTCGCGCCGGCTCGCCCTGCTGCTCCTGCGTGTTCACGGTCCCATCGCCCCGCGCTGGGAAGACCCACACGCCGTGGCGGAGCTCGAAGACCGGCTGCGCAGCGCGGTGCGCTCGAAGGCGGGACGGGGGCGCCGGGACTCGGTGGCTTGGCTGGGCGGGCGCGAGTTCGCCATCCTGACGGCTCCGCTCAGGACGATGCAGGATGCCGAGCAAATCGCTCAAAGGCTGCTGGCGCTGCTGGCGGACGCCTCCGATGCAGGCGGAGCGCCGGGGCTGCTGCGGGCCGCGATCGGCATCGTCGCCGTCGGCGAGCAGCACGGCTCGGCCGAGGAGATTCTGGCTCGGGCGCGGCGGGCCGTGGCCGGAGCGAAAGAAGGGGGAATCGGCTGGGCGGATAACTTGACTTGATTGTATTGATTTGCTAGCCTGAACTTGATTCCTCCGTTTCCGGGAGGCGCTATGGCCTACGTTATCGCCGAACCCTGCATTGGAACCAAGGACACGGCTTGCGTCGATGCCTGCCCGGTTGACTGCATCCACCCCCGAAAGGACGAACCGGACTTCGCGACGGCCGAGATGCTCTACATCCACCCGGAGGAGTGCATCGATTGCGGCGCCTGCGTGCCCGTCTGTCCCGTCTCGGCAATTTTCGCACTCGATGATTTGCCGGAAAAATGGTCTGAGTTCGCCGCTCGGAATGCGGCCTACTACAACAAGTGAGGCCCCGGCGGCCCCATCTCACGGATGTTGAGCCTCTATTTCAGACCCGAATCTCTTTTCTCACGTGCCGAATCAAGTTACAATAAGGGCGATATGAAGCTCAGTGCCCAGGAGGAATATGGCTTGCGCTGTCTTTTGCACCTGGCCCGGTGTGCCGACGGCGAAAGCCGGACCATTCCCGAAATCAGCCGGGCCGAGGGCCTCTCCGCGCCGAACGTCGCCAAGCTGATGCGCCTGTTGCGCCTGGGCGGGTTGGTCCAGAGCGCCCGCGGCCAGTCGGGCGGCTACACCTTATCCCGACCGGCCAGCCAGATCACGGTTGCCGAGGTGCTGTATCTGCTCGGCGGCCCGCTGTTCGGACCGGCTTTCTGCGAGCGCCATACGGGCAAGGCGAAGGTCTGCCCACACGCCCGGGACTGCTCGCTCCGATCGCTGTGGAGTTCGGCCCAGTCGCTGCTCGGGGAGATTCTGCGGCGGACGAGCCTGGCGGACCTGTTGTGCGACGAGCGCGCCATGGCCCGGAGGATCGAGGAGCTGAGCCGCGCCATGCTTCCGATGGCGAGCGGCATCGGCCAGCCCGCGTCTCTCGGGAACCGCGTTTGACAAGTCCCCGGCGGACGCGGCCGGTTGGATCGGTTGGACCGGCGGGGGAACCATGCCTACATTCGCCGATATCCTTTCCCAGTACGTTCGCGAAGGGGAGCTTTACGAACCGCTGGATGAGCGGCGCATCCGCTGTCTGGCTTGCGGCCATCTCTGCCCAATCTTCGAAGGCCAGCCCGGCGTCTGCAAGGTCCGCTTCAACCGCCAGGGCAAGCTGTATGTGCCCTGGGGATATGTCGCCGGCGTGCACTGCGATCCGATCGAAAAGAAGCCGTTCTTCCACGTACTGCCGGGCGCGCGGGCTTACAGTTTCGGCATGTTTGGCTGTGATCTTCACTGTCCTTACTGCCAGAACTGGGTCACATCGCAGGCGCTCCGCGACCCGCGCGCCATCGCACCCCCGCGGCGGGCCACGCCCGAGGAGCTCGTCGCCGACGCGCTGGCTCTCGGCGCCCAGGTCATTGTCAGCACCTATAACGAGCCGCTGATCACCGCCGAGTGGGCGGTCGCCATCTTCCGGGAAGCCAAACGGGCCGGCCTGCTGACGGGCTTTGTCTCCAATGGCAATGCCACTCCGCGCGTGCTCGAATACCTGCGGCCGTGGCTCGACCTTTACAAGGTGGATCTCAAGAGCTTCAACGACCGGGATTACCGCCAGCTCGGCGGCCGCCTCCAGCCGGTGCTCGACAGCATCCGTCTTATCTTCGAGATGGGCTTCTGGCTGGAGGTGGTGACGCTGGTGGTGCCCGGCTTCAACGACTCCGACGAGGAACTTCGCCAGATCGCCGAATTCTTGAGCGGAATCTCGCCCGATATCCCCTGGCACGTGACGGCCTTCCACAAGGATTACAAGATGAGAGATCCGGACGACACGCCGCCCGAGACGCTGCTCCGCGCGGCTGAGCTTGGCCGGCGGGCGGGCCTGCGATACGTCTACGCGGGGAACCTGCCCGGGATGGTGGGCGATTTTGAAAATACGCGTTGCCCCGGCTGCGGCGCCGTGCTGGTGCGCCGGTTCGGCTACCGGATTCTGGAAAACAGGCTGCGCGAGGCCGGGCGCTGTCCTTCCTGCGGAGCCGCGATCGCCGGCTGGTGGACGCCCGCGCGTCCGACACCGGCCGGGGCGCCGGCCTCTCCGGCGTCCCCGATCTCCGCCCGCTGATCGGCTCCCGGGGGCTCAGTCGGCGGAGGCGGGCGTGAGCTCGCGCTCCAGCCAGCCCAGATAGGCCTCGGAACCCTCGACGACGGCAAGGGCGATCACCTCGGGCAGCTCGTAGGAGTGCTGCGATTCGATGCCGGCGCGGACCGCTTCGAAGAGGTCCCGCCGGGACTTGATGACAAGCAGGTACTCGCTCTCCTCCTCGAGGGCGCCTTTCCAGCGATAGACGCTTCGAAGATTGGAGAGGATATTGACACAGGCCGCCAGGCGGCGCTCCACCAGCGTGCGGGCGATGCGGCGGGCCTCCTCTTCGGAGGCGCAGGTGGTCAGGACGAGGATTTTATCGGTCATGGAGCCCTCGATCGGCGCGCCGGCGGCCACAGGAACCGGACTTTGCGGCGGCCGGCGTCGCGGCGAAAACAAAATTATATATAATTGTTAAAACGCCGCCATGCGTCCGATCTGGAAACTGCTCGGCTGGACGGTGGTGACCGCCCTTGCCGGCCTCTACCTGGTCTTGCTGGCCACCGGACCCCGCGGCCTGCCCGCTCTCCGGCAGAAACAGCAGCTCATCGCGGAGAAACGCCGGCAGTTGGCCGAGCTGACCCGCGACATCGAACGCCGTCGCGAACGCGTCCGGCTGCTGCGGCACAACCCCGAGGAGCTCGACCTCAGGATCCGCGAGCGCCTGAAGCTTCGGAAGCCGGGCACCGCAGACCTTTTCTACCCGGACGCTCCGGCCGCGGGCGCTCCGAAGAGGCCCTGAGCCGCACCGGGAATTACTCTGCCCCGCCGCCCGGCGAAGGCAACGCCTCCCGGCCCCAAAAAGCCCGCATCTCGATTCGCTCGCCGGGAGCCAGGCGACGCTCCGCTGACCATAACTCCAGGACGACGCGCGGCTGCGCCCGCATCGTCCAGCTCAGGTACGTCCGGGCCACCTGGTCTGTCGAAAAGCGCAAACCCGCGAGGGAATCGCCCCCGCGATACAAAGCCCATGCCCCGTCGGGCAGGCGTTCGCCCGTGTGCGCCTCCGAGCCCCAGGGGGGCTCGCCCGGCCGCCAGAGCAGGCGCTCGACTCCGCTGCCGTCCCGGCGCCGGAAGCGGACGCCCAACTGTGGATAGTCGCCGCCGGGATCCGTGTCGGCCCGCCAGACCAGCGCCGCCTCGACGGGGCTTCCCGTGGCGTTCTCGACCACCGTCTCGGTTTCGAGACCCGGGCGTGACGCCAACAGCCGCACCCGGTGCTCGACGCGGAGCCCGTTCGCCGCCCGGCCCGCCAGCCGGACCTCGCCGGCTCGCTCGACGACTTCATCGAAGCGAACATCCAGGCGACTTCGCGAATGCCAGTTCGGGTAGAGGAAGACGCCAAGCCCCGCCACGTCCGGGTAGCCGCGTTCCCCAGGATGGGGACGCCGCAGCCAGTCCCGTCCGCTGGCCCGCTCGACCACACGGATCAGGCGGCCGCCAAGCTCCGCAACAAGGTCGGCCGCCAGCGCCTCGCTTTCGAGTCTCAGGACCGGGTAGGGCCGGATCCGGTTCCGGAACTCCTCCTCGTCGCCGGCCAGGTCGACGCCTTCGCGGATGCTGGTGATGCCGAAGCGCCGCAACTCCGTCATGAGGCTTTCGAACCGGCGCCGCAAGGCCGCGAGATCGGCCGGCGCATACACGGCGCCGGTGAGCCGGAACTCCTTGGCGCCTAGCAGCTCGAGGTAATCGATCGAGAGCGCCGCTTTCCGCACGCGGTTGCGCACGGCCTCATCGTCGGCGGCGGCCAGCGCGCGCTCGAACAGGGCGCGGGCCTGATCCGCGAAGTCCGGGCTATAGTCCGGCACGCCGAAGATCCACAAATGCCTTCCGGCGCCGCGGGGCGGCTCGCGCACCTGGCGGTGCATGAGTTCCAGGTAGTCGCGCAGGAGAGGCGCCGCTTTGCCGTAGACGCCCTCGAGGAACTCCGTCACCGCCGCCTCGGCATCGGCGCGCGTGTCCCAGAGCAGGCGCGCCATGACGTAAGAGCGAAGTTCGGCGTTCTCGCCGCCGCCCCCTTTCGGATACGCTCCTTCAAGAAACAGGCCCACTACGCCGTGCCGGCGGTACATGGGGATGTCGGCGGCCAGCTCGTCGAAATCCGGGAAGGGAACCAGGTAATGCGAGAAGTTGGTGTTGTAGTGCCAGATGTAGAGTTGCGACGTAATCTTTGACCATGCCCGGAGGTTTTTCATGAAGTAGGCGCTCATCGGGCAGCGCTCGTACGGGTGGGCCTGGCAGACTCCGATGGGACACAGCCGCACGCGCACGTTTCTCCTCGGGCGCACTCTGGCCGGGGGCGTCTCCGTGTACCAGTAGGCCAGCGTGTCGATGAGCTTGTCCGGATAACGTTTTTCCACCTCCGCGGCCAGCGCGTTGACGAAGCGCAGAACGGGCCCGGAATGCGCCCCGCCCTCTTCCTGTTCGACCCGCCGGCAACGGTCGCACTCGCACCAGCCCTCCCAGTCGTTCTGCGAGACCGAGTAGATGGTCGCTTCCGGATGCTCCTCGATCCAGCGAAACAGCCGGCGAGTCCCCAATTTCACCACTTCGGGGTTGCTCAGGCAGAGCTGGCCTCGCTCGTGGCGCCGCTTGCCGTCGATGAGCGAAAAATACTCGGGGTGTTCGGCGAAATACTCCTCCGGAGGAATCAACTGGTAAAACGAGTGGACGAAAGGATAGTAACTGACCTTGCCGCCGCGGCGTTCATCGAGCCGCATGGCGTTGCCGTTCACCTTGTTCCGCGCCGCCCAGTCGGCATCGAAGGCCTCGGTGAAGAACGGCTCGCGGTATTCAAAGGCGGGCCGCTCAATCTCATCGATCGGATCGACGCGCAGCGTGGCGAGGCGCGGGATGCGGCTGACCTCGGCGGTGAACCAGCGGCAGCCGAGCTTCTCGAGGAAGGTGTAGACGCCGTAGAGAGTGCCGCGAAGGCGCCCTCCGGCGATCACCAGGTGCGCGCCCGAGGTTCGCAACCGGAAGCCCTCGGCGCCGACCTGCTTCTCCGGGACGGTCAGGCCCAGCCGGTCCGTCACGCCGGAATTGCCCACCAGTATGAGATGTCCGCCGCTTTCCTCAACGACAATGGGCAGCCGGGCGCCGGTCATCTGTTCGAGATGCGCCTGTAACTCCTCGGCGGCGTGCCGCTCGCTCGGTGAGGCGGCCCTGCCGAGCACGATCTTGTAGTCGGAGCGGCCGTCGCGAACCAGCTCGATCGGGGCCGCCGCCAGGCACGTCGCCCAGCACGCAATCGCAAGCAGTGCGGAGGCGGACATCGGTCTCCTCGCTTTCCGGGTGAGCTATCTTATCGCACCGCGACGCGGGGCGGTTTTTTCAGGCCGGGATCAAGGCGGCCTGCCCGGCAACAACGGCGGAACCGCGTCCGGCCGGAGGCCCGCTAAAAGCCCTCAAGCAGGTGCCCCATCTTTTCTTTCTTGGTGCGCAGGTATTCGCCGGCGGTTGCCGTGAGGGGCACCTGGCAGGGAATCCGTTCCACCACTTCGATGCCGGCCCGCTCGAGAGCGCGGATCTTGTCCGGGTTGTTCGAGATCAGGCGAACCTTCCTGACGCCGAAGTGGCGCAGGATCTCCGCCGGCAGGCTGTAGTCGCGCAGGTCGGCTTCGAACCCGAGGATCTCGTTGGCCTCGACGGTATCGGCGCCCTCATCCTGCAAGGCGTAAGCGCGGAGCTTGTTGAGCAGCCCGATGCCCCGGCCTTCCTTGTGCTCGTAGATGAGCAGGCCGCGGCGCTCGTCGGCGATCATGGCCAGCGACAGCTCGAGCTGCGCACGACAGTCGCAGCGCAGGCTGTGAAAGACGTCGCCGGTGAGGCATTGCGAATGGATGCGCACCAGCGGCGCCGGCTCGCCGCCGAGCTCCCCCATGCGGAGCACCACGGCTTCGTCGGTGGCTTCTCCGTTACGCCCTTCAAAGCCGTAGATGCGGAAGTGCCCGAAGCGGCTGGGGAAGTCCGCCTCCGCCACCTTCCGGATTTCGAGCTCCTGACCCGCGGCCATCATCAGGGTGCGGCACGGGATGCCGCAATCTAACTCTTCATTATAATGATCGGCAAGCCCGCATGTATGCCGAGCAACACTGGATCGTGCTGCTGGTGAAGCTGGCCGTGGCGGCTTCGCTCGCCAGCATCATGGTCCGCTTCTCCGCCTTCCAGCGGATCCTGATGCGCGAGGAGCGCACGCTCGAGCAGCGGCTGAAGCTCGCGCTCGGTCTGGCGGCAATTTTCGCCGCGGGCGTGGGCACGCGCGTGCTGACAAAGACCTACCGCGCGGTGGACCTCGGTCTGGAGGGAAGCCTGCTCGCCGGCGTCATCGGCGGCTATGTCTCCGGGCTGACGGCCGGCGTTCTGATTTCGCTGCCCGCCATGCTCAACGGCGAGTATCTCTCCATGCCGCTGTTTGCCGCCGTGGGCGTGCTGGGCGGCCTGCTGCGCGACTGCGCGCCGGAGCCCGAGGAGGTCTGGCGCTTCTCGCCCCTGCTCGATCTGAGCCTCTGGCGACTGTTCCGCCGCTGGAGGGATCACCGGCGCACGGCCTTCCACCTGTTCTTTCTGCTCACCATTCTGTTCGCCGAATTCCTGCGCTTCAGCCTGGCGACGGTCTTCGGGCCGCAGGCGCTGTTCCATCTCCACCCGCAGTGGGACAACCCGCATCCGTTCAGCCGCGTGGGCGTCTACCTGATCACGCTCTTTTCGGTCACGCTGCCGCTGAAAATCTGGAACAACACCCGCACCGAGCAGAAGCTGGAGGCGCAGCAGCGGCTGCTCACCGAAGCGCGCCTGGCCGCGCTCACCAGCCAAATCAACCCGCATTTCCTGTTCAACACGCTCAACTCGGTCTCTTCGCTGATCCGCATCGATCCGGAACAGGCGCGCGCCGTCATCCTCAAGCTGGCCAAGATCCTGCGCAAGCTGCTGCGCAAGCAGGACACCTTCAGCCCGTTGCGCGAGGAGCTGGCCTTCATCGAGGATTATCTCTCCATCGAGATGGTTCGCTTCGGCGACAGCCTCCGCTTTGTCCGCGAGGTCGACCCGGAGACGCTCGACCTGCTGGTGCCCAGCATGCTGTTGCAGCCGCTGGTCGAAAACAGTCTCAAGCACGGTTTGAGCGGCAAGGTCAATGGCGGTATGATTCGAATTCGCAGCTATCTGGAGGCCGGCCGCCTTCATCTGGTCGTCGAGGATGACGGCGTCGGCATCCCGGAGTCGGCGATGGCGAAGTTGTTTGAGCAGGGGATCGGAATCAGCAACGTGAATGAACGCTTGAAAGTCATTTTCGGAAACGATTACCGGATGTGGATCGACAGCAAGCCCGGCGAGGGTACCCGGACGGGCATCGAGATTCCTCCCCTGCACTCGAGCGTCGCCGCCGTCTCTTGAGACTCGTCTGTGTCAAGGAGTGTTCTGCTTGAGCAACGCCGAATTCCCCCTGCTCGGATACCGTCTGAACCGCATGCCGCGGACTTTCGCCGACCAGACGCGGCGGATCTATGACCGCCTGGCCCTGGTTTACCCGCTCTCCACCCACCTGTTTCACTCTCGCGCCCACCGGTGCGCGCTGGAGGAGGCCGGGCTGCGCGACGGGATGTCGATTCTCGAGGTGGCCACCGGCTCGGGCGAAATGTTCCGCCGCCTGGTGCGTCTGAATCCGAGCGGCAAAACGCTGGGGCTGGACCTGTCGCGGGCCATGGCCGCCAAGACGCTCCAGCGCATCCGGCGCGCCTTCCCCGATGCGCAGGCACAGACCCACGCCGTCGATGCCCGCTTCATGCCCTTCCCGGACCGCTGTTTTGACGCGCTGGTCTGCTGCTATCTGTTCGAGTTGCTCGCCCCCGAGGACATCGAGCGGACGCTTGCGGAATTCCATCGGGTGCTCCGTCCCGGCGGCACGCTTGCGCTGGTGCTTATCGGCCAGGATGGCGCCCTTTTCGACCGGCTCTACCGCTTGCTCGGCCGACTAGCGCCCGCCATGTGGGGACGCCAGCTCGACGGGACTCTCCGCCACCTGATCCTGGCGCGCCACTTCCGGATTGAACGCGAGCGCGACGTCCGCCAGATCGGCTATCCCTCGCGCATCATCATCGCCCGGAAGTGACCGCCGCACCAGCGGCGGGCTATAATGACAGGCAATCGAGACCGAAGGAGTCCGCCATGGAATCGAACCGCAGGAGATTTCTTGCATCGCTGGCCGCCGCGCCGATGTTCGTGCCCCGCAAAGCCTGGGGCGCCAATGACCGCCTCACCTACGGCGTCATCGCCACGGGCGGCCGGGGCCGTTACCTGAACCGCAAGTTTCAGGAGCTCGGGGCGCAGTGCGTGGCGCTGTGCGATGTCTATGAGCCGTACCTGGAGCTCGCCAAACAGGATTCGCCGCAGGCCAAGACCTACGTCGACTACAACGACCTTCTGGCCCAACCCGGCATCGACGCCGTCATTCTGGCCGGGCCGGATCACCATCACTGTCCGATGCTGCTCGCGGCGCTCAAGGCCCGCAAGGATGTTTATGCGGAAAAGCCCCTCTCCTATTCGCTTCAGGAAAGCCGGATCATGGTGGAGGCCGTGCGCTCGAGCGACCGCATCGTCCAGATCGGCATGCAGCGGCGCAGCGCCCCGGTGATCCATTACGCCAAGAAGCTGATCGACGAGGGCGTGCTCGGGCGCATCACCATGGTGAAGCCGCAGTGGCACTGGAACACCTCGCGGCCGCTTAATAACTCCCCGCTGCCGGGCAAGCTCGACTGGGACCGCTTCCTCGGCCCGGCGCCCAAGCGGGCCCTCGAGCCGATGCGCTTCCGGAGCTGGCGCGTCTTCAAGGATTACGCCGGCGGCAACATGACCGACCAGGGCACCCACCTGATGGACGTCGTCCAGTGGTTCACCAACTCCGGACCGCCCATTTCGGCCGTCTGTCAGGGCTTCGTCGCCAAGATGGAAGGCGCCGAGCACCCTGACGTCTTCTCCGCCGTTTTCGAGTTCAAGGATTTCCTGGCCACCTGGACGCTGGATTATTGCAACGCGTACCAAAACGGCTGGTCGATCACCTTCATGGGCGATCAGGGAACGATGCTGCTCGACGAGGAGGGCTTCAAGATCTGGGCCGAGCCGTGGCACAAGAACCCGGAGCCGATCTTCGTCGCGCGCGCCCCGGTGCCGATCGAGGCTCACATCCAGAACTTCTTCGACTCGATCCGCACGCGCAAACAGCCGAGCTGCACCGTCGAGATCGCCGCGAACGCCGTCGCCGGCCCGCACCTAGCCAACATCGCGCTCTACGAGGGGCGCAAAGTGAAGCTGGCCGAGGTGCAGCCGACTTAGCCTGTTGATGGCCGCAGGGCGGCCTGCCGGCGACGTGGCAGGCCGCCCTCGCCAGAGACCCGCTCAGATCCGCCCGAACTTGGCCACCGCTTCCTTGATGGAGCGGAATTTCTCGATGAAGGGGTACATGCTGTGCTCGGTGTGGTCAAGCTCCTGGGCGCGCTTGAGCACCTCGGCGGCCTTCTCGCGCGGCACCACCGCCACGCCGTCCTCATCCGCCACGATGATGTCGTTCGGCCGGACCTCGACGCCGGCGCATTTGACCGGAATGTTCATGCCGGCAAAACGGTAATGATTGATGGAGGTCGACGGGACGATGCCGCGGCTGTAGACAGGAAACTGAAGCCGACGGATCTGCGGCGTGTCGCGCACCGAGGCGTCCACAACCGCACCGGCCAATCCCCGGTACTTCATCGCCGTCGCCATCAGTCCTCCCACACCGGCGAAATCCAGACCATCCTCGAGCACGATCACGTAGACCGAGCCGGGCGGCGCGGCGTCGATGGCGTCCAGCATGCCCTGCGAGGCCGGCGGACCCTCCTTGTGCTCCTCTTTCTTGAGCAGCACCGTCACGGCCGGACCGGCGAATTTGGTGGGAAACAGCGGCCGCATGTCGTGCGACATGTGGGCCCGCTGGCCGTAAAGCTGCTCCATCGCATCGGCGACCGAAGCCACCTCGACGAGTTTGAAGCCTTCGATGATCGGGTCCGCGGAGGCGCGTTGCTGGGTGAGGACCCAAACGAGCACACCGACGAGAACAACGGCAACAGCAGCAGCAACCAGTTTTCGTTTCATAGGTACCGATTCTATCCGCTTTCTCCGTACCGCCCGCGCGCCTCAGTCGGGCGGCGTGCGTTTCAGCCAGCGCTCGAAGAACTCCTGCCAGGCCGGATCGATCGCCGGCCCGTTGGGCTTGTGGCCGTCGGTGGTGAGCACGAACTGAATCCGTTCCGGAATGCCGAGCAACGTGTAAACCTCTTTGGCGCGGTTGAAGTAGCCCCAGCTTTGCCGGTCGTCGGAGTCGCCGCCGCAATCTTCACAGTCGCCGCGGCCGCCGATCAGCAGGAAGGCGCGCGGAGCCGCCAGCGCCATCAGCTCGTGATGGTCGTGCTCGAAGCCGGGCCGCGCCGGATCAGGATTCAGCATGCTGAGAACGGTGCGCTCCGGCGTGGGAATCTTCGGGAACGGCCGCAACCAGTCCAGATACCACGGATCGAACCAGTTGGTGCCGCCGTTGACGGCGATGTGCGGATCGAGCGCCACCGTGGCCTTGATCTCGGGCGCGAAGGCGGCGATGTAGACCGCCGCCTTGGCGCCGAGCGAGAAACCGATGAAGCCCACGCGCCGGGCGTCCACCTCTTTGCGGCTCTTCAGGTACTCGAATTCGCGCCGAGCGTCGTGAACCATCTTGGCGATCGGCAGCCAGTGGCCGAACCGCTCATACAGCTTCTCGGGCGCTCCTTTGCGTGCTGTGGTGCCGTCCCGGTAGTTGCGGATGAACGACCAGCCGGTGAGCACCACGTAGCCCCGCTCGGCGAGCCAGCTTCCCCAATATTGCTCCGGAGCGGTGTAATCCGGCCCCGAGGAGGTCCAGGCGATCACCGCGGGGAACGGTCCCGGTCCCTGCCCGCGCGGCACCAGCAGCAGGTGCGGCTGATAGAAATCCTTCTCCATCGGCAGCTCGAGGTGGATCCGGGTGTAGCCCTGGCGCTCCTCGGTGCCGAGGATCCGCACCCGGCGGATGTGGCCGAACCAGCGCTTGTCCGGCCCCTCGGGTTCGAGCTTGCCCAGCATGGTGCGCCAATAGCGCAGAATTTCGGGGCGGCGCTTCCGATGCCAGTCCTCGGACGAGCGCAGGCCTTCGATGAGCGACGGGATCGTTTCGCGCTCCGCACCGGGCTCCGGCGCCGGGCTGCGCGGGTTGGTCACCCGGTGATGAGTCAGGCGAAGCGCGTCCTCCGGCGACTGTGCCAGCGGCAGGCTCAGCAGCGCGATGAGAACCCAGGCCGTCACTGCCGCCTACCGTTTCAAAACCGCGCGGCCGGCAAACCGGGCGTTCGGGCCGAGCTGCTCTTCGATGCGGAGCAACTGGTTGTACTTGGCGATCCGGTCCGTCCGGCTGAGCGAGCCGGTCTTGATCTGGCCCGCCTGCGCCGCCACGACGAAGTCGGCGATGAAGGCGTCCTCGGTCTCGCCCGAGCGATGCGAAACCACCGAGGTGTAGCCGGCCCGGGCCGCCATCTCGATGGCTTCGAAGGTCTCCGTCACGGTGCCGATCTGGTTGAGCTTGATCAGAATCGAGTTGGCCACGCCCTCGGCGATGCCGCGCGCCAGGCGCGCCGTGTTGGTCACGAACAGGTCGTCGCCGACGAGCTGGACCTTCGACCCGAGGGCCTCCGTCAGCACCTTCCAGCCCGCCCAGTCGTCCTCGGCCATGCCGTCCTCGAGCGAAACGATCGGGTACTGGCGAATCCAGTCGGCCCAGAACTCGACAAGCTGCTCGGCCGTGCGCACGCTGCCGTCGGATTTCTTGAAGACGTAACGGTTCTGGGCGGCGTCATAGAACTCGCTGGCCGCCGGATCGAGCGCGATGCCGATCTCCTCGCCCGCCTTGTAGCCGGCCTTCTCGATCGCCTCGAGGATCACCTCGAGCGCCTCTTCGTTGGACTTGAGATTGGGGGCGAAGCCGCCCTCGTCGCCCACCGCGGTGGAGTAGCCGCGCTTCTTGAGCACTCCTTTCAGGGTGTGAAAGACCTCGGCGCCCATGCGCAGCGCCTCGGCGAAGCTCGGCGCCCCATACGGCATGATCATGAACTCCTGCGGATCCACGGAGTTGTCCGCATGCGCGCCGCCGTTCAGGATGTTCATCATCGGCACCGGCACGAGCGAGGCCCGCACGCCGCCCAGATATCGGTAGAGCGGCAACTGGAGCGCCTGCGCCGCGGCGCGCGCCGCGGCCATCGAGACCGCCAGGATCGCGTTGGCGCCCAGGCGGCCCTTGTTGGGCGTCCCGTCGAGCGCGATCAGCTTGCGGTCGAGCGCCTCCTGATCGAGCGCGTCGGCCCCGGCGAGCGCTTCGGCAATTTCTCCATTCACGGCCGCCACCGCCTTGCGCACGCCTTTGCCCAGATAGCGCTTCGGGTCTTGATCACGCAGCTCGACCGCCTCGTGCTCGCCGGTTGAGGCGCCGGAGGGCACCGCCGCCCGGCCGACGCTTCCGTCGGCCAGCCAGACGTCGGCCTCCACCGTCGGGTTGCCGCGCGAGTCTAGAATCTCTCGTCCCACGATCTTGATGATTTCAGTCATATGCGGTTCCTTGTGACAGCGCTTGAAGACACTCCCCTATTGTGGCACAGGCGCCGCGAACCAGACTCTTCTGTCCGGAATGATGCTATCCTGACTCTTTCGCACCCCGGTTGCGCCGGACCCTCAACCGCGACGGAGCCCCGCAGATCGAGCTGGCGCGCAGAAAGGCGACGAACCCTTGGGGCGGCCAGCTTCCTTTCGCCAGGAGACTTGCGTGCGGAGAACGCCCCGATGAGGCGGTATGGCGTCCCGTTATTCCTCGACGCCAGCCTCGTCTCTGCCAAGGGCTCCTTCAGTCGCCGGCGTGAGACCGGCGAGGAAAAACCGTTCGAACCTCGAGATCGTCCGCGAGCCGAGCGATTTTGATGCGGCGGGCGCTTGGGCCCAGTTTGTGAAATACTTTCTCGAGAGCCTGGAGTCGCTCGGCATCTCCGCGGCGGCGCTGCCGGGCGGGCTGGCCTGTTATCGGGACGGGATGCGCTTTCTCGACCAGTTAGCGCAACAGCTTGGCTGCGCCCGCTCGGGGACGCAAGCCGCCGTTCTCTCGAAGAGCTCGGTGCTGACTTTCGAGATCAGTAGGTAAGGAGTGACCAGCGATGAGATTTGCCCGCTTCTTTGCATTCGCGCTCTTTGCGGCGCCGGCGGCCAGCTCCGGCGCCGCCGAGGGGCCGATCCTGACGCCTCCGCCACCGCTTTCGCCCAAGATCAACGGGCCGCGCGTCTATGGCGCCCGGCCCGGGCGGCCCTTCCTCTACCGCATCCCCTGCACCGGAGAGCGCCCGATCCGCTTCTCGGCCGACGGCCTGCCGCCGTCGATCGCCCTCGATCCGGAGACGGGCATCCTGCGCGGAACGGCGCCCGAGCGGCGCGGCGAGCATCCGGTCACGCTCAAGGCGCGCAACCGGCACGGCGCCACGCAACGGATCTTCAAGATCGTCGTCGGCGACACGCTCGCGCTCACGCCGCCCATGGGCTGGAACCACTGGTACACGCACTACAACCGCATCACCGACCAGCTCATGCGCGAGGCCGCCGACGTGATGATCGCTTCCGGCATGGCCGACTTCGGCTACCAGTACGTCAACATCGACGACTGCTGGATGGTGAAACCGGGCGACCCCAATCCGGAGCTCGGCGGCCCGCCCCGCGAGCCCGACGGCGCCATCCGCCCCAACCGCCGCTTCCCGGACATGGCCGCCCTGGCCGAATACATCCACTCCAAGGGTCTGAAGTTCGGCATCTACACCTCGCCCGGGCCGCTCACCTGCGCGGGCTTCACCGGCGCTTACGGGCACGAGGAGCAGGACGCGAAGACCTTCGCCCGCTGGGGCGTCGATTTCCTCAAGTACGACTGGTGCTCTTACGGCAAGGTGGCGCCGGGCAAGGATCTGGCCGCCTACCAGGCGCCGTACCGGCTCATGGGCGGCATTCTGGCGCGCCTGGACCGCGACATCGTGCTGAATCTTTGCCAGTACGGCATGGCCGAGGTCTGGAAGTGGGGTCGTGAAGTCGGCGGCCACTCGTGGCGCACCACGGGGGATCTGGGCCTCGAGAAAGGCGATCGCCTTCCCGGCTTCTATCGCATCGGGCTGCGCAACGCCCGGCTTTGGGAGCACGCCGGTCCGGGCGGCTGGAACGATCCCGACTATATCCTCATCGGCTGGGTCGGCAACGCCCATCGCATCGACGATCCGCCGCAATACACCACGCTCACCCCCGACGAGCAGTACAGCTACATGTCGATGTGGAGCCTGATGGCCGCCCCGCTGTTCTACTCCGGCCTGATGTCGAAACTCGACGCCTTCACGCTCAACGTGCTGTGCAATGCCGAGGTGATCGAAGTCAACCAGGATTCGCTCGGCCGCCAGGCGCGCCCGCTGCGGGAGAGCGAGGAGGAGCTGGTGCTGGCCAAACCGCTCGAGGACGGCTCGTGGGCTGTGGGCCTGTTCAACCTGAGCGAGCAGGAACGGACGATGGCCATCGAGTTCGCCGAGCTGAAACTCAAAGGCCGCCAGCGGGTGCGTGACCTCTGGCGCCAGCGCGATTTGGGCGTCTTCCCGCGCGTCTATCAGGCCCCGGTGCCGCGCCACGGCGTCCTGCTGGTGCGCCTCTGGCCGGCGGGCTGAGATCGCGCTCCCCTGCCCGATAATGGCGGGGATGAAGATTCTCGCCTTCAATTGCGGCAGCTCGACCGTCAAGTTCGCGCTCTTCGAGATGGGTGCGGGCGGCGGTGAACGCCTGCTTGCCCGGGGCCTGATCGAGCGCATCGGCGAGGCCGGCTCCTCGATCCGCTTCGAAACGCCGGAGACGGGCCCCGGCGAGCGCCGCCGGTCGATTTCCAATCATCGGGAGGCCATCGAGACGGCTCTGGCCTTGCTCGCGGAGCCGGGCGGGCCGGTGAGGGATCTCCGGGAGATCGCTGCCGCCGGTCACCGCGTCGTGCACGGCGGCGAGTATTATGCCGCCTCCGTCGTCTTCGAGGAAGAGGTGGAACGCCGCGTGGAGGAGTGCGCCGCTCTCGCGCCGCTGCACAACCCGCACAACCTGGCCGGCTATCGCGCCCTGCGCGCCCGCCTGGCGCACTGCCCGCACGTCGCCGTCTTCGACACGGCGTTTCATCAGGGGATGCCCCGTGCCGCGAGCCTCTACGCCCTTCCCTACGAGTTCTATGAACGGCACCGGATCCGCCGCTACGGCTTTCACGGCACCTCGCACCGCTATGTCACGCTGCGCTACGCCGAGCTGCACGCCGCTTCGCCCGCCTCCTTCAAGCTGATCACCTGTCACTTGGGCAGCGGCTGCTCGGTGGCGGCGGTCGCCGGGGGCCGCTCCGTGGACTGCTCGCTCGGCTTCACCCCGCTCGAGGGGCTCGTCATGGGCACGCGCCCCGGGGATCTCGATCCCGGCGTCGTGCTTCACCTGATCACGGCTCTTGGGATGACGCCCCAAGAGGTGGCGCACATGCTCAACCACCAGAGCGGCCTCGCCGGTCTTTCCGGTCTCACCGGCGACATGCGCACGCTGCTCGAGGAAAGCCGGCGCGGCAACGAAAGGGCACGCCTGGCCGTCGAAGTCTTCTGCCATCGCGTGCGGCGCTACGTCGGTGCGTTTTATGCCATTCTCAACGGGGCCGACGCCCTCATCTTCACCGGTGGAATCGGCGAGAACGCCCCCGCGGTTCGCGCGGCCGTCTGCGAGCGCCTCGAAGCCCTCGGTATCGCGCTTGACGAGGAGCGCAACCTTGCCGCCGCCGGCAAGGAAGCCGAAATCTCGGCCGCCGGCGCCCGCACCCAGGTCTGGGTCATCCCCACTAACGAAGAGCTCCTCATTGCCCGCGAGACGGCGCAGTGCCTCGCGCGGTGAGCCGGAGGACGGCACGTATAATGAGGGGCGAAATGCGCGTTCTCCTCACGCTTCTCCTTGCCGCGCTGGCCGCGGCTGCCCCGCTGTTCGAGCAGTCGAACTTCGCCCCCGGTCCGGGCGGTTTGCCCGAAGGCTGGGGCCTGTGGATTCCTAACGAGGCCACCGCGCCCGAAGCGCGCGTGGATACGGCGACCTACCGCTCGCGGCCGGGTTCACTGACCCTCATTGCCGCGGGCGCCACCGACGTGCTCGGCGGCTGGGAGCGTACTGTGCAGGGTATCGAGGCGGGGCAATGGTACCGCCTCATTGCCCACTACCGTGCCGAGAAGTTGGAAGCGGAACGCCGGCAGGTGGTCGTGCGGCTCGACTGGCTCAACGCCGACGGCAAACGCGCCGGCCAGCCCGACTACGCCTGGCGGTTTACGATTGAAGGCGGCTGGAAGCGCCTGGTCCACGAGGCGCCCGCCCCGCGCGGCGCCGTCGCGGTCAAGCTCCAGCTCATGCTGTGGGCCGCACGGCGCGGCAGGGTCTTCTTCGACGATGTTTCGCTCGAGGCCGTTCCCGCGCCCCAGCCGCGGCCGGTCACCATCGCCGCCATCAACTTCCGCCCGCAGAACACCGGCTCGGCCGAGGCCAACGTCAAGGCGTTTCTCGAGGTCATCGATCGCACCGTGCCCCCGAAGACCGACATCATTCTCCTGCCCGAGGGTATCACGATCGTGGGCACCGGAAAGAGCTACCGGGACGTCGCTGAGCCGGTTCCCGGTCCCACGACGGCCCGGCTGGGGGAGGCCGCGCGCAGACACAAAGCGTGGATCGCCGCCGGCATATACGAGCGCGACGGCGCGGGCCTTTACAACACCGCGGTGCTGGTGGACCGCGAGGGACGCTTCGCCGGCAAGTATCGTAAGGTCTACATCCCGCGCGAGGAAACCGAAGGGGGGCTGCTGCCCGGCTACGACTACCCGGTCTTCGAGACCGACTTCGGGCGCCTCGGCATGATGATCTGCTGGGACGTGCAGTACGCCGATCCGGCGCGTGGCCTGGCGCTGCGCGGCGCCGAGCTGGTTCTGATGCCGATCTGGGGCGGCAATGCGACGCTGGCCCGTGCCCGCGCCATCGAGAACCACCTGTTCATCGCCACCTCCGGCTACAACTACCCTACCCACGTCATCGATCCCAATGGCGAGATCCTGGCCACGGCCGCCGCCGACGGCGCCGCCGCCATCGTCACCGTGGATTTGAACCGCCGCTACGTGGATCCGTGGCTCGGCCACATGCGCGCCCGGTTCATGAAGGAGCTGCGCCTGGACGTTCCCGTCGAGCCGCCGGCTCAGGAGTGAGCCGGCGCGAGCCGGAGGCAGCGGCGCATGAAGGCGGGCCGCATCCTGGTGCGGGCGCCCAACTGGGTGGGCGATGCGGTGATGTCGTTGCCGGCGCTCCGCGCCATTCGCGCCGTTTTCCCTCAGGCACACCTGGCCGTGCTGGCGCGGCCTTGGGTCGCCGAGCTCTATCGGCGGGAGCGTGCCGCCGACGAGCTGATCCTCGACGGCGCCCGGGCCGGCGCTCGCGACTGGGCCGGCAAGTGGCGCACGGCGCGCGAGCTCGGCCGCCGCGGCTTCGACTGCGCGATTATCCTCCCCAACTCCTTCGAATCCGCCCTCGTGGTCCGCCTCGCCGGCATCCGGCGCCGCATCGGTTACCGCCGCGACGGCCGCGGCCCGCTGCTCACACATGGGATGCCGCCGCCGCAGCGTGGAGAAATCCCCGCTCACGAGGCCTATTACTATCTGGAGCTGCTCCGCCGTGCCGGCATTCTCGATTCGCTGCCCGAGGTGGAAACAATCGAACTCGATCAGGCCGCTGACGCCCGCCGCGCCGGTCGCGAACGCTTCGCGGCGCTCGAACTCGAAGGCGAGGTCATCGGCGTCAGCCCGGGCGCGGCCTTCGGACCGGCTAAGCGCTGGCTGCCGGAGCGCTTCGCCGAGGCTGCCGGCATCGTGGCTGGCGAGCGCGGCGCCGCCATTGCGCTGTTTGGCTCGACGGCCGAGCGCGAGCTGTGCGAGCAGGTCGCCGGTTCGATCCGCTCGATGGGCCGCCGGGCGTTGAACCTCGCCGGCCAAACCACCCTCGGCGAGTTCATCGAGCTGGCGGCCGCCTGCGCGCTTTTCCTCACCAACGACTCCGGCGCCATGCATGTGGCGAGCGCGCTCGGCGTCCCCACCGTCGCCGTCTTCGGTCCGACCGATCCCTGGGCGACCGGTCCGAAGGGGCCCTGCGTACGCCTGGTGCGCGAACCGCTCGATTGCAGCCCCTGCAAGCTCCGCGTCTGCCCGATCGATCACCGCTGCATGAGGCGGATTTCGGCCGAAGCGGTGGCCCGGGCCGCGCTCGAATTGCTCGCATAATGGTAGTTTGGCTGCGCAGGTGGACACACGAGAGAAGATCCTGTCCTGGCCGGAGGCTCTCCGCCGCCTGGAGCGGAATCTTGGCGAGGCATCCGTCCGCGTCGTCACCGGGCACTTCGATCCGGTACTTGCCGTTCATGCCCGGGCGCTCGAAGAGATCGCCGCTTCCGACGGCCGCCCCGGAGTCATCATTACCGATCCGCCGGATCCACTGCTCGCGGCCGAGGCTCGGGCGGTGCTGGTGGCCGCGCTCGCCGCGGTGGAGTGGGTTGCGCTTGCCCCCGAAAGCGGCCTGGAGGAGCTGCTCGACAGGATCCCGCGCAACCGCCTCGTCCGGGCCGAAACCGAACACCTGGCGATCCGCGAGGAATTCATGCGGCGCGTGCGCGCCCGTCACTCCGCCCAACGATGACCGGGAACCCGCGCATCCTCGTCGTGCGGCTCGGCTCGCTCGGCGACGTCATTCACACGCTGCCGGCCGTGGCAAGCCTCAAGCACAGCCTGAGCCGGGCTCACCTGGCCTGGCTCATCGAGCCGCGCTGGGCACCGCTTCTTGCCGGTAACCCCTTCGTCGACGAACTTATCCTGTTCGACCGGCGCCGGCTGCGGAATTGGTTTGACCTGGGCCGGCGGCTGCGCGCGGCGCGCTTTGACACGGTCGTCGACTTCCAGGGTCTCATCAAGAGCGCGTTGCCGGCCTTGCTGGCTCGCCCGGAGCGAATCTTCGGCTTCCATCAATCCCAGGTGCGGGAGCGCGCGGCGGCGCTCGTCTACTCCCACCGCGTGCGGGCCTGCTCGGCGCACGTCGTCGATCGCAATCTCGAGCTCGCGGCGGCGGCTGGCGCCTCCTCTCTCCTGAAGATCTTTCCTCTGCCCGAAGGCGAGCCGGAGGGGGAACTGCCGGAGGGCGACTTCATTCTTGCTTCGCCGCTCGGCGGCTGGCCCGCCAAGCAGTGGCCGCTTGCCTGCTACGGCGAACTGGCCCGGCTGCTCGCCCGGGGCCCGCGCCTTCCCCTGGTGGTCAACGGCGCTCCGGATCAGGCGGCGGTACTGGCCCCGATTCCGGGTGTGCGGATCCACATTTCCGGTCTGCCGGGTCTGATCCACGCCACGCGCCGTGCGGCGGCGGTCGTCGGCATCGACAGCGGGCCGCTGCATCTGGCGGCGGCGCTCGCCAAACCCGGCGTAGCCATCTTCGGGCCGACCGATCCGCTCCGCAACGGGCCGTACGGAGATTCCATCGCCGTGCTGCGCAGCCCCTCGGCCCGCACCAGCTACAAGCGGCGCAACCGGATCGACGAAAGCATGAAAGAGATCACGCCCGAGTGCGTCTGCGACGAACTGATGGCGCGGCTCGAGCTGCTCGTGCGCCGCCCGGCCAACCCCTGATGCGGCGCTACTGGTTCCCAAAGCCGTATGCCGACGCCGTGGCGCGCCTGCGCGTGCCGGCCGGCTTCCTGCTGGCGGCGATCTTTGCCTGGGCGGCGCGGCCGACCTGGGAATCGCTTGCCGTCGGCTTGCCGGTCGGAGCACTTGGGCTGGCGCTGCGCGCCTGGGCTGCCGGCCACCTGGCCAAGAACCTGGAACTGGCCACCACCGGCCCCTACGCCTGGGTGCGCAACCCGC
Source organism: uncultured Bryobacteraceae bacterium (assembly GCA_938003835.1). Taxonomy (GTDB): domain Bacteria; phylum Acidobacteriota; class Terriglobia; order Bryobacterales; family Bryobacteraceae; genus CALKXJ01. Next base: position 91,156 of record CALKXJ010000012.1, on the reverse strand, counting down.
TCTATCTGGGAACGCTGATGGCGGCGCTCGGGCTGGTGATCGCCGCCCGCCGGCTCTGGCTCGGCCTGCTGCTCGCCGCCTTTTTTCTGCTTCTCTATCTGCCGGTGATCGAACAGGAGGAACAGCACCTGCGCAGACTCTTCGCCGGCTTCGACGACTATGCGGCGCGCGTGCCGTTATTCGTGCCCCGCTTTCGAGGGCGCCCGGGCGGCCGCTTCCGCTGGGAGCTCTACCGCCGCAATCGCGAATACCAGGCGCTCGCCGCGTTCCTGGCCGTGGCCGCTTTTCTCATCTGGCGCGCCGCCTGACGCCGGCCCACCCTCAGCCGTAGACCTCGCGGTAAACGCGCTTGAGGAAGGCCAGGCCTTCGGTGGCGAGCTGCTCGGGCGAGTCGGCCAGCTTCCGCCAGATGCAACACAGCTTGGCGATGCGCTCCATGTTCGGATCGAATGACTCGATGGTGACGCAGCCGTCGTAGCCCACCTCCTTGAGCGCCTGGAAAAAGCCGACCCAGGGCACCTGGCCGCGTCCCGGAATGCCGCGCTGGTTCTCGCAGGCATGCACGTAGCCGAGCAGCCCGTCGGCCGTGCGCACCGCCTCTACCATGTCGTCCTCCTCGCGGATCATGTGGAAGGTGTCCAGATGCACCTTCACGTTGGGCAGGCCGACGTCCCGGATGAACTTCACCGCATCGGCGGCGATGTTGATGAAGTGGCTCTCGAAGCGGTTCACCGGCTCGATGCCGAGAATCAAGTCCGAGGTGGATTGGGCATAGGAGGCGATCTCCTGGTAACCTTCGACGGCCCACTTCCACTCCTCCTCGGTGCGCATGCGGCCGGTGAGATATCCCCAGCCGCAGTAGATCATGCCGCCGAAGACCTTCGCCCCTGCTTCGTTGCTCAGATCGATCAGCCGCTTGGAGAAGTCGATGCCGGCGCGGCGCACCTGAGCATCCGGCGAGATGATGTTGTACTCGGGCGGCATGCCGTAGCCGGTGTTGATGGTGAGGCCCAGGTCAGCCGCCGCCTGGCGCACCTTCCGCGCCGGGAAATTGTCCGGGTCGAAGGGGATGATCTCGACCGCGTCGAAGCCCATCGCCTTGAACTTGTCGAGCAGCGGCAGATCTTTTTCGACAAACGTCTCGGTGAACAGCAGGGAATGAATTCCAAACTCCATCGCATCGCCTCCCAGATCGGATTCTGCTTTGCCTGTGCCGGGGCGTTCCCCGCCACCGAGCATAGCAGATCGCCGCCGTCGCCGGGCTCGTTCTCGATATGAAATAATTGTCCACGATGTTTGCCCGTGGCTCGATCCTCTTTCTCGCGCTGCTCGCGCCGTTGACCGCCGCGGAGCTTCGCGTGGGCCGCGCTCTTGTCGAAATCACTCCGCCGGCCGGCATGCCCATGGCCGGTTACTACAACATCCGGCTCAACGAGGGTGTGCACGATCCCCTTTACGCCAAGGCGCTCGTGCTCGAGGCGGGCGAGACTCGCGCGGCGCTGGTGGCCTGCGACCTGATCGCCGCGCCGTGGCCGCTGGTGGAGGCCGTCCGCAGGCGCGTCGGCGAGCGGACGCGGATCCCGCCGGCGCACGTCATGGTGAGCGCCACGCACACCCACACCGGTCCGGAGATGTCGGCCGATCTCGTCAACGTCGCCGACCAGACGCTGGCGATCGTCCGGCGCTACCACGCCGAGCTGCCGGAGAGGATCGCCGAAGCGGTCGGGCGCGCCGAGGCCGATCTACGGCCGGCGCGCGCCTGGGCGGCGAAGGGCAGGGAAGATTCCGTCAGCTTCATCCGGCGCTTCCTCATGAAGGACGGCTCGGTGGGCTGGAACCCCGGCAAGCGCAACCCCGATATCGTGCGCCCGCTCGGCTCGATCGATCCGGAGCTGCCCCTCATCTACTTCGACTCGCCCCAGGGCGACCCGCTCGCCGCCTACGTCAACTTCGCCCTTCATCTCGATACGGTTGGGGGGCTCCAGTTCTCGGCCGATTACCCGGCCACGCTCGCCGCGCGACTGGCCGCGGTGAAGGGGGAGGGTCTGCTCACGCTGTTCACCCTGGGCGCCTGTGGCAACATCAACCACATCGATGTAACCAGCTCTGCGCCGCAACGGGGCCACGGCGAGGCGGCCCGCATCGGGACCATCCTCGCCGGGAGCGTGCTTCGCGCCTTTGGCGAGCTCCAGCCGACCGAGCCGACGCCGCTGGTGGTGCGCAGCGCAAGCGTCGAGCTGCCGGTGATTACCGTCAGCGACGCCGAGGTCGAGAAGGCGCGTCAGGTAGTAGCCGCTTTCGGCACGCCGCGCGCCCCCTCTTTTTACGAGCAGGTTCACGCCTTCAAGGTCATGGCGGCGCACAAGCAGGGGGGGCGCGCCCTCGAGGCCGAGGTCCAGGTGATGGCGCTCGGCCGCGACATCGCCTGGGTGGCCCTGCCCGGCGAGGTCTTCGTCGAGCTGGGCAAGGCCATCAAGCTGGCATCTCCGTTTCCCCACACGGTGGTCGTCGAACTGGCCAATGACAAAGTCGGCGACTACATTCCCGACCTCAAGGCTTATCAGGAGGGCGCCTATGAGGTGATCAGCACCCCGCTGGCGCCCGGCGGAGGCGAAAAGCTGGTCGAGGCCGCCGTGCGTTTGCTGATCGAGGCGCGCGGCCCATACCCGCCGGCTTACCGGCGATAAGTGTTCTCACTTTTCCCTCAGGAGGATACCGATGTACCGGATAAGCTTGATCCTGCTGGCAGCCTTGGCCTTGCTGGGGCAGGCCCCTAAGCCCAAGCTGCCCGGCGAAGACTGGATTCCGCTCTTCAACGGCAAGGACCTCACCGGCTGGGTCGAGGTCGGCAGTGAAAAATGGACCGTTGAAGGGGGCGTCATCCACGGCCAGGGCGTCTCGAAGGAGTACGGCTATCTGCGCACTGAGAAGCGCTACAAGGACTTTCACATGTCGCTGTGGTTCAAATGCCTCGGCACGGGCAACAGCGGCCTGTTCTTCCACACCGAATTCAAACCGGGCACGCCGACCGTGACGCAGGGCTTGCAGTTCGACATCGACAAGCGCGTCGGACCCTATACGGGCGGCATCTACGGAGACGGCCGGGGCTGGGTGGTCTGGCCCGCGCCGGAAAAGGGCGCCGTCCTGCGCCCCGACGACTGGAACCATCTGCTGGTGATGGTGGAGGGCAACCGCTACATTTCCTACCTGAACGGCGTGCTCATGGTGGACTTCACCGACCCGCAGCCCAAGTCCTTCGACGGCTACATCGCCCTTCAGCTCCATTCGGGCGGCGAGGGCAACATGCTGTTCAAGGACATCTACCTCCGCGACCTGACCCAGCGCTGAGGCGGCCCTACACCGGCTCGACGATCTCGAGCGTGTAGCCGTCCGGGTCCTCGAAATAGGCCACGCGCGGCCGGTCCGGCCGCGAGCGCGTCGGGGCGTTGCGGAAGCGCAGGCCCTTGGCCTTGAGCTCTTCGTAGGTGGCGTCCACGTCGTCGGTGGTGAAGGCGATGTGGGCCGAGCCGACGTTGTTGGTCGCCATCTCGAGCTTGCGGCCGGCGGGCGCCACATACTCGACCAGCTCTAGGCGGAACTCCCCCAGCCGGACAAAGGCGATCTTGAGATGAGCGCCGTCGAAGCCGACGATGGAGGAAATGCCGGCGCCCTCGACTTCGAAGCGGCGTTCCAGCTCGAAACCGAGCACGCGCGTGTAGAAGTCGATCGAGCGGTTGAGGTCGCTCACCGTGAAGCTGGTGTGATTGTGGCGGACGATCATTGGGTATTGACCTTGCGAAGCCCCGGAAATTGGGGATTGAGTGTACTGTCCCCAATTTCGAGCTGGCGGGGTACGTGCGCCGGCGCCCTTCCTTCGTGGCCCACCAGCCGGTACAGGTAGATCCCGTCGCGCCGGTCGGCCGGCCCGCGCCGCTGCGGGAAGTGCCCGACCAGCTCCCAGGCGCGGCCCTGCGCCCGCAGCGCCAGTTGCAACATCTGATGATGCGCCGGCGGCCGCACCGGCTCGCCATCAAAGACCACCAGGCCCACCGGCACCGCGCGGAGGAACTCATCCACCTGGGCCGGCCCGCTGAACAGGGGCCGCGCGTTCCAGCCGAACCAGCTCGACAACGAAAGGACCTTGCTGCCCCGGAGCACGATGTGACCGGGACGCCTCTCGCGCATGGCGATCTCGGAGATGAACATCCCCTCTCCCAGCGCGTCCGAGGAGATCAGAATCACCGACTGGGTCCACTCCGGGCGGGCCAGAATCGCCTGCGCCACCTCAGCGAAGCCGCCGCAGTCCTTCCTGGGCGGCGGGCGAAACTCGAGGCCGAAGACCACCGCGAAGACAAGCGCCGCCGCGGCGGCACGCCAGCGCACCGAGCGGTGCTTCAGAGGCCCGAGCGAGAAGGCCCACCAGAGGCCGCCGGCGGCGAACAGCAGCCAGAATGGGAGCACGTTGAGCAGGTGGCGGAGCTCGCGCGCGGGGGGCACCAGAGTTCTCAGCAACACCATGGCCGCCAGCGCCGAGGCGGCCACCGCCCAAACAGCCTCCACCGGTTTGCGCCGCCACAGCCGCACTCCGATCAGCACCGCCAGGCCGATCATCACCAGCACCGCGGGCCCGTAGCCGGCCAGCCAGAGATAGCGCATGCCGGAGCGCACGACGTAATAGCCCTCGCTGGTGCTGACAAGGCCCGGTACGGCCCGCTGATGCATCGCCCCGGGCGCCAGCAGATACCACGGAGCAGCGATCGCGCCCGCGAGCAGGCCGGAGAGCCAGAACCAGGGGTGTCGCAGAAGCCCGAGTTTTCGCGTCAGCAGGAGGCTGAAGACAGGCACGGGAACGAGCATCGCCGCAGTGCCTTTGGTCAGCAGGCCCATACCGGCCAGCACTCCGAAGGCGGCCGCGAAGCGATGCTGCTCCGTCTCGAGAAACCGCCACCAGGACCACAACGCCAGGAAGATCAGCGTCGCGGTAAGCAGTTCCGCCATCACATCCCGCGCCAGGCGCTGCGTCATGGGATGCACCAGCAGCGCGCCGGCCACCGCCACGCTCAAAATCGCGGGCATCAGCCGGCGGGCCGCGGCGAACAGCGCGGTGGCCAGCAAGCCGGCGAGCGCGGCCTGAAAGAGCAACACGGAGGGACGCGAGATGCCGAACAGCAGCATCCATCCGGCCTGAAGGACATAGAACATCGGCGGCCAGTGGCCGAGGCCGACCTTCGGGTAATGCTGGTAATAGTTCCGGGCGTATTCGAGCGGCGGCGCGGGCAGTCCTGACGCCACGTAATCCCGAACCATCAGCGAGGTAACGTAATGAGCCGCGGCGTCAGCCTCCTCGCCCATTTCGCTGTGATAGGCCCCGTTTGCCCACTGCAACGAGGCTGCGAGAGCCGAAAACAGCAGGAAGACCGCGACGAGCCCAGTGACTGAGACGGCTTGTCCGGAAGGGCTTCGCCGGGGCGATGCGCCTGTTTCGGGCACAAGACGAGTAGTATAGAGCAAAGCGAATTCCGAACGCTGGAGACGAGACGATGCCAAGACGATGTCTATGGAGCTTGCCTGCGCTTCTGCTGCTGCTCCCCCGTCCGATGTCCGCTCAAACCGGCTGGGAAAACCCCGTGAAACGCCTCTTGCGGGAAGGCCAGCCGGTGCTCGGTGCCACCATCACCGTGCCCAGCGCCGAAACGGCCGCCCAGTTGGCTAACGCCGGCTTTGATTTTCTGTGGATCGAGATGGAGCACAGCCCCATCACGCTCGAAACGGCCCGCCACATGATCCTGGCCACCCGGGGGCTCAAAGCCGTCCCGTTCATCCGCGTGCCGGCGAACGAGCGCTGGCTGGCCAAGCGTGCCCTCGACGTCGGCGCGCTCGGAGTCATCTTCCCCTTCACCACCAACGCCCGGCTGGCCCGGCAGGCGGTGGAGGCCTGCCGCTATCCGCCCGCGGGGCGCCGCGGCGTCGGGCCGGGCCTGGCGAGCTTCCGCTGGCCGGCGCCGGAGGAAGGTTACCCGCGGTTTGCCGACCGCAATGTAGTGGTGGTTGTCATCGTCGAGGAGGCCGAAGCGGTGGAGGCAATCGACGAGATTGCCGCGGTGGAAGGCATCGATGTCGTTTACATCGGCACCAGTGACCTCTCTTATTCGCTCGGTCACGGCGGCGACCTGGAGCACCCTAGCGTCCGGCAGGCCGTCGCCAGGATTCTCGCCGCAGCCAAACGTCACAAGGTGCCGGTCGGTTTACCGGCGCGCAGCCCCGAGCAGATGAAAGCACGTATCGAGGAGGGCTTCACCGTCTTTCAGGCCCCGGCGGAATTGAGCTTGCTGCTGGCCGGCGCGCGCGCCTTCCTGGCGCCGCTCGGCAAGGCGGGCTTCGATCCACGACATCACCCGCTGTATTGACCGGCGCGGAAAGAGGTCCGGGGCCTTTCGCGGGGAGTTGTGCAGGGTAAAATATACCGCGCGGCGCGGGTAAAAAATGTCCCAAGGCTGGTTGGATTGCCGGTTCTCCGGCAGCGAAAGGATTGAGGCGGGTGCGAGAAAGAGATTGGCAACCGCTTTGCTCTTTCCCGTGATGGGTGCGACCGGGAGCTTGCATCCCGCGAGAGCTCCAGTCGAATCGGTGGGGCAGCTAAGACGCCTCACTTCCGGCGCAGGGACAGAGTTGGACGCGGGCGGGACCCTTGCCGGCGTGGAGCCTCGCGGAGGAGCACCCGGTCGCCCTGCGCGTTTTTTGCCCGCCCCGAGGGAGCAAGCCTGACGCGATGCGCGTCATCATCCGGATCAGTCGTGCTACGGCCTCCGGAGGGGCCGCCAACGGGGTCAAGGAGTCCTCGGCGGCTCCGGTCGACTTGCGCGCCGTCTGGTGTCCCGGTTGCGGCTCTCGCTATATAAAGCCTTCCCGCTCGCGCGGGCTGTTCGATCTGGCCTGGTCGGCCCTCGGCTACACTGCCTTCCGGTGCCTGAGCTGCGGGCGCCGGTTCCATTTCCGCGCCCCAAGAGCGTGAGGAACGCCGGCGAGGCCCCGTCTCAGCGCTGCTTGGTTTCCGTCAGCGCGCTCTCCTTGGCCAGGCGCACCTCAGCGCTCTCCAGCTTCCTTTGCACCTCGGCCATCTGCACGGGATCCTTTTCCCCGGCGGCGCTTGCCTCCCACTCCTTCAGCGAGATGCGCCAGTGGGCGATGGCCTCCTTGAGCCGGCCCTGCTTGAAGTAAACGTCGGCGAGATGGTCGTGCACGATGGGGTCGCGGCGTACCTTTTCGACGGCGCGGCGCAGGTACTCCTCGGCCTCCTCGAGCTTCCCCATCCGATAGTAGACCCATCCGAGGCTGTCCAGATAGGCACCGTTGTGCGGATCCTGCTCGAGCGCCTTGCGGATCAATTCGTAAGCCTCTTCGAGCCGCACGTTCCGGTCGGCGAACATGTAGCCCAGGTAGTTCATTGCCGAGGCGTTGTCCGGATCCAGACGCAGGACCTCGCGGAAGGCCGCCTCGGCCTGTTCGTACTGCTTTTTGCGCTCGAACATCGCCCCGCGCATGAACAGCACGGCCGCCTTCTCTTCGTCGGTCTTGGCGAGCTTGAGGGCTTCCTCGGTCGCCTTGCCCATCTCGTCGTACCGCCTGGTCTTTTCGTAAATCTGGGCCAACACCAGCAAGTCATCGAGCGAGGGCGTCTTGTTCGCCTTGCGAAGCTTCTTGATCGTGTTGATCGCTTCGTCGGCCTTTCCCAGGTCGGCCAGCACGGTGGCGCGGACGACGGCCACCATGCGGTCTTCCGGATTGCTCCGGTAGACCGGCTCGATCTCTTCGGCGGCTTTGCGGAACTGCTTCGCTTGCCGATACGTGTCGGCGATCTGCGCGGCGGCGCGAGTCTCCAAATCCTTGCTCAGCCCCTTAAGCTCGGTGAAGACCGCCACGGCCTGCTCGTACTGGCCGTGGGCACGGTGCATGGAGCCAAGCCGCTCGAGCAGCACCGCGCGATTGGAGCGCTCGGCGGCGCTATAGGCGGACTTGCGCGTGGAATCGACGATGTCCTTTAGCGCTCTGATCGCCTCCTCCGTCTTGCCCTCCGACTCGAGCAGGTTGACCTCATGGTAGAGCACCTCGAGGTTTTCCGGGGCGCTCGCTTTGGCCTTGTTGAGCGCTTGCCGCGCCTGCTCGAACCGCCCTTTCTGCCGGTAGATCTGCGAAATCCTCAGCAGTGGACGGTAGTCTCGCGGATCCTGATCGGCCAGCTCCTCGAAGGTCTTCAGCGCCTCCTCGACCTGGTCGGTCATGAGCAGGTTTTCCGCCAGGCTGTAGCGCAGCTCTTCGTTGTCCGGTGCCAGCTCGAGCGCCCGCCGGAAGGTCTCCGCCGCCTGCTTGAAGTCCCGCTGCTGCTCATAAGACCGCGCCAAAGCGGTCAGCGTGCGTACGGTGGGGTTCTTGGCCACGACCCGGCGAAGCATCTCCGCCGCGCGGGGCTGATCACCCAGGTCCGAGTAGACCATGGCCAAGCCGATCAAGGCCTCCTCCTGGTCGGCGTCGAGCTCCAGAACCTTCTTGTATGCGTGCTCGGCATCCACCGAGTTCTGCGCCAGCTTGTACAGGCGCCCGAGCGTCAACCAGATTTCGGTGTCTTTCGGCGTGAGCTCGGCGAGTTTCTGATACTGCTCGATCGCTTGCTTGACCATTTCCTCGTTGATGCGGCCCTGCCGGGGATCACCGAGCAAGCGCGTGTAGATCCGTCCCAGGATGCGGCGGGCATTGGCGTCCTTTGGGTTCTTCTCCAGATTCGCCTTGGCCTCCTCGACCGCTTCCCGCAGCCGGCCCGCCTGAATGTAAAGATCGGAAAGCTCGTCGGCGATAAAGGAGGCTTCCGGATCGGCCCGCAGCGCCTCGCGGTAGTTCTCGATCGCCAGGTTGAGGTAGTCGCCCTTGTTGCCGTAGGAGCCAGCCAGCTCGGCGTAGAGATGGCCCAGCGCGAAATGGTAATAGGCGTCGGCCTTCCGTGAGTTGACCCGTTCGACGCTGCTCGGCCCGGCTAACGCTGCGCCCGCCGACAGACTCACGACGGCGATGGCGGCGAAACTGTAAAGCAGATTCATTTTCCGCATGTGAAACCGACTTCGGTGCTCTTTCCCCAGCGAGCGGCCCCCGGGTTCGTCCGAAATCCTTTCCTCTTCAGTATACCGCCAGGACCTTTCCGGCCTGACGCAAGCTAGACTTAAGAAGCCAACACGATGACGCCGAACCGCGCTGCCCCACTCGTCGCCATCGTCGGTCCCACCGGATCGGGCAAGAGCGAGCTGGCCCTTGTGCTGGCGCAAAGCTTTCCGGCCGAGATCATCAACTGCGATTCGGTCCAGCTGTACCGCTACCTGGATATCGGCACGGCGAAGCTCTCTCTCCAGGAGCGGCGGGGCATTCCGCACCACATGATCGACGTGGTTGCGCCGGACGAGCTCGTCACCGCAGGCGACTATGCCCGCCGGGTGCGGCCCCTGCTCGGCGACATCATCGCCCGGGGACGCCTCCCCATCGTGGTGGGCGGCACGGGCTTTTATCTGCGGGCCCTGCTGGACGGGCTATTTCCCGGCCCGGGCCGGGATCCGGCGCTGCGCGCGCGGCTGCTCGAACGGGAGAAGCGCCGCAGCGGCTCGCTGCATCGCCTCCTCCTGCGCTTCGATCCGACTTCGGCAGCTCGCATCCACCCCCACGATGTCAACAAGCTGATCCGGGCCCTCGAGGTCTGCCTGCTCACCCGCCGGCCGCTTTCCGCACTCTTGCGCGAGGGGCGCTGCCAACTGGAAGGATTTGAGCCGCTCAAGATCGGTCTCGATCCGCCGCGAGACGCCCTCTATGCGCGGCTCGAGGCGCGCTGTCGCGCGATGTTCGATGCGGGACTCGTTGACGAAGTCCGCCGCATCCTGGCAATGGGTTATCCGCCTACGTCAAAGGCGCTTCAGGCTCTCGGCTATCGCCAGGCCCTCGCCGTCCTGGAAGGGAAGCTCGAGCCGGAGGAGGCAATCCGGTTGACCGGACGCGAGACACGGCATTACGCCAAGCGCCAGTGGACCTGGTTCCGGCGCGATCCGGCCATCGAGTGGTTTGCCGGCTTCGGCGATGACGCGAAGCTGCAACGCGCCGTCGCCGGCCGGCTCGCCAACTACCTGCTCGAGTTTCCCGATTTTGCTCACCTGGGAGGCCGCCACCTGGCGGCGCAGCGGGCCGAGCACGACTGATCTACTCGGGGACGGCCTCGAGCAACAGGTGCTCGCGGAATCGCACCTCCAGCCGGCCCACCGGGCCGCGCACGGTTCCCAGATCTCGGTTGTTCACGTAGTCGGTAATGCGATAGGCGCGGCCGGCCAGCCCGCGAAGCTCGACGCTCCCCTGGAATTCCGGCGCATAGAAGGCGTAGTACATGTTCGCCCCCTTGCGGATGGCGTGGGCTTCGGGACGGTCGAAGCCGATATCATAAAGCTTTCCCAAATACTCGCCACGCGAGAGCATCTTCTGCTTGTACAGGGCAATCCATTTGGCGAATTGCTTCTCTTTGTCGGGGGTGAGGTCTCCGCGGTCCTTCCGCCGGCCGCCCGAGCCGGGAGGCCAGCGGAAGTTGCTGCCCACCACGCCGCCCACTCCGAGGGTCGAGGCGAAGTCGGCCCCCTTGTCGCTCAGCTCCACGTGGTCGCCGAAGTAAGCGATCGAGTCTCCATGGAGCGCTTTCAGCGTCTTTCCCTTGAGGCGCACCTGCCAGGAGCTCGTCGGGTCGGAGGCCACGCTCATGTTCATGTACGGCAGCGTGTGGAAGGCGAACATGGTGCCACAGGGGCAGAACTCGATGAGAGCGTCGGGCTTGAGACTCAGGGCCGTCTCAAAAATGGCTTGGAAGAATCGCGGCAGCGCCTCGACGGCATCCTCCGGCTGCGCGTGCCGGTGAGCGGGGTTGTGGCAGGGCGGCACACCGTTCATGAACTGGCCGTCGAGTTTCAGACCGTCGTAATCCCATTCTTGGATGATCTTCGCCACCAGCCTGCGGTGGTAGTCCACGACGGAGGGCTCGGCCGGGCACAGGTACCAGGAGTCCCACCAGGTAATCCGCCGCGGTGAGCCGTCAGCATTGAGAAGCAACATCTCGGGATGCTTCCGAACGAGCTCGCTGTCCGGGTCGGCGGCCAAAGGCGCCCACCAGAGCTGCGCTCGAAAGCCTTCGGCGTGGAGCCGGTCGACCATGGCGCGCATGTCCCGGTCGCCGTTGGGGAATTTTTCTTTCACGAGGAACCAGTCTCCTTCGGAAGTCTGCCAGCCGTCGTCCACGGTGACCCATCCGAACCCCAGCTTCTTCACCACGGGCAAAGCGCCGTAGATCTGCTGGGGCGTAAACTCGCGCCCGTAACCCCAGCCGCACCAGATGGGCTCGAACGCGGAGGCCGGCGCCGGCCGGAAGCCGATGCCCTGCGCGGCCATGAAGCGGCTGTATTGTCTCAGTGTGTGGAAGTGATCGCCCTGATGGACGGCGACGAAGGTCCGCAGCGTCTGTAACACTGCGCCCGGCTTCAGCCTGGCCGGTTTGCTGTAAGTGATGGCCAAGGTGACTCGATTGTTGCCTCGAGCCTCGACGGGCAGCGAGACCAGCTTCGGCGCCAGCTCGACGTGGCCCACGGCGATGCCGGCGTCCCGCCGCCAGACATCCACCACCGGAGTCCCCCCACCGTAGTCGGTCGCGTTCATGCCGAGGAAGTTCTCCTGGCGGAAGCCCGCCTTGACCGGCACCACCCAGTCCGGGCGCTTGCTGTAGGAGCCTGGTTGGAAGGACCAGAAGGGCGGATCGGCCGGCGGCGTGCCCGCCGAGAGCGAATAAGCGTGGTTGGACCAGCTCTCGAAGGCCAGATCCGCCGGGCCTGTGTTGATATAGGAGACCTCGAAGAAAATCATGTCGGGGAACTGGTCATAGACCACGGCCCGGATGTGCTTGCGCACTCCCTCGGCGTTTCCAGTCAGCATGAGCTCACGCCTCGGGCCGATCGGGTCGCGCCCCACCCGCCGCGCCGTCTCTTCCATCGCAAAGTCTCTGAGCTCGCGCCCATTCGCCCGGATCGTCTCCGAGGCGGTGAAGGGCCCGAGCGCCGTCTCCTGCCCGGTGAACCGGGCGAGGACGCGGCTGTGGAGCCTCTGGTCGAACTCGATGATTAGGCTGCCGCTGTCGATGCGTACGGGAGGCTGCGCGCTCGTTGCCGCGGCCAAACACGAGGCCGTCAGCATGGCTGCCGGCGGCAGACATCCCAAAGCTTTTCTCCGTGCGCTGCGGAGCCAGTGAGCCTTCATGCTTCCAAGATTACTCCCGGTCTCCTCCTTGCCGGCCGGCCCGGAGGGAAAACCACGTCCGACTTTGCCGCGCGCCTCGAACAGGTGTATACTGGGCGCGTCCGGTATTCCAGAATGGAAGCTCCGGCAGAGACAGGTTGGCCCTCCCGAGAAGCTCGGCTGCTTTCAGCCCTCCTTCCCTTCGAGAGCCGCATGAGAATCAGCGCCGAACCGCAAGGGGTCGCGGCGCAACGAAAGGAACGGGGATCTGAAGGGAGTCGACGAGAATGGACCTTCCGCAACGCACTACGCTGCTGCTGCTCCTTGTGCCCGCGTTGGTTTTGGGCCAAGGCAATGTCGCCACACTAAACGGCACGATCCTGGACACCTCAGGCGCCGTCGTTCCCGGCGCCACCGTCGTAGCCACGAATGTCGCTACGGGCACGGAGACGCGCACCACTACCACCTCAGCGGGCGCCTACACACTGCCTTATCTGCCCGCCGGCACCTACACCCTGCGCGTGAGCGCGCCGGGCTTCCGCACCGCCACGCAGGAGAACGTGACGCTCCGCGTCGGCCAAACCCAGACGCTCAACATCACGCTCGAAGTCGGCGCCGTCACCGAAGAAGTGACCGTCAGCGCCGCGCCGCCGCTGCTCGAGTCCGGCACGGCCGAGATCGGCCGCTACATCACCACCGAGGAGTACAAGGCCTGGCCCATCTTCCTCGACGACGGCCAGCGCCAGATTCAGCAGTTCATCTTCGACGCCCTGCCCGGCACCACCGGCGGCACCTTCAAAGGGTCGATCAACGGCGGGCAGGAGTATTCGCACGAGATCCTCATCGAGGGCATCCCGATCGGGCGCGCCGACCTCTCGGGCGGCAACAACAACGAGTTCAGCCCGTCGGCCGAGGCCATCGGCGAGTTCAAGCTCCAAACCGGCGCCATCGGCGCGCAGTACAACGGCGGGCAGACCGCCGTGGCGAATTTCAACATCAAGAGCGGCACGAACGAGCTGCACGGCTCGGCCTTCTATTACCACCAGAACGAGGCCTTCAATGCCCTGAACCTGTCGGCGAAGACGCAGGGTCTCAAGAAAGGCCGGCACCGCGAGCACAACTTCGGCTATTCGCTCGGCGGCCCGGTCTACATCCCCAAGCTCTATAACGGCCGCAACAGGACCTTCTTCTTCACCAACTTCGAGAAGGACCACCGCGACGACCTGCGCTTCAGCGGCTTCGTCACCTTGCCGACGCCCGCCTTCAAGAACGGCGATTTCTCCCGCCTGTTCGATCCCAACTACACGGGCAACGCGAGCTCCGGTTCGGTCATCGGCAAGGATGCCTTGGGGCGCAACGTCGTCTTCGGCCAGATCTACGATCCGCTCAGCACGCGCGAGGTCAACGGCGCGGTGATCCGGGATCCGTTCGTCGGCAACATCATCCCCAAGAGCCGGTGGAACCCCGTGGCGCGGAACGTCATCGAGCAGGTGGGCATCGTGGATCCGGACTTCGACCGCATGCTGCGGAACAAGAACCGGCTCGCTACGGGCCAGCCTTACTTCGACCTGCACATCATCGGGGTCAAAGGTGACCACAACCTTGGCGACCGGCACCGATTGTCCGGCTACTACAACCACAGCTACCGCAAGCGGAACAACAACGGCGCCTCGCGGTACCTGCCCATTCCCGGGCCGCCCACCAGCTCCTGGCAGGAGCAGATCACGCCCGGCCGGATGGTCCGCCTGTCGCTCAATTCGACGATTTCGCCCAGCATCCTCAACCGCATCGCCGCCGGCTACAACCGCTTTCGGAACCAGAACGGCGCTCCGCCGGAGACAGTGGGGGTCAACTGGGCGGGCAAGATCGGCATCCAGAATACCTCCGACGCCTGGTTCCCCACTTTCAGCTTCGCCGGGCGCGAGTGGCAGGGCGGCACCGTGGGTCGCATGGGCGTCGGCTTCTTCAACAGCTCTCCCAACGGAAGCTGGGTGGTCAATGACGATCTGACCTGGATCCGCGGCGCCCACAGCTTTCGCTTCGGCTACGAGTACAAGCGTTACTTCTATAACTCGCAAGACCGCTCGAGCTCCGGCGCCTTCACCTTCCACGCCCGCTCGACCGACCTACCGGGCTACCTGAGCGAAACGGGCCACGCCTTTGCCAGCTTTCTGCTGGGCGCGGTGAACAACGCCAGCCGGACGATCGTCACCCTGAATCCCGGTTTCCGCCAGCCACACCACGCCGCTTACGTGATGGACGACTGGAAGATCAGCCCGAAGCTGACGCTAAACATCGGCCTGCGCTGGGAGGTGATTCCGCCCTTCTACGAGGTCACCAACCGGCTCTCCTACATCGACATGAACGCGCCGAATCCGGGCGCCGGCAACCTGCCTGGTGCGCTGGTATTCAACAAAACGCCGCACCGCACCTACTGGCGGGAGATCGGGCCCCGCTTCGGCTTCGCCTATCAGGCGAGCGAGAAAATGGTGGTGCGCGGCGGCTACGCCATCACGAATACGCCGCCCATCCGCAACGACTGGGGTTACGACGGCTTCCTGTTTGGCTTTAACGGGGGCGTCACCGTCCGGGAGCGCTCCAGCCCGACAGGATTCGTGGACGACCCGTCGATGTATTTGACGGACCGGTTCCCGGATTTTACCGGCACGTTGCCCAATACGGATCCGGCCTCGGGCAACTTCGAGGCCTACCAGACGACGGCGCCCGACGCCAACCGGCCGGGATATGTGCAGAACTGGAACCTGACGGTGCAGTATGCGCTGCCGCAAGATACGGTGCTCGAGCTGGCCTACATCGGCAACAAAGGCACCAGGCTGTGGGGCTCCTTCGTCTTCGGCGAGATGAACGGCCTGCCGGCCACCTTGCTGCGGCAGGGCGACTTCCTCATCGATCAGGTCGGAGCGCATCCCACGCTCAAGCCTTATGCCGACTTTCCCGACGACGCCACCGTGGCCCAGGCCCTGCGGCGCTTCCCGCAGTACTACAGCGTACAGGAGGCCTTCCCCTACAATTCCAACTCCAACTACAATTCCCTGCAAGTCACCGTCACGCGGCATCTGAGAAAGGGGCTTGGCTTTCTGGCGGCCTATACCTGGTCGAAGACGCTCACCTATGTTGACTCGAACGGTCCCGGCGCCTACTACGCGACAGTGCAGGACTACTTTAACCGCCGCCTGGAGCGCTCCGTGGCCAGTTTCCACTACCCGCACTTCTTTAAGCTCACCTGGGTCTGGGAGATCCCGGTGGGCAAGGGCAAGCGGGCCGACCTAGGCTGGGCGAACTATGTGCTCGGCGGCTGGCAGTTCGCCGCCAACCACAACTACCGTTCCGGCGATCCGATTTACGTCGGCCAGGGCGGCATCGCCTCCCCGGACGGCTTCTCCTGGGGAATCCGGCCCGACGTCACCGGCAGGCCTTATGCCTTACAGGGAGCGCCGGGCAAGGTCGACTTCTTCGAGCCGAGCCCGTACCTGAACCCGGAGGCATTCACGGAGAGTCCGCGCACCGGCAATGGAGTGCCCTTACGGGTGGGGACCGCGCCACGCCTGATTGACGGCACGCGCGGCCCCCACGCCATGTCTGAGTCCTTCCGCATGAGTAAGTCGTTTCCCGTCTACGAACGGCTCAACTTCCTCATAGGCATGACCATGTCGAATCCGTTCAACCGCACGGACCGCTACTTCGTCAGCACCACGGTCGGTGATTCCGGCTTTGGTGCCCTGCTGGCCGGCGGAGGCGGGCGCACCATCCAGCTCGACGCGCGCCTTGAGTGGTAGACGCCAGCGGTGGAGCTTCACAGGGGGCGGCTCGCCCGGCCGCCTCCTGCTCGTTCTGCTGTGCCTGACAGCGACCCTAGTTTGGAGCTGCCGGCGGCCGGCGCCTTCGGCTCCCCAGCGGCGGGCCCTGCGGCCGCTGAACCTGGTTCTTGTCACGATCGACACGCTGCGCGCCGATCGCCTGGGCTGCTACGGGTACACGAAGGTTGAGACTCCGAACCTAGATGCTCTGGCCGGCCGGGGCGTTCTGTTTGAGAACGCCATCGCCTCCGCCCCTCTCACCCCACCCTCCCACGCCAGCATGTTCACCGGCCAGTATCCTTACCTGCACGGCGTCCGCAACACCGGCGGCTTTGTGCTCCAATCCTCTTCGACCACCCTCGCCGAGATCCTCCAGGAGCAGGGCTGGGACACGGCGGCTTTCGTCGGCGCCTCGGTGCTTAAGAAGCTCTTCGGTTTCAATCAGGGTTTTGCGGTCTACGACGACCACATGCCCAAGCCCGACGCGAGCCAGCAGTCGCGCGAATATCCGGAACGGCCTGCCGGCGAAGTGGTGAACCGGGCCATCCGCTGGCTGGAGACTCAATCGGGCAAGCCGTTCTTCCTCTGGGTCCACGTCTTTGACCCGCATCTGCCTTATGAGCCGCCGGGTGAGTTCCGCCAGAAGTACAACGGCCGCCCTTACGACGGCGAGATCGCTTACGTGGATCATGAGCTCGGGCGGCTGTTCGAGGTCGTCCGCCAGAAGGCGCCGGCCGAGGCAACGCTTTGGGCGGTGCTATCCGATCACGGCGAGAGCCTGGGCGAACACGGCGAATTCACTCACGGCGTCTTCCTTTACGAGGAGACCTTGCGAATCCCCTTCCTGCTCGCCGGACCGGGCGTGCCGGAGGGCAAGCGGGTGATGGCGCAGGCCCGGACCATCGACCTGCTGCCGACACTGCTCGATCTGATGGGCGGAGCGCCGCCCGATGGGGTTCAAGGGGTCAGCCTCGTTCCAGCCTGGAATGACAAGCCGGTCGACACTGCCTACTGTTACGCTGAGACGCTTTTCCCCAAGATGAACATGGGCTGGGCGGAGTTGCGGGCCATCCGCACCAATCGCTGGAAGTACATTCAGGCTCCGAAGCCCGAGCTCTACGATCTTGAGCAGGACCCGGAGGAGTCGCGCAACGTCATAGGAGATCATCCCGGCGAGGCACAACAACTCGAAACCCGGCTCAAAGGCCTGCTAGCGGCGCGCGCCCGCGGCGGCGCAGAAAAGGTGCAGACGAGCCTGGTCGACGAGCGCACCCTGCGCCAGCTCAAGACGCTCGGCTATCTCAGCGGGTTCTCCTCACGCGAATACGAGCTGAGCGGGCAGGGCACCGACCCCAAGGACCGCGTCTCGATCCTCCGCACGCTCCAGCTCGCCGTGGGGCCGGACTCGAAGCTGCCGCTCGGGCAGCGGATCGCTCTCCTCGGCAAGGCGCTCGAAACCGATCCAGCCAACCCCTCGCTGTACTACCACCTCGGCGGGGAACTCGAGAGGGCCGGCCGCTACCGGGACGCCATGAAGCTCTACCAGAGCGGCCTGGACCGGGGCATCCGCAGCGGGCGCCTGCACTCGCGCATCGGCGACCTGTTGTTGCGGGAGGGGAAGAAGGACGAAGCGATCGCCGCCTATGAACGTGCGGCCCAGTTGAACCCCTCCGATGTCGAGAGCCAGACCAACCTGGCGACGGCGTATCTGGAGAAGGGGCGCGTCGCCGACGCCGAGCGCATCTTCCGCTGGATTCTCGCCACCGGCGAACAGCACGCGGCCGCCTATAACGGCCTGGGCCTGATCGCCGTCGGGCGCCAGGATCTCGCCGCCGCGCGCATCCACTTCGAGCGGGCCGTGGAGCTCGATCCGGACCTGGTGGAAGCCCAGTTGAACCTCGGGCTGATTTACAAGATGACCGGGGATCTCGCCCGCGCGCGCCGCCATTTCCAGGCCTTCGTCGCCAAAGCGCCGCGCGCGCAGTACGGCGAGATCGTCGCCCGGGTCGAGGAGGAGCTCGCCGGTCTCGAGTAGGCGGTGGCCACGCCGCGCCTCGACGGTCGGACCGGTTGTTACACTAATCGGTGTTGCGCATCGCGCTTGTGGTTCTCCTGCTCGCCGTCCCGGCTCTCGACGCAGGAACGGGCCGGGTAGTCGTCGTGCCGTTTCGTGACGCCGGGGAGCTGCCGAACGCGGAATGGATCGGCGACAGCATCGCCGAGGCGATTCGAGACGCGCTCGCAAGTCGTGAGATCGACTGTGTCGGCCGCGAGGAGCGCGAAGAAGCCGCGAGGAGCCTGGGTCTCGCCGGCAATGGCCGCCGCAGCCTGGCGGCGACGTTGAAACTCGCCGAAAGGCTCCAGGCTCGTTACGCCCTCGCAGGCGAATTCCAGGTTCCCGCTCGAGAGCACGGCCCCTCGCTTGCGCAGGCCCCCCTGAAAGTGCGTGCACGCCTGGTCGATCTCGAGCGGCTGGCGACCACGGCCGACTTCAGCGAGGAGGGTCCGCTGGCGGATCTCGGCCAGATTCAGGCCCGGCTGGCGGGGAGGATTCTTTGCCGGCTTCTCGAAGAGAACTGTCCGGCGGAACCGGGAACTCCGGAGGCGCCGCTACGTCTTGACGCGCTCGAAAGCTATGTCCGCGGCCTCACGAGCGCCTCCGCGGAGCAGAAGCATCGCCTGCTCGCCCAGGCGGCCCTGCTGGCGCCGGAGTTTGCAGCGCCGCGACTGGAGCTGGCGCGGATGCAACTGGCTGAAGGCGGCTACCGCGCCGCCATCCGCTGGCTCGAACAGATCGCTCCGGGCGATCCGCGCTATCGGGAGGCCGCCTTCCTGCTCGGCGTGGCGCGTTATCAGACGGGAGACTACCGCGGGGCGGTGGAAATCTTCTCGGCGCTGGCGCGCGAGAAGCCCGCCGCGGCCGTCTGGAACAATCTCGGGCTGGCCCTGCACCGGCTGGGTGACCCCGGGGCGCTCGAGGCCGTCGAGCAGGCGGCCGCGCTCGACCCCGCCGATCCCGATTATCAGTTCAACGCCGGCTATCTGCTCTGGCGGCGCGGCGATCTGGTTGCCGCTCGCGCGCGGCTCGAAGCCGCAGCGGCGCTCGATCCGAACGATGCCGGCGTGCAGCAACTGCTCGAGCGCTCCACGCAGCAGCAAGGTCCCCGGCGCGGCGACCTGAGCGCCGAGAATCTCGAGCGTCTCAAAGAGAGTCCCCCGATCGGGCCGCAAGCCGGCGGCAGAAAACGTCTCGCCGGGGGCAGGCGCCCGGAGCCCTGAGCGCCCGCCAGAGCGGTTCCAAGGACCAAGGGCTATAATCGAAGGGCGGATGCTCGAAGCCTATGGCCTGACCGATCGGGGATGCGTTCGGCAAAACAACGAGGACTATTTCCTGATTGAGCCCGAAATTGGTCTCTATCTTGTCGCCGATGGGATGGGAGGGGCACAGGCGGGCGAGCATGCGTCCCGGCTGGCGGCTGAGACCGTCCGCGAGGTGATCCGCAACGGCGGCGCCCCATCGCCCGCGCTGCTGTCGGAGGCCTTTCAGGAAGCCAACCGGCGCGTCTTCGAAGCCGCCTCGCGCGACCCTCAACTGGAAGGAATGGGTACCACGCTGGTGGCTTTGCTCGACTGCGACGGCCGCCTGGAGATCGCCAGCGTCGGCGACAGCCGCTGCTATGAGTTCGACGGTGGCGTGCTCACCCTCATCACCGAGGATCAGACCTGGGTGCAGGAAGCCAGCCGGAGACTGCGCCTCCGCGCGGACTATCTCCGCGACCACCCCATGCGGCATGTGCTGACCATGGCCATCGGCACCCAGCGCAGGCTCGAGATCCAGACTTACAGCCGCCTGCGGCGGCCCGGCCTCCAGTTGCTGCTCTCGAGCGACGGCCTCCACGGGGTGATCAGCGAGGAGAAGATCGCCGAAGCCCTAGGAAGTGAGCGAACTTTGGAGGGCAAATGCCACTATCTGATCGAAGCGGCGCGCCAGGCCGGCGGTCCGGATAACATTACCGCCGTGGTGCTCAAGGCCTGATCCGCCTTCGATCGCCGGGGCGCCGGCTTCGCTCAGGCATCGCCATGCGGACCACTGCGTGGGCGGTGTGGTTGGTCGCGGCCACGCTGGCCCGGGGACAGGCTCCTCCCCCGCCCGGTTATCCCGAACTGGCCATCCTGCACCTGAAAGTGATCGAAGGGGAGGGCGCCGTGCATGTGGCGGGATCGCGTTCGGCCACACCTCTTACCATCCAGGTCACTGATGAGGTCGGCCGTCCCGTCGAAGGCGCCACTGTCAGCTTTCGGCTTCCGGTCTCAGGTCCCGGCGGCGTGTTCGCCAATGGGTTGCCGACCGAGGTGCTCATCACCGGTCCCGACGGCAGGGCCGCCGTCACGGGAATCCGCTGGAGCCCGGAGCCTGGTCCCGTCCGCATCCGGATCACCGCCGTGCGGGGCCAGGCGCGCGCGGGCGTTATCTCCGAACAATTCCTCGTCGAGCCGGCTGCGCTGGCGAAGCCGACCCCAGAGACCCGGCGTCCCACCGTCTCCCGGAGCCAGGGCCGCTGGCTGACGGTAGCCCTGGTGGCGGCGGGGGCCGCCGCCGGCGGCCTGGTTCTCGGACTGTCAGGGAAGACGCAGGCTCCGGCGTCCTCTACCGCCGCCGTGGCTGCGGCCCAAAGCTCGGGCGTGCAGATCGGCGCGCCAACGATTCAGGTGGGCAAACCATGAGGGCGCTATCCGTGGCGAGCCTGCTGGGGCTCCTGTTGCCGGCGGCCTGCGCCCCAGGCGGCCAGTTGGAGATCCCCGAGATCGGCTACTACGTCGAGCCCTCCGGAGCGCTCCGGCCGGTGAGGGGCATCAGCGGCAATCTCCTCGTTGGCGAGCCGGTGGCGCAACAGGTTCGGGCGGCGGCTTTCTCGAGGACGTACGGGCTCCTGCATGCGGGAAACAGGCTGCTGCTGGTAAGCCGCGACCTTCGCGTGCTCGCCGGCGTGCCGGTGGCCTCGCCTGAGACGCTCGTCGCGGTCTCTCCATCCGAGCCGCTCGGCGTGGCCTGGCTGCCCCAGACGGGCGAGATTTGCCGGCTCCGGCCGGGACGCGGCGCGGAACCTGATTGCTTCGCTCCGGCTGTTGATGGAGCGGTTCTGGCAGTCGGGGTTGCCGCGGCAAACCTGGCCGCGCTCGCTGTCGAGCGCAACCAGACGCTCTGGCTCGTTCTGATCGATCTTGACGGGGAACGAACCCTGCACGAGGCGCGCCTGATCGGCGTGGCGCCTCCGCTGGCCCTACTTGGTGAGGAGATCCTTTACCTGCTCGACGGGGAGCTCATTCTGCGCCGCCAGGATGGCTCCGAAATCCGCTCCCCCTCGCCCGTTGCGGCGCCGAAGTTCCAGCCGGTGGGCCCCGGCTGGCTGAGCCTCCGGGGAGGGGAGGCGGGCGCGCAATGGATGGTGCGAGTCTCCGGCGACGGCCTGGAGACCTACCGGCTGCCGGGAGGTGCGCCGTGACGGCCCGGCTTCTGCTGCTCGCGGCGCTCGGCGCAGCCTGGGCCGCCGGTCAGATTCAGCTCTTTGTCCGGGACGCTCCGGGGAGCGAGAGGCAGGCGGCGCAGACGCTCGACTTTGGCAGCGTTCCCACCGGAGACGTCCGCGAGATCCCGCTCCGCGTCCGGAATCTGGGCGAGGGCTCGGTGACCATCTCGCGGTTCCGGATCCGGCCTCCCGGCTCGCCGTTCTCCCTCGACGGGCACCCCTCGATTCCGCACGTGGTGGCGCCGGGTTGGAACGTGGATTTTCGGGTGCGCTTTCGGCCGCCGGCGTTCGGCAACTGGAGCGCCGTCCTCGAAATCAACGAACTCACGTTCATCTTGTTTGGCCATTCGCCCCCGACGGCGATCCTCTCGGTCGAGGATCGGGGCCAGTTCGAACCGGTCGCGGCGGGCGGCACCATTGTCTTTGGCCGGATCGAACGCGGCAGCCGCCTGAGCCGGAAATTCCGGTTAGGGAGCCCGCCCGAGGCCACGGTGACGGTCGCCGCGGTGGCGCTCGAGGCCGGGCCCTTCGAATCCGCCGCGCTGCCCGCGGCGCCCCTCACGCTCCGGTCAGGCGAATTTGCCGAGTTCATCATCACCTATGCGCCCGTCCGCGCGGGCATCCACCAAAGCGTGCTCCGCGTGGACGACCGGGCCTTCATTCTCGAGGGCGTGGCGTATGACCCGCCGCTGCCCAAGCCCGAGATCCGGCTGGAGCCGGAGACGCTCGAAAGCGCGCGCCAGGGCAAGGTCCGCATCACGCTACCTTCGCCCGCCCCGGCTTCGGGCGCCGGCGAGCTTCAGATCGAATTGCAGCCCTCCGTGCAGCCGGCCGGAGAGGACGCCGCCATCCTCTTCGTCAACGGCAAGGGACGATCGATCCCATTCACCGTGCGGGAGGGAGAGACCTCCGCCCGCTTCGGCGCCGAGGATGCCGCCGTCTTTCAGACAGGCACCACGGCGGGCACGCTGGTCTTCACCGCGCGGCTTGGAGCTCACACGGTGCGCCACTCCGTCCAGATCCCGGCCGCGCCCGTGGTGATCGACTCGGCTGCCGGCCGGCGCACCGCGCGAGAACTCGAGATCGAGATCCGAGGCTTCGACAACAGCCGCTCGGTGAGTCAGACCACCTTCAACTTCTATGACACCCAGGGGAGGCTGCTGCCCGGCCAGCCGATCCGTGCCGACGTGGCGGCAGCCTTCCGCAGCTACTTCGAGAGCAGCACCGTCGGCGGCATGTTTGCGTTGACCGCTCGTTTCCCGGTGAGCGGCGACGCGTCACTTGTCGGCGCCGTCGAAGTGGAATTCACCAGCGCGCTTGGGCCGTCAGCCAAACGCCGCATCCCGTTCTGAGCCGGCCGCCCGCTCCTGCTCTAATGAAATGAGGAGATATGAAGCCGGTGGCGCTCACGATCGCCGGCTCGGATCCGAGCGGCGGCGCGGGTATTCAAGCCGATCTAAAGACCTTCCACCAATTTGGCGTCTACGGCGAGGCGGTCATCACCTTGCTGACCGTGCAGAACACGCTGCGAGTGGACCGGGTGGAGTGCCTGCCGGCATCGCTCGTGCTCGAACAACTGGAAGCCGTGCTCGAGGACATCCCGCCCCAGGCGGCCAAGACGGGGGCGCTGGGCAACGCGGAGATCGTCCGCGCCGTCGCGCAGGCCGCCGCCCGCTTCCCGTTCCCGCTCGTTGTCGACCCGGTGATGATCAGCAAGCACGGCGCGCCGCTGGTGAGCGAGGAAGCGCGCGGGGAGATCCGGGACCGGTTGCTCGCGCAGGCGGCGCTCGTGACGCCGAATTTCGCCGAGGCCGAGGCTCTCGCCGGCGTCCAGGTCTCCGATCTGCCGAGCATGGAGCGCGCGGCGCGCCGTATCCTGGCCCTGGGCGCGCGGGCGGTGTTGGTCAAAGGGGGTCACGGCGCCCAGGGCGCGACGGACCTGCTGGTAACGCCGGATCAGGTGGTGGAGCTGGCGGCGCCGCGCATCGCCACGCGCCACACGCACGGCACCGGCTGCACCTACGCGGCGGCCATCGCCGCCTCGCTCGCACAGGGATTTACTCTCGTCGAGGCCGTGCGCCGCGCCAAAGCGTTCATCCACCGCGCGATCGAAACCAATCCGGGCCTAGGGCGCGGCGCCGGCCCGGTGAATCATCACGCGCCGGTCGAGCCGGCAAGCTAGTAGCGCGGCATCGAGGGATCGACCTTCTGCGCCCAGAGGTTGGTTCCGCCGCGCATGTTTTTCACCTTGCGGAAGCCCACCTGGCGCAGGAAGGTCGCCGCCCGGGCGCTGCGCTGGCCCACCTTGCAGACGGTGATGATCTCGTCGGCGGTGTCGAGCTCGTGCACCCGGCGCGTGAGCTCGCCGAGCGGGATCGAGACCGCCCCGGGCAGGCGGCAGATCTCTAACTCGTGCGGTTCCCGCACATCGAGCAGCACGAACCGCTCGCGCCGGTCCATCTTCGCTTTCACCTCGACCGGGTCGATCTCCCACTCCGCCGGGCCGGTCTCGCTCTCCTGGCGCGGCACACCGCAAAACTCGTGGTAATCGATCAGTTCGCGGATGGTGGGGTTATCGCCGCAGACCGGGCACTCGGGGTTCTTGCGGAGCTTCAGCTCGCGGAAGCGCATCGCCAGCGCGTCGTAAAGCAGCAGCCGGCCGACCAGCGGCTCGCCCGTGCCGAGAATCAGCTTGACGGTTTCGGTGGCCTGGATCGCCCCGATGGTTCCCGGTAAAACGCCCAGCACGCCCCCCTCGGCGCAGCTCGGCACCAGGCCGGGAGGTGGCGGCTCCGGATAGAGGCACCGGTAGCACGGCCCGCCCTTGTAGGCAAAGACCGTGGCCTGCCCTTCGAAGCGGAAGATCGACCCGTAGACGTTCGGCTTGCCGAGCAGCACGCAGGCGTCGTTGACCAGGTAGCGCGTGGGAAAGTTGTCGGTGCCGTCGACGACGACGTCATAGTCGCGCAGGATCTCCAGGGCGTTCTCGCTGGTGAGCGCCGTCTCGTACTTGTCGATGCGGATGAACGGGTTGATGTCGAGCATCCGCTCGGCCGCCGAGTCGAGCTTCTTGCGGCCGACGTCCTTGGTGCCGTGGATCACCTGCCGCTGCAAGTTCGTCGGGTCGACGACGTCGAAATCGACCAGTCCGATCCGGCCCACGCCGGCCGCCGCCAGATACATGCCAAGCGGCGCTCCCAGGCCCCCTGCACCGATCAGGAGCACCCTGGCGCGCTTGAGCTTGAGCTGGCCCTCCATGGCCACCTCCGGCATGATCAGGTGCCGGCTGTAGCGCAGGATCTCCTCGTTGGAGAGGGTCACCGGCGGGGCGAAGACCTCAACGGCCATCGCGCCCTCCCGCGATGCTCGGCACGATCGAGAGCGTGTCGGAAGCCTGAACGGGCGTCGCTTCCCTGTTCAGGTAGCGGATGTCCTCGTCGTTGACGTAGATGTTGACGAAATTCCTGAGCTTGCCCTCGTCGTTGAACAGGTGTCGGCGGAGCTCGGAGTATTGCGCGGTCAGCGCCTCGAGGATTTCACCGACCGTACGGCCTTCGACCTCGACGCTGTCGCGCTTGTCCGCATATGGTCGCAGGGGCGTGGGAATCAGTACCTTGGCCATCGTTACGCTTCCTTGTCGGGGTAGATCAATTCTTCCTGCCGGGCCTCGGTCTGCTCAGCGTTGGGCAAAAATGACCGGGCATGGTCCACCTCGCCCTGCTTCACCGAAAGCACCACGAAGGAGTACCACGGGCAGGAATTCTTCAAGTCCGTTTCGGAGAAATAGGCATCGGCGTCCGGATGGGAGTGAAAGATGCCCACCAGCTCCAGGCCCTCCCGCCGCGCCCGCCGCTCGGCCGCCAGCAGGTCTTCCGGGCGCACCTCATAGCGGTTGCGCTGCTCGCCGCTGTAGGCGTTCTTCAGGCAAACGGCCAGTTGGACAACCTTTTCGCCGTTGTCGATGCGGCCGAGCATCGCCCCGCAGCACTCATTGGGATAGGTCGCGCGAGCGTGGGCCACCATCTCGCGCCAGGCCTCGGGCTCAATCCGGATCATTCCAGAACTCTTCACTCAGATATTTCTCGGCGCCGTCGCAGAGGATGGTGACGAAAACGGCGCGCGCGCCCCTCTCCACCAATCGCCGGGCCGCCTGGCGGACCGCGACGACGTTCGCCCCGGAGGAGAGCCCCACCAGCAGCCCTTCCTCGCGCGCCAGGCGCCGGACCATCCGGTAGGCGTCCTCGGTCTCGATCCACTCGTTGCCGTCGGCCAGCGTGGGATCGTAGATGGCCGGCACCAGCGCCGTCGGCATGTGCTTCAAGCCCTCCAGGCCGTGAAAGCCCGAGGAGGGCTGGGCGGAGATGCACTTGACGTGCGGCATGTCTCGCTTCAGGCGCCGGCTGACACCGACAAAGGTGCCGCTGGTGCCGAGCGAGGCCACAAAGTGCGTGATCCGGCCGCGCGTCTGCTTCATGATCTCCACCGCCGTCGTGGCGTAGTGGGCACGCCAGTTGGCCGGGTTGCTGTACTGGTCGGGATAGAAGTAGCGGTCCGGGTCCGCCTCATAGATCCGCCGGCATTCGCGGATGGCGCCGTCGGAGCCTTCGGCCGGATCCGTGAAGATGAGTTCCGCACCGTAGGCCTTGAGCACCCGCTTGCGCTCTTCCGAGGCGTTCTTCGGGATGCATAGCCTCACCCGGAAGCCCATCACCGCGCCGATCATCGCGTAGGCGATGCCGGTGTTGCCGCTGGTGGCATCCAGCAGGATGCGGTCCCGCGAAAACTTCCCGGTCCGCATCCCGTCGAGAATCATGTTGAGCGCCGGGCGGTCCTTGACCGAACCGGCGGGATTGAAGAACTCCGCTTTGGCGTAGACCTCGATGCCATCGAGATCCGCCGTGACCTTCTCCAGGCGCACCAAGGGGGTATTGCCGATCCGCGAAAGGATCGACGTCTCCGGGCGGTGCAACAGAATCGGTGCGGCGACTGCCATCTCTTGATTCGATGATTCGGCAGCGGAGAAGGTGCCCAGCACTTCCATTCTAGGAATCCCTAGAAATCCTGTCAAGATTAGAGAGATTAGGCGGATCTTGCAGGCGCCCTCCGGCCGGGGCCGGGGTGAGCTTATCGGGCCGCGAGCAAAGCCCGCAGGTACCGGGCGCGCTCCGGCGAACGGAGCTGGCGCAGCGCCTTGGCTTCGATCTGGCGGATGCGCTCGCGCGTGACGTCGAACTGGGCGCCGATCTCCTCGAGCGTGTGCTCGCGCTCGCAGCCGATGCCGAAGCGCAGCCGGATCACCTTCTCTTCCTTGGGCGAGAGCGTCTTGAGGATGTTGGCCGTCTCGTCGCGGACGTTGATGTCGATGACGGCATCGACGGGGGAGCCCACCCAGCGGTCCTCGATCAGGTCGCCGAGCGCCGATTCGCCGTCGCGGCCCACCGGGGTCTCGAGCGACACCGGATCGCGCGAGATGGTCTTCAGCCGCTGCACCTTCTCGACCGGAATGTCCATGCGGCGGCTGATGTCCTCGTTGGTGGGGGCCCGGCCGAGCTCCTTCTCGAGCTCCCGCGTGGCGCGCAGGAACTTGTTCATGCTCTCGTTCATGTGCACCGGAATTCGGATGGTGCGCGATTGATCGGCGATGGCGCGCGTGATCGCCTGCCGGATCCACCAGGTGGCGTAGGTCGAGAACTTGTAGCCGCGGCGATACTCGAACTTGTCGGCCGCGCGCATCAGTCCGATGTTGCCCTCCTGGATCAGGTCGAGCAGATGCAGGCCGCGGTTGACGTACTTCTTGGCCACCGAGACCACCAAGCGCAGGTTGGCCTCAACGAGATCCTTCTTGGCCCGTTCGGCCTGCGCCTCGCCCTCGCGAATCCGGGCCAGCGTCCGGCTCAGCTCCTGGAAGGTGGCCCCGGCGGCGGACTCCCGTTTGCGGATCTCCCGGCGAAGCTCACGCAGGCGGGGCGCGGCGGCTTCGCCCCGCTCTTCGAGACGCCTCAGTTCCGCCTCCAGGTGAGAAAGTTCCTCGCAGGCCCTTTCGATCTCGCCGGCAAACAGACGCCAGTACTGCTGGCGGAACGGGATGGCCCGGATGGCGCGCGACAGTTGGATCCGGCACCGTCCCAGTCGCCATCCCCAGCGCCGGCGGAGGCGCTTGTTGGAGGGATTGACGTTCTGGAACTTCTCGGAGAGCTGGCGGTGCTGCTTCTCGAGCGCGAGCACGTCGAGGTACAGCTTGCGAATCTCCTCGCGCCGGTCTTCCGAGGCCGAGCCGGCCGTCTCCATCTCCCCGCCGATCTCGACGTAGGTGTCCAACTGCTCAGCGCCGCTCCGGATCAACTCGGCCTGTTCGGCCACCAGCCGCTGCACGGCGGGCGAGCGGCTGATCGCCCGAAGCATCCGCAGCTTTCCCTGTTCCATCTTTCGCGCCAGGCTGACCTCGCCCTGCCGGGTCAACAGGGGCACCGCGCCCATCTCCCGCAGGTACACCCTCACCGGGTCATCGGTGTAGATGGATTCCTCGGCGTGTTGGTGGGCATGAAACTCGTCGCCGTCGTGTATCTCTTCGGGATGAAAGAAGCCCGCCTCGTCATCGAAGGGGAGGCTCAGCGGCTCGTTTCCGTCACTAAGATATTGATCTTCTAAATGATCCACGGATGATCACCTGCTGCGGCCTGCCCGGAACCTAGGGACACTCCGGGCGGCCCTCGTTTCTTCCGCGATACGAAGGTTTCGGCCCGCTTCCGATGCGCCGCAGGCGTCTGGGATTTGCGCCGGCCGCATCCGCCGAGGCTCTGTTGGCCCCAAGTTCCTCAAAATACGACTCCTGCGCCCGCGCCGGACTGAGGCACACCAGACACTTTCCAGACGGCATTATATCATCGAAGTCCAAATTTGTCGCAGAAAAATCGCCCCCAACGCCGGAATCTTGTTGGTAAGCCAAGTACTACAATAAAGGGGATCGCCCGGATACTCCGGCGCTCGCCCATGGCCGACGATCCTCAATCTCACGCCAGGTTCCGGGACCGCACCGAGCTGCTGGACTTCCTGCTCGAGGTTGCCCAGCTCACCTCGGAGACGCTCGACCTGGACAAGCTGATGGAGCAGGTGGCTGCCGTCGTCCAGGAAGTGGTGCCCTACGACCTGTTCGCCATCCTGCTTTACAGCGAAAAGCAGGGCGGGCTGCGCGTGCGCTATGCGATCGGCCACCGCGCGGCGATCGTCGATAAGTTGTTGATTCAATTGAACGAAGGAATTACCGGCGCAGCCGCCAGCTCGCTGGAGCCCATCCTGGTCGGCGACGTGCGCAACGACCCGCGCTACATCCCCACCGTCGACGCCGCGCGCACGGAGCTGGCCGTGCCGATGGTGGCTCGCAATCGCCTGGTCGGCGTCATCGATCTCCAGTCGACCCGGCCGAACGCCTACACCGCCGCCGACACCGCCCTGGTGCAACTGATCGCCTCGCGGGTGGCCGCCTCGATCGACAACGCCCGCCTGCACCGCCGGGTCGTCCGCCAGAACCACTCCTTGCGCACGCTGGCCGCCCTGGCGCATAGCTTTTCCTCGACGCTCGATCTGGACGAGCTGCTCAACCGGATCGCCACCACGGTCCGCCGCCTCATCAGCTATGACGCCTTTCACGTCCTGCTCGTCGATCCGGCGCGCGGCGTGCTTCGTTCCCGCTTCAGCCTGCGCTCCGGCGAGCGGGTCGAGCTGGAGGACATCCCGCTCGACAAAGGGATTAGCGGCGCCGCCGTCGCCGCCAAACAGGTCATCCGCGTCGATGACACCCGCACCGACCCCCGTTACATCGAAGCGACGCCCGGCATCCGCTCCGAGGTGGCCGTCCCTCTGATGGTTCGTGACCGGGTGCTTGGCGTGATGGACCTCGAAAGCCGGCGGGTGGGCCACTTCACGGACGATCACGTCCAGATGCTCGCGCTGCTGGCGCCGCTGGTCTCCAACTCGATCGAGAACGCCCGGCTTTACGAAGAGATCGCCGCGCGCGAACGCCGGGCCGCCGAGAATCTGCGCGCCGCCAGGCACCTCCAGGAGGCTCTGCTGCTGCGCCCGCCGCCGGCCGTCGAGGGCCTGGAGATTGCCGTCCGCTCTCGCGCCGCCGAGGAGATCACGGGCGACGTCTGGGATTTCTTCGAGCAGGACGACCGCCGCTGGGTGCTCACCTTCGGCGACGTGAGCGGCAAGGGCGCCGCCGCCGCTCTCTATGGCGCCTTGCTCAACGGCCTGTTGCGCATCCTGGCCCCGCGTCACAGGACGCCGGCGGCGCTGCTGCGCTCGCTCAACGAGGCGCTGTGCCAGCGGAAGGTGCAAGCGACCTATGTCACGCTTCTGGTGCTGTGCTGGGAGCCGGGCGCGCGCCGGCTGCGCATGACCAATGCCGGGGTCTTTCCCCCCATCGCCTGCCGGAACGGCAAGATCCTCAAGCAGCGGGTGGAGGGTGTTCCGCTCGGGCTGCTCGATGACGCCGAGTATGACGAGGTGGTCTTCGAGGCCCAGCCGGGCGATCTGATCCTGCTCTACTCCGACGGCGTGCACGATCAGGAGAACGCGGCCGGTGAGGCCTACGGCCGCGGGCGCCTGTATTCGGTGCTGGAACGCTATTCCGGTGAGCCGGCTCCGGCCGTGGTCGAGGCCGTCTTTGCCGATCTGGACGCTTTCACCGCGGGCGCCCCAATGACCGATGACCAGACCGTGATCGCCATTCGCATTCAGTGATCTTGAGGATGAAGCCAGCGTACGAGTATCGTGACCACAGCCTTTTCTGCGAGGACGTCCCCTTGTCGGAGATCGCCTCCGAGGTGGGCACGCCCTGTTATGTCTACTCGGCCGGCTCGATCCGGGAGAAGTTCGAAGCCTACCGCGAGGCTTTCGGCGCCACACCCCACCGGATCTGCTACGCCGTCAAGGCCAACTTCAATCTTTCGGTGCTGGCGCTTCTGGCGCGCGCCGGGGCGGGCTTCGACATCGTCTCGGGCGGCGAGCTCTTCCGCGTGCTCCGCGCCGGAGGAGACCCGGCGACGGTGGTCTTCTCGGGAGTCGGCAAGACCGCCGAGGAGATCGATTACGCCCTCGAGGCGGGCATTCACAGCTTCAACTGCGAATCCGAGGCCGAGCTGGCGCTCCTTGACGCGCTGGCCGCCCGGCGGGGGCTGGTGGCTCGCGCAGCCATCCGGGTCAACCCCGACGTCGACCCGGCGACTCATCCTTACATCGCCACGGGGCTGAAGGAACACAAGTTCGGCATCGACATGGCCGACGCCGTGGGGGTCTACGAGCGCGCCGCCTCGCTGGGTCACGTGCGTCTGGTAGGCCTCAGTTGCCACATCGGCTCCCAGTTGCTCGACACCGACCCGCTCATCGAGGCGGTGGACAGGATGCTCGAGCTCGCCTCCCGGCTGCGGGCTCGCGGGGTCGTGCTCACCCATGTCGACTTCGGCGGGGGCCTCGGCATCGCCTACCGGCCGGAGGAGCGGGCGCCCGACGTCCGCGCCTTCATCCGGCTCCTTTCGGAAAAGGTGGCCGGCACCGGCCTCGAGGTCATCATCGAGCCGGGCCGCTCCATTGTCGGCGAGGCGGGCGTGCTGCTTACCCGCGTGCTCTATCGCAAGCGCACCGGGCGCAAGGAGTTCGTCATTGTCGACGCCTCGATGAGCGATCTGATCCGGCCGGCGCTCTACCAGTCACACCACGAGATCATCCCCTTGCGCCGCGTTCCGGCGCTGGGCGAGGTGGTGGCCGACGTCGTCGGGCCGGTTTGCGAAACCGGGGACTTTCTGGCCCGTGACCGGAGGATGGCCAACGTCATGCCCGGCGATCTGCTGGCGGTCTGCTCGGCCGGCGCCTACGGCTTCGTGCTGGCTTCGAATTACAATGCGCGGCCGCGCCCGGCCGAGGTGCTCGTCGAGGGGGATCGCTGGCGCGTCGTGCGCGCCCGGGAGACCTACGAAGACTTGATCCGCGGCGAGCTCTGAGGCGCCCGGCTCAGGCCCTCTTCCCCGTTTGCGCCTTCTGTTTCTCGGCCGCCGCCAGCCGCTCCTGGGCCTTGCGCAGCTTGTTCAACGCCCGGGCGATGTCGGCGCCCGGGGGCGCCATCAGCAGCTCCCTCTCGGCTTGGCGGAGCGCCTGGCGCGCCCGCTCGGTGTCGATCTCCTCGGGGCGCTCGGCCGTCTCGGCCAGCACGCGTACGTGATCCGGCTGAACTTCGACGAAGCCGCCGGAGACGACGATGCTGCTTCGCCTCTCACCGACGGCGTAGGAAAGCGTCCCCGTGCCCAGCTCGGCCAGCAGCGGGGCGTGTTCCGGCAGCACGCCGATGTAGCCCCGCGCGGCCGGGATCTGTGCCTCGCGCACCTGCTCGCGAACCAGCAGGCGTTCCGGGGTGGCCACCTCCAGCAGAAACGTTTCCGGCATCAGACCATCGCCTTCTTCAGCCGCTCGGCCTCCTCGAGCACGTCGTCGATGGTGCCTTGCATGTAGAAGGCCTGCTCGGGAATCTCGTCGTGCTTGCCTTCGACAATCTCGCGGAAGCCCCGGATGGTGTCCTTCAACACAACGTACTTGCCTTCGCGCCCGGTGAACTGCGACGCCACATGGAAGGGCTGCGAGAGGAACCGCTGGATCTTGCGCGCCCGGGCCACGATCAGCTTGTCCTCGTCGGAGAGCTCGTCGATGCCCAGGATGGCGATGATGTCCTGGAGATCCTTGTAGCGCTGGAGGATCTGCTTGACGCGCACCGCCGTGTCGTAGTGCTCCTGGCCGACGATGCGCGGATCGAGAATGCGCGAGGTGGAGGCCAGCGGATCGACAGCCGGATAGATGCCCAGCTCGACGATGGCGCGCGATAGCTGCGTGGTGGCGTCGAGATGCGCGAAGGTGGTGGCCGGCGCGGGATCCGTGTAGTCGTCGGCGGGCACGTAGATAGCCTGCACCGAGGTGATCGAGCCGGTCTTGGTCGAGGTGATGCGCTCCTGAAGTTCGCCCATCTCGGTGGCCAGGTTGGGCTGGTAGCCGACGGCCGACGGCATGCGTCCCAGCAGGGCCGAGACCTCGCTGCCGGCCTGGGTGAAGCGGAAGATGTTGTCGATGAACAGCAGGACGTCCTGCTTTTCCTCGTCGCGGAAATACTCGGCCGCCGTCAGCCCGGTGAGGCCCACCCGCAGGCGCGCCCCGGGCGGCTCGGTCATCTGGCCGTAGATGAGAGCGACTTTGGACTTGCGCCAGTCGCGCGGGTCCACGATGCCCGACTCCTGCATCTCCAGCCACAGGTCGTTGCCCTCGCGCGTGCGCTCGCCCACGCCGGCAAAGACCGACACGCCGCCGTGCTTGAGGGCGATGTTGTGAATCAGCTCCATGATGATGACCGTCTTGCCGACGCCCGCACCGCCGAACAGGCCGATCTTGCCTCCGCGGAGGTAGGGCTCGAGCAGATCGATCACCTTAATGCCGGTCTCGAACATCTCGAGCTCGGTGGACTGCTCCTCCAGGCTCGGCGCCGGCCGGTGGATCGGGTAGCGCTTCTCGGTGATGACCGGGCCCATGTGGTCGACCGGCTCGCCCAGCACGTTCAGCACCCGGCCCAGGATCTGTTTGCCGACCGGCACGGTGATCGGCCCGCCGGTGCTCACGGCGCGCATGCCGCGCACCAGCCCCTCGGTGGGCTTGAGCGCGATCGTGCGGACGCGCCCGCCGCCCAGATGCTGGGCCACTTCCACGATGATGTCGATCGGATGAGGAACGTTGAAGCCGTCGGAAGTGATGCGAACGGCGGTGTTGATGATGGGGACCTGGCCTTCGGGGAACTGGATGTCCACGGCCGGGCCGGCCACCTGGATCACTTTTCCGACAGGTAGCGATGAAGCCTCCATAAAACTCCTTCCACCTCAGGCGAGCGCCGCGGCGCCGCTCACCACCTCGATGATTTCGCGCGTGATGCTGGCCTGCCGCACCCGATTGAGATACAGCGTCAGCTTGTCGATCAGCTCGGCGGCGTTGGAAGTCGCCGCATCCATGGCGGTCATCCGGGCCGCGTGCTCGGCCGCAGTCGACTCGAGCAGGGCGTGGTAGAAGCTCACGCGCACGTACTGGGGCAGCAGCCTCTCGAGCATCTGCACCGGCGGTTGCTCGTAGATGTATTCGGTAAACCGGCGGCCCTTGGGCAGCTCGATCGGCAGCACCCGTTCGACGGCCAGCTTCTGCGACAGGATGCTCTTGAACTCGTTGTAGAGCAGGTAGACGGCGTCGATCTCCGCGCTCCGGTAGCGCTCGATGATGCGGTCGGCCACCGGAACGATGTCGGCGTAGAGGGCCTTGTTGCCGAGCCCCAGATGCTCGCCGCTCAACGCCGCTTTCCGCTTGCGGAAGAAATCGCGGCCCTTGCGCCCGATCGCCTCGATCTCCACCCGGACGCCCTCGCGCTCGCGCAGGAACTGCTGGGCCGCCTTGATCAGGTTGGAGTTGAAGGCGCCGGCGAGTCCGCGGTCGGCGGTGTAGAAGACCAGTTGGACGCGCTCCTCGGCGCGCCGGACCAGCAACGGATGCGCCGCCAGAAGCTCCTCGGACTGCGCGGCTGCCGCCACGTTGGCCACTAGCTCGCTCAGCATCCGGGCATAGGGCCGCGCCAGCAGCACGCGCTCCTGGGCCCGCCTGAGGCGCGCCGTCGAGACCATCTTCATGGCCTTGGTGATCTGCTGCGTGTTGCGGACCGAGCGGATCCGGCGCCGGATGTCGATCAGGCTGGGCATCGGCCTTTACTCTTTCAGGCCCCGCTCGGCCACGAAGCGCTCCTTGAATTCCTTGATCAAATGATGCATCCTGGCGCGGAGCGCGTCGTCGAGAGCCTTCTTCTCGCGAAGTTCGGCCAGCACGTCGGCGTGGTAAGTGTCCGCGTAGCGGTAAAGTTCCTTCTCGAAGTCGCGGCAGACCTCGACCGGCAGGTCGTCCAGATACCCGCTGGTCCCGGAGAAGATGACGAGAACCTGCTTTTCCACAGGGAGGGGCTCGAACTGGCCCTGTTTGAGGATCTCGGTCAGGCGCCGGCCGCGGTTGAGCAGGGCCTGGGAGGCCTTGTCCAGATCGGAGCCGAACTGGGCGAAGGCCGCCAGCTCCCGGTACTGCGCCAGATCGAGGCGCAGCGATCCGGCCACCTGGCGCATGGCCCGCACCTGCGCGTTGCCGCCCACGCGGCTCACCGACAGGCCGACGTTGATCGCCGGCCGGATGTTGGCGTTGAACAGGTCCGCCTCGAGGTAGATCTGACCGTCGGTGATCGAGATGACGTTCGTCGGAATGTAGGCCGAGACGTCGCCCGCCTGGGTTTCAATGAACGGCAGCGCGGTGAGCGAGCCCCCGCCGTTCTGGTCGTTCAGCTTGGCGGCGCGCTCGAGCAGGCGGCTGTGCAGGTAGAATACGTCACCCGGGTACGCCTCGCGGCCCGGCGGACGCCTCAGCAGGAGCGAGATCTCGCGATAGGCGGCGGCGTGCTTGGACAGGTCATCGTAGATGCAGAGCGCGTGCCGGCCGGTGTCGCGGAAATATTCGCCCATGGCGCAGCCCGCGTAAGGCGCGATGTACTGCATCGGCGCCGGATCGGAAGCCGAAGCCGAGACGACAATCGTGTAGTCCATCGCCCCGTAGTCCTCGAGCGTCTTGATCACCTGGGCGACGGTGGAGCGCTTCTGGCCGATGGCGACGTAGATGCAAATCACGTCGCCGCCCTTCTGGTTGATGATCGTGTCGAGCGCGATGGCGGTCTTGCCCGTCTGGCGGTCGCCGATGATCAGCTCGCGCTGGCCGCGGCCGATGGGGATCATCGCATCGATGGCCTTGATGCCCGTCTGGAGCGGCTCCTTTACCGGCAGCCGCTCGACGACGCCCGGCGCCAGCCGCTCCACCGGGTTGAACTTGTCGGTTTCGATAGGGCCCTTGCCGTCGAGCGGCTCGCCCAGGGCGTTCACCACCCGGCCGACGAGCGCCTCGCCCACCGGAACCGACATGATGCGGCCCGTGCGCTTGACGATGTCGCCCTCGCGGATCTCCTCGTAGTTGCCTAGCAGCACGGCGCCCACCTGATCTTCTTCGAGGTTGAGCGCCAGGCCGGAGACGCCGTGCGGAAACTCGAGCAGCTCGCCCGCCATGGCGTTCTCGAGACCGTAGATCCGGGCGATGCCGTCGCCCACCGAGATCACTGAACCGATCTCGGCGACGTCGATGGCCGTCTCGTAGTTCTGGATTTCCTCGCGCAGCACACGCGCGATTTCGTCGGCAAGCAATTGAGCCATAGTCGAATTCCTACTCCGCCAGGCGCCGCCTGAGCGCCTCCAGTCGGCCGCGCAACGACCCGTCGTAGACGGTTGAGCCGAGCCGGAGCACCAGACCGCCGAGCAGCTCTTCGTCCACCGCGTAGTCGCTCCGCACCTGCCGGCCCGTCAGCCTCCCGAGCGCCTCCTCGAGCCGGGCCCGGTGCTCTGGGCGCAGCTCGCCGGCGGCGCGGACCTGGGCTCGCACGATCCCCTCCCGCTCGTCCACCAGCCGCTCGAAGGCCTCCCGGATCGGCCCGAGCAACGCAATCCGGCGCCGGTCGATGACGACGAACAGGAAATTGCGCACCAGGCGGGCCAGCCCGAGCGGTTCGGTCAGCCGGGCGATGACCGAGCGCTTCCGTGCCGGCGGCACGGCCGGGCTCAGCAGGATGGTCCGCAGTTCCGCCGAGAAGCGCGTGAGCTCCTCGATGGAGCGCAGTTGGTCCGCCACCTGGGCCGCCGTCACGGCCGAGTTCGGGGCGAACACCAGATCGGCCAGCGCTTGCGCATACTGTTTTGCCACCGCGAGCGACATAGCGGCTAATCGGCCCTCCTCGGGCGCCGGTCGAGGCTGTGGACGAAGTTGTCCACCAGGGCGTGCGCGATCTCCGGGGTCATCCGCTGCCGGATCTTCTCCCGGGCCAGCTTGAGCGCCAGCTCCGCCGCGTAGGCCTTGAGCTCCTGCCGCGCGCGCTTGGTCAGGGAGGCGATCTCGAGCTCCGCACTCGACTGCATCCGCGCGATCGCCCGCTCGCTTTCCGCCTTGAGGCGCCGCTCTTCCTCCTCCATCTCCCGCCGCGCTTCGGCCCGCAGCTCTTCGATTTCCGCGTCCAGGTTGGCCAGTCGCCGATCCGTCTCCGCCGCCCGTGCCTCGGCTTCGGCGCGCAGGCGGGTCGCTTCAGCGATTTCGCGCTGAATTGACTCGGTCCGCGAGGCGAGATAGGGCCGCAGGGCCTTTTGAATGAGATAGCCGAAGCCCGCGGCAAGGACAACGAAATTGAGACTCTTCCAGAGCGTCGGGTTGCCGTGGTGCTCGCCGTCGCCTTCGGCCGCAAAAACCAGGCCGGCCCCCAGCAGCAGCCAGGCCGCCAGCATCCCGTGCCGCCTCAATTGAGCCTCCTGGCCAGCAGCGCCGCGGCGATCTGCTCGGCGAGCGCGTCGCTTTCGGCCTCCAGGGCGCGCCGTGCGGCCGACGCCTCCTGCGCCACCTGGGCGCGGGCGTCACTGACGAGCGCCTCCATCGCCCGGCGGGTTCGCGCCAGGGCCTCGGCCTGTTCCTGCTGGAGCCTGGCGCGGCGCTGCTCCTGCTCCGCGAACAACTCGGCGCGCGCCTGCCGCAGCGCCTCCTCATAGGCTGCGGCCTTCTCTTCCGCGTGGCGGAAGCTCTCCTCCGCCGCCCGGCGCGCTCCCTCGGTCGCCTCGCGCCGGCGCTCCAAAAGGCGGTCCATCGGGCCGTAAAATGCCCAATTCAGGTATAGGTGAAGCAGAACGAGCAGAATGAGGGTGGGCACGGCTTTCAGCATCAGCCCACCCAGCGCGGTTAGAACTGCGTCCATTGGGTCTGCCGGGGATCCCGATCTACGAAGCAACTACCCGGTAACGAGAAGAGGTCCCGAAGTCGTTAAGCTACCACACCGCTCGCCGGCCGTGCAACCGCCCGTCGCCGCATGATAGGCTCGGTGGGGACGATTGCACCATGAACCGCAGGCAAGCGATTGCCTTGTTGTCGACGCTGGCGGCGCCCCGGGTTGCCTTCACCCAGCTTGCCGCACCCTCTCGGGCGGGAGTCTCGATGGGACACCTGCACATCCTGGTCCAGGACCTTGCGGCCTCTCGCCGGCTGTGGGTGGAGGGCCTAGGGTCCGAGCCGGTAATGCTCGGGCCGATGGAGCTGCTCAAATTTCCCGGTGTCTTCGTGGCGCTCCGGGAAGGGGACCCGACAGGCGGCACGGAAGGCTCCACGGTGAACCACCTGGGATTCGCCGTGCGCGATCTCGCCTCGGCAGAAGCGCGCTGGAAGGCCGCCGGCGGTGAGGTGTATGAAACACGCCCCAACCCCAACCAGGTCTTCCTGCGATTTCCGGGAGACCTGAAGGTGGAGCTGACCGAGGAGCCGTCGCTGGCGGCGCCCATCGCCCATCATCACGTCCACTTCTATACACCCGCGGTCGAGGCCACGCGAGCCTGGTACGTCAAGACGTTCGGAGCCATCCCCGGCCGGCGCGGCAAGTTCGAAGCCGCCGACATCCCCGGCGCCAACCTCTCCTTCTCGGAGGCCAAAGGGGAGGTGGCCGGCACGCGCGGCCGCGCCCTGGACCATATCGGATTCGAGATCAGAGGTCTCAAAGACTTCTGCCGACGGCTTGAGCAGCAGGGGGTGCGCTTCGACGTGCCGTATCAGTTCGTCGAGAGGCTGGGCGTCTGGGTGGCGTTTTTCACCGATCCCTGGGGCACTTACATCGAGCTGACCGAAGGGCTCGGCCGCCTCTGAGGTGCGGCTGAGAGCCCGGCGGGGCAACCGGCACCAAACCGGGTAGAGGTGCTCGGCGCGGCTGTAGACCAACAGACTCTGCTTTACTGGCTCGCCTTGCGGCTGGTGCCCGGCCTCGGCGCACGATCGGCTGTGCGGCTTCTCGAGCGATTCGGCACGCCGGAGGCCGTCTTCAGCGCTTCCCGGTCCGAACTCGAGCAGGCGGGGCTAAGCGGCAGTGTCGCTCAGAGCATCGCCAGCGGATGTGCCTTTGAAGAGGCTGTCGATCAGCAGCAGAGGCTGGTCCGCGCGGGCGCCGAGCTGGTGCCGCTGCGCGATCCGCGCTACCCGCCGTCGCTGCGCAAGATCTTCGACCCGCCGGTGCTCTTGTTTGCCCAGGGCAGAGTCGAGCTGCTTCAGCGCTCGATGCTGGCGATCGTGGGCACTCGGCGCCCCACCCCGTACGGCGTTGCGGTCGCGGAGCGGCTCTCTCAGGACCTTGCGCGGGCGGGTCTGGTGATCGTCAGCGGAATGGCCCGGGGAATTGACACGGCCGCTCACCGCGGCGCGCTTTCCGCCGGTGGGGACACGGTCGCGGTCTTCGGCTGCGGTCTGGACGTCATCTATCCGGCCGAGAACCGGTCCCTGGCCGCTGAGATCGCGCGAAAGGGACTGATCATCACGGAATTTCCCATGGGCACGCCGGGCCAGCCGCAAAACTTTCCGGTTCGGAACCGAATCATCAGCGGGATGAGCCTCGGGGTGCTTGTGGTTGAGGGCGCCCAGTACTCCGGCTCGGCCATCACGGCCCGACTGGCCATGGAGCAGGGCCGGGAGGTCTTCGCCGTGCCCGGCAACGTCACCTCGAAGATGAGCTGGGGCCCTAACTTGCTGATAAAACAAGGGGCCAAGCTCGTCCAGGAGGCTACCGACATCCTCGATGAGCTCCCGGTGGGCGAGCGCCGGCGCTTGGCGGAACGCCTCGAGGCGGAGGCGCCGGGCGCCGGACGGCAGCCCGCGTCCACGGCGCCTCGACAGACGTCCCTTCCGCTCGGCCCGGCCGGCGAGGTCTGCCGAGCCGTGCTCAATCTCTGTCAGGTGGATAAGCCGCTTCACTTGGACGAGATTCTGGATCGGCTCGATCACTATTCCTCTTCAGAGCTGATTGCCGCGCTCTTTGAGCTCGAAATGCTCGGCCTCGTCCGGCAACTGCCCGGAAAGAACTTTGTTAAAGTGTGGTAGGTAGCAGGCCGGCCCTTTTGCCCCGGGCCGGCTCGCCGCGTTCGGACCATCGCCAAGGAGGATCAGCAGGCGAATTTATGGCGAAATCGCTCGTCATCGTCGAATCGCCGGCGAAGGCGAAAACGATTAGCAAGTACTTGGGCAAAGATTTCACTGTCAAGGCCTCGCTCGGCCACGTCAAGGATCTGCCCAAGAATGAACTGGCGGTTGACATTGACCGCGACTTCACCCCTCGTTACGAGATCATCGAGGGCAAAAAGAAGCTGATCGAGGAGCTCAAGAAGGCCGCCGAGAAAGCCGAGGCAGTCTACCTGGCTGCGGACCCGGATCGGGAAGGGGAGGCCATCTGCTACCACCTGGCGGAGGAACTCCAGGGCAACGGCCGGAAGCGCAAGCCGGCGCCCAAGATCTACCGGGTGATGTTCAACGAGATCACGGCCAAGGCGGTCCGTGAAGCGTTTCAGCGGCCCAGCTTTGTAAATCCTAATCTTGTAGAAGCCCAGCAGGCCCGGCGCGTCCTGGACCGCCTGGTGGGCTACAAGATCTCTCCCTTGCTGTGGGACAAAGTCCGGCGAGGACTTTCGGCCGGGCGGGTCCAGACCGTCGCCCTGCGCCTGATCGTCGAGCGCGAGCGCGAGATCGAGCAGTTCGAGAAGCGCGAGTATTGGACGATCGACGTTCATCTGAAGGCGCGCAAGCCGCCCGTGCTCGAGGCGCGGCTTATCAAGCGCGACGATCAGGCGGTCGAAATCCCGAACGAGGAGGAGGCGCGGAAGCTCGCCGCCGTGCTCGAGGGGGCCGACTATCGCGTCAAGTCGGTCATCACCCGGGAGAAAAAGCGCAATCCCGTAGCGCCGTTCATTACCTCGACGCTCCAGCAGGAGGCGGCGCGCAAGCTGCGCTTCAGCGTCAAGCGCACGATGGCGCTGGCGCAGCGGCTCTATGAAGGCGTCGAGCTGGGCGGTGAGGGCTCGGTCGGTCTGATCACTTACATGCGGACCGACTCGACGCGCGTCTCCGCCGACGCGCTGGCCGAGGTTCGCAGCTTCATCGGCGAGCGCTACGGGAAGGAATACCTGCCGGAGGCGCCCGTTTACTACAAGAGTAAGAAAGAGGCGCAGGACGCCCACGAGGCCATCCGCCCGACCTCCGTGCTCAACACCCCGGATGCCGTGGCGCCCTATTTGGCGGAGGACGAGCTCAAGCTCTACCGCCTGATCTGGCAGCGCTTCGTCGCCTCCCAGATGATGCCCGCTCTGTTCGATCAGACCACCATCGAGGTTGCCGCACACGGCGGGGACGGCGCGCAGTACCTGCTCCGCGCCACTGGCTCGGTCCTCAAGTTCGACGGCTTCCTGAAGGTCTACGAGGAAGGCAAAGATCAGAGGGACGAGGAGGACGAGGAGCTCGAACACAAGCTGCCGCCGGTGGAGGAGGGCGAGAAGCTTCAGTTGCGCTCTGTCGAGCCCGAGCAGCACTTCACCGAGCCGCCGCCGCGCTACACCGAGGCCACCCTGGTCAAGGAGCTCGAGGCCGACGGGGTGGGCCGGCCTTCGACCTACGCCTCCATCCTGTCCACCATCCAGGAGCGCGAGTACGTGGTCAAGAAAGGCGGCCGGTTCTATCCGACGGAGCTCGGCAAGATCGTCAATGACCTTCTGGTGGAGGCCTTCGACGACATCTTCGACGTGCGCTATACGGCGCGCCTGGAGGAGGAACTCGACGAGATCGAGGAAGGCCGCCGCGACTGGCGCGCCGCCATTGCCGAGTTCTACGACAAGTTCAAGCTGGACCTGGTGCGGGCCGAGACCGAGATGGCCAACATCAAGCGGATGGAGGAGCCGACCGACCAGACCTGCGAGAAATGCGGCCGGCCGATGGTCATCAAGTGGGGCCGCCACGGCCGGTTCCTGGCCTGCTCCGGTTATCCGGAGTGCACCAATACCCGGGAGATCGCTATCGAGCTGCCGGAGGAGGAGCGGGCGGCGCTCGGCGATCAAGCCGAGGAGTACTGCCCGAACTGCGGCCGCCCCATGGTGCTCAAGAAAGGCCGCTTCGGCCAGTTTTGGGCCTGCTCCGGCTATCCCGAGTGCAAGACCACGCGCCGGCTGAACTCCGAGCCCAAGAAGCCTGATGTGCCGCTCGAGGAGACCTGCCCGCAGTGCGGCGGGCGGCTGGTGATCAAGAGCGGCCGTTACGGCGAATTCACCGCCTGCGGCAACTATCCCACTTGCAAGTACGTGAAGCACAGAACGATCGGCGTCGCCTGCCCGAAATGCTCCGAGGGAGAGCTCGTCGAGCGGCGCAGCAAGCGCGGCAAAGTATTCTACGGCTGTAGTCGATATCCGGACTGCGACTTCGTCTCCTGGGCCAAGCCCGTTGCCGAGTCTTGTCCGGAATGTGGCAGCCCGTATCTGGTGGAGCGCTGGCAGAAGTCGGATACTGTGCTCCGGTGCCCGAATCAAGAGTGCACGTACAAACGCAAGCTGGAGCCGGCCGAAGTTCCGGCCTAGAGGATCGAGGCCGGCGATGCTCCGGCGGCTCCTCCGGCTGATCCTCCGGCTGCTCTACCGCGTGGAGGTTCGCGGAGAGTGGCCCCGGCCGGCGCCGGAAAGGCTGCTGGTGATCGCCAACCACCAGTCGTTGCTCGACGCCGTGCTCCTTTTCGCCTTCCTGCCCTGGGAAGTGGTCTGGGTCGTGCATGCCGACATCTGGCGGCAGCGACGCTTCCGCATCCTGGTCCGCTGGTTCCCCCACGTCATCGTCGAGGCGCTCCGGCCGGCCGCCGTTCGTGGGATTCTTCGAGAGCTCGAAGCGGGCCGCCCCGTGGTGCTCTTTCCCGAGGGGCGGGTCACCGTCACCGGCGGTCTGATGAAGACTTATGAGAGCGCCGCGTTCGTGGCGCTCGCCACGGGCGCGACGGTGGTGACGGTTTTCATCGACGGCGCCATCTATACACCGTTCAGCCGGATGAAGGCGCCGTTTCCGCGCAGGCTGTTCCCGCGGATCCGGCTGACGGTGGTCGAGCCGCGCATGATCGCGCGCCCGCCCGTAACCAGCCGGAAGGCGCAGCGCCAGGCGGCGGCAAGGCAACTTCGCGCGCTGCTCGAAGAGGCCTGCTTGGCCTCGCGCCCTCGAGCCACGTTGTTTGAGGCGCTGGCGGATGCCGCGGCGCTTTACGGCCGGCGGACCCAAGTTCTGGATGACGCCCAGCAAGAAGGCCAGACGTACGCCTGGCTGCTGAAGGCCTCGCTGGCGCTGAGCCGGCTGATCCGGCGCATCGGCCGCGAGGGTGAGGCCGTCGGTGTGTTGATGCCAAACGCGGCTCCGACCGCGGCGCTCATCTTTGGCGTCGCCGCCGCCAGGCGCGTGGCGGCGGTGTTGAACTTTACGGTGGGACCTGAAGGCCTGCAATCGGCTGTCGCCGCTGCGGCGGTCCGCACACTTGTCACTTCGCGGGCGTTCCTGGAGCGGGCGCGGCTGGCCGGAAAGCTTTCCTCTTTGCCAGGCATACGCATCCTTTACCTCGAAGACCTTCGCGCGGAGCTCCGCCTCTGGGACAAGCTCTGGCTGGCCGGCTGGGCCAGATGGTTTC
Organism: uncultured Bryobacteraceae bacterium; assembly: GCA_938003835.1. Lineage (GTDB taxonomy): Bacteria > Acidobacteriota > Terriglobia > Bryobacterales > Bryobacteraceae > CALKXJ01. Next base: position 47,888 of record CALKXJ010000012.1, on the reverse strand, counting down.
CCAAGCGAGCGGCTGCGCGCGCCAAGCCGTCCGAGCCGGCCGTGATTCTATTCACCTCCGGGTCCGAGGCCAGGCCGAAGGGCGTCGTACTCAGCCACGACGCGCTGCTGGCGAACCTGGCGCAGGTGCGCGCCGTAGTCGAGATCTCCAACCGCTACCGTTTCCTCACCGTTCTGCCGCTGTTTCACTCCTTCGGGCTGACCTGCGGGCTGCTGGTACCGCTGCTAAACGGCTGCCGTACGGTGCTATACCCGTCGCCGCTCCATTACCGCACGATTCCCGAGCTCGCCTACGGGCGCGACGCGAGCGTGCTGCTCGGCACCCCCACGTTCCTGGCGCGCTACGGGGCGCTCGCGCATCCGTATGACTTCTACAACATGCGGTATGTGATCGCCGGGGCCGAGCGGTTGCCGGAGGATGTGCGCCGACTCTGGCTGGACAAGTTCGGCATCCGGATCCTTGAGGGGTACGGGGCCACCGAGTGCGCGCCCGTGGTGGCAGTAAACACGCCGTTCGCATACAAACCCGGTTCCGTGGGACGGCCCCTGCCGGGGATGGAGTGCCGCATCGTGCCGGTACCCGGCATCGCCCGCGGCGGCGAGCTGCACGTCTGCGGCCCGAATCTCATGCTGGGGCATCTGCGCCCGGAGCGGCCCGGCCGGCTCGAGCCTCCGGCTTCGAGCCTGGGGTCGGGCTGGTATGCTACCGGGGACGTGGCCGAGATGGACCAAGACGGCTTCTTATACATCACCGGGCGGTTGCGACGCTTCGTGAAGGTGGCCGGCGAGATGGTGCCCCTGGAGCTCGCGGAGCGGCTCGCTGCGGAGGCCTCGCCCCGGGCGCCCTCGGCGGCGGTGGCCAGGACGGAAGCGGGCCGGGGCGAATCGATCGTGCTGTTCACTGCCGACCCGGGCTTGCGGCGCGAAGCGCTCTTCGAGGCCGCGCGCCGGCTTGGGGTGACCGAGCTTGCCGTGGCGCGCCGCATCGAGTATCTGGCTGAGATCCCGAGGCTGGCCACGGGCAAGTTCGACTACGTCCGGCTCAAGGGCCTGGCAGAGCAGCTTCGATGACTCCGCCGAGCAGACGCGAGCAACGGGGCTGGTATTTCTACGACTGGGCCAATTCGGCCTTCTCGACCACGGTCGTCACCCTGTTCTTCGGACCTTATCTGACGACGCTCGCCAGGGCCGCCGCGGGCGAGGACGGCTCAGTGAGCCTACTCGGGCTGCGCCTGCCGGCGCAGGCGGTCTGGCCATATCTGATCTCGGCAAGCGTACTCACGCAGGTGGCAGCGCTCCCGCTCATCGGGGCGCTGGCCGATTACGGCCGCCGCAAGAAGGAGATGCTTGGCCTGCTGGCGTATGCCGGCGCCGCGGCCACGGTCCTGAAGTTCCTGCTCGAGGGGGACCGGTATCTGTTGGGCTGCCTGCTGTTTCTCGTGGCCAATTTCTGCTTTGGCGCCTCCGTCGTCATCTACAACTCATTTCTTCCGGAGATCGCCTCCGCCGAGGAGCGCGACGCGGTCTCCTCGAACGGCTGGGGGCTGGGCTACCTGGGCGGAGGGCTGTTACTAGCGCTGAACCTGCTGCTTTACGCCAACGCGGCGTCGCTGGGAATCGGCGAATCCGACGCGGTGCGGCTCAGCCTGGCCTCGGCGGGCCTCTGGTGGGCGCTGTTCACGCTGATTCCGCTGGCGACCCTGCGCAATCGCGGTCCCGCCAAGGCGCCGCCGCCCGGCACCTCCTATCTGGGAGCGAGCCTCGGCCAGCTTTCCTCCACTCTTCGCCACATCCGTACCTACCGCCAGGCCTTGCTGTTCCTGCTGGCTTACCTGATTTACAACGATGGCATCCAAACGGTGATTACCCTGGCGGCCCAGTTCGGCCAGGAGGAACTCGGCTTGTCGATGGGCGTGCTGACAGGTTCCATCCTCCTGGCGCAGATGGTGGCCTTCCTCGGCGCGCTGGGCTTCAAATATGTCGCCGCCTGGACGGGCGCCCGGCGCGCCGTGATGCTCACGCTCGTCATCTGGAGTCTGACGCTGGTTTACGTGTATGCGGGCGTGCGCGGTGCCTCGGACTTCTATGCTCTGGCGGCTGTGATCGGCATGGTGATGGGGGCGAGCCAGGCCCTCAGCCGGTCCCTGTTTTCCTTCTTGATTCCGCGCGGCCAGGAGGCCGAATACTACAGCCTGTACGAAATCAGCGACAAAGGCACCAGTTGGCTGGGTCCGCTGTTTTTCGGCCTGGCCCTGCAATTCACCGGACGCTACCGGCTGGCGGTGCTCTCGCTGATTGTTTTCTTTCTCGTGGGCCTGGCGTTGCTGGCCAGGGTGGACGTGCAGGCCGGGGCCCGCCAGGCGGGTAACGAACCGCCGTCGCACCCCTAGAGCGTCCCCGTTACTGCTCGCGCAAGGAGAATTTGGGGTGGAGCACGGAGAAGTACTCGATGAACCGTTTGGGCTCGGGCCGCGCCTTGAGGGTATTCGGTTCGAGGATGCGCTCGGCCAGCTCAACAATCTGTTTGCCAAGCTCCGAGCTTTCCTCCACCGGCCGGCCTTCGATGAGCGCCTGATGAACCGTCCGGTAACTGTTGGGCAGGGTGGCGAAAACCGGCGCTTCGAGAACGTCCTCGACCTGCTGCACGGAGATGGCGCTGGCGCGGTGGTAGCGGTTTACCAGCACGCTCACCCGGTCTGCGAGCTCGAGTTCCCGGAGCAGGCGCAGGCGCTCGCGAGCCAGATGCAGGGGCGGGACCTCCGGCGTGGTGACCAGGAAGATCCGCTTGGCCTCGTGCATCAGCTCGAAGGAGTACTTCTCGAGATTTCCCGAAAGGTCAACACAGACGACATGGTAGAGGCGCCGGCTGAAGGCGAGCAGTCGTTGAACCTGTTCCGGCCGGATCCGCACGCCGGGCTCGGGCCTTCCCGCCGGGAGCACGTGCAGGTTCCCTTTTTGTTGAATTAGTTTCTCCCAGACAACGTCATCGAGCTCCGCAGACATCTCCGCGGCATCGAGTAGCGCATAGGTGCTGCTGATTTTTAGCATGAAGGCGATCAGGCCGCTGCTGAGGTCGAAATCCGCCAGCAGGACCTTCTTGTCCGGCCGGCGCGCCAGCGCGACGGACAGGTTCACCGCGATCGTCGAGGCGCCCACGCCCGCCTTGGCCGGCAGAAAAGCGAAGACTAGGTCAGTGAGCTCGTAAGAGACGGGATTCCTGGCGAGCTTGTCTTTCAATCGGTGGGCAAGTTCCGCCACTGCCTGCGGTTCGAAGGGCGGCGGAAGGTACTCGCGGATGCCGGCCTTCATCAGCTCCAGCAGGGCCCGGGGCTCGACATGGCTGCCGAAAGCGACCACTGGCAGGCCGGGTATGGCCTCTTCGGCCGCGGCGGCGACTTCGAGCGCCTCGGCCAGCCGGTCGGCGCACAGCAGGAGGACCTGGGGGGCGTAGGTGCGCAGCAAGCGCCCCAGCTCGGGGCGAGCGGGATAGCGCTCGACGGATCTGAGCAGCGCAAACTGCCCGCTGGCGTCCATGGCGCGCCCCAGCTCGGAAGCCAGTTCCGCCGGGGCCCCGATCAGGATTGCGCGAAGCATTCTCTCAAGCGCTCATCGGCCGACAAGCTCGGAAAGTTTAGCTCCGGTAACCCCCGGGCCGCAGAACCGCGTATGCTGGGTAAGGCATCTCAAGAGGCGTGAGACGTTCAAGTTTGCTCGGGGCCTGGCTGTTGCTACTCGGAGGGCTGCCGGCGGCAGCCCAGCCTGTCCCCGGACGCTACATCGTCGAGCTGACCGAAGAGCCCGTCGCCCTGGTGCGGGCCAAACCGGGAGAGCCCCGGCGCGCGGCGGGCGACCGCAGTGCCGCCGTTCGGGCGCAACAGCGACAGGTGCGACGGCGCCTGGCGCCGCACCGGGCGCGCATCTACGGTTCAGTCGAGCGTGTGGCGAACGCCCTGCTGGTGGAGATCCCGGACGAGCAGGTGGAACGGATACGGTCGCTTGCCGGAGTCAAGCGCCTTCACCCGGTGCGCTGGCTCCAGGCCAGCCTGGACCGGGCGATCCCGCTGCACCGGGCGCCGCAGGCCTGGAACAATTTGGGGGGTGCGGATCTGGCGGGTCTGGGCGTCAAGATCGGCATCATTGACAGCGGCATCGACAACCGCCACCCGGCCTTCGTCGATCCGGCCCTGCCCATGCCGGAGGGATTTCCGCGCGTCAACCAGAGCTCGGACCTCGAGTTCACTTCCAATAAGGTGATCGTGGCGCGCAGCTATCTCAGGCTGCTCGGAGAGTCGGACATCTCGGCGCGCGACACTGACGGTCACGGCACGGCGGCGGCAATGGCGGCGGCCGGCATGCCCGTGGCGAGTCCCGACGGCGTCATCGCTGGCGTCGCCCCCAAGGCGTATCTGGGCTCCTATAACGTCTTCCAGCGAGGCAGCGGCCGCACCCGGCAGGATATCGTGCTCAAAGCGATCGACGACGCGGTCAGCGACGGCATGGATGTGATCAACTTGAGCCTCGGTTCGGTCTTTGCCGGGCGGCCCGCAGACGAACTATTCACCGCCGTGGCGGAGCGCGCCACGGCGCTCGGTACGCTCCTGGTGGTGGCGGCGGGCAACGAGGGACCGGAGCCGTTCACGGTGAGCGACTTGAGCGTGGCCCCGGCGGCGATCTCCGTGGGCGCGACCTGGAACGATCGAATCTTCAGCGCGACGGCGCGCCTTTCAAGCGGCGAGCTTTTCCGGGCCCTGCCGGGAAGCGGTCCCCGCCCGGCCCAGCCCCTCACGGCGCCGCTCATCGACGCTGCGACACTCGACCCGACGGGCCTGGTCTGCGGTACGCTTCCCGCCGCCAGCCTGAGCGGCCGGATCCCCCTGATCCTCCGGGGCACCTGCCTGTTCGAGGAGAAGCTCAACAACGCCCGCGCCGCCGGCGCCGTGGGCGCGCTGGTCTACACCGACCAGGCGCGCCCGGAGCCCATTACGATGGCGGTCGGAAGCGCGACGCTGCCCGCGGCCATGGTCAGCTACGATGACGGCGTGGCGATCAAACGCCGGCTGGCGGCCTCGAACAACCTGACGGTGACCATCGATTTCCGTTCCAGCCCGTTCCCGGTGAATCCGAACCGCCTGGCCGATTTCTCGAGCACCGGGCCGAGCACGGACTTCGCAATCAAGCCCGACCTGGTAGCGACGGGAACGTCGGTGCGCACGGCGGCCCCCGGCGGCGGCTTCCAGACGGTGCAGGGAACGAGCTTTTCGGCGCCGCTGGTGGCGGGTGCGGCGGCGGTGCTCAAAGGCTTGCGTCCCGGTTACCCGGGCAGCCACTACCGCTCCTTGCTCATCAACACCGCCACGCCCCTGGTCTTGCCGGACGGGCGGCCGGCGCCGGTGCGCGCGGTCGGGGGCGGCGTGTTGAATCTGGAGGCTGCGGTCAACGCCACCCTGACGGCCTATCCGACTTCGGTGAGCTTCGGCACCACCACGAGCGAAGCCCTCGAGCAACTTACCCTCTTCAATCTCGGCACCACGGAGTTGACGCTGACTGTGATGGTGCAAAGTTATCAGGGCGGGCCCGCGCCGGCGCCGTCGGAGACCTCCGTCTCCATTCCGCCGCGCGATTCCAGGACGATCTCGCTGCGATATGCGCCGCAAGGCGCCTCCCCGGGCGAGTATCAGGGGCACATCTGGGTCCTCGGACCTCAGACGGGCGCCGAAATCCATATCCCGTGGTGGCATGCCATCTCTTCGGGCGTCGCGGCATTTCTGAAAATTGTCAACCAAACCGAACAGGGCTCACCGGGAAGCCTGCTACGCCGGGCCATTTCCGTCCGCGTGACCGACGGCGCCGGCATTCCCCTGCGCCAGCCGGCACCGACGGTGACCGTCGTCTCGGGAGGCGGCAGCGTGGTCAGCGTCGACTCGGCCGATAGGGAGGCACCCGGCCTGTTTGACATCACCGTGCGGCTGGGGCCGCAGGCCGGCAACAACGTCTTTCGGATCGAGGCCGGGACTTTGTCGCGTGAGGTGACCATTGTCGGCCGTTAGGCGGTTGCTTGGCTTCGGATTGTTCGCTGCCTGCCTGCCGGCCCGAGCGGGGCTACCCGCTGTCTTCGAGGCCAACCGGGGCCAGTTGCCCTCCGGGATTGAATTCGCCGCTCGCTTCAATGGCTACACGGTTCAGCTTGCCGGGCCGAGAATTATCTTCAGGCCTTACGGCAGCCCGGGCGAGGCGCTGGAGGTGACCTTTGATAGCCCTGCCCGGCCGTGCCGGTTCGAAGTCGAGGGGACGCCGGCCCATGTCAGCTTTATTCGAGGAGGCGATCGCAAGCGCTGGGTGACGGGGATTCCCGCTTACCCGCGCGTCCGGTGCCGGGGCCTTTATGCCGGCGTGGATGCACTGTTCTACACGCATGACGGACACCTGGAATACGACCTTATCCTGGCGCCCGAAGCAAACCCGGCGCGGATCAGCTTTCGCCTGAGTGGGATGAAATCGGTGCGCCTCGATCCGGCCGGAGCCTTGCGGATCGAAACGGCGCACGGTATCTTCACCCACCACCGGCCCGCCGCCTGGCAGCTTGGACCTCAGGGGCGGCATCCAGTAACAGCGGAATACAGGATCCGCGGGCGCGACCGGGTCGAGATCGCGCTCGGGCCGCACGATCCGGGCAAGGAGTTGATCATCGACCCCGTCGTCAGTTTCTCGACCTTCTTGGGCGGCAGTGGGCCGGACGAGGCCCGCGGCCTGGCCGTGGACGCCCAGGGAAACGTCTATGTGGCTGGAACGACGCAATCGGCCGATTTTCCGGCGACGAATCCGGTCTTGCCGCCGCCGGCGCAATTCCCTGGCGACGTGTTTGTGGCTAAGCTAGCCCCGGATGGGGCGCGGCTCATCTGGGCCGTCTACATCGGCGGCTCACGGACCGACGTGGCCACCGACCTGGCCGTCGATCCAGTGGGCAATGTCCTCGTCGTCGGCTACACCGATTCTCTCGACTTTCCTACTACGAGCGGCGGCTTCCGCACCTCCGCGCCAGGCGACGGCATCTCTCCGGACGGGTTCGTGTTGAAGCTCAACCCGCAGGGCACGGGGTTTGTTTATTCGACCTACCTCGGCGGCATCGAGTCGGACCGCATCCATGGAGTTGCCCTCGACCGGGAAGGCAACGCCTATCTGGCCGGCGCGACGAATTCCGACAATTTTCCGTCCACGCGGGGCTCGTTTCGTAGCACGCGTTGCCCGGGCTTAGGACTGGACGCCTTTCTGGTGAAGCTAAACGCTGCCGGCTCGACGCTTCTCTCCGTCAATTTCCTGTGCGGTTCCTCGCACGAAGAGGCGCTCGACGTCGCCGTGGACGCCCAGGGTGGCGCAGTCGCGGTAGGCTATACCACCTCGGGCGATTTCCCGGTGACGGCGGGAGCGCTCAGCCGCGAGCGGCGCTCGAAGCTGGACGGCTTCGTCGCCAAGCTGAGTGCGGACGGTTCTGCTTTAGCTTACTCGACCTATCTGGGTGGCTCGGCGGACGACGTCGCGACGTCGGTCGCGCTGGACGGCACGGGGAGGATGTATGTGGCCGGCTATACGCGCTCGCTCGACTTCCCGGTGACGCCGACCGGCTTTCAACGCCGGCAGGCCGACAACGGGCTGTATGAAGACGGCTTCATCGTCCTGCTTTCGGCGGCCGGACAGGAGCTGCTGCGCGGCACCTATCTGGGCGGCTCGGCCGGCGACCGGGTCAACGCGATTGCGCTCGATTCGCCGGGTGTGGTGCTTGCCGCGGGGCAGACCGCCTCGGTGGATTTCCCCGGTGCCAGCGCTCCGTGCGAAACCGGCTACGGAGGCCGGCGTGACGCATTCGTGGCGCGTCTGGATCTTGAGCGCAGCTCACCGCCGGAGGCGCTGTTCCTCGGCGGACGCGGCGACGACGAGGGCCAAGCCGTGGCGGCGGCAAGCGGCGGCATCGCGGTCGTGGTCGGCGCGACGCGTTCGCCGAACTTTCCCACCACGCAGGGCGCTTACAGCACCGCCTACCGGCAGGGATTTCGCGGTGGGGATGCGTTCGTCGCCCGCGTTGCGTTCGGAAGCTCGGCCGCCGCGCCGTGCCTGGCGCACGGCGGCATCGTCAATGCCGCCTCATTGCTGCCGGGGCCGGTGGCGCCGGGCGAGATCGTGAGTCTCTTCGGAGCCGGGCTGGGGCCGGAGACGCTGGTTGCTTTCACGGTCGATGCCAGCTTGACGGTGGCCAAGGAGCTGGCCGGAGTGCGCGTTCTCTTCGACGGTGCGCCGGCGCCGGTGCTGGCGGCCTCAGCCGGGCAGGTCAATGCGATCGTTCCTTACGCGGTCGGCGGGCGGGCCGAGACGCGGATCTCGGTCGAATATCAGGGTCGGCGCACCGCCGAGGTGGTTGTGCCCGTGGCCGCCGCTGCTCCGGCGATCTTCACGCTCAACGCAAGCGGCGTGGGACCCGGGGCGATCCTGAACCAGGACAACACCGTCAACTCACCGGACAATCCGGCCCCGCGCGGCTCCGTCATCCAAATCTTCGCCACCGGGGGCGGCGAGACGCGACCGGCGGGCGTCGATGGCCGGGTCGCCTCTCCGGTGTTCGGACCGATCCCGTCGCAAGCGCTCGGGGTTTCGGTGACGATCGGCGGCGTGGCGGCGGAGGTGCAGTATGCGGGCGCGGCGCCGAGTCTGGTGGCGGGAGTCATGCAAGTGAACGCGGTGGTGCCGGCCGGCGCGCCTGTCGGCAGCGCCGTGCCGGTGGTGCTCACCGTGGGCGGCGTTTCGAGTCCGGCCTCGGCGACCGTGGCCATCCGTTGAGACGCGGAGTCGGCTGTTGTTTCAATAGAGAAACAAGTTTCCGGGACAGGACTTGACATGGTCAAACTGTCGTGGCACACTCTCTGCACGACGATGGGGTTCGACTCCGGTTCCGCAGCGCTCCGTAAGTTTTCGGCGCGCGTCCTCGGCCCGGGGCGCCATCGTGATTCCCATCCGGAGGTCAGCCAACTATGCGGAACGCTTTCATCGGCGTCTGCCTTCTCGCGCTCCTCTTCTGCGTTGCTCCCGCGCCGGCGCAAGACTACCGCGCCCGGGTCATGGGCACGGTGATGGACAGCACCCAGGCGGCCATCCCTGGGGCGACGGTCAGCTTGCGCAACGTGAAGACCGGCATCGAGACGACGCGCGAGACCGACGCGTTAGGCAACTACCGTTTTGATTTCGTCGAGCCGGGCTCCTACACTCTGACGGTGCAGGCGGCCGGCTTCAACCGCTTTGTTCAAGAGAACATCACGGTGCTCACCCGAGGCGACGTGACGGTGAATGCCACGCTGAGCGTCGGCGACGTCGCCGAATCGATCACCGTCGAGGCCGCGCCTGTCGAGGTGAAGTTCAACACGACGACGATGGCCCAGACCATTACCAGCCGCCTGCTGGCGGACCTGCCGGTGCTGGCGCGCAACCCGTTCACGCTGGTGCTGCTCAACCCGGCGGTGATCAACCGCTACTGGGACATTGCACACCGCAACCCGTACTACATGCAGTCCTCCAACGGCGTCGATGTGGGCGGCAACACCGGCGGCCGCAACGACCTGCTGCTCGATGGGACCCCGCTGGGGGTGGACTCGCGCGGCTCCTACGCCCCGCCGATGGATGCCGTCCAGGAGGTGGCGGTCGAGCAGAACAGCATGGACGCCGAGTTCGGCTTCTCGGCCGGCGGCACCATGAGCGTCTCGATGAAGGCGGGCACCAACGAGTTGCATGGCACGGCGTATTATTTCGGCCGGAACCCGGCGCTCAATGCACTGGCGAACCGCTATACACGGAGCGAGCAGATCGTGCGCAAGCACGTAGTCGGCGGAACCGCAGGCGGGCCGATCATCAAGAACAAGCTGTTCACTTACGGCGTGTATGAGTACATGCGCGATATCCAGCCGCGTGAGGGCACGCGGACACTGCCGACCGATCTGGAGCGCGCAGGCGATTTCTCGCAGTCGAGAAACATTCAGGGCGGCCTCCGCGTCATCTACGACCCCTGGACCACTCAGTTCGACGCGGCCGCTAACCGCGCCACCCGGCAACCCTTCCCGGGCAACATCATCCCGGCCTCGCGGATCGACCCGACGGCGAAAGTGTTCATGGCGGACGTCTGGAAGCCGAACGGCCCGGGCGACGATATCACGGGCACGAACAACTTCAAGCTCACATACCCGTGGTGGAACTTTTATCATAACTTCTCGAACCGCACCGACTGGCATGTGAACGACCGGCTGCGGATCTTCGGCCGCTGGAGCTTCTTCCGCACGCGCCTGGATAACGAGAACTATGCCAACTCGCCGGCTGTGCCCTCCGACAACGGCGGACTGATGGATGCGCGCAACGGCGCCGGTGACGCCGTCTGGACGCTGAGCCCGACGACGGTGTTGAACATCCGCGGCTCCTATAGCGGTCTCGAGGACGACTACAACTCCGAGTGGGCCAAGGTCGGCGAAGAGGGCCTGCGCAAATTCTGGGGCAATAACACCTGGTACAAACCTTACCTTTCCGGGGTGCCGGCAATATACTATCCGCACATGAACGTCAGCGGCAAGGGCAGCTTCGGCAAGAGCAGCACTTGGTTTTACCGTCCGCGCAAGTGGAGCATCCAGGGCAATGTCACCAAGAACATCGACCGGCACACCGTCAAATACGGCGCTGCGTACCGGCATTCCTGGGGAACGAACGTTCTGCCGAATCTGATGCGCTGGGATTTCGGGCCGGCCTCGACGGCGAATACCTTCATCAGCCCAGACACCCGGCAATTCGGCGACTCTTGGGCGTCGGTATTGCTTGGCGTGATCGACTCGAGCTCCTATGCCCGATACGCCCCACCGCAGAACATCATCCGCAGGCAGTACGGCGTCTTTATCCAAGACGACTTCCGGCTGAGTCGGCGCGTGACGCTAAACCTCGGCCTGCGTTACGAGTACGAAACGGCGCCGATCGAAGAGTTCGATCGGATGTCGCGCTACCTGGACCTGAAAGATCCAATTCCGGAATTCCAGGCGAAACCTCCACAGATGCCGGCGCAGGTGACGGCGATTCGCCAGAGCGCGCCGATCTACAACGGAGCCTGGATCTTCACCGACCCCAACAACCGCCGGCTTTACAGGGCCCCGCGCAATCTGTTTCTGCCGCGGCTGGGCGTCGCCTTGCGGCTCTCCGACCGGATGGCCTTGCGCGTCGGTTGGGGTCGATACGCCGTGCCGATGGTAAACGCGATCGGTTCGAGCTGGTACATTCCGGCCGACGGCTATAGCGCAGTCACCAACCCGCTGCCGATGGTGGAAGGGGTTCCGCAGGCCGTGCTGAGCGACCCGTTCCCGGCCGCGAAAAACCCGCTGATCTTGCCCGCGCAAAAGAGCCGGGGCCGGTATGAAAACCTCGGCCAGAGCGCGACCTGGTTCCTGCAGGACATGAAGGTGGGTGTCAACGACCGGGTCAATGTGAGCCTGCAGCGCGAGCTGCCCAACCGAATCGTGGCCGACATCACGTACTTCCTTAACATCGGACACAATGCTCCGTTGCCGAATATCTGGGGCAATGGCGGGCAGGATTTCAACGTGAACCTAGTTGACCCGCGGTTAGTCTACCAGCACAAGGCGGCCGTGGATGCGCGAGTCCCGAATCCGTTCTACAACGTCCTCCCCCCGGAGAAGTTCCCGGGGTCGCTTCGGAACCAGGCGACGGTGGCGGTTCGGCAACTGCTCCGACCGTATCCGCAGTACAGCGACCTGATTATTGACTTCAAGGACGGGTTCCGGGACCGCTACCACGCGTTGCAGCTCCGGGCGGAGCGCGCCTTTTCGGGCGGCTACACCTTCACAGCAGCTTACAACTACCATCGCCAGAGGAGCGACGTCTACTTCAACGCCGACGACCAGTATCTGGACCGCAAGACCCTGATGCCCAGCGCCGATCCACGCCACCGCATCAGCCTGGGCGGCGTCTGGGAGTTCCCCGTGGGCAAGGGCCGGAAGTTCGGCTCCAACATGCATCCCGTGCTCGACGCGATTCTGGGCGGCTGGTCGACCAGCCATCTGTTCATGTGGAACTGCGGCAGCTTCCTGCGGTTCGGCCAGATGGAGGTGAGCGGCAACCCTATCCTGGAGAATCCTACGCCGGACAAGTGGTTCCGCACCGAGGTGTTCTCTATCGCCATCCCCTACACGCCCCGCACGAATCCCTGGCAGTATGAAGGCTTGCGGGGCCCGGGCTTCTGGAGCTGGGACGGCACGCTGGCGAAGTTCTTCCAGCTCACCGAGCGCTTCCGCATGGAGCTGCGGCTGGAAGCCTACAACGTGCCGAACAGCTTCATGTTGGCCGCACCCTCGACCAGCGTGACCTCGGCCACCTTCGGCCGCTCCATCGGCCCGGCCGCGGGTAACTACGGTCGCGAGGTGCAGTACTCGCTGCGGCTGCATTTCTGAGAACCGGCCGACAGCTCGCCTGAAAGCGGGCCGGCCTTCGCCAGGAGGCCGGCCCCGCTGTCTTGAGGGATTCCCGCGCCGGAGGCGGGGCGTGCTACCTTGATGGTGTTCCGCCCGGCGGCGCCGCTTTTGAGGGCGATGCCGGGGGCGAAGAGCCGCGAAGATCCGATGACGCCAACCCTTCCGCAAGCAACCCCGAGGTCGCGCCGCCGCTGGCTTTGGCTAGCGGCGCTTGTGGCTGCCGCCGGCGGCATCTTCTGGTATCTGGAGAAGAGCCCCGTTCAGGCCCCCGCCGAGCCCATCCTGACACCCGAGGCCAAGGCCTACACGCGGAATCTCCAGCTCAGCGACGTCGAGATGAAGGCCACCGAGAATGCGTTGGGACAGACGCTGGTGGAGATCATCGGGCAGATCACCAACAACGGGGACCGGCCGCTCCAGTTGGTGGAGCTCAACTGCGTCTTCTACGACCCCTACGGCGAGGTCGTCCACCGCGAGCGGGTGGCGATCGTCCGGGCCCGGGACGGAGTGATGCAGCCCGGCGAAACGCGCCGGTTCCGCCTGCCCTTTGACGCGCTGCCCAAGAGCTGGAACCAGGTGATGCCGCAGCTCGTGATCGCGCAGATCGTCTTTGCCGACTGAAGGCCGTGGCCAGGCTGCTTCTGGTCGAGGACGACCCGGACCAGCTCGAGCTGCGCCGCCTCATCCTCGAGCACGCCGGCCATCGCGTGTGGACGGCCGCGAGTCGGCAGGAGGCGCTTCAGGCTTTCGGGGAGGCCCAACCGGCGATTGTGGTCATGGATCTGCGCCTGCCTCGAACCGAGGACGGGCTTCGGCTGATCGGGGAGCTGCGCCAGTGCTGCTCCGCCGTGCCGATCGTGGTGCTCTCGGGGGCGGAGGAGAACTTTGAGAGGTCGGCTGCGCGCGTCCTGGTCGATCATTATCTGAAGAAGCCAGTTCCAACCGAGGAACTCATCAACTTGATCGGCAAACTTGCCTGTGATAGCATGAGCGGCTGACACAGGAGGCCGACGATGTCGTTTCCGATTGAGCCCCGGGTCCTCACCCTCGCCGCCCTGCTGGCCGCCGGAAGTGCTGCCTGCGGTGCCGAGCAGGGGTTGAAGGCAGGCGCCGCCACGGCGGACCTCACGCCGCAAGCCTGGCCCGTGCCGATGAGCGGCACCTTCGAGTTCCGCCCGGCGACGGCGGCCCATGACCCGCTTTCGGCGCGGGCGCTGGTGCTCGACGACGGCGGCACGCGCCTGGCGATCGTGCTCGTCGACAACGTCGGCGTCCACCGCGAACTTCTCGATGAGGCCAAAGCGCGGGCGAGCCGGGCGACGGGCATCCCTGTCGAACGGATGCTGGTGGCTTCGACGCATACGCATTCGGCGCCGCCGGCGCGCGTCGAGGATATCGCCCTGCGCTGGCCGAAGTCCTCGCTGGCGCCGGCCAACGACGCTTACGCGCTTTACGACGCCGCGGTGGAGGCCAACCGGCACTACGTGGAATATCTGGTGCGACAGATCGCCGCCGCCGTCGAGCAGGCGGCGCGCAACCTCGAGCCCGCCGAGATCGGCTGGGCCGTCACCGAACTTCCCGATCACCTCAACAACCGCCGCTGGTTCCGCAAGCCGGGCACGATCCCTCCGGACCCCTTCGGCGGAACCACCGACCGCGTTCAGATGAATCCGCCCGTGGCCAGCCCGGACCTGATCGAGCCTGCCGGGCCCGTCGATCCTGGGCTCACGGTCGTCAGCGTGAGAAGCCGCCGGGGCGAGCCCCTGGCCTTGCTGGCCAACTATTCGCTGCATTACGTCGGCGGGACGCCGCCGGGGCAGGTCTCGGCGGATTACTTCGGCGAGTTCGCCCGCCAGATCCGCCAGCGGCTGGGCGCGGGCGAGAAGTTCGTGGGGATCCTCTCGAACGGCACGAGCGGCGACGTCAATAACATCGATTTCCGCCGGCCGCGGCCGTCTCGCGAGCCGTTCGAGCAGATCCGCCTGGTGGCCTCGAGCGTGGCCGACCGGGCCTTCGAAGCCTGCAAGTCGATCCGTCACCGGCGGGACGTCAAGCTCAGCATGACTCAGCGCGAGCTGCAACTCGCTTTGCGCAAACCGAGTGAAGCGCAGCTTGCCTTCGCCCGTGCCGCTCTGGCGAGCCAGGATGAATCCGGGCTGCCGCGCAACGCGAAGGCCTACGCCCGCCGGGCGCTTGCGGCCGCCTCCGGTCCAGACACGGTCAGCGTGCCGCTCCAGGCGATTCGCATCGGCGAGCTCGGCATCGTGGCCATCCCGTTCGAGGTCTTTGCCGAGACCGGCCTCGAAATCAAACGGAAAAGCCCGCTGCGGCCCACCTTCACCATCTCGCTCGCCAACGGCTCCTACGGCTACCTGCCGACGCCCGAGCAGCATGCGCTCGGCGGGTATGAAACCTGGCTCGGCACCTGCCGTGTCGAGGTGGAGGCCTCGCGCAAAATTACCGCGAGCCTGCTCGAGATGCTCGAAGAATTGGCCCGCTAGCGCGGCGAGCGCAGCGGCTCGGGCCAGCGGATCTCGATGCCCTGGCGCTGGAGCTCGCGCTGAAACTCTTCGAGAATCGCCGGCGTATTCCGCAACTGGCGCGGCGTCTGCTTTCGCTGGATGCACCAGGCGGCTGCCATCCCGGCGGCCTCGCCGATGTTCCACTCCACCGGATGGAGCCGATAGCAGCCGTTGGTGATGTGGGTGACGCCGAGATTCTTCGCCGCGGCGAGCAGATTTTCGGTGCGCCGCGGCATGAGCGCGCCGAGGGGGATTTCGAAGGGCAACGAGCTGACATCGATATAGTTGTCGCCGCCGGTGGACGGGTGCAGATCGATCCGGTAGCTGCCGATGCCGACTGAATCCGAAAAGTGCGCCGCGGTTACTTCGCCTTTCCCGAGCCCGGTGAGCTGCATGCGCTGCTCGGTGCCGACGTGTTCTTCGCGGACGGTGAACTCGGCCAGAAGGCGCCGGGATTCGCGGATGTAGGGGCGCTTGGCCAGCCCGTCGGGGGTTCCCGTGAGGTCGCCCCGCAGGCGCAGGCCGCGCCAGCCGGCGCCGCCGTCCGGACGGGGCGCCTCGGTCTGCATCCAGTAGAAGAGCGCCAGGCTCAACTGGCGCGCGCCCTCCAGGTGCCGCCGGGCCTCCTCTTCGCTGACATCGATGATGTTGCCGAGCCAGTAGTCGTTCTGCGGCCAGTTGACCAGGCAGACGTCGCCGAGCCAGCCGGTCGGCTCGAAGTTGGCGGTATTGAGCAGCCGGCGGTAGCTCCACAGGCCCCGGTCTCCCGCTGGGTCGTTGCGGCGCGGGTCGAACGGGAGCGTCCGCGGCTCGAGCGTGATCGGGTGCGAGTAGGTCCAGCTCAGGAGCTTGCCCGGCCAGGGCGGCTTCAGGCGGGGCACATAATCGCGCCAGAACTCATAGTTGGGCGGCTTGTCGATGGTATGGTCTTCGCCCTCCACGTAATCCATCACGAAGCACCAGGTGATGGCCTGCATGTTGGCCGGGTCAGGTTCGCTCTTGGCGTGGAGTTCGCCGGTCTGTTTGACCGATTCGGCCCCGGTGACATACTCGGTCTTCGTCATCGGCAGCAGGTCGCCGAGCTCAGTCGCATCCAGAAAGTAAGCTGCCGTAAGCTCGAATTCTTCTCCTCCGCGAAGGTTTCGGACGTGCAGGGACTCCACGCGATCGCCATTGACGGAGGCGCCGACCGGAACATGTTCGAGCAGAATGGTGAGCCGCCCGCTGGAGACGTACGGCGCCAGCATGGCCTCGAGTACGGCCAGGCCGACTCGAGGTTCGTGGCAGAGACGCGAGACCGAGCAATTGCCTGGATTGAGCGCCGGCGTGCGCAGGGCAGCCGCGGAAAGCGGATAGTGCTCGCGGTAGTAGGCGCGCACCGTCTCGCGGTAGCGCCGATAGGCGCGCGTGGCGCCAAACTGCTCGATCCAAGGGTGCTCGTCCGGCGGGACGGCCTGTTGGGTGAGCTGGCCGCCGATCCAATCGGTCTCCTCCGTCATCGCCACGCGCAAGCCGTTCCGGGCCAGGGCGAGCGCAGCGGCACATCCGCCGACACCGCCGCCGGCGATCACCACATCAAAGCGGCGATTGCGCCGGAGTGTCTGAGAAGAGGCAGTCGAGCAGACCGGCAGCAGGGGCAGGTGGAGAAATCGACGACGATCGATTCCAGGCATGGGCGTTGTCGAAACGATAACACGTTCGGGCGAGAGCCGGCGGCAGGGGGCCGAAAGCCGTTCAGGTTGATGGAAAATTCGCTTGACAGGCTTGGCGCCTCTGTCTATACTTTCAAGTATGGATAACGCAGGCCTTCTCCTGAGGCGCTTCGCCGTTGTCCTGCTGCTGCTGCTCTGGGGTGCCATCGTGGCGGCTGGGCCCGCCCACGAGGTCGTCCATGACGATCCGGCCTGCGGGATTTGCGTGGTCGCAGCCGGGAGTCTGCTCCCAACCGCTCCGCCCGCCGTCGAGCTGCCCTCCCCGGGTGAGCCTTTCCGGACACCCGTGGCGCCGCAGGCGCTCCCGGCCGGGGCCGTTTGTGTTGCCCCTGCTCGGGCTCCTCCCTCAGCCTGAATCGTTTCTTATTCGGTCTTCCCCGGCTATCCGTCTGAGCGGTCTCCCGAGGATCGAAGTACCTAACGACGCGCACATTCAGCCAACCAGGCGGGTCTGATCTCGCTGCGAACGGAATCGTTCGCCTGGGTGCGGTCGATTCGCCGGAGGCCGTTCGTGCTTCCGTCACCGAACCGGAGCCGCAGCCTCGGCTCTCCGGTTCACTCTCAATTCCACTGGTAAGGAGGGTAACGAATGCAAAGTAAGTCAACATTGTTTGTCGCCGGAGTCGTTTTGGCGGCCGCGCCGATTTTTGCCCAGCAGCATCATTCGCATCAGCACGGGGCGGGCGCGGAGCAGGTCGAGCAAGGCATCTGGCCTCAATTGCCGGTGCCGGCACCGCTGGCTTGCCACTTTAAAGGTGTCGTTTCGCACAGCTTTTACGGCAAGCCCTCTCAGGTGCTTCACGAGATGCGGGCGATCGAAGATCGGCTCGCCGGCTCGGCCACCGGGCGTGTCTATCTGATGGTGATCGAGACTTCTGAGGCAGCTCAAGTCTACTACTTTGAGCGGCAGCAGAACGGAGACGTGCTGCGGGTCTCCTGGCAGGGCGCCTCGGTGGCGGAGCTCCGCCAGGAGCTCGAGGCCGAGATCCTTCACAGCCGCGGTCGCCGATGCGCGGGCCAGCAGATGCGGGAGAAGGTGCTGGCTCTGGAGGGCGCGCGCGCGCAGACGCTGAGCCTGCCCGAGTTGAACAAAGCCAACCACGCAGCGCTCACGCTGGCGTCGTTGGTCGCCCAGCAGGATCAGGACACGTACATCCGGCTCACTGTCTTCTACCCGTGCTAGCGCGCCACTGAAGTCGAAAGAGGCGGTGTGCCGGGACCTGCCGATCGGGGCCTTGGCGCACCGCTTCTCGGAATTGCTGAGACCAAAGGCGCGGCACCCTTTCTGAGGTTGCCGCAACCAGTGAGGAGGTGATTGAGAAGATGAGACGTTTCCGAATTCTGATGACACTGGCGGCATTCTCTTTGGCCGCTGTCGAGCTGGCGGGCCAACAAAGTCTGGGCGCTCTTCGCGGACGGGTCACTGACCCGAGCGGACTTGCCGTTGCGGGCGCTTCGATCAAGGCGAACTTCGGGCCGTATGAACGGACCCTCTCCTCATCCGCCGACGGAGAATTTCTCTTCACGAGCCTGCTGCCGGGGGCCTGGACGGTCGACGTGACTCACCCGGGTTTTCAGCCCTGGCGTGCGGTGGCCGAGGTTCGCGTCAACTCCACCACGCAGATCGCGGTGACGCTTCAGGTGGCGCCTGCTGAGCCGCAGCGCATCGAGGTGCGAGGCGACGGCGGGCGGCCGTTGAATTATGTTGACGCGACGCTGGGCAACCATCTTCGAGTGGAGCGCATCGTCCAGTTGCCGCTTGAGGGGCGTAACGTCGCGGCGCTACTCAGCCTGCAGCCGGGAGTAGCGTATCTCAGAGACGTCAATATCATTTACCGCAATAACATCGGAGATCCCGACGCCGATGCGCGCAACGGAGCGGTCAACGGCGGCCGCAGCGATCAGGCCAACTTAACTTTGGACGGGGCCGATAACAACGACCCGCAGATGGGCCTGGCGTTTCAGGGGGCGCTGCGCGTGCCGGTCGAGGGGGTGCAGGAGTTTCGTGTGATTACCACAGGTGCCGGCGCCGAGCTCGGGCGCAGCTCCGGCGCGCAGATCGCTCTTGTCACCCGCGCCGGAGAGTCGCATTTCCACGGTTCGCTTTTCCACTCGCATCGCAACACCGCAACGGCCGCCAATAGCTGGTTCAACAACCGCATCGGAGCCCGCCGGCCGAAGCTGTTGCGGAATGTCTTCGGCGCCTCCGTCGGAGGGCCGCTGATTCCGTCGCGACTCCACTTCTTTGCCGCCTATGAGGGGCGCCGCGACGCCAGCGAGGCCACCGTGTTGCGCAACGTCCCGACCGAGGCATTCCGGAACGGTACGGTAAAGTACCTCACCGCTTCCGGCGAGGTGCGAACGATCTCCCCCGAACAACTGCGTACCATCGATCCCAGGGGCATCGGCCCCAATCCGGTGGCGCTCGAACTGCTTCGCCGGTTTCCGTTGCCGAATGACCGTCCCACGATCGATCCGCTGAACTTTGGCGGTTTCCGGTTCAATTCGCCGGTGCGGGATGCGACCAACACGGCGCTCGCCCGGCTCGACATGCGTGCGAGCGATTCGCAGAATCTGTGGCTGCGAGCCAGCCTGCAAAACGATCGCGGCGAGGCGGCGCTGCAACTCCCAGGCACGCCCCCTCCCATCGTTTCGCGCGACACGAGCAAGGGATTCGTCGCCGGCTGGAATTCGATCTGGGGCGCGCAGTGGACCCAGACCATCCGCTACGGGTTGACCCGACTCGCCTTGGATGAGATCGGCACCTCGACGGGACCGCAATTCAGCTTTGGCGGCGGCATCGGCGCGCCCATTCCGTTCACTTACAGTCGGGGTCGCCGTACGCCGACGCATAATCTCACCGGAGATTGGTCCTGGCACGCCACTGGGCGGCACCTGCTTCAATTCGGGGGGAATTTCCGCTGGATCGGGAACAACCGGTATAACTTCGAATCGAACCGCACCCTCATGGTTACCCAGCAGCCGCGTCTGGCCAATCTAGGCTATGAAATCCTGCCGGCAGACATTGCCGCGACCAACCGCAACGATTTCGTTCGTGCGGCCATCATTGCCATGGGTGTGGTTTCGCAGGGCAATGCCGCCTACAACTACACGAGCGACGGACGACTGATTCCCGAAGGCGAGCCGGTCCGCCGCCGGTATCGCACGACCGAGGCGGAGATCTACTTCCAGGATGGCTGGCGGCTGCGGGACAATGTGCAGATCAATCTCGGCGTCCGCTACTCTTTGTACTCGCCGCTTGCCGAGACGCAGGGTTTGCAGGTGAACACGCACATTCCGATCGGCCAATGGTTCGAGCTGCGACGCGCCAACGCGGCGGCCGGCCTACCAGCCTCAGCGGCTCCCTCGCTGGCCTACCTGCTCGCCGGCCCGCGGCACGGCCGTCCCGGCTTTTATGAGTGGGACCGCAACAATTTGGCGCCTCGCCTGTCCCTCGCCTGGTCGCCGGCTGCCCAGACGGGCTGGGTGCGCTGGCTGACGGGCGGCCCGCAGAATTCCTCGGTCCGCGTCGGATTCACCACCTACTATGACCGTGTCGGCACGGCTTCGGCGGCCTATTACGAGGCGGTGGGATCATTCGGCCTGGGCAGCATCCTGGTGTCGCCGGCGGGCCAGTTTTCCATTGCGACGGCGCCGCGTCTGACCGCCATCGATGTCGTGCCGCCGGGACTGCTGCCGCCGGCGCCCCCGTTCCGGTTTCCGTCGCTTTACCCAAAACCGGGCCCGGGACAGGTGGGAGCGATCGTTCCCGCCCCGGACATTCATCTGCGCACGCCGTACGCGCTGGCGCCCACGGTCTCCTGGCAGCGACAGCTCGCTGGACGCCTGACGCTGGAGACCGCCTATGTGGGCCGGTTTGGCTACAAGCAGCTTGCGCTGTTCGACGCTGCCGCGCCGATCAACTGGCGGGACCCGCAGACGGGGATCGAGCTGTTCGAGGCGGTCAATGAACTGATCGCTGTGGGCCCCAACGCCTTCTCTGCTGTGCGGGAGAGCGCTTTCTGGGACAACCTCTTCCCGGGTTTCGCGCTTTCGGCGAGCGATCTGAGCCGGCTCTACCCGCAGTTTGCACGCTTCAATCCGGGCGTGGAGCCGGCGCGGCGCCTGACGCCGACGCAAACGGCCTACTTTCTGTTCGGCCAGCTCCATCCGACGAACCCCGTTCGAGGAGCCTTGCCGGCTGTGGACATTCAATGCCGTCCGGCGTGCAGCCGCTTCGGGCCGTATGCCCTTTTCCATGACCAGTTCTCGTCGCTGTTCTCCTGGAGGTCGCTTGGCAAGTCCGACTATCATGCTCTTCAGGTCAGCCTGCGGGGCGCTTGGAGAGGCGATCTGGAGTTTGACGTCAACTACACTTTGAGTCGCAGCATGGACTGGACGAGCGGAGTGGAGCGCACCGATCCGTTCGGTCGCGCCAACATCATCAACTCTTGGAGTCCCGCGCAGATGCGCGGTCCGTCTGACTATGACTTGCGGCATAACACGAATGCGCATTGGCTGTGGCGGCTGCCCTTTGGTCGCAACCGGCGCTTTTGGGGATCGGCCGGCCCGGCAGCCAATGCCCTCGCCGGCGGCTGGCAACTGGCCGGCATCTTCCGCGTTTCCTCAGGGTTTCCGGCAACCGTGCTGAACGGGTACGGCTATGCAACCAGCTACTACTTCCAGGGCTTCGCCTCGCCCACCGGCCCGGCGCCGAGGACCGGCCGAAACAAGACGGGCGCCCTGGCGCCGAACGTCTTCGAGGATCCGGCTGCGGCCGCGCGAAGCTTCGGCCCGACTCTGATGGGGCAGACCGGGGCGCGCAACAATGTGCGCGGTGACGGTCTGTTGGCGCTCGATCTGGGCATCGGCAAGAGCTTTGCCTTGCCCGGTTCGGAGCGCCACGAGCTGACGTTTCGCTGGGAGCTCTTCAACGCCCTCAACGCGGTCCGTTTCGACACGCGGGGCCTCTCGCTCGTGGCGGGCACCGGTGGCCCCTTCGGCCAATATTCCTCGCTGCTGGTGGCGCCACGCGCCATGCAGTTCTTGCTGCGCTACGCCTTCTAGGGTCATGAAGCGGTGTGTCTCATCCGTCACTGACGCCGCGAACGGGCGCCGGTCTATGAGCCGGCGCCATTTCGCCGGTCTGCTGGGAGCAAGCGGGGCGGTGTCGGCCTCCGTGCCGCACGCCCCGCGCGAGGCCGAAGGCGCCAAGCCGCACTGGGAGCTGGTCTCGCACTTTTGGGATCGGTTCGATCTGGAGATTATTCGCTCGCTTGGGCTCGGCAAGCAGGACCGTGTTCTGGACGCCGGTTGCGGCTATGGCGGCCACCTGCTCCTCTTAGCCCGCTTTGCTGGCAGCGTAGCCGGTTTCGACCGCGACCCCGCGCGGGTGGACATCGCCAAAGGCCGCCTAGCGTCCGCCGGGTTGGGGCGAAACGTCGAAGTGTGCACTGCGGACCTGTTCGACCAGCCCTACCCGGAGAACTCTTTCAGCCTGGTCTGGTGCAGCCATGTCCTGCACACTTTAGGTGATCTGCCGGGTGCCGCTCGAATTCTCGTGCGGATGATCAAGCCCGGGGGGCGGCTGGTGGTTCGGGAAAATCGTGCCGGTTCGATGAGCTGGCTGCCGACCGATGTCGGGGTGGGCGAGCCCGGGCTGGAGGGGCGGCTGGAGTGCGCTCTGCTTCGTTGGTTGGTCGCGGATCGCCAGCAGCGGGGCCCCTACCCCTACGGCTGGAAGCGCCTGCTGCGGGAGGCAGGCCTGGTGGGAGTCACGGCGCGGTCCTTCCTGCACGAGGGGGAACCGCCGTTCGATGAGCTCACACGGAATTACCTGGCGGGGTATTTGCGCCGGCGTGCGGCTCTGGAGGGAGTCTCGGAAGCCGACCGGCAGGTGGTGGCTCGGCTGCTCGACCCCGAAGATCCGGCCTACGTTTTCCAGCGCGACGACCTGTACTTCCACGCCGTCTCGACCCTCTACATCGGACGCAAACCCGGCTGATTGGCGCCCGGCGAGGTCGCCAGGTGCCCGAGCAGGGCCAACGAGGCGCGGATTTCGGATAGTCTGGCCGGGTCGGACGTCGGCTCCCGCCAGGCCTGCCGGAGGTCGGCAGCGACCGCGGCGAGCAGCTCGGCTCGCTCTGCCTCGAGCGTGCTGGCGTAGCCGGCTCCGGGGGTGAGGGCTTGGCTCTCGGCCAGGCGCTGGTCCATGACAGTCCAATCGCCCGCCGCTGCCGCCTCGAGTATGGCGCGGGCCGCCTGATGCGGTGGACGAAATTGCTTCGGGCGCCTCATCCCTTCCTTCGCTGCTCTTATCGGCCGCCGTGGGATGTTTTTAAGGTTTTTTTGTGTGCTCACCGGTCCGCCCGGGGTCGATGAGAAGATGCGGGAGGTGATCTCATGATCCGGCTCACCCGCATCAATCACGTCCCGCTTGTGCTCAACTCGGACCTGATCGAGCACGTCGAGGTGACGCCCGACACCGTCATCAGCCTGACGACGGGGCAGAAGTTCGTCGTTCTGGAAAGCCCCGAGGAAGTGATACGGCGCGTGGTGGAGTTCCGCCGGATGATCCAGGACGGCGCCGAGCGTGTCTTGACGGAGGCGTCTTTCGGGACGGGCGGCTAGCGAGCGGGCAGGCTCTATGGCGGAGGCGAAAGCGAAAGGGGCGGGCAGGAAGCCCGATCTGGCGACGTTTGCCGGCCTGCTGATCGCGGTCGGCGGCATTGTCGGCGGCCTGATCCTCGAAGGGGGTGAGCTCAAAGATATCCTCCAGTACACGGCGGCGGTGATCGTCTTCGGCGGAACAATCGGCGCCGTGCTGGTGGCGACGCCCCTGCCGGTGGTGATCGGCGCCGTCAGGCAGCTCATGGGACTGTTCTTCGACAAGACGATCACGCCGGCCTCGACGATCGACGAGATCATCACTTACGCCACCAAGGCGCGCAAGAACGGGATCGTCTCGCTCGAGCAGGACGCCGAGCAGATCGAGGACCCGTTCCTGCGCAAGGCGCTGAATCTGGCCGTCGACGGCACGGATCTCCAGGAGATTCGCAAGATGATGGAGCTGGAGATCGCCATGGAGGAGCAGCAGGTGGAGGCGCAGGCGAAGGTGTTCGAGGCGGCGGGCGGCTTCGCGCCGACCATCGGCATCATCGGGGCGGTACTCGGCCTGATCCAGGTGATGAAGAACCTGGCCAATATCGACGAGGTGGGCC
Organism: uncultured Bryobacteraceae bacterium; assembly: GCA_938003835.1. Classification (GTDB taxonomy): domain Bacteria; phylum Acidobacteriota; class Terriglobia; order Bryobacterales; family Bryobacteraceae; genus CALKXJ01. The sequence continues at coordinate 23,938 of CALKXJ010000012.1, read as the reverse complement.
ATGGCATCGCCGTGGCGTTCGTGGCCACGGTCTATGGCGTGGGTTCGGCCAACGTTTTCTTTCTGCCGGCGGCGAGCAAGATCCGGGCGCGCGCGCACAAGATGCTGCTGATCCGCGAGCTGGCGCTCGAGGGGGTTGTGGGCATCGTCGAGGGCTTGAACCCGAAGTTGCTCCGCATCAAGCTGGAAGCCTACGCCAAGGAAGGCCCGCAGCGGGCGCCCGCCGGCAAAGGCCGCGCGGCGGCCAAGGCCCCTGAAGCCGTCGCTGCCGCGGAGGGCTAAAGCGGAGATGGCGCGAAAGAAGAAGCACGGCCCGCATGAGAATCACGAGCGCTGGCTGGTCTCCTACGCCGACTTCATCACGCTGCTGTTTGCCTTCTTCGTGGTGATGTTCGCCAGCTCGCAGACCGATAAAGGCAAAGCGCAGCAGGTCTCCGAGTCGGTCAAGCAGGCGCTCGAGAAGGGCCATTTCCAGACGCTCGTGGCGGCGGTGCTCGGCGGCACCACCGGCGACCGGGGCCAGGGCAACGCGCAGATGAAGGGACCTGGCGGGGCCAGCCAGATCTTCCTCGGGGGCAAAGCGCCGGGCCGGGGCGAAGACTTGGGCGGCGGTTCCCAGGCAGACCTCAAAGCGGCGCTGGCGATCTTGGCTCAGGAGCTGGCCGAGGAGCTGAAGGCGGGCAAGATGGCGGTTTCGCTCGAGCCGCGCGGCCTGGTGGTGAGCTTACGGGAGGCTGCTTTCTTCCCCTCCGGTGAGGCGACGATCTCGCAGGCCAACATCGCCTCCATCGACAAGCTGGCAGTGGTCATCAAACGCCTGACCAATCCCATTCGGATGGAGGGCCACACCGATTCGGTGCCCATCCACAACGAACGGTTTCGCTCAAACTGGGAGCTGTCGGCGGCGCGCGCCATCGCGATGCTGGAGCTGTTTGCGGGCCGCTATGGGGTGCCGCGGAGCCGCATGTCGATTGCCGCCTACGCCGACAATGCCCCGGCCGACACCAACGACACCGAGGAGGGCCGGGCCCGAAACCGCCGCGTCGACATCGTGCTGCTGAGCGAGGTCGGCGTGCGCGCCGAGCCGCATACGGTCGAGGCCGAGACCGCAGCCGCGAAGCCGAAATCGGCGGCGCGTCACTGATCCTTGGGCGGTTGCTCCTCGCTCAGGCGGTTCAGCAGGATCTCGGCGGCGCGCTGTCCGGCGGCTTTCAGCGAACTGCCTTCGGCGCGGGCTGTGAGGTGCTCGCCGATGGCGACCTCGACCGTGAAGACCTTGCAGTGATCCGGACCGCTGGCGGAGATCGTCCTGTAGCGCGGCGCGGGCAGGCCACGCGTCTGAGCGAATTGCTGGAGCCGGCTCTTGAAATCGCGTTCCGGGCCGGTGCCCTCGAGACCGCCGCCTGCGAGGATCCGCGATTCGATAAACGCTCGCGCGGAAGCCATGCCGCCGTCCAGGTATATGGCGCCGATCAAAGCCTCGAGCGCGTTGGCCAGCAGCGTCGGCTTGGACCGGCCACCGGTGACCTCCTCGCCCCGGCCGAGGTTCAGGTGCGGCCCGAGCTCGAGTTGGCGTGCCCTCTCGTGAAGGTGACGAGCGCTCACCAGCCGCGCTTTGAGCTGCGAGAGGCGCCCTTCCGACAGCTCCGGATGCCGCTCGATCAGGATCTCGCTCACCACGAGGCCGAGCACGGCGTCGCCCAGGAACTCCAGCCGCTCATTGCTGAGGGCACCCTGATGCCCGGGATCTTTTTCGAAGGCCCAGGAACGGTGGGTCAGCGCCTGTTTGAGCAATGCCCGGTCGCGAAACGAGTAGCCGAGCTTCGCCTCCAGCTCCTCGACTGCGGCCATGGACGGAGGAACCTGAGGGCGTCCCTACTGCTGCTTGCTCTTGGCCTCCTTGGCTTGCACCGCCCTCAGCCGCTCGGCCTGGGCGAAGCTGCGGAGCTGCGGATGGAGCTGGGCGTCGGCCATCACTTCGTCCAGCACGGCGATCGCCTCGTCGTGTTTGCCTGAAAGATTCAGCGCGGCGCCCAGCCGGATCTTGGTCGGCGCGTTCGGCGTGCCTGCCACGTCGATGGCAGTCTTGAAGTGAGCGATCGCCCGGTCGTAGTTCTTGCGGACCATCTCAGCGATGCCGAGGGCCTCGAAGGCCTGGGAACGAAAATCCTTCTTAGCCTCCTCCCACTGCTGGTCGGTGATGTTGGGATTGGGGCGGGGCGCCTTCTCGAGCAACTGGATCGCCTTGTTGGCGTAACCCTCGACGCGCTTGAGCTTGTCCTCCCGGTCCAGGTCGAACTCACGGGTGGTCTGCGCCAGGGTCTGTGCCATGATGATCATGGCCGTATAGTTGTCCGGGTCGGCTTCGAGCGTGCGCTCGCCGTAAATGAGCACATTCTCGTTGTCGTTCTTTTGCTGGGCGGAGATCGTCGCCATCTGCAAGGCGAAGGCCTTGAACTCGCTATCGGCGAAGTTGCGCACCAGTTCCTCGGCGGCCTTGATCCGGGAGTCCGGATCCTGGGCGTTGACGATCGCCATGATGGCTTCGACTTCTTTTTGAGACTTGGGCTTGGGCTGGGGCGCCACCGGCGAGGTGGAGGTCTCCTGGGCGGGCAGGATCACCGCGGCGGCAAGCGCCAGCAGAATGGTGACGGATCGGACACGGATTTTCATCAAGAACTCCTTGGTCGAGTCAATTTCTCATCGTAACTGTTTTCCGGCGCGTTCATTGTCCCGCGGGATCCGGGCTCCTGGCGAAAGCGCCGGCCAGTCCCTGTTGAGCGGTCTTGCGGGCGCCTTCAGAGGCCCCCTCGACTCCGAGCGCAGCTTGATAGTACGCCACGGCCTCCTCGCGGCGGCCGGCGACGTCGGCGAGCCGGCCGAGGTAGACCAGCGCCCAGGCCTTCTCCTGAGGTTCCGGGGAGGACTCGAGCGTCTTTTGAAACAGCGAGGCTGCCAGCTCCGGGTCGTTCTTCAGGGTGGCGATGCGCGCCAGTCCGTAATAGGCTCGGGCCTCGAGCGGCTTCGGAGCGCGCTCCCGCACCAAGCGCAAGAACAGCTCCCGGGCCTCCTCCAGTCGCCGCTGCCGGTATAGCGCCTCCGCTTCGTCGAGCAGCTTCTCTGCGGCCGAGGGCTCGGGCGGCGCCGGCGTCACCTGCCGTGCCTTGCGCACCGGCGGCGTCTGATCGAACTCGAGATTCTGCGCCCTCGCCTCCTCCTTGCGCAGGTCGATGGCGTTCACCATCTCCTCGAAGTAGAAGCGCATGGCCTGTTCCTGTTTCTCGTAGGCCGGCAACTGCTCCCAGAAATGCGGCGCCAGGATGAAGCCGCGCCGCCAGGCCTGATCGATCATTGCCTCTTTCTCGACGGCCGGAACCCTGGCGAGGCGCGCCTCGATGGCGCGGATCAGGGAGGCGGTGGCGAGCAGGAGAAAATCCTGTTTATAGTGCTCCTCCAGATAAGGCGCCCCGAGCGCGTAATCGCCGAGCGCCTTCTTGGCCAGGAGCTTGTCCTGGTTGCGGGTGACGACGGGCTCGAGCAGGTAGTGTAAGTAGGCGTAGCGGATGTCCTCGATCTGCGGCTCCGGCGAGGGGCTCACGACGACATAGTAATTGCCCTCATAACTCCGCGTGTGTATCTGATGAGGCGCGGCCAGCAGGCTGATCACGACCATGAAGGTGCGCCCGGAGACGCCGCTGGTGGGGTTGCGCAGGTAGACGTTGAGCTCGAGCAGCGCGCGGGTGACCGGCTCGTGGTAGCGGGCAATCACCTCATCGTAATAAGGCTGGGCCTTCTTCCAGAGGGTGCCGATCTCCGCCTCCCGGTAAAACTCGGCCAGAAGCGGTCCCAAGCCCTCGAGCCTCTGGACGTCCGGCGGAAGCTGATAGGTGAGGGTCCGGAACTTGAAGTCCGGCGGGCCGGTTACCTGGAGCGCGAAGGAAACATACTGGCTGAGCTCGGCGGTCCAGTTCTCCTGGCGATGCTCCTCGAAAAAGGTCTTGAGTTTCGCCACCGAGCGCAGTGGGCGCGCGGCCAGATACTGGCGCACCTGGCGGCGGAGTGGGTGGTTGGAGGGTGAATCCAGGTCGGCATCGTAGCCGGCGGCGTTGATCGCCGCGAGCACCGTAAACTCCGTTTCGCTGCCGTCAAGCTGTCCTTGCTGAGGGAAAAGCGCTGCCGGCGCCAGCAGGAGGAAAGCCGCCAGATTGCGAAGGACGCCCGTCAAGAGATGTTGCTACCGAACTCCCTTTTCAGTGTAACTCACCTCGAGGGCGCGATCGCGCGGAACTCGACGCCGCCGAAGATGGCCCGCCCGGGCATGGCGACGCCCGGAATCTCCTCGTACGCCGTCGCGGTGAGGTTGGTGAGCTGAAGGAAGGGGCGCCAGCGGCCGCGGCTTCGCGCCAGAAACAGGTCCCAGAGCGCGTAGGGATCGCGCCCGTAGCGCTGAAGCGCGCCGAGCCGCGAACGGACGGCCAGGACTCCGCCGAGTTCGCCCTCCCAGGAGGCGACGCCGCTGTGGCGGGGGTAATTGAAAACGTAACGCGAGACGACGCCGGGCAGCGCGGCCTGCGCTCCGGTGAGTGCAGTGTAACGGAGTTCGATGTGCTGCCTGCGCCCCGGCGAGGCGGCGAGCGCGGCCTCGACGCCAGTGAACCTGAGCCGATGAATATTGGTGGCCCGCCAGATGTCGGTGGGAGTGCGACGGACGTAGTCGATGCCGTCCCGCTCGTGGCGCTCGAAGACGGTGAGCTCGCCGCGCAGCCGGCTTCCGGCCCGCCAGTCCAGCCCCGCCTCGTAGCTCCAGGCGGACTCGGGCCTCAAGTCCGGCGAGCCGCGGTTGGCCGGGTCGTGATAGTAGAGATCGGTGAAGCTCGGCAAGCGGAAGGCGTGCCCGACGGCGGCGCGCAGCTTGAGCTGGGGCGCCAGCCAGACGCCGGCCGAGGCCGTCGGGCTCAGACGGCTCTGCACTCCGCCATAGATCTCCTCGCGGGCCGCAGCGGTGAAGGAGAATCGCCCCAGCGCGCGCACGTCGAGCGCCAGAAAGCCGGCCCCACGGGCCCGCGTGTGCGAACCGAGGTTGCTGCTGGCGATCGATTCATGGAGCGCCTCCAGCCCGTAATGGAACCGCCCGTTCTGCCCCAGGGGCTCCCAGCGCCGGAACGTGCCCTGAAAGGTCTCGGAGGCATGCCGGTTGGTGAAGACCTCCGGCCGGTCCCGATAGAGCACGAACAGGTCGGTGTGGCGGCGGAAGGCAAAGGCGAGCTGGGTGCGCTCGCCGAGCGGCTGGCGTGCCGCGACGAACCAGGTCTTGGTGCGCTCCCAGGAGTTGAAGTTGCCGTAGAAACGGTCGGCGCCGAAGGGCCGGTCGGCATGGGCTAACAGCAGGCTGCCGGTGCCCAGCCGGCTGCGGAGCATGCTTTTGGATGCCAGCGCCAGCACGCGATAGTCCCGGTTTTCCCTGAAGCCGCTCGAGAAGTCCCGCGAGGCCCAGAGCTGCTGGGAGAAGCGGGCGCCCGTAAAGGCCATGGCCGCCCGCTGCTGGTTCGTTCCGAAATTGCCCAAGCCGGCGCGGTAGCTCATTTCGGTCGCCGCCGGCGCCGGCGTGATGAAATTGATGACGCCGCCCACGGCGTCCGAGCCGTAGAAGGCTGAGCCGGAGCCCTTGAGCACCTCGATCCGCTCGTACGCCTCGAGCGGCAGGGGCAGATTCATGCTGTGGTGGCCGGTCTGGACGTCATTGAGCCGCATGCCGTCGACGAGCACGAGCGTCTGGCCGAAGGTGCCTCCGCGGATCGAGACGTCGGTCTGCACGTTCTGCGGGGCGCGCTGGCGCAGGTCGACCGCGGGCTCCAGGCGGAGGAAGTCCACCACCGTGGCTCCGAGCAGCCGCCGGTCAGCCGAGGTGTCGAGCACGCGGATCGAGCGGTCCATCTCCTCGAGCGGTACGGGCTCGAAGGTGCCTGTCACCACGATCACATCGCGGCGCTCGGCGCCCGCCTCGCGCTTTTCCTCCGCCTCAGGACCCGCAGGGGCGGCCGGCGCCGAGCCGGCCAGGCACACCGGCAACAGGAAGCAGAAAAAGCGGAACATGCGAAGCGGTCCCAGATCGGGTGTGTCCGACGTTAGACCTTACAGGGTACCATCCGGCGGTGAGGCCGTGCTAGCCTGAGGCTTGCTGCCATGACGAAGGTGCTGATGGTTGCCTCCGAGGCGGAGCCGTTCGCAAAAAGCGGCGGGCTGGGTGACGTGCTCGGCGCCTTGCCGGCGGCGCTTGCCGCGCAGGGCCACATCGTGGCCACAGTGCTGCCGCGTTACCGCTGCATCCCTCTGGCCGACCTGAAGCGGGTTTACGAAAACCTGGCGATCTGGCTGGGCGGCACGGCCTGGCGCACTGACGTCTACTCCAGGCTGGAGCGGGGCGTCGAGGTCTTCCTGATCGACTGCCCGCCGCTTTACGACCGCGAGGGTCTCTACGGCGCGGGCGGCGACGACTATCCGGACAATGCCGTACGGTTCGCCGTGCTGGCGCGCGGAGCGCTCGAGATCGTGCGGCGCCTGTTCCGGCCCCAGATTGTGCACTGCCACGACTGGCAGGCGGCCCTGGTGGGTCCCTACATGCGGCACACGCTCGCGCTCGACCCCACGTTTCTGGGCATCCGGCTGGTGCTGACGATTCACAACCTGGGCTATCAGGGCCTGTTTCCGGCGAAGGTGATGCCCGAGCTGGGCCTGGACAAGAAACTCTTCCAGCCGGACGCACTCGAGTTCTGGGGCCAGGTTAACTTTCTTAAAGGCGGAATCGTCTTCGCCGACGCCATCACGACGGTCAGCCGCGCTTACGCCCGCGAGATTCAGACGCCGGAGTTCGGCCACGGCCTGGACGGGTTGCTGCGGGCGCGTTCGGCGGTGCTTACCGGGATTCTCAACGGTGCCGACTACTCGCAGTGGAATCCGGAGACGGACCCCTTCATCGCCGCGCGTTACTCGGCCGAAGATCTCGCGGGCAAGCGGGCCTGCAAACGAGACCTGCTCGCCGAATGCGGCTTCGACCCTGACGACGACCGGCCGGTGATCGGCATGGTTTCGCGCTTGGCGGCGCAGAAGGGCTTCGATCTCCTCTGCGAAGCGGCCGAGGACCTGGCGCGGGAGAACCTCTATCTGGTGATCCTCGGCGCCGGAGATCCCTATTACGAAGACCGCCTGAGGCACCTGGCGGCGGAACATCCGCGAACCGTTGCGGTTCGCATCGCTTTCGACAATGGGTTTGCGCACAAGGTCGAAGCCGGCTCCGATATGTTTCTGATGCCGAGCCGCTACGAGCCCTGCGGGCTGAATCAGATCTACAGTCTGCGTTACGGCACCGTCCCCATCGTGCGAGCCACCGGCGGTCTGGACGACACCGTGGACGAGATGACGGGTTTCAAGTTCGCCGACTACAGTGCTACGGCCTTGCTCGAGGCCGTCCGCCGCGCACTGGCCACCTACCGCGATCGGGAGGCCTGGCAGGCCATGATGGTTCGCGGCATGAAGAAAGACTACTCGTGGGATGCCTCCGCACGCGAGTATGCCGCTCTTTACCAGCGCCTACTTGGCTGATTTGGCGCGGGTGGCCGCCTCAGAGCTCGCGAACGACCTCGAAGGCCATCAGCCGGCCGAGCATGTCGATGGCCGCCGTCTGGTCTCCGTAGAAAACCACGCGGTGCAGGCCGGAGCTGTAGCTGCGCAACCAGCGCGCGGCGTCACTGACGCGCGTGCGCACCTGGCTGCGGCATCCGCGGTCGCTCGAGACCGGACCCAGCGCCTCGCCCGTGGAGACGAGCATCCGGCGCGGGCCGTCGAAGCGGGCCACGGTCACGGTGTCACCTGCCGGCATCAGCACCTGGAGCGCGGCGCCCTCGTTGGTTTCCAGGTGATTGCGGATGATGTACGGCGCAGGCGGCGCGTTCAGTCCGCGCATCTTCGTCGCCGCCACGCAGTGGGCGTGAATGACCTCGTTGCGGCTCAGGTCGAAGACCGGGTCGGAGATGAAGCCCGGCATCGACGAATAGGAGGTCACCAGCATCTGCGTCATCGCCGAATGCAGGTCGGCCTCGCAGACGCCGTAGCGGCCGGCGTCGTTGAACTTCGAAAAAGCGATGCAAGGATAGCCGGGCAGCGTGTTGGCCGCCATCGTGCCGAAGCAGTCGATGGTGACCGCGTTGGCCTTCTCGCGCTCCAGCAGCTCCTCGAGACCAAGGTAGAAGCGCAGGCCGTTCAGGATCTCCTCCGGGGAAGGTTCCTCCACGCGCAGCGCGCCGCGAACGAACTCGTCGGCCGCCTCGCGCGCGCGCTCGACATCGACGGCGCGGAAGGCGTCGACGAATTCCGGACCGGTGAGGAACCGGAAGCTGGTGCCGAAGTGGCGCTGGTAGGCGTCGGCGATTTGCTGGCGGGCGCCGGGAGTGGTGGCGCCGACCAGAACCTTGCTCTTGCGCAGGTGGCGCACGGTGCGGAAGGCGCGCAGGTAAGGATCCAGATCGGAATAGCTGGTGGTGGCGATGACGTCGAGCTTCCGGCCCTCTCGCTGTAAGGCGGCCACGGAGGACCAGGCGTGCGTGGCATAGGGACGCGAGAAGACCAGCGCGGGCACCTGGAGGGCGTTTATCAGCGGGCGCATCGGGGGCGTGGGCTGCGAGACCGGGATCATCAGCACGCCGTCGATGTCCCCCATCTGCTCGAGCCAGGGCCGTACCTCCTCCGGGCGGCGCAGGATCTCGCCGCCCACCAGGCGCGCGTTCGCCGCGTTTCGCCGGGCCACCTCGGCCAGGCGGGCCTCGACCTCAGCGACGTCCTGAGCCACATCGAGCGTCGGCTTGGGCCAATGCACCCTCTCGGAGGCCAGATAGACGCGGGCGACGGTGGCCGGCTCCTCGCAGGGGAGTGCCCGGGTCCGAGCCCCGCGCAGGGAACGGGCGAGCGAAGCCAGGCCGAGAGCCAGACCGAACTGGCGGCGGCTCAGAAGGCAACAGGAAGTGGGCATAAGAACCTCCTCGTAGCGACCGGTTCTGTCTTAACAAGATTATCAGGTCTTGTACGCCAGTTTCGCCCGGCGCACCGGTTTGCGGGGAATCATCTCCCCTGGCGAGTCCCCTCGCCGCCCAGCCACTCGGCCAGCCAGTCGAAGGCCTCCTCCTGCATCTCGACGTTGAACTGGTGCGGCACGTCGTAGAACCGCATGCGGTAGCGCTCCGGGTGGCCGAGGGCCTCATAGACGGCGCGGATCTTCTGGGCGGCCGCCTCCATGCCGGCGCGCGTGAACAGGCGGTCGCGGGCGCAGTTCTGAACGAACAGCGCGCAGCCGGGCGCGCCGAGAGAGGCGATGTCCGGATGGTCGAGGTGAGCGTGCACACTCGCGGCGTCGAACAGGGCCATATGCGATGCATACGGGAGATCCCAGGTGGTGGCAAGCGAAGTCATCCAGCCGACGATGACCGCCGCTTTCAGCCGCGGCTCCAGCCCCGTGAGGTACGTGGCGCGGTAGCCACCGCCCGACAGCCCTGCGCAGCCCAGCCGCGAAGCGTCCACCTCGGGCAGCGAGGCGAGGGCCTCCACCGCCCGGCGATCGTCTTGAGCGACAATTCCCATCCAGGTGGTGCCGGCGAAGCCTAACCAGGTGTTGAGCACGGCAGTCTGCTCGCGAGCGAAGGCGTTCCAGGCCCGGACATATTCCCCCTGTGCCGGCTCGAGGCCCGCCAGGCGCCTGGTGAGCTCCTCGGGCGGCTCGCGGTATTCGAGGCGGCGCTCGCCCCAGTAGAAGGCGTCGGGCACGATGACAACGAAGCCGCGGCGGGCCAGCTCCTCGGCCCAGGCGCGGCCTCCATAGTACTGCCCGCGAAAGCCGGCCAGCGCAGCATGCTCGCCCTCCATCCGCACCAGCTTTTCCTTGCCGTGGTAGAACCAGCCGCCGTGGTCGTGCAGGGCCACGACGCCGGGGTAGGGCCCGCGGCCCGTGACCGGCACCAGCAGGAAGGCCGGAATCCGGTAATGGGCGGAGCCGGCGAACGAGACAGTGCGAATCTCGACCCCGTTGCGCCGCACCACCGCGTGAACCTTGAGGTCCAGGGGCACGGGCTGGGGGAAATAGGCGAGCGCGCGCTCGAGCTCGGCCCGCGCGCGCTTCCGCCATTCCTCGGTCGAGACGGCGCCTTTGTGCTCGAAGGCCATGGGAAATCCCCGCTCGCGCTGGATGGAGCGGGCGATCGGCGCCAGGGTTCCGAGCCAGCTTTCCGTGCGCTGAGCGAAGAGCGCGGAAGAGGCGATCAGCAGGAGGGCAAGGCGGCGTGTCATAGCCGTCATGCTAGCGCGGGGCCCGCTCCCGGCGCCCGGCGATGCAGGATAATCGGGGAGAGCGAAAGGAGACCGAGAATGAACAAGAGCCGGAGAGCTTTTCTGCACCAGGCCGGCGCGGCTCTGGCGGCCGCTCCGGTGGTGGTTCCCCGCCGCGCCTGGGGCGCCAACGACCGCCTCGCCTATGCCGTGATCGGTACCGGAGGGCGCGGCCGATGGCTGAGCCGGACTTTCCAGGAGCTGGGGGCGCAGTGCGTGGCGCTGTGCGACGTCTACGAGCCGAACCTCGAGCTGGCCCGCAAGGAGTCGCCCGCGGGTGTCAAGACCTACATCGACTATCGCGAGATGCTGGCGCAGCCGGGCATCGATTTCGTGGTCATCGCCACGCCCGACCACCATCACCGCCCCAACCTGCTGGCCGCGCTCGAAGCAGGCAAGGACGTCTACCTCGAGAAGCCCCTGTCCATGTCGCTCGAGGAAAGCGAGGAGATGGTGCGCGCGGTGAGGAAGACCCGGCAGATCGTTCAGATCGGGATGCAGCGCCGCAGCATGCCGTTCATCTGGCGCGCCAAGAGCCTTATCGACGAGGGGATCCTGGGCAAGATCTCGATGGTGAAGGCCAAGTGGAACTGGAACTTCAACCTGCCGCTCGACAACTCGCCGCTGCCGGGCAAGCTCGACTGGGAGCGGTTCCTCGGCCCGGCGCCTAAGCGCCCGCTCGAGCCGCGACGGTTTCGGTGGTGGCGCGGCTTCTGGGATTATTCCGGCGGCAACATGACCGACCAGGGCACGCACCTGATGGATGTGGTGCAGTGGCTCACCAGCTCCGGACCGCCCCTGGCGGCCGACTGCGCCGGGAAGATCATCGACGCTCCGGGCGCCGAGGTCCCCAACGTCTTCTCAGCCACCTTTGAGTATCCGAATTTTCTCGCCACCTGGACGCTTGATTACCGGACCTCGTTCGAGTATGACTGGTCCATCCAGTTCATTGGCGACAAGGGGGCGATGGTGCTGGACCGCCACGGCTCGCGCATCCTCTCCGACCCGGGACCGTCGGGGACACCCTGGGCTGTGAAGGAGCAGGGTGAGCTTATCTATCGGGAAGCGGACCGGGACAGCCCGGCGCGCCATCTGCAAAACCTGCTGGAGTGCATCCGGTCGCGAAAACAGCCGAACTGCCCGATCGAGGTGGCCGCGGCCGCCGTCGCCGGGCCGCACATGGCGAACCTGGCCTGGCGCGAAGGCCGGAAGGTGAAGCGGGCCCCTGCTTCCAGTTGATCGGCCGCTGCGCCGGCCCCTACTGCTTTTTCGCCGCAGCGTTCCCCGCGCCGCCTGTGGCCGCGGCCGCCTTGGCCGCTTCTTCGTTGTACAGCTTGATGATGTCCTGCGTGATGTCGATGTTGTTGGCGGCGTACAGGACCGGCGTCTGCGGATTGCTCACGTCGAGGATCAGCGAGTAGCCGTTGTCGTTCGAGTACTTGCTGATGACCGCCATCATGCGCTGGCCGAGCGTCTGGAGCAGCTTCTCCTGCTCGCGCTGGAACTCCTCCTGCGCGTCCTCCTGCGCCCGGTTGAGGTCGCGCGTCTTCTGATCGATCTCACGGGCGAGCTGGCGGCGGCGCTCCTCGCCCATGGTGTTGCTGCCCTTGCTCAGCTCGGCCTGCAAGGAGGCGATCTCATCGCGCATGCTCTCGAGCTTCTTGCTGGTAGGTTCGAACTTCGCCTGAAGCTCGGCGACGGCCTTCTTGCCGTCCTCGGTGCTCACCAGGGCCTGCTGCACGTGAATGATCCCCACTTTGTTCGGAGCGGCCTGGCCCTGCGCGGCCGCCGTCGACGCCAAAGCGCAGACGAGCACAAAAGCCAACTCAATCGGTTTGTTCACTTTGAAAACTCCTGAGGCTAATAATGATCCTAGCATACGCGGACGCACCTGGTTGCGCGCTCAGAACGTGCGGCTGATGGTGAACCGGAACATCCGGCGCTGTTCATAGTACGGAAAGGCCTGCCCGAAACGGATGACCGAGTCGAGAAACGACGCCTGGTTGGGAAAGTAGGACCGGTCGGCCACCACCGGCGGCTGGAGCCAAGTCTGCACGACGTTCGGATTGTAGGCCCAATAAAGCCGGAACGGCGCGTTCACCACCGGCATCATGATCTGGAACTCGACGCCGGTGGAGGTGCGCAGGCTCTGGGTGACGCGGTTGAGCACGGCCTTGCCGTCGAAGGCGGCCTGTGGGAACCGTCCGTTCAGCTCCGCCAGGCGGCCCGAGTTCAGCTTGAGCTGGTTCGGGAAGATGATCTTGTTGATGCCGGCATCGAAAAACAGGGCCAGCGTCAGCGGTCCCACGATCGGGATGCGGTACTCGAAATTGCCCACCGCCTGGGCGTCTCCGCCCGGGAAGATCATCTGGTAGATGGGCACCTCCTGCAAGACCGGCGAGAAGGCGACCTTGCCGTCGGAGGTGATGATCTTCTGGGTGCGCGCCGAACCGTCGTCGTTGAGGATTCGCGCGCGGGTGAAGCTCGGCACCCACGCCACCGGAATGATGCTCCAGATCTCGAAGCCCCGCACGTCATTCTCGCCGCCCATATAGAAGCGGTGGAAGGGCGGCGCGGCCACGCCGCCGTAGCCGGTCACCACGCGCCCGAGGAAGTGCACGCCCCAGACGTGCCCCTGCCGCAGCGCCGGCCGGAACATCTTGAAGTCGATGGTGGGCGAGATCATCTTCACGTTGCCGCCGATGCCGGCAAACGACGTCGAAACGAAGATCTGCTTGCCGCTCGAGGGCGTGATGGGGTGGTTGACGGTGTTGTAGTGGTAGGCCGGCACGATGCGGCTGGTGCGAATACCGGTGAGCGAGTTGGGGCCGTCCAGGCCCTGGAAGTTGATGTAGTCGAAATACTCCTTCGAAGCTTCGCTCAACGTCTCGATGTCTTGCCGGTCAAAGCCGTAGGTTAGGCTGACCCGCGCAAACGACCGGCGCAGTGGATAGCTGGCGAAGGTGGTGAAGCCGTAGCCCTGCGAGATGTAGTTGAGCAGGTTCTGCGTGCCGAGAGCGTTGAACAACGGGATGAGGTTCCGTCCGGTGAGCAGGCTCAGCTCGCGCCCCTGGTCGAAGTTGAACCGCGTGGTGTAAATGGTGAAGCCTGCCTGAATGGGCCGGTCGAACAGGTACGGCTCTGTGAAGCCGAAGGTGACGTTCTTCAGGCGCGTGCCCACCTGCGCGTCGATGCTGAGCGTTTCGCCGAGCCCCAGAAAGTTGTTGGTGGCGTAACCGAAGCCAAGGAACGAACCGGCGATGCCGCTCACCCCGCCGGTCATCTGCACCGAGTTCTTGCCCCGTTCCTTGACCTTGAGCGTGATGTCGACCGTATTGGTCCTCGTGTCACGCCGGATCTCAGCGGCCTCCTCCTCCTTCAAAACTTCGAAGTAGCCGAGCTGGTTCAGCCGGAGAATGCTCACCTCCCAGAGCCGCGTGTTGAACATGTCGCCCTCGTCGATGAGCAGCTCGCGCCGGATCACCTTGTCGCGGGTGGTGGTGTTGCCGGAGAAATCGATGCGGCGGACGAAGAACTGCTTGCCCTCTTCGACTGAGAGGTTCAGGTCGACGAGGTTGGTGCCGGGCACGGGCTCGGGATAGGGCTCCGGGACGAAGTCGATGTAGCCGAACTCGCCGTAGAGCTTGCGCATGTTCTCCAAGCCCTTGCGCAGCTTCTTGGTGGAGAAGATGTCGCCCTTCTCCATTCCAAACAGCGGTCGCATCAGCGTCTCCGGCGTGCGGAAGAGCTTGACGCCCTCGAAGTTGATCTTGTTGAGACGGTACTGCCGGCCCTCCTCGAGCCGGATGGCGATGTCAGCCCGCTTGCCCGGTTTGTTGGGATAAAACAGGGGCACCTTGAAGTTGCCGCCGCCGACGTCCCGGATGTCCACCTTGTGATCGAGCGCGCGGGCCGTGAAGTAGCCCCGCTCCTGGTAGTGGTTGCGGATGCGGTCCTTGTCCTCCTCGAGTTTGGTGGAGTCGAACGCCTTCGAGAACAGGTTCTCGAACAGCAGCGAGTACGGGATGCCGATCGGCCGGAGGTTCTTCATCGCGCGGATGACGGCGCGATCGCTGAAGACGGTGTTGCCGTCGATGTTGATCCGGCCGACCTTGACCTTCGGGCCCTCGTTGATGCGGAACGTGATCTCGAGCGACGACGGCGGCACCTGGCGGATCACCGGCTCGACGGTGGCAAACTGGCGGCCGCGCTCGGCCAGGAACTCCTTGAGCACCACCGTGGCCTGTTGAACCTTGTTGGGATCGTACTGGGTCTCCACCGCCAGGCCCACGCGCCGCTCCTTGAAGCGGTCGAGAATCTCCGAGACCTGAATCGACTTGTTGCCCTCGTATTTGATGGAGCGCACCACGCGGCGTTCGACCACGCGGAAGCGGATGATCCAGCCGTACTTGCCCCGCTCCCGCTCGAGCGTGATGTCATCGAAACGCCCGCTGTTCCACAGCGCCATGAAGTCCCGGTGCAACGCCTCCGGATCGTACTTGTCCCCCTTCTTGGTGAAGATCATCGCCCGGAGCGTGTCCTGCGGCACGCGACGCGCCCCGCGGAACTCGATCGCCTCGATGATGTCCTGGACCGGTTCCTCGGGCTTCGGCGGCTGGGCCTCTTTCGGGGTTTCGAAGGGAGAGGGCGGCCGCTGCGGCTTCGGCTCCTCCTGGGCGACCGGGGGCGCCTCGAACGGAGACGGCGGCTTCTGCTGCCCGGCGCCGGACGGGCTGGCCTGCGGCACGGTTTCAAACGGGCTGGGTCGCTGCGGTGGACGTTGCGGCTCGGCTTGCTGGGATTCCTGCGGCGTCGGCGCGGCGGCCATTTGGGCCGGCGCCGCAAGAACCGCCAGCAACAGGCAAACCACCCAGCCCAGGCGTCTCCGCCTGCTTGCGCTCATCAGGATCCGGGTTCCTTTCCAGTCCGCGCTGTGGCAGGAGACGTGAGCCAATCTCATGAGGTTTCAGGTTTCCACTGCCCGCGCGGAATCGAAACTTTATTCTAGCGAATGCGGCTTGAGGCCGGCAGAGGCCGCTAGAAAGCCTCGAGGGCCACCTTCCCCACCCATTGCTCGAGCCGGCGGAGATGGTCGAGGTCGCCCATCACCACCAGGTGGTCTCCGCCCTCGATGACGGCGTCAGCAGGCGGATTGAACAGCATGGAGCCGCCGGCGCGGCGGATGGCCAGCACGATGACGCCCAGGTCCCGGCGAATCGGAAGCTCGCGGAGCGAGCGCCCGGCGAACTCGCTCCGCTCGCCCACGCGCACCTGCTCGAGGCCGATGTTCTGCCCCATGTCGGCGGTCGAGGTGGTCAGGTCCAGGAACTCGAAGACCTACGGCCGGAGGATGCCCTGAGCCAGACGGAATCCGGTGATGTTGTACGGGCGGAAGATGGCGTCGGCGCCCGCCCGGCGGAGTTTGGCTTCCGACTCCTCTTCGTTCACCCGGGCCGCGACGCGCAGGTGCGGGTTGAGCGCTTTGGCGGACAGGATCAGGAAAAGGTTTTCCGCATCCGTGGCGAGAGCGGCAATGAACCCTTTGGCCCGCAGGATGCCCGCTTCCCGGAGCGCGTCGTCCCTGGTGGCGTCGGCGGCGAGAGCCAGCAGGCCGTCACGCAAGGCCCGCTCGACTTTGGCCGGATCCCGGTCAAGGACCACGAACGGCGCCTGCGAGCGCCGCAACTCCGCGGCGGCTCCCCGGCCCACCCGGCCGTAACCGCAAACAATGTAGTGATCCACGAGTCTGTCAATCATGTTCTTGATCCGGCGCTTGCCGAAGAACTCCACAAGCTGCGCCTTCACGATGAATTCGGTCATGGCGCCGATGGCGAAAAACATCGTCATGACGCCGAAAAGCACGATAAAGGCGTTGAAGATGCGGCCGGCGCGGCCGAGCGGCTGAACCTCCGAATAGCCCACCGTGGTGATGGTGATCAGCGCCATGTAGAAGGCTTCGAACGGGGAGTAGCCGGCAATCAGCACATCGCCCGCGGTCCCGGCGGCAAGCACTGCCAGCAGCGCGGCGCCGAGCAGGATCAGCCGTTTTCGAAGTCCTCCCATGAACGCAACGGGGCCGCCCTCCGGCCACGGCGCCGGGACCCCGTCGAGTTCCCATTCTCTCCGCTGCCGGAGCGAGGAACAACGAGGCTGTCGGGAAAGGTCCGGATACTTCCTCGGCCGGCGCTAGCCAGCCGCGGTCTCTTCGGCCTCATTGTCGTGCTGATAGTAGTAGGAGTAGTACGAAGAGTATTTGCTGTAAAGCTCGCGGTGGTGCGCGCCGTTGGCCACCACGCCCAGCAGGTTGTTCTCGCACAGCGTCTGCACCGCCCGCGTGACCGATTCGATCGTGGTCACGCCGATGCGAACCACCAGCAGCGTGCCATGGCAGAGCGTGCCGAGGAGGTTGGCGTCGGAGGCGTACAGCAGGGGCGGCGTATCGAGGATGACCCAGTTGAAATGCCGCGAAAGCTCCTCGATCATCTGCCGGCAACGGGCAAGATTGAGCAGCTCGAGAGGATTGATGACGGGCTCTCCGGCGGCCATCACATAGAGGTTCATGCCGGCAATCTTGCGGATGACATCGCGCAGCGTCGCCCGCTCCTGAAGGTAGTCGGTAATGCCGGGTGAGCGGCTGAGGTTGAAATACGTGTGGATGACGGGCCGTCGGAAGTCGAAATCGCACAGCAGGGTCGGGTTGTCCACCAGTTGCGCCTCGGCGATGGCCAGGTTGGCGGCGGTGAACGACTTGCCCTCGGCCGGGCCGGGCGAGGTGATGATGATCGTCCGGATGGGCTGCAACGTCTGGAGGTGATTCAGGCGGGTCCGCAAGCTGCGGAACTCCTCGGCAGGACTGCCGCCGGCGGCTCCGGTGCCGCCCACCACGATGAGATGGGTCTCCGGCGGCGGAGCGAATTCCACCTCTTCGATCTCTTCGAGGAATGCCGGACGCCGTGCCTCCGCAGTGAGAATCGGGGGCGTCCCGAGCGCCGCCTGAGGCGCCGGCGTCGAAGTCGGACTGGCCGCCTCGGCCTTCCTGAGTGCATCATGAACCCGGCTCATCGCACCTCCATTGCCGCCAAAGCACCTCTCAGACCTTGGTGGCGTAGTAATAGTAAACCGCCCCCGCCATGATCACGAGCGAGAGGAAGCAGGCCGCCGACCAGGCCAGCCAGGCGATGCGCCGCCGCCGCATCACTACCAGATCGTTCTCGAGCAGCGGGACGCTTCCGAGCACCGCCAGGCGCGTGTAGGCACGAACATCCTTGAGCGTCTTCAGCGTCGTGTCTTTGACCTCCCGCGCAAACACCAGCAGGCCGCCAACCACCAGACCGCCTCCCAGACCAAACAGGATGATCTGGTGCCGCTTGGGCTCCGACGGCCTCTCCGGCAGGGAGGCCTGATCGAGCATCTCGAGCGTCTCGCCCTGCTTGCGGTTCTCCAGGTCGGTGGCGATCTCCGACTGCTGCATCTTCAGATTCAGGTCGTTGTAGGTGCGCTTGGCCAGCTCGACCTCCCGCATCAGGGAGATGTACTCTTGCTCGTCGGCCGGCGCCACCTGCATGGCCCGGCGTGCCTCCTCCATCTGGGCGTTCACGCGCTCGATCTCGCGTTGATGCTCGGCGATCTGCATGTCCCTGGCCTGGATCTGAATCTGCATCGTCGCGATCCGGTTGTTCAACTCGCGCACCTCCCGGGCCTGCTCCGGAGTCAGTTGTCGCGCCTCCGGCCGCTCGGCGGCGGGCTGGGCCTGCGCTTTGAGGTATTCCTCGCGCTCGCGCCGGAGCACTTCGATCTGCGCCTTGAAGCGGATGACGTCCGGATGGTTCGGCTTGTACGCCTCGAGCAGACGCGCCAGGTTCAGCTCCGACTCGCGGATCCTCTGGTCGAGCGCCGCCAGGCGCGGATCGGCAACGGCGCGCGGCTCCTCGGGGCGCACGTTCAGAATGCCGTCAATGCGATCTCGGAGAAGCTGCATCTCGGAGTTGGTCACCAATTTCTCTTGCTCCAACCTCGCGATGGCGCCGTTCAACGTCGTCAGGCGCGCCTCCAGGGCCGTCAGCTTCTGAATGTTCGCATTCCACTGGTCGGGCAGTCGGCCCATGTGGCGGATCCGGTACGCGGTCAGTTTCTGCTCGAGTTCATCCAGATTCCTTTTGGCGCTCAGCCACTGCTCCCGCAGGAACTGCGTCGTCATCGTCGATTGCAGCGCGCGCTGTCTCTGGTTCTCGCTGATGAAGCGACTCGCCAGGTCCTGGGTCACCTTCTGCGCCAGGAAACGGTTCTCGTAGCGGAACGAGATCCGGAAGGCGCTCAGAGAATCCCCGCGTCGCGAATCGCCTCCGAGCGTCTCCACCCGGCCGATGTCGATGTTCTGCCGCATCAGGCCGACAACGTCCTCCATCGGCATGCGCGCCCGTTCCCGCGGATAGAGCCCGTAAGTCTCGATCACGCTGCGCAAAGTGGCCCGGCTCAGGATGGTCTGGGCCATGGCGTTGACGCGGGCCGACATGGCGATATTTACGTTGGTCGGGACCAAGCGCTCCGGAATCTGGGGAGGCACCACGCGGATGACCGCCGTTGAGACGTAGGTGTCGGGCCAAAGAAAGGCCACCACCACCGCCAGCACCAGCCCGGCCAGCGCCGGACCGGCGATCCAACCCTTGTTGCGCCGGACGATGTCGATCAGGTCCTCGACGTCGAGCTGCCGCCGCGGCACCGTTCCGCTGTCAGGAGCGGCCCCTCCGGGAGGCGTAAGAATCGAGCCCAGTTGCATGCTGCGGTGATCCTCCTCACCCCGGCCTCCACCCGCCGGGGCGTTCTCACGGCACTATAATATGATCGCCGTTTTCCAGGTAAATATTCTGCTCCAGGTTCTTCCCCTCGATGACCTCGTTGTAATTGAACTTGAAGCGCTTGTTGCCGCGGAGGATGACGATTTTCTTCCGCTTGGCCCATTGCTGGAAGCCGCCGGCGCCGCTCAGGGCTTCGAGCACCGTCGTGGGGACGGTCAGCGGGAAGGCCCCGGTCCGGTTGACCTGTCCGGTGATGTAGTACTTCTTGCTGCGAACCGCCCGGACCTCGACGGTGACCTCCGGACGATTCAGGAATTCCGACAGTTTCTCCGTGATGTTCTGCGCCAGGGCCTGGGGTGTGCGGCCGGCTGCTTGAAGATCGCCGATCAGCGGCAGGGTGATCTTGCCGTCCGGCCGGACCGTCACTTCCCCCGAGACGTCGGGCTCGCGCCAGACCCGAACGCGGAGCTGATCTTCCGGCCCAATGACGTAGCTGCTCGGATCCACGGGCGCCGAGGGGGTGTCTGCCCCGGGTTTGATCTCCTCAATCGTCGGGATGTTGGAGGTGGGCGCCGGCGGGGCTCCTTGCTGCGGATTCTGCGCGCCGGAGGCGGCGGCAGCGACCAGGCACGCGATCAAGAGAAAATGGGTCAACCTTTTCGGGCTCATCGTGGATCGCTGGGACGCGACCGTCCAGGTGCGGCCCCAAACAGGTAGTTGCGCACGTTGCCTTCATTGTAGCGCGGCGACACCCCGGATGCGACCGCCGCCGGCCGCTATATTGGTAACGGCAACTCTTCTTTGCGGAGGCGCTTGTGGGATATTTCCTGGCGAAGACCGATCCGGCCGCCTATTCCATCGAGGATTTCGAGCGCGAGGGCGTCACGATCTGGGACGGCGTGCGAAACCCTCAGGCCGTCCGCGCCGTGCGCCAGATGCGACCGGGCGACAGGGTTTTTATCTACCACAGCGGCGGCGAGTCGGCAGTGGTCGGACTGGCTGAGGTCGCCGGCGAGCCGCGGCCTGATCCCCGGGATGCCAAATCCTGGGTGGTGGATCTCCGGTTCCTGGCCCGGCTGGAGCCGCCGACGCCGCTCGCCGAGATCAAGGCCTCGGGCCGGTTCGCCGACTGGGAGCTCGTGCGCCAGCCGCGGCTCTCGACCATGCCGGCGCCCGAGGCGTTTGTCGCCTGGATGAGGCGGCGCTACCCGAAGCTGTCCCTGTGAGCCTCAGATCCAGCCGCCGGGCGCCAGGCGCTTCAGGTGCCGATAGACGAGTGCCACGGGCAGGCCCACCACGTTGAAATAACAGCCCTCGATGCGGTCGATAAAGCGGCAGGCGCGTCCCTGGATAGCGTAGCCGCCGGCTTTGTCCATCGGCTCGCCGGTGGCGACATAGGCGGCGATCTCCCCCCGAGTAAGGGAGACAAACCGGACCCGTGTGCGCTCGATGTCGGTGAGCGCGCCCGCCGCGTGCCTCAGACAGATTCCGGTCAGCACCTCGTGCTCGCGGCCGCTGAGCAGCCTGAGCATCCGGGCCGCCTCGTCGGCTCCCGCGGGTTTGCCGAGAATCAGGCCGTCGATGACGACTTCGGTGTCAGCGGCGAGAATGATCTCGTCGTCGGCTTTGAGCTCGACGGCCATTGCCTTAGCCTGCGCCAGGCGCCGGACAAGATCCTCAGGAGGCTCGCTGCCGTCGTGCTCCTCCGGAACCGCCGCGCTCCGGACGGTGAAGGGAATCCCGGCAGCGCGCAGGATCTCGCGCCGCCGCGGTGAGGCCGAAGCCAGCACCAGTCTCGGCATCGCCTGACGTCGTGCGAACGGCTCTAACCGGAGCCGCCGGCGGGCATCGCCGCCTCGCCGCTCATCGCCTCAGCGTAAAGATAGAAGCCGAATAGGGGCTTCGGGTCGCCCCGCCCCCAGCGGTTCATCTTCCACCTGGCCTTGAGGTAGCTGACCTCCGGATGCTTGCTCAGATCCACCACGATGGTGTAGGTGCCGCAGTAAAACTTCTGGGGAAAGGCGGCCAGGGGACGTTCTCCCCAGTCGGCGCCGTCGGCCGATCCCCAGATGGAAACGTCCAGGCTCTCCTGCTCGATGATGCGCGTGATGCCAAGCGTCAGCACGATGAGCTTCCCTTTCAGCGGTCCGAGAGCAAACGCCTCGGACTCCCCGTCGGCGCGCTGCACGCTCTCCGGAACGAGGAAGTTTGGGAGCAGGGAAGC
Organism: uncultured Bryobacteraceae bacterium; assembly: GCA_938003835.1. GTDB lineage: Bacteria > Acidobacteriota > Terriglobia > Bryobacterales > Bryobacteraceae > CALKXJ01. The sequence continues at coordinate 2,552 of CALKXJ010000012.1, read as the reverse complement.
GGCGTTCGCTGCCATAACTTCACCTCTGGGCGGTCAGGCGAGTCTCTTCAGTCGCTCTCCCGCTTCCCTTAGCGTCTCATATTTTTTGGGGAAACAGAAGCGAACCATCCCGGCGCCGCGGGAAGGGTCTTCAAAGAAGCTGGAGCCCGGGACAGCAGCCACGCCGGCGACCTCGATGAGATGCCGCACGAATGCATAGTCGTTGCGGAGGCCGAATCCGGAGATGTCAGTCATGACGTAGTAGGCGCCGCGCGGCCGCCAGTAGCGAAATCCGGCCGCCTCGAGCGCCTCGAGCAGGATGTCGCGACGGCGGGCGTAATCGGCGGCAAGCGTCTCATAGTAGGCCTCCGGCTGGCTGAGAGCCGCGACGCCCGCGTACTGAAGCGGCGCCGCGGCGCCCACCGTCAGGAAATCGTGCACCTTGCGGATCGAGTCGGTGAGATCCGGCGCCGCGATCACCCAGCCCACCCGCCAGCCGGTGACCGAATAAGTCTTGCTCATGCTGTTGACCAGGATCGAGCGCTCGCGCATGCCGGGCAGCGTCATCATCGGGATGTGCCGCGCGCCGTCGTAGAGAATGTGCTCGTAGATCTCGTCGGTGATGGCCAGCGCGTCGAACTCCTGGCAAAGCTCGCCGATGAGCACGAGCTCCTCGCGCGAGAAGACCTTGCCCGTCGGGTTGTTAGGGGTGTTGAGGATGATTGCCTTGGTGCGGCGGTTGAAGGCGGCGCGGAGCTCGGCTGGATCGAAGCTCCAGTCCGGCGGCTCCAGGCGCACCAGACGCCGCCGCGCGCCGGCCAGATACGTGTCCGGCCCGTAGTTCTCGTAGAAGGGCTCGAAAATGACGATTTCATCCTCGGGCTCGGTGACGGCCAGAAGCGAGGCGATCATGCCCTCGGTGGCGCCGCAACAGACGGTGATCTCGCGTTCCGGATCGATCTCCAGTCCATAGAATCGGGCGTACTTGGCGGCGATGGCGTCGCGGAAAGGCTTGGCGCCCCAGGTGATCGTGTACTGGTTGAGATCCTCGGCGATGGCCCGGCGGGCCGCCTCCTTAAGGAAGTCCGGCGCCGGGAAGTCGGGGAAGCCTTGTGCGAGGTTCACCGCTCGGGCCTCGAGCGCCAGCCGCGTCATCTCGCGGATCACCGACTCGGTAAAATGCGCCGTCCGGCGGCTTTGAAAGCGCGGGCGCCTGCCGCCACTGTCCCGAAAACCGACCGAGGTCCTCCGCATAGTTGAAGTTATAAGGTTACTTTGACTGAGATGCGCGCCGTGGCACGGCGCCTGCCATCGGCAAGCTCGGGAGGTGGGCTAAAGCGCGGCAATCGGGCGGAACAGAAACCATGGAGGTCGTGCTCCGACGCGCACAGCGATTCCGCCGCGCGGTGCCGCCGCCTCCCCCGAGAAAGCAGTCGCTCTGCGGCCATGGTAGGCGCGGCAGGACTCGAACCTGCGACCCTCTGCTTAGAAGGCAGACGCTCATTGGCGGTTCCCCAGTATTTTCAGTGAGTCAGACGAACCGGTACGGCAATGGTACGGCAAAAACCCCTTTGATCCGCCCCGAAGGAAATCACATTGGCATGCTCTGGTCATTGCTTGCCATCCCAAGGATTGCATTTAGAATCGCTTGCGGCACCCGCCGCCTCCTCTCTATGTCAGCCACCGAGTAGTAGAGAGTCATTCGAGCGTCAGCGTGGCCCATGAGCGCCACGCGATCGTCAACTGGCAAATCGGCCACCATGCCGGCCAACGTGCTATGAGCCCTTCGGAACGCATGCCATGTGATCTTGAATCCAAGGCGCTCGCTGAGGGGACGGAACACCCTGTTCGAGACGTTGTGGGCGTCCACGGGCGTCCCATTACGGCTCTGAAAAACAGGCGCCTCCGGACTGGAGTCCACCGCTGACGCCATGACCGTTCCGAGCATTGCTGCCAGCTCGCTGGTGAGCGGTACGATCCTCTTTCGCCGCCCGGTTTTCACCGATCCCCACTTGCCCTCGTAATAGTTCTCGCGCACAGCCAGGCTGAACGGTGGAAGAACCTCTCCGTCAACAGTTCTGATATCCGAGGACAGATTGACCCACTTCCTGCGCAATCCGCAGACCTCAGCCACATTCAGGCTGGTGCACACGGATAGGGCCAGCATTTCGCGCACTGGCGATTGCACGCTGGCCAACACCAGCCTGATCTGCTGGGCCGAGAGGGATGGCCGATTTTTTGGTTCAACCGAAGGGCACCTAATGGCTCGAGCTGGGTTTTCACCCCGGTAAAAGCCAAGCCGCTTGGCATGGTTGAAGACAGCCGATATTGCGTTTCTCAAGTGCAGGACCGTCTGCCGAGACATTCCCTCGCGCAGCCACTGTACCATCAAGGTTTCAACGTCATCGGGAGTAATGTCGGCCAATCTTCTGTGCCCGAGCGCAGGTTCGAGTTTCCGCCACAGATATCTGTAATGCTTCTGCCCTGATGGCTTCAGCTTCCAGAGATGTTGCGGCTCGAATTTGTTGAGCCAAAATTCCCGTACTGTCATCAACGTCGCAGGGAAAACAGCG
>CALKXJ010000011.1 GCA_938003835.1 uncultured Bryobacteraceae bacterium | reverse complement strand
GGTCCCATTCCCGGCGGCGCGGCAGGCGGGTGGGGCACGCCTCCGTTCATTCCTTCAAAGAGCGGCAGTGGCTGGCGTGGTCTGCTCGGCGGATGGAAGGACTTCCTCGGCTTCGGCGGCGGCGTCCAGTACGCACCCGGTAAGGCCGTGACCTGGGAGGCGGCGACCATGGGCCAGAAGCTCTCGGCGCTCGGGCGGTCCAATGCCGCACTGCTTGGTGGCGCGACGCTGGCGCTGATGGGCCTCCAGCGCGGCGGCGTCTCCGGCCTCGCCATGACCACCGCCGGCGGCGCGATGATCGGCGCGAAGTTCGGCGGTCCGCTCGGCGCGGCGCTCGGCGCCGGCATTGGCGCAGTGGCCGGGCTGGTGCGGCTGTTCGTCAAGGGCGCGCAGGAGAAGGCGCGCGAGAAGATCAAGGCCACCTACGGCGTCGACATCCGCGACAACAGCGTCCTGAAGCAGATTGTCGACATCGCCAAACAAGGCTTTGGCAGCAACCCGGAGGCGGCCATCCGCAGCCAGCAGATCCGCGACCTGGTTGAGTTGTACGCCCTGTCGACGGGTCAGAGCACTTCCGGACTCCCGACCACCGTGCGCCCGGTGTCGTTGCTCCAACAAGGCGAAAGTCTCTTCCAGTCGAGTTCCGGCGGCCTGACACTGGACCGTATCGGCGGCGGCACGCCGTCGTCAGCAGCGGGACCCACAGTCATCAACATCACCGTGCCGGGGGCCAAGGAGTTCTTTGAAAAGGAAACCGTGCGCGTGGTAGTTGAGAATCCGCGAGCGGTGCAATCGGCGGCGATGACGGCGACGAAAGCCAGCGCCGGTCGCCGCGAGATGGCCGGCCTGCAACTCAGTCCAGGGTTGATCCTGTCATGACGCGACAACAATTGATCGAGAAGATCGCGCGGGCGATTGCGGAGATGGAAGGCTCTTACGTCACCTGCGCGAAGCCGACCCTCGCCCAGCGAAACGCGAACCCGGGCAACATCCGGCAGTGGCGCGACGCGCGTGGCAATCCGTACCCCACCCATCGCGGTTACGTGGACTTCGTCGCCTGGGCGTCCGATCGGTTTCCGGGCGCCTCGCGGGAGGATATGAGCCGCCGTGCCCTTGAGGAAGGCTGGCGCATCCTGCGTGTGCTGGTCGGACAGTGCCTCGATGGGAAGTACACGCAGGGCAAACCGCCGACTGCGGAGGAGATGTTTCGCGTTTATGCGCCCGCCGCCGACGGAAACCATCCGGCGAACTACGCGCGTTTCGTGGCCGACAAGATCGGCGCGTGGCCGGATCAGAGACTCATCGACATGGTGACCGCTTGATGCCTGGTTCGGTCCAAAACGCCGCGCCGCTTGCCGTGCTGCCAGCAAGCCTCTCGCGCGCTTTCGTCCATCAGCGCGAGTACCCGGTGCTCGACAACGAGTACCTCAACGGCGAGTCGCAGCGATCCGTCCAAGCGACCAACAGCCGTAAGCGCTGGCGGCTGGCCAAGCGGCTCACACCGGCGCAGCTCGCAGCACTCCGCGATTTTTACGACGCCCGCAAGGGTCCGACCGAGCCGTTCTACTTCTACGACCCGTATGAGACCAGCCCAAAATTCTCGCATGATCCGACGGGGCAAGCGGTCGCGGGCCGATACACTGTCCGCTTTGCCAGTGCGTGGGAACAGAGCACCTCGCTTGCGCGCACCGACCTGATGCTGGAATTGATCGAGCTTGCCTGATCCGAAGTCAGCTAGCGCGCCTGAGTTCTTCACGAATTACGCGGCGCAGTGTCGCCTCCAGGGGTTGTCCGGCTTGCTCAATGTGCCGGCGCAAAGCCTCGTTGATCAGCGCTTGATAACTGCCGCCTCCTGCTCGGTGCACTTGCTCGCGAAACCACTGCAAGACGCCGTCATCCAAGCGGATCGTGATCCGCGTCTTGCCTTTTGAAACGGGAACCACGGGTCCACGCTGAGCCTTGGAGAAATCGTACTCTTTCTTCATTGTTGTTCCTCGTACTGTCGGCGTTCCCGCGGTGTAGCGGGCCGCGCCGAGATGAGCCGGATCATGTCGTCTCGCCACGTGTATACGACCACCAGCACCCGGCCGAGCCAGTCCATGCCGATGCTGATCCAACGTTGTTCAGACTCAGAGGACGGGTCCTCGATCGTGAGGGCGCGCTCGTCCTCGAACACGCCGACCGCATCCGCGAAATCGACGCCGTGTTTCTGGAGATTGCGCTTGGCTTTCGCGGTGTCCCATTGGTGGGCCACTCCTCAATAATATGTACAATTGTGCACACAGTCAAGCGCCCGGCCGTGAGTTCGCGAGCCGCACGGTTTCTATACCGGAGTTGATCGAACTTGCCTGACTTCATCGGCAACATCGCGGTCCCGGAGATCGTAGCCAGCGGTGTGTTTCCGCTCGTGCCGGACTTTCCGCTCGATATCCGTCGCGACCACGAGGTCGTCGTGCATCAGTTCGGCAGCGGCAATGCGAAGATCGAGCAGCGCATGCTCGTCGGAACGGGCGCCCGCCGCTTCACGATTCGCAAGCAGTGGTTGCGCGATGCCGATCGGATCGCCCTGCGCAACTTCTGGGAATCCAAGTACGGGCCGTACGGTGCCTTCACCTATAACGCTCCGAATGACAACGGCGTCGGGACCACGCCCGTCATCTGCCGTTTCGCCAACGAGCCGCTCTCCTGGGAGATGGTGGCCGACTGGGCCTGCTCGCTCGGCGTGACGCTCATTGAGATCCCCCAGACCAGCCCGTCGTATCCGCTGAACCACACCGTCAATCGCTTCCCGCCCGCCGCGCTCCAGGCCGCGCTGCTTGCGCAGGTTCAGGAGATCATCCCGCTCGTCCGCATTCAGCCCCTTCAGCCCGCTACCCGGCGATTCATATCTCTGACCGGCGCTGCACCATCGGCGGCCAACTCTACCAGGCGCGCCTCGTCGAGTTTGACGGTATCGCGCAGTCCATCGGCAACGAGTCAGACGAGGCCCACTTCACGTTCGGCAACGCCGACCGTGTGAAGCGCGATCTGGCCAACGACGTGGACCTGTACCGGGCCGAGATCGCCTTTAGCCTCTTCCACGTCGGCACCGGCATCAAGCTCGACTTATGGAAAGGCCATATCGTCAACTGGACCTGCGATGCGAGCCCCGAGTTCCGCGTCACCGCCTCCGACGGCCTCTACGAGCTGAACCTGCCCTACCCCACGCGCAAGATCTCGCGCACGTGCTGGAAGCGTTTCAACGACGGCCAGGCATGCCCGTTCGCAGAACAGGGCGCGCTTGACCTGGTCAACTTTCCCGATGCCGATCCCACGCGCTGCGACAAGGGTTTCGACACCCCGAACGGATGCCGCGCCCACGGCATGAACGATTACTACGGCGGCATCATGGCCAAGCCGCAGGGCGTGCGCATCAAGGACAACTCGACCGG
>CALKXJ010000010.1 GCA_938003835.1 uncultured Bryobacteraceae bacterium | reverse complement strand
GAGATGGTGATGCCGGGCGACAACGTGAACCTGACGGTGGAGCTGATCACGCCGGTGGCCATGGACAAGGGGTTGCGGTTTGCCATCCGCGAGGGCGGGCGCACGGTGGGCGCCGGCACGGTGACCGAGATCCTGGAGTAGGACTCTGACGGCCATGGCCTTGCGAGAACGCATCCGCATCCGGTTGAAGGCTTACGATCACCGGGTGCTCGATCAATCGACGACGGAGATCGTCGAGACGGCCCGAAAGACCGGGGCGCAGGTGGCGGGACCGATCCCGCTGCCGACGGTGAAGAACCGGTTTACCGTTCTGCGGTCGCCCCACGTGGACAAGAAGAGCCGGGAGCAGTTCGAAATCCGGACGCATAAACGGCTGCTCGATATCCTCGAGCCGACGCAGGAGACGGTGGACGCGCTGATGAAGCTCGATCTGCCGGCCGGCGTCGACGTCGAGATCAAGGCGTTTGGAAGGTAAGGTTCAAACGAGCACGATGAGCCCAGGAATTCTTGGCAAAAAGATCGGAATGACCCAGATCTTCCGGCCGGACGGGCAGGTCATCCCGGTGACGCTGCTCAAGGCCGGCCCCTGCGTGGTCGTGCAGCGTAAGACGCCGGCGACGGACGGCTATGATGCGGTGCAGCTCGGCCTGCTCGAGTACATCAAGCCGAGCCGGATCAACAAGCCGATGACCGGCCACCTCAAGCGGGCCGGCGTGGACGGCGTGCGGTATCTGCGCGAGCTGCGGCTGCGGCCGGGCGACGACGACCTGAAGGCGGGCGACCGGGTTCTGGTGAGCGAATTCAAGCCCTCCGACAAGGTGGACGTCATCGGCATCAGCAAGGGGCGCGGTTTTGCGGGTCTGGTGAAGCGCCACCATTTCCGCGGCGGTCCGGCCACGCACGGTTCGATGTTCCATCGCGCGCCCGGCTCCATCGGCGCCTCGAGCTTCCCCTCGCGGGTCTTTCCGGGCATGCGCATGGCCGGGCGGATGGGCACGCAGCGGGTGACGGTGCGCAATCTTGAGGTCGTCCAGGTGGACGAAGAGGGCAACCTGATGATGGTCAAAGGCGCCGTGCCGGGGCCGAACGGCGGCTACGTGATCGTACGGCGGGCCAAGCGGGCGACGAGGTGAAGCGATGCCGGTAGTCGACGTGGTCAACCTGCGCAACGAAAAGGTCGGCGAAATCGAGCTGGCCGACAGCGTCTTTGCCGCTCCGGTAAACCAGGCCCTCCTCTACGAGGCCGTGCGCCACTATCTGGCCTGCCGGCGGCGCGGCACGGTGAAGACGAAGAACCGCGCTGAGGTGTCGGGCTCCGGGCGGAAGCTGTGGCGGCAGAAGGGGACCGGCCGCGCCCGCGTGGGCTCGATCCGCAGCCCGCTGTGGCGCAAAGGCGGCACGGTGCACGGCCCGCAGCCGCGGGATTACAGCTACCGGCTGCCGCGCAAGATGCTGCTCGGGGCGCTGCGCTCGGCCCTCACGGCGAAGCTCCAGGACGGTGAACTCAAGGTGGTCCAGGCCTTCGAGCTGCCCGATCACAAGACGAAGACCGTGCGGAAGGTGCTGGAGGCGCTCGAAGCCCGGCGCACGGTGCTGTTGGTGGACAATCCGGCCGACGACAAACTCGAGCTGGGCTCGCGGAATCTGCCCGGCGTCACGCTGCTTGCCACGCGCGAGGTGACGCCCTACCACCTGCTCGAACACGAACAGGTGCTCATGAGCGAGGCGGCGGCCAGGAAACTTTCGGAGGCGCTGGCGAAATGAACCTCTACGACGTCATCCGGCGGCCGATCATCACCGAGAAGAGCGAAGGAAAGAAGGAAGCCGAGCGCACGCTCTGTTTCGAGGTGGCGCCCGATGCGACGCGCACCGAAATCAAGACGGCCGTCGAGAAGCTTTTCAAGGTGAAAGTGGAGAGCGTCCGCACGGCGAATCTGGTGGGCAAGCTGCGCCGTCGCGGGCGCTTCCAGGGCTACCGTCCGGACTGGAAGAAGGCCTATGTCAAGCTCCGTCCGGATCAGAAGGTGCCGGAATACGCGGAGATTTAAGGGTTAGCTCCCATGCCGATCAAAGAATATCGTCCGACGACGCCGACGCGGCGATTCCAGACGGTGCTCACGCGCGAGGAGATCACGCGCGAGCGGCCGGAGAAGTCGCTGACGCACGGCAAGAAGCGCAGCGGCGGGCGCAACAACACCGGCGAGATCACCATCTGGTTCCGGGGCGGCGGCGCCAAGCGTTGCTACCGCGTGATCGATTTCAAGCGGGACAAGACGGGCATTCCGGCGCGGGTGGCCTCCATCGAATACGATCCGAACCGCTCGGCTCGCATCGCCCTGCTCAACTATGCCGACGGCGAGAAGCGTTACATCATCGCGCCGGTCGGGCTGGAGGTGGGCCAGACGGTGGTTTCCGGGCCCCAGGCCGACATTCTGGTGGGTAACGCGCTGCCGCTCGAGAACATTCCGCCGGGCACGACGATTCACAACATCGAGCTGCGGCCGGGCAAGGGAGCTCAACTGGCGCGCTCGGCCGGCGCGCAGGCGCAACTGGTTTCGCGCGACGCCGAGTATGCGCTCATCAAGCTGCCCTCGGGCGAGGTGCGCAAGGTCTCGGTCAAGTGCATGGCCACGATCGGCCAGGTGGGCAACCTGGACCACGAGAACGTCTCGCTCGGCAAGGCGGGCCGCTCGCGCTGGCTGGGCCGGAGGCCGCACAACCGCGGCGTGTCGATGAATCCGGTGGATCATCCCCACGGCGGCGGCGAGGGCAAGACCAGCGGCGGCCGCCACCCGGTGACGCCATGGGGCCAACCGACGCGGGGCTTCAAGACGCGCAACAACAAGCGGACTGACAAGTTCATCGTCAGCAGAAGGAAATAGCCATGTCGCGTTCGCTCAAGAAAGGGCCGTTCGCCGACGACCACCTCATCCGGAAGGTGGCGGCGCTGAACGAACGGAATGAGAAGAAAGTGATCCGCACCTGGTCGCGGCGCTCGACCGTGCTGCCGGAGTTCGTCGGCCACACCATCGCCGTGCACAACGGCAAGAAGTTCATTCCGGTTTACATCACCGAGAACATGGTCGGTCACAAGCTGGGCGAGTTTGCGCCGACGCGGATCTTCAAGGGCCACGCCGGCAAGTCGGAAAAGAGCGGGCGGGCATCGTGAGCAGGGAGTGACGATGGAAGTCAAAGCGGAAGCCAGGTACGTTCGGGTTTCGCCGCAGAAGGCGCGGCTGGTGATCGACCGGATTCGCGGGCGGAAGGCGGGCGAGGCGATCACGATTCTCCAGACGACCAACAAGCGGGTGGCGCCGGTCATTGAGAAGGTTCTGCGGTCGGCCATCGCCAACGCCGAGAACCGTTCCTCCGACCTCGACGTCGACACCCTGGTGGTGACGCGGGCCCAGGTCAACGAGGGACCGCGTCTGAAACGGATCCGACCGGCTCCGATGGGGCGGGCCTATCGCTATCAGCGCCGGATGTCTCACATCGTGGTGGCGGTGGGGGCGCCGGACGAGGGCCAGGAGAACGCGTAACGATGGGACAGAAGACGCATCCCTACGGCTTCCGGCTGGGCGTCACCAAGACGTGGCGGTCGCGCTGGTTCGCCAAGCATGACTATCACAAGCTGCTCGAGGAGGATCTCGAGCTCAAGGAGATGCTCCGGGAGCGGCTGAAGGCGGCCGGCGTCAGCTCGATCGAAGTGGACCGGCCGGGCAACAAGCTGCGCATCACGATCCGGACCTCGCGGCCCGGCATCATCATCGGGCGCAAGGGCGCCGAAATCGAAAAGCTCAAGCAGGAGCTGGCGCGGAAGACCAAGCGGGATGTCTACATCGACATCGAGGAGGTCCACAAGCCGGAGCTCGACGCGCAACTGGTGGCCGAGTCGATCGCGCTGCAACTGGAGAAGCGCGTGGCCTTCCGGCGCGCCATGCGCAAGGCGGTCGACAGCGCCCTGCGCTTCGGCTGCAAGGGGATCAAGGTGCGGGTTTCGGGCCGGTTGAACGGCGCCGAGATCGCGCGCAGCGAGTGGTATTTGCAGGGCAGGCTGCCGCTTCAGACCCTGCGGGCCGATATCGATTACGGTTTCGCCGAAGCCTACACCACCTACGGGGTGATCGGCGTCAAGACCTGGATCTACCGGGGCGACATCTTCGACGGCGGCTACCGGGCGGGCTTCAAAAGCGAGCCGGAGCCCCGCCGGCTGGCGCCGCGCCGTGAGCGGAAGCCGGCTGCCCCGGCGCCGCCTCCGCTGCCGGTCGCCGAGGCGACAGCGGGACCGCCCGTGCAGCCCCCTCCGGGCGAACTGCCGCAGCCGGCACGGACGGCGCAGCCGGTGGTGCCGCCGCTCGCGCCGCCGCAGCCTGCCTGGAAACAGGAGCTCGATCTCGCCAAAGGTGCCGGCGACGCCAGCGAGTCCGGCCCGGCGCCGACGGATCCGGCGGGCGGTGAGGAACACACCAGTTAGCGGAATGGGATTGGGAGGCGCATTGCCATGTTGATGCCCAAGAAGGTCAAGTACCGAAAACAGCAGCGCGGCCGGCGCACGGGTACCGCCTGGCGAGGCTCGACGGTCGCCTTCGGCGACTACGGCCTAAAGGTGCTCGAGGCGGCCTGGATCACTGACCGGCAGATCGAGGCGGCGCGCGTGGCCATGACGCGTTACGTCAAGCGGGGCGGCAAGATCTGGATCCGGATCTTCCCGGACAAGCCGGTGACCAAGAAGCCGGCGGAGACGCGTATGGGCAAGGGCAAGGGCGCCCCCGATCACTGGGTCGCCGTGGTGCGTCCCGGCAAGGTAGTTTTCGAGATGGAGGGCGTCCCCGAGCCGGTGGCGCGCGAAGCTCTGCGTCTGGCGGCGCAGAAGCTGCCCGTGCCCTGCAAGATGGTCGAGCGGAGGCCGTTCGACTAGGCGGGAGGTGCGAGCGCCAAGATGAAAGCGGAGAAGATTCGAGAACTCGACGATAACGAACTGGCCGTGCAGGAGCGCGAGATCCGCGAGCAACTGTTTCGCCTGCGGTTTCAGATGGGCATGGGCCAGATGGACGGGCTCAAGAAGTATCGCACGCTCAGGAAGGATCTGGCCCGCGTGCTCACCGTGCGGCGGGAGCGGCAACTGGCGGCCAAGGGGAAGGAGTAGGCGATGGCGGAATCCAGAGAGCGGGGCCGCCGCAACGTCAAGGTGGGCGAGGTGGTCTCGGCGAAGATGGACAAGACGATTGTCGTCGAGGTGACGCGGCGGGTGCCTCATCCCCGTTACCGGCGTGTCGTGACCCGGCGCAAGAAGTTCTACGCCCACGACGAGAACAACGAGGCCCGTGTGGGCGACGTGGTGCGGCTGATCGAGTGCCGGCCGATGAGCCGCCTGAAGCGATGGCGGCTGAGCGAGATCATCCGCCGCGCCGTCCAGGTGAGCGCTCCCGCGCCGGAGGAGATCACGGAGGTTTGAGGCGCGGCGCGACGGCTTGTTTCGGATAGGAGAGCACGATGATTGGAATGCGAACGATCCTCGAGGTGGCCGACAACAGCGGGGCGCGCAAGCTCCAGTGCATCCTGCCGCTGGGCGGCGATGTCGGCCTGCGCGCCGGGCTGGGAGACGTGGTGACCGCCTCGGTCAAGGAGGCGGCGCCGGACTCGCAGATCAAGAAGGGCAAGGTGGTCCGCTGCGTGATCGTGCGGATGAAGAAGGAGACGCGGCGCAAGGACGGCACCTATATCCGCTTCGATTCGAACGCCGCGGTGCTGATCAACAACGACGGTGAGCCGATCGGTACGCGCGTCTTCGGGCCGGTGGCCCGCGAGCTCCGCGACAAGAAGTTCATGCGCATCGTTTCCCTGGCGCCGGAGGTGCTCTGATGGCCCGCGTCGAGGCGAAGCGTCCGGTGCTGCGCAAGACGCGCATCCGCAAGGACGACCTGGTGAAGGTGATCGCCGGCCGCGACAAGGGCAAGACGGGCAAGGTGCTGAGCGTCAACCGGGAGAAGGGGACGGCGCTGGTGGAGGGCATCAACCTGGTGAAGCGCCACACGCGCGCCAACCCGCGTCAGGGCATCAAGGGCGGCATCGCCGAACGGGAGAGCCCGATCCATCTCTCGAACCTGATGCTCGTGACCTCCGACGGCAAGCCCACGCGCGTCGGCTACCGGATCGAGGTGGTCGGCGGCCGGCCGCGCCGCGTCCGCGTCGCCAAGAAGACCGGAGAGGTGCTCGACAAGAAGTAGGCGGTTATGGCAAGGCTCAAGGAACACTACCGCAAGACGGTGATTCCCGCGCTGATCAAGGAGTTCGGCTACAAGAACATCATGGCCGTGCCCAAGCTCGAGAAGATCACCATCAACATGGGCGTGGGCGAGGCCACGCAGAACCCGAAGCTGCTCGACGGCGCCGTGCGCGAGCTCGCCCAGATCACCGGCCAGCGCCCGGTGATCACCAAGGCCAAAAAGAGCGTCTCGGCGTTCAAGCTGCGCGAGGGCATGGCCATCGCCTGCATGGTGACGCTGCGGGGCGACCGCATGTACGAATTTTTCGATCGGCTGACCAACATCGCTCTGCCGCGGGTGCGCGATTTCCGGGGCGTGTCGACCAAGTCGTTCGACGGCCGCGGCAATTACACGCTGGGCATCCGTGACCAGTTGATCTTTCCGGAGATCGACTATAACAAGGTGGAAAAAACCAAGGGAATGAACATCTCAATTACGACGACGGCCAAGACCGATGCTGAGGGCCTGGCGCTGCTCAGGCATCTGGGGATGCCGTTTGCGGGCGTCCGCTAAGGGCGTCGCGGGAGGAAGGAACTCGAACTCAATGGCAACGACGGCAAAAATCGCCAAGGATCGCAAGCTGGCGCGCGCCAAGGCGGCGGGCAAACCCAAGCTCCGCTGCCGGCACCGCAACCGGTGTTTTCGCTGCGGCCGGCCCCGAGGCTACATCCGGAAATTCAACCTGTGCCGGATCTGCTTCCGCGAGCTGGCCCTGGCTGGGGAAATTCCGGGGGTGATCAAGGCAAGCTGGTGAGAGGGCCACGCATCGGGGTGGAGGTAGTGCTATGACATCGGATCCCATTGCCGACATGCTGACGCGCATCCGCAATGCGCTCAAGGCGCGCCATCTGAAGGTGGACGTGCCCGCCTCGCGGCTGAAGATGGAGATCGCCCGGATCCTCAAGAACGAGGGCTACATTCTCAACTACAAGACGGCCGAGGAGGGCTCGAAGAAGCTCATCCGCATCTACCTGAAGTACACGCCCGGCAATGTTCCCGTCATCAGCGAGATCCAGCGGGTGTCGCGTCCGGGCTGTCGCGTCTACGTGAGCGCGCGCAGCGTGCCGCGCGTGTTGGGCGGACTGGGCATCAACATTCTGACCACCCCTAAGGGCGTCATGACGGGCAGGGATGCGCGCAAGGCGGGTGTGGGCGGCGAGGTCCTGTGCCAGCTCTGGTGAGCGCAACGGAGTAGACGATGTCGAGAATTGGCAATAAACCGATCCCGATCCCGGCGGGCGTCAAGGTCCGGTTGGGCGAGGAGCTGGTGGTCGAAGGGCCCAAGGGGCGCCTGAGTGTCCCGGTGCCGAAGGGCATCCGGATCACGCAGGACGACGGGGTGCTCCGCGTCCAGCGCGACAGCGACAAGCTGGCGGCCCTGCACGGGCTGACACGGGCCCTGGCGGCGAATGCCGTGCACGGCGTCTCGGCGGGCTGGACCAAGGAGCTCGATATTGTGGGCATCGGCTACCGCGCCGAAGTCAAGGGGCGGATCGCCACCTTCTACCTGGGTTACTCGCACCCGATCGAGATGTTTCTGCCGGAGGGCATCGAGCTGAGCGTGGAGAAGCAGACTCATTTGGTGGTCAGCGGGCGCGACCGACAACTGGTGGGACAGGTGGCGGCCAACATCCGTGCGCTGCGCCCGCCCGATCCCTACAAGAACAAGGGCATTCGTTACACCGGCGAGAAACTGCGCAAGAAGGTCGGCAAGGCCGGCGCGGGAGGCAAGTAATCGATGATTCGCAAAGCATCGCGCAACGAGCACCGCCTGCGGATCCACCGGCGGATCCGGAAAAAGATCCGCGGCACGCCGGAGCGTCCGCGTTTGTCGGTCTTTCGCAGCCTGAAGCACATCTATGCCCAGGTGATCGATGACACCACCGGGCGGACACTGGCGGCCGCCTCCTCGACCGAGAAGGGCGCACCGACCAAGAGCGGCGGAAACGTGGCCGGCGCCCGCGAGATCGGCCGGCTGGTGGCCGAGCGCGCCCTGGCGAAGGGGATCAAGCAGGTGGTCTTCGACCGCGGCGGCTACGCCTATCATGGCCGGGTGAAGGCGCTGGCGGAGGCGGCGCGCGAGCAGGGACTGGAGTTTTAGGGGAATGGCCAACTACTTCGAGCGGATCGATCCGTCAACGCTGAACCTGAAGGAACAGGTGGTCTCCATCAACCGGGTGACCAAGGTCGTCAAGGGCGGCAAGAATCTGAGCTTCTCCGCTCTTGTGGTGGTGGGCGATCCGGCGGCGCACGTCGTCGGCTTCGCCACGGGCAAGGCGCGCGAGGTGCCGGCGGCCATCAAGAAGGGCGTTGAAGCGGCCAAGAAGAACCTGCGCAAGATCCATGTGCTGCCCACCACCATCAAGCACCCGGTGCTCGGCAAGTTCGGCAGCGGTCTGGTGCTGCTCAAGCCGGCGCCGGAGGGCACCGGGGTGATTGCCGGCGGGCCGGTGCGGGCGGTGATCGAGGCGGTGGGCATTCCGAACGTGGCCACCAAGTGCATCGGGACCAACAATCCGCACAACGTCGTGCGGGCGACCGTGGCCGCTCTCGAGAAGCTTCAGGATCCCGAGGAGGTGGCGGCCAAGCGAGGTCTGGCGCCGGAGAATCTGACTTAGGAGCGGCAGGCTGCGATGGAGCAAGCCAAGACGATCAAGATCAAGCTGGTGCGCAGCCCGATCGGTGCGCCGGACAAGCACAAGCGCATTGTCCGGGCGCTGGGCTTGAAGAAGTTGAATCAGGTGGTGGAGCGGCCCGATTCGCCGGCCTTCCGCGGCATGGTGGCCAAGGTTCCTCACCTGCTGGCAGTGGTGGAGTGAGCGGAGAAGGCGTATGAATCTCAGTCAGTTGAAACCGCCCCCGGGACAGAAGCACGCGCGGCGGCGGGTGGGTCGCGGCATGGGCTCGGGCCGGGGCAAGACGGCCGGCCGCGGCACCAAGGGACAGCTTTCCATCAGCGGCTACAGCCGCCGGCGAGGCTTCGAGGGCGGCCAGATGCCGCTGCACCGGAGGCTGCCAAAGCGCGGCTTCACCAACGAGTTTCGGAAAGAGTACGCCATCGTCAACGTCGGGCGGCTGGAGAAGCTGGAGGGAGACGTCTTTGACGCCGAGCGGCTTCTCGAGCTGGGCGTCATCAAGAAGCTCAAGGACGGGCTCAAGGTGCTGGGTGGCGGCGAGTTGACGCGCAAGATCACCGTGCGGGCCCACCTGTTCTCGAAATCGGCGGAAGAAAAGATCCGCGCCGCCGGCGGGGTCGCCGAACGGGTGGGAGCGGCGCCGGCGGCCTGACGGGGCCAGAAGTATGAACAAATTCCTCGAAGCTGTCGCGAACGTTTTCCGGATCCCGGACCTTCGCAACCGTGTCCTGTTCACGCTGGCCCTGCTTGCCGTCTACCGCCTCGGGGGGCACATCCCGACGCCGGGCATCGACGCGGCCAAGCTCGAGCAGTTCTTCAGCGAGAACCAGGGCACGCTATTCGGCTTCATCGACCTGTTTTCCGGGCGGATGTTTCGCCGGCTGACGATTTTCGCCCTGGGCATCATGCCCTACATCACGGCGTCGATCATCCTGCAGTTGCTCACCGTCGTCATTCCCACGCTCGAGAAGCTCCAGAAGGAGGGTGAGCTTGGCCGGCGAAAGATCACGCAGTGGACGCGCTACCTGACCATCGGCTTGAGCATGATGCAGTCGTTCGGCATCGCCACGGCGCTTCAGAGCTCGGAGGCGGGCTTCGTCATCAACCCGGGCATCGGCTTCATTCTCATGACGATGTTGACCCTGACCACCGGCACGGCCTTCATCATGTGGCTGGGCGAACAGATCACCGACCGCGGCATTGGCAACGGCATGTCGCTGATCATCTTCGCCGGCATCGTCGTGGGGCTGCCGTCGGCGGCGGCCGAGATCTATACCAACGCCTTCGTCACCCGGCAGTGGAACATCATCCACCTCATCGTCATCCTCACCATGATGGTGGCCGTCGTGGCCTTCATCGTTCTGGTGGAGCGGGGCGAGCGCCGCATCCCGGTGCAGTACGCCAAGCGGGTGGTGGGACGCCGCATGGTGGGCGGGCAGGGCACCTTCTTGCCGCTCAAGGTCAATGCCGGCGGCGTCATCCCGGTGATCTTCGCCTCATCGCTTCTGGCCTTTCCCCAGACGCTGCGGCAGATCGCCTGGGCGCGCGACAATCCCTGGATCCGGGGCATGCTGGACTCGATCAGCCACGGCCAGCCGCTCTATTACCTGATCTACACCATCGGGATCGTCTTCTTCTGCTTTTTCTACGTCTCGATCATCTTCAACCCGAACGAGGCCGCCGACAATATGCGGAAGTACGGCGGCTTTGTGCCGGGCATCCGGCCGGGTCGCAATACGGCCGAGTACATGAACAAGATTCTGACCCGCATCACCATGGTGGGCGGGCTCTATCTGGCGCTGCTGTCGCTGTTGCCGGAGATCATGATCTCCGGCATCAAGCTGCAAACGCTGCCGCTGGTGGGCACCTTCATCGACAACTACTTCCCGCGGTGGCTGCTCGACGGGCTCGGCGTCAGCTTCTATTTCGGCGGCACTTCGCTTCTGATCGTCGTGGGCGTGGCGATGGACTTCGTCAATCAGGTGGAGGCGCAACTGATCATGCGGCATTACGAGGGCTTCACGCCGCGCGCGGGCCGGATCCGCGGCCGCCGGAGCGTCTTCTGAGGATGGTGCAGGGCGCCCGCCGGGCGAAAGGAGTTCTGGATCGTTTAGAATGGAAGACAGAAGTTCTCGCCCCCGGCAAGCCGAGAAGGAATGATCGTTCGTAAGAGTCCAGCCGAGCTGGAGAAGATGCGCGCGAGCGGCTTGCTCGTCTACCAGGTGCTCCAGGCGCTCAAGGCGATGGTCCAGGAAGGCGTGACGACAATGGACCTGGAGAAGGCGGCCGAGAAGATGATCACCGACGCCGGGGCGCGGCCGGCTTTCAAGGGCTATTACGTGCCGGCGGTGGGCGAGCGGTATCCCTACGTGCTGTGCACCTCGGTCAACGACGAGATCGTGCACGGGATGCCCTCCCCCAAACGGGTCCTCAAGAAGGGCGACGTGGTTTCCATCGACACCGGCGTGGAGCTGAACGGCTACTACGGCGACTCGGCGATCACGGTCGCCGTCGGCGAGGTCAACGGACGAGTGGAAAAGCTGCTCAAGGTCACCGAGGAGGCTCTGGAGCTGGCCATTGGCCAGATGCGGCTGGGCAACCGGCTCTTCGACGTCTGCGGGACCATCCAGCGGCACGTGGAGTCGAACGGCTTCAGCGTGGTGCGCGAGTTCGTCGGTCACGGCATCGGCACCCAGATGCATGAAGAGCCGCAGGTGCCCAACTACGTGGATCCGCGGGGCGAGAATCCGCGGCTGAAGGAAGGCATGGTGCTGGCGATCGAGCCGATGGTGACTGCCGGCCGGCCCGAGACCGCCATCGCCAGGAACCGGTGGACGGGGGTGACGCGGGACGGCTCTTACGCCGCCCACTTTGAACATTGCGTCGCCGTGACGGCCAACGGACCTTGGGTTCTGACCCGGCCATGACGGGCGCCGGTAAGGGTGAGGGCGCGCGGCCGGCCTCGCCGCGGGCGCTGAAGGCCACGGTGGTGGAGCTGCTGCCCCAGGCGGCCTGCCGGGTCGAGCTCGAAGACCGCCGGCAGGTGGTGGCGCACGCGGCCGCGGCGACGCGGGCTAACTTCGTGCGCGTGCGGCCCGGTGACCGGGTCGTGGTCGAGCTCTCGCCCACCGATCCGACGCGCGGCCGGATTACGAAATTGCTGATGGAGCGTTAGAGGCGGAGCGAACATGAAAGTGCGGGCTTCTGTCAAGAAGATCTGTGACAAGTGCAAGATCATCCACCGCCACGGGGTGGTGCGGGTGATCTG
The DNA here is from genome assembly GCA_938003835.1 of uncultured Bryobacteraceae bacterium. Lineage (GTDB taxonomy): Bacteria > Acidobacteriota > Terriglobia > Bryobacterales > Bryobacteraceae > CALKXJ01. The sequence continues at coordinate 132,670 of CALKXJ010000010.1, read as the reverse complement.
CGAAAATCCAAAACACAAGCAACGTCAGGGTTAGGAGGGAACGATGGCGCGTATCATCGGCGTTGACCTGCCGAATCGCAAGCGGGCCGAAATCGGACTGACGTACATCTACGGGATCGGCCGCGCCCGCGCCCAGTCGATCCTCTATCGGGCCGGCGTGGATTTCAACAAGAAGATCGGCGATCTGACCGAAGACGAAATCACGCGCATCCGGCAGATTATCGAGGAAGAGGGCGCCGTCGAAGGCGACCTGCGCAAGGAGATCTCGATGAACATCAAACGGCTCATCGAGATGGGCTCCTACCGCGGCCTGCGGCACCGGCGCGGCCTTCCGGTGCGCGGCCAGCGCACGCATACCAATGCGCGGACGCGCAAGGGGCCGCGGCGGGGCACGATTGCCAACAAGAAGAAGGCAACGGCGAAGAAGTAAGCGGGCAGGCGAGGCATGGCGAAAGCAGCAGGCACCAAGACCGGAAAAAAGAAGACCTTCAAGAAGAAGGAAAAGAAGAACGTGCCGGAGGGCATCGCGCACATCCAGGCCACTTTCAACAACACCATCGTCACGTTCACCGATCCGAACGGCAACGTGGTGGCTTGGTCGAGCGCGGGCGCTCTCGGCTTCCGCGGCTCGCGCAAAGGGACGCCGTTCGCCGCGCAGCAGGCCTCGCTGGCGGCGGCCAAGCGGGCGCGGGACGCGGGCATGCGAGTGGTGGAAGTGCGGGTGAGCGGGCCCGGCTCCGGACGCGAGTCGGCGGTGCGCGCCCTGGCGACGGCGGGCCTGGAGGTCCGTGCGATCAAGGACGTCACGCCCATTCCGCACAACGGTTGCCGTCCCCCGAAGAGGCGGCGCGTTTGAGGCGATGGCAAGCAGGAGGAAGACGCCGGTGCCCGACCACCGGCGCCGTAAACTGCACCTGAGCGATTTTCAGGTTTCAACAAGGAGGTCAATTGGCTAGATATCTGGGCCCGGTGTGCCGGCTCTGCCGGCGCGAGGGCATGAAACTGTTTCTGAAGGGAGAGCGCTGCCACAGCGAGAAGTGCGCCATTGAGAAGCGCAACATCCCGCCCGGCCAGCACGGGCGCGACCGGCGGCCGAAACTGATGGGCTACGGGCTCCAGTTGCGCGAGAAGCAGCGGGCGCGGCGCGTCTACGGGGTGCTCGAGCGGCAGTTCCGCAACTATTTCGAGAAGGCCGCCAAGATGAAGGGCATCACCGGCGAGACGCTGCTCAGCATGCTGGAGCGGCGCCTGGACAACGTTGTCTACCGGATGGGCTTCGGCACCAGCCGGGCGCAGAGCCGGCAACTGGTGCGCCACGGGCACATCCAGGTGAACGGCCGCAAGGTGAACATCCCGTCGTTCGAAGTCAAGACGGGAGACGTGATCGAAGTTCGCGAGAAGAGCCGCAAGAACCCGACGATTCTGGCGGCCCGCGACGCCACGGCGCACCAGCCCGTGCCGAGCTGGCTCGAGGTGGACCGGGAGGCTTTGCGCGGGCGGGTGATCGGCGCTCCCCGGCGCGACGAACTGGTGCAGATCCAGTTGAACGAGCAGCTCATCGTCGAGCTGTACTCGAAGTAGAAGGAGTGAGCGATGTTAAAGGGCTTTCAGAAGCCGAAACGGCTCGTGGCCAACACGGAGACCCTCACCGATCGCTACGGCATGTTCTATGCGCAGCCGTTCGAGCGCGGCTTCGGCACGACCATCGGCGTCAGCCTGCGGCGCATCCTCCTGAGCTCGATCGAGGGTGCGGCGATCACCGCGGTGCGCATCGAGGGGGTCGAACACGAGTTTTCGCCGATTCCGGGCGTAACCGAGGACGCTACCGACGTGATTCTCAACCTCAAGCAGGTTCCCTTCAAGATGCTCGGTGATGGCGTCCGGACGGCGCGCCTGCGGGTGGACCGCCCGGGCGAGGTGCTGAGCGGCCAGATCGAGACCGACCCGGATGTGGAGGTTCTGGACCGCAACATGTACATTGCCACCGTGGGCGAGAACGGCCGGCTGTTTGTGGAAATGCGCCTGAAGAAAGGGCGCGGCTACGTCAGCGCCGACCGCAACTTCGATGACGACCTGCCGCTCGGCTTCATCCCGATCGATTCGGTGCACTCGCCCGTCCGCAAGGCGAACTTCATTGTCGAGAACGCCCGCCTCGGGCAGATGACCGATTACGACAAGCTGACGCTCGAGGTCTGGACCAACGGCGCCATTTCGCCGCAGGACGCCATCGCGCAGGCGGCGAAACTGCTGCGGGACCACATGGCCATCTTCATCAATTTCGAGGAATTGGCCGAGCCGCTCGAAGAGGAAAAACCCGACGCGCTGACGGCGAGGATGCACGAGATCCTCAACCGGTCGGTGGAGGAGCTCGAGCTCAGCGTGCGTTCCTACAACTGTCTGAAAAACGCCAACATTCAGACCATCGGCGATCTGGTGCAGAAGACCGAGGCCGAGATGCTGCGGACGAAGAATTTCGGCCGCAAGTCGCTCAACGAGATCAAGGAGATTCTGGCGGGCTTCGGCCTGACGTTCGGAATGAAATTCGACTCGCAGGGAAGGCTGGTCTTTCCCAGCGGCCAGCCGGCGGTTTTCGAGCCGATGCGCGTGACTTCGAGCGACGCAGATGCCGACGCGGGGCAAGCCTACGGGGAGGAACTCGGCCAGTAGGAGGCGGCGATGAGACACAAGAAGGCAGGCTACAAGCTTCAGCGAGATCCCTCGGCTCGCCGCGCCTTGTTGCGCGGCCTGGTGACCAACGTCATCGAACGCGAGCGGGTCATCACCACCGTTCCCAAGGCCAAGGCGGCGCGCCCGCTGGTGGAGAAGATGATCACGCTGGCCAAAGACGGCAGCCTCCACGCGCGGCGGCAGGCGGCGGCGTTCCTGTTCACTCCCGCCGCCGTCAAGAAGCTCTTCGACGGCCTGGCGAAGCGGTTCGGCACGCGCAACGGCGGCTACACGCGAATTGTGCGTCTGGCGCCGCGCAAGGGCGACGGCGCCGAGCTGGCCATGCTCGAGCTGGTCGGCTCCGAGCTGGTCAAGCGCGCCGCCGAACGCGCCCGGCGGAAGGAAGAGCGGCTCCAGGCCATGCGGGAAGGCCGCGAGGTCGATTCGGAGGGCGGCAAGAACTGAGCGCCGCCCGGATCTCTCAGGAGCGGATTCCGAACAGGGGCCGGTACTGAGCAGGCAGGCGTGTCGGCCTCATCTGGCGATCGCAGAACAGGTGCTTCGTCCAGCCGGTGGCGATCAGGCGGTCGTCACCGGCGCATCGCATTTCATAGCGGAACTCGACCATCCGGGCATGGGCGCGCCCGATCGACGTACTGACAATGATTTCCTCGTCGTAGCGCGCCGGTGAGAGGTACCGGCAGTTGGCTTCCACCACCGTGAGCAGGATGCCGTCCTGCTCCTCCAGGTCACGGTAGCGGAGGCCGGCGGTCCGGCAATATTCGACACGCCCGACCTCCATCCATACAAAGAAATTCGAGTAATAGGCTACGCCCATCTGATCGGTTTCGGCGTAGCGAACGCGGAGGCGCGTCTCATGCGTCAACATAAGGCAGCCCTGATTATAGCCGCCCGGCGTCCGGGCCGGCCTGGCTTGCCTTATCCCGGAGGACGGTGCATTCGACTTGCTTGCCCGAAGCGGTGCGGAGCCGGACGGCGGCCACCAGAGGTGAAGGAATCCCGTGTGCCAGGCTGAGCGCCCGGCTGGTTTCGATCAGCAACAGGGAGCCCAGGCTTACGGGAGACAACCCGCGGTAGAGACGCCGCAGCCGCTGGTGTATGCCCTCGGTGAACTGTGAGACCAGGCGGTAGAGGCGGCGCGGCGCCTCCGCAGGCTCCTCCCGGAGCAGGCGTGCTTCGAGGGCGAGCTTGATGACCTCGCCGACAAAGCAGGCTTCGGCCGCCAGCAGGCCCTGGAACGCCTTGGGCGCACGCCGGACCGTCTCGACGAGCGTTTTGGGCTCGAGCCGCCGGTAGCGGTGGGCCTCCGTCTCGCGGCCCGAGGCGGCGAGCAGTGCCGAGGCGGTCTCGAGCAGTTCCGCCAAGGGCGGTCCTGCCGAGCGCAAAGCGCGCCGGACGCTCTCCGGGTTCATGACATCGTAGGTGAACTCCGGACTGCCCTTGCGCGAGAAAGGCCGGCTCGCCTGATAGGCGAGCATCGGGTAGGCAACCTCAGGATCGCCGTAGCGGTCCAGGTCGGCGAAGAACATGTACGGCAGCCAGGCTCGCAGCGCCTGCTGGATGGCGAGCGAGACTTGGCCGAAGGCCTCGTAATATTGGGGGCTCCGCTGGCGCGGCGCCTCGAAGAAAGGCACGGCATCCGGCGAGGGCAGGCTCAGGGCGATCGACACCTCGGCCTCCTCGGCGAGCTCGCCCGATTCCAGGGCGTGAGCAAGCTGTGGCGCCAGGTAGCCGCAGGCGGCAAGCAGGCGTGGCAAACTGTAACGGAGCTGCGGCCCGCTCAAACGACGGCCATCAGCGAATCGCAGCGCCGGAGCCGGCTGAGCCGGGCCGGCCGGCCGGGGAAGCGCGCCAGCCAGAAGCAAGGCGGTCTGCTGGAAGTTGACTCGCTCCCAGCGCGCAGCCGCGCTTTCGGCCAGCAGCACGTTCACCCGAAGGAATTCATCCACCTCGATCTCGAAGGCGCCGGCAGGGAGGCCAAGTTTCCACTCGTTTCGCGTCAGGAACGGCAGGTAGACGTCCACAATGTCTTCCCTGATCGTGGACGGCTCCGGCACCGAACTGGCCGGCGTGGAGTCCGCTCCGGGCCGCCGGCCCGCCAGCGCCGCCAGAGCTGCTTCCCAGACCCTTCGCCATAAAAGCTCAGGATCCGCGGCCGAGAAGGGCAAGCGCGGGAGAGCGGGACGATCGAGAGCGTCGAGAAAGAAACCGGGCGCCGCCTCGGCGCCTGGGCGGTAGGAATCTCCGAGCTCCGCCTCACGCGCCTCGGTGAGCACCCCAGGCTCGGCATCGAGGGCGCAACGGCCTGCTTCCCAAACCGCGTGCAGCCGCAACCGGAGGCGCGCCGCCCGCCGCGCCGGACAAACCTGCGCCTCCACCCCCGGAGGCGGCGAGGAGAGGGCCGGCCGGCCCTCTGCGAGGTGTGTCGCCTTCTCATCGTGCTGCATTGCGCTTCGGTTATTTCCTTGAACCTGGCGATCCTGGATAGAAAGAATTCTCGCTTCAGATCGAAACCGGGCCTTCAGCCGCGCCGGAGAAATCCGGTGCTTATTTTACCGCATAACGGGAAGAATCACAGCCGAACGGAAGGGTGAAAAGAGGCTCAAATGATTGATAAAACTCGACTGTTTTTAATTTTTTTCGGCTTGAGTTTTCCTTGTGACCGGCTGCTTCTCAAGAATGCGTTTACCTGCTCAAGCGACGCGAACAGGCCGACGAAGCAAGCTTGGCGCCGCCTGGGCGCCGCGCGCCGGGCCGAGAAATCTCGCGGGGTAAACAGGTCCGTGGCGGCGATGACGGCCACTCCCATGGGCCGATACTCGTGAGTTCCCTGTGCCCAGGCCAAGTGTTCGTCCAGCCAGAGTGCGAAGCCCATAAGCGAGAGCCGCTCCGGAGCGATCAAGGGCGGGCTGCCGGACTGTCGCCGGCCAGCCAGGCCTCCCCTGGCATCAGCGCCGCCACCAGGGCGCCCCCCTCTTCGGCGGCGTACAGGCGCCGGTAGATCTCGGCATTGCGCAGCACGATCGCCACATAGTTGCGCGTCTCGGTGATGGGGATCGTTTCGATGTACTCGGCCGGCTCGCGGTATTCGGCCCAGCGGAGCCAGAGCCTTGCGCGGGAGAGGCCGGCGTTATAGGAGGCCAGCGCGGCCTCGACGTGTCCCTCCAGGGTGTCGACCAGGTGGCGCAGATAGAAGGTCCCCATGTTGAGATTGACGTCGGGCCGGTACAGCATGGACGGGTTGAAGTGCTTGAAGCCGAGCTTGCGGGAGAGCTCACGCCCGGTCGATGGCAGCACCTGGGTCAGACCGATGGCCTTGGCACGGGACACGGCGCGCGCGTCGAACTCCGACTCCTGGCGGATGAGGGCGGCAAGGAAAAACGGGTCAAGCCCGCGCGCGCGGGCGTAGCGCATCAGCTCGTCTTTGTAGTGCAGCGGGTAAGCCAGACGCCAGAATTCCTCGGGGGCCGAATCGAAGGGCATCCACAAGTAGCCGGGCACCAGTCCTTTTATGTAGCGGATGCTCTTGCCGTATTCTCCCCGCCGAACCGCCGCTCGCGCCAGCTCCATCGCCAGCAGCGGCGCCTGGGAGTCGGTGCGGGCGCCGAAGCGCAGTTCGTTTTCCGCCCAGTCCTCCAGGCCGGCCGAGCGGAGCAGCCGGGCGCGTCCGAGACGAATCTGCGTGATGCGGTCCGGTTCGAAACTCTTGGTGCGCGAACGCGGCGGAAAGTCGACCTTTTCGAGGAACCGCTGGACCTCTTGGGACGGGCTTGCCGCCGTGATCTCCGCCTTCCGGAGCTGTTGCTCGGCCAGGGTGGCATAGTAGCGGTTCGGGTACTCGCGCGTCACTTCTTCGAACCAGGCGCGCGCGGCCGCCGCCTCGCCGTTGAGCTGCGCCAGGCGCCCGAGGAAATAGAGCGCCGCGTCGGCCTTCTCGGAATGGGGGAAGCGGCGGAGGTGCTCTTCGAGCAGGCCCTTGGCTTGAGGGCGGCGCCCCAGATACGCTGCCCAAGTCACCTTCCAGTGGCAGTAGGCGGCCTTTGGATCAGTCGGGAAAGTCTCGGCGCAGGCGCGGAACAGCGGCTCGTAGCGGGCGACGTCGTTCGCCAGAAGGAAGTGATTGCCCACGGCCACCAGTGCTTCCAGCCGCCAGCTCGATTTGGGATACTTCTTGTTCAACTGCGCCAGCGCCTGAAGCATCTCGCTCACCTTGCCGAGACGCCGCGAGCTGGCCACCAGATAGTACAACCGCTCAGCGTCGGCTTCGGGGCTTGACACCTGAAGAGAGCTGAGCCACTGATAGGCGACAGCGTCCTGGTTCCGCAGATGCCGTGCCCGGCCGAGCCACACCCGCGCCCGGTCGCGCGCGGCGCCGGTCAGCGACGTGGTCATGGCTTGCAGTTCGCGCCGGGCAGTTTCGAACTCGCGCCCTGCCAGCAGCCGGTCGACCCGAGTAAAGCGCATCTCCGGGCTGAGGGGCGGATACCGGTTACCGAGCGCCTGCCTCAGACGCTCGATGGCCGCCGCGGCTCGCCTGGCCTCGCCCGATAGCGGATACTCGCACCAGATGCGCTGCCAGACGCGAGCGGCCTCTGCTTGATTGGCCGAACGCTCCAGGCTTTGCGCCAGCAGCTCCAGACTCGAGGGTAGCGGCAGCTCGTTGGCGTGATTGCGCAGCAGGGCGACGGCGCGATCCGCCCTCCCGCTCTCAAGATGGATGCGCGCGGCGAGCATCAGCGCGGAGGCGCGCAGGGGCGATACCGGCTGCGCTGTGATCGCGGCTTCGAGCTCCTGGAGGGCTTCCCCGTAGTTGGCCGTGCGATACAAGGCGGTCGCCAGGTAGTATCCGGTATAGTCGTGGAGCGTCCGGAGGCGATCTTTGGCTTGCCGCAGCAGCGGAACGGCGTTGCGGGGCTCCTCACCGGAGGCATCGACAGAACCCACGATCAGCCGGGCCAGCGCGGCTTCCTGCGTGGCGCCTTTTTGCGCGGCATACGCCAGCAGCGCGGCGCGGTTCGCGCTTGTCGGATTCTTGCGATAGGCCGCGGCCAGTGACTCAAGCGAAGCGGCCTGTGCGCCCGCCGTCGCCACCAGCAGCCAGAGCTTAAACCAGCGGACCAGGGTAGTCCGTCCCCAGCAGCGTCTCATCATCATTGGCCAAGATGCGAACGAGCTCGAGATGAAGATAGTCCACCATGGACGGACATACGTCCATGAACTGCCGGCGGTATGCCTCGCGTCCGGCGTCGATCTTTTCCTTGAGCCGCGCGTAGAGGTCTCTGGCGGCGCGCCCCTGCTTGACCGCCTCGGACTCGTACAGGCGCAACTCGGCGACGCATACGCGGGCGAAGCGCTGCGCTTTCAAATGAAATTCCTGGTCTTCCTTCGAGAGGCTCGACCAGGGCGGCAGCGGCAAGCTGCCGGGTCGTGAAAGGCCCGAAATCAGAACGAAGCCGCCGGGAGTGCCGTCCGGCGCCGGCGGGCGCGTCTCGAGCGCGGCGGAGGCGAGCCCCGCCACAAGCTCGAGCGCGTTCAGATCGGAAGCCTCCTCCGCCGCGGCGAACAGGGCGGCGACCACCCGGCCCCGGAGCGTGATCGGCACCAGGGCGACGCGGCCGCCAGACGGAGGCAATCGTGAGGCCAGCGACGGGGAGATCTCCTCGGGAGAGGCCAGGGCGATCACCATATCCCGGCACTCGAGAAGCGTCCGGAACGCAGGCGCCGTCGCCAGTTCAATCGAGGACAGCTCAGCGAGCTGCTCCGGGAGCCCGTCTCCGGCGGCACGCTCCAAGCGCACGGTATCGCCGGTGAACCGGAACAGCAGGGTGAGGGGAGAGAAGTCCCGGCTGACCTCGAGGAGCACTCGAGTCCACTCCTGGATGTCACCTGCCTGCCGGAGGCGGCGGCCGGCCTGGTTCAGGCGTTCCGTGAGGCGCCGGTTGGCTTCCTGCCCGCCGCGGGCGGCCGCGGCTTGCCAGCCGGCGGCGACGCGCTCGGCCGCCAGCCGTTCCACAGCCTCCTCGAGAAAGCGGGCGATCTCCTCGAACCGCTCCTCGAGCACGCGCGAGATGTCCTCGGCCCAGCCGCGCGCCAACTCGCGTTGGACGCGGTCGACGTGGAGCTGCCAGGCGGCCTCGAGTTGATCGCGGGTCGTGGTGCGAACGGGCTCGAGGGCTTCCCGGGCCGACGGCGTATGGCCGCCCGGGGAAGTGGTTGCGAGCAGGGAGGGAGAGTGCCCGGTCACCTGGGGATCCTTTGCGCCAGCCCTAAATCATATTCTATCGCGATTGTTGTTCGGCCCGGCCGCCTTCGCCGCGCATTTTGCCAAACAGCAGCGGCCCGGCGAGCGTGAGCTCCTCCGAGTTTTGAAACAGGAGCAGCTCCGGGCTGCCCGTTTCCGCTCCCATCGTGTATCCGTAATAGGTCTCGTCGCCGTGATGGAGCTCGACGCAGGGCAGCCGCTCGCGCGACGCCCCCCTTTCGAAAACAAGCTCAAAGCACCCGGAGGCTCGCTCCCAGGACCGGCCTCCAAGGCTCAGAAACTTGCCCGAGAATGCTCCTTCCAGCCAGAGATTGGCTACCAACGGGCGCGGTACACCCTCGGCGCGCACCTGGGCGTCGAGGTTCAGCTCGCCACCGTTCCAGCTCAGGCCGGCGGCGGTGATACGGCCGCGGAAGATCGGGGTGGCGCCACCCAGCTCCGCCACCAGACGCCCCTCCAGTGGAGCGCCGCGATAGCGGGCCTGGAATCGGGCCAGCTCGAGCTGTGGCCCGTCCCAGTAGTAGGTCGTCCCGACTCCTTCGAGGATTACCCCTCCGGCCTCGAAACGCGCAATCTCCAACCTCCCCGCCAGCCGGCGATTCCGGAGCCATACGGGCACAGGAGGCGGCGCGAAGCGAAAGGTCCTCGCCAGCAAACCGCGCCTCCGGCGCAGCGCCGGGCCGAGCAGCTCTTCGAGCTGACCGGCATCGATTCGTTCGGCGGACAAGCGGAGGAAGTGCGGCCGCGGTCCTTTGCCGGAAAACCGGTACTCTCCGCTGAAAGCAGTTCGTCCGGCTCGCGCGGAAAGCAGGCGCAGCGAGTAAGCGCTCCGGCTCAGATGAATGCCTCCGGCGGCGAGTTCGACGGGGCGGGCCAGCCCGTCGACCTCCAACAAGGCATCGCGCACCAGCAGGGTGCCGTCCCAGGTTCCCTCCGCCGCTGAAATCCGGCTGAAACGCAGCAATCCATCGAACCTGCCGCCGGCGCAGGCGGCAAGCAGGGGGGGAGGCGAATGGGCGGTGAGCCGGCCCCAAAGTTCCAGGAATCGCGCCACGGAAATGGCTTCCGCCCGGAGCCTGAGCTCGAGCCGTTCCCGGAACGGACCGGCGCTGAACTCCGTCCACGCCACTTCGGTGTCGCTCAGGCGTAGCTCGGCAGGCTCGAGCCGCAGCCGGTCACCGAGGAGTAGGAACCGGGCCACAGGAAAGCGCACAGACGCCGCGGCGGAGTCCTCCCAGGCGATCGCTCCCTCTTCGATGAGAAACTGGCCCTGCGGACCACGCTCGGCCGACCAGCTCACCGCGCCGGAAGCGACCCCTCGCAACGCCAGCCCCGGGGGAGGCGAAGCTCCGAGTTCGCGCGCCAGGGCGGGCATCGAGTCGATCGGGAGGCGGCGCACCGCAAGGCCGGCGGCCCAACGCGGCCGGGTCAGGTAGGCGGTGGCCCGTAAACGAAACCAGACCGGCACGGTCTTGCCCGAGGCGGGCCGGCTTTCAAGCAGCAGGTCCTGCGCATTCAGATCCAGGCGGCCCGTGTAATCGACCGACCATCGGTCGGAACCGAACGCCAGGAGCCCGCCGCCGACCCCCGCCAACTGAAGACTGCCGCGAATGACCAGAGCCGATAGCGGACCTTCCAACTGGGCTGTCGAGACCAGGAAGCCTCCGAGGCCCAGGCTACGGCCCTGGAGCAGCACCAGGATCTCGGCCAGGGCACTACGCTCCAGGTGGAGGTTGAGCTCCAGCCTGCCTTCCTGATCCGGGGCAAGGAGCAACCGGCCGCGGCCCGAGAGCCTTCCGGCCCCTCCGAGGGGCCGGTCCGTACGCGCCATCCGGCCGGCGAACCGGATGCGCACCGCCCGGGCGGGGCTGTCGGGATCGATGTCCAGATCCGCCTCGGTGAAGTAGAAGACTGACTTGGTCTCGCCGAACTTGAAGTTCAGGCGGCCGGAGCGGACCTGAATGTCAGGCACGGCTGCCCTGCGCCGAGCGGTGGTGGCGAAAGCGCGTTCGAGAAGCGAGGGGAAGTTCCATTGCCCGGCGCCGGTCTTCACCAGGTTGACGCTGGGTTCCCGGAGGCGCAGCGTCGCCACCTCCAGGCGCCGGCGCCACAACGAGCCGGGCCGGATGGCGATGCTGAGGGAACCCACATAGGCCAGCGGCTCGAGTCCCACCGCGGGGTCATCGTGAATGATCACCTCCTCGGCCGAAAATCCGGGTCCCGGCCACAGCTGGAAACGGACCGGGCCCGTGATGTTCACGTTGCGGTCGAGCGCCTCCTCGAGCGCGGTCTCGATGTTGACGCGGAATCGGTCCGCCCGGACCCAAGGGGCGATGAGGGCAGCAAAGAGAAGGGCGCCGCCGATCCAAACGGCGGCGCGCAGCACAAGGGCCCGCCGGCGCGGCATCAGTTGCTGTCCCGTCCGAGCAACCGCCCGTAAGCCTCCGGATCGTCGATATCTCGCAGGACGCCCTCGTCGGTCACTTCGACGTAGCGTGTCCGGGCAGGGTGGCGGCGGAGTACGTCGCGCGCGGTCGCTTCGCCAGGAAGCTCGAGCAGCTCGCCGAACAGGTCGCGGTGGATCCCCACCGGATGGCCGTGCCGGCCGGCGCAGACCGGCACGACAACCAGTGCGTCTGATGACTCGAAGGCCTCCACCAATGCCGCAAGCGTCTCTGGCCGGACGGCAGGGTAATCGACCGGTGTGAAGATCACCGCGGCCCGGTCCTGCGGGATCTCGCGCAGGCCGCACTGGAGCGAGCTGAGCTGCCCGCGCTCCGGCTGCGGGTTGCGCACGAAGCGGACCTCGGAAGCGCGCGCGATGCCGCTGATGACCGCGTCCGCCTGCTCTCCGACGACCACCAGCACCGGGTCGCAGTGCGGCTGGAGCAGGCCGATCAACCGGTCCAGAAAGGTCTCACCTTCGAACTCGACGAGCGGCTTGAGGCGTCCCATGCGCCGCGAGGCGCCGGCGGCGAGGATCAGACCGGCGATCTTCATTTCAAAACCGCCCGGAGCGCGGGATTCGTGAAGATCGACTTGGACAGCTGCCGCCAGTCGCCTCCCGGAAGGCGCCGAGCGGCGATCATCTCGGCGACGACCGAAACGGCAATCTCCTCGGGCGTCACGGCTCCAATTTCCAGGCCCATCGGCGCCGACAGACGCTCAAAGGCGGCCCGCGATATTCCCTCTTTCTCCAGCTCCCGGACCACCGAGATGACCTTCCGCTTGCTGCCGATCATGGCGATGTAGCGGGCCTGAGTGGTGACGGCCCACTTGAGCACTCTCATGTCATCGCGGTGGCCGCGCGTAACGATGATGATGTAGCTCGAGGCGCTGACCCGCAGCTTGCCAAAGATCTCCTCGTACTCGCCGGCGTAGATCTCCTCGGCGTCCGGGAAACGCTCGCGGTTGGCGAACTGCTCCCGGTCATCGATGACGGTGACGGCGAAGCCGGCCAGCGAGGCCACCCTGGCGAGACTCTTCGAGATGTGGCCGGCGCCGAAGATCAATGCTTGAGGCTGGGGGATCACGGGCTCGATATAAACGTGGAGCTGTCCGCCGCAGATGAGCCCGTTATCGTAAGCCGCATCCTGGCCCAGGCTGAAGTCCAGGTAGCGCGGCTTTTCGGTTTCGATCACCTCGCGGGCGGCCTGCCAGACCTCGGCCTCGACACAGCCGCCGCCGATGGTGCCGAGCATCGAGCCGTCCTCGCGCACCAGCAGCTTCGCGCTCTGGTAGCTGGGGATGGAGCCGTTCACCTGGACGATGGTGGCCAGGGCGCACTTCTGGCCCGCCCGGCGCAGGCGCACCACTTCCTCGTAGAGGTCCATCGCCCACGAATTATAGCGCCGCCGGCCTGCCCCGCGCTGTCAGGATTGCGTCAGGCAGCGGTAAGCGCGGCGGGCTACGACCAGCTCTTCGTTGGTCGTGAGCACGACGACCTTCACGGCGGAATCGTCCGCCGAGATGACGCGGTCGCCGGCGCCCTCCTGATTGCGAGAAGCATCGAGGCGGATGCCGAGAAACTCGAGCCCCCCACAGCAGGCAGCGCGAAGTCCCGGCGCGTTCTCGCCGATGCCTCCTGTGAACGCGATGGCATCGAGGCCGCCCATAGCCGCCGCGTAGGCGCCGATCGTCTTCTTCACTTGATAGACGAAGACGTCGAGGGCGAGGGCGGCGTCGCGGTTGCCCTGGCGCGCTGCCGCTTCGATGTCGCGCACGTCGCCGCCGGGGATGCCGGACAGGCCCGCCAGGCCTCCGGTCCGGGCCAGTTGCCGCCGCACCTCATCGATCGTCCAGCCGTTCCGCTCCATCATGTAAAGCACGGCGAAGACGTCCAGTTCGCCGTGCCGCGTGGCGTTCTCGAGGCCCGACTGGGGCGAGAAGCCCATCGTGGTGTCGACGGACCGGCCGCCCAGGATGGCGCACATCGAGGAGCTGCCGCCCAGATGACAGCTCACCAGACGCAGCTTCTCGGCGGTTGTGCCCAGGATCTCCGGGACCCGCCGGCTGACATACTCGTGCGAGGCGCCGTGAAAGCCGTAGCGGCGGATGCCGAACTTCTCGCGCCAGTCGGCCGGAATCCCGTAACGGACGGCATACTCCGGCATCGTGGCGTGGAATTCGGTTTCGAAGGCGGCCACCAGCGGCACGCCGGGAAGCGTTTCGCGGAAGGCACGGATGCCGGTGAGGTAGATGGCGTTGTGAGCCGGGGCTGCCGGCAGGTATTCCTCCAGAGCCGCCAGCACGCCGTCATCGATGAGGAACGTGCCCCGGTACTTCTCCCCGGCGAGCACCGTCTTGAAAGCGACGGCGTCGATGGCGTGCCGGCCGGTGTCGATCTGCCGGATCGCCTCCCGATAGTCACTCACCCGCTCCAGCCTTCCGCGCGCCAGCACCGTCTCGGCGGGCATCTCGAGAAGCTGGTACTTCAGCGAAGTGGATCCGAGATTGGGAACGAGAATGTTCATTTCAAGCGGTACTGTGCCTGGATCGCCTTCAGGTTCCGCTGCGCCGCCGCCTGGACCGGGCTTTTGATGGCGGCGCACTCTTTGGTGAAGTTGAACGCATCGAGGATTCGCTTCTCGTCGCCCTTCTCGCCCAGCCGGTAGTTGACCACTCCGAGGTGAAACAACGCGGTGGCCCGCAACTGGTCGTTGTCGGAGACGAACGGGAGCGCCTGCCGCAGCACCTTGTCGGCTTCGAGCAGCTTGTTCTGCGTGGCGTAGGTCACGCCCATCATCCAATAGCCGACGCCGAGGCTGCTTTTGCGCTTCTTCTCCCAGTCCTCAGCGCTGACGCCTTGAGGCGCCGGTTTCGTGCTCATCAGCTCGACGAGCTTGCTCGAGTAGGTGAGCGTCTTGGCGGCGTCCTTTTTCTGGTTCATGTAGTAGTCGGCGACCACCAGCAGCATGTCCTCGTTGGTGGCGTCCTTAGCCAGGACCTGCTCGGCCAGCTCCACCGCTTTTTCCGTGTTGCCGGTCTGGCGGTAGGCCAGGAAAAGCATCGGAATGAGTTGCGGCAGATATTGGCTCTCCGGATTCATCTGCCGCAACGCTTCGGCCAGCTCGATCTTCTTCGCCGGGTCGGTGGTCTGGAGGGCCGCCGCGTAGGCCGAGTATTCCGAATACGTCCCCACCTGCCGCGCAAAGTCGATCGTCTGGTTCCACTCCTCTTCCTCATCCTTGTCTTTGAATTCCGGCTTGGGCGCTTCGACCGCTTTCTTGGAGGCGCCGTGGGTGAGCAGGGCCCACTTGCGAATCTGATCCGGATCCTTCTGCGCCTCGGCAATCTTCAGGCAGGCGTGCGAGCCGGCGGCGTTGGTGGGGTTGACCTGAAGCATCCGCTCGCAGGCCTCGAGCGCCTTGTCGGGCTGATTTAGCTTTTCGTATGTCCCCGGGAGCTGATTCATCACCCAGTGCAGCCCCGGATGCTGCGGGTAGGTCTTGGCGAACTGTTCGAGCAGCTCCGCCTTCTTGTTCAAATCCTCCTCGAGGCCGATCTGCTGGAGCAGTTGCCCCTCGGGGGTGTTGGTGTCAATTTCAAACTGTTGGCCGGCGGCCGGCAAGCCGAGAACCGCCGCGCAAACCAGTGTGACCAACCGCTTCATGCGACGCCTCCTGTGGCTCAGAAATGCGAGTATTATAAAACAAATCGCGCCGGGCGGCTGCCTTGAGGGGGCCGCTCGGCAAAGCTGCTGCCATGATCTTGCCGACCACCTACGAGACCGCGCTGCTTCTCACGTTCCTCACGATGCTCTGCTGGGGCTCTTGGGCCAACACCACCAAGATGACCGGCAAGTGGCGCTTCGAGCTTTACTACTTCGACTACGCCATCGGCGTCCTGCTGGCGGCGGTGGTGCTGGCCCTGACCTTCGGCGAGATGGGCACCGAGCTCTCCTTCCGCGACAATCTGCTCATTGCCCGCAAGCTCTCGCTAGCCTTCGGCTTCGCCGCGGGCGTCGTCTTCAATCTGGCGAACATGCTGCTGGTGGCCGCCATCTCGCTGGCCGGCATGGCGGTGGCCTTCCCCATAGGCATCGGGCTGGCGCTGGTGATCGGCGTCATCTGGAGCTACGCGCTGAATCCGCAGGGCAACCCCTACCTGCTGTTCAGCGGGGCGGCGTTCCTGGTGGTGGGCATCCTGCTCACCTCGCGCGCCTACCGCTTGCACGCCGCCGTCAAGGACGCCGAAGCCGCCAGGGAATGGAAGCACAAGCATTACGCGCCGCCAAGGACCGGGATGCGGGCCATCGGCCTCAGCCTGGCCTGTGGAGTCTTGATGGGCTCGTTCTATCCGCTGGTGGAGATGTCCAAGCAGGGCGAGCTCGGCCTGCGGGCCTATTCCGTGGGATTCATCTTCGCGCTGGGCGTCTTTCTTTCCACGCCCGTCTTCAACATCGTCTTCATGAACGTCCCCGTGGCGGGCGATCCGGTCCGCATTCGCGACTACTTCAAGGGAACCCTGCGCCAGCACCTGCTGGGCGTGGCCGGAGGCGTCATCTGGGCCGTCGGCGCCATCGCCAACTTCGCCGCCGCCAGCGCGCCCGAAGAGGTGCAGGTCGGCCCGGCGATCAGCTACGCCATCGGCCAGGGCGCCGTGCTGGTGAGCACGCTGTGGGGATTGCTCTACTGGAAAGAGTTTGCCGGGGCGCCGCGGCGGGTCCTGCAACTGATTGGATTGATGATCGCCGCTTTCGTGGTGGGTCTGGGCCTGATCTCGATAGCGCCGTTGTACGCCTCGGCCGCGGCGCGCTGAGCTTCGGCTTCAGCCGAGGTAGAAATCGCGAATCAGGGAGCCTGTGTAGCGCACCTCTTCTTCGCCCAGGTGCACGCCCATCGGCAACGACAGGATCTCACCGGCGGCGCGCTCGGCCACCGGCAGGTCGCCCGGCCTGAGGCCGCAGGCGGCGAAGGCGGGCTGGAGGTGGAGTGGAACCGGGTAGTGAATCCCCGTCATCACGCCGCGGCTTTCCAGGAACTGCCGGAGCGCTTCCCGGCGGGCGGCCCGCACCACGTAGAGGTGATAGACGTGATCGCTCCCTGAGGCGCGGCCTACGGGGCGGATCAGTTCGGCAGGCAGCGCCGCCAGTTCCTCGTCATAGAGGCGAGCGAGCCATTGCCTCCGGCTGTTCCACTCCGGCAAGTGCGCAAGAGCGACTCGCAGGTAGGCCGCTTGCAGCTCGTCCAGCCGGGAATTGAGACCTGCGATTTCGGCCATATGGCCGGAGACCCGCCCGCCGTCGCGAAGCCGGCGCGCCCGCTCCGCGTCAGCCTCCCGGGCGAGACACAACGCCCCGCCGTCACCGAGCGCCCCGAGATTCTTCGTGGGGTAGAAACTGTAGGCGGCACAGGGCGAGTAATCGTTGAAGGACCGGCCCCGGTGGCGTGCGCCGTGCGCCTGGCAGGCGTCCTGAACGAGTGCCGCACCCCACTTGCCGGCCAGGGCCTGCCAGCGCTCGAGGTCACAGCTCTGCCCGTAGAGGTGCACGGGCAAGAAAGCGGCCGTATTCGCCGTCCGTGCAGCCGCGGCCCTGGCGGGATCGAGCAGCAGGGTGTCGGGGTCCACGTCGGCGAAGCGGACACTCGCTCCGGCGCGGAGCACCGCCAGCGCCGTGAAGGGCGCCGTCAGCGGGGTCGTGATGACCTCGTGCTCGGGCGTCCGGATGTCATGAAGCCACAGCGCGATGGTGATCGCGTCAGTTCCCGAGGCGGTGCCGACGGCCCGCGCCGCCCCGCAAAAGGCGGCGAATTCCGACTCGAAGGCATCGACTTCCGGGCCCAGAATCCAGCGGCTTCGCTCGACGAGTTCGGGGAGCCTGCGTTGCCAGGCCTCAATGCACTGCGTGTGCCCGGGCCGCAAGTCGGTCAGCAGTATCGGCAGCCTGTGGCAGGTAGATGGCGGCATGATCTCGGTAGAAGGCGAGCGTACGAGCGATTCCTTCGGTGAACTCCACGCGCGGCGCCCAGCCCGTCCAGGATCTCAGCAGGCGGTCGTCAGCGTAATAACTGCCGATGTCGATCAGACGGCTGGTTTCCGGGAACGGGACGTGCGTGACGTCGGCGCCTGCAATCGTCCGGGCGATCTCGGTGAGCGACAGCGGGCGCGGACCGCCGACGTTGCAGACCAGCCAATGGGCTCTGCCGGGAAGCGGAGCGAGCGCGGCACGCAGGAAGGCTTCGACGGCATCGTCGACATAGAGCATGTCGCGCAACTGGGTGCCGTCGCCGAACACCCGCAAGCTCTCTCCGCGCAGGGCGCGCGCCACAAAAGTCGTAATGAAGCCTTGCCAGGGCAAGTGGAGCGCCTGCCGGGGACCGTAAACGTTGGTCAGCCGCAGCGAAACGGTCTCGAGGCCGTGGATGGCGGCGAACAGCCGGTGATACGTCTCGGCGGCGAACTTGTGGACGCCGTTGAAGTCCGAGGGCTGAATCGGATGGCGCTCGTCCACGGGCAGGTACTGGGGTGTTCCGTAGATTTGGCGCGAGCTGGCATAGACGATGCGGGCCTGCGGCGCCCAGCGCCGGCAGGATTCGAGGAACCGCAGGTGTGACCGGGCGTTCAGATCAAGATCGCGTTCCGGGAAGCGCACACTGTTGGTGTGGCTGATCTCGCCGGCGAGGTTGAAAATGAGTTGCTGACCGGCGAGCGCCTCCGCCATCGCTACCGAGTCGCCAATGTCGGCCGCGATGAGACGGATGGCACCGACAGCTTCAACCAGATTGTAAGAATTGCCCCCGCAGCCCTCCACCAGCGCGTCGACCACGGTGACCCGGGCGCCCTCCCGGAGCAGCCGCAAGGCCAGATTGCTACCGATGAAGCCCAGGCCGCCGGTAACCAGGACCGCCTTGTCGCGAAACCTTGCCCGGTTCATTTTCCGCGCTCCGAAGCGGGAACCGGCCAGCGCCGGCGCGCCGGACGGAAGTCTGCCAAAATCATCAGCAGGACGAAGAGCCGTCCCACGTCCACTATCATCTTCCAGAGGTTGGGGAGTCGAAAGAACTGCGAGCGGCCGTGCAGGCGCGGCAGGTGACGCACCGGGACCTCGACCACGCCGCAACCGGTGGATTGGATCCGGCGTACCAGCTCGACGCAGATGGCGCCGCTCGAGCTGGTGAGCTGGACCTCGTCGAGCACCTCGCGCCGGATGAGCCGGAAGTCGCAATCGACGTCGTGGATCTTCAGCCAAAACAGGTGGCGGGTGACGAACAGGTAGATTTCGCCCAGCACGACGCGGTACCAGGCATCCTGCCGTGAGGTCTTGTAACCGTTCACCAGGCCCACACCCGGCCCCATCTGCTCGACCAGGCGGGGCAGGTCACGCAGGTCATACTGCCCGTCGCCGTCGGTGTAGAAGACATACTCCTTGGTGGCGGCTTGAAAGCCGCTGCGCAAGGCGCCGCCGTAGCCGCGGTTCGTCTGGTGTCGGACCACGCGCAGGCGGGGTCCGAAACGCTCCCGGAGCCGGGTCAGGACCTCCTGGGTATCGTCCTGGCTGGCGTCGTCGACGACGACGACTTCGAGATCGGCCGCGCAGCGCTCGCCCTGCCGGAAGGCCTCCTCAATGAGTGCGGGCAGCGACGGAGCGTCGTTGTAGGCTGGGAAAAAGATCGTCAGGCTTGGGAGCTGATTCACTGCCATCCCCGTTACACGAATCAGTATGAAGCCGCCCAATACGATACCACAAGCTGTCAAGTACTAGGCTTTTGGCGGAGGTCGAAGATGAAGATACAAAAACCGGGTCTGGCGTCTGGGGCGCGATCGCGGAAAAACTTCAAGTAATCTCTGAAGTCCGGCTCGTAATATTGCCCTCCCAAAAGGGAAACAGGAACAGCATAGATTTCCGACCCCGGCTCATAGACCGGGCCCCGAATCCTGTCCGGCGTCCAGGGTGTAAACTCCAGCTCAGCCTCGCCCTGCCGGAAGTACCGGTGCGGCTTGTCGAAGCCGAACGGGAACAACTTGATTCTCTCGATGCCGTGGCGCTTCATGTAGGCGGCCAGCTCGGGCAGACAGTGGCCCCAGTCGATGTTGCTGTCGGAAAGGTAGCGCCAGCCGTTTTCCGGGCCGCCCGCCCACTCGTTGAAATAGGAGATGTCGTGCGGGAAGATGCGCCCGGTAGAAAGCACCAGGAAGGCGTACAGGGCCGCCAGCGCCGCCTTGCCCCCGCGCTGTGTGCGCAGCCAGGCGATGCCGAATCCCGCTACCAGCAGAAAAAAGCCGATGGCGGGCAGAATCAGGCGGATGCCGAGCTGAATGGGGGAGGCCATGGAGAAGCCGAGATAGATGAAGCCCGGTATGAGCACGAAGAGCCGGTCAGGCGGCAAGCGGCGCCGCCAAAGGCCGGCCAGCATTACCGCCAGTCCCACTACCACAAGAATCTGGAAGGCGATGGGGGGTTTCAGCGCGAGCGTTACCAGATAATAGGACCAGTGGCCGTGAGGGTAGATCCGGCCGAGCAGGTAGACCCGGGTGCCCTCCTTATAGTAGTTCCCCATCTGGCGGATGCCGGTCTGGAGATCCCTCGGAAGCGGAACGGCCGTAAGCAGGCGGGCCGCCTGGAGAAGCAGGGGCGGATATTCCTGCCGGCGGCTCATGTCGGCGAGCTCGACCGGCGTCAGACGCCGGGTGTCGAACTTGTAGGCGGCCGCAGGCACGAGCCAGCTCACCAGGATCAAGAGGGCAACCGCCGCCGGTGCCGTACGCCGGCCGGAGGGCGAGCCGAGCGCGCGGCCCAGGACGATCAGACCGGCCACCAGCGGCACGATCAGTAGCGACAGTTTAGTGATGAGGGCCAGTCCCGAGGCCAGCCCTAGGAAGACCGCTCCGCCGATCGATGGCGCCCGCCAGTAGCGCCAGGCGCAGTAGCCGGCCAACAGGTAGCTGAACGTGGCCGGCAGATCCGAGGTGACCAGCGCGGCGTGCCCGCGGGGCTCCGGCAGCAGCAGGAACAGGAGGAAAACGAGGAAGGCGGTGACCTCGTCGAACAGCTCGCGCGCCCAGCGCCACAAAAGAAGGGCGGTGAGCAGGGCGAACGGGATGACCCCCAGCCGCGCCAGGAAAAACAGCCGGTGGATGGTCTCGCCGGGGACTCGGTCGAGGATGAACGAGGAGACGTGCTCCTTCCACTGCTGCTTCCAGATGGGGTGGTCCCGCATGAGCGGGATGTCGAGCAGGCGGGGCGCCCAGCCGGTAACCATGCTGAGCAGGGGCGGCTGGTCGATCGGCTGATGGTCCGGCAGATTCATCCAGTAGAGCTGGGCGCCGAGCAGTCGCGTCGGCTCGTCCATGGTGATGCCGACACGCCAGGCGTTCCACACCAGCACACAGGCGTAGGCGGCCAGCAGGATCGCCGCAACCGCCCGGAATTTGGCCCTCATCCGCATCGGCCGGGGCATTCCATCATAATCGGAGTCTGGGGTCTGCCGTTTCGCCGACATGATCAACCCAGAAGAGATCGGTAATATCGTCCGGGCAGAGCAGAGCCTGTGGTGGTTCCGCGGCATGCGCCGGATCGCCTTTGCCCTGCTCGATCCGCTGATCGAGGGTGACCGCCCGATGAGAATCTTCGAAGGCGGGGCCGGCACGGGCTACTTTGCCGCGCTGGTGGCGGCGCGCTACCGGGCGCCGGTGGTGACCGCGGACTTGGACGCGCAGGCGGTGCGAATCTCCTCCCATGATCATGGCGTCCCGAGCGTCCAGGCCAACCTGCTGGCGCTACCCTTTCCGGATCGAAGCTTCGACCTGGTGCTGCTCATGGACGTGCTGGCTCACTTTGCCCCGGGTGAGGACTTCCGCGCCTTCCGGGAATGCGCACGCCTGGTGCGGCCCGGCGGGCGACTCCTGGTGCGGACCTCCGCGCTCAAGATCTTCCGAAGCCGCCATTCCGAGTTCGTCTGGGAACGGCAGCGGTTCACGCCCGCGCGCCTGAGAAACCTGGCAGCCGGCGCGGGTCTGGAGATCGAGCGGCTAACCTTCGCCAACTTCCTGCTGAGCCCGCTGGCCCTCGTCAAGTTCCGCCTTTGGGAGCCGCTCGTTCGCGCCCGGCCGGCCTCGGGGCTCCAGCCCCTGCCGGCCCCGCTGGAGGGTCTCTTTTACGCAGCCCTGTATCTGGAAAGCCTGCTGATCCGGGCGGGCCTGAGGTTGCCGTTCGGGCAGAGCCTGTATCTGGTGGCGCGCAAGCCGGAACGCGCCTGAGCCGGACAGGGTATCATCGAGCGAGAGAATTCCCCAAGGAGACCTCAATGCGCACTTTCAGCCGACGCACCTTCCTGGCCGCCAGCGCCTCCACCGCCATGGCTGCTCCGGGCAACCGGATCCGCTTCGGCGGGCCGATTTTCCTGAAAAGCGACGATCCGCGCGAGCTGGCGCGCGAGCACCGCCGCCTGGGCTACAGCGCCGCTTACTGCCCGGAGGCGAAGCTTTCCGACACGGCGCGCATTCGCGAAATCGAAAAGGCCTTCGCGGCGGAAAATGTCGTCATCGCCGAAGTGGGCGCCTGGCGGAACATGCTCGATCCGGATCCGGAAAAGCGCAAGGAGAACCTGCGCTACGTGGCCGAGCGGCTGGCCCTTGCCGAGGAGGTGGGGGCGCGCTGCTGCGTGGACATCGCCGGCTCGTTCAACCCCAAGGTCTGGTACGGTCCGCATCCGAAGAATTTTTCGCAGGAGTTCTTCGACGCCACGGTGGAGAATTGTCGCCGTCTGCTCGATGAGGTCAAGCCGAAGCGCACTCGCTTCACGCTCGAGATGATGGGCTGGGCGCTGCCCACCGACGCCGACCAGTACTTGAAGCTGATCAAGGCGATCGACCGGACGGGCTTCGCCGTGCACATCGACGTATGCAACGGCGTCAACAGCCCGGAACGGTTCTACAACAACGCTGCCTTTATCGAGGACTGTTTCCGCAAGCTCGGGCGCTGGATCCGCTCCTGTCACGCCAAGGATCTCGAGTGGGTGGTCGAAATGAATGTCCACTTCCGCGAGGTCATTCCCGGGCGCGGTGAAATCGACTACCGGACGTACCTGACGGAGCTGGCCCGCCTGGAGGCTGACGCGCCGCTCATGATGGAACACCTCAAAGGCCCGGAGGAGTACGAGGAGGGCAAGCGCTACATCCAGAAAGTGGCGCGCGAGGTGGGCGTCTCGTTCTTCTAGAATGGACGCCGGAGGCGTCCGAGATGCAGCACTACGACAATTTCATCGACGGCCGGTTTGTGCCGGCGAGTTCGACCGAGCGCATTGTGGTGAGGAACCCGGCCAACGGCCACCCGATCTGCACGGTGCCCGATTCGAGTCCCGGAGACGTCGAGGCGGCGGTCGCCGCGGCCGAAAGGGCTCAGCCGGCCTGGGCGCGGCGGCCCGCCATCGAGCGGGCCCGCGTCCTGCGCGAGATCGCCGCGCGAATCCGCCAGCGCGTGGAGCCTCTGGCGCGCATCATCACCGAGGAGCAGGGCAAGACGCTCGATCTTGCCCGCACGGAGGTGAACTTCACCGCTGACTACATCGACTACATGGCAGAGTGGGCCCGTCGCATCGAGGGCGAGATTATCGAGAGCGACCGTCCGGGGGAGACCATCCTGTTGTTCCGCCAGCCCATCGGCGTCATCGGCGGAATTCTGCCCTGGAACTTTCCGTTCTTCCTGATCGCCCGCAAGGCGGCGCCCGCGCTGGTGGCGGGCAACACCATCGTCATCAAGCCGAGCGAGGAGACCCCGCACAACGCCGTCAAATTCGCCGAGATCGTGGCTGAGGCGGGCCTGCCCGCCGGTCTGATCAACATCGTGCACGGGCGGGGGCCGACGGCCGGACACGCGCTGGCCTCCTCGCCTCGCATCGGCATGGTGAGCTTCACCGGCAGCGTCGAGACAGGCTCGGCCATCATGGCGGCAGCCGCGCCCAACATCACCAAGGTGAATCTCGAGCTGGGGGGCAAGGCGCCCGCCATCGTCATGGCGGATGCCGACATCGAGCTGGCGGTGCGCGCAGTGAAGGCCTCGCGCGTGCTCAACAGCGGCCAGGTGTGCAACTGCGCCGAGCGCGTCTACGTCCAGCGATCCGTCGCCCAGGAGTTCACCGGGCGGCTGGCCGAGGCGATGCGCCAGACGCGCTTTGGCGATCCGCTGGCTGATCCCACGGTCGACTACGGCCCGCTCATCAACGAGGCCGGCTTCCGGAAAGTGGACCGGCTGGTGCGCGGGGCGCTCGAGGCGGGCGCCGAGCTCGTCACTGGGGGCAAGCGCGGTCCGGACGAGCGCGGCTACTACTACGAGCCGACCGTTCTTGCCGGCTGCCGCCAGCAGATGGAGATCATCCGCCGCGAGACGTTCGGCCCGGTGGTCCCGATCGTGACCTTCGAGGATCTCGACGAGGCCATCGCCTACGCCAACGACTCCGACTACGGGCTCACCTCCTCGATCTACACGCGGGATCTGAACGTGGCGCTGCGTGCCTGCCAGGAGATCCGCTTCGGGGAAACCTATATCAACCGCGAGAACTTCGAGGCCATGCAGGGCTTTCACGCCGGCTGGCGCAAGAGCGGCATCGGCGGCGCCGACGGCAAGCACGGATTGTACGAGTATCTCCAGACGCACGTCGTCTACCTGCAACGTTACTGAACGGAGGCGCTCTCGGGCGGTGGCGCCGGTGTTTCCCTATAATAAAAGGCGGTTTCCGCCATGGCACATCGCCTCGAGGGCTCCAACACACCGGAGGTCAACATGAACAGCTCGTTTTCGCGCCGCCGCTTCCTGGCGGCTCCTGCCGCGCTCGCCGCAGCGCCGGCAATCCTCAAAGGCCAATCCCGGTCCGACACCGTGCGCGTCGCCTTTGTCGGGGTCGGCAACCGCGGGAGCTTCCTGCTGCGGCATATGCTCCAGGTGCCCGGCGTCGAAGTGGTGGCCGTCTGCGACGTCGACGCCGAGCGCGCCTCGGCGGCCGCGGCGCAGGTGGCCCAGGCCGGCGGCAAGGCAGCCGCTTATACCGATTTCCGCAAGATGCTCGATGAGCGCAAGGATATCGAGGCCGTCGTGCAGGCCGTGCCGGACTACCTGCACCGCGACGTCAACATTGCCATCCTCGAGGTCGGCCGGCATCTCTATGCCGAAAAGCCTCTGGCGCTCACCGTCGCCGACTGCAAGATGGTCCGCCAGGCGGCCAAATCGGCCAAGGGCATCATGCAGGTGGGCTTCCAGTTGCGCTTCGACCCGAAGATCAACGCGGCGGAGCGCTTCATCCACTCCGGCGGCATCGGCAAGGTGCTCTTCTGCCAGGGGACGCGCTTCGGCGGCGATCTGCCGCGGACTATTCCCTGGTACTTCGACCGGACCAAGTGCGGCGACATCATCGTCGACCAGGGCATACATATCCTGGACCTGTTCACCTGGGCGATCGGCGCGCATCCGGAACGGGTCTACGGTTCCGGCGGCACCACTCTGTTCGTCAATGAGCCCCCGGGCCGGACGGTGATGGACAACTACAGCGTGATCTTCGACTACCCGTCGAGCCGCGTCAGCTTCAGCCACCACTACTTCGACCCGCCGGGCTTCAGCGGCCATGCGATGCGGGTGTTCGGCAGCCAGGGCGCCATCGATTTGCAGGCGGCCGTCTGGCAACCGCGCGAGCAGAAGGGCCCGCCGATCCAGCTCGAGGTGGAGAACGCCGGGAAGGATTCGAGCTACCTGTCGCTGGCCGCCTTCATCGACAACGTGCGCGCCAACCGCAAGCCCCCGATCAACGACGTCGAGTCGGCATACATCTCGACCCTGGTGCCGATCATGGCGACCCGGTCGATCTACGAGCGGCGCATCGTCACCTGGAAGGAAGTTGCGAGCTGAGGGGCTCCGCTCGCTGGCGCACCGGGACGAGGATCGTGCAGCCGTTGAGTGAAACGGCGCACTCAGTGCACTCGAACTGCACCGTCGTGTGATGAATTCCGAAGCGCTCCGCCAGCATGCGGTTGAGCCGCGCCAGCACCGGCGCGCTCTCCGAGGGCGGAATGTCGGCGATCACGACGTGGCAGCTTAAGGCGTGCGTCCTGGTCCCCAGGCTCCAGATGTGCAGGTCGTGGACGTCCTTGACGCCGGGAATCTCGCGGATGGCCTGAGTGACTGCCTCAAGCGTCATGCCGCGGGGCAGCCCCTCGAGCAGAATATTCAGCGTGTCCCGGACGATGTCCCAGGCCGTCCAGATGATCAGGGCGGCGATGAAAACCGACAGGATGGGGTCGATGATGTGCCAGCCGGTGTAACGGATCAGGATTGAGCCGGCGATGATGCCGATGGAGCCAAGCGCGTCACCTAGCATGTGGACATAGGCGGCGCGGATGTTCAGATCGCGGCCCTGATCGCGGTGGAGGGCGATCATGATGGCCACGTTCACCACCAGGCCGAGCGCCGCCACGACGAGCATGATCAGATCGTCGACCGGCTGGGGTGCGCGCAGCCGGTGGTAGCTCTCCCAGAGGATGAACCCCGCCAAGCCGAGCAGGGTCAAGGCGTTGACAAAGGCGGCCAAAACGCCTGCCCGGTGGTAGCCGTAGGTCTTGATCTCGTCGGGCGGGCGGGACTCGAAGTAGAAACCGAGCGCGGCCAGCGCCAGGGCCAGCGCGTCGGTAAAGTTGTGGCCGGCGTCGGAGAGCAGAGCGAGGCTGTGGGCCTTTAGGCCGGCCGCCACCTCGACGGCGACGAAGGCGACGGTCGCCACGAGCGACCCAATCAGCACCCGGCCCAGGCGTAGGCGGTGATCGACGTGCGCCACCCGATGACTCCTTCTTTCCAGACTATCTCAGCCGCCGGAAGCCGCCCATCAGATCCGGTGTTCCATCCATGCCACAACGATGGCCGCACTCTCCCGCGCCAGGTCGAGGAAGACCCACCAGCGCAGGTGCATGCGCGTGGCGCGTTTGAGCCCGTCGGGGATGGGCATCGGCAAAACCTTGAGGCCGGCCTTCTCGAACATGCGGCGGGCACGCAACATGTGATAGTCGCTGGTGAGCAGCGCGATGGGGCGGGACTCGGCCTCCAAAAGCCGGCTCATGCGCTGGGCGCTCTCCCAGGTCGAGCGCGAGTCGCCTTCGACATGAATTCGGGATGCGGGCACGCCCGAGGCCACCAGGAAGGTCTTCATCGACTCGGCCATCGGCACCTCCATTGGGCCGCCTCCGGAGATCCAGATCTCCGCAGGGCGGCGCGTGCGCCAGATCAGCACCGCGTACACCGCCCGCCAGTAGGAGCTGTAACCCAGAATCCCGTCGTCGAGATCCGAGCCGGTCAGAACCACAAGCACGGCGCCGTCAGCTTCCGACCAGGCGCCGGCCAGGGCCCGCGTCCACCACTGGACCAGCGGGGTGAGGGTCACCAAGCCGAGCAGCGCTCCGGCCGCCGCCAGCAGCCAGATCGCCCCCCGCCGAAGTTTCGCTGCTCTCATCCTCGTGCGGATGGCTGCCACCCCGTGCCGGATGTAGCTGCAAGACCGACATAGAATCCCTTGAGTCCCCGACGGCAGTAGCGCACCGTCGCCGTCGCCTTGAGCGCAAGCTCGGGGATTTCGATTCCCACTAGCGCGCGGACCGGCACCGGTTCGGGCAGCACGAGGCCGGCCCCGGTGTCCGAGTAGTTCCGGCAGAGCCCGCGCACCCGGCATAGCTTGCCGGAAGCATCCTCCCAGTTGACGATGGCTCTGGCATGGAGCTGGCGGCGTTCCTGGCGGCGCAAGCCTTCCTCGCCGGGCGGCATAAAGCGCAAACCATGCGTATCATCGCACAACGGCATTGGGACTATAGTGTCCTGAGGAGACCGCCATGCGAATTCTCACCGCCAGTGCCGTCTTTGTCCTGCTGGCTGTCGGCTGCCGCCGGAGCCCGCCGCTTCCGAACATGCTCTGGATCACGTGCGAAGACATGGGACCGCACCTCGGCGCGTACGGCGACGCCTACGCGACGACGCCTCATCTGGACCGGCTGGCCGCGCGCGGCATGCGCTATGCCCACGTCTGGTCCAACGCGCCCGTTTGCGCTCCCGCACGGACCGCCATCATCTCCGGCATGTATCCCACCTCCACCGGTTCGGAACACATGCGCAGCATGACCCGTCTTCCCGCGGGCATGAAGATGTACCCGCAGTACCTGCGCGAGGCGGGCTATTACGCCACCAACAACGTCAAAGAAGATTACAGCCTCGCCAAACCGGCCGACGTCTGGGACGCCTCGAGCGACAAGGCGCACTGGCGCAACCGGCCGGCGGGCCGGCCCTTCTTCGCCATCTTCAACCTGACGATGACGCACGAGAGCCAGATTCGCCTTCGGCCTCACACGCCGGTGCATGATCCAGCCGGCGTGAGGGTGCCCGCTTACCATCCCGACACTCCGGAGGTCCGCCGCGACTGGGCCCAGTACTACGACAAGATCACCGAGATGGACGAGCGGGCCGGCCGGATCCTCGAGGAGCTCGAGCGCGACGGCCTGGCCGGGCAAACCATCGTCTTCTTCTACAGCGACCACGGCTCGGGCATGCCCCGCTCGAAGCGGTGGCCGTACAACTCCGGCCTTCAGGTGCCGTTGATCCTTTACGTTCCTCCCGCGTACACCCATCTGGTTCCCGACGGCTGGAAACCGGGCGGCGTGAACGGCCGCCTGGTCGGCTTCGTCGATCTGGCGCCCACGGTCTTGAGCCTGGCGGGCATCAAACCGCCCGATCACATGCAAGGTCGCGCCTTTCTCGGCCCCTACGCTGCCGCCCCGCCGCAATACCTGTTCGGCTTCCGCGGCCGCATGGACGAGCGCTACGACCTGATGCGGAGCGCGCGCGACGAGCGCTACGTCTACATCCGCAACTACATGCCGCACAAGATCTACGGCCAGCACGTCGCCTACATGTTCGAAACGCCGACCACGCAGCTCTGGAAGCGGCTCTACGAGGAAGGCAAGCTCGACGCCGCCCAGCGAGCTTTCTGGGAGCGGAAACCGCCCGAGGAGCTTTACGACCTGGAGAGCGATCCGGACGAGGTGCGGAACTTGGCTGGCTCGCCGGAGCACCGCGCGACGCTCGAGCGGTTCCGCGCCGCCTTGCGCGAGTGGATCCTTTCGGTGCGCGACGTGGGATTTCTTCCGGAGGGAGAGATTCATTCGCGCTCGGCCGGCTCGACGCCTTACGAGATGGGGCACGACCGCGAACGCTACCCGCTCGAGCGGATCCTGGAGACGGCCGAGCTGGCCTCGATGCTCGATCCGGAAGCGACCGCCACTTTGGCGCAGCGCCTCGCCGATGCCGACAGCGCGGTGCGCTACTGGGCGGCCCTGGGGCTGCTCATGCGCGGTGCGCCGGCAGTCCAGGGCCGGCGCAGCGAGTTGCGGCGGGCTCTGGGCGACGCCTCCCCGTACGTGCGGATCGTGGCGGCCGAGGCGCTCGGGCGTTACGGGGATAGCTCAGACCTCAAGGAGGCGCTGCGGGTGCTGCTCGAGCTGGCGCCGGCGGACCGCCACGGGGTCTATGTCTCCATCGCCGCCCTCAACGCCATCGACGAGCTCGGCGAAAAAGCCGCCCCCGTGCGCGCCGAGGTGGCGCGGCTGCCCCGCGAGGACCCGA
This sequence comes from uncultured Bryobacteraceae bacterium, assembly GCA_938003835.1. Taxonomy (GTDB): domain Bacteria; phylum Acidobacteriota; class Terriglobia; order Bryobacterales; family Bryobacteraceae; genus CALKXJ01. Next base: position 103,637 of record CALKXJ010000010.1, on the reverse strand, counting down.
ACGCCCACGAGCGCATGCGCAGCTACATTCCGCGCCTCATCGAGCACATCACCGGCGCGGCGGCCGGCGTCACTCGACGATGAACCAGTCGTTGCGCAGATCTTCCTTGTTGTAGCTGAGCTCCTCGGCCGAACCCCAGCGCACGAGTTTTCGGCCGGCGCCGCTCGCGACCGCGTGCGCGGCTGCGGTGTCCCACTCCATCGTCGTCCCCAGGCGGGGGTAGACATCGGCGCGCCCTTCAGCCACCAGGCAGACCTTGAGGGCGCTGCCCATCTGCACGAATTCGATCTCGCCGTGGAGCCGGCGCTGCTCTTCAAGATAGCGGTCCATCTCCGGAGAATGATGCGAGAGGCTACCCACAATCCGGCGCGGACCGCCCGCCCGTTCCGTCTCCGGCAGGCGGGTGCGCGTGCCGTCCGCTTCGAGCCGGAACGCGCCCAGTTCCGGCCCGCCGTAGTACAGCTTGCCGAGTGCGGGCGCGTAGACGAAGCCGAGCGCCGGGCGCCGGCCCTCAATGAGGGCGATGTTGACGGTGAACTGGCCGTTGCGCTTGAGGAACTCCTTGGTTCCATCGAGCGGATCGACCAGCCAAAGCGCCCGCCAGTGCCGCCGCACCTCGTAAGGAGCCTGCTCGGCATTTTCCTCGGCCAGCAGCGGGACCTCCGGAAAAGCCTGCCGGAGCCGCTCGGCGATGATCGCCTGGGAGCGCAGATCGGCGAGCGTGAGCGGCGAAGCGTCCGCCTTGAGCTGTACCTCGATGGCGCCGTCGTAGAGCTGGAGGATCGCCGCGCCGGCCAGGCGGCAGGTTTCGATCAGATAGTCGATGTCGATGTCGGCGGAGGAAGGCATGAGGCTGGGTCGATCGCGCCTCCAGTATAGCGAAACAGGATCGGCCCTCCCTGTTCGGGCCGCGCGCGCCGGCCCAGACCTCCGCTAAGATGGCCCGGGGAGTCCGCATGCGCCCGGTCTCATGCTTCGCTGCCATCCTGCTCGCCCGTCTGAGTGTAGCGGCGCCGCTGATCGAGTTCGAGGAGGCTGATCCCGGGGCGGCCCGGATCGAAGTCCGCGCCGCTGAGCGCGCCGCTCAGCCGGTCTCGCGCTATCTCTACGGCAAGTTCACCGAGCACCTCTGGTGGAACGTCTACAACGGCCTTTGGGCTCAGATCCTGAAAAACCCCAGTTTCGAGTCCTGGGAACTGATCGGTGAGGACTGGAAGCGCATTCCGGAGTGGATCCGCCGGGGCGATTTCCCGGAAGCCTTCCCCTCGCTTGCGATCCCCGAGGCTCCGGGCGGCGGCGTGGCGCCGTGGTGGCTGCCGTGGGGTAAAGCGGCCGGCGTCGACTACGGCCTTGACGGCGACGCCTTGAATTCGGAGCGCTGCCAGAGAATCGCGGCGCCCTCGGTCGAAGGAGGCGCGGGGATCGAGCAGCCCATCTTCCTCCCCTTGCACCGCGAAGCCACTTACCAGTTGGCGTTTTACGCCAAAGGCTCGGCACGCCTGCGGATCAGCGTGCAGGCTCCGGGTGCGGAGCTGGCCGCGGGCGAGCTCGAGGTGGATGCGCCCGGCTGGACTCGCCGCGAGCTCGAATTGCGCATTGCGCGCGGTGCGGTCTCGAGGGGAACGCCGCTCGTGTTCCGGATCGAGCTCGGGGCTCCGGGCGCCGTCCGGATCGACCAGATCACGCTGTTTCCGGCCGATCACATCGAGGGTTTCGATCCCGACGTCGTCCGGCTGTTGCGCCAGGCGCGCCTGCCCCTGCTGCGGTTCCCGGGCGGGAATTTCGTGTCCGGCTATCACTGGGAGGATGGCATCGGTCCCGTGGAGCGCCGCCCGACACGCCGGAATCCCGCTTGGGGCGACTTCGAGCCGAACCACGTCGGCATGGACGAGTACATGACGCTGTGCCGGCTCATCGGCTGCGAACCGCTCATCTGCGTCAACGCGGGCAACGGCACGGCACAGGAGGCGGCCAACTGGGTCGAGTACGCCAACGGCCCGGCGAGCAGCCGGTACGGTGCGCTGCGTGCCCGCAACGGGCGGCCGGAGCCGTACGGCGTGCGGTTCTGGGAGATCGGCAATGAACTCTACGGAAGCTGGCAGATCGGGCACTGCACCGCCGAGGAGTACGCCGAGCGCTACGCGGCCTTTTACGAGGCCATGCGCGGCGTCGACCCGGAAATTCACTTCCTCGCAATCGGACAAAACGAATCCTGGAGTGCGCCGCTCATCGCCCGTAACGGCAAGGCGGTTCGCACCCTGGCCATCCACGAGCTTCCGGGCGGCGGCATATCGCCCGAGGCGGACGCGCGCGAGGTCTTCGAGGAGCTCATGGCCTTCCCGGTGAGCCTGCGCGCCAAACTGATCGGGCTCGCACGGCTGATGCAGGAGGCGGGCCTGAAGCCGAGCATCGCCATCACCGAGGCGCAGATCTTCACGAACCGCCCAGGACTGCCCACCAACTCCACGCAGGCCGAGTCGCTGTTCCTGGCCGGGCTGATCCACACAGCGATCCGCGAGGGCGACCTCATCGAGATGATCACGCACAGCGCCCTGGTGAATCATGCCGGGGGCCTGCGCAAGCAGCGCGAGATCGTCTTCGCCAACCCGGTGCATTCTGCTTCGCTCCTCTACGGCACGCACTCCGGCGTGTATCCCGTCGCGCTGAGGGCAAAGGTGCCGCACTACCGATCGCCGGGCAAGCACTTGCGCCAGACGCGCGACGAGCCGGTGCCGCTGCTCGATCCAATCGCGCTCGTCGACGAAAAGGGGGAAGAGTTGACGCTGATTGTCATCAATCGCAGCCCCGAGCGCGCGCTCGCCTGCACCATCGCCCTCGAAGGCTTCCCGGCCGCGCCCCGGGTGCTGACGCGGACGCTCGACGGCGCGAGCTACCTGGCGCAAAACACACTCGAAGAGCCCGAGAGGGTGACTCTGCGCGCCGGCGATTTCGCGATCGAAGGCTCGAGCTTCGAGTACCGTTTTCCTCCGCACTCGCTCGTCGAGCTGGTCTTCCGGCGCCAGTGAGACTGCTCAGCGGGCGCCCTCCCAGCGCAAGCCTGCGCGCCAGAGGCGCGGCGCGCCCGTCTGCGGCTGGGGCGTGAAGCCCACCAGATACTGGTGGTCGAGCAGATTCTCCACGGTGCCCACGGCAAACAGTCCGGCCTTCAGGCGGCGCCGCACGGCCAGGTGGACGGAGGCGAATCCGGGCAGCCGGAACAGGTTGGCGTCGTCCTCGAACTGCAAGGTGTAGGCGCGCACTCCGAAGGCGATGAGCGTCGCCTCACCGGAGTACGCTAGTTGCGCCGAGCCCTGGTGCTTGGGGACCTGAGGGACGCGTGCGCCCTCGGCAAAGCGCGAATCCGCCACGAGGTACGATGTCTCGGCGGTCCACGGCCCCCAGCGCCGGCGCAATTCGACCTCGAGGCCGCGCACGAGCGCCCGGTCGCGGTTCTGGCGCTCGCGCACAATCAAGTTGGGCGACGCGCTCAAGGTGACGTTGGTGATCAAGTCGTCTAGCCGGTTGCGGAAGAGCGTCACGCTAAGCCGGCCCGCCGTTCCTGTGAGGTCGAGACCTACTTCGGCGCCGGAGAGCGACTCGGGCGCCAGCCGGTCATTCGCCCGGGTGACGACGTTCCCGGTGCGAAACTCCCGGTACAGTTCGTTCAGCGTTGGCGCGCGAAAACTGCGGTAGAGGGACCCGCGGAGCCGCAGGCGGCCGAGCGAGGAGGCCAGGCCCGCGCTCGGGCTGAAGAATCGCCTGCCGGCGCCGGCGAAGTGATAGCGCGCTCCCAGATACAGGCGCGCGGGACCGGCTCCGCCGACGGTCTGGAGGAAGTAGCCGTGCTGGGTTTCCACGCCGCCGCTTGCGCGGCGCAAACCGGTCGCTGGGCTAGTGTCGTGGCTCGAGCCTTCGACGCGGTGAAGATCGGCCCCGGCGAGCAGGCCGAAACTCGGCCGCGCCTGACGCACGACGGCCGAGCCGCCCGCCGCCTCCGCCGGAACGCTCTGGATCGTCGTGATCTGCTCGACGTCCCGGCGGGCGGCGATGGCCGTGAACCTGCTGCGAAACTCCTGGCGGGTGTGGTAGCCGAGCAGGCTCAGCCCGTTGCGGACCCCTTCGCGGGAGTAATGTCCGGCCAGGCTTCCGAGCGTCGTGGAGTTCGCCTGCAAGGCAGTGCCGTTGCCGCGCTCTTCGGCCAGAGCGTCGAACTTCATGAACAGTCGCGCTTGGGGAGAGAGTACGTCCAGGCGCGCGTTGCCGGCGAGGAATCTGAGGTCCGCTTTGCGGTCCACGGCGCCGCGGATCTCCTCGGGCACGATGAAGTAGCCGCCGGTGGTGAAGGCGCGTGCGCTGCCGGAGAGGGCCAGGCGCCGGCCCAGACGCGTGGCGGCCGTCGAGATCGAATGAGTCTCGCGATTGCCGGCCTCGTAAGCGCCGCGGAGGCGGCTTCTCGAGGGCTCTTCGGTGAAGAGTGAAATCACGCCGCCCATGGCCCGATCGCCGAAGGCGCTGGTCGAGGCGCCGCGCACGATCTCGATCCGTCCGATCTGGTCCGGGTCGAACCGGTTCCACTGGACCCAGCCGCCGAAGGGATCGTTCACCGGTACGCCGTCCCAGCGCACGAGCGTGCGGCTGGCGCCGGTGGGCCCGATTCCGCGCAGCGAAACACCCTGGACGGTGGGATGCGCTGCCAGGCTCGAAGACCGGCGGAACAGCGAGAAGCCCGGCACGCTGCGCAGCCGGTCATCCAGGTTCACGCCGGCGAGCCGCCGAATCTGCTCCTGGGTCTGCACCGTCACCAGGGACGCGATCTCGGCTTCGACCGTCCCGGTCACGGTGATCGAAGTTCGCACCGGCTCGAGCGGGCTCTGCGCCGGAGCGCGTGGGAGCAAGACGCTCAGGAGTAAGCACGAGAGCGCCGTGCCAGCCGGCCTCGTCGAAGCGGGCCCGGCTCGGTGTGAATACCACTGGGAAGCTCTCCTCGTCACTGGGTTCGATTGCGCCGCATCCCGGGCGCGGCTCCACCAAGGCCAGATACTTCAGGATAGTATAGACGTCGCCTTCCGCCGGTACCGCCAGATCGAACTCCTGGGTGCGAAAGTGAACGCGAGCTTCGCGCAAGAGGACCCTCCATGCCAGGTATGCCGAGCATTCTATGGCGGTCTCGAGCCAGGCGTGCTCACGCGGGCCGACATCGAGATCCAGGACGATTTCCACCAGCGGTTCGGTCTCGCGCGCAAACTCACGCACCTGGAGTTCGCCGGTGTGCGCGGTGGCCTTCCAGTCCACGTGTCGAGCGCTCTCGAGCGGTTCGTACGGGCGGATGCGGTAGAAGTCATGGCCGCGTCCCCGCTGGCGCGCTTCGAGTTCCCCCTGGACCTGGCCGACGATTTCGTCGAAACCCGGCACTGGATCGAGAGCCGGATAGACGAGAACCTCGCGGGGGAGGCTCACGAGCACCCTTCGCTCGGAGAAGCCGAACGGAAAGCGTGTGGCGAACTGGAAGCTCTCTTCACGGTGGCGGCCGCGGCGCCCGAAGACCACGGTCACCGTTTCCTCCAGGCGTGACTTTGCCGGGATTATCGGAAAGTAGATGGGCGAGGCGAAGGCACTTGGCGGAATTCCGATCAGCCGGATGGAGAAGGATGGCAGCAGCCACTTGGAGTTGCTCACCCGGATCCGGGCAGCCACCGGCCTTCGAGCCGGGATGTGCTCGGGCAGCTCGAACTCCAGCTCGAGCCCGGCAAGGCTCAGCCGGCTGACAAAGCCGGAGATCAGCAGCGTGGCAAGCATGGCGGCAAGCAGAAGGAAGAGCAGGTTGTTGGCGGAGAAAAACGCCGCCAGCCCCACGAGCAGCGTGGTGAGCACGAACAGCAGGCCGGCGCGGGTGATCCGGTAGCCGACCCTGGAGTGGAGCTCTCTCGGGATGCGCAGCCAGTATGCGCGCGCCATTGCCCTCATCCTCCCATAGGCAAGGGTAGAATGAGCGGGACTTGATTTCGCTGTCAGCCTTATCTCCGGTCGCCGCCGGCACGGCGTGGGTTGTGTTCTGGCAGGCGGGGCTGGGCGCTCTGTGCCTGGTGCCGCTCGAGCGTCTGCGCCCCGGCGCCGAGAGGCTGGCGCTCTGGCTGGCGTTCCAGATCCTGGTGGCCGCCGCGGCCGCCGCGGCGCTGACCTTTGCCGGGGCAAATTCGCCCGCGGCCTACCGGACCCTGGCGGCTGCGTTCCTGGTTGCCGGCCTGTGGCGCGGGCGCCGGGTGATTCCGGTGCGGTTCCCGGGCTTTCCCGCGGCGGCGACCCTAGGGCTGGGGGCGGCGTTGCTGGCCATCGTGCTCCGGCCGGTGGAGGAGATCGATTCCTTATATAACCTGCATTATGTTCTCGGATGGGTCTCTAACCAATCGACGCCCTTCCGCTTCGCTTATAATTACGTCCCTTTTTGGGAGCTTACTTACCTGCCGGGAATCGTTCTTGCACGGAGCGACGCTTTCCTGTGGGTCGAGTCACTCAAAGCCGTCGCCCTGATCGGCCTGCTGCTCTATGTGCTGGCGCGAGAGCTGGGGTTGCCGGAGCGGTTCGCCCTTCCTGTGGCCGGAGCGCTCCTTGCGTTTCCGCATCTGTGGAACGGCCCGAGCGGCGTGCCCACCATCAAGAACGACATGGTCCATGCCGCGGGCCAGGTGGCGGCAGCCATCCTCTGCGTGCGCGCGGCGAAAGGCACGCTGGTGCGCGCTGACACTGCGTGGCTGGCCGCCTCAGCGGTGTTCCTCTCGGTCAAGTTCAGCGGCCCGGTCCTGCTGGCGGCAGGCGGCCTGGCGGCGCTGGCGGTGGCGCACCGGCGGCTGTGGGCGCACCGGAAGGAAGTGCTCCGGGCGGTCGGATGCGCAGCACTAGTGTGGTTGCCGTCGGTGGGCACTTACTATGTCTGGAACGCCACCACTTACAGGAATCCGTTTTACCCTTTTGAGATCGATCTGATTTTGTTCCGCCTGCCGGGACGCGCCGACCTCGCATACTCCTCGATCGCGCACAATCTGGGTGACGCGCGGCTCTGGCAGGCGTTCTTTTGGCCGGCGGGCGGCGTCTCCCCAGCCGGTTTGCTGTTTCCCGCTGTCCTCGCCGTCATCCTCGTGGGCAGTGCGGCGGTCTGCCTGTGGGCGATCGGCGTGTGGTGGTGGAGGGGGAGCGGCAGTCCCGTATTGGTCGCCCTGGCGCTCTACCAGTTGGTCTGCTGGGGCGTCTACGTTCGCTCGATCTACAGCGCCTCCGGCTACCCCGGCGATCTCGCCTTTGTGCGGAACGATCTGAACAGCCTGCGTTACGTGGAAGGGGCGCTGCTGGTCGGCGAACTGGTTCTGCTGTGGCTGTTCTCGGCGCGGCAGGGAATGCGGGTGGCGATAGGTCTGCTACTCGGGTTGAACGCCGCCAGCCGGGTGTGGTTGATTGTGCGTCGCGAACCGGACATTTCCTGGCCGATTGTGGCGGCGCTGGCGCTCGTGGCGGTCGGCGCGTGGACGCTTTTGCCGGGCCGGTGGAAGGTTGCCGCGGTGGCGCTGGTTGTGCTCGCCGGGTCGATTCGTATCGAGCTGCGCCGGCCGGCCTGGCTCGTCCGCTATCAGCCGGTGTACCTGCCGCTTTACGATCTGCCGCGCCAGCGAATTTACTATGCGGTCGACGACGAGTTCAGCCAGCAGCATTGCGCGCACCTGCCTCTGGTCGGACGGAGGCTCCAGCACGAGGTCATCGTGGGCCCGAGCAGCCAGACGCCGCCCGCGGGCACGGGCTGGATGGCCTGGCTTCGGCGGGTGCCGGAGGATGCGACGCTACCGCCCCCGTTGGGATTCACGATGGTCGCCGAAGCCCCGGCAGGTGCGCTCTACCGGGCCGTGGAAACCACAGCAGAAACAGACCCAGCGCACTGAACGCGGCGCCGACGGCGGGCAGTACCGGCTCGAAGGCCAGCACGACGCGGTGCCGCCCGGAGGGCACAGGCAGCCCGCGGAAAGCCACGTTGGTGTAGAGAATCGGCTGCTCGACTCCGTCAACCCACGCCTTCCAGCCCGGATAATGGGTCTCGGAGGTGACTAAGTACGCCGGCTCCTCGGCCGTGACTTCGAGCGCGATGCGGTTTTCCCGATAAGAAAGCACCCTGACGCTTCCCGAAGCCGCTCCCGCGGGGATGTCATCGCCTTCGACGATGGCTTCGGTTCGTGGGTTGAGCGCGGGGTCCTCGAGCATCGCCGCCGCTTCCTCGAGATTCGCCGCGCGCCGAATCTTTTGAACCAGATAGAACCGCGGCAGCGCCTCCAGGTTCTCGTAGAGCTTCCGCCCCGGAAGGTCGGCGGCGTGGCGGAAGTGTGCCGCATCGAGCGTCTCGGCAGGGATCGGAGCGCGCGAGAGGACATACCGAATGCTCGCCAAGTCCACCGCCGGCGAGGCGAGATTCTCGACGGGGTAGGTTGCGCCCCAGCGCTCGCCCCGGGCAAAGGCCAGCCGCAGGCGGATGACGCGGGCAGGAGCCATGGGATCGTAACCTGTTCCCGTCGGGATACGCGTTAGCGGGGCCGTCATGCCCCAGCGGTGGGTGTCGCCGGCGAGGTCGACGCGGTGGGGCGGTACGGCCTGGTTGACGAACAGGCGCAAACGGGCGAGCAGCTCCTCGCTGCCTTCGAAGGCATTGCGCGTCACACCTGGCTCGACGGCCAGCGGGACGCTGTTCATTGGCCGGCCCGAGCCCACCAGAATCAGGTCAGCGGCGATGACGGCCACGGCCGCCCAGGCGAGAGGCTTCCGTTTCAGCATCTGCGCCGCCCCGAGGCCGCAGAGCACGGCAATGCCGAGGATGAAGTTCGGCATCAGGAACTCGGGTTGAACGGCTGCGCGGACGGCGGCGGGCAGCGCCTGGTAGCCCCAGCGGCCGATGGGCGTCTGGTCGCCGAGCATCGCCAGCGAAAACAGGAGCGTGAGGGGGCCGAACAGGCGCGTCTCAGGGCGACGCCAAGAAAAGAGGGCCGCAAGGGCCAGCGCCAGTCCGCCCAGGCTGCAATAAAGGTACATGAAGGTCGGCTCCCACGGGCCGCGATAGGTGCTCAGGTCGAAGATCCCATAGTGGTTGGGCGCAACCATCGATACCAAGGCCTGAATCGGAATCCCGCCGCCGGTGGGCCGCCATTCGGCGCGGTATTGCGCAATGCTGTGAAAGTTCAGTTCGATGGTGGGAAGCAGCTGCACGGCGGCGAGCAGCAACGCCGCGAGGCTCGCCCGCGCGACCGCGAGGCCGGTCCGCAGCCCGGCGCCGTGAGACAGGATCACGCCCGCCGTCAAGACCCAGGTGGAGGCGAAGATCCCGGCGGCGAGCGACGGCAACCCGGCCAGAATCGCCATGGCGAGGGCGAGCGCGAGAATCGCCACCCAGCGCCGGTTGATGCGGTCTTTGAGTTCGAGCACGGCCAGCCAGGCGAGCGGCAGCCACGCTCCGCCGCAGATCACGCCCAGGTGTTGCGCCTGGGAGGCGAAGAACCCGCCGAGCTGGTAGACGATCGAGCCGGCCGTCGCGGCGGCGGGCGGGGCGCCGAGCCGCTCCAGGAGTCGGCGCGCAAACAGCCCGGCCAGCATGACGTGCGCGATAGCCAGCAGCTCGAGCAGATAGAGCAGGTGCTCGCCCCCGGTGAGATGGTTGACAGCGAGGGCAATCCACCGCGGCGGATAGAACGTCTGCGCTTGAATGTTGGCCACCAGCGGCCGGCCGAAGTAGCTGAAGGGATCCCACAGCGGCCACTGGCCGGTGCGCAGGCAATGGGCCTGGAGCTCGGCCATGGGCAGATGAAAGTCGCGGAAATCCCAGGGGAGCACATGCGTGCCCCCCACCACCCCCCGCCAGAACAAAATTGGGGACAGTATACTCAATCCCCATTTGAGAGACGATTCCCAACGCGCACCCACTATGCGGAATGATGGCACGAATCGCGAGAGTCGTCATCCCCGGTGTGCCCCACCACGTCACGCAGCGCGGTAACGCCAGGCAGCGCATTTTCTGGGACGAAGTTCACTACCGGCTCTATCTCCGACTGCTCCGCCGCCGGGCGGGCGAATACGGCTTGCGCATCTGGGCCTGGTGCCTGATGCCGAATCACGTGCACCTGATCACCGTGCCCGAACGGGCCGATTCCCTGGCGCGCACTCTGGGACGAATCCATGCCGACTATGCGCGCCTCGTCAACATCCAGCGCGGAAGCTGTGGTCACCTCTGGCAGGCCCGCTTCTACTCTTGCCCGCTCGAGTGGTCTCACCTGTGGTGCGCTATGGCCTACGTGGAGCGGAATCCCGTCCGTGCCGGATTGTGCCAGGACGCTGCGGACTATCCCTGGTCGAGCGCCGCCCTGCATTGCGGGCTGGTCGCGGCGCCGCCGTGGGTCGAACTCGGCCCCTGGCAGGCCGAATATGGTGCCGAGCGTTGGCGCACGGTGCTCGAGCGCGGCATCGACGAGGAAGCGCTGGCCGAACGGATCCGGTCCGCAACCCGCTCCGGCCGTCCTTTCGGCTCGGAAGCGTTTGTCGAAAGGATGGAGAGCCTCGCCGGGCGCTGCCTTCGTCCTCGGAGGCGGGGTCGCCGACCGGCGGAGCAGCGAGCCGTGGCTGCGGCGGCAGGTGGGCAGATGACGCTCGAAATTGGGAATTGAGTATACTGTCCCCGATTTGGGGGAGCGGGAGTATCACGAGGCCATCTACTCGGGGTTTGCGCAGAGACATTTTGCGCAACCGGCGGTGCGGGCTTTCCGCAGGCATCTGGCGGCGCGGATTCTCGAGCGGACCCAGGCGCGTCCGACCTCGCGCCTGCTCAGCCTGGGCTGCGGCCTCGGCGACACGGAGCTGCTGCTGGCGCCTCATGTCGGCTGGATCACGGGCGTCGATTTCTCCCCGGCGGCCATCCGGCAGGCGCGGGCCGACGCCGCCAAAGCCGGCGTCCGGAATGTCGAGTTTGTGGCTGCTGAGTTGAACGCCATCGAGTTTCCGGAGCGCTCCTTCGACATCATCCTTGCCATCTTTTTCCTGCACCACCTGCCCGAGGAGGAGCTCGAGCGTGTGGTGCGGCGCCTTCCCTCGCTGCTCAGGCGCGGGGGCGTCTTCTACAGCCTGGATCCCAGCCGTTACCGGCTGACTGGCGCCCTCGGCCGGATCCTGGTGCCGGGCCTGATGCGCAAGTACCGCAGCCCAGGCGAGCGAGAGCTCGGGCCCTGGTCCACATGCGAACGGTTCCGGCGTGCAGGACTTCGGGCCCAGACGCGCTTCTATGATTTCCTGTCGACGCCCTGCGCCGGGCTGTTTCCCAAAGCGGCGCGCCTGTACCGGTTCGCGCGGCTTACGGACGAGTTCCTCGTGCGGGTGCCGGGCCTCAACCGCCTGGGCTCGAACTTCGAGATCCTGGCACGCGCTCCCACATAATGAAGGGATGGCGACTCCGGCGTGGCTTCTCCTGGCGACCCTGCTCGTCCTGGCTGCCTGCGGCCCGCGCCGCCCGGCTCACGTTGTCATCGACCCGGGCCTTCAGGCGCTCGTCCCCCCGGATACGCTGATGCTGTCCGGCATCCGCTTCGACCGGCTCCGGCAGTCGCGGTTTTATCAGAAACTGCTGGCGGCAGGTCCGGGGGGCGGCATCGGAGAGTATCTGCGGGAGGCGGGCCTCGATCCGAACGCGGACCTGTGGGAGGGGCTCATCGCTTCCAACGGCAAAGACACCGTCGTGCTGTTGCGCGGCCGGTTCTCGGCCATGGGTCTCGAACCGAAGCTGGAGCGCGCCGGGGCGCGGCGCATGGCCTACAAGAACTACATGCTGATCGGTGACGAGCAGCTCGCCGTCACATTCTTGAACCCCTCGACGGCAGCCGTTTCCCGCGCCGCGGTGCTGCGTTCACTGCTCGATGGGCGCAACGAATACACCGGTTTGCCGAAGGCTCTTGCGGATCGCGTCAAGACGATCGAGCCGGAGAACCAGCTCTGGGCGGTCGCCGCCGGCGGCGTTTCGCCGTTTTCTGCCGAGAAGCTTCCGGGCGACTGGAGCAACTTCGCGCGGCTGCTCGAGCGAATCCGGGGCCTTACTGCCGCGGGCGCGCTCAGCGACGGCGTCGCCCTCACCGCCCGTCTCGAGTGCGCCTCGCCCGAGGATGCCGAAACGCTCGAGACGGCGGCGCGCGGCATGCTCGGCCTGGCTCGCCTGACGCTCCGCGACCGCCCCGGGCTCGCCGGCCTCTCCGACGTCGTTGCGGTAAGCCGCCAGGAGAATCGCCTGGCCATCGACGCCTCGATTCCCGCCGAGATGCTCGAGCGCCTGCTCGAGGAGATGCGCTCCACCCAGTGATAGACTGATCCCTGCGCGATGCCGCAGATTCTGCCTCCGAGCGCGAACCTGGCGGTGCGCCTGGCTCTGGTGGGGGCCCTTGGGGCTGGACCGGCTCTCCTCTGGCTTTTCTCATCCCTCGGCGGCTCGAGCTGGGTGACGCGGGCGGGCGAGGCGCCGGTGCAGCCGGTTCCGTTCAGTCACAAACTGCACGTGGGAGGCCTGGGCCTCGATTGCCGTCACTGCCACTGGTGGGTCGAAACCGGCGCCGTGGCCGGCATGCCCTCGGCGAAGACATGCATGCACTGCCACGCGCAGGTCTTCTCCGACGCCGCGCCGCTCGAGCCCGTGCGGTCGGCTTTCGATGGGGATCGCTCGATCGAGTGGGTCCGCGTCGCCGATCTGCCGGACTTCGTTTCCTTCGATCACAGCATTCATGTGCGCAAGGGCTTCGCCTGCGTGACCTGTCACGGCCGCGTCGACCTGATGCCGCTCACCGAGCAGCCGGTGGCTATGACGATGCGCTGGTGCCTGGATTGCCATCGCAATCCTGAGCGCTATGCCTGGCCCGTGGAGCAGGTCTTCCGCATGGACTGGCAGCCGGAGGGGGATCCGGTGGCGCTCGGCCGGCGCCTCGTGCGCGAATACGGCTTGCGCCGCCCCACGGACTGCTCGTTTTGCCACCGATGAAGCGCCTGCTCGAACGCCGCGAGTTCGTTCTGTCGGCTCTGGCCGGCCTGGGGGCCTGCACCCGCCAGCCCCGCGAGACGATCTTGCCCTGGGGGGCTCGCGCTGAAGCTGAAGCACCGGACCGGCCCCTTTACTTCGCCACCGCGACGCCGCTCGGAGGCTTCGGGCTCGGAGTGCTGGTCAAGACTCTGGCGGGCCGGCCGGTGAAGGTGGAGGGCAATCCGGAGCACCCGGCAAGCCTCGGCGCGACGGACGCCTTTGCGCAGAGTTGGCTGTGGTCGCTTTACGATCCCGCGCGCGCGCAAACGATCACCGAAAACGGCCGCCCGCGCACCTGGGCGCACTTTACCGAGTGGCTGGGACTTGCGCTTCGCGAGCAGCGGGCGTGTCAAGGCGAGGGGCTGCGCATTCTGACCCAGACCGTTACTTCGCCGACTCTGGCCTGGCAGATCGCCGAGCTCTTGGAAGCCTTCCCCGCCGCGCGCTGGCACCAGTACGAGCCGCTTTGCCGGGATCCCGGGCGTCAGGCGGTGCGGGCCGCCTTCGGCCGGGACGTGGACCTCATCTATCGCTTCGACCGCGCCGAGTGCGTCGTTTCTCTGGACGCGGACTTTCTTGCTCGGGGGGCTGCGGCCGTGCGCTACGCACGCGACTTCATGAGCAAGCGGCCGAGGCTGCTCGTCATCGAAACGATGCCCTCGCCCACGGGTTCTAAGGCTGATGAGCGCCGTACTGCTAGCCCGCGCGAGATCGAGGGCTTCAGCCTCGCTCTAGCCGCTGAGATGGGAATCGTACCTGCGACGCAGCGGGAGGACGGCGCGGCGCGCTGGGCGCGTGAACTCGAGCGACACCGCGGCGCCTCGATCGTGCTCGCCGGAGACGAGCAGCCGGCACAGGTTCATCTGGCGGCGCTCGCCATTAACCACCGGCTGGGCAACCTGGGGCGGGCCGTCGAGATCACCGAGCCGGTCGAGGCGCTCCCCGAGCTCGAACTCGCCTCGCTGAGTGAACTCGCCCGCGATATCGACGCGGGCCGTGTCGAGATGCTGGTGATGCTGGGGGGCGACCCGGTGCGCGATGCTCCCGCGGACCTCGACTTCGCCGCCCGCCTGGCGCGCGTGAGGCTGCGGGTGCACACTTCGCACTACCTGAACGACACCTCGCGCCTGGCCGTCTGGCACGTTCCCGAGGCGCACCCGTTCGAGACCTGGAGCGACATACGCGCTTTCGACGGCACGGCGACGATCATGCAGCCCTTGATTGCGCCGCTGTGGGAGGGCAAGTCGTTTCACGAGCTGCTCGCAGCGATGCGAGGTCGCCCGGACGCCTCGGGCTACGAACTGCTGCGCGAACACTGGCGCGGGCGGGCCTACAGTCTCTTTCTGCGTGCGGGCCGCAGCCTGGCGGCCGAAGAAGATTTCGAACGCTTCTGGCGGCGTTCCCTACACGACGGTTTCGTGGCGGGCAGCGCCGCCGAGCGACTCTCGATCGAACCCCGTCGCGACCTGGCGCGGCTGCTCGCGCCGCCGAAGCCTGCGGCGCCTCTCGAGGTGAGCTTCCAGCCTGACGCGACGGTGTGGGACGGGCGCTTCGCCGGCAATGCCTGGCTCGAGGAGCTGCCCAAGCCCATGACGAAACTCGCCTGGGAAAACGCGGCGTACCTGAGCCGCGCCACTGCTTCCCGGCTCGGCCTGGCGAGCGGCGATGTGGTCGAGTTCCGTCTGGACGGGCGCGCCGTCCATGCGCCGGTGTTGGTGGTGCCGGGCCACGCCGACGGCGCTGTCACGTTGACGCTGGGCTACGGGCGCCACGGCGGCGGCTTCGATGCAGGCAGGATCCGCACTTCGGCGGGCTTCTTCGCGGCCGAAGGGCTGGAGGTTGTGAGAACGGCTCGGAAACACGCTTTGGCGAGCACGCAGGAGCATCACCGCATGGAGGGCCGCCCACTGCTCGAAGGCGGCCGGCGGGTTGAATCTCGGACGACGTCAGAGGAGTACGCCTGGGGCATGGTGATCGACCCTGAGGCCTGCACGGGCTGCAACGCCTGCGTGGCGGCGTGCGTCGCCGAGAACAACATCCCGCCGGTCGGGCGCGACCAGCTGATGCGGGGCCGCGAGATGCACTGGCTGCGCATCGATCTCTACGCGGAAGGACCGGAGGATGCGCCGCGGTTCGTCCACCTGCCGGTGATGTGCGTTCACTGCGAGAACGCTCCGTGCGAGCCGGTTTGTCCCACCGGCGCGACGGTGCACAGCGCCGAGGGACTCAACGAGATGATCTACAACCGGTGTGTGGGGAGCCGCTACTGCGCTAACAACTGTCCCTACAAGGTCCGCCGCTTCAACTTCTATCAGTACGCCGACCAGACCACGCCGGTGCGCAGGATGCTGTACAACCCCGGGGTGACGGTGCGCACGCGCGGCGTCATCGAAAAATGCACCTGGTGCGTGCAGCGAATCAGCGCCGCGCGCATCGCTGCGGCAAAAGAGGGCCGGCGGATCCGGGACGGCGAGGTTGTCACCGCTTGCCAGGGCGCCTGTCCCACGGGGGCAATCGTCTTCGGCGATCTGAATGATCCGGCGAGCCGCGTCCGGCGCCTCCTCGCCGGCCGCCCCTCGGCGGCGCTGCTGGAGCGACTCGGTACGCGCCCCCGCACGCGGTATCTGGTTTCGGAGCCGCGCCATGGCTAAGGGCGCGCTCGCCATGCCCGATGCGGCGCGCCGCTACTGGTGGGCGGCCTTCGGCATTGCCTCGGTGCTGGTGCTCGTGCTGGCCGGCTCGCTCGCGGTGCTGCTCTGGCGCGGCCTGGGCATCTGGGGAATCAACGCGCCCGTGGGCTGGGGCTTCGCCATCATCAACTTCGTCTGGTGGATCGGCATCGCGCATGCGGGCACGCTGATCTCGGCGATTCTGCTCCTGCTCCGGCAGAACTGGCGGAGCGGGGTCCACCGACTGGCCGAGACGATGACCGTCGTCGCCATCGGCTGCGCGGCGCTGTTCCCCCTGCTGCACATGGGGCGGCCGTGGCTGTTCTTCTGGTTGCTGCCCTATCCGAATTCGATGGGTACCTGGCCGCAGTTTCATAGTCCGCTGGTCTGGGACTTTTTCGCCATCCTGACTTACGGGTTCGTCTCGCTGCTGTTTTGGTATTTGAGCCTCTTGCCCGACCTGGCGGTGCTTCGCGATCAGGCGCGGAGCCGCCGCGGCAGGATCGCCTGGTGCCTGGCGGCGCTCGGCTGGCGCGGCTCTGCGCGCCAGTGGGAGACCCACCGGATGGCCTGCTGGCTGCTGGCCGGGCTAGCTACGCCGCTCGTGGTATCGGTGCATTCGGTGGTCAGTTTCGATTTCGCCGTCTCCCTGGTGCCGGGCTGGCATTCGACCATCTTCCCGCCCTACTTCGTCGCGGGGGCTATTTTCTCCGGCCTGGCCTTGCTGATCGTGCTCGTCGTTCCGTTGCGCGCGCTCGTGGGCCTCGGGGAGCGCATCACGGAATCTCACCTGGATGCGATGGCCAAGGTGCTGCTGGCGGCGGGACTCGTGGTCACCTACGGGTACGCGGCTGAACTCTTTTTCGCCGGGTACGGCGGCAGCCCCTACGAGCGGTACGCGCTGGCAAACCGGCTCTCGGGACCCTACGCCCCGGCCGGTTGGGCGCTTGTTGCACTGAACGTCGTGGCGATTCAGGCGCTCTGGTTCGGCGCTGCCCGGCGCAGGCCCTGGCGGCTGTTCACGGTGGCGCTGGCGGTAAGCGCCGGCATGTGGCTCGAACGGTTTCTCATCGTGGTGGTGAGCCTGCACCGCGATTACCTGCCCGCCGCGTGGGGAATCTACCGGCCGACATTTTGGGACTGGGCCACGCTGGCCGGAGCGGCGGGCTGGTTCGCCTGGCTGATGCTGCTGCTGGTGCGATTCCTGCCGGTGATGCCGGTCGCCGCAGCTTCGCCACAGCGCGAGCCGGCCGCCGGCTCCGACGATACTGCGAGGGCGGTGCATCCGGGCACACGCCCCTACGGGCTGGCCGGCGTTTTCACAACGGCCGGGCAACTGGTCGAGGCCGTGCGCCGAGCCCGAGTGGAAGGCTACCGCAGGCTGGACGCTTTTTCCCCGGCGCCGGTGGAGGGGCTGCCGGCGGTGCTCGGCGCCCCGCGCGTGCGCCTGTCGCCGGCCATGTTCGCCGGTGGCCTCGCCGGCGCCTTTGGCGGGCTATTGCTTCAGTTCTGGTCGAACGTCATCGACCTGCCGCTCGCTGTAGGGGGAAAGGCCGCGGCAAGCTGGCAGGCTTTCGTTCCGGTCACCTTCGAATGCGCCGTGCTGGGAGCCGCGCTCGGGGCGCTGGCGGCGATGGCTGCCGCCACGGGACTGCCGGAGCCGCACCACCCGGTGTTCGCCATCCCCGGTTTCGAACGCGCCAGCCGTGACCGGTTCTTCCTGCTGATCGAGACGGCCGACGAGCGCTTCGATTCGCTGAGGACGCGTGATTTTCTCGAGAGGTCGGGGGCGCAGGAGGTTCATGAAGTTCCGGGCTAGTGTGGTGGCCTGCGCGCTCGCACTTCTGGCGGGGGGATGTCGCCGGGAGATGTACGACCAGCCGAGGCTCGAGCCGATGGAGCGTTTCGAGTTTTTCGCCGACCGCCGTTCGCTGCGACCGCAGCCGCCCGGCACGGTGGCGCGCGGACGGCTCCTGGAAGACCGCCACCTCTACACCGGCTACTCCGAGCAGGCGAAGCAGCCGGTGGAGCTGTTCCCGACTTCGGAGGAGGCCCTGGAGCGCACCCTGGCGCGCCTGGCGGGCCCGCCGCTCGCCGAGAGCTTTCCGTTTGCCATCACGCGCCGGCATTTCGCGCGCGGGCGTGAGCGCTTCGAGATCTTCTGCGCGCCCTGTCACGGGTTGGCGGGCTACGGCGACGGCATGGTTGTCCGCCGGGGGTTTCGCCGCCCGCCGTCTTATCACATCGAGCGGCTGCGCCAGGCGCCGGTAGGACACTTCTTCGACGTCATCAGCCGGGGTATCGGAGCGATGGATGACTTTGCCGACCGGATTCCGCCGGAGGACCGGTGGGCTATCGTTGCCTGGCTCCGCGCCCTGCAACTGAGCCAGTGGGCGCGGCTCCCGGAGATCCCTGCGGGCATCCCGCCTGCCCGGGCGCCCACACCCGAGATTCCCCCAGTGCGCCTGCAACGGGATCCGCCGGCGGAACTCGCTCAGGTGCAGGCGGAGCAGCGGGCGCGGCTGGGCTCGTACGGCTGGATCGACCCGGAGAAGAAGATCCTACACATCCCCGTGGAGCGCGCCGTCGAGCTGTTGCTCGAGGCCGGCCTCCCCGTGCGCGCCTCTGTAGCAGGGAAGGCGGGCGAACGATGACGGATACGGCTCGAGTGGACACTCTGGCGCTGGCCATGACGCTGGCGACGGCGGGCTTCGGATTGCTCGCCCTTTGGGCGCTGCGGCGGCGGAGGCCCTTGGCGCCGCGGCGCTTGCGGGTGATGGCGGTCGCATGGGTGGTAGCGGCCGTGCTGGTACTGGCGTCGTTCGCGCTGGGGAGCTATCTGGTGGCACGGGGCGCGCCGCATGCAGAGCCCGCCATCGAAATCGATGTCGTGGCCAGGCAGTGGATGTGGAAGGTGCAGCATCCGGAAGGGCGGCGCGAGCTCAATGAACTGCACCTGCCACTAGGCTATCCGGTGCGCCTCCGGATGAGCTCGGAAGATGTACCGCACGCGCTGTCCATCCCGGCCCTCCGTGTCAAGAAGTTCATGTTTGTTGGACGGGAGACGGCGCTCGAGCTCAAGACGCAGCAGAAAGGGCAGTTCGTGCTGTATTGTGCGGCGCGTTGCGGGCCGCACAACCGGGCGATGCGGGGCACGGTGGTGGTGATGGACCTGCGCGAGTACTTGCAGTGGGCGCGCGGGGAGGTGCCGGGCGAATCCCCCCTGGAGGCGGGCCGGCGCCTTTACTTGAACCTCAAATGCGAAAATTGCCACCGCCCGGACGGAGCGGGACGGGGTCCGGCTCTGGCGGGCCTGATCGGCCGCACGGTCACCCTGCGCGAGGGCACGACGCTTACGGCCGACGAGGACTACGTTCTTGAATCCATCCGCGAGCCCGATGCCAAGGTCGTGGCAGGCTACGAGCCCGTGATGCCTTCTTTTGCCGGCCAGTTGAGTGAAAGCCAGTTGAACGCCCTGCTCCAGTATCTGAAGACACTCGAGGGAGGTCCACGGTGAGCACCGCCTCCTACACGGTTCGCGCCTGGTTGCTCGCCGCCGATGCGCGGCGCATCGCGATCCTCTATCTGGTCGCGATGCCGCTGGTCGGGCTGGCCGGCTTTCTCGGCGCGGTGGCCGTTCAGGCGGGGATCCTCTTCCCGGCGGGAGATCTCCTCGAGGCAAAGAGCTACGAGCTGCTCGGCGCCTGGCATGGCTGCGGGATGGTCCTGCTGGTGCTCTTGCCGGCGATTCCCGCGGGCCTGGGGTTGGCGGTGTTGGAGTCGCGGCCGGCGCCGTGGCTGGCGCTGGCGGGTTGGTGCCTCTGGCTCGTCGCCGGCGCGGTCTGGCTCGCCGGGCTGGTTCGCGGGGAGCCGGACTTGCGCCGTTGCGCCATCCTTGGCGCTTTGTCGCTCGCTTTTACGTTCCTCAGCCTGATGCTCGCCGTTCGCCGCCGTCAGTCCTGCGGACCGTTCGCCTGGTCGATCGTCTTGAGCGGAACGGCGTGGTTGGCAAGACTCGCGACTGGTGGCTTGGAACCAGCCCCGGTGGCGCCGCTCGCGCTCGTGCCGGCACTGGGTGTTGTCGCAGAGGTAGTCCGGGATTCCTCAGGCGGCGCGCTCTATGGCCGCAGACTCGTTCCGTGGCTGCTCGGCGCCATCGCGGCGTCGACCTTTCTGCCTTGGGGGAGCCGGCTGCTCGCCTTGGAGCTCGGCCCCGTGCTTGCCGGGAGCTTGCTCCTTGCCGTGTTGCCGCCGGCGGCGCTGGTTGCCGCGCTTCTGGCGACCGTTTTGCGCCAGCCGCCGGCGCGCGGGCCCGCTCTGGCCTTCGCCTGGACGTCGATCGGCCTGGCGATGATCTCTGGCGGCGGTTTCCTGCTTCTGGCGAGCGCTCCCACGAACGCGCATCTGGCGGCCACCGCCTTCGAGAGCGCTCATTTGCACTTCATGGCGGGAGTGGTGCTTGCCGCCTTCCTGGCAGGAGTCCATCACTGGCGGGATGTGATCGCGGGGCGGGCCACACCTGAGGCGGCGACGGGCCTGGCGGCGCTGCTCCTCTTCGGCGCCTGGAACTTCGCTTTCTTTCCGAGTTTCGTCACTGGGTATCTGGGACGGCCGTGGGGTCCTGGCGCGCTCGCCGACTCCTTCGGGCGGCTGGATACCATCTCCTTTCTTGGAACGATTGGCCTGGTGGCAGCGCTTGCCGTTGCCGCCCGGGACCTGCTCCGTTCGCTGTTCGGGCATGCTCCTGAACCCGCCGCCCGCTTGGCCGCGTCTAAACAGTGCGAATGACGCGCCTCGCCCTCCTTGCAGTCATTGCCATGGCCAGCCTGGGGCAGCCGCAGACTTGGCCGATCCGCAGCCTCGCGGTCGAAGGCAACCGCCTTTATTCCTCCGAAGAGATCCTGGCGCTCACGGGCCTGGTGATCGGCCAGCCCGGCAATCAGCGCGTGTTCGAGGCGGCGCGCGACCGGCTCATCTCCAGCGGGGCATTCGAAACGGTGGGCTTTCGCTTCGGCCCGGCGCCCTCGCGTGACGGCTATGCCGTGGTTTTTGAAGTGGCCGAAATCGAGCAGGTCTACCCGATTCGCTTCGAATTCCTGGAGACGCCGGATCAGGAGTTGCGCCTGCATTTGGAGACCGTCGAGCCGCTGTTCAGGGAAAAGATCCCGGGAACCCAGGAGGCCATCGCCCGCTACGCCGGCCATCTCGAGCGCTATCTGGCGCAGAAGGGGCGCGACGTCAGGGTGACGGGCGAGCTGACTGCCGACCGGCCCGGCGAGCTTTATGTCATGTTCCGGCCCGCAGGCGCCATGCCGGTGGTTGCTGATGTGGACTTCACCGGCAACCAGGTCATCCCGACTGGGACCCTGCGGGAGGCCATCCGCGGCGTGGCGGTCGGCTCGCGCTACACCGAATCGCGCATGCGCGAGCTGCTCGATGCCTCGATCCGGCCCCTGTACGAGGCGCGCGGGCGCTTGCGGGTCACCTTTCCGAGAATCACCGCCGAGCGGGCGCCGGGCGATATCCGCGGCCTGAAGATCACGGTGGAGGTCAACGAGGGCGAAACTTACGAACTGGGAGACGTCAAGGTGGAAGGGACCGCCTCGCTCGACCAGGAGCTGGTGAAGGTGGCGGCGCTCAAGATCGGCGACCTGGCGAACTTTCAGGAAGTCGCGGCGGCGATCGAGCGCGTCAACGCGCGCCTGCGCCGCGACGGCCATCTCAAGGTGGTCACCCGCGCCGAGCGCCGTCTGGACGACGAGCGGCGCACGGTGGATCTGGTGCTGGTGGTGGAGCCCGGGCCGCAGTACACTTTCGGCTCTCTGCGCGTGGAGGGACTGGACCTGCACGGCGAGCACGAGATCCGCCGGATCTGGGGACTGAAAACGGGCGAGCCTTTCCCGGCCGGCTACCCCGACTTCTTCCTCGAGCAGGTGCGCGAGCGCGGGCTGTTCGACAACCTGCGCGAGGCGCGGGCCCAGGTGAAGCTCAACGACCAGGCGCTCACCGCCGATGTGACGCTCATCTTCAACCCGCCGCGGCCGGAACGCCCTCCTTCGACTTTCGACGACCCGCTGACCCGCAAGCCGCGCCCGTAAGGCTGCCCTTCAGATCCGGGGCAGGCGGATCGAGAAGACCGCCCCGGGCGAGTCCGTCCGGTTAGCCGCCTTCACCACACCTCCGTTTTGCGTCACGATCGACTGAACAATGTGCAGCCCGAGGCCCGCCTTGGGCGACTTGGTGGAAAAGTGCGGCTTGAAGATCTCCGGCAGGATCTCGTCGGGAATGCCGGGACCAGAATCGGCCACGGAAATCTCCACGGCGTCGCCCGTCTGCCGGGCCGAGATCTCGATCGAGCCTCCCTCTCTCATGGCCTGCGCGGCGTTGACGAACAAGTTCACCAGGACGCGCTCCCAGGCGGCGAAACCTCCCCGGACGCGGATGCCCGGCTCGAGGTCCCGCCGGAACTCGACCAAAGGCGCGTCGAGAGCCTGGAAGAGGTCGCCCGCGAACTCGATGGCGCTGTCGAGCAACGCCGCAAAGTCCTGCGGGCCTAAAGCGGTGGCGGTGAAATCCTCGACGATGCGCCGGCCCCGAACGACGGAGCGGCGCAGCGCCGCTGCCAGGAACGCATAATTCGGGTCGGCGGCCAGCAGCTCAGCCGCATCGGAAATGGTTTCGAAGACGTTGTTGAGGTCGTGGACCAGTCCCTCGAGCGCGAGTTGAGACGACGTATCCGGCTCCATCCCTGCGGCTCTCCTCCAGCCGCCTGCTAACTGCGCAGTGACTGAAGTGTATCGAAAAACTCGGGGTAGGAGACGGAGGCCGCTTCGGCGTTCAGGATTCGGGATGGGCCGCGGGCGGCAAGCGCGGCGACGGCGAAGGCCATGGCGATGCGATGGTCGCCGAAGGAGTCCACTTCGGCGCCCTCGAAGTGCTGATTGCCCGGCACGAAGAAACCGTCGTCCCGCGTTTCGATGCGCACACCCATGCGGCGCAGGTTCTCCGCCACGCTGGCAATGCGGTCGGTTTCCTTGACGCGCAGTTCGGCCGCGTCGCGGACCTCCAGGCCTTCGCGCGTAACAGCGCCCAGTACGGCGAGCACCGGGATCTCGTCGATGAGGGCGGCGGTGAGGCCGCCCTCGATGCGGCCGCCGCGCACGGGCGCGTGCTCCACCTCGAGATCGCCGACGGGCTCGCCGTGCGCTTGTTCCAGGCCCAGGATGCGGATCCGCGCGCCCAGGCCCGCCAGAAAATCGAGCAGCGCGGCGCGCCGGGGATTCAGTCCGACGCGCTCGAGCGTCACCAGGCTGCCCGGAATCAATGTGGCCGCCACCAGGAAGAAGGCCGCCGAGGAGAGGTCTCCCGGAACCCAGAGTTCGCGCGGCCGCAGCCGGGCCGGCCCTTCGACGCTGATGCGGCGGCCGTCGACTTCAACGTCGGCGCCGAACTCGCGCAGGGCGATCTCGGTGTGATCGCGCGTGGGCACGGGCTCGATCACCGTTGTGCGGCCCGGTGCGAACAGGCCCGCCAGAAGCACGCAGGTCTTCACCTGGGCGCTCGCCACCGGCAGCGCGTAGCTGATGGGGCGAAGCGGGCGGCCTTCGATCTCGAGCGGCGGGAAGCGTCCTTCCCGCGCGCGGATGACGGCGCCCATCTCGCCCAGAGGTCGCATGATGCGGTCCATGGGACGCCGGGAAAGCGAGGCATCGCCGCTGATGCGGCTGGTGAACGGTTGCGCGGCCAGCACGCCGCTCAGCATGCGAATCGTCGAGCCGGAGTTGCCCGCGTCAATGGTTTCCTTAGGCGCGCGAAGACCATCCGGGCCGCGCCCCCGGATCGTGACTTCGCTCGCCTCGCGCTCGACCGGGACTCCGAGGGCGCGCAGGGCGCCCAGCGTCGAGGCGCAGTCGGCCCCGCTTGAATAGTTGCGGATCCGCGTGGAGCCTTCGGCCAGGGCCGCCAGGATCGCATAGCGGTGCGAGATGGACTTGTCGCCGGGCAGCCGTACCGCTCCGCGAAGCGGTCCCGAGGGCGAGATCTCCATGATCACTCGGTTTCCTTGCTAGCCGCGCGCGTCGCGCCGCACAATGGAGGAACGGGCTTTGCACGCAGATTTCGCTGCATCCTGAACATCAGTCTAGCAACGAGGAGTACGGTGTTCCCCATGATGACGCGAAGGGAATGGATGATGGGACCGGCAGCGGCCGGAGCGGTGCGGCTCGCCGCGGCGCAGCCGCGCAACATTGTCATCGCGAGCGTCAACGGCGAGCGCGCCTGCGCCAAGGCGATGGAGATCTTACAGGCCGGCGGAGACACGCTCGATGCGGTGGTCGCCGGGGTGGCCATCAACGAGGACGATCCGGAAGACACCACGGTCGGCTACGGGGGATTGCCCAACGAGGAAGGCATCGTCGAGCTGGATGCCTCGGTGATGCACGGGCCGACGCGGCGCGCAGGTGCGGTGGCCGGGCTGCGTGGCATCCGCCATCCGGCGCAGGTGGCGCGGCTGGTGATGGAGCGCACCGATCACGTGATGCTGGTCGGGGAAGGAGCACTGCGCTTCGCCAAGGCTTACGGATTCCAGGAAGAGAATCTGCTCACCGAGAAGGCGCGCCTGGCCTGGCTGGTCTGGAAGCAGTCCCTCCGGGACGCCAGCGGGCGCAACAACTGGACCGACGGGCTCGATGCTCCGCCCGAAAAGTCCCCGCAGGCCCTCCGACAGCGATTTCCTCACGTGGACGAAGCCACGCTGGCCTGGGCCTGGCAGGTGGCGACGAACCCGCCCACGGGCACAATCAATTGCCTGGCGCTGAACGCCAAAGGCGAGATGTCCGGCGTCACCACGACGAGCGGTCTGGCCTGGAAGATCCCGGGCCGCGTGGGCGATTCCCCGATCATCGGAGCTGGCCTGTTCGTCGACCAGGACGTCGGCGCCGCCGGCGCCACCGGGCGCGGTGAGGAGAACATCCGCGTCGCGGGCGCGCACACCATCGTCGAGGCCATGCGTGCCGGCATGCACCCGCGCGAGGCATGTCTCGAATGCCTGAAGCGGATCGCGCGTAACTTCAACAACGACCGCAGCCGTCTGGCCGCCTTCGACATCACCTTCTACGCGCTGCGCAAAGACGGCGCTTACGGATCGGCATCGCTCTGGCGGAGCCGCGACAAAGAAGGCCGGCCTCGGCCCCAGCGCTTTGCGGTGAACGACGGCACCGGGAGCCGTCTTGAGGATTGCGCCTGGCTGCTTGAACGCTGAGCGTTTGTTATACTCAAATCTCATGCTGAACCGGTCCGTGTCGCGCCACCGGCACCATCACCACCGGCATCCGTTGCCGCGACGGGCCGCTGTCTGAGCAATTCTCCAGAAAGAATTCGAAAACGGCGCCCGCCGCGAATCCGGCGGGCGCTTCTGTTTTGAGGAGTGCGATGGAACTCGATTTCGACAAGCTGGGGGGATTGATCCCGGCGGTGATCCAGGACCACGCCACCGGCAGGGTTCTGATGCTGGGCTTCATGAACCAGGAGGCGTTTCAGAAAACCGTGGAGACAGGCTATGCCACCTTCTTCAGCCGTTCGCGAAACAAGCTCTGGGTGAAGGGAGAGACGTCGGGCCATCGCCTGGTGGTGAAGTCGATCCAGGCCGACTGCGACTCCGACGCGCTGCTGGTTCAAGTCGAGGCGCTGGGACCGGGCGTCTGCCACAACGGCTACCGGAGCTGCTTCTATCGCACGTTCGACGGCGGCCATTGGAGAGTGACAGAGCCGCGCGCCTACGATCCCGGCGCGGTCTACGGAGGCACGCAATGACACTAAAACTCGGTATTCCCAAGGGAAGCTTGCAGGACGCCACCATTGAGCTGTTCCGCCGCGCCGGCTTCCAGATCACGGTGGGCGCCCGCTCCTACTTCCCCTCGATTGACGATCCCGAGATCGAGTGCATGCTGATCCGCGCGCAGGAGATGGCGCGCTATGTGGAGGACGGCGTGCTCGACGCCGGACTCACCGGCTATGACTGGGTGCGGGAAAACGACGCCCACGTGGTGACGGTGGCCGATCTCGTCTATGCCAAGCAGAGCTTCGGCAAGGTGCGCTGGGTGCTGGCGGTGCCCGAGTCCTCGCCCGTGCGGTCGGTGAAGGACCTCGAGGGCAAGATCATCGCCACCGAGCTGGTGGCGACCACCAAGCGCTACCTGGCCGAGCACGGCGTCAGCGCCAAGGTCGAGTTCAGTTGGGGTGCCACCGAGGTCAAGCCGCCGGTGCTCGCCGATGCCATCGTCGAGGTGACCGAGACAGGCTCGTCGCTGCGCGCCAACAACCTTCGCATCGTC
This sequence comes from uncultured Bryobacteraceae bacterium, assembly GCA_938003835.1. Classification (GTDB taxonomy): domain Bacteria; phylum Acidobacteriota; class Terriglobia; order Bryobacterales; family Bryobacteraceae; genus CALKXJ01. The sequence goes on along the minus strand of CALKXJ010000010.1, from coordinate 77,571 downwards.
GAGACGGTGCTCGAGTCGAACACGCAACTCATCGCGAACCTCGAGGCCTGGCAAGATCCGTGGAAGCGGCAAAAGATCGAGGACATCAAGATGCTGCTCGAGGGGGCGATGAACGCTCTCGGCAAGGTCGGCTTGATGCTCAATGTCGAGCGCAAGAACCTCGACCGCGTGCTCGAGACGCTGCCCGCGCTCAAGAAGCCGACCGTCTCGCCGCTGAGCGACCCGGACTGGCTGGCGGTGAACACCATCCTGGATGAGTCCACCGTGCGCCGGATCATTCCCCGGCTCAAGCAGGCCGGCGCGCAGGGAATCGTCGAGTATCCGCTGAACAAGATCGTGATGTAGCCATGATCCGGATCATCGAAGGCAAGCAGGCCCAGCGGCTGCTGCGGCGCCGGGCTCAGCGGCTCGCTGAGGCGGAGAATGCCGTGCGGCCGATCCTCGAAGCCGTACGCACCCGCGGTGACCGCGCGCTGCTTGAATATTGCCGGCGCTTTGACAGGCTGGAGCGCGCCACGGTGCGCGTGCCGCAGGCCGAGCTGGATTCGGCGTACCGGCGCCTGCCGCCCGAGTTCCGGCGAGCGGTGCGGACCGCGGCGGCCAACATCTCCGCCTATGCCCGCTTGCAGTTGCCGCGGCCGAAGGTCCTCGCGCCCTCGCCCGGGCTCAAGCTCAGCCAGATTGTGCGCCCGCTCGAGACCGTGGCCGCATACATCCCGGCAGGGCGCTACCCGCTACCTTCGACCTTGATGATGACGGCCATACCGGCGCGGGTGGCGGGCGTCGAGACGGTTTGCGTGGCCACGCCCCGGCCGATGGATGCGATCCTCGGCACGGCGCGCATGCTCAAGGTTTCAGCGGTGTTTGAGATGGGAGGAGCCCACGCGATTGCGGCCTTCGCTTACGGCACGCGCACCGTGCCGCGCGCCGACCGTATCGTGGGTCCGGGCAACATCTACGTCGCGGCGGCCAAGAAGCTGCTGGCCGGCGAGGTAGGCATCGACTTCATCGCCGGGCCCACCGAAATCCTTATCATCGCGGAGGACGGCAATCCGGCATGGCTCGCTGCCGACATGCTGGCCCAGGCTGAGCATGACGTCGACGCCTCGGCGATTCTGTTGACGACCTCCCGGAAACTGGCGCGCACGGTGGCCAGCGAGATCGAACGCCGGATTGGTGATCTCGAAACGGCGGCTGTGGCCCGCCAGGCGATCCAGCGCAATTCGGCGATTATCCTGGTGGATTCGCTCGACGAGGCTGTTGAGCTTGCCAACCGGTTTGCTCCCGAGCATCTCAGCTTGCCGGACCGGCGGCTGCTCGAGCGCGTGCGCCACGCCGGCTCGGTCTTCATCGGGCCGCACAGCCCGGAGGCGGCGGGCGACTACGCCGCAGGGCCCAACCACGTGCTGCCGACTTCGGGAGCCGCGCGGCTCCGGGGCGGACTTTCGGCGGCCGATTTCGTCAAGGTCATTTCCGTGCAGGAGCTCGCGCCCAACGCCCTGGCGCGTCTGGCGCCGGCCATCACCACGCTGGCGCGCGCCGAAGGGCTCGAGGCGCATGCGCGCAGCGTGGAGGTGCGTCTCGATGGCTGAGCCTCCCGTGCCGCGAAAGGCTGTGCTGGCGATGGCGCCCTACTCTCCTCCCACTTCGGGCCGGGCGGGAAAACTGCGGCTGGATTTCAATGAGAACACCGTGGGCGCCTCGCCCCGCGTCGCGGAATTCCTGCGCGAACGGCTTTCCGCGGAAGCGCTGGCCGTCTATCCCGAATACGACCGTGTCCGGCCGAAGCTGGCGGCGTTTTTCGGCGTCGAGGAGAGCCGGCTCCTGTTGACCAACGGCACCGACGAGGCGATCCAGGTGCTTGTAAACACCTACGTCGACTCGGGCGAGGAGGTGGTGCTGCTCAAGCCCTCCTACGCCATGTACCGCTTCTATGCGGAGGTGGCCGGCGCCGCCATCCGCGAGATCCCTTACCGCTCTGGCGACCTGAGCTTCCCGCTCGAGGAGCTCCTCGAGGGGCTCGGGCCGGGAACTCGTGCGGTGTTCATTGCGAACCCGAACAATCCCACGGGAACCGGCGTGCCGGTGGAGGGCATCCGGCGGATTCTCGAAGCTGTGCCCCGTGCCGCCGTACTGGTCGACGAAGCCTATTACGAGTTCAGCGGCGTCACGGCGATCCCGTTGCTTGAAGAGTTTCCGAACCTGTTTATCAGCCGGACGTTCTCGAAGGTGTACGGCATGGCGGCGATGCGGTTAGGCTGCCTGCTTTCTCATCCTGGCAACATCGCCTTTCTCCACAAGGCACAGTCGCCCTACAGCGTGAACGCGCTGGCCGCGCTGGCCGCCGAGGTGGCGATCACCGACACCGCTTACATCCGCGACTACGTCGCCGAGGTGCGGGCCGCGCGCGAGCTCCTTTACGAGGGCTTCGGGCGGCGCGGCATCCGCTACTGGCCGAGCGAAGCCAACTTTGTGCTGTTCGACGCCGGTCCGCGCGCCGTGGCGATCCGCGACGCATTGCGCGCGCGCGGGGTGCTCGTGCGCGACCGCAGTTACGAGCTGCCGGGCTGCGTGCGCGTGACCGCCGGCACGCGGGAGCAGGTGGCACGCTTCTTCGAGGCGTTGGACGAGGTCTGGTGAAAAGCGCCATGCGGGCCGCCACCATCGAACGCATCACCCGGGAGACCCAGATCCGCGGGCGGCTCCGCCTGGAGGGCAAGGGCCGTTACCGGATCTCGACCGGCATCCGCTTTCTCGACCACATGCTCGAGCTGTTCGCCCGGCACGGCGGCTTCGACCTGGAACTCGAAGCGCACGGTGACCTCGACGTCGACCAGCATCACACGGTCGAGGATGTCGGCATCGTTCTGGGCCAGCTTTTCGCCAGGGCGCTCGGTGATCGGCGGGGCATCAACCGGGCCGGCTATTTCGTGCAGACCATGGACGAGACGCTGGCGGTGGTGGCCGTCGATCTGGGCGGCCGCCCCGCGCTGGTCTACCGTGATCTGGTCCGCGCCCGCCAGGTGGGGGACCTTGAGACCGAGCTGCTCGAGGACTTCTTCGGTGGCTTCGTCACGCACGCCGGAGCGAACTTGCACGCCAAGGTGCTCTACGGCCGTTCCAGCCACCACAAAATCGAAGCCATCTTCAAATGCTTCGCCCGGGCGATGAAGTATGCCTGCTCGCGCGACCGGCGGCTGCGGGACGAGCTGCCCTCCACCAAGGGACTGCTATGATCGCCATCTTCGACTACGGCGCGGGCAACCTTCGCTCGGTGGCGAATACGCTCGAAGAAGTGGGAGCGCCGTATGAAGTGGTGCGCGACGCCGCCGGGCTGCGGCGCGCCTCGAAGCTGATCCTTCCCGGCGTCGGAAACTTCGGCCAGATCATGCGGGCGCTCGACGCCAGCGGTGTGCGTGCCGTGCTCGTCGAGCGCATCCGGGCCGGCGTTCCCTTTCTGGGCATCTGTTTGGGCCTTCAGGTGCTTTTTCGCTCGAGCGAAGAGGCGCCGGAGCTTGCCGGGCTGGGTCTGTTCGGGGAAACGGTGCGAAGGTTCAGCGCCGCCACGCGCGTGCCGCACATGGGCTGGAACGCGCTCGAGCCGCTTCGCCCGTGCCGCTTGCTCAAAGGTCTTCCGGATCGGCCGTTCGTCTACTTCGCCCACAGTTATTACGTGCCTCTCAACGAGGCAACCGCGGCCATCACGCATTACGACGTTCCATATACGTCGCTGCTCGAGCAGGATAATGTCTTTGGAGTGCAATTCCATCCCGAAAAGTCGGGCCGGATCGGCCTGGCGGTGATGAGGAACTTTGTGGAGTTAGACGGATGCTGACCAGGAGGATCATCCCGTGTCTGGATGTCACCGGCGGGCGGGTGGTGAAGGGTGTGAACTTCCTCAACCTGCGCGACGCCGGCGACCCGGTGGAGCTCGCGGGCCGTTACAACGAGCAGGGCGCCGACGAGCTGGTGTTTCTGGACATCACCGCCTCGAGTGACGAGCGCGACACCATGGTGGATGTGGTGGCTCGCACCGCCCGCGCGGTTTTTATTCCGCTCACGGTGGGCGGCGGCATCCGCTCGGTCGAGGATGCGCGCAAAATTCTGTTGGCCGGGGCGGATAAGGTGAGCGTCAACACGGCCGCTGTGCGCCGGCCGGAGCTGATCGCCGAGCTGGCGGCAGAGTTCGGCTCGCAGGCCGTCGTGCTGGCGATCGACGCCAAACGGCGGGCGCCGGGCGCCTGGACCGTCTATACGCGCGGCGGGCGGGTCGATGAGGGCATCGACGCCATCGAGTGGGCCGTGCGGGGCGAAGCGTTAGGCGCCGGCGAAATCCTGCTCACCTCGATGGACACCGACGGAGTGCAGGGTGGCTTCGACTGTGAGCTGACCCGCGCGGTGGCGCGCGCCACAAAGATCCCGGTGATCGCCTCGGGCGGCGCCGGCAAGCCGGAGGATTTCCTCGAGGTGCTCACTGAGGGAGAGGCCGACGCGGCGCTGGCCGCCTCGATCTTCCACTACGGCCGTTACACCGTCGCCCAGCTCAAGGAGTTCCTCGACAAGCACAACGTTCCTGTGAGGCTGCCTGAATGATCATCCCGTGCATCGACCTGATGGAAGGCAAGGTCGTCCAGCTCATCCAGGGCAGGGAAAAGGCGCTCGAGGGCGATTCGCCCGAAGAGATGCTGCGCAAATTCGCCGGCTTCGCGCAGATTCAAGTCATCGATCTCGACGCTGCGATGGGCCGGGGCGCCAATGATGCGCTAGTCGAGTTCTTGACGGCGCGGGCGGTCTGCCGCGTGGGCGGCGGTGTTCGCACCGTCGAGAGGGCGCGCCGGCTCGTCGACCAGGGGGCGCACAAAGTAATCGTCGGCACGGCGGCCTTCTCGGATCAGGGTCCAAATCGGGGCTTTCTCGAGATGCTCAACCGCGCCGTCGGGCGCGAGCGCATCCTGTTGGCGCTCGATTCCAGGGCGGGCCGGATCGTCATCAAAGGCTGGCGCGAATCGACGAATCTGCTGGCTGAACAGCTCATCTCCGAGCTCGAGCCCTACTGCTCGGGTTTCCTGTGCACCTATGTCGACAAAGAGGGAATGATGCAGGGCACAGACCTGGACTGGTTCCGCCGCCTGCGCGCGCTGACCGATCGCGAGCTGACGGCCGCCGGCGGCATCACCACGCTCGAGGAGATCCGCGAACTCGACCGTCTGGGTATCCATGCCGCACTCGGCATGGCGCTTTACACCGGCCGCCTGGATCTCGCAACCCTGGCAAAAAATCAGGGACAGTATACTCAATCCCCAATTTAGGCCTGTCGCTCCGTCGAGGAAATTGGGAAAAGAGTATACTGTCCCCGTTTTAAGCTAGTCGATGAGTCGAACTTTGAGAGCGGACGCGCCTGGGATCCGCAGATTGACAAAGTACAAATAGCCCGCCGCGTCGGCGCCGAACAGATATCCCATGTCGAACGGAACCGGGATGTCGCGGGCTATTAGATCGAGATTGCGATCGATTACCTCCAGAAAGCTGGCATCACCACCTGGGCGAGCGCCTTTGATAATCTGCGCCACCAGTCTCCCGTCAGGAAGGCACAACACGTTTCGCACCCAATCGTAATAGGACCGGCGGACCGCCCAGGGTGCCAGACCCGAGAGGTCAGCCCCCTCATGCCGGGTGCCGGCAGCCGCCTTCGATTCGACCAGCCGGCCGTCCGGGCTGAAGCAGAAAAAGCGGAAGGGATTGGCGGGCACGTAGATGACCTGCTGCCGGCCGGGATGAACGGCGAGCGAAGCTTGAAGCACCAATTGATTGATCAAGCCGCCGTTCATCGCGGCGAGGGGGACCTCCGGGGTGTCGAGGAACTCGCCTTCAGCGGTGAACCGCCGCAGCGGCACATGGGAGTTCCCGACCCGCGCCATCCCGAGAACCCAGAGGTTGCCGTCGAGAAGAGCGAACCGGTTCGGCGCGCCCGTCATCGGGAAGCTGCGGAGCAAGGTTAACCGCCCGCCCGGCCCGATCCGGAAGAGCCGCACAGCGGCCGATTGGCTCGTCGAGACATAGAGGGTGCCCCCTTCGCAAACGCTGGCCAAGGCCCCTTGCAACTCGGGCACGGGGGATCGAAGCGCCAGCACCGATCCGCCCGCATCGATCACGGTCACGGCGCCATTCGAGTAGGTCACAACCAGCGTACCGTCGGCACAGTCACAACCCCGGTGATTCACCCGCTCTTCGAGTGTGCCGATCGAGGTCCGCCAGATGATCTCGGCCTTCAACCCGGAAAAGCCCGATGGCGCGGTGGCCGTAAGAGCGGCAAACAAGGAAATCAAAACCCGCATCTGTGTCGCCTCCTTTATTTACTCACCGCCGTAATATCAGACGCGAACTGATTCCCAACTGTACCCGGTCGAGCGCATGGCGTCGCCGTGATCGAAGTCGGCTGGATAGATTGGCCGGGCGTGCCGGGCAACGCCGTTCCCCCGCCGCCATCGCAGGGCATGTGCCCAAACGCATTCAGATGCAGGATTTGTGCATTGCACAGACACCAGACGATCTGGTCACAGGCGCAGAACAAAGCGCATTCCGGGCAAGACCAGCATTCCTCCCACTCACACCACCAGCCTTCGAAGCAGCGTTGCCCCCAAACTGGAGTCGAGATCTGCCAGTTGCAGGGAAGCGCCCAAAGGAAAGGAGCGCAAGTCAGGATGAGGCAAAACGCGACGCCGAATCGGAAAATTTGGGCCGGACATTACTTTCGTCCTCCGTCAACATTATAAAGTTCTTTAAGGTATCAATACCTAAGAAACGCTCCAGTTGTTAGCGTCAGGTCCCTCGGGGGAGAAGGCGGCGAAGCTCCCTGGTGGGAATGACTAAGGAGCACCACTGCTGGCGGTTGCCAAAGGGGAGCGGAAGATGAGGATGCAACAGGTGATTTCCGGGGCCTTGTGCCCAGACCGGGTGCGGGCGACAGTGACGCTCGGTGTACCGACGTGCAGGCCGGCGAAGCGGGCAATGTCTCTTGTCTGCGGTCGGTGGACGGCCGTCCTCATGCCTGCGGGTCGCCTCCGGCAGCCGAATTGGGGATTGAGTATACTGTCCCCGATTTCTTACTTTTGAGTGTGCTTTCGGCGCAGGCGCAGACGGACAAGCTCGTTTTCTGGCCCAAGGAGATTGACGACGTGCTGGTGAATCCCGGCATGGGGATTCAGACCTTCCAGCGCGTCAAGGGCGTGGCGGTGAACCCCGGAGGGAAGTGGTCTGAAGTCGGGCCGACGGAGAAGCTCGAGCGGGCTTCGAGCCCTCCCGACTTTCCCGACTCCTCGATCGCCTACTTCCGCTGGTTCTGGGGGCAGATCGAGCCGGAGCCGGGCCGCTACCGCTGGGACATGATCGATCTGGCAATCGCCCAGGCGCGCGAGCAGGGCCAGAAGCTCGCCATCCGCCTGATGCCGTATGACCAGAAGAACCCCCTGCCGGAGTGGTACCGGAGGTCGGGAGCCCGGCGCGCCAACAAGCCTGAGGACAAGGACGGCGAGATCTGGTCGCCCGACGCCGATGACCCGCTCTATCGCAAGCACTGGGGCGGTCTGGTGAAGGCTTTCGCCGAACGCTACGACGGCCACCCCTACCTCGACAGCGTCGACATCTCGACGGTGGGCTACTGGGGCGAAGGCTGGGGTCCGTATCTGCCCTCGTGGGAAACGCACCGGGCGCTGCTTGACCTTTATCTCGAGGGCTTCCGTCGCACGCCGCTTCTGGTGAACTTCGACGAACTTCAGGTGCTCCGCTACGCCACCGAGCGCGGCGCGGGCTGGCGTCTGGACTGCTGGGGCGACATGCGCGGCCAGTACTGGGAGAGTTGGGGCCGCCGCTGGTCCCACATGCTCGACTTTTATCCCCTGCAACTGGTGCGCGCCGGCGCCCAGGAGGTCTGGCGGCGGAGGCCGGTGTCGCTCGAAACCTGCTGGACGCCCCTCTACTGGAAGGAGCACAACTTCGACCTCGACTATATCCTCGAGCAGGCGCTCCGCTGGCATGCCAGCTCGATCAACATCAAGAGCTCGCCAATCCCGCCGGAGTGGCGCGCCAAGTTTGACGAGTTTCAGAAGAAAATCGGCTACCGCTTCATCCTGCGGCGCGTCGAGCTGCCCAGGGTGCTCCGAGCGGGTCAGATGGCGCCAGTCAGCCTGTGGTGGCTCAACAAGGGCGTGGCGCCGGTGTACGAACACCACCGGCTGGCGCTCGAGTTGCGATCGGCGCAGGGAGCCGCGCTTATCCCCACAGACGCGGATCCGCGAACCTGGCTGCCGGGCGATGCCCTGTACGAGTCGACCATCTACATCCCCGAAACGGTTCGGCCGGGCTCCTGGCGCCTGCGCGTGGCGCTGCTCGATCCCCGGACGGGTGCGCCGGCCATCCGGCTGGCGATCGAAGGACGGCAACCCGACGGCTGGTACGATCTCGGGGAAGTTCGCGTGGAGTGACGGCAATGGCGAAGTTTTCCCGGCGCGATCTCATCGGCGCAGCGGCCCTGGCAGCCGCTTGCGGCCGGCGCACGCGGCCCACGCGAACACGCAACCATCCGCTCGACGGTCTGGAGCGCCCGAAACTCAGGATCACCGACGTTCGAGTCATCCCGCTCTCCTACGTCGATCCCAAAAAGAACCTCTGGCGGTCGGCCGACTACATCGTCTGGAAGACCGACGGCGCCATTACGCAGGTCTTCACCGATCAGGGTCTGGTCGGCATCGGTGAGGGATCGCCGTATGAGGGGCCCGACTACATCAAGCAGTACACCGAGGAGGTGATCAAGCCGCTGGTGGTCGGGCACAACCCCTTCGACGTCGAGCTGCTGACGGCGCGAGGCAATGACAGCCGCCGGAGCCGCGCCCCGTGGGCGGGACTGGACTGCGCACTCTGGGACCTGATCGGCAAGGCGGTGGGAAAGCCGGTCTATGAACTGCTCGCAACGGACAACGAGCCTGCCCGCACGATCAAGGTTTACGCCAGCTCGGGCGTCGAGCATGAGTGGTACGCCGGCGGCGAGCAGTTTCTCATCGAGCAGGCGCTGCGGCACAAGGAGGAGGGCTACGAGCTGATGAAGCTGCGCACCGGCACGAGCTGGGCCGCTGGCGGCATGACGCTCGACAAGTACATCCACCTGATGCGCCGCCTGCGCGAGGCCGTCGGCTGGGACTTCAAGCTGGCGCACGAATCCATGGGCGGCACGGGCGTCACGCGCGAGCAGATCCTCAAGGAGTTCTGCCCGGTGCTCGAAGAGCTCAAATTCGAATGGTTCGAGGAGGCGCCGGGCGGGACGCTGATCGAGGACATCGATTTCTTCCTGGCGCTCCAGGAGGCCCTGCCGACGGTGCGCGTCTCGGGCGGCGAGCGCTTCCGTGAGCGCTTCGAGGCGCAGGTCTGGCTGGACCGCGGGGCGCTCGACATCATCCAGCCGGACTCGAACGTGGCCGGCCTCACCGAGAACTGGTACATCTCGCGCATGGCCTGGCGGCGCGGCAAGGTGCTCATCCCGCACAACTGGCACGGCGGTGGAACCACGATGGCCAACGCCGCGCTGGTGGCAAGCATCCCGAATCGCGAGTACCTGGAGCTGAACATGACCTACAACCCGCTCAAGGAAGAGATCTTCAAAGAGCCGCTGCGGGTCGAGCGGGGCTGGATGCGGCTTTCCGACAAGCCCGGCTTTGGCGTCGAGCTCATCGACGGCGTCGAGAAGAAGTTCCCCTACGTGCCGGGCAGCTACCAGTACAAGAACCCGCGCCTCGCGGGGCGGTCCTGAGAGTCGCGGCTAAAACTCCTCCATCATCGCGACGAGATTGTTCACGATAGCCTGCTCGGCGCAGCCGCGCTTGACGCGCGCGGTGACGATTTCATAGCTCACCTGGTCATAGGCGTCGTCGTCCGGCAGGTAGCCGCTCGAGCCGTTGGCATGCGTGACCATGAAAGTCCGGCTGAACGGGGAGGCGGTCTTGAGCTTCTCGCCGATCCGCGTCAAAACCTCGCCCGAGACCCCGGCAACGGCGATGTGGTCGAGCATCAGGAGCGACAGCCGGATGTCCACCGGGTCGGCGTCGACGAACTCATAGCGGCCGTCGGTGCGGCGCCGCGGCCCGTCGGGGCTTCGCTTGCCCGGACAGCTCACCACGCGCTGGACAGCGCCGAGCCGGCCGTGCGGCGAGGTGCGGATCTGGCCGGCCACGCGCAGGACCTCCTCGCCGAGGATGCGCCCCAGGGCGCCGACCTGCTCGAAATCGGTTCCCACGCGGTAGATCGGATCCTGGTCGCCCGAGGCTCCGGCGGTGAACACGGCCACCACGCGGTCGCCGAAATGCTCTTCGACCAGGCGCGAGGTGGCGCCGGGCAGATCGGCCGAGATTGCCATGTTGCGCGGCCCGAGAACCGTGCCGTGCACGGCGTAGTTGATGAGAAAAGCGAAAGGCGCCCCGTCGTGCGTCTCGAACCTCACCACGGCGACGGTCTTATCGGAGGGTCCGTCGGGGTTGAGTCCCAACCACCAGTCCCCGGCGGCCATCCTGGCGCGGCGGTTGATGTTCACGCTGGCTCTGCCCGTGCCGAAACCGATTCGCGCGGGCCGGAGGTTGCGTTTCGCTTCGACGGCGGCCGCCGCCAGCTTCTGTTCGAGCTCGTCGAGGTAGGCGTTTTGCTCCGGGCTTTGCGGCTCACCCGAATAGGTGCCCAGGGCCGGCCCACCGTGGGTATGGGTGCCGGCAAGAAGTATGTGATCGGCCTGGATACCCGATTCGGCGGCGATCCGGGTGGTGAACCGTTCCCAGAGGCGGTTGGAGAAGCCGATCAAATCGGCAACGACGATGGCCACCTCGAAATCCCCCGCCGCGGCGACGATGGCGCGCGCGTACAACCGGTCGTGGATCTCCTGGAAGCCTTCCTTGCGGCCGGCGTAGCCGCTCATGGGCAAGGCGCTCGCTTCACGCGGCGTGATGTCGATGCGGGCGGCCCCGGCGCGCACCTCGGGCAGGGAGCCGGCCAGAGCGTCCAGGGCCAGGAAAGCGGCAACAATGACCCACTTCATGCGTCCTAGCGTATCTGAGCCGGACCGGGCAGGCCAAGCACCGCAGGCGTGCGACTATACTAGGGAAACCCGATGAAGCTCTCGATCCTGGTGCCCGTCTACAACGAACGCACCGTCGTCGAGCGCAGTCTGGCTAAGGTGCTGGCGGCGCCGTTGCCCGAGGCGATGCAGCGTGAGGTCATCGTGGTGGATGACTGCTCGACGGACGGCACCTCGGAGATCCTCGAGCGCATCGCCGCTGCCGAGCCCGCCGTCCGGTTGCTCCGTCACGAGGTCAACCGCGGCAAGGGCGCCGCCATCCGCACCGCCATCGCCTACGCCACGGGCGACTTCTGCCTCATCCAGGACGCCGATCTCGAGTATGACCCGGAAGAGTATCCCGTGTTGCTCCGCCCGCTGCTCGACGGGCACGCCGATGCGGTCTTCGGCTCCCGCTTCATGGTTCGCGCGCAACGGCGCGTGCTGCCCTTCTGGCACTCGATGATCAATAAGGGCCTCACCGTCCTTTGCGACATGTTCTCCAACCTCCATCTCACCGACATGGAGACCTGCTACAAGGTGTTCCGGACCGAGCTGCTCAAAAGCATCCCGATCCGCTCGGACCGTTTCGGCTTCGAGCCGGAGATCACCATGAAGTGCGCCAAGCGGGGCTTCCGCGTCTATGAAGTGCCGATCAGCTACCACGGCCGCTCCTACGAAGAGGGCAAGAAGATCGGCTGGAAGGACGGCCTCAAGGCGCTCCTGGTCATCCTCAAGTTCTGGATCATCGACGATCTCTATGTCGAGCGCTACGGTCGCGGCGTGCTCAACAACCTCACCGGCACGCCCCAGTACGTGCGGTGGATGACGCAACTGATCCGGCCGTATCTGGGCGATCGCGTGCTCGAGATCGGCGCCGGCCTCGGCATCTTCAGCAGCCGATTGATGGCGCGCCGGCTGGAATATGTCGCCGGCGAGCGCGACCCGCTATACCTTCACGCGCTGCGGAACCGTTTCCTGCGCACCCCCAACGTCACGGTCATCGAGTTCGATCCCGCTCATCCCGAAGCCTTTGCCGCCCTCGGCCGGCGCTTCGAGACCGCGCTCTGCCTGAACCTTCTTGAATATCTCGAAGATCCGCAGGCGACCGTGGCCGGCCTGGCTTCGGTGCTCGAACCGGGCGGGCGCCTCATAGTACTGGCGCCGCAGAATCCGTCGCTCGAGGGTACGCTCGACCGCCACATGGGCCACAGGCGGCGCTTCCGGCGCGAGGAGCTCGAGCGGATGCTCAAGGCTTGCGGGCTCGAGATCGAAGCGGTTCATAACGTCAACAAGGTCTCGGTGCCCGCCTGGTGGCTGCACGGGAAGCTGCTCCGGCGGGGGACCATCTCGAAGCCCGTGCTCAAGCTCTTTGACAAGACCGTCTGGCTGTGGAGACGGCTGGATCCGCTGCTGCCGTGGCGCGGCCTGTCGCTGGTGGTGGTGGGGCGGAGGCCCGCAAGCTGATGCGGGCCTTCGGCCTGAACTACACAAGCCGCCAACTCGAGCTGCGCGAGATGCCCGAGCCGGAGCTCGAGGCGCCTACCGAGGTACTGCTTCGCATCCGTGAGGTGGGCGTTTGCGGGACCGACCGCGAGCTGGCGCTGTTCCGGCTGGGCTTCCCGCCGGCCGGGGAGGACTTCCTCATCCTGGGCCACGAAGCGCTGGCTGAAGTCATCGCCTGCGGCAACGGAGTCAGGGATCTCAAGCCAGGCGACTGGGTGGTGCCCATGGTGCGCCGCCCCTGCCGGCCGCCTTGTCCGAGCTGTGCCCGTGGCCGCCGGGACCTGTGCCTGGCGCCCGTCTCGCACGAGCGGGGCATCTGCGGCCTGCACGGCTATCTGGCCGGCTACGCCGTGGACGAAGAAGAAGACCTGGTGCGGGTGCCCGCCTCGCTCGTCGACTACGCCGTGCTGATCGAGCCGCTGAGCGTGGTGGAGAAAGCCGTGGAGACCGCGCTGCGCGTTCATGAGCCCGGCGCCAGGCGGGCGCTGGTGTTGGGCGCCGGACCGATCGGCATTCTCGCGGCCCTGGTGCTCGAACTGCGCGGCCTGGAGGTGGCGGTGCACTCGCTCGAGCCGGCGGATCACCCGCGGGCGGCGTTGCTCGCCGAAGCCGGTATCGCCTACCGGCAGCGGATCGAGGGGCCGGAGGCCGATATTCTGATCGAGGCCACCGGCTCCGCCGATGTGACGTTTGCCGGAATCGAACAGCTAGCGCCGCTCGGCGTCGCGGTTCTGCTCGGCGCCGACGACGCCTCCGGCAGGTTCCCGTTTCGAAAATTGATCGTCGGCAACCGCGCGGTGATCGGCAGCGTCAATGCCGGCCCGGGAGCGTTTGCCGCGGCAGTCGAGGATCTGGGCCGCTTCGACCGGCGCATCCTCGAGCGGCTTATACGCCGCCTCCCGCTCGAAGCTGCCGCCCAAAGCATCCTCGGCCCGCCCGAGGTCGCCCCGAAGCGGGTGCACGTCGTCGCCGATTGAAATACACTGAGTCGAGAAGAGTTCTTGGCCGGCCCCGCGCCCGCGCCCGGTGCGCTCTTCCCAATCCGTAGCGAGGTGCCATGAGCTACCGATTTCGCCACGCCATCTGCAATGAGATCTACAAAGGCTGGTCTTTTATGGAGGCCTGCCGGTCGATGCGCCGCATCGGCTATGAGGGTATCGAGATCGCCCCGTTCACCCTGGCCGAGGATCCCGCCGCGTTGAGCGAGGAAAAGCGCCGCGAGTACCGGTCCATCATGGAGGGCGAAGGCCTGTATTTCGTCGGCCTGCACTGGCTGCTGCTGGCCCCGAAGGGACTCCACGTGACCACCCCGGACAAGGAGCTGCGCAAAAAGAGCTGGCTCCATGTCGACCGGCTCATCGATCTTTGCGCGGATCTGGCGGGCGACCGTGCCGACAACGGCGTCATGGTCTTCGGTTCGCCCCAGCAGCGGCGCACCACCGGCGGCCTGAGCCGCGAGGCCGCGACGCGTCACCTGATCGAGGGGCTGGCCGGGGTGGCCCCTCATGCCGAGCAGCGCCGGGTGACGATTCTCATCGAGCCGCTGCCGCGCAACCAGTGCGACGTCATGCTTTCGCTCGAGGAGGCCGTGCGCGCCGTGCAGGAGATCAACAGCCCCGCGGTGCGGACCATGTTCGACACGCACAACGCCGTGGACGAAGTGGAGCCGCACGCGCAGCTCGTGGACCGCTACTTCGAGTTCATCCGCCACGTGCACATCAACGAGACCGACGGCCGCCACCCGGGAACGGGCGACTACAATTTCGTTCCGGTGCTCGAGGTGCTGGCGCGCCGCAATTATCCGGGCTGGCTGTCGCTCGAAGTGTTCGATTTCTCGCCCGGCGCCGAGAACATTGCCCGCGATTCCCTACGATATATCGAGACGCAGATCGCCAAGCTGAGGCTATGAAACGGTACGTGGTGACCGGGGGCGCCGGTTTCATCGGTTCGGCGCTGGTGCGGCGCCTGCTCGAAGAAGGTGACGGCCAGGTGACCGTGATCGACAACCTGCTCACGGGCAAGCGGGAGAATCTGGCCGAGATTTGGGACCGGATCGCGTTCCATGCGGTGGACATCCGCGATTACGACGCGATCGCCTCTCTGCTGCGCGGCGCGGACACGGTTTTCCACCTGGCGGCGATCCCCTCGGTGCCGCGTTCGATCGAGGATCCGGTGCCTTCGCACGAGGTGAATATCGACGGGACGTTTCAGGTGCTCCGGGCCTGCGTGGCCGGCGGCGTTCGGCGCGTGGTCTACGCGGCCTCTTCGTCGGCTTACGGCGACACGCCGGTGCTGCCCAAGGTGGAGACGATGGCGCCCCAGCCGCTGTCTCCCTACGCCTTGCAGAAGCTGACCGGCGAGTATTACGCCCGGGTCTTTTATTCCTGTTACGGGCTCGAGACGGTCTCGCTGCGCTACTTCAACGTCTACGGGCCGCGGCAGGACCCGTCCAGTCCCTACTCGGGCGTGATTTCCATCTTTCTTCGCGCGATTCTCGAGCGGCGGCGGCCCACCATCTTCGGCGACGGCGAACAGTCGCGCGATTTCACTTATGTCGAGGATGTGGTCTCGCTCACCATCAAAGCCTCCCGGGCGCCGAATGTGGCGGGCAAGCTCTACAACGCGGGCAACGGCGGGCAGTACACGCTGAACCAGATCTGGCGCCTGCTCCAGCAGATCGAGGGCGTCTCGCTCGAACCGAATTACGCACCGCCGCGGCCTGGTGACGTGCGCCACTCGCGCGCCGACATCACCGCTGCGGTCCGGGATCTCAGCCATGCGCCTCGCTTCAGCCTGGAGGAGGGACTGCGCCGCACGCTCGAGTGGCAGCGCCGGACGCTGGCGGCAACCGCCCGGTAATGCGTCGCCGGCGACACGCCGCACCCGGTTTGCGGCTATGATGCGGATTCGGCAGTGCGCCAATAAGCGGGAGGTCCCCGATGCTCATCCGCAGAGAGTTTCTCCGGGCTGCCCTGGCCTCTCTGGCCGGACTCCGCGGGCGGACCGAGCAGGCGCCGGGACCCTTTTCCCCGGAGACTTTCGAAGCCGACCTGATCCCGGCGCCGGAAGACGCACGCCAGTGGCCGGCTTTCCGGGCAGCGCTGGCCGCCTGGCGCCAGGCGCGGCGGGCCGAGCTGGGCCATGACGACAAGCTCTATCGCCGGAGCGAGTTCGCCTGGGCCGCCTCCTCGTTTGCCTGTAGCTTCATGTTGGTCTGGGACGAGCGGTTCTGGCACGCCAGGGAGTCGCGCTACCGGCTCGAGGAGTGGCTTGACGAGGGCGAGCGCGAATTCGGCGGCTACGATTCGCTCGTCTTCTGGCAGGCCTACCCGCGCATCGGAGTTGACCATCGCAACCAGTTCGACTTCTTCCGGGTCATGCCCGGCGGGCTCAAGGAGCTGGCCGGTTTGGTCGCCCTGCTTCACCGGCGAGGCGTCAGGGCCTATGTCCCCTACAAACCCTGGGACACCGGAACCCGGCGGGAGAGCAAGAACGACGTGGAGGCAGTGGCCGAACTGGTAAGCGCTATCGACGCCGACGGCATCTTTCTCGATACCCTGCGTCAGGGCGCCGCCGGATTTCGCGCCCGGCTCGATGCGGTGCGGCCGGGCGTGGTGCTCGAAAGCGAGCTGGCGCTACCGCTCGAGCGCGTTCACGACCATCACCTGTCGTGGGCGCAAGGCTTCAAAGACAGCCCCGTTCCCGGCATCCTGCGCAACAAGTGGTTCGAGCGGCGCCACATGCAGCATCAGATCCGGCGCTGGAGCCACGACCACTCCGCGGAGCTGCACACGGCATGGATGAACGGCTCCGGGATTCTGGTTTGGGAGAACGTCTTTGGCAGCTGGGTGGGCTGGAACGCGCGCGACCGCTCGATTCTCCGGGCGATGCTGCCGATCCAGCGCGCCTATGCAGACCTGTTCGCCGGCGAAGGCTGGACACCGCTGGTCGAGACCGAGGCCCCGGAAGTTTACGCCAGTCTGTGGGAGGGCGGCGGGACGAGGCTGTGGACGCTGGTCAACCGCGGCGAATCGGAGGCGAGCGGGTCGCTGCTCAAGATCGAGGCAAAGCCGCAGGAGGAGTACTTCGACCTCGTACGGGGCCGCCCGCTCCGGCCGGTCCTGGCAGGGGGCTCGGTAGTGCTTGAAGGCACGCTCCGCCCGCGAGGCATTGGCTGCTTCCTGGCGCGGCCGCCCCGGGCCCGGCGCGCCGGCGAACGGGAACTGCTCGAACGGCAGGCGCGCACAGAATCCCGCGCCTCGAGCTCCACCGTATTTCCGGCGCGGCAGACGGTCTGGAAAGCTCCGCCGCCGGCGCCCGCGGCCCGCAAAGTTCCCGGAGGCATGGTGGCCATCGGGCCGGTCGACTTCGATCGCGACTGCCTCTACCGGATCCGCGAGTGCGGCCAGCTCACGTCGATGGACTACACACCCGGCCAGGGCCACCCGCGGATCCATCAGTTGATCCGGATTCGCCGCCGCGCCCGCCTGGCCCGCTACGCCATCGATCTCACCCCGGTAACCAATCGGGAGTTTGCCCGCTTCCTGCGCGAGTTCGGCTACCGCCCGCGCCACACCGAGAATTTTCTCAGGCATTGGAGCGCCGGCGGGCCTCCGGAGGGCCTGGAGGATCACCCTGTGGTGTATGTGGACCTGGAGGACGCCCGCGCCTACGCCCGCTGGGCGGGCAAGCGCCTGCCGACCGAGCTCGAATGGCAGTATGCGGCGGAGGGGCCTGACGGATTGACCTACCCGTGGGGGAACCAGATGCTACCGGGACGAGCCAACGACGGCTCCCGGGGCGGCAGCACACCCGTGCGAGCTTTCCCGGATGGCCGGTCACCATTCGGCTGCTACGACATGTGCGGCAATACGTGGGAGTGGACCGAAAGCGAGTACTCGGACGGTCGAACGCGTTTTGCCATTGTTCGCGGCGGTTCTTATTTCAGGGCGGAAGGTTCCCATTGGTACGCCGATGGCGGCCCCCAGCCGGCCGCTTTCGGCATGAAATTCCTGCTGATGTGGCCGGGGATGGACCGCTGCGCGACCATCGGATTCCGCTGTGCCGTCTCGCTCGAGCCGGAGGCGTAGCCGGCCTGGGGGCTGCTCAGGGCGGCAATGCTAGAATGTCGGGTAGGCTGCACAACTCAATCGGCCGGGAGCCGGCAGGATGTCCTTTCTCCAGAATCAGTTCGAAAAGAATTTCCTGACCACGACGGTGGACTACGTCTTCAACTGGGCGCGCGAGTCGTCGCTGTGGCCGCTCACCTTCGGGCTGGCCTGCTGCGCCATCGAAATGATCACGGCCAGCACCGCGCGGTTCGATATCGCCCGGTTCGGCGCCGAGGTCTTCCGGCCCAGCCCGCGCCAGTCCGACTTAATGATTGTGGCCGGCACGGTGACGCTCAAGATGGCGCCGGTGCTCAAGCGGATCTACGACCAGATGCCGGATCCGAAATGGGTGATCTCGATGGGCGCCTGCTCGAGCGTCGGGGGACCCTTCAACACCTACTGCGTGCTCCAGGGCGTGGATAAGATCGTGCCGGTGGACGTCTACATCACAGGCTGCCCGCCGCGTCCGGAGAATCTGTTTTACGGCCTGATGAAGCTTCAGGACAAGATCGACCGGATGCCCTACCTGGTGCGGCGGCCGACCGAGGTCCGCCTGGATGAGAGCATGCTGGAGCAGTTCAAGCGCAAGGTGATGATCGCCCAAACGCCGCACCCAGCCTGAGTGTCCCGGATGCCCTCCGCCCTGCTGAAGGAGGGTTCCGTCTACCGGAGCCCCCTGCTCGACGCCCTCGATTGGCTCGAGCACGGTTTCGGCACGCGGAACACCCACGGTTGGCCGGACCGCAGCCGGCTGGTTTCCCTGGCGCAGACCCACAGTGACGTCGTGCGAATCGCCGATGGAGCCTTGGGTTGCATCGGAGAGGGAGATGCTGTCGCCACCGACCGGCCCGGGCTGCTTCTGGGCGTGAAGACGGCCGACTGCCTTCCCATTCTGATGGCGGACCCGAGGCGGCGGGTTGTCGCCGCAGTCCATGCGGGCTGGCGCGGGACGGCGCGAGGCATTGTCCGCCGGACCGTGGAAACCCTGCGCCGGAGCTTCTCCTGCCGACCGGAGGATCTGGTCGTGGCAATCGGGCCCGGCATCGGGGTGTGCTGTTATGAAGTGGGTCCGGAGGTCGCGGAACGGTTCCGGAGCCTGCTGCCCGAACTGAATGGGTCTCAGGGCAGCGTCCGGCTTGACCTCGTGGAGGCGAACCGGCGTGAGCTGATTGCGGCGAGCGTGGCGGCGGAGCGGATCTGGACGGCGGACCTGTGCACTTGCTGCTCTCCGGAAGAGTTCCACTCCCACCGCCGGGAACCCTTACTCCGGGGAAGGATGTGGTCGGTGATCGGCATTCGGGAGCCCTGAGACACCAAGGGCGCGGGAAGAGATCCCGCGCCCCGGTCCAGACGAATTACGCGGCGTTGACGAGCAGGTCCTCGAGGATGTCCTCGGTCTCCTGCTGCTGGTCGATCGCCTCCTGGCAGCGGATACAGTAAGGAGCCCACGGCACGGCCGCCAGCCGTTTCGGGTTGATCGGCTCTTCGCAGTGTAGACAGATGCCGTAGCTTCCCTCGTCCATGCGCTGGAGCGCCAGTTTCACCATGCGGAGAAGTTGAGACTCGCGGTCCAGGTTGCGGATGGCCAATTCCCGTTCGGCGGCGTGCTGAACTTCGTCAATGGCGTCGGCGCTCTTCTCGATCGCGATGGCTTCGCGGTTGCGAAGCACGCGAGCCAGCTCAGCTTGCTTCGCCTCGAGAATCTTCCTGAACTTTTTCAATTCGGTCTTGTTAACCATGGCTCTTCCTTCTCCTTTCGGCTCCTGGGGGTGGCCGGTTAGCCAACCCGCCTTTACTCAAACCACGCGCATTCCAGTCAGGTCCGGTCCTTTCGTCGCACCTCCTTGTCTTGCGCTTTAATAGAGACGCAGGGACGGCAGGAAAGTTGCAAAAAGCGTAAGGCCGCCGGAACCGGGGAGCAGCCCGGGCGCCTCGGCTCGACGGTCCTCCCCGGCCCGGACCGGCTGGTCAGCGCCTGACCAAAGATCATAGCACACGTGTGACGACTTTCTTGACAGGAAAGTTTCAGAGATCGACGCGTTTTCCAACCAGGCCTGAACCGGACAGCGGGCCGCATGCGCTTAATCCATATCGGCCGCCGCCAGCCTCTCCTATAGGGTCAAGGCGGACCTCGCTACGCAGGCTGCTGGGTCCTCTTAGCGTATGGCGAAGATGCCGAAGGCCAAGCCAAGCTGGCGGTTCTCGCCGGGCGCCACGAAGGTTCGCTCCACCTCGAGAGATACAAGAACCGATTCTTTACCCATGAGTTCCGGGGCGAGCGGGAAGCGGAACTCGAAGCCGGCATCGGGTCTGGTCAGACGGACGCGGTACGGCTCGCCGCCTTCAATGCCGACCCTGAGCTCGAGAGGCCCCTGCACAAGCTGGCGTGCCGGGCAGAAGCCCGCGATGTAAAGGACCTCGCCCGGTTTCTGCGGCCCGCCGAGTCTCAACTCCGCTTGTCTTCCCATCCACCGGTAGCCGCGCTCTTCCGGATGCCAGCCCGGACCGATCTGGTCCGCAAACCACGGCTTTCCGGCATCGATCCAGCGTGCCGGAGGCAGGCGTTCCGGTGGGCCCAGCGAGGCTCGAAACAGGCGCGTGACGTTCCTGGGCCTGCGTCCGGAGACGTCATAAACGACGGCTTCGCCCGCGCGGAGCAGGCGCGCGGCGGGTCGCGCTGGGAGCTCGTACTCGCTCAGCTCGGCCAGCTCCGGATGAGGTTCGATGGCGCGGGTTGATCCAGGGGCGAGGTAGACGTGGGCGGCGCCCACCAAGGGAAAGGGCCTGTCCCTGACGCAACCCCAGAAGATCTCATTGCTAACCCCCTCTAATAGAATGACCTTTCCTTGGTGGAGCGCCTGCGCGCGACCGATGCCAAGTACGAGGCGGCGCGCCTGTTCGGTTCGGACGAGCTGCCAAGAGAGTGTCGCATGCGCCACCGCGGTCGAGACGCCGAGGTATAAGCCGGCCACTACGACGGCTGCTGCGCGGCGGCCACGCCGCGCCTGCCACGCCGAAGCGAATGCCCAACCGCCAAGGAGCGCCGGACCAATGGCCGGCAGAGTCAGGTAGTAGCCGGAGAAGTGATCTCGAAGGGGAAGCACAGGCGCCAGGAAGATGAGGAACCAGCCGGCAAAAAAGACGGGGCGCCAATCCCGGTGAGCGAGCCTCAGGACGAGAAACGCCGCCAGGGCAAGGCCTACAGCGACGGTCGTGAGCCATCCCAGCCAATCCAACCGGTGAAGCCCAAAGATCTCCTGGAAGCGCACACCGCCCGCCATCCACTTCACGTATTCGATGAGGGTGGCAAACATATCCCAGCCCCAATGAAAGGCATAAGGGCCAGAGGCAGGCTTCGGCGACACGGTTTGATGAAGGATGGCGTAGACAGCCGAGACCGCGAACAGGGGCAGGGTGCTTGCGAGGTATCGCTTGGCCCGGACGAGAGCGTAGAGCCCTGCCAGCGCCGGGTAGGCAGCATTCAACTCGAGTGCTCCGAAGCCGGCCAGAAAGGCCAGCCACTGCGCGGCGTAGTAACGGCGCTCGCCGGTTTCGGTGTATCGGAGAAAGAAGAGGAAGGCGGCGAGGATGAAGAAGCAGCAGAGGATTTGATTGTAAGTAGATGTCCACGAGAGACTTGCGGCGACGCCGGCGTTGAGCGTCCAAAAGATCGCCGCCACAGCCGCAGCGAGGGGCGAACCGGTGAGGCGGCGGGCGATCAGGGTCACCAGGAGGAGGTTGGCGGCCTGCGTCAGGTAGATCAGAGCACGGTAGGGAAGCGCGTCCAGGCCGAACCACTGGTGGAAGCCGATGAAAAACAGCCGCTCGCTCAAAGGCCGGATGGTACCTTGGGCGGCCGGCTCCAGAGCGAGTCGCCACAGGCTATAGCCCTCGTTAAACCGGAGGCTGAGATTGAGCCACGCAAAGTCATCCTGCGCAAACCAGATGAAGAGCCCCCGCCAGTAGAAAGCCAGGAAGACCGCAACCGGGGCTGCCAGCCAGGCGGCGCGCAGGGCGCGCTTCATTTGAGCTCGAGCCCGACCGAGGTCACCACGATGCCCAGCTCGCGCTGGTCCACCTCGCCGGGCGGAAGGGCCTTGTCGAGGGAAAAGTCCACTGTGACGGCGTCGCCGCCGAGGGCGCTTGCCGGGACGTCGCGCGCGTAAATGTACTCGCCTGGCTTGGAGTAGGTCTCCGGCTCGAGCGCCGCTTCGCCTACCCGGGCGCTCAATTGAACCGACTTCAGCTTCGCGATGACCGGCTCAGGCACCGTCAGCTTCAGCCGCAGGACAGCGCCCTTCTCGTCGGCGCGCGCCGGCGGGCGCAGCGTCACCGAGAACTCCCGGGCAGTCCAGCGCCAGGCGTTTTGCTCGATTTCGTAAAAACCTTTCACCAGTTGAAAGGCGGCCTTGGGATCGGCCGCGTGAACCATGGGCGCCAAGGGCGCCGGGGGCGCCTCTTCGATGGTCTCCACCGGCACCGACTCGGGCGCCCGGCAGCCGGTGAGGAACATGCCAGCGGCCCAGAGGCTCAACAAGGGGATCAGTCGTCGCATCGCTCCACTTCAACCAGACAACTGTAGAATACTGCGCCGCCGCCAAGGTCGGCGAGCCGGTCGGAGGTGAGGGCGTTGACGTTCCGCCCGCCGGGCGCAAGGCGCGCCCAGCGGATGGAGGGCGCGGCCACGATGCCCGGCCGGACTTTGCCGTTCACGGAGGCGCGCAGCAGGCAACTTCCCCGGTCGTTGAACAGGCGCACCAGGTCCCCATCGCGGATACCGCGCGCGGCAGCGTCTTGGGCATTCAGCCAGGCCACCGAGGTCGCCCGGTCGACCTCCGGCCAGTTGCCGAAGCTCGAGTTCAGCCCCTCGGCGGCCTTGAGGGAAACCAGCTCGAGCGAGTAGCGCCGCCGGAGCACCTCGTCACCCCGGCGGGACTCGATCGGGGGCCGGAAATCGAGTTGCGCGGCGCCAAACTCGCACTTGCCGGAGGGAGTCCCGAAGCCGCCTGCGGCGAAGGGCAGGAAAAGTTCGCCCAGGTTGAGGCGCACCCAGGGCTCGCTCGAAAGCCGCTCGTAGGTGATCCCTTCGAGAAAAGGATGACCGCTCGCTAAGGCCGCCCGGATGGCCTCCTCTTCCGTCTCGCGGAAACAGGGCTCTTGGAAACCCATGCGTTGCGCCAGCAGGCGGAAGATCTCGAAATTCGACTTGCACTCGCCCGGCGCCTCGACCGCGGGCCGCGCCAGTTGCAGGTAGTAATGGCCCCAGGAGTAATAGAGATCGGTGTGCTCGAGAAAGGTGGTAGCCGGCAGCACCACGTCGGCGTAGTCGGCTGTGTCGGTCTGGAACTGCTCGATGACGACGGTGAAGAGGTCCGGCCTGCGCAATCCCTCGAGCACCAGATTCTGATTGGGCGCCACGGCGGCGGGGTTCGAGTTATAGACAACGAGGGCCTGGATCGGGGGATCGACGAGCGACGTGAGGGCCTTACCGAGCTCGTTCATGTTCACCCGGCGCGCCTCCCGGCCGAGCGGCGAGGCCAGTTCGAGGTCGGGCCGTTCGAGCGCCTGGCGGTCGAAGGCGAAGGCGTGCGTCGTGCTGAGCAGCAGGCCGCCGCCCGGTTCGCGCCAGGAGCCCGTCAGGGCAGGCAGGGCGGCGATCCCCCGCACAGCCGCGCCCCCGTAGTCGGTCCGCTGCACGCCGTAGTTGAGGCGAATCACCGCGGGTCGCCGGGTGGCATACTCCCGGGCCAAGCCTACAATTTCCTCCGGCTGGAGCCCGGTGAGCGAGGCGGCGCGCTCGGGCGGGTACTGGCGGACCAGCTCGCTCAACTCTTCGAAACCCGAACAGTGCCGGGCGACGTAACCCGCATCGTAAAGCCCTTCGCCGATGATGACGTGCATCATGCCGAGGGCGAGCGCCAGATCTGTGCCGGGCTCGATGGCGAAATGCTTGTCCGCCACTTCCGCCGTGCGCGTCTGGACCGGGTCGATCACATAGAAGCGGGCGCCGCGGCGGCGCGCCTCGACGATGAAGGGCCAAAGGTGAACGTTTGTGGCCAGGATGTTGGCGCCCCAGGCCAGAATCAGGCGGGCTTCAGGGAACTGCTCGGGATCGGTGCCGTAGCGGTAGCCCAGCGAAGCCGTGAGCGCCGCCGAGCCGGCGGCCGAGCAGATGGTGCGGTCCAGGCGGGAGGCGCCGAGGCGGTGGAAGAAGCGCCGGTCCATGCTCGAGCCGTTCAGCAGGCCCATGGTGCCCGTGTAGCTGTAAGGGAGAATGGCCTCCGGGCCGTAGTAGTCGCTGATCTCCCGGAGCCGCTCCGCAATGAGGTCGAGCGCGGTCTCCCAGGAGACGCGCATGAATCGCCCCTCGCCTTTGAGTCCGGTGCGCATCAGCGGATAGAGCAGCCGCTCGGGCGAGTATTCGCGTTCGAGGTAGCGGGTCACCTTGGCGCAAAGAAAGCCGCGCGTGATGGGATGCGCCGGATCGCCGCGGAGCCGGAAGGCGCGGCCGTCCTCCACCTGGACGAGCACGGCGCAGGCGTCGGGACAATCCAGGGCGCAGACCGAACGGCGGAACCCTCCGGCAGGGGACACTTGGCGATTATACCGCGCGCCATCCAACGCTTCGGCCGACCGGCCTCCGTGGTTAAATAGTGGACATGCCGGAACCTGTCATCCTCATCGCGAACGGAGATTTGAGACTTTCCGCCAACCGCGTCTGCTGGCCGGCCCAGCAGCAGGCCGAGGCGGCGGTCATGGAGGCGGTGCGCCGCCTGGGCCGTGAAGTCCGGCGGGGCCATCCGGTCGACCCGGTGAAAGAGCACGGGTTTATCGACAGCCAGAAATACGGCATGCAGGTGTTCCGCCACATTCCGCCGGAGGCGCCGCTGATGGTCGTCGAGGCGGTGTGGCAGTACTCGCATCATATTCTTCACGGGCTTTATAGCCATAAGGGCCCCATCCTGACCGTTGCCAACTGGAGCGGGCAGTGGCCCGGGCTGGTCGGCATGCTGAACCTCAACGGCTCGCTGACGAAGGCGGGCGTCAAATACAGCACGCTGTGGAGCGTCGATTTCACCGATGAGTTCTTCCTCAACGGCTTGCGCAAGTGGCTCGAGGGCCAGCCGGTGGTGCACGACACCAGCCACGTCAAGGCGTTGAACGGGGCGAAGCTGCCCGAGCAGGCCGAGCGAATCGGCGAAGAGCTCGCCACCCGTCTGATGCGCGAGAAAGCGATCATGGGCGTCTTCGATGAAGGCTGCATGGGCATGTACAACGCCATCATTCCCGACGAGCTGCTGCATCCGACCGGCGTCTTCAAGGAGCGGTTAAGCCAGTCGGCGCTGTACGCGGCGATGCTGGCGGTCACCGACGCCGAAGCGCAGCAGATCCGCTCCTGGCTCGACGCCAAGGGCATGAAGTTCCTCACCGGACCGAACCACGAAACCGACCTCACCGACGCCCAGATTCTCGACCAGTGCCGCATGTACATCGCGGCGCTGCGGATGGCCGATGAGTTCGGCTGCGACACGATCGGCATACAGTACCAGCAGGGGCTGAAGGATCTGGCGCCGGCTTCGGATCTGGTGGAGGGCCTGCTGAACAATGTGGACCGGCCGCCGGTGCGCCACGCCATCACCGGCCGCATTCTCTATGAAGGCCAGGCGCTGCCCCACTTCAACGAGGTGGACGAGTGCGCCGGCCTCGATGCGCTCATCACCAACCGCGTCTGGACGAAACTCGGCTTCGATCCGGAGACGACGCTGCACGACGTCCGCTACGGGGAACCGTATCCGGTCAACGGCGTCGAGGAGTTCGTCTGGGTGTTCGAGATCTCCGGCGCGGCGCCGCCCAAGCACTTCATCGGCGAATATCAGGGCGCTGTCAGCGAGCGGCAGCCGCCGATGTACTTCCCCTCGGGCGGCGGAACGCTCAAGGGCATCAGCAAGCCGGGCGAGATCGTCTGGAGCCGCATCTTCCTCGAGGACGGGCGGCTGAAGGCCGATCTGGGCCGGGCGAAAGTCGTGGAGCTGCCGCGCGAGGAGACCGAGCGCCGCTGGGCCATCACCACCCGGCAGTGGCCGATCATGCATGCGGTGACCTACGGCATCACGCGCGATCAGATGATGGCGCGCCACAAGGCAAATCACATCCAGGTGGCCTACGCGCCGGACGCCGCGGGCGCCAACCTCGCCCTGGCGGCCAAAGCCTGCGTGTTCCGCAACCTCGGCATCGAAGTTTACGTTTGCGGCTCCGAGCACGGGCTGGCGCTTTGAGGCCCGCGCGCGAGGCGTTTTCGAGGAGGTTTCTCGAGTGCGAGTAGGAATTATCGGTACCGGAGCGATTTCGAACAAACACGCCGAGGCGTACCGCAACATCGGCTACCAGGTCACTGTCTGCACCGACATCAACGAGGAGGCCGGCCGGCGCTTTGCCGAGCGCTGGGGCGCGCGGTTCGTGCCCACCTACGAGGAGGTGTGCGAACATCCCGAGGTCGATTTCGTCGACGTCTGCACCTTCCCCGACTTCCGGCTCCAGCCGGTCGAGGCCTGCGCAAAAGCCAGGAAGCCGATTCAGGTGCAGAAGCCGATCGCAACCAACCTGGAGACGGCGCGAAAGATGATCGAGACGGCCAGGAGCGCCGGCATTCCGCTCGGCGTGGTCAGCCAGCACCGCTTCGACGACGCCAGCCTGTTCATCTCCCGGGCGATTGCCGACGGCAAGCTGGGCAAGATTCTCGAGGCCGATGCCTACGTGAAGTGGTACCGGACTCCGGAATACTATTCGCGGCCGATCAAGGGGAGCTGGGCGGTCGAGGGCGGAGGCGCGCTCATCAACCAGGCCATCCACCAGGTGGACATCCTGTTGTGGCTGATCGGCCCGGTGCGCGAGGTCTTCGCGCTCTGGCAGCTCGGCGGCATGCACAAGATCGAATCCGAAGACGTCATCAGCGTGCTGATGCGTTACGCGAGCGGCGCCCAGGGCGTCATTCAGGCCTCGACCGCCTTCTGGCCCGGCTATACCGAGCGGGTGGAGATCCATGGGACCAAGGGCACGGCGATCCTGGCCGGCGACAAGCTCGCGGCCTGGGACGTGCGGGATTACGAGGGCGAGCCGCCGCCGCTCGCCAGGGAGGTGCTGTCGGGCTCGGCCGATCCCATGGCCATTCCGCTCACGCCCTTCGAGCGCCAGTTCCGGGATTTCGGCGAGGCGATCGAGACCGGGCGCAAGCCGGCGGTCTCGGGCGAAGAGGGCTACCGCGCGCTCGAGCTGGTGCTGGCCGCTTACCGATCCTGCCGGGAAGGGGGTAAAGTGACGCTGGATGGCTAGGACGTCCAAACCGCAGGTTTGGAAGGTCCGTGTGCCCGCTTCGAGCGCCAACCTCGGCCCCGGCTTTGACGCGCTCGGACTGGCGCTCGGGCTCTATCTGGAATGCCGGTTTAAGCAGAGCGATCGCTTGCGGATCCACGCCACCGGCCGCGACGCGGAGCTGATCTCGCTCGGCGAGGACAATCTGATCTGGCAGACGGCGCTGCGCGTGGCGCGCGACGTCCACTCGGAGCTTCCGCCGATCGAGCTCGAGATCGCCAACGACATCCCTATCGGCAAAGGCCTGGGTTCGAGCGCCGCGGCGCTGACAGCCGGAGTGGTGATCGCCGACATGCTGCTCTCCCTCGGCTGGAAGCCGCTGCGCATTCTCGATGAAGCGGCCCGGATCGAAGGCCACCCGGACAACGTCGCCGCCTGCGTGCTCGGCTCCATCGTGGCGAGCGCCATCGACTCCGGAGGCGTAGCCCGCGCCGTCCGGCTGGAGCTGCCGGCGCGCTTTGGCGTCGCCGTCGTGGTGCCCGATTTCGTGCTGCCCACCGAGCAGGCGCGCCTGGCGCTGCCGGAATGCTACAGCCGGGCCGACGCGATCTTCAACGTGCAGCGGGCGGCCCTGCTCGTGGCGGCGCTGGCCAAGGGCTCCACCACCGCCTTCCCCACCGCGCTCGAGGACCGGGTGCACCAGCCCTACCGCATGCGCCTGGTGCCGGGCCTGGAGGAGATTTTGAAGCTCCGGGCGCCCGGCCTGCTCGGTTGCGCGTTGAGCGGCGCCGGCCCCTCGATCCTGGTCTTTTATGAGCGCGGCTTCGAGCAGGTCTGCGACCTGGTGCGGCAGATCTTCGCGCTGAAAGGCCACGAGGCCGAGATTCTGTGGGTCGAGATCGCCCGCCGCGGCTATGAACTCGTGGAGGAAACATTCGATGCGGCGGCTCCGCTAGCCGCCCGGGAGGAATCACGATGAGGTCCGTTCAAGAAGCGATGGAGGCTTTGGGCTGCCCGGCGCGCGATCCGGCCGAGCTTCCGATTTCGAAGAAGCGGTTCCCCGACGGCGGGCAGTACCGCATCGAGATCCCGAGCACGGAAGGCCCGGTAGTGCTGCGCGCCACGCTGGCCGAGGCCGAGAAGCGCAACGTGCCCGTCCACCGCATCAGCCAGGGCAGCGGCATGATGCTGATGACGGCGGCCGAGATCGCCGAGATGTGCGCCATCGGCCGCGAGCACGGCATCGAGGTGAATCTCTTCATCGGGCCGCGCGCAACCTTCGACGTCGGTGCGCAGGCCTTTTCGGCCGCCGGCCGGACGCTGGGTTTGAGCCTCCGCGGCGCCGATCAGCTCCGCTACGCCATCGAGGACCTGCGGCGCGCCGTCGAGTTCGGCCTCCGCAGCGTGCTGGTTTCCGATATCGGCGTGCTTGGGCTGATCGGCAAGATGCGCGAGGCGGGCGATCTGCCGAGGGAGCTCGTCATCAAGACGTCGGTGATGATGGCGCCGGCCAATCCGGCCAGCGCGCGGATCCTCGAGGATCTCGGCGCCAATACGATCAACATTCCATCGGACCTGGCGCTTACCCAGGTGGCCTCGATCCGGGCGGCCATCGACGCGGTGATCGATTTCTATCTCGAGGCCCCGGACAACATCGGCGGCTTCATCCGCTACTACGAGGCGGCCGACCTGGTGCGCGTGGCCTCGCCCATCTATCTGAAGTTCGGCCTGAGGAATGCGCCCGACGTCTACCCGAGCGGCACGCACATCGAGCACACGGTGGTGGCGCTCTCCCGCGAGCGCGTCCGCCGGGCCGAGATCGCCCTCGAGCTCATCAAGCGCCAGGCGCCCGAGCTCGTCATGTCGCCGCTCAGGGCGCCGGACCTGGGCGTGCCGGCGGGTGGGTAGCGGCGGACGAGCCCGTCCGGCGCACACTTCGGCGCGTTTTGATCCCGCACTCTAGCCGATTCGTCACTTAGGCGTCATCGAATTTTGACAGACCGCCGCTACCCTGTGGCTATGCGAGCAACAGCAGTGTGCCTGTTTGCCTTCTGCCTGCTCGCCGCCTCGGCGGCGAGGGCGCAGTTTGAATCCGGCGCCGTGCTGGGCACGGTTCGTGACGCCACACAGGCGGT
This sequence comes from uncultured Bryobacteraceae bacterium, assembly GCA_938003835.1. Classification (GTDB taxonomy): domain Bacteria; phylum Acidobacteriota; class Terriglobia; order Bryobacterales; family Bryobacteraceae; genus CALKXJ01. Next base: position 48,421 of record CALKXJ010000010.1, on the reverse strand, counting down.
GGTGCCCGGCGTGACCGTGACGCTCCGCAACGTCGACACCAACATCACGGTGAAGACGCTGACGGGCGAAAACGGCGGTTACGAGTTCTTCAACGTCCGCCCGGGCCGCTATCAGGTCCAGGCCGAGAAGGCGGGCTTCGCCCCGGCCGTCACCGACACCTTCATCGTGAGCGTGCTGGCGCGCCAGCGGGTGGACATCGAGCTGGCGGTGGGCCAGGTGGCCGAGACGGTCGAGGTGGTGGCCTATGTCCCCCGAATCGAGTCCGATTCGAGCCAGCGCAGCCAGGTCATCCCCCAGCGGCAGATCGTCGAGCTTCCGCTCAATGGCCGCAACTATGCCGATCTGGCGCTGCTCTCGGCGGGCGTGCGCCGCTCGAGCTACGCCGTGGCCAATCCGCCGCGCGAGGCCTCGTTCAACGTCAACGGCCAGCGGTCCACCTTCAACAACTTCCTGCTCGACGGCGTCGACAACAACGCTTATGGAACCAGCAACCAGGGATTCAGCAACCAGGTGATCAATCTGCCGCCGGACGCCATCGCCGAATTCCGCGTGGTGACCAACAACATGAGCGCCGAGTACGGCCGCACCTCGGGGGCCATGATCAACGCCGCCATGCGCAGCGGCACGAACCAGTTTCACGGCACGCTGTGGGAGTTCATGCGCAATGACAAGCTCAACGCCGTCGGCTTCTTCAAACCGCGCGACAACGCCAAACCGACGCTGCGCCGCAACCAGTTCGGCTTCGTCCTCGGCGGCCCGATCGTGCGGGATCGCGTCTTCTTCTTCACCGATTACGAGGGCTTCCGCGAGCGTGAGAGCTTCCTTGTGAGCTCGACGCTGCCGACGGCCGATCAGCGGCGGGGCATCTTCCCGGTTACCATCCGCCACCCGCTGACCGGGAAGGTTTACGCACCGAACACCGGCATCCCGCGGCAGGACTTCACCGCCTTCGCCGCCTACATCCTGGACAACCTGCCGCTTCCGAACTCGCCTGTCAATCCGAACCTGTTCAACCACCTGCGCAAGGACCGTAACAACACCGACAAGGGCGACGTCAAGCTCGACGGGCAGTTAAGCAGCGGCGTCTCCGTATTCGTGCGCGCCAGCCACCGCAAGACGAACATCTTCCAGGCGCCGAACATTCCCGGCCCGGCGGGCGGCGACGGCAACGGCTTCATCCGGATTCTCAACCAGCAACTGGCCACGGGCGTCACCTGGACCGTCTCGCCGTTTTCGCTCCTCGAGGCGCGGCTGGGCCTGTCGAAGACCCGCGCCGGCAAGGAGCCGCCGGAGATCGGCGGGCCAAGCATGAAGGCGCGGTTCGGCATTCCGGGGCTGTCGGAGGACCCGCGCCTGACGGGCGGGATCACCGCCCAGGAGGTGACCGGCTTTTCCCGCTTCGGCCGCCAGCCCACGAATCCGCAATGGCAGCACCCGTTCCTCTACAACCCGCGCCTGAACTACTCTCACATGCTGGGCCGGCACTCGCTAAAGACCGGTTATGAATATCAAAGGATCCACACCGAGATTCAGGATGTGAACCCGCTCTACGGGCAGGATTTCTACCAGGGCGCCTTCAGCGGGCACGCCCTGGCGGACTTCATCTTCGGCCTGCGCAGCCGATACTCGCTAACCAACTTCTTCATCGCCCAGTACCGGCAGGTGGGTCACATGACTTACATCCAGGATGATTACCGCGTCACCCAGCGGCTGACGCTCAATCTCGGCGTGCGCTACGAATTCTTCACGCCTCAGTGGGAGCGTGACAACCTGCTTTCGAACTACGACCCGATCACCAACCGGATCATCCAGGCCAAGGCCGGCTCGATCGCCGATCGGGCCCAGGTCAATCCGGACCGCAACAACTGGGCGCCGCGCATCGGCTTCGCTTACGCGCTGAATCCCAAGACGGCGATTCGCAGCGGCTACGGCATCAGCTACGTGCACTTCAACCGCTCCGGCGGAGGCAACATCCTGGCCATCAACGGGCCCCAGGTGGTGACGGCGGTGGTTAACCAGCGACCGGGCGAGCCCGGCTTCCGCCTGACCGAACAGGGCTATCCGGAGGGATTAACCAGCCCGGACAAGTTTAATCCGCTGCGGGCCAACATTTCCTACATCCCGCGCGAGACGCGCACCGGCTACGTGCAGAACTGGTTTTTCTCGATCCAGCGCGATATCGCGGGCGTGGTCTTCGATCTGGCCTATGTCGGCAGCCGCTCGAACAAGCTGATCATGTTCGCCGACTTCAACCAGGCACGGCCGCAGAACCCCGGCGAAAACGCGCCGCTTCAAGCGCGCCGGCCGATTCCGGGCTTCGCCGGGATCACCATCACCAGCCCGTCGGGCTGGCACAACTACCACGGGTTCCAGTTCAAAGTGGAACGGCGGTACGCGGCCGGCCTGTCGCTGCTCAATAGCTTCACCTGGTCGAAGTCGATGGACAACGTCGGCCAGGCGCTCGAGGATCAGGGCAACGGCAACGCCTCCAGCCCGCAGAACTTCTATGACCTGCGCGCCGAGAAGGGGCCCTCAGGCTACGATCAGCGGCTGAACAACACCACGGCGATCCTCTGGGAAGTCCCCGTGGGCAAAGGCCGCCGATACCTTGGCTCGCTGCCCGGCGCAGCGGAGGCGATCCTGGGCGGTTGGCAGATTAGCGCGATCTCGATGGCCACTTCGGGCGAGCCGATCAATTTGCGCTACGCGCCGCCGACGAATTTTCAGGTCTCCGACATCGGTCCCGACTGGCGCGGCGCGATCGCCTACCGGCCGAATGTCATCGGCGATCCGCTGGTGGGCGAGGCAGAGCGTGGCCCCAATCGGTATCTCAATCCGGCAACCGTCGTAATTCCGACCGATCCGAGCCGGCCCTTCGGAAACGCCGGCCGCAATAGCGTCTATGGACCGTCGTTCTGGCAGATCGACACCGGCGTACAGAAGCACTTCCGGCTCAGCGAGCGGTTCCAGCTTCAGTTCCGGACGGAGGCGTTTAATTTGTTCAACAAGACCAACTTCCGGGCGCCGAATCCGAACCGCTCCTCGCCGGCCTTCGGGGTGATCACGCAGTCATACCCGGCCCGGCAGATCCAGTTTGGCCTGAAGCTGCTGTTCTAAGACCGGCTCGGGGCCTTGCCCGCCAGGCCAGGACGCGGCCGGTTTCCGCGGCGTCGTAGCCGGCCAGAGACTCCAGCTTGCGCTGCAAGGTGGCGCGCCGGAGCACGTCGAGAAGGGCTCGGACGGCCGGAAGGTTGAGCAGCTCGCGGCGGAGGGCGAAGCCGAATCGCTCGGCCTGAATCGGAGCGAGACCGCCCGCCCGGCCGGGGCTGAGGCGCACGAGCATCAGCCGGGGCTAGACGGCCGGCGGCAGCGACAGCCGCGCCTGCCGCGCGGCGTGAAAGCGCGGGCACTTACACTTATAGAGCCCGTCAAAGTTTGCCGCGCGAAGAACCTGGGTTGCCTTGCGGGGCAAGCGAGCTCGCGGCGCCCTGACGATCAAAAGCAATATGGACCTCCCCGAGAATCCCGCCCGGTGGACACGAGCCCAAGCGCAAGCCTTTTTCGACTGGCTGATGCAACAACTCCTCCCGCGCGCCCAGGCGGTTCAACAGCGGTTTCCCGGAGACCTGTTGCAAGTCGGCCAAGCCGCCATCCGGACGCTGTCCGGGCCAGACTACTGCTTTTACGAAGAACGCCAACTGCCCCCGCGCAACCCCAGAGATCCTTACGAATTCCCGCCGGAGTTCGTCTGCTGGCACCTGACCCCCGCCGGAGTTGAGCTGGCGCGCGATCTGGGACTGCTGGTCGCCGTGCGGCTGCAAGAGGCGCTGCCCCATTTGCGCTGGCGAATCGGGCGCCGAAATGAGGGGGCTCTTCACAACCTACCTGTTTTGGGCAGCCACTTTGAGCCCTGGTTTATGCACGGGCCCGGCATCGCTCTCGAGGAGCTCCAGGGCCGCCGCGAGGGGCGCCTCTGGCAGGAAACCTTCGATCGCTTCTATCGCCTGCATTCAGTAAGCTGAACTGGGCTTCGCCGTCGATCAATCCGCCTTCCGCTGCGTTGCATCCGTTGGCCGGCACTTGACAGGCACCGTCGCGTGGGCTTTGCCCCGGGGCGGCGCGCACGCGTTTCCACAGACCAAAGCGCCGTCGTTGGGGGAGGGCGAGCGCAACTTCGCGGCGGGACCAGCAAGGAGAATGCCTCTGCACGGTGCGGGGGTTGAGGCGGGGGGGGCCGACCCGCCTGCCCCTCGGAGGCGCGCAGATCTCGCGCGATCCCTCGATTGCCGGAGCGCCCGCAAGCCGGCGCGCGTTCGGATGCGAGACGCCGAGCCGGCGCGTGACCTCAGTTTGCGTCACTGGGTCGGCAGCGGCACCCGTGATGTCGAGCACGGCCGGCCGCGCGGTCCTGATACTCCAGGTGCAGTAAGGCCGGCACATCGGGGCGCCCGGTCACATACCGATACCAATCAGCAGGCGAGAGCCAAACTCCGGCTTTTTGACTGCGCGGGGGACGACGTGCAGGTGGGCTGCCATGGGATGTTCCGCAGCTCGGCTTCGCAGGTGAGGCATTGCCGAGCATGTCTCGAAAGGCAACGCAGGCGTAATCGTTCCCATATCAAACCGAGGTTCTCCGCGCGACCTCTCGGGCGGGGGCAGAGAAGGTTCGGTGGCGCCGTGCGGGGGCGCCGGCCCAGTGGCTGCCACCTGCGATTAGCCCGGCCCGCACCGTGGCCTCGCGAGGATCCCATGCGGGGGAGCTTCCCGGATGCGACGACCTCGCGGGGATCGGGTGCTCCTGGTCCGGAGTGGGCGATGAGGCGCCGGTCCATGACGGGGCGCACGCGAGGACGCGACCTATCTCCCCCGGCCGCGCCGCGATTTCGATGATGCCGCCCGGCGGGCGGAACCGAACTTCGGGTTCTGTCGAAACCGCGGCTGGATCGGGCCACGGGCTGGTGATGCTCACTGCGGAGCGCCTTGCCCGTCAGGTCAGGACGCGGCCGGTTTTCGCGGCGTCGTAGCCGGCCAGAGACTCCAGCTTGCGCTGCAAGGTGGCGCGCCGGAGCACGTCGAGAAGGGCTTGGACGGCCGGAAGGTTGAGCAGCTCGCGGCGGAGGGCGTGGCGATGCGCAGCGCGGCGTCGGGGTGGCCCGAGGCGATCTGATCGTAGCCGCGCACTCTGCGGGGAGCAATCCCCTCCTTTTGCAGCAGGGAATCGAGCACCGCGCGGCTGCCTGAGCCGACCTCGCGATTGATGAGCCGGACCTTTGGATGGAGCAGATCTGCAATCTCCCGGATGCCGAGCGGATTGCCCCGCGCCACGACGAAGCCCTCCTCCCAGCGGGCGAATGTCACCACGACCAGCTCCTCCCGCGACATCAGCCGCTGGAGCAGGGGCACGTTGAATTCTCCGGTCTCGGGGTCTTCGAGGTGACTGCCGGCGATGTGGACGAGCCCGCGTTTGAGCCACTCGATGGAGCGCCGGCTCGAGGCGGGAACCGTCACGATTTCGAAGCCCGCGATCCTTTCGGTCCAATGGGCCAGTAACCCCAGGGGGGATCGCAGCCGGCGATGAGAAGGCGCTTGCTGAACGATTCGGGGCTGCTGAGAAGCTCGACGACGGCCGGCGAGGCTCCCTTAGGTACACGCGAGACGATGCCTTCGACGTCCGGAAGGTAAGCCGGCACTCTTTCGACCGCGGCGGCCGGCCACCGGTCTTTCACGCGCGCAAGCTTCACCAGCCGATTCCGTTCCTGGTGGGATGAGCTGGGCAGCGTCGCCCGCACCGTCGTTGCCGCCGGGGGCGCCGCTTCGCCGAGTGAAATCAGGTCCTCGACGGTAACCTCCAGTTCGCGGGCGAGACGCAGCGCGAGGGCCGTGTTCGGGACTTAGTTGCCCGACTCGATGGCGTAAATGGTCTGCCGGCTGACGCCCACGCGACGAGCCAGCTCCGCCGCTCGGATGCCCCGGGTCCGGCGGATCACCGACAGGCGGCTTTCGACAGACATGACCTCGGCCTTCCTCTCAGAAACGATAGCGGAGATTCACAAAGGCTGTGCTGCCGGCTTCCGGATATCCATCGACCAGAAAATCGTTCCGGTCGAGGGCGTTCTGCACGCCGGCCTGCAATTCGGCCTGGCGGTAGAGGCGGACCGATCCGCCGAAGTCGGCGACCGCATAGTTACTGGCGCGGCTGAACCTTTCCGCGTCGTTCTGATAGAAGCGGCCGGCTTGGTAACGAAGGTCCGCCATCAGCTAGACGCGCGAGCCCAATGGATCGATGAGGGCGCCGGAGGTCTTGTGGCGCGGCGTGTCGACCATCGGCAGAGCAGGGTTGCTCATGTTGCGGCGGCTCAGATAGGTGTAATCGGCCTGCAATTGGAGCCGCGAAGTCAGAGCCGGGTGAATTCCCAACTCGCCGCCCAGATACCGGGCCTCACCAAGATTTCGCAGTTGCAAGACGTTGGGCTGGACGAAGAACCGCTGCGTCGAGTTGGATACGTCGCTCCGGAACAGATTGACCTCGAGGAAGGTGCGCCGGCCGGCGATTGGAGTAGCGATGCTTGATGGTTGGGCGCCGAGTCTTGCGCGCGAATGTCAGGTGCAGTTTCGTGCATTCGCCGAGACTGTAAAAGAGCGCCGCTTGCGGATTCCAGACCCAAAGGTCGTTTTTGGGAAACGGCGTGATGAAGCCGGCGGCGAAATTCTCCGCGTTGAACACCTGGAGGCGGTCGGCGCTGAATCCAAAGATCGTCGAAACGCGCTGACTCAGCCGGAGGGTGTCTTCGAAGCCGATAGAGAAGACTTGGCGGCAAAAGCTGCCCGTCGGCTCGCCGAGGTTGCCCTCCCGGTGCGCGGCCCCACGCGCTGAGGGGAGACGCCGGGGATGAGGCTGAGGGCGTCGGGGACGGTTCTCCGATTTCGCCGCCGGTAGTGGCTCTCATCGAGCGTCGTGGCAGTCGAAAGCTGTTCGACGGCGGCCGTGACGTTGAATTCGATCCTGGCCAGGTGGAAAGCGGTTCCCGGTTTCCTCCGCCGCTGTTCTTCGAGCACGGCCCGCATGGCGGACGCCTCCGCCGGTAGGGCGGCGCGATCGCCGCTCGGGGCCGGTGGCGGCAGATCAAAGCCTTCGGTTTCCGGATGCGCTTCCATCTCGCGGCGCAGGAGGCGAAGATCCCCCTTGGGGCGCCGGATCTCTGCCGCCGCTCCGTCCGGGATGCCGCGGAGAGTGGACTCGAGGGACTGCAACCGGGTCAACCATTCGATGACCGGAGCACTGGACTGCGCCAGGGGCAGGTTCAGCGAGAGACCGCGCAGCGATAGCAGCCTTTTCATGCCCGGAGCACCCACGAATCCTCTCGCGTATCATGAGGCTGTCGTGATAAGTTGACATGGTCGTGTATCTGGGACGGGATGACACGAGCACTGCCGATGCTCGCTCCGGTCCGTTTCGATTCCGACCCGCCTGAACGACGGGCAGGAATTCAATCCACTGTCTTTCCTGGAGGTCGTTCTCGAAGAGGCATCCGATCCGAGTTGCCTTCCGGCTAGTGCCTCTTCTGATCCTGGCCGGGCTCGGCCCGGCACAGAGCGCTGCTCCCGCTTAATTCTTTATCGTCGGGATGGGAACCGCCCCGGATCTCGTCACCGTCCGGGCGCAGAAGGTGATCGCCCGCATGGACATCCCGGTGGCCGAAGAGGGCGCCGTCCGGTCCATGTGGTCCGGATAGGCAGCGGGAAAGGAGGTCTGGGAAGAGGCGCACGGTCTCCGCAGGTTCTACGGCGCCAGGAGGGAAAATCGTCGCCAATCTTTAGAGCGCCGATCCGATGATGTACGGCATGACGCTGTTTCTCGACTTGCTGCTTCCCGACATCCCGACCGAAGTCGTTCCGGGAGTCGGCGCCTTCCAGGCGGCGAGCGCCGCGTCGAAGGGCAGCCCGCCACACGGATACGACACCAACGCGGTGATCCTGACCCTGGAAGACTGGCCCTGTCGGGTGGACGTCAACGAGAAATTGATGGCGACCGGAGGCCCCATGGTCTTCTACACGATGCATCTGAACTACCCGCGGCTGTTTGAAGCGTTGAAGCGCCACTATCCGGAGAACACTTCGGTGGCGGTCGTCTCCGACGCCAGAGAGCTCGAAAAGCAGCGAGTGATTCGCAGCACGATGGGCCGCTTCCTCAGCGAATTGGACTACAAGTCGCTTCCGGTCGACCGGCACATGCTGTTCGTCGGAAAGTCCCTCGCGGTGGGGCAAAAGCGCAAAGATTTCGTGCCGGAAGTGGTGGAGCCGGCGAAGCGCCACTGACCCGGCGTTACGCCCAGCCCCGCGGGACGATCCGGTAGGTTTCGCCTGGCGCGGTGGCGAACTCGAGGATGCCGCCCGCCAGCGCCGCAGGGATCTCGCGGTTGCCCGACAGCACCAACGTCTCAGGCCACGGGCTGAGCAGGCGCACCTGGCCACCCTTTTCACTGAGAACCTCCGCCTCGGTGACCTTGTAGCCGTCCCAGGCCGCGCTCACCAGGAACGCGCCCTTGGCGCGCAGGTGGCGGAAACGCGCCGGGCCGAGATTCGTGGTGTTCGGGAAGAGCCGGATGACGCCATGAGTGCTCTGGAGCAGGCACTCGTTGATCACCGCGGGCAGTGAAAGGTTCTCCGTCCAGATGCCCATGCGCATCATGAAGTCGAAGTTGGTCGCGTCGCGGTAGCGGCCCCCGATCTGCCGCACGCGGTCGTTGGCGACGCCGTTGGGGATGAGGCAGTAACGCACTTCGCGTTTGAACCATTCGAGATTGAGCATCCCGAGCCGGGCGCGGACCAGCGGGAGCCAGACCAGGTCGTTGCCACCTTCCAGGCGCACCGTCTCCACGGTTCTTCTGGCGATCTCGAGCAGTTCCCGGCGGCGATCGAGCCCCACCTGCTCGCAGGGGAAGACCGGAGAGGTGGTCACCGGGACGTTATAGACCCACTCGAGCGGCGCGTCGACGACGTCCAGCCACACGCGCCCGTAGGGACCTTCGCCCTCGGGATACGGCGCCAGGTTCTCGCGGATCTCCCGCCACCGAGGCCGAAGCTCCGCGTCGCGTCCCAGAATCCTCGAGGCCTCGAGCATGGCATCGAGCAGGAATTCGGTCAGCGCCAGGTCGATGATGCAGTCGCGATTGAGGCGAAAGTCGACCGTGAGGCCCCAGTTCTCGGGCGAGACGCTCGGTGCGATGTGGTACTTGCCGTCGTCGCCTTTCTTGAGGTAAGCCACCAGGAAATCGGTGGCAGCTTTCATGAGGGGATAGACGCGCCGCAAATAATCCTCATCGAGTGTGTACTCGTAGTGCCACCACAAGCTTTGAACCGTCCACGGCGTTTCGCAGATTTCGTAACCCCAGGGCGGCACCGGGTATGGATTGACGTTGCTCGGCACCGGATAGGCCGTGTGCGGAAAGTAGGCGCCCGGCAGTCCGAACTGGACGCGCGCGTTCCACTCCGCCATCGGCATCAGCTTCTCCACCAGATCGACGTAGGGAAGGTGCTGCTCCACGTGGTTACTCGAGAAGACACCCCAGAAGACTTGCTGCGTGTTGTAGTTCATGTGGTAGTCGCCGTGCCAGGCGGTGCCGATGTTGCCCATCGACCAGTTGCCGAACAATCCCGGGGCGACCTTGCCGGGCCGGAGGCAGCAGGCCAGCCAGTACTGGTTGTGATACCAGATGCGCTCGAGCTCGCGATCTTCGAGTTCGACCGCGGATTTCGACCAGTACTCGTACCAGGCGCGCGCTGTTTGGCGCCGCAGCTCGGCGACGGGGACGCGAGCGAGGCGCTGGGCCTCGGCGGGCGCATGCTCGCGCGGCGAAGCATGATCGAGAGAGCTAATGAGGGCCACGTCGACGCGCCAGGTTCCCATCGGGCTGCGCTCAAAGAAGGCGCGGGGCCGCTCGCTGGGCCCGGCGCCGGTCGTCCACTGCCCGCCGGGACGGACACCGGGCGCCCCTGGCCGCTCGCCGCCCGGCGTCAGGCTCCAGCCGCCGTTAAGATGCACCGAGAGGCTGAAGCTGCGGTCGTCGCGCGAAGGGCCAGGCCTGGGCTGCTCCTCGGTCGGCGCCGTGGCCGGCAGCCGCTGGTGGCAGAGGAAGCCGCCCGGGGCGGGGGCGAGTTCCGGGGCGGGCATTCCCGAGTCGCGGTCGACGTGAGGATAGTAGGCGATGGAGTGGATCGGCAGATCACCGGCGATCAGCACGTGACCTGCGGTCCAGCTCACGAAGCACTCCAGGCCGCGCTGCGAGCGGTTGCCCCGGAGATCGTCGCAGGCTGCCAGTAGCCGGTAGCGCCCGCTCGCGATGTCCAGCTCCTGCTCCTCGACGGCGACCTGCCGCGCGTCCCAGTGCAACCAGACGGTTCCGCAGGGCCAGGGCCGCGGCCACGGCTTGGCGTAAGAGGAGCGCATTTTCTTGACGTATTCGACCAGTTCCGGGTCCTCGTTCTCCAGGTAAATCGCATCGGCACGGCCGGCCTGTTTGGCGCGCTCGCTCGCCCGCCGCCACATTGCCAGAAGCTCGTCAAAGGGAAGCAGATGACGGATATGGTCCTCGCTGACCCGGATGTCCCAGACGTCGAGCTTGCCGAGATGCAGGCCGAGCGCGTCTGGTCGCACCACAAGAGAAACGCCGATGTCTCCGTTGCCGAGCAGCATGCCCTCGAAGAAGTCCGGCGTGGGGAGCCGCCGCACGATCCGGTGACGGCGGGCGATCTGCGCGGCGTCAGGCAGCGAGGATGGCGCGGCCAGAGCAGGCGCGCCCATCGTTCCAAGGAAAGACCGGCGGGTGAGCTTCATAACCCGCCATTGTAACGGCGCCGGTTACAGGCCTTCGAAGAACCGCTCCGCCGGGATGGCCAGGCCGGGCAGCCAGTCCAGCTCGATTACCTGCGAGCCGCGCAGGCGCCGTCCGGATCCATCCGGCAAATAGACATGGACGACGCGTTGTTCGGGGTAGACGATCCAGACGGAACGGCTGCCTTTCTCGAGATAGAGCCTGACCTTGCGTTCGAGTTCCGCGGCGCTTTCCGAAGAGACCACGTCGACGGCCAGCGCGGGGGCGCCTTCAAGAAGCCCGTCCGGAAGCGGCGAGGGGATCTGCTCGTTCAAAAGCAGCGAGACGTCCGGGGTCCGCGCTTCGGTCTCGGAGAGCTGGAACATGGTATCTACATAGACCCTGCCGACAGGTCTCTCGAGCGTGAATGCGGTTAAGCAGCGCAAGATGTTGCTTTTCACATGCTCATGGCGGGCTCCGGCCGTGCCCATGTGGACGATCTCTCCTTGAGCGAGCTCGACGCGCTCGCCCTCGGCGAACTTTTGTCCGAGGAAATCCTTGACGGTCAGCAGCGTCGTCGCAGCCATCTCTTCGGGCTCATCACGCGGCAACGGCAGCGCTTCCCATACAATGGGGTGCCGAGGGAGGAAGCTGACGATGACCCACCGCGAGCGGCTGCTGGCCGCGCTCAACCACCGCGAGCCCGACCGCGTGCCCATGGATCTCGGCACCGCGCGCTTTACCGGCATGGTGAAGGAAGCCTACGAGCGCCTGTGCCGTTACCTGGGCTTCGGCGAGCTCGGCCCGTTGATCGACCGCATGCAGCAGCTCTACGAGATGGACGAGCGGGTGCTCGAATATCTCGACGTGGACGCCCGCGCCGTCTCGCTCGGCGCGCCGGATCGCAACCGCGAGGAGATCTACCCGGACGGGCGCTGGAAGGACGAGTGGGGTGTGACGCGCGTGCAGCCGCCCGGCTGTCATTTCTATGAGCTTGCCGAAAGCCCGCTGGCCGGCCCGATCACCGCCGAGGCCATCGCCCGCTACCCCATGCCCGACCCGACCGATCCGGGGCGCTTTAGGGGTTTGCGCGAACGGGCGCGGCGGCTGCGCGAGACCACCGACTACGCGGTGATGTTCAACGCGCGCTTCCATCTGGTCCATCAAACCCAGTACTTGCGGGGTTTCGAGGACTGGTATTGCGATCTGGCCGGCAACCACGAGCTCTTCCGATGCCTGATGGAGGCGGTGGTGGAGAACCTGATCGCCATGAACAGCCGGGCGCTCGAGGAGGTGGGGGACTTGGTGGACGTGGTCGCCATGGGCGACGACATCGGGCTCCAGGATCGACCCGTCTGCTCGGTGCCGCTCTACCGCAAGCTGATCCGGCCGTTCCAGGAGCGCATCGTCGAAACCATCCGGCGCTACACGAACGCCAAGATCCTCTACCACACCTGCGGTTCGGTGTACCACTACATCAGTGACTTCATCGAGATCGGCATCGACGCGCTGAACCCGGTGCAGGTGAGCGCCCGCCACATGGATCCGGAGCGGCTCAAACGCGAGTTCGGCGACCGGATCTCGTTCTGGGGCGGCATCGACAGCCAGCATCTGCTGCCGCACGGCAGGCCCGAGGAGGTGGCGGCCGGCGTGCGCCGCATGTTCGAGATCATGGGTCCGGGCGGCGGGTGGGTGCTGGCCGCAGTGCACAACATTCAGCCTGACGTGCCGCCGGAGAACGTCATTGCCATGTTCGAGGAGGGCCGCCGGTGCGTCTATGCCGGCGCCGGTGTGGCGGCGTGAGATTGTCGAATCGCTGAATCGAGGAGAGTGCCATGCGAGCGATCGTTGCCGTATTGCTGGTTTTCGCTTCGGCGCTTTGGGGCCAGAACGCCACCAGGGCGGGACGCCTCCATGTCGAGCCCCCGACGCTTTATAACCTGGGCTTCGAGTGGTCAATCGAGGGCGACGCCAACCGCAACGCGTCCGTCGCCGTCGAATACCGCGAGTCCGGCGCGAGCCAGTGGCGCCAGGGATTGCCGCTGTTGCGCATGGGCGGCGAGCGCGTCTTCCGTCACCGGGAGCACCTCGAATACAGGGTGCCCCACGGCTTCGCCGGCAGCATCCTGAGTCTCAAGCCGGGAACCGAGTACGAGTGCCGGCTCACGCTGAGCGATCCGGACGGCGTCGAAGGGCAGGCCGTGCACACCGTCAAGGTGCGCACCAGGACGGAACCCAAATCTTACGAGGGCGGCCGCGTCCTGCACGTCTACCCGCCGGGCTACGAAGGCCCGCCGAAGGTCGAGCCGCACTTCACCAGTCTCCTCCAGGCCTATTACGGGGCGGGGCTCGGCGACTGGAGCGTTGTCTGGGAGCGCCGCGCCCAGCCCGGCGACACGATCCTGCTGCACGCCGGGCTGTACAAACCGGAACGGTTCAACTATGTCGACCCGCACATGGCGCCTTTCGACGGCCAGATGTGGCTGACGCTCAAGGGCACGCCCGAGCGGCCGATCACGATCAAGGCAGCTGGCGACGGCGAGGTGGTCTTCGACGGCGACGGCAACGCGGTGCTGTGGAACATGATGGCCTCGGCCTGGCACATCGTCGAAGGCATCACCTTCCGCAACACCGGTGTGGCGATCTTCGCCGGGCAAAAAGAGGTGGGCGGCGCCGTCGGCCTGACGGTGCGCAACTGCCGCTTCGAAGAGGTCGGCTTCGGCATTTGGACCGAATACGCCGGCTCGCGCGAGTTCTACATCGCCGACAACCTCTTCATCGGAAAACTGGATCGCTTCCGGCTGATCGGCTGGACGGGGCCGATGTGGGCCTCGGCCGGTCCCTACGGTTCGCACCCGCTCTCGAGCTACTATGCGGTGAAGGTTTACGGGCCCGGGCACATCATTGCCCACAACGCGATCGCCTATTTCCACGACGCCATCGGCATCTCCACCTACGGCACGCCGGAGCCCGACCCCGAGCGGCGCGCTTCAGCCATCGACATCTACAACAACGACATGCACATGCTGGGCGACGACTTCATCGAGACCGACGGCGGCGTCCACAACATTCGCGTCTTCAACAATCGCGGCGTCAACGCCGCGCACGGCGGCTACAGCGCGCAGCCGGTTTTCGGCGGGCCGGCCTATTTCTACCGCAACCTGCTCTACCACGTGCCGAGCGGCGTGGCCTTCAAGTTCAGCGCCAAGCCCGCCGGCCTGTACGTCTGGCACAACACGATCATCGGCGAGCACCTGATCTCGGATCCTTCGTCGAACATGCACTTTCGCAACAACCTGTTCCTGGGGCGCGATACGCCCGGCCGCGGCATCCTGCGGCTGGCCAACGCCACCGAACACTGGAGCTCGGACTACAACGGCTACCGGCCGAACCGCGGTGTGCGCGACCAGTACCTTGTGCTCGCGCCCCGGCCGGGCCAGCTCCTTTACGAGGCGAAGAAAGAGGACTGGCAGGCGTTCGCCACGCTCGAGGAGCTGCGCAAGGCCACCGGGCAGGAGACGCACTCGATCGAAGTCGACTTCGACATCTTCGAGCGCATGACGCCGCCCGACCCGTCAAAGCGCCACGCCGCCTATCACGCCATGGATCTCGACTTCCGGCTTCGACCGGGGAGCAAGGCTGTCGACGCCGGCGTGCGCATTCCGGGCGTCAACGACGACTTCACGGGCAAAGCGCCCGATCTCGGAGCGCTCGAGGTGGGACTGCCGGCGCCGCATTACGGTCCCCGCTGGCTGACCTGGCAGCCGTTCTATCGCTGAACGGCGCGGCTCAGGCTCACAGGTCGAGGCGGGGTCTCGAGGCTTTGATGGTCGGCCGGCGGCCCGCTTCGACATCCTGGCGCCGCAACTGGTGAAAGCGCGCCAGCTCGGTGTGGGCTTGGCGTTGCGACTCGATCCGGTCGGCGTCCTCGTCGATCCTCGATCCCGGCAGCGCCCAGACGGCGATGCCCGGGCCGAGAAGATCGACGTAGGTCCGGGCGCCGCAGCAACCCAGGCTCATGGCGGCCCGGCCGCTCGCGCGGACCATCGGCACCAGGGCGCAGGCCGGCCTGCCGATCGCCGACACGGCGCCTCGATCGGCGGCCTGGCAGGCCTCGGCCAATAACAGGGCCTGGTTCGGCTGGACCAACAAGAGCACGACGTCCGGAGCCACCGGCGCCGCTGCCAGTGGAGCATCGAGCACGGACGAGGGACGCTCCGCGAGCACCGGGATGCCCGGGATCTCCTCCGGGAGAAGATAGCCGATTCCGGCGAATAGCTCGAGCGCGTCCCGCAAGTCCGCCTGCTCGGCCGGGGTCATCTCCAGATTGTGGGTGTACATGCCGATGGCGCAGAAGCGGTGATCGCGCGGCAAGGTGATCAGGATCTGCCGGGCCGCCTGCTGCCAGAAGACGCAGCCGGAAGGCGGGGCCACGGCAACGTTCGGGGTGAAATCCGCGGGAGGCTCCTTCATCAGGGCGACGGCGACCGGCGGGATGCCCAGTTGCAGCGAGTCCGAAAGGCGTTGCGCGAGATCCCGGCAAGCCCCCCATCCGCCACATTCTAGCCGAAGTGAAACACCATCGACCCTAAAAGGTAAACAATCGCCGGAACGATCAGAAGCGCGAGCGCGTCCAGCACCACGCCGGCCTTGAACATCGCCGGGACGGTGATCCAGCCGCTCGAGAAGACCACTGCGTTCGGCGGAGTGGCCACCGGCAGCATGAAGGCGAAGGAGGCCATCAGCGTCGCCGGAAATAGCAGCAGGTAGGGGTGCACGCCGAATTCGATGGCTGCCTCGGCCAGAACCGGCGAGATCATCAGCACGGTGGCTACGTTCGAGGTCATCTCGGTGAGCAAGACGGCGAGAATACAGGCTGCCGGGAAGATGACCCAGACCGGCGTCCCGCTCAGGTTGGCCAGTCCCTGGCCGAACCAGGCGGCCAGCCCGCTCTGCTCCATGCCCGCAGCCAGGGCGAAGCCGCCGCCGAACAGGAAGACGATGCCCCAGGGCAGGCCTTGCTCGATGGTGCGCCAGTCCATGACGAAGCGCTCCCAGCGGCCTCGCCACTCCATGCCTCCGGAGCGGTTCACCGGCAGCAGGCACAGCACCACGGCGGCGGCCATGGCGACCGTGGCGTCGTGCAGGAAGCCGGCTTCGGGAAACAGCATCGACCAGCCGGGGATGGTGACCTCCCCGAGCCGGATCGGCTGGCGGAAGATCCAGAGCAAGGCCGTCGTCGCCGATACCGCCACCACGGTCTTCTCCGGCGCGGACATAGGGCCGAGCTTCCGCCGCTCCTCGTCGATGACCGTGGCCGAGGCCGTGAATTCGATCCGCGCCAGCGACAGCTCGCCGCCGAACCGGCACAGATAGATCCACGCGATGGGAAGGAAGACGGCGACGACGGGCACGGCCACCACGCACCAGTCCAGGAAGCTGATCGGCCTCAGATGCGGGAAGCGTTCGGCGGCGAAACCGAGAAAGGCGACGTTCGTGGGCGTGCCGACGATGGTGCCGATGCCGCCGATGCTGGCCGAATAGGCCACGCCGAGCAGCAGGACGCGGCCGAAAGCGGTCTTGACGCGCTCCGGGGTGTCCTCCTCCCGCCGGCCGTCGATGCGCGCCGATTCGGCAATCTGGAGCACGACCGCCATGGCCACGGGAAGCATCATCATGGTGGTGGCCGTGTTGGAGACCCACATCGACAACATCGCGGTGGCGATCATGAAGCCGAGCACCAGCCGCCGGGGCCGGGTGCCGACCCTGGCGATGGTGGCCAGTGCGACGCGGCGGTGCAGGTTCCATTTCTCCATGGCCAGCGCGACGACGAAGCCGCCCACGTAAAGAAAGATCAAGTGGTTGGCGTAGTGCGGCGCCACCTCGGTGCTGGGCATGATGCCGAGCAGCGGGTAGGCCGCCAGGGGAAGGAGCGCCGTCACAGAGATGTGCGTGGCCTCCGTGATCCACCAGGTGGCCATCAGCGCCACCACGGCGGCCATCTTTTGCGCCTGGGGACTCATGCCTGCCGGCGGAGGCGCGAGAAGGAAAACCACGAACAGGAGGATTCCGCCGAAAAAGCCGGCCAGGCGCCGCAGGCCGAAGGGCTCGTGAGGCAACATTCAGCTCTGCTCCGCCAGCGGCTTCACTTGACGTTCTCCCGCGGATCGGGATTCATGCGGCTCACCACCTCCACCAGACCCACGACGTCGCCCCGGCTGTCATAAACGGGCGCCAGAACGGCGACCCAGCCCGGCCGGTCGGTCAGCGTCAGGGGCTTGCCCGTCGCGAGCACCTGCTTCATTTCGGGAAACATTTCCTGATGGAGCGCGCCCCACCTCCAGAAACGGCTGAACTCGTTCACGTTGCGGATGACCAGGTGAATGCGCGGAGGATCGGTGGGAATGGGCATCCAGAGGTTGACGTCGGAGGGGAAGTCCACCAGGCGCGCCAGGCGCATGAGGGTCTTCTTGGTCTGGATGAAGGCCTCGTGATTGACGTCGTAATTATCGGAGGCAAGATAGGGATCGCGCGGATCCTGCTTGAGCATGTAGCGCATGGCGCGCTCGGTGACGATCCGTTTGGCAACGTCGCCGTCCACCATCACCGAAGCGATGCGCGCCACCTCTTCCAGGCGGCTCGGCGTGTCGGCGCCGCCCGCCGCCGCGAATGCCAGGATGAACACCAGCGGTTTCATCGACCCTCCTTGACCAGCTCGTGAACCCAGTCGCGCACCCTCTGCCACGCCGCCGCATCGAGCCGGGCAAAGAGGCGCTCGTCCAGATCGGTCACCTCGTCAATGTCCGTGTTGGACCATTCGTAGGGTGGCGTATCGGCGAGCCTCGGTCGCCGGGTCCACCAGTCGCCGGGCTGCGACCGGTTGTAACGGGCTGCGACCTCGCTTCGCAACTCTTCGCGAGGCCGCCGGCCGGCGAACCTTTCAAGCAGCGCCAGGTCCTGCACGCAGTTGCGCTGGAGCTTCAGCCGGATCGACGGGATCGGCGCGCGTATGCCGAAGCGCGCGCCGGGATAGACCAGCGCGGTGTCACCGCCCGTGAAGGCAAACCACGGGTCGTCGCCGGGACTCACCGTCAGCCAGTGGATGTAGCCGTCGATGCCCCACATCCAGGCCGTCAGCGGAAACTTTGTGACGGCCGAGGAGACCTCGGTCACCGGCGGCGGACCGGAGTAGAACCACACGATGTCGCCGCGCTCCTTGAGCATTTTAGGCGCATAGTCGTACCAGCTCAGGATGGAACGGCTCAGCACCCAGAAGTTCACCTTCCCGGCCAGGGTTTTGAACTGGCGTTCCATCGCCCAGCTCGCGTCGTTGCGGAACAGGAAACGCACGGGGCTGCCGGCAGGCACGGCGCGCTGGAGCAGCCGGTGGTATTCGGCGAAGTAGTCATCGTCCTCGGGGAAACGTGCCTCGTCGCCGTCCCAGGGGAAGGCCTTGTAACGCTTTTTGTGATTGAAAAACAGTTCGAAGTAAGTCTGGGTCCAGCCTTTCGCGCGGAAGTGGCGTTCCATTTCCGAGACGACGTTGACGAACTCGGTCTCGTAGCCCGGCTCGCCCCACCACAGAAACGATGCCGGCCACTCCGGGTTGATGGGCAGATAGACGAAGCGGATGGGGCGGCGGCCCCGGCGCGTGTTCGCGAAGGCTGAGCCATCGAGCAGCGGCCCGTAATGGCGGTCGAAGAGCATCCAGTCGGCGACGCGCCGCGTGCGGCCCGAGCCTGTGAGCGCCGGGGCGAACTCCGGGCCGACTTTGCCCCCGTGCCCGTAGCCGAGCTGGTGGAAGACGCCGCGGTGTTCGTAGAAGATCCGGTGATGGGCGTGGATTAGCTCGAAGAAGCGGTCGCTCGAGAAAAACTCCTGGTCGCTTTCGCCCGGCTCTTTGTAGAAGTTCGCCAGCCAGGAGCTGCCGTACGAGTTGTGATCGATGGTCGGGATTTCCTCCTCGGGGATCGCGACGGGCAGCACCTCGAGCTCGAACGGCAACCGTTCGGTGCGGCCTTGCGCTTCAAGCCGCGCCTCACCCCGCACCACGCCGGCCGGGGCGTTCTTGGGGATCCAGAGATCCGCCCAATAGGCCTGGGCGGTCTGCTTCTCGATGCGGTTGTCGGGTTCGGGCAGGCGCGAGGAGACCGGTAGCGAAACCGGCACCAGCGCGTCCGGGTAGTAGCGCTTCTGGCGCGGCACCCAGTGGAACCATTCGCGGAACAGCTCGACCTGAATGCCGCCGTCCGGCGCTTTCAGGCGCACGTCCAGCCGGTACGGCCCCGGCTCCGGGAGCTTGACGACGAACTGGAGGGAGATCCATCCCCCACGCGCGCCGCGAAGCACAACCGGCGCGTTTCGTGCGCCCTGGTCCGGCGCCACGAGGCCGCCGAACGGATCGGGCCGCGCGTACTCGGGCAGCATTTCGAGGGCGGCGCCGGCAAGGCATGGCATCGTGAACAAGACGACCAGTGCGGTTCGCATGAATTCTTCCGAGAACCCAATACTCTATCAACCGGCCGCAGCGGGCCGCTGTGGGTGAAGCGGGTATAATTGTCCCCTTGGCCGTCATCTCCGTCGTCATTCCCGCCTTCAACGAACAGGCGCGGCTACCCGCGACGCTCGAAGCCGTGCTGGCGCACTTGGAGCAGGGCGACTGGTCGGGTTTTGAAATCCTGGTGGTGGACGACGGCTCGACCGATGCCACGCGCGCCATCGCCGAGGGTTTCGCCACCAGACACCCTCGAGTGCGCGTGCTTGCCAACCCCGGCAACCGCGGCAAGGGCTTTTCCGTGCGGCACGGGATGCTCCGCGCCGAGGGCGACTGGGTGTTGTTCACGGACGCGGACCTCTCGGCCCCGATCGCCGAGCTCGACAAACTCATGCGCGCGGTGGAGGAGCATCGGGCTGATGTGGCCATCGGCTCGCGCGCTCTGGACCGCTCGCTCATCGGCGTGCACCAATCCTGGTTTCGCGAACAGGCCGGCCGCATCTTCAACCTGATGGTGCGGCTTCTGGTGGGCCTGCCGTTCTGGGACACCCAGTGCGGCTTCAAGGTCTTCTCCGCCCACGCGGCGCGCGAGGTCTTCCGCCGCGTCCGCCTGGAGGGCTTCGGCTTCGACGTCGAGGCGCTGTTCCTTGCGCGCAAGCTGGGCTTCCGGGTGGTGGAAGTGCCGGTGAGGTGGAATCACGTCGAGGGCACCAAGGTGCGCCTGTGGCGCGATAGCGTGCGCATGTTCCTCGATCTCCTTCGCGTGCGCCTCAATCAGCTCCGGGGGCTGTACCGCTGAGCGCCGGCTTCAGATCGAAGGGTACCGCCACGGCGCGCGGTAAGGCCGGCTGAGCAGCGCGTTCGCGTCCGGATCGCCCACGATGCGCTCGCGTTCGCCGTCCCAAACGATGCTGCGCCCCAGCTTGTAGGAGATCATGCCCAGCAGCGACATGTTGGTGGCCAGGTGCCCGGTCTCGATATCGGAGACGGGCCGCCGGTTGGTCCGGATCGCCTCGAGAAAGTCGGCGAACGACTCGGCGATGTTCTGGTCGTCCGGCTGGTTCAGCCGCGCATCCTCGTGCACGGGCGGTTCGTTGGCCTTGGCCGGGTAGAAGGTCCAGCCGTCCCGCCAGCCCAGATGGAGCGTCCCGTTGGTGCCGTAAAAATAGCAGCCGAGCGGCGTCTTCTCGGCGTGATTGCCCGCGTACTGGCGGTGTTCCCAGCTCAGGCGGAAGCTTTCGAACTCGTAGAGGACAATCTGCGTGTCGGGCGCGTCGGAGGCGTCGCGGCGCACAAAGCGGCCCCCGGTCGAGAAGACGCGCCTGGGATATTTCTCTTCCGTCCACCAGAGGATCTGATCGAACCAGTGGATGCCCCAGTCGCCGAGCGTCCCGTTGGCGTAGTCGAGGAACTGGCGGAAGCCGCGCGGGTGGATGGCCTTGTTGAACGGCCTGAGCGGCGCCGGCCCGCACCAGAAATCCCAGTCCAGCCCCGGCGGCGGCTCGCTGTCGGGCGTGCGCTCGCCGGGCCCGCCGGCCGAATGGACAAAGGCCCGCACCATGCCAATCGTGCCCACCGCACCGGAGCGGAGGAACTTCATGGCCGAGATGTTGTGCGGCGAAACGCGCCGGTGCGTGCCGACCTGAACCACCCGCCGGGCCGCGCGCGCCGCGTTCACCATGGCGCGCCCTTCGAGGATGGTATGCCCGATCGGCTTCTCCACATAGACGTGCGCGCCGGCTTCGATGGCCGCGATGGTACACAAGGGGTGCCAGTGATCGGGCGTGGCGACGATGGCGATCTGAACGTTTTCTTTGGCCAGCAGCTCGCGGTAATCCCGGTAGAGTTTGGGTTGGTCCGAGGTTAGCTTGTTGACCTCAGCCAGCGCGGTCTTGAGCTGGTTTTCGTCGACATCGCAGAGCGCCACCACCTGGCAGGCGCCGGAGCGGATCGCTTCACGCAGGATGTTCGTGCCCCACCAGCCGGAGCCGATGAGCGCGGTGCGGTACTTGCCGCGCGGCTGGGCATGAATGGCCGGAAACGCGGACAGGACGAGGCCGTGGCGAAGGAAGCTGCGGCGGTTCATGGCTCCTCTCAGGCCGATCATACTTCAGCGTTTGGCGGACCAGCAAGGTGGCGCCGCGCCGGGACGGCAGTCAAGGTCTCAGGCGCGTGGCGGCTCGCAACGTCACCGGACCCAGAAGGCCTGAGTCGCGAACCGGCCAGCCGGAGGCATCGAAAGGCTTGTAGTCGATGTTGACGAAGTTGATGTCCCGGAAGATCCGCCACACGACGCCTCGCCGGTCAAGATCGCGGATCCGGTTGGCCGCCAGGTTGGTCACTTCGACCTCCAGCAGGTTGTTCTTCCTTTCAAGCTCCGGGAGCAGGACTCGGTACGGGGGCGCGATCAAGGTGTCGAGTTCCCGGCCGTTCAGGCGGACGCGGGCGCTCTCGCGCACCTCGCCGAGGTCGAGCAACCAGGCGCCGGCGGCCGGTGCGTCGAAGCGGATCCGGTAGCGCGCCGTGCCGGCGAAGCGTTCCCAGGCTTCTCCGCGCTGTGTCCAGGTGTCGAGAGTCGCCGTCTCGAACGGAGGGGGCAATTCCGGGCCTCCCACGACGGGTTCCACCTGCCAGAGGCCGGAAATTGGAGCCCGCTCCGACCGCGCGCGCCAGTAGGGCCAACGCAAGCTGCCGGGCGCTGATGACGCCGTGCGGATAATGATGCTCCGGCCCGCTTCGAGCTGGAGGTAAACCTCGAGCTTGCCGTTACCGGAAATGCGCACGGCCGCCTCGCCGGTCTGCCCGCGCATGGGATCCATGAGCAGCGCCGAGCCTGCTCGCGTCGCCAGCGGAACCCATCCCTCGATCGGCTGGCCGCCGCGGTTGGCAAGGAAGTAGTAGCGCCCCCGCGAGTGTGCGCCGCGAACGAATTCGAGCCCCGCCCGGTCTGCGAGCGTCTCCCGCTCCACGCCGGCGCGTTCAAGGGCCGCGAGGAGATCTCCGGTGAGGATTCGTCCGCTTCCAAGCCTGGCCTCGCGGACGGGGCCTGCACCGCTCAGCCGCACGTGCCCGAGCAGGCTCCGAAATTGCGCCCGCCGCTCCTCCAGCCGGCCGAGACCGGGAACGTCGTGCGGCAGATCGCCTTCGAAGACGACAGTGGCGCCGGCGCGGGCGAGCTCGAGAAGCTTCTGGAGCGTTTCCACCGGCATGAAGCGACAGGGCGGCACGGCCACGACCTGGTAGGTTCCCCCGGGAACGGCAACGGCGCCTTTGCGGGCGTTGGCCCCGGAGAGCAGGCGGTCGGAGACGTAGTCGAAGGTATAACCGCGTTCCCAGAGCCTCCCTGCCGTCGCGCCGAGCGGCTGATCTTCGAGCCATCCCCGGTGGTGCACGGTGAGGTTGATGTTCAAGCCCTCAGGCTGCGCCCACAGGTCGTAGATGGGCCAGTACAGCAAGATGTCGTTGTCCGGCCGGGTCGACTGAAGCACCGCCTGAACCCTCGCAATGTAACGGTTCAGCGCGGGAACATCGCGCCAGATGGGATTGCGCCAATTCATCTGCGTGGAGGCGTAGAAGAGCCAACCCGGCCAGGGCGCGTCCGCGGGCGAGTAGCAGGTGCCGTGGTAAACGACGTGATTGACCCCGGAGACGAACAACTGGTCGACGAGCTCCTTGAGATCGGCGAGCGTCTCCTGGAAGTGCTCCTTGAGCCACGTTCCGGTTTCAGCGGCTACGAGCTTCTTGCCCGACACATGCGCGGCCGAGGAAGCGAGCTTGGCCACCAGCGTACTCCGGTCCCGGTGGAACATCTCGGTTTCGGGGATGTCGGCCAGGACATAGAGGTCGAGCAGATTCCCGGGGGAGCCGTGTGCCTGGTTGCGCGTGAGGATGCCCCGCCGGCGGCACCAGCCGGTCCAAACCGGAAAGACGTTTTCGACCATCAGATCCGAGAGGGTCTCGCGGTAGTCGGACTTGACGCGCGCGATCCGATCGCGATCGCCAACGCCGAACAACGCCGGAATTTCCTTTTCGAGGTCGTAGCCCCGGCGGCGCCTGAATTCTTCGAACAGATCCGGCGACCAGTTGGCGCCGTACTCGAACGAGTCATGGTACATGGCCCGGGGCAGAGGGCCGTCATAGGAGCCGAAGGCCTGTGTGAAGCGCTCCAGATACCGCTCCATCGCGGCGCCGTAGAAGGGGTTCAGCATGGGACCTTCGCCGCCCGGGGCGGCGCGCTTCACCGGGGTGCGGCAGATCCGCTGGGAGATCGTCCAGACGTGCCAGGTACCGGGCCCGGCAGTCCAATTCAGGCGACCATCCTCGGCCAGCTTCCGTGTCAGATCGACCCATTGACCGTCGGCGGAGTAAGCCGCCACCAGTTGCGTCGAGCCGGGATCCAGGCGCTGCTCCAGGCGCGCGCCGGGGCCGAGCTCGAAGCTCTGGGCGGCGACTGTGGCGCAGGCTTCGCGGGGGCCGATGTTCGGCCCACCGAAGCACCAGCCGGTGCCGGTGGTCATGTCGATGCCGAGGCCGAGTCGCTTCGCTTCGCTCGCGGTGTACTTGAGCATCCCAAGCCACTTCGGGCTCAGGTACTCGATGTAGCGGGCCTCCCAGCCCTTAGCGCCGTAAATGGGGATGATGTGCAGGCCGCCCCAGCCGGCCGCGCGGACCAGTTCGAGCTCGCGCCTGAGGTTGGCCTCGTCGACCGCGCTGCCCATCCACCACCAATAGCTCCAGGGCCGGGCTTCGGCGCCGGCCTCCGGCCACGGCGAAACTTCGCCGGCAGTGAGCGCGCAGACGGCAATGATCAGGCACGCTGCGGGAGGTGTTGCGCTCATCACCGTGTTCCTGCCATTGTCACTCGCCGATTCTTGCACACTCCCGGGCGCCGCGGGGCCGAATCCCTGCTAAGATTTCGTCGAGGCACGCCGGAGAGTGCCCGAATCGTTCTCGAGCTCGCCCAAGGAGGTTTGTCTGTGTCCCAGGCAAAGAGATTTTTTGGCTTGAGCCTTGCCGCCGCCTTGATGCTGGCCGCGGTGACAACGCGGGCGGCCGAAACGCGCGACGGCGTCTTCATCCATCTCTCCCGCGGCCCGGAGGATCCGCACCGGGTGGCGATGGCGCTGAGCATGGCCGCCATGATGGCCGCCGACCACCCGGTCCTCGTCTATTTCGACATCAAGGGGATCGAGGTGGTGCTCAAGAGCAGCCCGGACATACAGTACGCTCACTTCACTTCCTCGAAGAAGGCGCTCGCCGATCTGGTGAAGCGCGGCGTGACGCTGATGGCCTGCCCGGGTTGCCTCAAGGCTGCGGGCAAATCGGCTTCGGATCTGGCGCCGGGCGTCCAGGTGGCGGACAAGGCGAAGTTCTTTTCCTTCACCTCCGGCAGAATTCTCTCACTGGACTATTGAACGCAGGGTTCAGCGGGCTTTGCCCCCGCAATTTCGGCTCATCAGACCTTGATATAGTGAAGTCAGTGCCTGCCCGGGGGCGGGGAATGCGAGGCGGCTCAAGCGCGCCCTCCGAGGAAGGGAGGCGAGCCGGTAACTCCGAATAGCGCACGCCTGCTCATCCCAGGCGCCGGCGGCGCAAAGGCGCTTTTCTTCACCCTGCTGGCGATTGGGGCATGCGCCTGCCGCGGCACGCAATCCGAAGCTCGATCCAAGGCGGAACCTGCCGGCGAGGGCAATCGTGGCGTCATCGAGGTGACGGCGGTCCCGGCGGTTGGCCGCCGGGTTCCGGTGGTGGTCCGGGCGACTGGAAGTTTCCTGGCCGACGAGACAGCCGACGTCGCCTCCGAAGCCGACGGGATTGTCATCGAAACGCCGGTCGATGCCGGCCGTTTCGTCAGAAAAGGAGATGTGCTCTTCCGGCTGGACGACCGCACGGCGCGGCTGCGGTTGGAACAGGCCGAAGCCGCATTGCGGCAGGCCGAAGCGAGGCTGGGTCTCACGGAAGGCGCCGCGTTCGATGAAAGTACGGTCCCCGATGTCGCGGCCGCGCGGGCCAACTACGAGGCCGCGCTGGCTGCGGCCCGGCAGGCCCGGTCGGATGCCGAGCGCTTGGCGGCTCTCTTCAAGACCGGCGACGTCTCCCAGAGCAGCTTCGCTCAGGCGCAGACCCGGGCCCGGACGGCCGAAGAGCAGGCCAGCGCTGCGTCGAAGCAGTATGAAGCGGCGCGCAATGCCGCCCGCCAGGCCTACAGCGCGGTGGAAGCGGCGCGATGAACCGGACCAGCAAGATCGTCCGGCTGGCCCGGATCGACCCCATCAAGCTGCGCCTCCAGGTTCCCGAGCGGGAGGCAGCCCGGCTGCGGGTGGGGATGAAGGCGATCGCGGTGGTGCAGGCCTACGCCGACCGGCGTTTCAAAGGTCGCCTCACAATCATCAATCCTGCCGTGGACCCTGGATCGCGCGCCTTGACCGCGGAAGCTCTGTTGCCCAATCCCGAGGGCCGGCTGCTGCCCGGGATGTTTGCCATTGCCGAGATCGAGCAAACTGCCGGCGAGGAGGCGGTCCTCGTGCCGCGGAGCGCCATCCGGCGCGACCCGAACACGGAGTCGTATCGGGTCTGGGTCGTCGAGGGCGACCGGGCGCGCTTGCGCGTCGTCCAGCTCGGCAGAGGACAGGAAGGGGACTGGGTACAGGTCGCGAGCGGGATTCAGGCGGGCGCCCTGGTAGCGGTCGCGAACCTAGATCGTCTCTACGACGGAGCGCCGGTCCGAGCCAGGCCGGGAGCGTAGCCTATGCAGAAGCTGGCCGAAATCTGCGTCCATCGGCCGGTGTTCGCCACCATGCTGGTGCTGTCGCTGGTGGTGGCGGGAGCCTTCTCCTTCTTCTCTCTCGGCGTGGACCGGTTCCCGAACGTCGACATGCCCGTGGTCACGGTGATCACCTTCAACCCGGGCGCCTCACCGCAGGAGATCAAACCGAGGTCACCGACGTCATCGAGGGCGCAGTGAACACCGTCTCCGGGCTTGACGAGTTGCGCTCGATCTCGGTGGAGGGCCTCTCCACGGTGGTCGCCGTCTTCGACCTGGAAAAGGACGCCGACGTAGCCGTCCAGGAAGTGCGGCAGAAGGTGGACCTCGTGCTCCGGGATCTGCCTACCACGGCGGACCTCCCCATCGTGCAGAAGGTGGATCTGGAGGCGCTGCCGATCATGTTCTATGCCGTCAGCGCCAACCGCTCGGTGGTCGAACTTGCCGAGCTGGTCGACCGCGAGGTCAAAGAGCGCCTTCAGACGGTCAACGGCGTGGGCGAGGTCACCATCTACGGAGGCCGGAAACGCCAGGTTCGCATCCAACTCGATCCCGAGCGCCTGCGCGCCTACAACCTCTCGGTTCTGGAGGTCGCCCAGGCGCTCCGCGCCCAGAATCTGGAGCTGCCCGGCGGCAAGATCGATCAGGGCGAGCGCGAAGTCATGGTCCGCACCGCCGGACGCGTCACCCGCCCGGAGGACTTCAACGAGGTCGTCATCCGCACCTGGGGCGGCTACCCGATCAAGCTGCGCGATGTCGGCTACGCGGTCGACGGGGGCGCCACACCGGACTCCGCTGCGGCTCTGGACGGCGTCACCGCCGTGGCGGTGGCCGAGGCCGTCGAGGCCAAGATGGCCGAGATCCAGAAGCTGCTGCCGGAGGACGTCCGGATCACCCTCTCCTATGACCAGTCGGAGTTCATCAAAGCCTCGCTCGCCGCCATCGAGGAGCACCTGGAGCTGGGCGGGCTGTTCGCGGCGCTGGTCGTCTTCGTCTTCCTGCTGAACTTCCGCTCGACGCTGTTTGCGGCGATCTCGATTCCCACGTCGCTTATCTCGGCCTTCGCGCTCAGGCGGCGTTGTGGGGCGCTTCATGTCCTCGTTCGGTCTGACGGCCTCCGCGGCGATCGCCGTCAGCCTGATTGTCGCCTTCACGCTGACACCGATGTTGTGCTCCCGTTGGATCCGGGCGCGGGAGAACGGAGAACGAGCCAGGGAGACTTCGAAAGAGTCGCGCTTTTACCGGCCCATCGATTCCGCCTACACGCGGATGCTCGAGTGGGCCATGGCGCACCGCAAGACCATCGTGATCGCCAGCGTGCTGGTCAGCTTGAGCACCGTCGCGTTGTTCCTGCTGGCGGGCATCAACTTCATCCCGGACGAGGACGAATCGCAGTTCGAGGTGACGCTCCGGGCGCCCGAGGGGACGAGCGTTGCCGCGACCCAGTCCGTGCTCGAGCGGATCGCGCGGGACCTGCGCGAGCGCCTGCCCGGGGTCCGCCATACCATGGCCGTCGCCGGTTTCGGCGCGCAGCGGCAGCCCAACGAGGGCACGATCTTCGTCAAGCTGTGGCCGGCCCGCCAGCGGGGGTTCTCCCAGGCGGAGCTGATCAGCCGCGCGCGGGATCTGCTTTCGACCTATCCGGCCGAGTTCGTCATTTCGGTGCAGCCGCCGTCGCCGCTGCGCATCGCCGGCACGCGCAACGCGGCCATCCAGTATGTGCTGAGCGGTCCGGATCTCGAGAAGCTTGACGAGTATTCCCGCCGCCTGCTCGAGCACATGCGCAACGACCCCAACATGGTGGACGTGGACCGTTCGCTCATTCCGGGCAAGCCCGAAGTGCGGGTGGAGATCGACCGGCGTCGCGCCGCCGACCTCGGCGTCCGGGTGGCCGACATCGCGCAGACGCTGAACCTGCTGATCGCCGGCGACGAGGTCACCACGTACAACGAGGGGACGCGCCAGTATGACGTCGTCGTCCAGGCGGAGGAGCGTTTCCGGCGCGCCCCGTCGGCTCTCCTGGAGACGACCGTGCCATCGGCCACCGGCGCTCCCGTATTGCTGGCGAATGTCGTCAACCTGAAGCACACCACCGGGACGGCGGTGATCGACCGGTTGAGCCGGCAGCGGCAGGTGACGCTCTTCGCGAATCTCGCCCCGCGAGGAGCGGAGAACGAGGCCCTGGCCTCCATCGGCCGCTTCGTCGCAGAAATGGATCTGGAGCCCGGTTACACCTCGGCCGTCTCCGGCCGCTCGAAGGAGCTGGGCCGCGCCGGTTACTACTTCGGCCTGGCCTTCGCGCTTTCCTTCATCTTCAGAAACATCGTGCTGGCGGCGCAGTTCGAGTCCTTCCTCCACCCGATCACGATCCTGCACACGGTGCCGATGGCCGTGCCGTTCGCGCTGCTGTCCACCTTCCTTGCCGGCCAGAAGCTGAACATCTTCTCCGCCCTGGGCGTTTTGCTTCTGTTCGGCATCGTGAAGAAAAACTCGATTCTTCAGATCGCCCACACCAACGAGCTGCGTTCGCAGGGGCTCGAGCGCTACGAGGCGATCACTCTGGTCAAACGCCACCGTTTGCGGCCCATCCTGATGACCACGCTGGCGCTGGTGGCGGGCATGACGCCGCTGGCGCTGGGCTCGGGGCCGGGCGCGGCCACGAATCGCTCCATCGCCCTGCTGGTCATTGGGGGCAATCGCTTTGCCTGCTGTTGACGCTGCTGGCGGTGCCCGTCTTCTACTCGCTGTTCGACGATCTGGTGCGGCTGCCGTTGTGGGCTTCGCTTGCCGAGCGCGCGCGGGCGGCCGAGAGGTGTGCCGGGCGGCGGCTTGCGCTGGCCGGCAATGGGCTGCTGAACGGCGTCTGGCGGAGGCGGTAAGGGAGACCTCGGGGGATGCAGGCTGGCGAGCGCGTTCCCTCGGATCCGGCATCGGAGCTGTGCGCCATTTCGGCACGATCAGGCCCTCGATCTTTGCGGGCTCGAGGTATTCGAAGCAAATGCCGACCATCGCATCGGCGTTGTTGATCGCGTTCACGCGGACGCCCTTGCCTTGGACCGTGACGCTCGTGACCACGCCGGCCCTCAGGCGGAAGCCGGCCGTGTGCCACGGCTCCGGCAGCCAGTAGGCGCCCACGATCTCGCCGCGATCGTTGATCGAGGTCGCCAGGGTGCCGTATGTCCCGCCCGAGCCGTCCGGCACGGCGAAGAGCGTAAGTGCGCCGCCGCGCCAGACGAAGGCCATGGTCTCGTTCACGGGCGCCGAACGGAGGCGAACCTCGCCGACGACAGTTCCCTGCGAGTTGATTCCGTAGGGAAAGGTGAGAATAGTTGGAGTCCGGCTATCCAATGGGAACCGGATTTGCCCCGATTCTGTCCAGCAGGAATCCGGATTGCGTGATCGGGTCCGTATTCCGGTTCACGTAGTGGCCAACGATCTGGCCTCTCGCGTTGATATCGAAGAACTGCGCGAAGTGACCGCCCGCTTCCGGATGGTCCCAAACCGCTACCGCGCCCGATCTGTTCCGCAGTTAGCCATGAAGTTTCACCGCCGGCGACGAGCAGTCCTCTCCGTCGCAGTAGCCGCCGACAAGGGTGCCGTCGGGGCCGATGCCGGAAACCAGGGTTAGGCCGCCAGGGGCGCCGATATCGATCGTGACATAGTCGCTCAAGTCCGGCTTGTTCGCTATGAAGCCGTATACGGCGCCGTCCGGTTCCGTCAGGTAGATGCCGGCCATCGTCCCGGAGGCATTCATGGCGGTGATGTCTGTCCGGATCGAGCCGGGGATGCTCACGGTAATCGGTGTACCGGCTTGTGAATGGGCCGGCCTGAGAAGCAACGACACAAAGGCCGTGACTGCAAACAGTGCCGGGAATCTCCCTGGGACCCTTTTGGGGGCGGAGCCTCCTCCGTGACGCTCCGCTTCCGCACCCCCATCTGTTAGCACCTTTACGCGCCGGGGGCCACGGGGGACGGCTTGAGGACTGGCCGGCGGGCCGTTGCTGGCCTCATCTGGGGTTTGTTGCCGTCGACGACTTCGAAAAGGCAGGATCTCTGGATCTCAATTGGGGCTCCTCCGCCACCAGGCGGGCGAGGGGTCTCGAACGGAGGACCTTACCGGGACGCCGGCGTGCTGCACAGGCGCAACGGCAGGTCAACGAAGTTCTACTGCCTGGGAAGTGGAGTTCAGCCGAAGGCCGGCGCCTCCGTCGCAAAGCTCACCCGCGAAGAGCGACCCTGGACCCAAACTGATTTCGAGATTTACAGCAAGGATGCGGGTGCGGAGTTGGTTTGGCTCGGCAGGTCAAACAAAGGGTGTATCGGGGCAGAGAGAGGAGTTGTAAGTGATTGATGAGAAAAGACCTGCTCAAAATACGCCGGGGCCGCGAGCTTAGCAACCGCACTCATCGGGACGCCGTCCTCGTACCTTTCGAGCCGTTCGGCGGATGGCACGTCGTCGCCCGCCGCTGCACTCAGCAACCGGTGGACAACGGATGACGCTATTGACATGCGGACAGAAATGTCCGAGACTGGTGGAGTGAACGGTGCGGAGTTCGAGCGGAAGGTCCGGAGGCTGGCGCGGCGCCGGAAGATCCCGTGCCGCTTTGTGGCCAGCAAGGGAAAAGGCAGCCACGGCCGCCTTTACTTTGGCGGCGAGTTCACCACCCTCAAGGATCGCAAGAAGGAGATTGGCCGCGACCTGCTGGCCAAGATGTGCGCGGACTTGAAGATCGACCCGCGTGAATTGTAGGAGGCAAGAGTATGTCCCTGCTCAGCTATCCAGCGAAGTTCATCACCGGCAGTGACGGCCGCGTGCTGGTCGAGTTTGTCGATCTGCCCCGTGTGGCCACGGACGGCAAAGACGAGCGCGAGGCCATGGAGGAAGCCATCGATGCTCTCGGCTCCGATCTTTCCATCCGCCTGTCCCGCCGGGAGGAGATTCCCACGCCCTCGCCCGTCAAGCGCGGCCAGCGCCGGGTGCCCGTGCCGCTCTGGCTGGCGCCGAAGCTCGCTCTCTATCTCGCCATGCGCGAGCAGCGCGTCAGCAACTCCGCGTTGGCGCGCCGCCTGGGCGTCGATGAGCGCGTCATCCGCCGCATGCTGGACCCGCGGCACGCCACGAGGCCCGAAAAGATCCAGGCCGCCCTTGCCGTGCTTGGAAAACAGATGTCCGTCGAAGTGCGCGACGCTGCCTGAGGCGGCCCGGGCCTCAGGCGCAGCTCGTCCGGCAGGTCCTTCTCTGCGGCTTGCCTTGAACGGCTCAACTCGCCTCTGTGCTCGAGAATGTTCCCTGCTTCCTCCGACGCCCGGCTCGCGCAAAAACCCTGAGTGCGACTGAAGCGGGCCCGAAATCCGCCTGTTTCGCGTTGGATAGAGTGATTCTCCTCATCGCAAATCAGTGACTAATGAAATCGTGAGGCGGGGGAATGAACGCTTACAGGCCCCGATACGTTAGAGCGCCAAACGCACCATATGCAGCGAAAAGAAGCTCCATGACGGTGACGACTTGCAAGACCGGCTTGGTCCACCTTGAGCTTTGACCGTACGGTGCCTTTGACACGAAGAACCCAAGCCAGGGAGCCCCTACCAGTAGGGCTGTGGCGGTGGAAAAGACGACCATGTCACACGTGCGGTCTTTTCCGGGGACCTGCGCTAAGAGGACCCCCAAAGCCAGTGCACCGCTGCCCAGCAGGAACGGCAGCCAGAACAACCATGGTCTCAGGGGCATGGGAAGCGCTGCCTTCGGGGCGCTATTCACAGTGTTTGCTCCGTTGGCCGATTCAGTGGGTCCGCAGTTGCAAATCTCCCCTGCGCCCCTGAATAATACCGAGCACCCCAAAAGTCTAGCCCGGTTTCGGCATCCCATTCTTTGCCGGTAAACTGCCGAATCACTCAATCTCATCGCCCCCAAGCCTTTGCGGCCAGCAGAGACTGGATCTGTGATAGATCGGCCATGTGGCGGTTGATTGAAGCCTTCGAGCCATCTGAGAAACGAAGATCAACCCGTTCTGAAGTGAGCTCGACAGCTGCGATGTCGTCGTAAGTTCTCCAAATCGCACTTTTCAGCGGACGGGTGATGAGCATCCCTTCCTCTTTGAATGAAACACGGCTGCGCCAAATCGAAAGTAGGAAGCCGCCAGCCAAAAGAATATAGCCAGTAGCCACAATTGTAAAAATGGGCTCTGCGGTAGACCGGGCCGGTGCATCAGCGACGGCGGCTCCGAAGATGATCGCTGTAGCCATGCCCACCATCACCGACCAGACCAACCTGAATAACGAGTTATAGGCCGCAACCAGAACGTCGGGCGTCTCAGCCGAATACCCTAAGCGCATCAACGCTGCTCCTCAGGCTTGAGTACGGTGCCAACAGCCGTCTTCACGGCTGTGCGCTGTGCTGCTGATGCAGCGACTGCATGCCTGTTTACGCTGGATTGGACGGCCTGCGCTTGTGCTTCACGCTTCGCGATCCTCGCAGGGTCTCCCGACTCGACAGCCTGACGAAGAAGGCTTTCAGCCCGTGAGGTGGCCTGCCTGGATCCAGCTGCTATTGCACCCTTAGCCAGCTCTTTGGCCCCACCACCAACTAGGCCCGTAGCTGCGCCAGTGAGAACATCAGCGGTAATTGCCTTCTCGGCCAGGACTACCGCGTCGGAATCGGCGTCGATGCTCCGTTCGACAGCACCACCAACCATACTCGCGGTCGTATTATACGCCTGGGTCGTACCTGCGAGGCGGAGCCCACCCGTAGCCGCGACCGTTCCTCCAAAAATCGCGCCGTTAGCGGTCTTCACAAGTATCTTCTGCCCATCAAAGTGTAGAGATTGCCCACACCTGTAAGTTGTGTATAGCTGCTTCGCAAACTCGACGCCTCCTGCGACCACCCCACCGAGGAGCGCTCCGATGTAGAAGTGACAATGTCCGTCTGGGTCAACATACCGCAACGGATTGTTGCGTACGTACGCGTACTTGTTGAGCGTTTGCGGGTCTGTGATGTCCGCGTATGGCAGCGGACCCGGCGCACCCACCTGCTGCTCGGTGAATGGATCGACGATGCCGCCTTGGAATTCATCGGGTGATGTGAATCGACCTTGGGCTGCGGAGTAGTAACGGGCAAAAACGTAATTTAGGCCGCTTTCGGCGTTCCGTTCCTTGCCGGTAAACTTCACCCTGGGCTCGGTGGAGCTGGCGTAGCACGACCCGCGCGTGCCCATGCCCTGCGTCATCTGCTCGCCGAACGGCAGATAGTCCAGGCACCGCCGCTCAGCGCCGGTCGAGCTTGTCACCAGCCGCGTCGAGCCCAGATGGTCTGCCGTCAAATACTCCGTCCCCACCGGATCCGCCGTGCCGCCGTAGTCCGCCGCCAGCCGACCGAAGGCGTCATAGACCATCACCGCCGAGCCCTTCTTCACCCGCCGCCCTTCGCCGTCGTAGGCGTAGGTCGTTGTCACGCTGTTCAGCGTGCTCGACACCCGGCGGTTTTCGGCGTCGTACTCAAACGTGAATCCCCCGATCGCCGTCAGGTTGCCCGCCGCGTCGTACTGAGTCCCCAGCAATGGAGTCACCAATCGGTTCTTCTCATCAAACCACGACGGCGAGGTTGGCGTGAAGCTGCCGGGCGCCCAGCCCGTTGCCTGCGAAGACGGCACGTACATATTGCCCGGCTCTTTGTATTGGAAATCGCGGTGGTTGCTACCTTCCTCCACCTTCTGGATCCGATTATAGGCGTCATAGGTGTACGTCTGCGTGACTGAAAATCCTGGCCGCGCAAGATTCTGGTGGCAGCCGCAGCCGTTGCGGAGGCCCTCGCGCGGGCGCGAGGGGATTCCCTGCCGTCTCAAAACATTCCCGTTGTTCTTTGTTGTGCCGTAGTCGAAGCTGAGCCGGAGCAGATCGCCCGCCTGCATCGCGCAGCCCGATGCAGCTCCCGTCCCCAGCCGGACCGCCACCGGCTGGAAGCGGTTGCGGAAACCTGTGCGATGATCAGCGAGGCACGGCGGACGAGGGGCGCAAAGCGTAGAGGCGGATCATGCAAAGACACGGCCAGTCGCAGGGGTATGGGTGGCGAGAGGAGTCAACGGGCGTGCCGGAATCGGTGCGGGGAAATGGTTTTGTCGGCGTAGCCGAACTTCAGATCATGGTCAACCGTAACCAAACGTGCCAGGCGGGCACAAAGACTGTACGCTTTGGTTCCAGCCGCTACTAGGCAGGCGGTGTGGCCGGAGCGACAACGTGAGTATTTGCACCATCTTGGCCAGATTGCAGGTTTGGCAGCCCGCCTGCTACCATACTATTGCACACAGAAGTGCAAACCCAAAAGGAGAGACACTCGATGTTCTCAAGCATCCAGACGATGTTTACAATTTCCGTCGTGCTCGCAATGGCGTTGCCATTGCTGGCGCAACCAGTACCCCCTCATCATCAACCAATCGGCAGCCCGACCAGCCTGTCCGGCACAATCGCTCAATTCAACTTCGGTGGCGAAGGCGAACCCAAAAGCTTTATGATCGGTCAGACGCTGGTCACGATGCCGCCCGCCGCTGCCTGCCTGCTCGCCTCTTTCCGCGTGGGCGATACCGTACAGGTGGACGGCTATGGCTCCACCACGTACTCTGGCTTCCAACGCATTGAACCCACAAGAATTGTAAACGCCGCACGTGGCGTGGACATAACGATTCCGACGCCCGGCAGCGAGACAAGCTGGAGTGGTTCGGGCCGCCTCGCACAGTACAATTACTCGAGCCGGGGCGAAATCGACGGCTTTGTGCTCGATAGTGGAGTGTTCGTAAAGACGCCTCCGCACTTCAGCGCCACACTGGTCGGGCTGGCCGGGTTGGGCTCCAATGTCTCGGTGACCGGCTATGCAAAGCAAACCGTCCTTGGCGTTACGGTCGTAAAGGCTTCCACGGTGAATGGCATGACGGTCCACAACGCGCCACCTCCGTCAGCCGCCAAGCCCAAGCCCAAGCCCTAAAGGCCCGCTGGCTTGGATCCAAGGCACTGCGCCATGCCGTTCCTGTCCCAACCAGGGTCAGGAACGGCTTCTCTCATGCAACAGAAGGGAGTGATAGGCATGCTGATGCGATTCGTTCCCTGGCCTCTGCTCGCCGGTCTTTTGCTCGCCGCCGGCCTCGGCGCTCAACCCGGCAAGGCGCCGAAAGGCGAAGTGCGCGCGACCGTGACCCGGCTCCGGTTAGGTCCCATTGCGCTGGGCGCGGGCGGATCCTGGGGCCGTTCACCTTACGGGTGGTACGACCCCTTCCTGTGGGGCGGAATGTGGCACGGCGGCCCATACGCTCCCTGGTGGCCATACGCACCTTGGCTGGCCCCGAATCCTGCCCTGCCGACCGGAACGGTCAGGTTGAAGGTGGCCCCGCCTCAGGCCCGCGTCATACTGAATGGGGCTTTCGCTGGTACTGTTGAAGAGTTGCGCGAGCTCCGGCTGCCCCCGGGGGTGTTCCAGGTTCAATTCGATTCGGCGGGTTTTCAGGAGCAGCAACAAAAGATGTACATCCTATCGGGCAAGACTATGCGTCTGGAGGTCACGCTCCAGCCGCAGCCGCAAGGAGCAAAACCATGATCCGCCTGTTACTTATCGCGATGCTGTTCACTGGCGCGGGCGGAGCCCAGAACATGTGTCCGCCTGCGAATCCTGATGGCGGAGCCTGCGTGGAGCGGGACGGCGTCGCGCTTCAAGCACGGATCCTCACGGCCAAACAGACTGCTGCCAGGTTTTCTTCCGAACTGGAGCGCGACTTCCTGGTGGCTCATGTCACGTTGCAGGTCGAACCGGGTCGCGTGCTCGATGTGGCGCTGGCGGACTTTTCGCTATCCGGCGGCAACTTCAGCGCGAAGGCATGGGACGCGGCGAAAGTGGCGCGCCATTTGGGCGAGAACGCACCGGCCGTCCGCGAAGTAACCGTCAGCCCACAAACCACGATCTCCTATGAGAGCGGTCCCCGCTACTACGATCCCTACGCGGGAAGAGTCCGCGGCGGCGGCGTCCGGACCTCGGCTGGGGTCGGGGTCGGTATCGGTGAGGCGCGGACTGTCGCGCATCCGGCGGACCAGCGGGTGCGAGAATTCGAGTTGAAGGATCAGGGGTTGGCGGAAGGAATCCCGAACGGACATGTCGAAGGCTATCTCTATTTCCCGATCAAAGCCAAGAGAAAGTCCGCGCCGCTCGAACTTGTCTATCGCCCGCTCGGCTCCCCGGCTGAGTTACGCTTATTGTTTTCCCTGAAGCAACTCAGGACAGGCCAACCATGAGAAACCCTGCGATTCTAATCCTTGTTCTGGCGCTGACAGGCTTCGGCCAGGATGCCGTTGCGCCGCTCGAAGCGGCCCGGCAAGAGATCCGCACCGCCCATGAATTGCTGGCGGAAGCAGACGCGGGGGCAAAGCTCGGCCGGGGCATGGCTCTGGCGGCGCGCTTCGTGCCGGAGGCGCAAGCCGCGTATCAGGAAGCGCTTTCGAGTTTTGAACAGGACCGCAATCTGGAAGCCCGGGAACTGGCGGCTTCGGCCAGGTTCCTGTTGCGCGCCGAGGAACTGTTGTGGGAGGCGCAACAAACTCCCGCCACCAGCCGGGGCGAGCGCGGGGCGGATCAATCCGCCCGCCGGTATTTTCAAAGAACGTCAGCCAACGCGCAGGAATTGCAAGGGAAAGCCAAGCAAGCCGGTATAAAGAACAACACACTGGATTCGATTTCCCGAAAGACCAAAGCCATCCTGGAGGAGGCGGAACGCTGTCTGAAATCCGGCCATTGGCAGAGGGCAATTGCTTTGACCCGCGCCGCCGATACGGCCATCGTTGCGGGCGGGCATCTGGCGGCCGGAAGGAAACTGGCCATGGCGGGCACGGAAGCACAGGGGAGTGTGAACAGCTCTTCCGCATTCCAGCAAAAACAATGAATCGCTGGCTCCAAGGTTTGAGTTACCGCTCGCAGCTCAACATTCTCGGCGCGCTGATGGTTTTCCTCGTGCTGTGGGGAATTTCCGTGGTCTGGACCGCCGCGCGCAATACGGAAACCGCGATCGTAGCTGCCAACCGCAGCCGTCTGGCCGAATCCGTGGAAGCTTTGAAGCGGGGTGTCGAGCGCCGCACCGAATTCCTTGACGCGGAAGGCCGCGCTTCTCCCTTGGCCACACCGGACTCTGAGAGTTCGAGGAAGTTGCTCACTCTGGTCACGGAGATGACTTTGCAGAGCGCGCCCGGCGTGGAGGGCGGCTTTTTCGCCGCCTCCGGCGCGCTAGTGGGCTATGCGTTTCCCACCCACGAAGGCGGCCTGAAGACGGATATCCCGGAGGCCGAACGGCCCGTCATTCTCGACGTGGCGGCCCGTTCCCTGCGCTCGGGCAAGCCCGTGGACGACCAGATCGTGGGAGTCCGCGATGTCATCCTGTTTCGCGCTGTCCCCATTTTTCATGGCGGCCAGACGGAAGGCGTCGCCTGGGCGATGAAGCGTCTGTCCGGGTTGCGCTCGCCGGAGGGCAGACTCTCGAGTTTCGCCACGCTCACGCTGGGACTCGGAGCCCTGCTCTGTGTTGCCTTCGCTTTCTACCTTTCCCGGAGCGTCCAATCCGGCGTCGAGCACGTGAAGGCGGGCTTGCGCCAGGTCGGTAATGACCTGAACTACCGGATTCCCGGCGCGGGACACAGCGAGGAAGTCCGGGAAATTGCCGAGACCGTGAACCGGCTGGCTGACCAGTTGCAGGAACAGATTGCCGCACAGAAGCGTACGGAAGAATTGGCGCGCCAGGCCGACCGGCTCGCATCGCTCGGGCAGCTTGTGGCCGGCGTGGCGCATGAGGTACGCAATCCGCTGGCCACGGTCAAGCTCCGCACGCAGATGCTCATGGAATCGTGTGGCGGTGAGCGCGAGCGGGAATCGTGCGCGGAGATCCTCAGCGAGATCGAGCGGCTCGACGCCCTGGTCAACAAGCTGCTGGTTTTCGGCCGAACATTTTCCGTGGACCCTTCGAGAGCTGACCTTAATGTGCTGCTGTCAGACCGCGTCCATCATTTCCGGGACCGTGCCGACTCCCTCGGGATTCGCCTGCAAGCCCGACTGCACGAGCAATCCGTGCCCGCCGCCATCGATCAGCCGAAGATCGTTCAGGTGATTGACAACCTGCTTCAAAACGCGCTCGAAGCGGTCAAGCCGGGAGAAGGGGTTGTGACAATCCGCAGCGGCATTGAGGGCCAGACGGCCTGGTTCGATATTTGTGATAACGGATGTGGCGTCAGTCCGGAACTCCTGGGCCGGCTGTTCGATCCTTTTGTGACCACCAAGGATCGCGGCTCCGGGCTGGGGCTTTCCATTTCGAATGAGATCGTCGAGATGCACAATGGAAAGATCTCAGTGGCCAGCGAGCACGGCAATGGCGCGGCGTTTCGCGTCGTCCTCCCGCTGGCCGCCCCGGAGCAGGACCGATGAAAGCCACCGTGCTGATCGTCGAGGATGAAGCCGGACTTCGCCGCACGCTGGCGGAAATCCTGGCAGGCCGCGGATTTGACGTGGTGGAAGCCGCCGATGGAGTGGAGGGTCTCGAACAGGTCGAGCGCGTGTGCCCGCTGCTCGTCTTTACTGATTGGAAGATGCCGCGTATGGACGGCATCGAGTTCCTTCGCAAGTTGAGGTCCCGGCCCGAGCACCGCGATACTCCCGTTGTCGTGATCACCGCCTTTGCCAGCAGCCATACCGCCATCGAAGCCAGCAAGTACGGCGCCTTTGATTTTTTGACCAAGCCCTGTGACCTCGCCGATATCCAACGGATCGCTGACCGGGCCATGGCCTACGCCCGTCTCCACCAGGAATCTCGCACCCGGCTTGCCCCCGTGCCGCCCGTGGAAGCGGTCGGCGGCATGATCGGCAACAGCAAGCCCATGCTGGAAGTCTTCAAACTCATCGGCCGCGCAGCGCAAAACGATTCGACTGTGCTGATTCGCGGCGAATCGGGCACGGGCAAGGAATTGGTGGCCAGCGCGATTCACCGCTACAGCGCTCGCGCAAAACAACGGTTCGTCGCCGTCAACAGCGCGGCGCTGAGCGAGACACTGCTCGAGTCGGAATTGTTCGGCCATGAGCGCGGCGCCTTTACCGGCGCAACCGCCCGCCGGCAGGGCCGCTTTGAACTGGCTCACCGCGGGACGATCTTTCTCGATGAGATCGGCGACATCTCCGCCAAAATGCAGACCAAGCTCCTGCGGGTGCTGGAAGAACGCAGCTTTGAACGGGTGGGGGGCGCAGAGACGCTTTCCGTCGATGTGCGCGTGATCGCCGCAACCAATCGGGATCTGGAGAGCGCGGTGGCCGATGGTAAGTTCAGGAGCGACCTCTACTACCGTCTCAACGTCATCATGATACCGCTGCCGCCGCTGCGGGAACGGCGAGTCGATATTGCTTCGCTAGCGGAGCACTTCCTGGCCCGCTATAGCCAAGCCAGGGGCGGCCCGGCAGCGACGTTTTCCGAGGATGCCATGACCCTTCTCCAGCAGTACGACTATCCAGGAAACGTGCGCGAATTGGAGAATATGGTGCAGCAGGCAACGGCCCTCATCACGGGCCGCATCGTCACCGCCGATCACCTGCGACCGCTTCTGGCGGAGCCCGTGAATCGGGGCTCAGCCCAGTTCCTGGATCTCCCCTTTCACGAAGCAGTCGCTGAACTGGAAAAGATTCTGATCGGCCGCGCGCTTGATCGGTGCGGACAGAACAAGTCTGAAGCGGCCCGCCAACTTGGGATCTCCCGCCGTCTGCTGTACAAAAAGATGCGGGAATTCTCGCTGGGCGATGTGGCGTCGCTTCCTCCGGATGATGACCCCGTCACCGAATAACGAGCCCGAGCCGCGCCGTCCACCAGTGCCGCCTCCCGCCAAACTCGGTAAACACACTGTCTCGCGCTTCTACCCGCAGCCCCACCCTGGGCCGGAACCAACAGTTCACCCCTCCGCCGCCAAAAAGGAGGCGAGTGTCAGTCGGGACCGACGCAACGGGACGGCTGGTCATTGCCGATCCGTCTACGAGGTGTGGACGGGTGGCCCAAGCCGGTCCGGGGACAAGGTGTCCGGAAATACCGGGCTCCGCATGGAGGCTCAGCGCCGGCAGGAGGAAGGAGATCCCCGCAGCAAGCGCGATTCGAAGGATCGCGGTGCGTTGCATATGGGAGATTTGTGCATGCGGCCGACCACTCGCATTCCATTGCTAAGCCGTTGTATCTCCTGAGTTATTGCGACCAAGGGCGCCCAAGATTGTTTCTGGTGCGTACAATGGCCTGTACGCGCTGGAGACGGCCGGCCATGTATGAGTGCGCCTTTGCCTGCCCGTTCCAAACGTCGCCCTGTGCGACAGCGGTTGGGCCGTCGCGAAACTTGGGAGAGCCAGAGCAGGCGGGTCGCCAAGGATAGCGGCGACCTCAAGGATGGCCAGATCGACCGCGGCGTCGCGTTCGCGCATGAGCGGTCTCCTTGCCCGCGCAGCCGGAAGGCACGCTGCGCGGTTCAAAAATGACTACCCACGACGATCTCCGCTTGGCGGTCGAAACGCCGTCTGGTGGAAGGGATCGACGCGGCGTGTTGCCGTGTCTGTTAAGTATATTCGCCGCCCGGTTTCGGAACGTCCGGCTTGGGGTTGGACAACCCTCGCGAAGCTGTTAACCAATTCCTGGATAGGCCCGGAGACGGGGAGAAAAGTGCCTCCGGTGAACCTTGCAGGGGCGCAGATCGGCGTGGCAAGCCGGACAGGGAACGCAAACCAGAGACGGGGAAGTGCCGAAAACACGGCCAGTTGCGCAGTTACGGACGGAGAGAGGCTTTAACGGACGGGCTGGGGAAGGTGCTGAAAAAAGGTTTGGCTCCTCAAGTCAAACCAAGGGAGTTTTGCGGCGCGGAGAAACACGCCAAGTAATTGATTTTACGTGGCCTTGCTCAAATCATGCACCCGTCGCAGACTCCTGCTCAATGCGGTGGCACCAACTCGACGGTCGAGACCCTATGTATAACGAGCCGGGAGTCGAAAAGCGCTGCATGGCCATAACGCTGCGCGACACGTACACGTCGTCCGCGGCGAAGCTGAAACGCCCAGTCAAAACGTCCCTCGATCGTGGCGAAGATTCGTCCGATCCGCCCTGTCGGCGATGGCACAAGGAACGACAGTGAAGAGTCGATCTTCTTCCAATTTTCATCCTCGACGAGCTGGAATGCGGGTTTCGGCTTAACATCCTCCTCCGAAGGTTCTACCAATGGGATGTTCGTGCAGCCGGGCTCAGCCAACAGGAGCGCACCGCGCGCCAGTATGAATTCCGCGCGAAGCTCGACGAACTTTCCTGCTCCCCCGCCCC
The DNA here is from genome assembly GCA_938003835.1 of uncultured Bryobacteraceae bacterium. Classification (GTDB taxonomy): domain Bacteria; phylum Acidobacteriota; class Terriglobia; order Bryobacterales; family Bryobacteraceae; genus CALKXJ01. The sequence continues at coordinate 7,014 of CALKXJ010000010.1, read as the reverse complement.
ACGATTTCATTGGACACTGATTTGCGATAAGGAGTGTCAGTATGTCCAACACGAAACACGCGGATTCCGGGCCCGCGCAAGGAGCCCGGAGGGCGACTGAAGCGGGGCCGGAGTCCGCCGCGGCGGTAAGGGCCGCTGGTCGGCCAAACGCAAGATGAGCGTGGTTCTGGAACTGCTCCGCGGCGCCGGTCTGGAGTCCACGAGGCGCAAGTACGGCGTCACAGCAGCGACCCTGTCGGAGTGGCGCGAGGCCTTCCTGGCGGCCGGCGAAGAAGGGCTGAAGATCCGGCAGGAGGATCTGGTCGACGAGCAGGGCCGCCGGATGAAGTCGGTGATCGCCGAACTCGCGATGGAGAACGAGCTGTTGCGGGAGCGCATCCGGCGCACGGAAGACGAGAAGCCTTTTCTGCGGTGGAGGTCGAAACGATGAGCCGTGCCCGGTCGATCTCCACGGGACGTTGTTACGGGCGGGCTCGGGTGCTCAAGGCGTGGGGCCTGCCGCGGTCGACGTTCTACCAGCGGCGCCGCTTGCATGCCTCGCCTGCCCGCCAGGCGAGGTCCGAAGACGCACTACACCGATGAGCAGCTCAACGGGGGAGATTCGCCGTACGATCCAGACATCGCCCTTCCGCGGCGAGGGCCACCGCAAGGTGTGGGCGCGGTTGCGCGTTGCCGGCGTGCGGACGTCTTTGCGGCGCGTGCTGCGCCTGATGCGCCAACACCAACTGCTGGCGCCGCAGCGGCAGCCGCAGCCGGTCGAGCCGAAACGGCATGAAGGAACGATCGTGGCCGAGCGGCCCAACCAGATGTGGGGCATCGACGCCACGGCCGGCTTCACTCTCCGGGATGGACAAGTTCCGATTTTCGCCAGGATCGACCACTGCTCGGCCTTCTGCCTGGGCATCCATGTGGCCAAACGCGGCACGCGGTTCGAGGCGCTGGAGCCGGTGCGCCAGGCCGTGCGCGAACAATTCGGCGGCTTCAGCGAGGGCATCGCCCTGGGCGTCAAGCTGCGCCATGATCACGGCTCGCAGTTCATGAGCGACGACTTTCAGCGCGAGATCCGCTTTCTCGGCCTGGAGTCTTCACCGGCCTTCGTGCGCGAACCCGAAGGCAACGGCTGCATCGAACGCTTCTTCCGCACTCTCAAGGAGCAGCTTCTCTGGGTGCGGCACTTCGAAAGCCTGGAGGAGCTCGCCGCAGCGCTCGCAGAATTCCGCCAGTGCTACAACGAGCAGTGGCTGGTCGAATGGCTCCAGTTCCAATACCCGCGGCAGGCCCACGAGGCCCTGCTTGCCCTCGAGCCTGCCGCATGCGGCGCGTGTCAACAACTTTGAGACACCAAGCCATGGAGTTTAGTGACTTTCTTTCTCTGACTGTGCCGGCTTGTTGATCCAGACCTCCTGTTGCAGTGGGGGCGCTTGGGGCGGGTGGCGGACGAATCGTTCGGGGTGGGCCAGGTAGGCGGCATCGAGGATGCGCTGGCGTTGTTCACGGACCTGCGGGGCCAGGTTGTAGTGCACCATGGCGGGGGTCATCAGGCCGAGGGCCGAATGGCGGTGATCGTCGTTGTACCAGGGGAAGAAGTGGTGTCCGAAGGCTCGCGAATCCTGGATCGAGCCGAAGCGGTCCGGGAATTCCGGGCGGTATTTCATGGTCCGGAACTGGCTTTCTGAATACGGGTTGTCGTCGGAGACGTAGGGCCGGCTGTGCGATTTGGTCACGCCCAGATCGGCCAGTAGAAAGGCGACAGGCTTCGAGGTCATCGCCGAGCCGCGGTCGGCGTGGGCCGTGAGTTGGCCGGGCTGGATGTTCTGTTTGACGCAGGCGTCCTCGATCAGGCGTTTGGCCAGTTCGGCGCTTTCGCGCGGCGCCACCATCCAGCCGACGACGTAGCGGCTGAACACGTCGAGGATCACGTAGACTAATAGTAGGTCCACTTGGTGGGCCCGAGCAGCTTGGTGATGTCCCAACTCCAGACCTGATTGGGGCCGGTGGCGAGCAGTTCGGGCTTCTGATAGGGCGGATGGGTGAGCTGGTCGCGGCGCTCGCGCGATTCGCCGCGCTGTTTGAGCAGCCGGTACATGGTGCGGATCGAGCAATGATAGTGGCCCTCGTCGAGCAGGGTGGCATAGACGGCGGCGGGCGCGTGGTTCTGAAACCGTTCGCTGTGCAGGTGGCCGAGGACGATGGTTTGCTCGGCGGCGGTGAGGGCACGGGCCTGGCGGGGGCGGGGCGCGCGCGAGGGTTGGCCGGCGGCCCGTTGGCGCCAGCGATGGAAGGAAGCCGGGGGCACGTTCAGGGCCTGGCAGGCGGGGCGGACGCCGGTGGTGGCGGCGAGTCCGGCGACGGCGGGCATCAGGAGTTCTCCTCCGGGTCCGGTTCCGGCAGCGGGCGGCCCAACAGGGCAGCCACTTTTTTTGGAACCTCGATGATGATTTCGGCCTTGCGGAGCCGCTCGGTGAGGCGCTCGTTCTCGCGGCGGAGCTTCTGGAGTTCCGCATCGAGGGGATGGTGCTTGGACTTGGGGCCGCGCTTGAGGGGGGTGAGGGCCTCGAGCGTGCCGCCCTCACGTTCGCGCCGCCAGGTGACCAAGTGGGACGAGTACAGACCCTCGCGGCGGAGGAAGGCGCCGATGGTGCCGGAAAAGCGGGCGTTGTCGGCCTCCTGGAGGATGCGGAGCTTGTATTCGGCGGTGAAGGAACGGCGCCGGGGTTTGGCGACGACCTCGGGATCGGGACGGGGGAGGGCGCGCAACTCGGCGGCGGGTTTGCCCGCCGCTGCGCTGCGCTCGCCCTCGCTACGCTCGGGCTCACTCCGCTCCGCGGCGGGCAAACCCGCTGGAGCGGGAAGAGGTTTGTTCTTGAGACTCACACTGAAATCCATTCTCGCCCTGCTCAGTAATTAATGGGCCGAGAAGTGTCTCATTGATGTTGGCACGGAGGGATGACGATGATTCAAAAAACTGTCCACGAAATCGGGGGCGGTACACATTGGGAGCGGCGTTAACTGCTAAACTGAACTGCATGTCGAATCGGTTCGCAATGCGTGCGACAGGCGGGTTTCTGCTCGTTGCATTCCTTGTGCTTGTGATGCTTGTAGCGAAATCGCCAGATCGATTCTTGTAGGACGAGCCCTACTTCGCGAATTATGTCCCGCTGCTTCATCGGTATGGGCCGACCACAGCTTTCCTGAACTCGCTTACGGGAACAGTGGGACCGCTCTACGCTTTTATCCACGTCATCTTTGAACCAGTGACGAAATTGCAGCCGGTGAGGATGCGCTTTGTCAACGTATTCCTGCTTGTAGCCGTTGCGGGGATGGTGGCAGCATGGCTGAAACAGCAAAAATGTGCCGACTACGGCGTCGCCAGTTGCTCCGCGCTTGTAGTGCCGATGACGTGGGTAATCGCCGGAATGGCACTTTCGGAGATGCCGGCGATGGTGTTCGTCACACTGAGCCTCTACCTACAGATGAAAGGGTTGCGAGCGCTGGAACTCAGCCGCTCCGCACTGGGGTGGTTTCTCGCTAGCGGAATCTCGCTGGGAATTGCGGTGTGGGGGCGGCAACCCTACTTATTACTAGCTGGCGTACCAGTGCTGCTGGCCCTCCTGGAGCCCAGGCTCCGCACATCGGCATTGGTTTTTGCTGTTGTTACGGCGGCCTTCGCGCTACCACTCTTCATAATCTGGAAGGGTCTGGTACCGCCTTCTCACCAGGCTGTGCAACAGGGGCTTTCAGTGACCAACGGTATCATCTCTCTCGGCTATACCGGCATCTGCTTCATGCTGCTGGCACCTCGATCAATAAGGTTGCCTGCGAAGATCCTGATGGGGCTGGTGGTATTGACTGCTATCGGGAACGCGCTGACGCAGGCGTTCGTTCTTTATCCGGTTCGCTCCGTGGTAGAACGATACCTGCCTGCGTCCACTATGCCCGCGTTCGGCAATTTCTGCGGATCGTTGTTCCTCAGTTGTGGCATCGTGTTTTCGGCACTGCTACTCAAGCTGACTTGGGACGACCGGAAAGACTTGAAGCGGGTAACGATTAACGCCGGGTTGTTGTGTCTTGCCGTATCGCCGATATTCGCCGCCCGTCAGTATTCCAGTCGGTATACAGCGATGTCACTTCCGTACCTGATGTTAGCGGCGCAGCCGATGCGAGAATGGCGGCCCAAGACGATGGTGACAGCCGCCGTGGGCTGTAGCATTGGGTTCCTAACTTTGTTCGGGTATTTCTCACTCTGAGCTTTTGGAAGACTTGACCGGCTACTACTACTTGTGGCGCTCGCGTTCGGTGCCGACGCAAGAGTCGTTTCCGCGCACTCCGACTGATCCCCAAGGCTTAACAGGCCGTGTCTAAAATAGGCCGGTTTTCCACGAGCGAACCTTTGAGCAAACGCCACCGGTTACTGGCTCTGGAGGGTTTCTCGAGTGTGGATTCGACCTTGAGGAGCAGCTTAGCCCCGCAGGAGCCTCATCAGCAGCCCCAAAAGCAGCCAAAAGAGTTCGGCGGCCCGCTCGGCAGCCGCCTTCGGCTTGCCCGCCCCATAGAGCGCCCGCACCAGCAGCGCCAGATTGCAGGCCATCGCTTGCAAGAGGACCTTCTTGTGCACGTTCGGGCGGCCGCGCACCGTCAAGCGCCTGAGTCCCCCGCTGGCGAACTGATGGGCGAAATTGCGCTCGATCTTCTCGCCTCGCGCCGCCTCGAACCGCTTGCCCCGCACCCCACGGATCCGCCGCCGGTTGGCGTAGATCGCCCGCTGCCTTGCTGCCCGCCTCTCCCACCAGCGCCCTCCCCGCTCCGGCTCGCCAATGTAGCTCCGTACGCCCATCTCCTCCAGCGCGCGCAACACCTCGTTGCTGGGATAGCCCTTGTCAGCTACCACTTCGCTCACCCCTTCCGGATGCACCCAACGCTTGGCCGTCCGCGGTCACTACCAGAATCAGCTCCGCCACCTGCTCGCCGGCCGCAGCCACCGTCCGGGGAATCGTTTCTGTGTCCGCCGCCGCTCCCCCGTGAGCAGTCACCGCCAGGATCGCCCCGCTCCTCATGTCCACCGCCTCTTCGACCTTGTAAGCCAGCCCCGTGCGGCCGTCCCTGAGACGCGTGGCCTCCGCCTCGTGCGCGCTCACCCATTCGGCATTGGCGAGCTGCTTGGCCCGCTTGCCGTCCATCCGCCGCAGGACCGCCGGATCGGCCGCCTCCAGGCCCGCGCCGGCTGCCAGGCGCTCCAGATACTCCCGGTAGCTTTCGCCCGCGTCCCGCCGCACGATTGAGCGCATCGCGGCGTTGGCCTCCAGCGTGGTGGCATCCACCCTGATCGTCTTGCCCTGGATGAGCCCCGCCCGCGCCAGCTGCGCCGGCACCCAGGCGAAGACCCGCTGGTGCGTGCCACTGTCGATCAGCCGCCCGGTGCGCGACACGGTCACGTGGCGCGGCGCGGCCTCATCGAGCCCGTAGCCGAGAAACTCGCGCACGCTCAACGAGTCGGCCGCCCGCCAGGCGATGGCTTGCTTGCTTTCGAGCCCCTGCAAAGAGCCCACCACCATCAGCCGGGAGTAGACGCCCGGCGGCGACGGCCGCCTCCGCCGCTCGGCTTAGAAGCGCTGGCAGTCGCGCTCGCAGAACTCGTCCAAGCCGGCCGCCCGGAGAACCACGTTCAGCTTGCGGTACAAGGGGTGTCCCGGCGCCTAGACCAGCTCGGTGTGGTAGAACAGCGCTCCCAGCCGCTGCCGGTGGCGGTGTGCTCCCATGGCCATGCCCCATGATAAAGCGAGACATTTTCATGCGCAAATATTTTATCGCCATTTTAGACACAGCCTGGTAGGCCATGACGTGGACCTACCTACCACAAGCGCCGATACCTCCATTCACGGCGCTCAGCTTCTCTGACCTTGTACTGCTTCCATCCGTTCGCTCTCAGGCACCTTGCCAGGCAGTTGCGATCTATCTGCGTACACATCTCGGTCCTCTTCTCGATGCACTGCGCGAGGATCTTTGGCTCCCGGCCCTCGACCCACTTGAGGATCGATTCCTCCCACGGATCGCCCTCGTAGCGTTCGGCCTGTTCTTCGGCCGCCTCGCGGTTGCGCTGTACCGAATCGAGCCACCACGGCCTGCCTTGGAAGTAGAGGTACGTCGCCTCGGCCCAAAGCTGATCCAGGATGACGGCGAGCCCATCCGTGTCAATCACCGCGGCCTTGCATTCGACCGGCCAGAGACGGCGCCCGCCTGTTTCATCCCGCAGGTACGTGCCATGATTCACGCTGCCGGCGAAGACGCACTGGCGCGGAGATGTGATCAGGCGTTTGCCGTACGGCGGCCGGAAGCGGTCGATCGCCCGGCTCATAAACGCCTTGATCCGGCCAATCTCGGACCGCGACATCGAATCCAACTCGGCGATCTCAATGACCCACACGCCCCGGGTTTGCAGGGCGGTGTCCTTCGATCCGAGATCCGCAATTTCATCCGTGAACCACGGCTCGGCCAGGATGCGCAGGGCGGTCGACTTGCGGATACCCTGTTCGCCTTCGAGGATCGGGCAGCAGTCTGCCTTCCAGCCGGGCTCGAAGCCGCGCGCCACGGCCGAGATCAGCCGGCGAGCCGACCGCCGCCGCATAGGGCGAAGGATCGACGCCGAGCTATTCCGAGAGCCACGATTCCAGGGGCGACGTGCCGTCCCAGGTGAGTTCTTTGAGATAGGTCCGCAGGGGATGGAAGGGGCGCTCCCAAGCAACGGTTTCGATGGCTTGGCCCGTCACGTCGACCGGTACGAAGATGCCCTGGTGGTGCAACCATTCCCTGCTGAGCGCCTCCGCGCAAACGGCGGCACGCTTTCTAGAATTGCTCCGTTTTCTCTACCCGTCCGCTGCTAGTAATCGAGAATTTTATCGGCCGCGAGAATCACTTCGCCAATGGGCCCAATGCTCGCGCCTGGGCGCAGAGTGGCTGGCGTAATGCCGTTGTGCTCCGCACAATGCGGACATAGAATCATTTTCCCGCCCGCCTTTA